>NZ_JBFAYL010000003.1:0-1680903 GCF_040681285.1 Nocardia sp. NPDC051832
TTATTTATATTATACTAGTCCTACAAAAACTCTAACCGCACCAACAAAAATAATCCCCCCGCGGCCAAAACCCCCGGCCGCGGGGGGGGGGGGGGGGGCCCCCCCCCCCGCCCCCCCCCCCCAACACTCACTTCGAGACACAACCTAGCCGGCTCCAGGCAAACCAGAGCCTCCGGCTCAGTGGGTCCCAGTACCACTGAGCCGGAGGCTCTTTTGGCTGCTCAGAACAGGGTCAAGGTCTGAGCAGCCGCAGGCGCGGAGGCCTTCTCCGGGGTCGGTGCCGGAGTCGGCTTCGCAGGCGCCGCCGGTGCCTTTTCGGCCACCGGCTTCTCTACTGACAGCGCCGTCTCGGTGCTTGGCCCTGCCGCTGCCGCCTTCCGTGCTGCTTCCCCAGCCAGCACGTCGGCCTTTTCATTGAAGTAGTTCCCCACGTGACCGCGCACCCAGCGGAACCGCACCGGTCCCGGGCGGGTGGCGATGGCCCGATCGATCTGCTTGATGATCTCGACGTTCTTCACCGCGCCGCCGCTGGCGGTGCGCCAGCCGTTGATCCGCCAGCCGTTGATCCACTCCGAGGAGCATTTGATGGCATAGAGCGAGTCGCTCTCGATGAGCAGCGGTTCGGCTCCCGGATGGGCGATGATCGCCTCGTGGACCGCGCGCAGCTCGGCGATCTGGTTGGTGCCCGACGCGCCTCCCCCACTGTTGGATCCCCCCTCGTGATTGACCCAAGCCCAGCCGATGGCGCCGCCGGGGTTGCGGAGGCAGGATCCGTCGGTGCTCACGATGATCATGGCTGGCACCCTACGCAATCCGGCCGACAAGATCGGTACCGTGGAATTCCTCTATCTCCCTTCGCAATTGCGACTCGGTGCGGCGTAGTGCCGAGCGCACCGCGGCATCCACCAGGCTGGCGCATACGCGCCCGGTGAATCCTCGCGGAGCAGAGTACTCCGCTTCTGAGGTGAGCACCGCACGCCCGTAGCCGAGTGGATCGAAGCGCAAGGTCAGCGTCCCGGAGAGCGGGCCGCGCAAGGTGTAGCCGATCACCACATTGCGGCGGTACTCGGTGATTTCGCAGGCCAGGACGGGCCGCCAGATTGCGATCCGGGCGGTGGCGGCGAAGCGGGCGCCGAGGCCGTGGTCCATCTCGCCGACCGGTTCGAACGCGGCGACGGCGAACATCCAGTCCGGGACGAAGACGTAGTTGTCGGTGTAGCTGAACGCTGCCTCAACCGGTGCGCCGACGTCACTCGCGTACTTGATGTGGCCCATGAGGCCCTCCCTGCCCGATTTCCGGCGGCGATCCACGGCTGGCCTAAAAGTACTACAGCTCTCCTCTTTATTGGAGTCGATCGACGATATGGGCGGCGATCGGCATGGCCGAGGTGGCCGCGGGCGAGGGCGCGTTGAGCACGTGCACCATGCGCGCGGTGCGTTCGATCATGAAGTCGTGCACCAGGGTTCCGTCCCGCAGCACCGCCTGGGCGCGGATGCCCGCCGTCCGCGGACGCAGGTCGTCGAGCGTCAATTCCGGGCAGTAGCGGCGGCATTCGGCCAGATAGCCGCGTTTGAACAGGGAGTTGCGCAGCTCCCGCGCACCGGTGCGGACGTGGTTTCGGGCGACGCGATGCAGGCCGCGGTAGCCGAGGACGTCGCGGGCGTCGCGCAGGTTCACACTGCCTTTGCGGTAGCCCTCGCGGGCGAGCCCGAGCACCGCGTTGGGACCTACGGTCAGCGCGCCGTCGATGGTCGGGCTCAAGTGGACGCCCAGGAACGGCAGACTCGGATCGGGCACCGGGTAGATCAGGGTGCGCACCAGGTCTTTTCGCTCCGGCGGCAGCTGGTAGTACTCGCCGCGGAAGGGCACGATGCGGAAATCGATGGGCAGGCCCGCGAGCCGGGCCATCCGGTCGGCCTGCAAACCCGCGCAGGCCACCAGCTTCCGGGCGGTCCAGGAACCGGCCGGACCGGCCGCGGTGACTGTGTCGGCGGTTTCGGCGAGGGCCGTGATCTCCGCGCCGAACACAATGTCCCCACCCGACTTCCGGACCATTTCAGCGAGTGCGACAACGACTTTCGTGAAGTCGATGATGCCGGTGCCGGGGACGAACAGCGCGCCGGTGCCGGTTACCCTGGGTTCGCGCCGGCGCAGCTCGGCGGCATCCAGGAGTTCGACGTCGACCCCGTTGACGACCGAGCGCTCGTGCAGCGCCAGCATTCGCCGATGCTCTTCGGAATCGGTGGCTACCAGCAGTTTTCCGCAGACCTCGAAGGGAATGCCGTGCGCGGCGGCGAATTCCTTGGTCCATTGCGCGCCGCGGCGGCACAGTTCGGCCTTCAGGCTGCCCGGTTCGTAATAGATGCCGGAATGGATGACCCCGCTGTTGTGGCCGGTCTGATGGGTGGCCAGGGCCGCGGATTTCTCCAGCAGGACCAGGCTGGATCCGGGATGGCGGCGCAGGATTTCGTGCGCGGTGGCGACGCCGACGATGCCGCCGCCGATCACACAGAAGTCATAGGTGCTGGCGGTGCCGGGCGACGTCACACGGTAATGGTGCCAGGCGTGGCCGCCGGTGCGGGCTGTGATGTCAGCGGCGATGGCTCCGACGAGGAAACCGGTGCCTGCTCGGACGGTGCCGGCTCCGACGGCGGCACCGAGGACGGCGCCGGATTACGGTTCAGCTGGATCGCGTGCTCGCCCAGCGCCGGATCGGAGAACACCAGGGTGACGCCCGCGCGGGCGTCGAACTCGGTGCGCAGGCGGGTGACGCCCGACAGTTCCTCCTGTGCGCCGAGACCTTCGCGGACCGGTTCGGACAGCAGGATGTTCGACAGCGTGGAGAACACGTTGGTGTCGAGGGTGATCGCGAAAGTATTGGTGTGGACCGGCGCGACGTGCGCGCCGACGTAGGCGCTCTCGCCCAGGTGCAGCGTCCCGGTCAGGCCGGGCGGTGTGCTCGGCGCGGTCGAGACGACCTGCGGCACACTCTGTTCCGGCGCGGGGGCGGGCGTCCGGAAGAACGCGGGCAGCACGTTGTGCTCGCTGGTCAGGCGGACCGCGCTGGTTTCCGGATCGATGCCGGAGTGGTTCGCGGTGGATTCGCCGGATTCGCGCACCGGTGCCGGCCGCGCTGTCTCCGAACGCTGGATATCGGTCATCTGACTCATGATGTAAGCGCCGGCGGCGCCGGTGAGCCCGATACTCGCGGCACCGGCGAGCACGATGGCGATATGCCGGATGACCTGGGCAGGATTGTGTGCGTGCACGATGCTTCCCCTTCCCTGGGCGCCCCTTATCTCCCCTGGCGACGACCCGCATCGTTGAAAGCCGTACGCCCGTCCAGGTTACGGCCCGGGGTGCGGCGTCGGCGCCCAGGTGCGAGCAGGATCACAACTCCGCACGGTCGGGTGTGAACTCTGCGAAGCCGGGTAATTGAAAGTGGCAGGTTTCTGGGAGGGGTCCACCGGGTAAATAGGGAGGTAGTCGGCGAGCGTCATCCTCGACTGCCACATCGAGACACCCGGCCAACGGCGTCCGGCCGACACGAACGGCGCACCCAAGTGTGATGCTCGCCGGCTCCCGAATTTTCGGATCGGGGGCCGGGTGGCTCCGGCCGGACCTCGCGTCCGGCCGGTTACCCGTTTCAGCTGAACTGACCCGCTTTCCGGCCTTCGCCGGTGGGTCCGGCGAACGCTTGCGCGATGGTCAGCCAATGCGCGGCGTCCGCGCCCTGCGCGGTCAGCGCCAGATCGTCACGATGCCGCCGCTGCGTCACCAGCAGGCAGAAATCCAAGGCCGGGCCTGTGATTCGCTGCGGCGCGTCCGCCGGGCCCCAGGTCCACACCGAGCCGTCGGGCGCGTCGAGTTCTACCCGGAATTCCTCGGCAGGCGGGTTCTCGCCGCGCACCTGGTAGGCGAAGTTCCTGGTCCGGACGCCGATATGGGCGATATTGCGCAGTCGCGCGGCGGGTGCGCGGGTGGCGCCGAGCGCGTCGGCGACATCCTGCCCGTGCGCCCAGGTTTCCATGATGCGGGCGGTGATCATCGAGGCCGCGCTCATCGGCGGGCCGAACCAGGGCAGTTTGGTCCCGGCGGGCACCGCGCGCAGCGCCTCGATCAGCTCGGTCCGGCCGCCCTGCCAGCGCCGCAGCAGATCGGCGGGCGGCGCGGTGGCGGCGGCTTCGGCGGCTTCGTCGACGAAGGTGAGCGCTTTCGGCCCGGCCTCGGCGACCAGGGTCAGGAAGCGCGCGGAGTCGGCGGCGGCGAGGGTGGCGACCTCGTCGGTCCAGGCGAGGTGACCGATCTGGTGTGCGACGGTCCAGCCTTCGGCGGGCGTGAGTCGCGCCCAGTCCGCCGGCGCCAGCGGGGCAACCAGGGATTCCAGGTCCGCGCATTCCGCGGCGAAATCGCCGAGCAGCGCCTCTAGGTCAGCCATGCCGCTCAGCATCGCAGCGGTCTCGGAAAAAGGCAAGCACGCGTGCTTGTTTATTGCCGAACGGACCCGCTCACCACCCGAACAGCACCAGGTGGGCCGCGCCCACCACCAGCCCGAGCACCGCGCCGTGCAGGTACAACAGCCACGCGTCCTGCTCGACCGAGGCGTAGAACATCTCCATGAACTCCCCCGGGCTCAGCTCCTGCAGCTTGCGCGCGGCGAACTCATCGATCTTCTTGGCCTGCTCGCGGGCGAACTCCTCGTCGGCGATCATGCTCGGCGCCAGGCCCACGGCCGCGCCTGCCGCGCCGACCTTCAGATTGTCGAACTGCCGCTTGCCGAACGCGGCCCGCACCATCGACTTGGCCGGGCCCAGCTGCCGATGGATCTCGTCGGCGACCAGGCGCTCGATCAGCTGCCTGGTCTTGTCGCCGTTGGGACCCTCGAGCAGTTCGCTCGCCAGATTCGGCAGCGTCAGCACCTGATAGGCCAGGATGTGCGCGAGATCGGTCGCGGCCTGCGGCTGCCGCTTGGCCAGCAGCGCCTGCCGCCACAGGTACTTGTAGCGCGGCTGCGGATCGCCCGGCTCGAACACCATCTTCACCGCGATGACGTTGACGGCCACGCCGATCGCCGCCGCGCCGGCCAGCACGATCACCCACGCGGGCAGCCACCCGACGATCGGAATCTGCTGGTGCACATGCAGATACAGCGCCATCAGCAGGCCGAACGGCCCGCCCAGCAGGCCGATCCGGACCATGAACTTCAGTTCCGGGGCCGCGATGGTGGTGGTCAGGTCCTTGAGGATGTACGGGTTGTCCTGCAGGTACCGGATGACGAAGCTCTTGATGTCGATGAGCTGATCGATGTTGTCGCCGAGGGTTTCGAAGGCCCGCTCGCACAGTGCCGGGAGTTCCTTGTCGATGCGCTGGTAGATCACCTGGCGCACCTGCCGCGGCACCGACCGCCACAGATCTGGGTTCTCCCGGTACATGATCTCGTCGACGATCGGCTGCACCTGGGCGCGGGCCAGCTCGGCGATGTAGTCGGCGATGCCGTCGAGGTCGAGTTCGTGGATGAAATCGCGCGGGCTGCCGATCCGCATCAGCGCCTTGTCGACGCAGATGCTGGCCATCTTCTCCGCGCGCGCCGGAATGAAGCCCTGGAACCCGAGCCGCCGGCCGTCACCGGAGAAGGTGGGCAGCACCTGCACCCGGCGCGGGAAATACGGATACAGCAGTTGCAGGCCCGGAATCCGGATCCCGCGGAACTGCACCGGCCAGAACAGCATCAGCACGCCGGTCCAGTTGGTCAGCCACCCGGCCAGCGCGCTGAAGATCGGGAAGGTGATGAGCTCGACCACGAACTTGGATTGCCCGGTCAGCTGTTCCCAGTCGATGAACACGCCGGAGGCGAGTGTCGCCATCGTGGGATCCCCCTAGAGCCTGACCTGAGAACTTAAGGCCCCAACAGTCTCATTGCCTTCACGGGAGTGTCAACGCGGGAAGCGGCATGCAGATACGTGCCGAAGCCCTGCACCCAGTCGATCAAGCGATACTGGCGCCGCAGCAGATCACGCCTGGTGGGGCCGCCCGGGCCGAAGGCCTGCCGGGCAGCGGTGCGCGCCATCCGCCGGGTGCGCCGGGTGATCAGCATGGCGGGTTCCTCGGCCGGTGCGATCCCCCGCTCGACGGCGGTGGCGATGGTGGAGCGGAACCAGCGCCGCTCGCCCCGCACCACCGAGCTGTAGATCAGCGCGAAGATCAGCAACGCCGCCGCCATCCGCAGGATCAGGATGACGATCGCGAGCCCGTCCTGCGGTTGCGGCGAATCCCACAGGAAATGGAACAGGACGCCCAGCAGGTAGAACATCACGAACACCCGCACCCGTTTGGCCATCGGCCATTCCGAGCGCGCCACGGCCTGCACGATGCCGATCCCGGCGAGCGCGGTGAGCATCCAGTGCGAGGTGATCCCGGTGACGAACCGCAGCGCGCCCACCAGGATCGCGTCGGTCGCGGCGGGCTGCGCCGATTGCAGCCCGGCGTTTGCCTCATAGGTGGCGTTCTCCACGACCTGGAAACCGAGCCCGGTGAACCCGCCGAGCAACAGGCCGTGGATGGGCCGCCACAGCAGCGTCCGCCAGAGCCAGGCCACCGTGAAGACGCCCAAGCCCTTGATCGCCTCTTCGACGATCGGCGCGGAGATCGCGGCCTGCCAGTTGATGGCGAACGCGTCTCCGGCCAGATTCTTGATCACCTCGAGGTTGTGATCGTTGGCCCACATCGCGATGCCCGGTCCGGCCAGCGCACCCCAGAGGAAGCCCATGACCAGGGCGCGGCCGATCCAGACATGGGCGCGCAGCCGGTCCAGGTGGATGAGCAGCCCGCCGAAGACGACGAAGGTCAGCACCACGAACGGCGCGCCGGCCAGGCTGTCGCGCCAGGTCAGGACGAGTACCGGCAGCAGCTGATAGAGCAGGCCGAAGGCGCCCGCGAGCAGTGCCGCGCAGTAGACCCAGAAGACGGGCGATCTTCTCATTGCTCGACCCGGAGTGTGTCCGCGATCCGATCCAGCTGCTCGAGCGTCGCGTCTTCGCCGTGCAGCACCAGCGTGACCAGCAGATTCTTATTGCCGAGGATGGCGCACACGCCCTTGGACTTCGTGCCGTGGCAGACCGGCCCGGCGAACCCGTGCTGGTTCCACAGCTCCCAGTCCCGGTCCCATTCGGCGGGGAAGCCCTCGACGCCCAGGACTTTCAGCCGCCAGTCGGCGGCGTCGCCGAAATCGGTGACGCCGTTCACGACGCTCACGGCCAGCACCGCGTCGTCCCTGGTCAGCAGGGCGGCCGAGCCGTCGCCGGTGGGGCGCCGGTCCCAGCCGTCGACGCCGGCGAAGTTGACAGTGTCGGGCTCGGCGCCCCCCGCGGTCAGCTCGATCACCGCACCCGCGTGCTGCGGGGTCTTCCGGTCCGGGACGAGCGTGGCCAGGAGCGCGGGAACGGCGAGCAGCGCGGCCAGCACGACGAGGACGACAGCGGCGACTCTCCAGTCGACACGCCGCGGTGGCGGGCTTTGCAGCACATCCGCCATCCGCGCCGCGGGATCCCGCCAGGCGGGATCCGGATCCCAGTCCTCATGTGGCACGCCACTGCTCATATCCAACGCTCCGCTCGGCTTCTAACGCCTGAAGTAACCGAAGAAACTAGCCGTAACCTGCGGCTCAGTAGCGCCAACGATAGGGCAGCCGAACGACCATTCCGGTGAGCGACGCGGCGCGGCCGCCTGCGCGTATTCGCCGACAGCGAACGGGGGCACGGATCCGGAACAAACCCGGAAGCGGCGGGGTTGACTGGACATCGCTCAACTTTCAGAAGGGTCGAAGACGTGACTACACCTCAGAACCTGCCGGTGCTGTTCCTCACCGATCCGATCGTGCTGCCGGGCATGGTCGTGCCCATCGAACTCGACGAATCCGCGCAGGCCGCCATCGACGCCGCGCGGGCCGCCAAGACGGATCAGGTGCTCGTCGCACCGCGGCTGGACAACGGCTACGCCTCCTACGGCGTGGTCGCCACCATCGAACAGGTCGGCCGGATGCGCGGCGGCGCGCCCGCCGCGGTCCTGAAGGCCGAACGCCGCGCCAAGATCGGCCACGGCGTCACCGGGCCGGGCGCCGCGCTGTGGGTCGAGGCCGAGCCGGTCGAGGCCGGCGTGGCCGATGGCCGCAGCAAAGAGCTTGCGGCCGAATACAAGAAGCTCGTCGTCTCGGTGCTGCAACGGCGTGAGGCCTGGCAGATCATCGACGCCGTCAACCAGCTCGACGATCCCGCCGCGATCGCCGACACGGCCGGCTACGCCTCCTACCTGACCGCCGACCAGAAGCGGGAACTGCTCGAAACCCCGGATGTCGCAGCGCGTTTGACCACGCTCATCGACTGGACCAAGGCGCATATCGCCGAGGCCGAGGTCACCGAGAAGATCAGCGACGAGGTCCGGGAGAACGTCGAGAAGACCCAGCGCGAATTCCTGTTGCGCCAGCAACTCAACGCGATTCGCAAGGAACTCGGCGAGGACGAGCCCGACGGCGCGGACGACTACCGGACCCGGGTCGAGCAGGCCGACCTGCCCGCCGAGGTGCGGGAAGCGGCGCTGCGCGAGGTGGGCCGGCTGGAACGGTCCAGTGATCAGAGCCCGGAGACCGGCTGGATCCGGACCTGGCTGGACACCGTCCTGGAATTGCCGTGGACGGTGAAAACCGAGGACAGCACCGACATTTCGGCCGCCCGCGCGGTTCTGGACGCCGATCACCACGGGCTGGACGAGGTCAAGGACCGCATGGTCGAGTACCTGGCCGTGCGCGCCCGCCGCGCGCAGCGTGGGCTGGACGTGGTCGGCGGCCGGGGCTCCGGCGCGGTGCTGGTGCTCGCCGGTCCGCCCGGTGTCGGCAAGACCTCGCTGGGTGAGTCCGTGGCCCGGGCGCTGGGCCGCGAGTTCGTCCGCGTCGCCCTCGGCGGCGTGCGCGACGAGGCCGAGATCCGCGGTCACCGGCGCACCTATGTCGGCGCGCTGCCCGGCCGGATCGTGCGCGCCATGAAGGAAGCGGGATCGATGAATCCCGTTGTGCTGCTGGACGAGATCGACAAGGTCGGCGCGGACTTCCGCGGTGATCCGGCGGCGGCGCTGCTCGAGGTGCTCGACCCCGCGCAGAACCACACCTTCCGCGATCACTACCTGGATCTGGATCTGGACCTGTCCGACGTGCTGTTCATCGCCACCGCGAACGTGGTGGAGTCCATCCCCGGCCCGCTGCTGGACCGGATGGAGCTGATCACCGTCGACGGGTACACCGAGGAAGACAAGGTCGCCATCGCCCGTGACTTCCTGGTGCCCCGGCAGTTGGAGCGCAATGCCCTGACCGCCGAGGAGGTTTCGATCAGCGAGGCGGCGCTGCGGGAGATCGCGGCGAACTACACCCGGGAAGCGGGCGTCCGGCAGATGGAGCGGCTGGTCGCGAAGGCGTTGCGCAAGGCGGCAACTCGGCTGGCCGAGACGCAGAGCCTGGGTTATGACTCCGAGCTGGGTTACGACTCCGATTCGGGCGCAACGGCTCTGACCATCGACCTGGATGACCTGAAGGACTACCTGGGCCGGCCGCGCTTCACCCCGGACGGGATGGAACGCACCGCGGTCCCCGGTGTCGCAACAGGATTGGCGGTCACCGGCATGGGTGGCGACGTCCTCTATATCGAGGCCAACGCCGCCGAGGGCGAGCGCGCGCTCACCCTCACCGGTCAGCTCGGCGACGTCATGAAGGAGTCGGCGTCGATCGCCCTCACCTACGTGCGCTCGCACCTGGAGGAGATCGGCATCGAGCCGAAGGTGCTGGATCGCAACATCCACATCCACTTCCCGGCGGGTGCGGTGCCGAAGGACGGACCGTCGGCGGGCGTCACCATGGTCACCGCCCTGGTGTCGCTGGCGCTGGGCCGGCCGGTGCGCGGGGATGTCGGTATGACCGGCGAGGTCACGCTGAACGGGCGAGTGCTCCCGATCGGCGGCGTCAAGCAGAAGCTGATGGCCGCGCAGCGCAATGGCTTGAAGACGGTCTTCATCCCGGCGCGCAACGAACCGGATCTGGACGACGTCCCGGCCGAAGTGCTTGCCGCACTGGATGTTCGCCCCGTCGCCGACGTGGCGGAGATCCTGGCCTACGCCATCGAGCCGGTGCGGGAAGCGTCGTTGACCGCCCCGAAGTTCGCAGCCACCGCCTGAGCGAGCGGAAACGGGCCGGGCACGGAATCCACCGTGTCCGGCCTGTTTTCGTGCTGTCGGCAGGCGGTACCACTGTTATCCGTCTAGCTGCCGTTGGCTTCCAGAGCGCGCTCGACAGACCGCGTCGTGCCCTGCGCCACCGCGCACAGCACCGGCTCGGAACCAGCTGTCTCCGCATAAATTTCGCAACTGACGACCGCCTGGCGGCGAGTAGCGCCGGTGACCTTCGCCTGCGCCCGCAGCCGATCGCCCGCGGCGGGGCGCAGGTAGGTGACGCTGAAACCGCCGGTGAGGACATTCGCGCCGAGCACAGTCCCGGCCGCGAAGGTGAGCGCGTTGTCCGCGGCGTAGGCCAGCACTCCCCCGTGCACGAAGCCGAACTGCTGGCCGAGCTCCGGCCGGATGGGGATGATCAGCGTGGCGGCGCCGTCGCCGAAGGCGGTGATCTCGGTGCCGACCAGCTGCGCGAACGGCTGCGCGGCCAGCACTTGCTGGGCTAGATCGAAGGTCAGTGCGGTCGAGGTGGTCATCGGAACTCCGTCCGTCGTGGTGGGTGGCCGACACGCCGAGTCGGTTGCGGCGCTTCGGGATTCAGCGGTCGTCGGCGCGCAGCGCGACCCAGGCGGCGTCGGCTAGCTCCTTGCCGACATCCTTGGGCGAGGAGCGCATATCCCCGCCGAGCCACTGGCGGGCGTATTCCTGCGCCGGACCCAGCCACAGGGCGTAGACCAGGTCGAATTCGAGGTCGCGGACCGCGCCGTAGCGCGCGTGCGTGCGCCACCAGCGGTACACATTGCCGAAGAATTCCTTGTTGCTGTCGCTGTCGCGCATGCCGGGCGGCCGGGATGCGGCGAGAACCTTGGCCCGGTACTGGTTTTCGGTGACCCACCGCAGATGCTCGCGTACGCCCGCGGTGATCCCCTCCTGCGCGCCGGTGCTCTGCCCGACCGCGACCCAGAAGTGCTCCTGATAGTCGGCCAGCGCGTGCGCCCACACCTGGCGGTACAGCTCGGCCTTGTCTGGGAAGTGGTGATACAGCGCCCCGACGCTCGCGCCCGCGGCATCGCGGATCTGGGTCAGCGTCGCATCGAGGGCGCCGCGCTCGGCGAACTGCCGCTCGGCCGCCAGCAGCAACCGATCTCGAATCTTCATATCCAGAATTTAGTTCTGTTTTGTGGACATGCGCAAGGGCTCCCAACGTATTGGTCAGCTCAGTACGGGCGGCGGCGCACCCAGGTCCAGAAGTTCCGGCGCGGATTGCGCGCCTCGATGTCGCCGGACTTGACGCGGCCGTCCAAGCGCAGCAACGGCGCACCGGTCAGATGCGGGACCCGCAGCTTGCCCGCCACCTCCCCGCTTTTCACGACCACCTGGTCGAAGTCGACGCCCCAGCCGTAGGGCAGCACCAGCTCCAGCGTGCCGGAACCGAGATCGACGTGCACCGTCACCTCCTGGTGCGTGCACACGGCTTCGGTGAAATCGAGATGGATATCGCCGGATCCGCATTCGATGGTGAGCTCCGACGGCACGACCCACCGGCCGCGTTTGTCTCGGGACCCGCTCTTGGTGCGCAACTCGATCGGCGGCGCGGTGCGTCCGGGCAGATCCGCGGTCACCGCGACCAGTTCGGCCTGGGTCCGCGCCGCGTAGACCTGCGCCAGCCGCCGGTCCAGCTCGAGCAGGTCGAGCCGGCCCTCGCCGACCGCGACCTCCAGCTGCCGTGCGGCGAGCGCGCGTTCCGGGTCACCCACCCGCACGGCGGGCAGCGGTACCGCGTTGTCGGCCGATTCCGTCATCGCGCCCTCCCTCGGTCGGCTCCACCCGATCGTACGACGAGGATCTCGATGTCGCGCGTGAGCTGGACATTTGCCCCAGTTTGTCGGTCCGGTGCGGTAAGAACGACATATGGCCCGGTGGCTGCTGCATGTCGATCTCGACCAGTTCCAGGCGGCGGTGGAGTTCCGCCGTCATCCGGAACTGCGCGGTCAGCCGGTCATCGTCGGGGGTAACGGCGATCCGAGCGAGCCGCGCAAGGTGGTCACCTGCGCGTCCTATCCGGCGCGGGCCTTCGGGGTGCACGCCGGCATGGCCTTGCGCTCGGCTCAGCGCAAATGCCCCGAAGGGGTGTTCCTGCCGCTGGACATGGTGGCCTACGAGGAAGCCTCGGAGGAGGTGATGGCGCTGCTGCGCGGGTTTCCCGGCCGGGTCGAGGTGTGGGGCTGGGACGAGGCCTTCCTCGCCACCGACACCGATGACCCCGAACACCTCGCCGCCGAAATCCGCAGCGCCATCGCAGAACTTGGCCTGACCTGCGGTATCGGAATCGGCGACAACAAACTCACCGCCAAACTGGCCACCGGTTTCGCCAAGTCCGTGAGCAAGTCCGATGCCCCGGCGGCGGGCGACGGTACCGGCATGTTCCGCCTCACCGCCGCCAACTGGTCCGAGGTGATGGCGCATCGTCCGACCTCTGCGCTGTGGGGCGTCGGCAAACGGATCGCCGCCCGCATGTCCGAGCTGGGCATCGACACGGTCGGTGATCTGATGGCCGCCGATCGGCAGCGCCTGGCCGCCGAGTTCGGTCCGAACACCGGGCCTTACCTCTGGGTGCTCGGGAAGGGTAAGGGCGACACCGACGTGGTCACTGAGCCGCGAGTTCCGGTGGGCCGCAGCAAATCCGAGACCTTCCCACAGGACCTGACCGAGCGCGCCGAGATCGAAGCCCAGGTGGCTCGCATCGCCGCCGAGGTCGCCGAGGAGATGGCCGCGGCGGGCCGCACGCCCTTCCGGGTATCGGTCACGGTGCGCAGCAATACTTTCTACACCCGCAGCAAACAGACCAAACTGCCCGAACCGACCAACGACGTGGCCGTCATCGTGGAAACCGCCGTGCGCATCCTGGATCGCTTCGAGCTCGCGCGCCCCGTGCGCCTGCTCGGCGTCCGCCTGGAACTGCTGCCCGAATAGCGCTCACCGCCAACGGTGTACGACGGCCACCGGTCTACCCGCGAAATCCGCCGCGGTCACCGCCAGCCGCCAGCCGGCGTTGGCGCTGTCCTGGAGAAATCCGTTGCCCGTATCGACATCCACCCAGGATCCGTCGGGTAGCAGGCAGGTGTCCGCACCGGTGTCGGAGAGCTGATTCCACGCGTCGACCCAACGCATTTCGATTTCCGCGGCAGAGACGTGGTCCGCGGGATCTTGGTGCGTCATGCGACCACAGTAGGTTTCCCCGCGGGTCTTCTCCACCGGTGGAATTCCACCACCACCCCGGCGGCACTCGTATGCTCGAGGCCATGGAGTTCTGGGCGATGGTGGCGCAGCGGTCGGATAACGGGATCGAATTGACGCGGGAGAAGGTCGGCGAGGAGTTCCTCGGCCCGGGCACCGTGCTGATCAAAGTGCACTACACGAGTGCGAACTTCAAGGACGGTCTGGCGATCACCGAGGGCGGCGGGGTGGTCCGCGACTACCCGATCGTGCCGGGCATCGACCTGACCGGCGAGGTGGTCGGTTCCGAGGACGACCACTTCGTCCCGGGCGACCTGGTGGTGGCGCACGGCTATGACATCGGGGTCTCACACCACGGCGGTTTCGCCGAGTACGCCCGCGTTCCGGCCGAATGGGTGGTGAAGCTGGACGGCCTGACCCCGCGGGAGGCGGCCGCCCTCGGCACCGCGGGCTTCACCGCCGCCATGAGCGTGCAGGAACTGCTGAACCGCGGGCTGACTCCCTCGGACGGCGCGGTGCTGGTCACCGGCGCGACGGGTGGCGTCGGCAGCGTCGCGATCGACATTTTGTCCGGCCTGGGCTTCGAGGTGGTCGCCTCCACCGGCAAAACCGATGCGGCGGAGTTGCTTTCCGAACTCGGCGCCGGCGAGGTGATCGGCCGGCTGCCCGAAGATCCCGACGCCAAGATCCGCCCGCTGGCCAAGTCCCGCTGGTCCGCGGCGGTCGACAGCGTCGGCGGAAAATCCCTCGCCTACATCCTCAGCTCCATCGCCTACGGCGGCACGGTCGCGGTCAGCGGCCTGACCGGCGGCGCCGACCTCCCCACCACGGTCATGCCGTTCATCCTGCGCGGCGTCGCGCTGTTCGGCATCGACTCGGCGCATTTCCCGATCGATCAGCGCCGCGATCTGTGGGCCCGGCTGGGCAAAGAGCTGAAGCCCCAGCACCTTTCGGCGATCGAGAATCTCGCCCCGATCACCGAGGTGGCGGAAGTGCTGCGTTCCATCCAATCCGGAACTCACTCCGGCCGGACAGTGCTGGCGGTCGCCGGCGCGTTCTGAAACACGAAATCGGCCCGATCGGGTGATCCGATTGGGCCGTTTTTCGGGTGTTCGGCTGCGCTACTTGGCGATTGCCAGTTCCTCGGCTTCGGTGGGCGTTTCCGGGGTGCTCTTGGTGTTTCGCATGACGAACAGGGCCAGGACCGCGGCGACCAGGACGCCGACGCCGCCCGCGACGAAGCTGGCCGTCATGCCGCTGGCGAAAGCCGTTCGGGCGGTGTCGATCAGGGCGGAGTCACCGGTGCGCGCGGCCACCGCGAACGCGTCGCCGATGGAGTGGCGGGCGGCCTCGGGTGCGTCGTCGGGCATGGCGTTGGTGAAGCCGGTGGACAGGATCGAGCCGAGCACCGCGATACCGAGGGCCGCGCCGGCCTGCTGGATGGTGTCGTTGAGGGCGGAACCCGCGCCGGCCTGCTCCTCCGGGACCGCGCTCATCAGGGCGGCGATGGCGGCAGGCTGGGCGAACCCGGAGCCCGCGCCGAGCACGACCAGGGCGATGGCGACCATGGTGAATCCGCTGTCGGCCTGCAGGTTCGACAGCAGCCCCAGGCCCACGGTGCTGATCAGCATGCCGGTGACGGCGAGGGTGCGGTTGCCGACTTTGCTGCCCAATCCGGCGCCGAGACCGTTGCAGACGATGGAGGCCAGCAGCATCGGGATCAGCGCCAGGCCGGCCTTGGTGGGCGAGTAGCCGAGCACGAACTGCAGGTACTGGGTCAGCACCAGCAGGATGCCGCCGTTGGCGACTTGCACCAGGGTGAGCGAGAGGCTGCCGCCGGCGAAGTCGCGGTCCCGGAACAGGTTCAGCGGCACCATCGGCTCGGCGACGCGCTTCTCCCAGACGATGAACGAGACCAGGCTGACAATGGCGATGGTGAGCGTGATCAGGGTGGAGGCGTGATCGAAACCGCCCTTGGGGAATTCGATGATGGTCCAGACCAGGGCGGTCATGCCGACCATGGACAGCACGGCGCCGGGCACGTCGGGCTTGGCCTGCGGCCCCTTGGACTCCGGCATCAGCACCAGCGCCGCGATGATGGCCACGATCGCGACCGGAATGTTGATCAAGAACGCGGCGCCCCACCAGAAATGCGCGATCAGTACGCCGCCCAGCACCGGGCCGCCGATCAGGCCGAGCACCGACGCGGCGCTCCACGCGGCCATCGCCTTGCGGCGCTCCGCGTCGTCGAACACGGTGATCAGGATGGACAGCGTGCTCGGAAGCACCAGAGCGCCGCCGATGCCCATCACGGTGCGGGCCACGATCATCTCGATCGAGCTGTCGGCCAGCGTCGCACCGAGCGAGGCCAGCCCGAACAACGCCAGGCCGATGATCATCACCCGCCGCCGGCCGTACCGGTCGGCCAGGCCGCCCGCGGTGAGTAGCAGGCCGGCGAACACCAGGATGTAGGAATCCAGGATCCACTGGATGTCCTGCGCGTTCGCGCCGAGGTCCGCGGCCAGTGGCGGCACCGCCACCGCCAGCACGAAGTTGTCGATGACCAAGACCAGGGTGCTCAGGCACAGCACCACCAGGATCCACCAGCGTTTCGGGTTGCGGGTGTCGATCGCGTCCATCGGAAAGCTCTTCTCTCGCTGTGTTGCGTACGCTGTTTGCGTGTTGCGAACACTGTACGCATAAATTGAAGGCGTTCGCAAGTGCGAACGTTGTGCGCTAGGCTGGTGGAAACGGAAAGGAACCCCATGCCAAGCGAGAAACCGCAGGTCGAATCGGTGTGGACGCGCCCGCGCAAAGGCCGGGACCAACCCGCGCTCACCCGCGAGCACATCGTCGCGGAGGCCGTCGCCCTACTGGACGCCGAAGGCATGGACGCGCTGACCATGCGGCAGCTCGGCGCCCGCCTCAACGCCGGCGCCACCTCCCTGTACCGGCACGTCGCCAACCGTGACGAACTGATCGAACTGGTGGTGGACGACGTCTACGGCGAGATCGCCGTTCCGGGCATCGAGGGCCCCGCCGAATGGCGCTCCGCCACAGTGCAATTCGCGGTCAACATGCGCGCCATGATCCTGCGCCACCCCTGGATGGCCATCACCCTGAGCCAAGTCGGCCTCTCCCACTTGGGCCCCAACGTCACCCGCATGACCGACCGCATGGTCGCGCTCTTCCAGGCCGGAGGCTTCGCCCCCGAGGAAGTCGGCGACGCTATCAGCGCGGTGAGCTCTTATGTCGCGGGCGGCAGCGTCAGTGAAGCGGCCTGGCTCACCACCATCGCCCGGTCCGGGCAAACCGAAGCCGAACTGGTGGCCGGGCTGCGCCCCGCCGTCGAACAGGCCGCCGCCGAATTCCCCCGCCTCAGCGCGGATCTCACTACCGAAAGCTGGAACCAGGATCCGGCCGAAATCCGAACCCGCAAATTCACCTATGGACTCGACCGCCTGCTCGACGGGCTGGACCCGCGCCGCAACACCTGAGTCGGCTCGGGCCGCCAGCGTTCTCTGCGGTTGCCAGGCCTTCTGATCGCGCGCCTCACACACGTAGGCGCGACCCCGCCTGTGCGATGGCATAGGTGGGGTCGCGGAAACGCGTGTGCTCTCAGGCGGCGACTTCGACCGGGTCGTCGGCGAATTGGGTGCGGTACAGCTCGGCGTAGCGGCCCTCGGCGGCGAGCAGCTGAGTGTGGGTGCCGCGTTCCACGATGCGGCCGTCTTCCAGGACGACGATCAGGTCGGCGGCGCGGATGGTGGACAGGCGGTGCGCGATCACCAGGGCGGTGCGTCCGTCGAGTGCTTCGGAAAGCGCTTCCTGGACAGCGGCTTCCGAGGTGGAGTCCAGCGAGGCGGTGGCCTCGTCGAGGATGACCACCCGGGGCTGCTTGAGCAGCAGCCGGGCGATGGTGAGGCGCTGGCGTTCGCCGCCCGAGAGGCGGTAACCGCGTTCGCCGACCACGGTGTCCAGACCGTCCTGTAGCGAGGCGACCAGATCGCCCAGGCGGGCGCGCTCGAGGGCGTCCCACAGCTCCGCTTCGGTGGCTTCCGGGCGGGCCAGCAGCAGGTTCGAGCGGATCGAATCGTGGAACAGGTGGCCGTCCTGGGTGACCAGGCCGACGGTGTCGCGCAACGACTCGGTGCTCAGCTCCCGCACATCGGCGCCGTTCAGGCGCACCGCGCCGCTGTCGACGTCGTAGAGCCGGGAAACCAGCTGCGCCACAGTGGATTTACCGGCGCCCGAGGAGCCGACCAGCGCGACCAGCTGACCGGGCTCGGCCCGCAGCGACACATCGTGCAGCACGTCCACGCCGCCGCGAGTGTCCAGCGTCGCGACCTCTTCCAGCGAGGCCAGCGACACCTTGTCGGCGGAGGGGTAGCCGAAGGTCACGCCGTCCAACTCCACGGCGACCGGGCCCGCGGGCACCGGCACCGCGCCGGGCGCGTCCTCGATCAACGGCTTCAGATCCAGCACCTCGAACACGCGCTCGAAGCTCACCAGTGCGGCCATGATCTCCATGCGGGCGCTGGCCAGCGCGGTCAGCGGGGTGTACAGCCTGGTCAGCAGCAGCGAAAGGGCAACGACCGCACCGGCATCCAGCTGCCCGCGCAGCGCGTACCAGCCGCCCAGACCGTAGACCAGGGCGAGCGCCAGCGCCGACACCAAGGTCAGCGAGGTGACGAACACCGTCTGCAGCATCGCGGTCCGGACTCCGATATCGCGGACCCGGCGCGCCCGCAGCGCGAACTCGTCCGATTCCTGCACCGGCCGGCCGAACAGCTTCACCAGCGTGGCGCCCGGCGCGGAGAACCGCTCCGTCATCTGGGTGCTCATCGCCGCGTTCAGCTTCGCCGCCTCCCGCTGCAACGTCGCGAGCCGATTGCCCATGCGCCGGGCCGGAATCACGAAAACCGGCAACAGCACCAGGGCGAGCAGCGTGATCCGCCACGAAATAGTGAGCATCACGCCGAGGGTGAGCGCCAGCGTCACCATATTCGCGACCACACCGGACAGGGTGTCGCTGAAGGCCCGCTGCGCCCCGATCACGTCATTGTTCAAGCGGCTGACCAGCGCGCCGGTCCGCGTCCGAGTGAAGAACGCGATCGGCATCTTCTGCACATGATCGAACACCGCCGTCCGCAGATCCAGGATCAGCCCTTCACCGATCCGCGACGACAACCACCGCGTCCCCACCCCGAGTGCGGCATCGAAGAGCGCGAGCACACCGATGACCAGCGCCAGCAGCACCACCACCCGCGGCGCCGCACCACCGACGATGTTGTTGACGACTCGCCCGGCCAGCACCGGAGTAGCCACCGCCAACAGCGCCGACACCACGCTGAACACCAGGAACACCGCGATCCGCGTCTTGTGCGGCCGCGCGAACCGCAAAATCCGCTTCGCCGTCGCCACACTGAACGGCCGCTCCTCATCGGGCGCGTTCATCCGCCGATACATCTGGCTGTACGCCACCGATTCGATATTCACGCTCGCACTCCCTCTGCACTCCCGGCCCATCCAACCCGGCACCCCCGACACTAGAACCTCAACATTTGTTGAGATCAAGCCATTCCCAGCCGAACGGACTTTCCGAACCTATCGACGGCCCGAACGCCCCAGGGAGGCCCTGCTACTACCACCACCAAAGCCAGGTTCTGTCGAACCCGCCTGGCCTGGCTGCGCACCACCCCCTTGCGCCGGTCGCGCTTAGATGCGTACGCGACGGTTGGGGGCGCGCTCGAGATTGGTGCGGCGGGTGCCGTGGGGGTGGTCGGGGGCGGGCATAGGCTGGCTGGGTGAGCGCGGATCGGGTGGTGGAGGCGTTGCGGGAGCGGGTCGGCTGCGAGGTCGATCTGTCGCCGCGTCGGCGGGTGGAGTACTCCTCTGATGCCTCGAACTATCGGGTTTTGCCTGCGGCGGTGGTTTTTCCGCGTAGGGACGAGGACGTGGCGGGGGTGCTGGAATTCGCCGGGGGGAATGGGATTTCGGTGACGGCGCGTGGGGCGGGGACGTCGGTCGCGGGGAATGCGATCGGGGTCGGAGTGGTGCTGGATTTCAGCCGGTTCATGAATCGGGTGCTGGAGGTGGATCCGGAGCGGCGCGTGGCTCGGGTGCAGCCCGGGGTGGTGTTGTCGGAGTTGCAGCGGCAGGGGCGGGCGCATGGATTGCGGTTCGGGCCGGATCCTTCGACGCAGAACCGGTGCACGCTCGGCGGGATGATCGGGAACAATGCCTGCGGCCCGCGGGCCGTGGCTTGGGGGCGGACCTCGGACAACGTGCGGGAGCTGCGGATACTCGACGGGCGAGGTGTCGAGCGGAGGTTGGGTAGTGACCTGGCGGTGGTGCCGGGGCTGCCGGAATTCACCAGGGCGAATCTTGCCGTGCTGCGTACCGATCTCGGGCGGTTCGACCGGCAGGCCTCCGGATACGGGTTGGAACATTTGCTGCCGGAACGTGGTTCGGCGGTCGCGAAAGCGTTTGTCGGTACTGAGGGCACCTGTGGACTACTGCTCGACGCCACCGTCGACTTGGTCGCCCTACCCGAGGCCACAGTGTTGACGGTGCTCGGTTACGACGACATGGCAAGCGCGGCAGACGATGTCGCGGCCGTGATGGCGTGTGGCCCGATCGCTGTCGAAGGCATCGATGCGCGCCTCGTCGATATCGTTCGCGCACACCGGGGAACCGTGCCGGAACTCCCCCGCGGCGGCGGCTGGTTGTTCGTGGAAACCGCCGGTGCAAGCCCGCAGGAAGCGTGGGACACCGCCGCACGCCTGTGCACAACGGCGAATGCCCTGGATTCCCGAATCGTCACCGAACCTGCTGAAGCAGCGGCGCTGTGGCGCATCCGTGCCGACGGCGCGGGCCTGGCCGGTCGCACCCCCGAGGGGAAACCGGCCTGGCCCGGCTGGGAGGACGCCGCGGTACCGCCCGAACACCTCGGCGCATATCTGCGCGACTTCGCCGACCTCACCCGGGACCATGGCGTCGACGGCCTGCTCTACGGCCATATCGGTGACGGCTGCATCCATGTGCGCCTGGATCTGCCGATCCGGGACGCACCCGAACGTTTCCGGGCGTTCCTGTTCGACTCCGCCGAGCTGGTGGTCCGCTATGGCGGCTCACTCTCCGGCGAACACGGCGACGGCCGCGCCCGCTCGGAACTGTTGCCGCTCATGTACTCCCGCGAAGTGCTCGACGTATTCGCCGGGTACAAGGCACTATTCGACCCGAACAACCTGCTGAACCCCGGCGTCCTGGTAGATCCCCAGCCGATCGATGCCGATCTGCGTGTCGCGAATCTGCCAATAGTCCCCGCCACCAACGGTTTCGCCTTCCCCCATGACGACGGCGACCTCGCCACCGCCGTCCACCGCTGCGTCGGCGTCGGCAAGTGCCGAGCCGACACCACCCCCACCGGCGGCTTCATGTGCCCGTCCTACCTCGCGACCGCCGACGAGAAAGACAGCACCCGCGGCCGCGCCCGCGTCCTCCAGGAGGTCGTCCGCGGCGCCCTCCCTTGGAACTCTCCCGCCGTCGCCGAATCCCTCGATCTCTGCCTGTCCTGCAAGGCCTGCCGCTCCGACTGCCCCGCCGGCGTAGACCTCGCCACCTACAAATCCGAAGCCCTGCACCGCCGCTACCACCACCGCCTGCGCCCCCTCGACCACTACACTCTCGGCCAACTCCCCCGCTGGCTCACCCTCGCCACCCGCATCCCCCGCACCGTCAACACCTTGTCGAACATCAACTGGCTACGCCGAATCAGCCTGCGCGCCGCGGGAATAGACCCCCGGCGCAAGATCCCCCGCCTCGCGGACCGCAGCCTCCGCCGTCAACTGCGCGAAAGCCCATGGACAACAGAGCCGCCCGCACCCCTCGAAATCGCTGCTGCGGAGCAGCCGGAAGTCCTGCTGTGGATCGATACCTTTACCGACGCTTTCGATCCTGAAATCGCGCTGGCGGCCGTTCGATTGCTGCGTTCACTCGGCTATCGGGTGCGTTATCCACAGGAACGGTTGTGCTGTGGATTGACGTGGATAAGTACGGGCCAGCTGGATGACGCGCGGGCACGATTGCGCGCCACGCTGGACGCGCTCGACGAGCATGTGCGGGCGGGTGGGATCGTCGTCGGTCTGGAGCCGTCTTGTACGGCGGTGCTGCGAGCCGACCTGCCGGAGTTGCTGTCCGATGATCCGCGAGCGGCGCGGACTGCCGCGGCTGTCCGCACTTTGGCGGAGATCCTTGCGGCACAACCGAACTGGGAGCCACCGCGCAAAGACGGGGTGGAGGTGGTGGTGCAGCCGCACTGCCACCAGCACGCCGTGCTGGGATTCGACGCCGACCGGCGAGTGCTGGCGGCGATGGGGGTGCGGGTGCGCGAGGTCGCCGGATGCTGCGGGCTCGCGGGTAATTTCGGCATGCAGCGGGGGCACTACGACGTCTCGGTGCGGGTCGCCGAGAACGGTCTGCTACCGGCGTTGCGCGCGGAAAAGGACGCGGTGTTGCTGGCGGACGGCTTCTCCTGCCGTACCCAAGCCGATCAGCTGGCGGGGCGCAGGGGAGTGCACCTGGCGCGGTTCCTGCTGGGCGACTGAGCTCGCCGCGGCGGCGGCGAGCTCGACGACCTCAGCTGCCGAAGGGCAGGACGCCGGGCGGGATCGAGTAGCCCGAGCTGCCGGGGGAGATGGCGCCCCAGAAATTGAGCAGTGCGTTGAGCAGGTTGGTGATCATCGAGATTTTCCTCCGAGGGTGACGACTGGCGAAGCTTTTTGCAGATCGAGATCGTTATCGCCGCCGGCAATTCGCCCGTTAGCCCGGTGCGGCGGAGCCGGGCGGCGGCAAGGCAGAATGATGCGGTGCGTGAACAGGCGGCGGTTGCCGAATCCGGCCTGGTCCGGACGGTGACCTCGGACCGCCCGGTCGATCTGGCGCACACCATCGCTCCGCTCCGCCGCGGCCCCGGTGATCCTTGCCACATCGATGCCGCGGACGGCACGCACTGGCACGCCTCGCGGCTGCCGTCCGGCCCGGTGACCTATCGCCTGGCCCAATCCGATCGCCATTCGGTGCGCGCCCGCGCCTGGGGCCCGGGCGCCGCCGAATTCCTGGACCGGCTCGAGCACATGCTCTGCCTCGACGAGGACGTCTCGGCGTTCACCCCCGACCATCCGAAACTGCTCGACGCGCACCGGCGTTTCCCCGGCCTGCGCATGCTGCGCACCGGGCTGGTCTTCGAGGCGCTGGTTCCCGCGGTCCTGGAACAGAAGGTGCACACCAAATCGGCGCGGGCCTCGTGGCGCGGCCTGGTCCGCAAGTTCGGTACGCCGGCGCCCGGCCCCGCCCCGGCCGGTCTCACCGTGCCCCCGGACGCCGACACCTGGCGCCGCATTCCCTCGTGGACCTACCACCGCGCCAACGTCGGCCCGCAACGTTCGCAGACCATCGTCCGCGCCGCCCGCCTCGCGGAAGCCTTGGAACGCACCGCGATTCAGGACCCCGCCGAGGCCGCCCGCCTGCTGTGCACCATCCCGGGCATCGGCGTCTGGACGGCCGCCGAGATCGGCCAGCGCGCTTTCGGGGACGCCGACGCGCTCTCGGTCGGCGACTACCACCTCGCCGCGATCGTCGGCTGGACGCTGCTCGGCCGCCCGATCGAGGACGACGAGATGGTCGACTACCTGGAACCCCTGCGCCCGCACCGGTATCGGGCGGTCCGGTTGCTGGAGATCAGCGGTTACGCCCACAAACCCAAGTTCGGCCCGCGCACTCCGCTGACCGACCACACCTGGCACTAGCTTCCGCCGGGTCTTGGGGCGGGACCCAGACATCGGCACCCGCGCACGGGTCCTCTCATTCCGATGCTGCTGGGTCCCGGCCGAAAACCCGCCGGGTGCACCCGTGCCAGGACGACGGAGCGCGCTGCCGAGACCTTCCCCAGCCGCGGCAGCGCGCCACCCTCGGCGAGCGCCGCTAGATCCGCAGCGCCCGCTCGTCCAGAACGCATTTGCCCGCCTCGACCAGTGTCGCCCGCGCACGGCGACGGACTCGGCACCGGTCCACGGTGCAGTCGAGGTGCAATTGCATTGCCGCATGCGCTTGTTCGGTCGTCATCGGGCCCGGATCGGTCCCGCAGGCGAGCAGCGCGGCAACGTGCATATTCAGATTGGTCAATTGCATGGCCCGAACTCCATCCTTTCCCGGGGGCCGAGTACCGGTACCGGCACTCCACCAGTTACCTTCACCGTCGTGATCGCCCACCGTCCAGTCTGCCGACGCGCGTGTCGCGGGGGAACCATCCAGCGCTCACGGCGGGACTGGTCCGGGCATCGATCATCAACGGCCATGACTCCTCGTTCCTGCGTGCGATTCCTGTGATGTGCCCGGAGCTTTCGCAGCGGGGAGGGGCCGGGCCTGGAAGGCTCCGGGCACACTCTCAGCACACCATCGGATTCGCCGTCGAGCAACGGACTTGCCGGGAACCGGAAGATTTCGCGCGAATTCCCAGCACGAAGTCCATCGGGGAGAGGAAGATTCTCCATATTGGATGAGAAGTGCTGTTGCCCTCAAAGAGCCTATTGCCCAAGTGAAGTGCTGGGCCCGCGCCGAGTGGCGGCCCAGGCGCTTCACCGGGGTGAGCTGAGCACTGAACGGAGCGTGCCGTGTCTGCGAGTATGGCAAGAGTTTCCGCGACCGACAGCGAGACCGACCGCGCGAGCGCGGAGGGCGGTTCATCGACCCTGCCCCGGCGCCAGCTCGGCCGGTATCTGCGCGACTGGCGCACCCAGGCCGGCCTGACCATCGCGGAGGCGTCCCGGCTGATGGAGTGGGGCGCGAGCACCTTGCAGCGCATGGAGAAGGGTCAGGCCGACCGTATCCGCACCATCGACATCCAGGAGCTGTGCCGCATCTACGGCATTCCCGGCGATCTGGCCGAAGCGCTCAAGGGCCTGGCCCAGCAGGCCGCGGTGAAGAGCTGGTGGCACGCCTACGGCGACCTGATCCCCGAGAACTTCGATGTGTATGTGGGTTTGGAGGCGTCGGCACACCAGCTCACCTCCTACCGCTCCGAACTGGTCCTGGGGCAACTGCAGACCGCCGACTACGCCCGGGCGCTGAACCGGCTCGGCTATCCGGAGGCGTCCGAGGACGAGCTGGAGCGCCGGGTGCAGTTGCGCCAGCAGCGGCAAGCGCTGACCTCCCGCAAGACCGCGCCCGCCGCAGTCGACGTGGTCTTGCACGAATCGGTGCTGCGCCGCGTGGTCGGTGACGTGAAAGTGATGGCGGCGCAATTGCGGCACCTCGCCGATATCAGCACCAAACCTAATGTGACGCTGCGTATTCTCCCGTTCACGGCGGGCATACCCCTCGGCGACGCGACGGGGCCGTTCACCGTTCTGCACTTCGGGACCGACAGCAAGGGACATCCGGTGGAGCCGCCGGTGGTCTACGTGGAGGGCTTCACCGGCGATCTGTACCTGGAGCGTCCGGCCGACGTCGATCGGTACCTGCGAGCGCACGAGTGTCTGCAGCGCGCGTCGCTGGACGTGCAACCGACCCGAAACCTGTTGCGGCAGGTAGCGAAGGAGTTCGTGGCATGAAGGGGAACGTCGATCTGTCCGAAGCCAGCTGGCGGGCGACCGGGGGACCGGACGGCAACGGCGTCGAGGTCGCGCTGCTGGCCGACGGATACGTGGGGCTGCGCAACGGAAATGATCCGGACGGCGGGGTTTTGATATTCACGCCCGCGGAATGGACCGCATTCACCGCGGGAGTACAGGACGGCGAGTTCGATCGACCGCGCTGATTTGATCACGGAACACACCCTGTGCTATCACCGGATTGTTTACCTCGCCTAACAGCGGGGTAGTCAACTTCTTGTGGACCGTGGGTTGAAGAACACCCATCCCCGGTATCGGAAATTACGTCCGGGCGATTGGGTGGAATGGCTGATCGTGGCGCTGCTTTTCGGCGTCTCGGCGATCGGCGTGTATATCTTGTCCGGCTCGCTGCTGTCGGCGTTGTTCGTCGGCGTGCTGGTGTGGGTCGTCGCCCTCGGTGTCATCGCCACGTTGTGAATTGGGTGCGCGTACCGGCCGGGTGAGCCACCCGGCCGGTTCCCGGTGTCAGCGCCGGAAAAGCTTGTTGCCCAGCCACACCAGCGGATCGTACTTCTGATCCACCACGCGCTCCTTCATCGGAATCAGCGCGTTGTCGGTGATCTTGATATGTTCCGGGCACACTTCGGAACAGCACTTGGTGATATTGCAGAGCCCGATCCCGTGCTCCTCCTGCGCCATATCGCGCCGGTCCGCCACATCCAGTGGATGCATTTCCAGCTCCGCGATCCGCATGAGGAAACGCGGCCCGGCGAAGGACTCCTTGTTCTCCTCGTGATCACGCACCACGTGACAGGTGTTCTGGCACAGGAAGCATTCGATGCACTTGCGGAACTCCTGCGAGCGTTCCACGTCCACCTGCTGCATCCGGTAGTCACCCGGTTTGAGATCGGCGGGCGGTGTGAAAGACGGTATTTCCCTTGCCTTTACGTAATTGAACGAGACGTCGGTGACGAGATCGCGGATCACGGGGAAGGTACGCATCGGCGTCACGGTGATCAATTCGTCCGCGCCGAAGGTCGACATGCGCGTCATGCAGAGCAGCCGCGGCTTGCCGTTGATCTCCGCCGAACACGAACCGCATTTGCCCGCTTTGCAATTCCAGCGCACCGCCAGATCTGGCGCCTGCGTGGCCTGGAGGCGGTGGATGATGTCGAGGACCACCTCGCCCTCGTTCACCTCGACCGTGAAATCCTCCAGCGCGCCGCCGGTATCGTCGCCGCGCCATACGCGGAACTTCGCGTCGTATCCCATGGCTAGGCCTCACCTTCCGTGGCAGTAGCCGGTTGACCCGGGAGTTCATCCGGGCGGTAGTACTTTTCGAGCTCGGCCACATCGAACAGCTCGAGCAGATCCCGGCGCATCGGCACCTGATCCTCGGGAGTCACCCGGACCGCTGGCACCGGCGCGTTCGCGTCGTTGGGGTCGATGGAGCAGACCAGTAGCGTGTTGCGCCAGCCCGGATCCATCGAGGGGAAGTCGTCGCGGGTGTGCCCGCCGCGGCTCTCGGTGCGCAACAGCGCCGCCTGCGCGACGCATTCGCTGACCAGCAGCATGTTGCGCAGATCGAGCGCGAGATGCCAGCCGGGGTTGAACGCCCGGCGGCCCTCGACGACCACGGCATCGAAGCGCTCCCGCAGCGCGGCCAGGCGTTCGATGGCCTGCTGCAGTTCGTGTTCCTTGCGGATGATGCCGACCAGGTCGTTCATCGCCTCCTGCAGATCGGAGTGCAGGGTGTAGGGGTTCTCCCCGGCGCCCTCCTCCGGCAGTTCGAACGGCGCCACAGCGCTTTCCGCGGCCGCCGCGATGTCCTCGTCGGTGACCGCCGGCCGCTCGGCCAGCTGCTCCACATAGCTCGCGGCGCCGAGTCCGGCGCGTCTGCCGAAGACCAGCAGATCCGACAGCGAGTTGCCGCCGAGCCGGTTCGAGCCGTGCATGCCGCCGGAACACTCACCGGCCGCGAAAAGCCCGGGGACGGTGGCGGCTCCGGTGTCCGGGTCCACCTCGATGCCGCCCATCACGTAGTGGCAGGTCGGCCCGACCTCCATCGGTTCCTTCGTAATGTCCACGTCCGCAAGCTCTTTGAACTGGTGGTGCATGGACGGGAGCCGGCGGCGGATCTCCTCGGCGGGCAGCCGGGAGGCGATATCGAGGAAGACGCCGCCGTTCTTGGTGCCGCGGCCCGCCTTCACCTCGGAGTTGATGGCGCGCGCGACCTCGTCGCGGGGGAGCAGGTCGGGGGTGCGGCGCGCGGAATCGTTGTCGCGCAACCACTGATCGGCTTCTTCCTCGGTCTCGGCGTACTGCCCCTTGAAGACCGGCGGAATGTAGTCGAACATGAACCGCTTGCCCTCGGAGTTCTTCAGTACCCCGCCGTCGCCGCGCACGCCCTCGGTGACCAGGATGCCCTTCACGCTGGGCGGCCAGACCATGCCGGTCGGGTGGAATTGCAGGAACTCCATGTTGATCAGCGTCGCCCCGGCGCGCAGCGCGAGAGCGTGCCCGTCGCCGGTGTACTCCCAGGAGTTGGAGGTCGTCTTGTAGGACTTGCCGATGCCGCCGGTCGCCAAAACCACCGCGGGCGTTTCGAACAGGATCAGTCCGCCGGTTTCCCGCCAGTAGCCGAAGGCGCCGGAGATCTTGTCGCCGTCCTTGAGCAGCTCGGTGACGGTGCATTCGGAGAAGACTTTGATCCGCGCCTCGTAGTCGCCGGTCTCGGCGAAATCCTCCTGCTGCAGCGACACGATCTTCTGCTGCATGGTGCGGATGATCTCGAGCCCGGTGCGGTCGCCGACGTGCGCCAGCCGCGGGTAGGTGTGGCCGCCGAAGTTGCGCTGGCTGATCCGGCCGTCCTTGGTCCGATCGAACAGCGCCCCATAGGTTTCCAGTTCCCAGACCCGGTCCGGGGCCTCCTGCGCGTGCAGTTCGGCCATGCGCCAGTTGTTGAGGAACTTGCCGCCGCGCATGGTGTCTTTGAAATGGGTCTGCCAGTTGTCCTTCTCGTTGGCATTGCCCATCGAGGCCGCGCAGCCGCCCTCGGCCATCACGGTGTGCGCTTTGCCGAACAACGACTTGCACACCACCGCGACGGAATGGCCGTGTTCCCTGGCTTCGATCACCGCGCGCAGACCGGCGCCGCCGGCACCGATCACGACGACGTCGTATTTGTGCCGTTCGAGTTCTGGCATGGGTGCGAATACTCCTGGGGTCGAGGCTGATTCAGCTCTAGTTGATGAACCGCAGATCCGAGATGGTGCCGCTGGCCACCAACATGACGTAGAAATCGGTGAGCATGAGGGTGCCGAGCGTGGTCCAGGCCAGCTGCATATGCCGGGTGTTCAGCTTGGAGATCTGGGTCCAGAGCCAGTACCGCACCGGATTCGCGGAGAAGTGCTTGAGCCGCCCGCCCGCGATGTGCCGGCAGGAGTGGCAGGACAGCGTGTAGGCCCAGAGCAGGATCACGTTGCCCAGCAGCACGATATTGCCGAGGCCGAAGCCGAAGCCGCCGCCCTTGCCGTGGAAGGCGGTGATCGCGTCGTAGGTGTTGATCAGCGAAACCAGCACGGCCACATAGAAGAAGTAGCGGTGCACGTTCTGGATGATCAGCGGGAGCTTGGTCTCGCCGGTGTACTTGGCGTGCGGCTCGGCTACGGCGCAGGCCGGCGGGGAGAACCACACCGCGCGGTAGTAGGCCTTGCGGTAGTAGTAGCAGGTGAGCCGGAAGCCGAGCAGGAACGGCAGCACCAGGAAGCCGAGCGGCAGGATGGCCGGGATCTCCCCGAACCACGCGCCGAAGTGGCGCGAACCCTCGACGCAGCTGGTGCTTACGCAGGGGGAGTAGAACGGCGTCAGGTAGTGGTAGTCCTCCACCCAATAAGCCGTTCGCACATAGGATCTCACCGTCGCGTAGATGATGAACGCGCTCAGGCCGAGCACCGTGATCAAGGGCGGAATCCACCACTTGTCGGTGCGCAGCGTGCGCTCGGTGATCCGGGCCCGGGTCTTGGCGAAGACGCCGGTGCCGGTATCGGGAGTGGTTGTCGGTGCGGCACTCACAGCTGGATGCCTCGCTGATCTGCTCTGCGGGTGGTCATTCGATACCTCCGCGATCGAATGTGATGCTGAGCACCATACGACACGTCAGCTATCGCGTGAGCGGGGTCCTGGCAAACCTGACCCATATGATCTGCGCCACAACTGATCTTGGTTGGGTATGACACTGACCGAAAACTAGCACTCGCCGAACTCCGTTCGAGCAGAACAGGATTCATGTCACACCGGCGAAAATGAAACCGTACGGCCTGGAACTTCACACGCCCGCAACATGGCTGTGCTGTGCTGAGCCGATGAGAAGAGCCGCGATCGTGGCGCCGGTTCGCACCCCCAGCGGAGTCGACGGCGGCGCGCTGTCGGGAATGACGCCGGATGGATTGGCCGCCGCGATCCTGGACCGGATCGTCGACCGGTCCGGCGTCGATCCGCGCCGCATCGAAGACGTCGCGCTGGCGGGCGGGGGAGCGGCGGCCGGGCTGGCGCTGCCCGCCTTCGGCACCGATCGCCGCTGCGGCAGCGGGCTACAGGCGGTGATCACCGCGGCGATGATGGTGCAGACCGGCGCCGCCGATGTGGTGGCGGCCGCGGGCGTGGAAGCCACGCCGCATCCCTCCGGTCCGGATCAGCGGGCCCTGGTCAACGCTGAAACCGTGGCCCAGCGCTATGGCATCGGCCGCGCCGAGGCCGACGAGTTCGCCGTCGCCAGCCACCGCAAAGCCGCCCGGGCCTGGCGGCAGGGCCTTTTCGCAGCCGAGATGGTTGCGGTCGGCCGGGCCGCCGATCACGCCGGCATAGATTCGCTGACCGACTCCGCGATGCACCGGATCCTGCGTGACGAGGGCGTCATCGAGGAGATCTCGGCGCAGACTCTCGGCATGCTCGACCCGGTGCTGCCGGACGGCGTGGTGACCCGGGCCAATATGAGCGCACACCGGCGCGGCGCGGCCGGCTGCCTGGTGGTGGCCGAGGACCGGCTCGAGGAACTCGGCCTGCGGCCGATCGCCTATCTGGCCGGTTGGGCCGTCGCCGGAACCGACCCCGGCGCGGCGACTCTCGGCGCCGCGCCCGCGGTCACCAAACTGCTGGCCCGCACCGGGCTCACCCTCGACGACATGGACCTGGTCGAGATCAATGAAGCCTTCGCGGTCGAAGTGCTTGCGCTGGCCCGGGAATGGGACCTGGACCCCCAGGTCCGCCTGAACGTCAACGGGTCGGCGCTGGCGCTGGGTCATCCGGTCGGCGCGACCGGGCTGCGCATCATGACGACGATGCTGCACGAGCTGGGCCGCGGCGATGGGCGCTTCGCCTTGGAGGCCATCACCCTCGGCCCGGACCACGGCATCGCCGCGGTCTTCGAATCCGCACGGGAAGCCCCGGTGGCCGAGCCCCCGCGCGGAGCGCGTTTCCATGGCTCCCGCCCGTCCCGGCGGTTCGGCCGGCACCGCGCCTGAGAACGCCGTCGCCCCGGCATGATTTCGGCCGGGACCCGGACGTTCACCGTGGAACCGTCTGGATCCCGGCCGAGACGACCGGGGTGGTGCTACTTGGTGCGGGGCCGCGAGTGGAAGCCGAGGCCTTCGTCCTGCGCACCCATCCACGCCGCCTCGTCGGACTTGCTGTCCGGCACGTAGATGGTTTCGCCTGGGCGGCGGGTGATCTCCGGCGGTGGGGCCTGCTCGAAGTCCTCGGCGTCGATGACGAGCCGTTCGAGATCGTTCTCCAGCCGGCGCACGGTGTTGGCGTCGCCGTAGTGCGACCGCAGTGCGCTGATGGATTGCCGGAGCTGGCCCACCGCATAGCGGAGTTCCGCGATTTCGCTGCGTGTCATCGTTTCCTCCTGTGTTCGCTGGCAGGTCGTTGATCGCGATGAGGCTAGTTAACCCTGTGACCCACCACACATCGTGATCTACAACACAGTACGTGACGAATTCGGATCTGGCTCGTCGGATTCGGAATTCTGGTGGATAGCCCGAGTGTTGCCGGTTATCCGGCAACATCAGCCGTAGCTTCGGCCAAGGGCTAGCTGGCCGTCGCGAACTCCGATTCCGGCCCGTGCTCGGTCAGCGTCGCGCACACCCGGTTGACCAGCGCGACGATCTGCAGCGCCACCTCTTCGGCGCGTTCCAGGATCACGCTGTGCCCGGCGCCCTCCACCCGGACCAGCTCCGAGCTGCTCAGCTGCGAGGCCAGCACCACCGAATGCACGAAGGGCACCACGATGTCGTGCGAACCGGCCAGCACCAGCGCCGGAATGTTCTCCAGATGATGCAGCGACGCGGTCTCGTCGAAGGCGATCAGCGAGCCCAGGAAGCTGGACATGGTGAGCAGCGGCGTTTCGTTCAACATGGCCGTGGCGACCGCGATCATGCGCGGGTTCACCTTCTTGGTGCCGAACTGCGCCTCCCGGATGATCGGTTCGAAGATCCGGCGGGAGAACCGCTTCGAGGCCTGCATCACCCGGGGCGCGCGCACCACCGCGGTCTGCAGCGAGTTGACCGCGTAGCGGTGCAGGAAGCGGCCCAGGCCCACCTCGGTGATGCCGTTGGCGGCGCCGGCGATCAGGCCGACGCCGACCACGCGGGTGCCGATCGCCTCGGGAAACAGGCGGGCATAGGCGAGGCACACCATCGCGCCCATCGAGTGCCCGACCAGGACGACCGGCCCGGCCGGCGCGACCGCGCGCAGGACGGCGTCGAGATCCTTGCCGAGGTGATCGATGGTGTAGGTCGAGGGGTGGGCGACCCCCGATTCGCCGTGCCCGCGATGGTCGTAGAAGACCATCCGGGTGTCGGAGGTCCAGTGGCTCAGCAGCTGATCCCGCAGGTAGGACCAGGAGTCGGTGCGCAGGCAGTGCCCGTGCACGAAGACCACGGTGAGGGGGGCGGTGTCCAGGCCGAAGGTTCGCACAGCGATCGGGACACCGTCGTCGGCCGATACGGTCACGCGGTGGCCGTCGTAATCGGCGGCCACCCGGGCGATGGGGGTGGACATGGTTTCTCCTGTGGCGCGTCAACCCAGTCGGAGCTTCTTGCCCGGTTGTCGATATACATTGCCGCCCCGTTAGCTACTCATACCTGCCGTTATGTACGCGTTGTGCAACTGACGCGGTAGATCGACCGGAAACATCTGTCTATCAAGTGATCTCGAAAATCCTCTAGATAGACCTAGATTTCAATATCGACCATGACAAGGGCCCTCGCCGGAAGGCCGAGGGCCCTTGTATCGAGATTCTTCAGTTGTCTAGTGAATATCCAATAGAGACGAATACTCGCCGATCGAGGATCAGGTGGTCGTCGTGCGGGTGGAGGGCAGGAAGGGATTGAGCAGGTTGGGTTCGGTGGACGCGCCCATCTGCCACTCCGCGATCCAGGGCCCGGTGCCTTCGCTCGGGTCGAAGATGCCGCCCTCCAGCCAGGTGTAGCGCCCGTCGAGGACACCGCGCGTGATGGTGCGATCGTCGTCGTCGGTGTTGTCCCAGAGCGCGCTGAACAGCTTGCGCACCCGGACCCGGGACTGCTGGCAGAAGGCGTCGGCCAGTTCCGCGGCCGCCGCGCCCTCCGGGGCGTCGCGCAGCGCGTGCGCCCGGACCACCGCGGCCGACATGGCGAACAGCTCGGCCCCGATGTCGACGATCCGGCCCAGGAAGTTCTGCCGGTACTCCAGGCCCGCCTGCCAGCGGCCCATGGCGTACATCAGCGAGCGCGCCTGCTTGCGCGAGTTGCGTTCGATGAAGCGCAGATGCTTTGCCAGTGCGCCGAATTCGGCGTAGGTGGCGGGCACCGTGCCGGTGCCGACCGCGAGCTGGGGGAACCACTTGGCGTAGAAGCCGGTGGCGCCCACCGCGGCTTTGGCCTTGTCCTTGAACTCGGCGTTGCGGTCCACCAGTGCGCCGGCGGCGGACATGTGCGCGTCCGCCATCTCGCGGGCGATCAGCAGTTTCATGATCTCGCTGGAGCCTTCGAAGATGCGATTGATCCGCAGATCGCGCACCAATTGCTCAGCCGCGACCGCTCTTTCGCCGCGCGCGGCCAGTGACGCGGCCGTCTCGTAGCCGCGGCCGCCGCGGATCTGGACGAGCTCATCGGCGATGGCACAACTCATTTCGCTGGCCCACAGCTTGGCGAGCGCGGCCTCGATGCGGATGTCGTTGCGGGCCTCGTCGCACATGGTGGCCGAAAGGTCCAGCGCCGCTTCGAGTGCGTAGGTGGTGGCCGCGATGAAGGCGATCTTCTCGCCGACCGCCGCGTGCTCGCCGACCGGGCGGCCCCACTGCACCCGGGTGCCGCTCCACTCGCGCGCGATCTTCAGCGACCACTTCGCCGAGGCCGTGCACAGCGCGGGAATCGCCAGGCGGCCCGCGTTCAGGGTGGTGAGCGCGATCTTCAGGCCGTCGCCCTCGCGCCCGATGAGGTTGCGTTTGGGCACCCGGACCTCGTGCATCCGGGTGACGCCGTTCTCGATGCCGCGTAGCCCCATGAACTGGTTGCGGCGTTCCACGGTGATGCCGGGGGAGTCCGCCTCCACCACGAACGCGGAGATGCCGCCGCGGTGGCCTTCGCTCTTGGGCACCCGCGCCATCACCACGAGCAGTTCGGCGACAACGCCGTTGGTGGTCCACAGCTTGACGCCGTTGAGGATGTAGGCCTCGCCGTCCTCGGTCGGCGTCGCCGAGCTGGCCATGCGCGCCGGGTCGGAACCGACATCGGGTTCGGTGAGCAGGAAGGCGCTCACCGCGCCGGCCGCGCAGCGCGGGAGGAACTCGGCCTTCTGTTCGGGCGTGCCGGCCAACTTGAGCGGTTCGGGGACGCCGATCGACTGGTGCGCCGAGAGCAGCACGCCCAGGCTGGCGTGCGCGGAACCGACCAGCATCAGCGCGCGGTTGTAGCCGACCTGGGAAAGCCCCTGTCCGCCATAGGATTCCGGGATCTTCAGGCCGAAGCAGCCGAGCTCGGCCAGGCCCTTGACCACCTCGTCCGGGATCCGGGCCGAGGCTTCGATCGCCGCGCCGTCGATGCTTTCGCAGAACGGGCGCAGCCGGGACAGGTAGGCCTCGGTGCGCGCGGCGTCTTCGGCATCGGGCTGGGGATAGGGATGGATGAGGTCGAGCCGGAACCTGCCGAGAAACATCTCCTTCGCGAACGAGGGTTTGGCCCAGCTGGTTTCGCGAGATTCCTCGACGAGCGCGCGGGACTGTTCTTCGGTGGCGTCGACTTTGGCGGTGGTCGCCATGATGTCCTCCTTCGGAGGTGATCAGCGTCACATCCGAGTGTAGGAACTCTGGTTACCCACCGGTAGGCTTATCGCCGAAAGATCTTGAAGGGACCGGCATCTCGTCCGGATCAGACGCTGCGCAGGTAGCGCCCGAAGTGCGGCACGGTGAAACCGATGGTGCCGCGCTCGGCGGAGTAGATCAGGCCCTTCTTGATCAGTCCGTCTCGGGCGGGGGAGAGGGAAGCGGGTTTACGGCCCAGCTCCAGCGCCACCGCCGAGGTCGCCACCGGGCCGTCGTCACCCGCCAGATCGGCCATGGCGCGCATGTATTCGCGCTCGGCCGGCGTCGCGCGTTCGTAGCGTGAGCCGAAGAAGCCCACGGCCAGCTCCTCTTCCGCGCTCGGCGCGGCCACCTCCACATCCTCGGCGGAGATCGGGCTCTCCGGCGCCTGATCCCAGGCCGCCTTGCCGTAGGCCTGCACGAAATACGGATAGCCGTCGGCCTTCTGGTACAGCGCGTCCAGGGCCTCGTCGGTGAACTTGACGTCCTCGCGCTGCGCGGGCGCGATCAGGGCCTGATCCGCGGAATCCCGGTCCAGCCGGTCGATCCGGTGATAGCTGAACAGCCGCTCGGAGTAGCTCTTGGAGGCCGAGAGCACCGCGGGCAGGTGCGGCAGCCCGGCGCCCACGACGATCAAAGGCGCGGCGTCCTGGCTCAATTCGTGGCAGGCGCCGCAGATCGCGGAGATGTCGGCCGGACCCAGGTCCTGCATCTCGTCGATGAAGATCGCGATGCCCACGCCGATGTCGCTGGCCAGCGCCGCCGCCTCTTTGAGCAGCTCGACCAGGTCGATCTCGATATCGCCGGAATCGGCGCGGCCGGAGATCGCGGGGACGTCGATGCCGGGCTGCCAGCGTTCCCGCATGCCTTTGTCGGCGGTGGAGCGGAGCGCGAAAGCCTTGAGGATGCCGAGGAAGTCGTCGACCCGCTCGGGATTGCGGTGCGCCATCGCGACCGCGCGAGTCGCCATGTGCAGTGCGGAGGAAAGCGGCCGGCGTAATTCCTGGTCGGGGCGCGCCTCGATCTTGCCGGTGCCCCAGCCCCGGCCGACGGCGGCGGAGCGAAGCTGATTGAGCAGCACCGTCTTTCCGACGCCGCGCAAGCCGGTGAGCATGACGCTGCGTTCCGGGCGGCCGCGCGCGATGCGTTCCAGCACGATGTCGAACGCGGTGAGCTGCTTGTCGCGCCCGGCTAGTTCGGGTGGGCGCTGGCCGGCTCCGGGAGCATACGGATTCCGCACGGGGTCCATACCCTGACACCGTAGCGCTTGAAGTCCGTTATCTCTCGGGCATTCTACGAACTCTCCTAGACGCGACAATTTTGTCCTTGCCATTGCCGTGGAACTCTTTACGCTGAGGGCGGTGTCCGAGGAAACCGTTCCCCATACGACCGCCGAAGTAGTCGAGTCCTGGCATGTGCCCGCGGGGGCCACCCAGGCCGAGCTGATCCGATCCAACATCCTGGTCGCGATCGAGCAGGGGTACGACGATCCGCAATTAGTGGCTGATCTGGCGGTGGGCCCGTTGGTCATGGCGCTGGGCAAGCTCGAGGTCGGCCTGGCCGACGCGCGCCGGCGGATCGCCGAACTCGAACGCGCGCTCGCCGAGCGAAATAGGTAACGGTGCGGGTTGCTCGGCGATATCGAGTTGTAACCCCCGGTTACGCCGCCGCTGGCAGCGTCCCGTCCTGGGGTTTTGCTGTCGCACAAGAACACGAGTCGCTGTGCGCTGGACAACATCCGGTCCGCACCGTAATCTCTTCGTGACTTAGTGGAGTCTGTCGTTTCGTAAGAGAAGCGGCGCCACGAAGTCACCACTGATCGGTCGTCGGGACCTCGTGTCCCCGTTCGGTGGTGGAGCATGAAACGGAGACTCAGCTCGGTGGGTAGACACAGCTTGCAGCGGGAATCTCGGGTTCCGAATTCCGTAAAGGGCGCTATTGTCATGGGCGCCATTGCTACGACCGGTGCGATGCCGGCCATTCAGGCGCAGGCCGCAACGATCAACGTCCCCGGTATCGGCGACTTCGATGTCCCGGTTCCGCAGGAGTTCCAGGCCCAGGCCCAGGATCTCACCAACCAGCTGTCGCAGGCCCTCGCCGCGACGCCTGCGATCCCGCCGTCCTCGCTCGGCACGCTCCCCGCGCCGAGCACCGGGTTCGGTAATTTCTTCGACAACCCGTCCTCCCCGGCCGATATCGCGCTGGACGCCGCCAAGACCAAGGTCGGCGCCGCGTACTCCTGGGGCGCCTCGGGCCCGTACAACTTCGACTGCTCGGGTCTGGTCCAGTGGGCCTACAAGCAGGCCGGAATCGAACTGCCCCGCACCAGCTTCGAGCAGTCGCATGTCGGCGCGCCGGTAGCCTTCCAGAACCTGCAGCCCGGTGACATCGTCATCACCAACGGCGGCGGCCACGTCGGCATCTACGCCGGCGACGGCAAGCTGCTCAACGCGGTCCAGTCCGGCACGCCGGTGTCCTACACCCCGCTGCGTCCCGACCAGGTCGTCACGGCGCGCCGCGTCGTTTAATTTGTAGGGGTGCCCCCTACCGAACGGATTGCTCCCGTCCAGGCCCGCGTCGACGCGTGGACCTGGGCGGTGCGTCTTTTCAAGACTCGTTCGGCCGCCGCCGAGGCGTGCCGGGGCGGGCATGTACGCGTCAACGGCGTCACGGCGAAACCCGCCCAGATCGTGAAGCTCGGTGACGAGATCCGCATCCGCGGCGGTGGTCTCGAACGCATCGTGGTCGTGGAGCGGATCGTCACCAAGCGCGTCGGTGCTCCGATCGCCGCGCAGTGCCTGATCGATCGCAGCCCGCCACCGCCGCCGAAGGAACTGCTCGCCAGTCTGCCGGTCCGCGACCGCGGCTCGGGCCGGCCCACCAAACGCGAGCGCCGCGAAACCGACCGTCTCCTCGGTCGCGCCGACTAGCCGCGCGTGTCGCCCCAGGGCTAATTCGAGGTCTCCCGCTCCGGATTTCACACGATCACCTACGGTGACAGGCGTGTCAGACTCCAGCGGTTCTAGCGATGGCCGGACGCCGTTCCTGCCGACCGTGCTGCGCTGCTGTGCCGCGCTGGCCGCGACACCGGCCCGCCTGCTGCTCCCGCGCCAGCCCGACGCCGCCTTGCTGGCGGGCCTGAGCTCGGTCGACCCGCCGCGTGCGACCAGTGCCGTCCGGCTCACCGTGCTCACCCAGGCTTCCATGTCGGCGCCGAAGACATTTGTGGCCGAAGGTGTGCGGAGCCTGCGGGAACTGCCGCTGACCATGGCGGCGTTCCTGATCGAGCATCCCCGGGCCCGGTTCCTGGTCGATCCGGCGCTGTGCTCGGATGTGCACGAGCGGGTCATCCCCGAGATGCCGCTGCCCATTCAGGTGCTCGTGGCGCCGGACAAACCGGTGCTCGGCCTGTCCGACGCGCTCGCCGCGCGCGATATCACCGGCGCTGACATCGATTTCGTGATCCCGACCCATCTGCATTGGGACCACGTGTCCGGGCTGCTCGAGCTGCCGCCGACGGTGTCGGTGAAACTTCCTGCCGCCGAACATGATTGGGCATTGGGCGGGCCACATGCGCCGATCGGGGTGGCGCGCGGCCCGTTGCGCGAGCGCACCTTCGACCTGTTCGAGCTGGACGGCCCGCCGGTGCTCACCTTCGCCCGCAGCAAGGACCTGTTCGACGACGGATCGGTTGTGCTGGTAGATCTTTCGGGTCACACGCCCGGCAGCATCGGCGTCCTGCTCGCGGTCGACGACGGCACCCGCGTGCTGCTGGCCGGTGACGCGATCTGGAGCAAGTTGCAGGTCGAGCTGCTGCGCGAGAAGGCCCCGATGCCGGGCCTGCTCTTCGACAACGACCGGGACGCGGCGTTCGCCACCATTCACCGGCTGCACGCGCTCCCGCCCGGCATCGAGGTGATCGCGGGCCACGACCTCGCCGCGGTCGCGGCCCGCGCCGCCAAGAACTAGCGCGCCACCAGGCCCAGACCCGCGGGCACCGAGCGATGCACCGGGGCCCAATTCAGTTCGCGCCGGGCCCTTTCACTCGACACCCGGATCGAGGTGTCCGACATCAGGCAGGCCAGATACGGCACCGTGAGACGGATCAGCCAGGTGGGCAGGGCCAGCGCGCGCGGAGTGTGGTGCGCCGCGGCGACCGCGTCGACGAACTGCCGCCAGGTGATCGGCTCGTCGTCGACGATGTTGTAAGCCGCTCCGCCACGGCCGTTTTCGAGCGCCGCGACGGTCGCGTTCGCGGCGTCGGCGACGTGGATCCAGCTGGCGTATCCACCGCCGCCCACCGGCAGGACCGGGGTGCGCTTGCGCATCAGGCCGGCGAACATGTCGCTGAAGGCGTTCGGGCCGTAGAACAGGCCGTAGCGCAACGCGATGCCCTCGATATCGGCCGCGAACACCTGCTCCTCGGTGGCACGGCAGCCCGCCAGCACCGGATCGGCGTAGCTGCCGGTCGCCACACCGAAGGGGTCGTCCTCGGTGACCGGCCGGTCGCCGTGATCGAAGTAGCCGTACCCGGTGATCAGCGACTGGGTGAGGAACCGGTGCGCGCCGACCACCTCAGCGGCCGCCAGCAGATGCGCGGTGCCCTTGTCCCGCAGGGCGTTTGTCGGGTCGTCGGCCGTCAGCTTGCGTCCCACGCCTTTGAGCGCGGTCGCCTCGTGCAGCACGGCGTCGGCGCGCAAACCGCGCACCGCCCGCAGCAGGCCATCCCGGTCCATCACATCGGCGGTCACCGGCTCGGCGCCCAGGTCCCGGAGCGGCCCGTGACTTTCCGGTCGACGCGCCAGCGCCAGCACCTGGTGACCGCGTTCGGTCAGTGCCGCGATCAGTGGCCGCCCGATCGCTCCGGTCGCACCCGCAAGAAGAACCCGCATCGTCCCACTCCTGTTCGTCGCTTGTACCCCTTGGACGAGACAGCCCCGGACGATGTGATGCGGAGTGACACAGCACACGCGAGCGACACAGTCCGCTGACCGTGCTTGCCGGGTTCCGGCGGCAACCCGGGGAAGAATTCGTGCGGAGACGTCCCCGCTCGGACAAGGAGCCGGAATTGGGAGAGTTCGTCGCATACAGTCCGCAAGAACTGCGTCAGCATGCCCTGCGCCAGCGCGACCCGGAGTTCACCACCTGGCTCGCCGCGATGGACGAGGACCTGGAGCGACTGGCCCTCGACGAGGCGCCGGAACTCGGTCCGCGGCCGTGGGGTCCGGACCGGTTGCCGATCCTGGAACAGGCGCTGCTGCGCCATTTTCCGACCGGCGGGCTGGCCCCGACGATGGCGCAGTACAGCCTGTTCGAGCGGTTCGCCCGCGGCGTCGGGCACATCTTCGCCAGCAACCTGGACGGCACCTGGGTCTACGCGACCCCGATCGTGGCGCCGGGCGCCCCGGCTCATCCGGTGGTCGAAGTGCCGCCGCTGCCGGTGTGGATCGATCCGGGCGCGTTCCTGAGTGAGGCGCTGACCCGGCGCACCGGCGCGATCTTCGACGCCGCCTACCAGGTCGCCGCCACCGAGCACCGGCACTGGACCGCCGCGGGCAGCCCCGACCCGGAGCAGTGGGCACGCGCCCACTGACCCCCGGGGTTCGTCACTCGTATTCGGTGCCGCCGTCGCGCAGCAGGTACGCGTCGGACACGATCTTGCCGATGGCGCGCCCGCCCAGGATCGGGGCGTACCGCTCGGTGGCGGGCCGGACCACCAGGCCTTCCCGGATGTTCGCGCCGGTGCCGGTCACGGTTTCCGTGCCCTCGGCGAGCGCGAGCAGCACCGCGGCGTCGTACGGGCCCTCGTAGAGCACCGGGACCCGCGGCACCGTGATCCCTAGATCGCCTAGGACAGAGCCGATTTCAGCATGCGCGAGCCACCGCACCGGTTCCGGCGCCGGATCGATCGCGATGTCGAACAGCGCGTAGCCGAGGGTCTCGTCGTGCCTGGCCGCCGCACCGTAGTGCAGGTCCTGCACGCCCTGCCCGTACACCTCGCCGAAGAACGCGACCCGCGCCAGACCCAGTGCGGCACTGAGCTTCCGGGCCGCTTCGACCAGACCGTGCCGATGCGTCGCCCGCCAGTACAGGTTGCTCTCGTCGGCCACCAGCGCCAGCGACTGGCCGCCGATTCCCTTGGAGGACACCTGAACCCGGTCGCCCTCGCGGAGATAGGTCAGCAGGCAGGTGCTGCCGTGGATCTTCTCGGTGGCGACCACCGCTTCGCCCGGCTCGAAGATCCCCGGGTAGCGCTTGATGTTCTCCACATCGATCCACCGGATCAGCTCCGGCGCCGCCTCCACCTGCCCGGACATGGCCACCGGAATCGGCGGCGCCCACTTGGTGACCCCGAGCAGCTCGGCGAAGTCGGTCCGCTCGGCCTCGGCCCGCGCCAGATCGACGCCGGCCAGCGCCGCCGGCCGGCACACGATGCCCTGCGACACCTCGCCGCGCAGCCGCACGGTCTTCACCCGATCCCGTTGCGCGCCGGCCAGTTTCCCGGTCAGCCCGAGCTCGGCGATCAGCGCCTCGGGCAGGATCGCCTGCTCCGGGATGTACAGCGCGTAATCGCCGGTGGCGAACTCGCCCTTGGCGATCACGGCGCGATACAACCCGACCTGCGCCAGCTCCAGCCGATCGGCGTTGGAATGCGGGTGTACGACCAGCTTTTCGACGGTGACGGACAACGTGGACATGGCATCCCCTCCCAGCGGATCGGGTCAGCCTACGTCCGTGCCGTCACCTCGGTCGATGCATTTTCCGGCGGTCGTCAGGCGACGAGATCGGCGAGCCGGGCCTTGATGAGGGCTTCGGCTTCGGTGACCATGCGCTCGATCAGCTCCGCGCAGGTGGGGATGTCGTGGATCAGGCCCTGTGCCAGGCCGGCCGACCAGATGCCGGCGTTCAGGTCGCCGTCCTCGAAGACGCGACGGCCGCGGGCGCCGGAGACCAGCTCCCGGACGTCGTCGAAGGTGCCGCCGGACTTCTCGATCTCGACCACCTTGCGGCTGATCTCGTTGTCCGCGACGCGCGCGGTATTGCGCATGGTGCGGAAGATGAGCTGGGTGTCGAGCTCGCTGTTGGCGACGATTTGTTCCTTGACCTTCTGATCGATCGAGGACTCCTGGGTGCACAGGAAGCGTGTGCCCATGTTCACACCGTCGGCGCCCAGCGCGAGAGCGGCGACCAGACCGCGAGCGTCGGCGATGCCGCCGGAGGCGACCATCGGGATGTCCAGCGCGCGGGCGGCGGCGGGGATCAGGATGAGGCCGGGGATGTCGTCCTCGCCGGGGTGGCCGGCGCATTCGAAGCCGTCGATGCTGACGCCGTCGACGCCGATCTTCTGGGCCTTGAGGGCGTGCCGGACGCTGGTGCACTTGTGCAGCACCTTGATTCCGGCCTCGCGGTAGTACGGCAGGAACGGTTCCGGGTTGCTGCCCGCGGTTTCCACGATCTTGATGCCGCTGTCGATGATCGCCTGCACGTATTCGGCGTACGGCGGCGGATTGATCGACGGCAGGATGGTGACGTTCACGCCGAACGGCTTGTCGGTCAGCTCCCGGGTGCGCGCGATCTCCTTGCGCAGGTCATCCGGGGTGGGCTGGGTGAGCGCGGTGATGAAACCGAGGCCGCCCGCGTTGGCGACGGCGGCGACGAGTTCGGCGCGGCCGACCCACATCATGCCGCCCTGCACGATCGGGTGCTCCACCCCGAAGGTCTCGGTGAACCTGGTACGCAGCATCGCGCTCTCCTGTATGTCTGTGGTCTTCGGCCTTGATGGTGACACGGGAGTCGTGGCGGATACAAGCGGGAAGTGAGCCGTGATTCGCTGCAAATCCATCGATTACCTCGATTTCCGGCACATCAATTCGCTCTTGCCGCCCAATTAAGTTAGTTGTTATTCTCGTCTCAGTCGGCCCCGACGGTGTGGGCCGCCGGCGAGGAGCTCAACTCATGACCAACGGTGCCCCAGCGCTCGACGAGCCGATTCGTTCGCGGCGCAACCACTGGAACAACCAGCTCGCGACGCACGCGCTGATGCGCCCCGACGCGGTCGCGCTCCGGTTCCGTGGACAGGACACCACCTGGGCCCAGCTGCACGACCGGTCGCGGAAATTCGCGGACGCGCTGGCCCGCCGCGGCGTCGGCTTCGGTGACCGGGTGCTGCTGCTCGCGCTGAACTACCCCGAATACCTGGAAGCCGTGTTCGGCATCAACGCGCTCGGCGCGATCGCGGTGCCGGTGAACTTCCGGCTCACCCCGCCCGAGGTCGCCTATATCGTCGGCGACAGCGGCGCCAAGGCCATCGTCACCGACACCGTGCTGCAGCCGCTGGCCACCGCCGTGCAGGCGCAGGCGCCCGCGCTGGCGACCTGCGTCGTCATCAACGGCACGTCCGGCGACGGCGTGCTGGGCTTCGACGAACTGCTCGCCGAGGACGGCGCGGCGCACACCCCGCTCGACATTCCCGAGGACACGCCCAGCCTGATCATGTACACCTCGGGCACCACCGGCAGCCCGAAGGGCGCGGTGCTCTCGCATGCCAACATGAACGCCCAGGCGCTGACCTGCATCCGGGCCATGGACATCACGCCGGACTCGGTCGGCTTCTGTACCTCGCCGCTGTTCCATATCGCCGGCTTGGGAAGCCTCGCACCGTATTTCCTGCTCGGCGGCAAGACCGTCCTGCATCCGCTCGGCGCCTTCGACGCGACCGAGTACCTGGACGCGGTGGAGACCGAAGGCGCCACCACCGCGTTCTGTGTGCCCGCGCAGTGGCAGCTGATCTGCGACGAGCCGACCGTCAAGCAGCGCAAGCTGGCGCTGAAGATGCTCAGCTGGGGCGCGGCGCCCGCCTCGGACACGGTGCTGCGGGCCATGGCCGACTGCTTCCCGGACGCGCAGAACGTCGCGGTGTTCGGGCAGACCGAGATGTCGCCCATCACCTGCGTGCTGGAGGGCCGGGACGCGATCGCCAAGCTGGGCTCGGTGGGCAAGCCCATCCCGACCATCCAGACCCGCATCGTCGACGACGAGATGAACGACGTCGCGCCCGGCGAGATCGGCGAAATCGTCTACCGCGGGCCGACTCTCATGCAGGGCTACTGGAACAAGCCCGAAGCCACGGCGGAGGCGTTCGAGGGCGGCTGGTTCCACTCCGGTGACCTGGTGCGGCAGGACGCGGAGGGTTTCGTCTACGTCGTCGACCGCAAGAAGGACATGATCATCTCCGGCGGCGAGAACATCTACTGCGCCGAGGTGGAGAACGTGCTGTTCGCGCATCCGCAGATCCGCGAGGCCGCGGTCATCGGGCGCGCGCACGAGAAGTGGGGCGAGGTGCCGGTCGCGGTGGTCGCGCTCACCGACCCGGCCGCGGAGCTGACCATCGCCGACCTGGAGCCGTTCCTCAACGAGAACCTGGCCCGCTACAAGCACCCGAAGGACCTGGTCGTGGTGCCCGAGTTGCCCCGCAACGCCAGCGGCAAGGTCGTCAAAGTACAACTCCGTAAAGATTATTCGTCCTGAGTCCTGCGCGGCCGGTGCGGATGCTTCATGATCGGCCCATGGCTACTCCCCGCATCCGCGCCGCCGTGCTCGGACTGCACTGGCAGGTGAATGTGATTCGGCCCGAGGGATTCTTCGGGCCGATGCTGGCGGCGCCTGTCGCACGCAGCGGAGTGGTGCGCCGCGCCGTGGGCTTCCATGCCGGCGCGCTCGACGCCGGGGTGCCGGTGGTGTTCACCCGTTTCACCATCCCGATCGGGGAGGGTGAACTGGTCCGCAACACCGGCTTCATGCGTTCGGTCGCGGCCGGGCAGACCGATTTCCGGCCCGGATCGGCCGGGGCGCAGACCATTCCGGAGATGGCCGGGCGCTACACGGTGGCCTTCGACAACCAGAAGCTGTCCGGCCTGGCCGGCAGCAATATCGTCGAATGGCTCGCCGAGCGCGAGGTCGACACCCTGTTCCTCACCGGCGTCGCCACCAATCTCACGGTCGAGCAGACCGCCCGCCACGGCACCGATCTCGGCTTCACCGTGCACGTCGTCACCGACTGCGTCATCGCCGCCACGGCGGAAGCGCACGCGGCGGCGCTGGCCAATCTGGAGCTGGTCACCGCGGGCAGTCTCACGTCGGCGGTGGCGCTGGAGTTGCTGCGCCGCCGGTGAATTCAGCGCAGCTGGGTGCGCAGCCCCGGCGCTAGCAGCTTCGTGAGGCGCCGATAGGCCTCGCGTGGCGGCGTCGGCGGATCGTCCTGCGCGATCGCCCCGAGCAGGCCGACCGCACCCCAGGACAGGAATGTCACGGTGGCGGCCAGCTCGGCCTTGTCCAGGTCGAGGCGTTCGGCGAGGTGCTCGGTCAAGAGCTCGGCGAGCACCGCCTGGTAGGCGCGCAGCAGCTCGCCACTGCTCTTGCGGCCCAGCCAGGCCCGGTACACATCGGAGTATTCGGCGGTCAGCCAGAAGACGGTGTACATCGGGGCCAGCGGATCGGACTTCGGCGGCGCCCAATCAGCGTGCGGCGCACTGCGTTCGGCCGCGCTCAGGGCCGTGCGCAGGAACTCGGTGCTGCTCACCACCAGTAGGTCGTCCTTGTCGCGGAAGTGCGTGTAGAAGGTGGATCGCCCGACGTCGGCGCGTTCGAGGATGTCGCGCACCGTGATCCGGTCGTAGCCGCGCTCCAGCATCAGCTCGATCAACGCCCGATGCAGCAGCTGTCTGGTCCGCCGGACGCGGCGATCCACACTCTCGTTCATATCTACTCCCGAAGCCGGACAATACCCGGCGAGGTGTCCGGAAACGAACTGAATCCGCCGCATTGTTCCTGGTAGATGCGGCCGGACCGGCCGACCATGAGGACATGAACGAAACCACGAAGCAGCCCGCGAATCGCACCGACGAGATCGGCATCCTGCTCACCAAACCGCGCCAGTACCTGATCTTCCGGTCGGTGTTCATGCTCGGCCGCAGCGCTACGCTGAACCGGCGGCTGACCGACCTGAGCGGGGTGAGACCGGGCGAAAATGTGGCCGATATCGGTTGTGGCCCTGGCGATCTGGTGCGCAGCCTGGCCCAGCGCACCGGTGCGGCCGGATCGGTGACCGGCGTCGATCCGTCCCCGGAAATGCTCGCCTATGCCGCGGCCCGCTCCGCGCGGCTACCGCACTGCGCATTCGAACACGCGCCAGCACAACAACTTCCACTTCCCGACGCCAGTATCGACCTGCTCACCTGCACCTTCGTCATGCACCACATCCCCGAAGCGAAACGCGCCGACGCGCTGGCCCAGATGTTCCGGGTGTTGCGGCCCGGCGGCCGGCTCCTGCTCGCCGACACCCATCCGCACGGCCTCGTCCTGCCGGCGCTGATCCGCGCGATGGGCCGCTCGGCCGGGCGCAAGACCCACGATCCCGCCGCACTCGGCCCGGATGCCGACCCGATAGCCGCCGTCGACATCCGCCGGTATCAGAATCTGCTGCGGCAGAACGGCTTCCGGGATATCGAGTTCACCGCGGTGCGTCCGATCACCGGTGTCCTGAGCGCTGTGAAACCAGGCTAGATCAGGTTGCGGGCCGTCATCCAGCGCATCGTGAACCAGCCGCAGAAGACCGGCAGCCAGCAGGTCAGGACGCGGTACAGCAGGACGCTGGGCACGGCGATCGTCGGCGGCAGGCCGAACGCGGCGAGGCCGCCGATGAGGGCGGCCTCGACCGCGCCGACGCCGCCCGGGGTGGGGGCGGCGGAGGCGAGGGTGCCGCCGATCATGGTGACGATGGTGACCGTGACGAAATTGGCGCCGCCGCCGAAGGCTTGGACGCTGGCCCAGAGTGCGCCGGCCATGCCGAGGGTGATCGCGGCCGAGCCGAGCACGATGATCGCGAACCGCTTCGGATCGCGCGCCAGCTCACCGAGCTCGCCGAGCACCTCCTGGAGTTGCGGCCGCACCGAATTATTCAGCCAGCGGCGCAGTTTCGGCACGAACATGAAGGTGCCGATGACGCCGACGCCGACACCCGCGGCCAGGTACAGCACGGTGGCGTCGGGCACGAAATGCGAGAGGTCCGTCGAGGTGCCCGCCACCACGCTGAACAGCAGCAGCAGCGCCAGGTGGGTGAGGATCTGCACGGCCTGCTGCAACGCCACCGCCGCGGTCGCGCGCACCGCGCCGAGCCCGCTCTTCTGCAGGAACCGCACACTCAGCGCGAGCCCGCCGACCCGGGCGGGGGTGGTGGTGGCGGCGAAGGTGTTGGCGATCTGCATGATCACCAGGTTCGGGAACGAGGCCAGCCCGGACGCGCAGGCCCACAGCGCCGCCGCCGCACCGATATACGTCAGCAGCGAGACCGCCAGCCCGAGCAGCGCCCACCACCAGTTCGCCGTCTTCAGCTGGGTGAAGAAGGTCGGCACCTGGCTGATGAACGGATAGGCGACGTAGACCAGGCCGATCAGCAGCGCCAGCTGGATGATCTGCTTGCGGCTGAACCGGGTGATCTGATCGGCCTCGATCTTGTCCTTGCCGGTCTGCTCGCGCACCTCGTCGCGGGTCCCGGCGAGCACGGATTTCCACTCGGGGACGGACTTGCGGATCCCGGAGGGCATGGCGGACTTGGTCAGTCGCGGCGAGGCGGTCAGCACCGGCTCCTCGCCGAGCGCGTCGATCGCCGCCCGCACCGCGGTTTCCTTGCCGAAGACCGCGGCGGTGAGCACCAGCAGCTGCGCGATGTCGGTTTTCTGCTGCACCTCGGAGGCGCCGAACTCGGCATTGCCGAAACCGGTGAAGCGGGTGACGCCGTCGGCGCCGAGCCGGATCTCCTCGGGCCGCAGGTCGCCGTGCGCCGCCTGGCCGGTGTGCAGGGCCTCGAGCGACTGCCACACACTCGGCAGGTCCGCGGCATCCAGCTCGCGCAGCGATCTGCCGCGGGGAATGGTGTGCGCGTACAGCATCCAGCCGCGATCCAGGGCGGCGACCGCGATGGCGGCCTGGTCGGCCAGGCCGAGCTCGCCGACCGCCACCGTCATCAGCGCGCGATGCTCGACCGCGCGATGCAGCGAGCCGTGCAGTGCCGCGGTTTCCCCGCGCCGGAAGGTCAACCATCGGAACAGCATTCGGATCGCGCCGTGACTGCGCTGATCCTTGCCGTAGAGCTCGACGTTGAGGTCGCCGCCCGCGTCGGCGGTGGCGGCGGCGAGCACCAGCGGCCCGGGCCCGGCCGGTCGCACCACCCGGAGCGCGGTGACGGTGTACCCCCGCTTGGCCAGCACCCGCACGGCGGCGTCCAAAGGCACCTCCAGCGCCGGCGTGCCGACCAGCCACACGATGACCGCGCCGACCAGCCAGCCGACCGCCAGCCCGAGCATGGCCCGGGCCGGCACCACGGTCGAGACCACCAGGTGGATCGGTGCGAACAACAGCAGCAGGAACCACAGCCAGCGGCGCGACTTGCGCGGTAGCCACGGACTGGAGACGGTGAGCACCGCGGCGATCATCGCGATCCAGCGCGGGTCGTCGAGGAACTGGGACAGGAAGGTGTCCAGGCGATCCGGGACTTGCAGATGCCATTGCGGCGCGGATAGCCCGGTGCCGGTGATCGAGAGCAGGAGTCCGGCCAGGAGCGCCGCCGCCGCGTATCCGGCGAGCAGCTTCCACTGTCTGCCGATGATCAACTCGACCAGGATCGCGAACGGCAGGATCAGGATCAGCACGCCGTAGACGAGATAGACCAGGTTCGACTGATCCGGGGTCAGGAAGCCGACGATGTCGGAGACCGAGTCCTCCAGCGCCAGCCATTCCGGGCGGGTGATCACCGACGCGGCGATGATGACGCCCAGCCAGGCGGCGGCCAGCACGACGCGAACTATGTCGGTGGTCCGCCTGGTCAGCGGCTGCAGCAGGCTGCCCGTGACCGGGATGTCCCGCCCGTCGACTCGCATGTCGTATCGGCACCTTCGGATCGAGTTGAGCTGTGAGTATGCAGCAGCCCGCCGGGCCGTTCGGCGCCAACACGCCGACGTCCGCGCGGTGATCAGCCTGCCAGAACCGCCCTTGTCGGTCGTAGCCCGGGAGACATCTTCGGCGCCCGCGCGGGTATGCGCCCTTGAAGAACTCTTCCGATCCGTCGACCATCAAGACGGGTGGGCAATGCAGGGAGGAAGTTATGGCAGTGCAGGACAAGGACTTACAGGGCCGGACCATCGTCATCACCGGCGCCAGCAACGGTATCGGCGCGGTCGCGGCCGAGCGGCTGGCCGAGCGCGGCGCGACGGTCGCGGTCGTCGGGCGTAATCCGGAGCGGACCGCGCACGTCGCCGACAAGATCGGCGCGGCGCATTTTCTCGCGGATTTCGGCCGCCTCGACGACGTGCGCAAGCTCGCCGACCAACTGCTGGGGCGTTTTCCCCAGATCGATGTCCTGGTCAACAACGCGGGCGGCTCCTGGGCCGAACGCGCCGTCACCGCCGACGGTAACGAGCGCACCTTTCAGGTCAACCATCTCGGCGGCTTCCTGCTGACCGCGCTGCTGCTGGAACGGCTGCAGGCCGCGCCGCAGCCGCGGGTCGTCAACACCTCGAGCCTGACCTACCGGACCGCGAAACTGAACCTGGACACCGTGAACGCGCCCACCGGCTCGTTCTCCATGCTGGGTTCCTATGCCGCGTCCAAGCTGGCCAATATCGTGTTCACCCGGGAGCTGGCGCGCCGCACCGCGAGTACGTCGCTGGTCACCGCCGCGTTCCATCCGGGCGCGGTCGCCACCAACGTGTACGACAACATTCCGTTCGGCATCGGCGCGCTGATCCGGTCGCCGCTGTCGCGGCCGTTCTTCATTCGCCCGGACCAGGGCGCCGAGCCGCTGGTGCACCTGGTGACCACGCCGGACGCCGCGGCGATCAACGGCAAATACTTCCACCGGTTCAAGGAGGAGTCGCCGAGCGTCAAGCAGGCGGTGGATCCGGTGTTCGCCGAACAGCTCTGGGAGCTCTCGGAGAAACTGACGGGGGTGAGCTACAAGCGCTGACGCGCCGTCAGGCGGGCAGGGCGTGCCTGCCCGCCGGCGGTTCCCCGGATTCGATCTCGACCTCGAAGACGCCGCCGGTCATCGCGCCGTTGTCGAGTTCGAAGATGGCTCGCAGCACGTTCTCGACCGGGACGACGCCGGGAAAGCTGTTGGGCGTGAGGGCGTTCACGCGCACGCCGAATTCGGTGAACTCCGCGGCCAGGTGCCGGGTGAGTTGGTTCAGCGCCGCCTTGGACGCGGCGTGCAGCGCCTGCCCGCCGGCGAACACCTCGGTGCCGTAGATACAGGAGACGTTGACGATATTGCGGTTCCAGGCCTGGTTCCCGGCGTGGTCGTGCAGCCAGCCGCGCTGCGCCAGCCGGGTCGAAAGCCGCAGGGGTACACCGACATTGGTTCGGAAAGTGCGATCGAAATCGTCGAGCGCGGCATCGCCGTCCACCAGCCCGTGCAGGTGGGTGGGGATGTGCACCGCGTTGTTGACCAGCAGGTCCACCCGGCCGAACCGGGCCAGCGCCAGGTCCACGACCCGCTCCACCTCGCCCGGCTCCGTCAGGTCCGCCTTGATCAGGTGTACGCGCGAATCGTTCTCCGGCACAGCGCCGTCCGGCTGGAACGGGTCGATGAACCATTCGTGCTGCGAGGGCGCCGAGGGCACCCGCTCGCGGTGCACCGCGACGATGTCGTACTCGGTGTAGAGGCGGCGGCAGAACTCGTCGCCGAGCTGCCCGCCCGCGCCGGTGAGCAGGCAGACGCGGCGCTCACCACTCGACAATGTGGCCCTCTCCCCAGCGCCGGACGGCCTCGGACTTCGGCCGGTGCAGCCACATCACCAGGCAATTGCGATCGTGGACGTTCTCACCCGCGAAGGTGTGCCAGGACCGCGGCGTGCACTCGAAGATCACCATGGAGTTGTTCAGCGGCGGCACGAGCAGGTCGGGCGCCGGATCGAAGCGGCCGTTCACGTGGGCGAACAGCGCGGTCTCGCCGCCGTCGCCGGCGTTCCAGTTCGGCTCGTTGGCGAGGTAGAACATGATCGCCACGCCGCGCACCAATTCGCGTGCGGCGACGCCGGGTTCGCGTGCGCCGCTCTGGATGTCGACGGTGTCGCCGGGGAGCTGGGTGGTGTCCGGGGCGGGCAGCTCGCCGGCGAACCAGGCGGGTGCGAGGTCGTTGTGCGGCCAGCCGCGCGGGCTCTCCGGCGGGTGGTGGTGCACGCCGCCCTCGATGTCGCCGGTCCCCGGCACGCCGGCGACGCCCGCGATCAGGTCGTGCCATTCCCGGGAGCTGAACAGCGCCAGCGGGCCGCTCTGCAACTTGGTCAGCGAGATCGAATCGGCGCTGTAGTTCTTCTGGACCTCGTGGAAGTCCGCCGACCGGTCGCGGCGCACGCGCTGGTATTCGGCCGAGAGCCGCTGATAGAACTCGTCGACGAACACGTCGCGGACATAGACATGCGGAAACGGTGTGGCGCGGCGGACCCACCGCCGATGTGCGAACAGCTCGGTGAACCACCCGGGCAGCGCGGGCGCCGGACTTTCCATAACCCCGGTCAAGGTCACTCCCTCCCGAAACGAACATCGCGATCCTATTGGGTCGGTGCGGGATCCGGCGGCCCGGTTAAGGAGAATTGAGGCTGTACCGGGAAAACTAGAACGTGTTACAGTCGGTCGACCAGTTTCTATGGCAGGGAGACCAGCAACCCATGCGTACCGAAATCTGCGACCGGCTGGGGATCGAGTTCCCCATCTTCGCCTTCACCCACTGCCGCGACGTCGCCGCCGCGGTCAGCAATGCCGGTGGCATCGGCGTGCTCGGCGCGGTCGGGTTCACCGCCGAACAGCTCGAGGTCGAGCTGGCCTGGCTGGACGAGCACGTCACCGGGGTGTACGGCGTCGACCTGGTGATCCCGTCCAAGTACGAGGGCAAGGGCGTCGAGGGCCTGACCCCCGAGGAGCTGGAAGCCAAACTGGCCGAGCTGGTTCCGCAGGGCCACCGGGATTTCGCCGAGAAGCTGCTCAACGACCACGGCGTCCCGCATCTGCCCGAGGAGGAGCAGGTCAACCAGCTGCTCGGCTGGACCGCGACCACCGTCGCGCCGCAGATCGAGGTCATCCTCCAGCATCCCAAGGCGAAACTGGTCGCCAACGCGCTGGGCACCCCGCCCGACGACGTGATCAAGCAGATCCAGGATTCCGGCCGGCTGATCGGCGCGCTGTGCGGTTCGGTCAAGCACGCGCTCAACCACAAGGCGGCCGGCCTGGACTTCGTCGTCTGCCAGGGCACCGAGGGCGGCGGGCACACCGGTGAGGTCTCCTCGATGGTGTTGTGGCCGCAGGTGGTCGACGCCATCGGCGATCTGCCGCTGCTCGCCGCGGGCGGCGTCGGCAACGGCCGCCAGGTCGCCGCCGCCATGGCGATGGGCGCGTCCGGCGTGTGGACCGGATCCATTTGGCTCACGGTCGAGGAGGCCAATGTGCCGCCCGCCCAGATGCAGAGCTATCTCGAGGCCTCCAGCAACGACACCGTCCGCTCGCGCGCCTGGACCGGCAAGCCGGCCCGCATGCTCAAGAACGACTGGACCGAAGCCTGGGAGGCGCCGGAGAACCCGAAGCCGCTGGGCATGCCGCTGCAGATGATGGTCGCGATCGACGGCGTGAAGCGCGGTCATCGCTATCCGGAGCAGGCCAAGGACGTGAACTTCAACCCGGTCGGTCAGGTCGTCGGCATGATGAACAAGGTCGAGCGCTCCGCCGACGTGGTGGCCCGCCTGATCCAGGAGTACGTCGACGCCTGCGAGCGACTGAACAAGCTCAACGACGCGCTCTAGCTACCAGCGACGCAACGGGCCGCTTCCGCGATTCGGCGGAGGCGGCTCGTGCCGTGTCCGGCCGCGCCATCGCTTAGTTGCCATAAACTTGCTGAATTCCGATGCGCGCCCGGTTCTCTTCGGCTGCGCGTCCCGGCGGCGACGGAGGTGGCAGGCGAGCGTGAACTCCGGACGGGTGGGTTCCTGGGCCGACGCGCTGGGTCGGAGGATCGCGGATTTCCTGCTGCGGCGCTGGGACGCCGCCCGCGCGCCGCTGCCGCCGAAACCGTCCCCGCTCGCGCAGCCGCCGGTGCCCGCGGATCTGCTCGATCTGCTGCGCTGGCTCGGCGTCGCTCTGATCGGGGCAGGTGAGACCACCAACCGGGTGCAATCGATGCTGGACGAACTGGCCCGGCGCTATGGTGCCGAGGGCGTGCACTTCTTCGTGCTGCCAACCGGTGTCTTCGTGCGCATCCAGGATGCGAACGGGTCCGCGGTCGACATCATGAGCGCCTCCGTCGACACTTTGCGGCTGGACCAGATCGCCGCGCTGTACCGGCTGCTGGATCGGGTGAAGCGGGATCTGCCCCCGCCCACCGAGGTAACCAGGTCGTTGCAGCAAATCTTCGAATCGACACCCCGCAATCCGGTGCTGCTGACCATGCTCGGGCAGGTGGTGCTCACCCTCGGGCTGGGGCTGATGCTCAATCCGTCCGTGCACGCGCTCGTCGGCTACTGCGTGCTCGGCGCGCTGGTCGGCGTGCTGGTGTGGCTCGCGCACCGGATCCCGTTGCTGTCACTGGCGTTGCCGGTCACCGCCGCGGCGCTGGTTTCGTGGGTCGCTTTCCGGTTCCCGGCGCAGCTGTCCGGCGGGCATCCCAGCCAGCTGCTGATCCCGGCGGTCGCCACCATGCTGCCCGGGGCCATGCTCACCAACGGCACCATCGAATTGGCCACCGGGTCCATGGTGGCCGGGGCCAGCCGGCTCATCTACGGCCTGAATGTGCTGCTGCTGTTGTCCTTCGGGCTGTTGATCGGACTGGAAGGGCTCGGGCGGCATCCGGTCCCGGAGGCCGCCGGGGTCGATCAGCTGGGCTGGTGGGCGCCGTTCCTGGGCGTGCTGCTCATCGGCATCGGGCATTCCTGGCGGGCCAGCGCGCCGCCGAAATCCCTGGGCTGGTTGCTGATCGTGCTCTATGTGACCTACGCGGCGCAGGCGCTGGGCGGGCACTTCTCCGGTCAGGTGCTCGGCGCGTTCCTCGGCGGGCTGATCGCGGTCCCGGCCGCCTACTTGGTGCAGCGCCGCAAGAACGCGCCGCCGTCGCAGGTCGCGTTCCTGCCCGCGTTCTGGATGCTGGTGCCCGGCGGGATCGGGCTGACCGGTGTTTCGGACCTGATCGCGCAGTCCAATCCCAATGGGCTGCACGTGATCGTCTCCGCGCTGCTCACCGTGTTGTCCATCGCCCTGGGCGTGCTGGTCGGCTCGGGTCTGGTCGGGGATCAGCGGCCGCGGATCAGTACGCTGCTGGATACCTTCTTGCCCGCGGACCGGCGGTATCCGGCCGACCGGATCGAGGCCGATCGGCCCTAGGCGGCGGCGCCGTCGGCGGCGTAGCCCGGCAGCCACCGTTGGACCAGCGCGAGGAACGGCCCCTCGGCGTCGAGCTGGGCGCAGACTCCGACGACGCCGGCGAATGTCCTACCGAGCATGGCCAATTCGGGCCACTGTGCCGGCGCTTTGATCGCCATGGCGTTGTTCATCGACAGGTTCTTCGCGTCGAGAGCGCGAGCCGTATGGCCCTGCAACAATTTTCGGCTGATATGCAGGTTGTCGCCGTCGATCTGGGCGACGATCGGCGCGACCAGACGTTCGATCGGCGCCAGATCCAGTTGTTCCCCGGTGCGCAGAAAGCCGTTGTCCTGCAAGGTTTTCGCAGCGGTGCGATAGTCCCCGGCGACCGCATGGCGGGCCACCTCGCCGATGGCCGCCGGAATGCCGCGCGGTAGCGCGATGGCCGCGCCGAAGTCGATGACGCCGAGGCGGCCGTCCTCGAGGAGCTGGAAGTTGCCGGGGTGGGGATCGCAATGCAGGTAGCCGACGCGCACCGGTGAACTCAGGCCGAATTCGGCCAGGAGCAGTCCGGCGCTGTCGCGCTGGGCCTTCGAGCCGTCGGTGATGATCCGCGCCAGCGGCGTGGCCGACAGCCATTGTGTGACAAGCACTTTCGGTGCGCTGGCGATCACCTTCGGAACAAAGAACTGCGGGTCGCCGTCGAAGGCGAGCGCGAAGCGGCGCTGGTGCGCGGCTTCGATGCGGTAGTCGAGCTCGTCGGCGGTGCGGTCGATGAATTCGTCGATCAAGCCCTTGGCGTCCGCGCCGGGCATCATGCGGGCGAACGCGCCGGAAAACATCTGCAGCATCTTCAGATCCGACAGCAGCGCGGTATCCGCGCCGGGGTACTGCACCTTCACCGCGACCGTGCGGCCGTCGTGCCAGACGGCACGATGCACCTGACCGATGCTGGCGGCGGCGACCGGCTCGTCGTCGAATGCGGAAAACCGGTCCCGCCACCGGATGCCGAGCTGTTCGGCGAGCATGCGGTGCACCGATCGGGTGGACATCGGCGGCGCCTGGGATTGCAGCTTGACCAGGGCTGCGCGGTAGCGGTCGGCATAGCGCGGCGGAATGCTCGCCTCGGCGACGCTCAGCGCCTGACCGAGTTTCATGGCGCCGCCCTTGAGTTCGCCCAGGACGGCGAAGACCTCGTCGGCGGCCTTCTCGACGAGCGCGTCGTCGAGGTCGCCGCGGGAAGCGCCGGTCATGAATGCCTTACCGGTCGCGGTGACCCGGCGCGCCATGATGCCCATGGGCAGACTCGCGAGTTTCGCCGACCGCGCCAAACCGGTGCGCCTGCTGCCTGCCATGGTGAACTCCCTTGTTCGGCTGCACCCCACGGTATGGCGTCCCAGACAGTCGGTCAACTATCCGGGTCGCGCAACAGCTTTCGGCAGGTCTACGCGGTGGCGGCGTGCACCTCTTCCGCTTCGCCGACGGTGCCGACGAGTTCGTTGAACCGCGCGATCACCTTTTCGTGGTACATCCCGAACAGGTCCTCGAACAGCGCCAGTTGGGCTTCCGAGGGGCCCGAACCGGACTCCCACACCGCGATCAGCGCCCGCCAGACCAGCACGTGCAGGTCCGCGGCCCCGGCGAAGAAGGCCTCGATGGCCTCCGGCACCTCGAGCACCATGTCGCCGATGGAATTCAGGATCGCGCGCTGCATGCTCGAACCGATACTGGTCAGCAGATTGCGCACCAGCGTGAGTTCGATATCGAGAATCCGGTGGAAATCCGGAACTTCGAGGCGCGCCAGCGCCTCCATCTCGTCGACGGCCGATTTCAATTCCGCCGGATCGATCTCCTGCGCGCTGCCGGTGTACGCGAGCAGCGCATCCATCACGATCCCGCGTTCGACTTCCACGATGTCGCGGAACATGTCGATCGCGACCTCGGGACTGGAAAAACGAAACAGATGCCGGTACACATCGATGCCGCCCGCCTCCCGGACGTCACGAATGGTAAACCCCTTGCCCCGGCGTGCTTCGACGAAACCGTAGGACTCCAACCGCCCGAGAGTCAGCTGCGCGGTCGCACGGTTCATCTGAAATTCCTCGGCGACCTGGCGGACCGAGGGCATCAAATCCCCTGGCTGATATTCCCCTGCGGCAACCCGGCGCGCCAATTCGTCGGCAACGTCGGCGACTACCGTTTGGGATCCCATCGATGCCACCTCTCAAGTCTGGGCCAATTATCCCAGACAGTCTAGGCGCTCTTGTGTCATCCCGCACCTGCGGTAACACTGGTCAGCGCAGAGTGTGAGGTGATTCATGACTGGGAAACCGCCCGTGCGCAGTTCGGTGCGCGGCGTCAAACTGGCGGCGCTGCCGATGGCGTACGCGGGGCGGCAGGCCGCGGGGGTCGGCAAGCGGGTGCTCGGGCGTTCGTCGAGCGAGATCAATCGCGATATCCAATTGCGCACGGCCCAGCACATCTTCGAGGTATTGGGCGAGCTGAAGGGGTGTGCGGCGAAACTCGGGCAGCTGCTCGCGATCTATGGCCTGGCGCTGCCGCGCGAGGTGGCTGAGCCGTACACCGCCGCGCTGAGTCAGTTGCAGGATTCGGCGCCGGCGATGCTGCCCGCGATGGTGCACGCGACCATGGCGGAGCACCTGGGCGAGGACTGGCGCTGGCATTTCCAGGAATTCGACGATCGCCGCGCCGCGGCCGCGTCTATCGGGCAGGTCCATCGCGCGGTGTGGCACGACGGCCGGCGGGTCGCGGTCAAGATCATGTATCCGGGCGCGCGGGCCGCGATCGAGGGCGATCTGGTGCAGTTGCGCCGGATTTCCATGCTGGCCACGGTGTTTCTCGCCGGCGCCGATGTGAAGGGCGTGACCGAGGCGATCTGCGACGGCGTGCGGGCCGAACTCGATTACGCCGCGGAAGCCGAACATCAGCGCGCGTTCGCCGCCGCATATGCCGGCGATCCGGATTTCTGCATCCCGAATGTGGTGGCGCAGCGCGGCGATGTGCTGATCACCGAATGGCTCGATGGCACGCCCCTGACCCGGGTACTCGCGAACGGCAGCCAGGACGAACGGGATCGGCTGGGCATGCTGATGCTGCGTTTCGTGTTGTCGGGGTGGGCCCGCGACGGATTGCTCTATGCCGATCCGCATCCCGGTAATTTCCGGGTGCTGCCGGACGGTCGCCTCGGTATCGTCGATTTCGGCGCCTGCTGCCCGTGGCCGCCCGAGGGCTTCGACGAACTCGCCCTGGATTACTGCACCGCCATTTTCAAAGGCGGCCCGAAAGATCTGGAACTGGCCGCGCGCCGGCACGGATTCGTGGAATCGAGCCGGGTTTTCGATATCGACGCGTTGTTCAAGACGGTGATGTCGGCCAGTGAGCCGTTCCGCCGGTCCAGGTATCGGCTGACCACCCCCTGGCTGCGCACCCAGGTCCTGCGCACGACCAAACTCGAATTGTCGAACGTGACACGGCAATTGACGATGCCCGCGTATTTCACGCCGTTCGCGCGCTCGGCGCTGACCCTGATCGGGACGCTGTCGCAGCTGGAAACCGAAGGGCCGTATCGGGACGAGATCGTGCGCTGGCTGCCGGAGCTGGAGCAGGCGATCGAGGCACAGCCGCGGAAGCCCAGCGGCCCTGTCGATTTGGCCGGTGTCCGGGAACGGCGGGCGCGGTCCGCGGAGCGGCGAATCGGGTAATTCCCTTCCGTCCCAGACAGTGTTACCGTCGATGGTGGACTACCAACGGAGGTAACCATGTCGACTGCACGGCAGCGCGCGGAGCGACCGGCGGCGGGCGAACGGCCCGACTACGAGGTCGTGGTGATCGGGGCGGGTTTCGGGGGGATCGGCATGGGGGTGGAGCTGCGCAAGGCCGGTATCCACAACTTCCTCATAGTCGACAAGAACAGCGATATCGGCGGGACCTGGCACGCCAATACCTATCCCGGTGTGGCCGTGGATATTCCGTCGGTCTACTACAGCTTCTCCTACGAGCCGCCCAAGCAGTGGTCGCGGATGTTCGCGCCGGGCGCGGAGGTGAAGGCGTACGCCGATCAGGTGGTGGACGCCTATGGTTTGCGTTCCCGAATCCGGTTGAACACCACCGTGGTCGGTGGCGAATGGGATGAGCAGCGGCAGCTGTGGCGCGGGCGCACCGACACCGGGGAGGAAGTCACCTCGCGTTTCGTGGTCGGCGCGGTGGGCGGCCTGGAGGTGCCCAAGCTGCCCGAGATCGAGGGCATCGACAAGTTCGCGGGCAAAGTCGTGCACACCGCGAAGTGGGACCACGACTACGACTACCGAGGCAAACGGATCGCGGTGATCGGCACCGGAGCGACGGCGCTGCAGCTGATTCCGGAGCTGGCCGATATCGCGTCCCGGTTGACCGTGTTCCAGCGCCGGCCGATCTGGGTGGTGCCCAAGGCCGACTTCCCGATCCCCGAACTGGCCAAGAACATCATGGTCAATGTGGGCCCGTTGCGCCGGGCGATCCGGGCCGCGGTCACCCTGGGCATCGATTTCGGCATTTCCGGCGTCGGGGTTTTCCACAGCTATATCCCCGGGATCGTGCAGCTCGCGCAGCGCGGCGGGGGCGCGTTGTACAAGGCGCAGCTGCCGGGAAACGCGGAGCTGGCAGCGCGATTGACGCCCGACTACGCGCCGGGTTGCAAGCGGCCGTCGGTGTCGAACCGGTACTTGCAGACCTTCACCGAGGAGCACGTCGAGCTGGTCACCGAGCCGATCCAGAAGATCACCAAGACCGGGGTGGTAACCGCGGACGGGCAGCTCCGCAAGATCGATGTGCTGGTGTGCGCCACCGGGTTCCGGGTCATGGAGAAGGGGTACACCCCGCCCTATCCGCTGATCGGACGGGACGGCCTGGAGCTGGGGGAGTTCTGGGATCGCGAGCGCTACCAGGCCTATCAGGGCGTGAGCGTGCCGAAGTTCCCGAATCTGTTCCTGATCACCGGCCCGTACGGCTTCGCGGCGGGCTCGTATCTCGCGATGATCGAGTGCACCAGCCGGCACGCGGCGCGTGCGATCAAGGAGGCGAACCGGCGCGGCGCCACCGCGGTGGAGATCAAGCAGGAACCGCACGACGCCTACTTCCGGAAATGCCGGAAACGGGGTGCGCAGACGATGTGGCTATCGGAGGCGTGCGCGGACTCCAACACCTATTACGTGAACTACCAGGGCGATCCGGCGCCGATCCGGCCGAGTACGCACGTCGAGATGTGGTGGGGGAACAAGCATTTCCCGTTCAGTCACTACTCGTTCACGACGCGACCGGCTACCCTCGCCACGCCGGTCGAGCGGAAATCGGTGGGAGCGCGGTGAGATGGCACAGCTCTACGACCACGAGATCGCGGTAATCGGAGCCGGTCCCGGCGGGATCGCCGCGGGGGTGAAGCTGATCCGGGCCGGGCTGGACGACTTCGTCATCCTGGAACGGGCCGACGACGTCGGCGGCAGCTGGCACGAAAACCATTACCCGGGCTTGAGCGTCGATATCCCCGCGCTGGCGTATCAATACTCGTTCGCGCGAAAGGCGGACTGGAGCCGGGTCTTTCCCCGGGGCGCGGAGGTGAAGGCGTACCACGTCGAGGTGGCGCGGCGGTTCGGTCTGTATCCCCGCCTGCGGTTCGGCGCCGAGGTGATGCGGCAGGAGTGGGACGACCACCGGCATGTGTGGCGGCTGCATCTCGCCGGCGGCGGCGAGGTCACCGCGCGGTATGTGATCAGCGCGGTCGGCGCGTTCGTGAATCCCAAAGCCGATCCGGGTATTCCGGGGCTGCTGGACTACCACGGCAAGGTGCAGCGGCCCAGCGCCTGGGACGACGACTACGACTATCGCGGCAAGCGGGTCGCGGTGATCGGGACCGGGGCGAGCTCGGTGCAGATCGTGCCCGCGCTGGCGCGTTCGGTCGCGAGTTTGACCGTCTTCCAGCGCACGCCGGTGTGGTCGCTGCCCAAGCCCGATGCGCAGGTGCCCGGGGCGGTGCAAGCGGTCCTGCGAATTCCCGGTGTCCAAGCCGGGATTCACGGGGGCGTGCTGGTCGCGGTGGATCTGATCCTGCGCGCCGGGGTGGCCGCGCCGATGTGGCTGGCGCGTCCCGCACTGCGCACCATCGACACGGTCGCGATCGGCGCCTACCGGCGCTACCTGCGCCGGGTGGTGCGGGATCCGGAGACGGCCGCGGCGCTCACGCCGCACTACGGCCCGATCGCCAAGCGCCCCACCATGTCCGGGTACACGTTCGCGTTCAACCGGGACAACGTCGCGCTGGTCACCGACCCGATCCGGCGGATCACCGCGAACGGGATCGAGACCGATGCCGGCACCCGGCACGAGTTCGACATGATCGTGCTCGCCACCGGATACGAGGTCTTCTCCGATCCGGAGACCTACCGGCCTGGAATGATATTGGGCCGCAACGGATTCGACCTGAGCACCTTCTTCGACGAGCACGGCTTGCAGGCTTACCAGAGCGTCGCGCTGCCGCGGCTGCCCAACCGCTGGATGCTGGTCGGCCCGTACTCGTGGACCGGCAGCGGCTGGCACGCCTTCGTCGAAATGACCGCCGACCACGCGGTGCGTGCCATCACCGAAGCCCGGCGCCGCCAGGCCACCAGGGTGGAGGTGCGGCAAGCCGTGCACGACGCCTACCACGAGCGCATCCACCGCAAGGCCGCGTTCCTGCGCTACTACCTGGCCGATCTGAACGGGCACGTGCCGACGTACTACCGGAACTCCCAGGGCGACACCACCTACATTCGTCCCTCCGGGTTCTTCGAAGCGCGCCGCGGCAACCAGCGATTCCCGCTCGACGACTACGAGTACACCTCGCTGCACACCGCGCTGGCGGCCGGGCGCAGCAACGGAAAGGCTGCGTCGACGCAATCCGCCACCGCCTGAGCGCGGGCGGAGCGCGCTAGCGGGACAGCCACTCCTGCCACCGCGGCAGGACCAACGCGGCGAGTACTTCGTACCCGGCCGCGCCCGGATGCGCCCCATCGCCCTCGCGCACCTCGCGCATCCACACCGCACTGCCCAGCAACGCCTGATGTACCTGGACGTAGGGCACCGCCGCCGCCGCGCAGATCTCGGCGAACCGCTCGTCCAGCTCCGCCGTGCGCGCGTTCTGCTCGGCCTCGCTGATCGGCGGCGGCGCGACCATCAACACCTGCCAGCCGCGTTCGGCCGCTTGCCCGAGCAGTTCCGTCAAGTTGGCCGCCGACCCCTCCGGATCGACCCGCGGCCCGCCGTTCTCGTAGGTGGTGTCGTTCACGCCGAACGACACCACCACCCGGGCATCGGTTCCCGGGAGCAACCGCTGCTCGCATTCGGACGCGAAGCGGTTCAGCACATCCGCCGAGGTCTGACGGCGCACGCCGAGGTTGTAGGCGGTGAGCGCTACGCCGTCGTCGACCGCACGCTGCCCGAGCCGTCCGGCCCAGCCCAGCAGCAGCGGATCACCCACTCCCGCCACGAACGAATCCCCGACGAAACACACCCGCACATCAGCACTCACCCGGCCATCTTGGCAGGCGCCGACTAGATCGCGTCCTCCAGTTCGCTCAGCGCGTTCTCCAGGTGGTCCAGGATCCGGTTCATGTCCGGCACGCTGCGCCGGCACCCGACCAGGCCGAAGTCCAGATTCTCGGCGGTGGTGGTCAGGGTGATGTTCATGGCCTGACCGTCGAACGGAATCGACATCGGATAACTCGCGTCGAGCCGGGCGCCGTTGAAGTACATCGGTTCCCGCGCACCCGGCACATTGGAGATGACGATGTTGAACGGCGGCGCTGTCCGCTGCACCAGGGCGGGCAGCAGCGACATCGCGATCGGGCTGAGCGTCAGCGCCGACAGCGCCATCGACTGGGTACTCGACAGCTGCCGGTAGACGTTCTTGGTGTCGTGCATAGATTCGCTGATCGCGGTCAGCCGGGCCAGCGGGTCGACGACGTCGGTGCCCAGGTTGCACAGCGCGGCGCAGACCTTGTTGCCGCTGGTCTCGGTGTCGTCCTCGCCGCGCAGGTTCATCGGCACCATGGCGATCAACGGCTTGTCCGGCAGCGCGTCGCGTTCCATCAGATAGCTGCGTAGCGCACCCGCGGACATCGCCAGCACCACATCGTTGATGGTCTTGCCGCTGGCCTTCTTCACCTGCTTGATCCGCTCCAGCGGCCAGGACCGTACCGCGACGGTGCGGGCGCCGCCGATCGGGACGTTGAGCATGGTGCGCGGCGCCTCGAAGGGCAGTGTCAGCTGCTGCTCCAGCAGCGCCGAGCGCGCGGCGCGGGCCAGCTTGGGGCCGAAGCCGGCCGCGGACAACAGGTTTCGCGCGCCGTCGCCGAGCCAGGAGCCCTCCGGCTTCGGATCATGGTGTCGCCGTGGCAGATTCCACGGCACACGTAGCTCTCGTGCGGCCGGGTCGGCGGTGAGGGTGCGCTGCATCAGACGCTGCCCGGCGACGCCGTCGATGAGCGCGTGGTGCATCTTGGTGTACAGCGCGAAGCGGCCGTCGTTCAGGCCCTCCACCACGCGGATCTCCCACAGCGGGCGGTGCCGGTCCAGCAGCTGGCCGTGCAGCCGTGCGGCCAGATCCAGCAGCTGGGTGACGGTGCCGGGGCTCGGGAGCGCGGACCGTCTTACGTGATAGTCGAGTTCGACGTCGGGGTCTTCGGACCAGCCCAGCTGCGGTGCGCCGAGCCAGGTGGCGGGACGCTTACGGAAGGTGGGACTGATCGTGTCGTCCGCCAGCACCTGTTCATAGATGGAGCGGGCGAAGTCGGGGCCGGCGTCCTCGGGCGCCTCGAAGAGTTGCAGGCCACCCACGTGCATCGGGTGTTCCCGGGATTCGGCGAGCAGGAAAATGGCATCGATCGGTGAGAGTAACTCCATGGAGCGTCGCCCCCTGACGACAGTGGTGAAGTCTTGTAACGGATCGACCACGTTGTCGGACGAGCGATAGTCCAAAGTTACCCGGCCGGTCGGCCTGGTGTACGGCGAATTATCGTGGCTTCCAGCACAACACGTAGGCCTGCTCGAACCGCTCGCCGGGGCCGGGTTCCCGGACCATTCGCGCGAGCACCTGGAATCCGCTGTCTTGCAACAGCTCGGCAAGCCGCTCGGGCGACCAGCGATACGCGCGAATCACCTTGTGATCGAACGGTTCCACCACCTCAGAACCGTCCGTCGCCTGGAAGGCGAGCAAGGCGTGCCCTCCGGCACGGAGTACCCGATGAAACTCCGCCAACACCCCGGGAATGCGATCGGGCGGTAGATGGATGATCGAATACCAGGCGACCACGCCGTCGAGGGTGGCGGCGCCGAAGTCGAGGTCCTCCATGCTGCCCGCGTCGAAGCGCAGGTGCGGATATTCGGTGCGCGCCATAGTGAGCAGCGCGTCGGAGACGTCGATGCCCCGCACGTCCAGGCCCGCTCCGGCCAGTTGCGCGGCGATCCGGCCCTGACCACAACCGATATCGGCGACCGCGCCGCCGGGGCCCACCAGCTCGGTGAAGGCGGCCAGCATCGCATCGTCGAACGGCTGGCTGTAGAGCGGTTGGCGCACCAGTTCGTCGTAGAGCACGGCGATTTCGTCATAGGCCGCACCGATCGCGGCGATGTCATTCATCGCCGTTCATCGTAGGCGCCGGGCGGCACCGGCACGTCGGCGCACGGGACCGGCTGGATGTCGTCCTCGGTCTCGGTCTTGCGCGAGCGGGCGGTGCCGAGGATCGAACCCAGGATGACCAGTGGGAAGCCGATGGCCATTCCCGCGGTGAGCGGTTCGTTCAGCGCGGTCACGCCGAGCAGGATCGCCACGGCCGGATTGATATAGGTGATCACGGTGGCGCGGGCCGGGCCGACCTCGCTGATCAGGGCGAAGAACACGAGGAACGCCAGCGAGGTGCAGATGACGGCCAAGCCCACCACCGACCAGCTGGCGTCGGCCGGGTAGTGCTCCGGCATGCGCAGTGCCGCGATCGGCGCGTAGATGATCGCGGCCAGCACCAGCGACGCGGTGACCACACCCATCGGCGGCAGGTCGGCGAGCGAGCGCGCGATGATGATCGGCCCGAGCGCGTAACCGATCGCGGTCAGCCCGATCGCGCCGATCGCGGCCGGGTTGGACAGATCGACATCGAGCCCGACCAGCGTCGCCACGCCGCCGAACCCGACGATCAACCCGAGCACCCTTCGGGTATCGAAGGTTTCGTGCCCCATCGACGCGACCAGCACCACCGCGATCAACGGGACCGCCGCGATCAGCAGCCCGACGGTGGAACTGTTCAACGTGGTCTCGGCGTACCCGATCAGAAACCACGGCCCGGTGATCTCCACCAAGGTGTAGGCCAGCAACGGTTTCCATCGCCGCAGCACCGGCATCAACGATTTCGAGTACAGCGCGATCGGCAGCAGGATCAGCCCGCCGAGCAGCGTGCGCCCGAACGCCACCACGAACGGGTCGAAGTCCTCGACGGCAATCCGGATCATCGCGTAGGGCACGCCCCAGATCGCGCCCATCGCGAGAAACAACACCCAGCCACGCCTGGTCATCGGCTTACTCCTCTGCGATCCACCCGGAGCCTAACCAAAGATCCGATGATCCGACATAGGAACGGGATGCCCCGGATCCGGTACCGCCGCCGATCAGCGCGCGGTCGAATCAGCCAGTTCCCTTACGGTTTCGATGAACGGGGCGACCAGCGGATTCTTGTGCGCGGTCGGCCACATCAAGCCGTAGTCGATGGGAGGTGCGTCGTGAAAGGGAACGAAGGCCATGCCTGGGCGGGTGTGAAACTGTTCGGCGGCGGCCGAAACGGTGCTGACACCGACCCCCTGACTGACATGCACCAGTACCTCCGGCCAGAACACCGCCGCGGGCCCCTGCGGGATCGGGCGCCCGGACGGGGTGCGGCGCGGAAAGTAGTAGTCCATCCAATAGCGCGGGACGGCGTCGCTCTTGATCGTGATCAGCGTGGTGTCGGCGAGATCTTCCAGCGATACCGAGTCCCGGCTCGCGAACGGATGATTCGCCGGCACCATCAGGCTGCGGGGTTCGGAGAAGATGATCGGCCCGGTGCTGATGTCGGGCTCGGAGATGGGAAACTCGGTCAGCTGTAAATCGACAGCGCCCGAACGCATCCGGCCGAGCGGGTCGGTGAGCTGGATCTCCTCCACGGTGACCAGGCTGCCCGGGTAGCGGTCCCGGAAGACATGGGCCGACTTGACCAGCAGGTTCCCGCACCAGGGGGCGGAGAAGCCGACCGTGATCGTCCGGGCGATCAGATTCCCGCTGCTGGCGGCGGCCACCCCGGCCGTGATCTGGTCATAGGCGGGGCGCAGATCATCACGCAACTGCTTGCCGACGACCGTCAATACGACCTTGCGGCTGGAGCGTTCGAACAGCGGCGCGCCGATCCGGCGTTCCAGCTGGCGGATGGTCTGGCTGACCCGGCTCGTCGTCACATGCAGACGTTCCGCCGTCCGCCCGAAGTGCAGTTCTTCGGCGAGCGTCAGAAACGCCTCCAGTTCCAGCCGTTCCAGCATCGAGATCCCTATCGTGAAGCAGAAGTCAACGCAGCGTAGCTGTTTCCGGTCTTGACGCCATGCCCCCAATTCTTGCAGGTCAGGGTCATTGCAACGCGGAATCGGGCAGCGTGCGGAAAGCGGCGCGCCCACCGTGCGGAAACCGGCGCGGAGATGAGATCGCTCACCGCCTGCCCCCGAACGCAAAACGAACCGGCCGGAGGGAGTCCGGCCGGTTCGCTGTGCGGTGCTTCTACTTCGACTCGGTGGTGGTCGGCGCGGCCGATTCCGTGGTCGTCGTGGTGGTCGGCGCCGCCGTGGTGGTGGGCGCGGTGGTGGTGGGCGCGACGGTCGTCGGCTTCACCGCCTCGGTGGTGGCCGGTGCCGTGGTGCTCGGCGCCGTGCTGGTCGTGCTCGGCGCGGTCGTCGAGCTCGAGGTGCCGGACGGCGTCGTGGTCGGCGCCTGGGTCGTCGAGGCCACCGCCGCATCGGACTTCGTGGTCGTCGTGGTGGTGCTGGTCGGCGACTTACTGGTCGAGGTGGCCGCCTGGGTGGTGGTCTTCGGGGCCTTCGACTCGTCGACTGCCTTGTACATCGCCTGGACGTCCTCGGACTTCGGCGTGGCCGTCTTGTCCACCGGCTCACCGGCCTGCGCCTGCTTGGCCAGATGGGTCAGCCACGCGGCCGCGTACTCGGCGGAGGTCAGCGGCTTGCCGTTCTCCGGATCGGCGTTCTTCCAGTAGTCGAAGTGATGACCGGTGTGGTTCGGGCCGAGGGTGAGCTTGTAGGGATCGCTCATGACCACCGGGATGGTGTTCTGGTTGGTCACGATCAGCCCAATGATCTCGTTGAGCACCTTCTGCGGCAGGTAGGCCAGCGGCGACATCTCGTCGGTCGAGATCTCCGACTTCACCGGCACCGCCTTGGCGGTACCCGGCTTGTAAGCCGGATCCGAAACCCGCAGCAGCACAGTCAGGAACGTCTCGTCGCTCTTCATCCAGTTCGGCTGCGCCGCGATATCGGCGAAGGCCGCCATCGCGATCCGGCCGAGCACCTCGGCGACATTCTGGCCCGTCGCCGGGGTCAGGCCCTCCCGCTCCAGGTTGTCCACATTGATCTGCCGGCCCACGTTCGCCGCCAGTTGCAGCAGCGAAATGTTCTGCGGCGCGGCGCAAGTCAGGTCACCCTCGGAGCAGAACGAGGCGATCTTGCCGTTCAGCTTGCCGAAGCCGCCGCCGGTGCCCTGCATGACGCCCTGGCCCGAGATCGGCTTGCCGCCGTACTGCTGATCGAAGTTGTCCGGGTTGTTCGGATCCTTCGCGCCGATGAAGGTGCCGTCGCCGGCCGAGCGGCCCGGGTCGGCCAGGATGACCACGCCGACCACGTCGTCCGGGTTGACGATCCCGTACTTGCCGTCCTTGTCGGCCTCCTGGTTGCCGACCTCCATCGCGACCCGGCGCACCACGTCCGCGCCCTCGCTGTAGCCGACGATCGAGAAGCGGGTGTCGGGGCAGGCCTGGGCGATCTCCCGCATGACTTGCTTGGTATTCGCTACACCGGCGTTCACGGAGTCCTCGTAGCTGGACATGTTCGCCGGGTACGCGACATACACCGCGCGATAGGAGCCGGGCTCCACGTCGTCGGCGGGCGCGTTGACGACCGGATCCACCCACTCGCTGCGATGGTCACCCGACAGCGCGGCCGGCAGCGGATTGCCGTTGGCGTCGACCAGCATCGCCGTGGTTTCCGGATTCGGAGTGTCGTTACGACCGGCGACCGAGATGGTCACCATGTCGTGGCACTCGGTAACCGAGCTGGTCAGCCGGGTATCCCGGGTTTCCGGTGTGGATGTCAGCGTGAACGAGGCGGCAACCACCGCCGCCACGCCGAGCACCGCCGGTGCGGCAACGCCCACGCCGATCCGATGGCGCGCAAAGAACTCGCGAAGAGCCATGTCCTGATCCCCAATTTCATGAAGCGACAAGAAGAAATGGACAGGCCCCCCGACGGGCCATGTGTCACGGAAGCTGTCGTCCCAGGACACGTGAGTGTTACGGATTGTGTGCTACGCCCTGCTCACCCGCGTGTCGCCCGGCACGGACCGCAGCAGTTCCTGCCGCTTCTCGTCCTTGGACCACCAGGTGCGCGCACCGGGCTTGCGGGCCTCGTAGCTCAGCTGCCAAACGGTGCTCCAGCAGACCACCTCCTTGAGTAGCGCGCCGGGACGTCCGCCCAGGTAGCGCTTGGTGGCCTGGTCGTCCTTCGACGAGAACTGGAAGACCCCCGCGCGCCTGCCCAGGCTGATGCACTGACCCGCGAAACCGACGTCGATGGTCGAAGGCGTGTTGCCCGTGATCCGGCTCAGGACAGTCTCGGCGGCCTGCGGTCCGGTCTGCACAGCGGACTGGCAGCCCATCCGGAACGGTAGATCCGAGGGTGCCGCCGAGTCACCGGCCGCGATGATGCGCTCGTCGTCGATGCTGGTCAACGTCTCGTCGGTGCGCAAGCGGCCGGCCGCGTCGGTGCTGAGTCCGCTGCGCGCGGCCAGATCCGGCACACCGAAGCCGGCGGTCCAGATGGTCACCGCGCTCGGCAGCTCCCGGTCGTCGGCCAGTCGCACGGCAGTGCCGGTCACGCCGGTCACCTTCGCGCCGCCGCCTTCGAGCACCGTCACCCCGAGCTTGGCCAGCCGCTCGGCGATCGATCGCCGGCCGCGCGGGTGCAGGTAGGGGCCCAGCACGCCGCCGCACACCAGCGTCACCGCGCGGCCCTGCTCGGCCAATTCGGCCGCCGTCTCGATCCCGGACGGGCCGCCTCCGACCACCGTCACCGTGCCCTGCGCCGGCGCGGCTTCGAGGGCGGCCCGCAACCGCTCGGCTTCCTCGAAACTGCCCAGCGGGTAAGCGAATTCGGCCGCGCCAGGTGCGGCGGGGTCGGCGGTGCCGCTGCCGACCGCGTAGACCAGGTAGTCGTAGCCGAGCGTGCCGCCGTCGCGCAGCGCCACGGTGCGTCCGGCGGCGTCGATCCGCGTGACGGTGTCGACCACCAGCCGCACCCGCTCGTTCAGCACCTTGCCGTACTCGGCGACCGCGGAGTGGGTGCCACTGATCAACTGGTGCAACCGAATTCGTTCGACGAAGGTGGCACGCGGGTTGATCAGTGTCACGGTCACGTCGTCGCGCTGGGTCAGTCGGTTGGCCGCCATGACTCCGGCGTAACCGCCGCCGATCACAACTACGTCGATGTTCGCGCTCATGGTGTCTCTCCTCTGTTTCAGGCGTTCGGCCATGAAGACACCGGGTGCGCGGAAGTTGTGACAGCTGTGTGAGGCAGCTCACTCCTGCTGAGCGTCGAACTGGGTTCTCGCGCGCTCTACCTCGGGCAATGTGACGGTGGACCAGAGCAGCAGAGCGTCGATGAGGCCCTGCAAGGTCTTGCCGAGCGGCGTGATGCCGTACTCGACGGCGATCGGCCGGGTGCCGACGATGCGGCGCTGGACCATGCCATTGCGCTCCAATCGACGCAGCGCGGTGGTGAGCGACTTCTGGGTCACGACCGGGATGGCGCGGCGCAGTTCGTTGAAGCGCAACGACTTTCCGCAGAGGGCGTCCAGGATTTGCAGCGACCACTTGTCGAGCATCTCGTCCAGCAGCTCCCGGTGCTGGTGGGTGAGCTGCGGGGCGTCCGGCGGGCTGGTGGCGGTTTCTCGCATGCCACCTAGTCTCGTTGAAGTGCCCTTCCGGTACCAGGTAGACATCGGATACCTACTCCGGAAGGGAACTCTTCGATGACAGTGCAACTGCTCAGCCCCGAGGGCATGTTCAGTCCTGTTCCGTACCACCATGTTTCGATCAGTACCGGGGCGCGCCAGGTGCATGTGGCCGGGCAGATCGCCCGCGATGCGGACGGCAATCCGGTCGCGACCGGCGATCTCGCTGGTCAGCTCGCCCAGGCGCTGCGCAATACCGCCCGCGGGCTGGCCGGAGCCGGCGCGAGTTTCGCCGATGTGGTCCGGCTGCGGTTCTTCGTCACGCACTGGACCCCGGACAAGTACGACCAATTCCTCGCCGGAATCGATGCTGTGGCAGAAGAACTCGGTCTGCCGCGACCGTTGCCGCCGGTGTCGGCGATCGGCGTGGACTACCTCTTCGAACCCGACGTGCTCGTCGAGGTGGAGGCGTACGCGGTGCTCGACTGACAGATAGTGATCCAGATCACTGTTGAGGTTGACCTCGGGTCAGGGTGGATGTTTGTGGCACAGCACGAGATCGGCACCCCACCCGAGGAGCAACCACCATGAACGCCATCGCCACCAGCCAGAACGGCCCGGAACTGCAGAAGACCATCGACGAGCTCGTCGGCACCGGATTCACCGGCCTGTCGCTGCGGGTCACCGACGAACTCGGCGCCTGGGTCGGCAGTGCCGGCGTCGCCGAACTCGGCAAGCCGGGCGCGCCGCCGGTCGACGGGCACATCCGGATCGGCAGCAACACCAAGACTTTCCTCGCGACCGTGGTGTTGCAACTGGTCGCCGAAGGCAAGATCGCCCTGGACACCCCGGCGGTCGAGTACCTGCCCGAGTTCGACCTCGATGCCCGGATCACGGTGCGAATGGTGTTGCAGCACACCAGCGGTGTCTTCAACTTCACCGGCGAGGTCTTCGAGGACGGCAGCACCGCGCCCGGCATCGACTGGTCCGGCCAGGCCTGGGTGGAGAACCGTTTCAAGACCTACCAGCCGGCGGAACTGGTGCGATTCGCACTGTCCAAGCCGGCCCGCTTCGAGCCCGGCACGGACTGGAGCTACGCCAACACCAACTACGTGCTGGCCCGCCTGATCATCGAAAAGGTCACCGGCCGCGGGCTGGCCGAGGAGATGCGACGACTCATCCTGGGCCCGCTCGGTCTGTCGGGCACCGTGGTCCCGGACACCGCCACCGAAATCCCGGAGCCGCACGCGCACGCCTACTACCGCTACAACGACGCCGCGGGCGTCGAGCAGATCGCCGACGTCACCAGTCAGAACCCGTCCTGGATCTCCGGCGGCGGCGACATGATCTCGACCTCCGCGGACCTGCACACCTTCATCTCCGCGCTGGTCGGCGGCCAGTTGGTGCCCCCGGCCCTGCTGGAAGAGATGTTCACCCCGCACGCCAAGATCCCCTACGGCCTGGGTGTCTTCGTTCAGGAAACCGCCAGCGGCACCGTCATCACCCACAACGGCGGCCACGGCGGCCACGGCGCCCTGATGTACGCCACCCGGGACGGCAGCAAGACCATGACCGCCACCCTCAACTACATCGACGACGCCGACCTGTCCCTGGCCGGGGAGTTCCAGGCCACCACCCAGCGCCTGATCAACGAAGTCTTCGGTGCCGCACCAGCGGAGTAGGCATCCGCATCACCCGGTCCACGTGGAGCGGGGGCCGCCTCCGTCTGATGTCGGAGTCACGTCCTCGACCCGTGGACGTTGGTGGCTGTGCGGCACCGGATTCGAACAGCACACCGAATCGATTGCCACCGGCTCGGCCAAGTCCACCGGCCCCGGTTGTGCGTCACCGCCCGCGAAATCGTCGTCGAGCACCCGCTCGCGGCACAACTCCAGCCCCGGCCCCATAGCCCTACTGTCCATTCCTTCGACGGCTCGCTCTGCGGCGACTGTCTCCAACACACAGCAACTCCCGCTGCGAATCGTAGAGGTTGAAGCGTTTAGTTACCAACCGGAAGCGTCAAATCATGAAAGGGCGAGTTCAGCGACAGTCGTTGTGCGCTAACAGCTTTGAAGTACCCGAATCGTGTATTGCGTCGCGATCACCCCGCGTGGCACCCAGCTAACGAATGGCATCGGCACCGGTTCTCCCGCGCGGATTCGACGCCGGAAGTCCGGTTTCGACCTGTATGTCACACTTTCCTCCCGCAGATCGTCAACCAGGTAGCAACCTAGAAGTCGTAGCAACAGCAAGCGAGGACAGAGCAATGAGTATCGAGGAATTGCGGAGCGCGGCCCGTGGACGTGTGCTGCTGCCCGGTGACGCGGGATTCGATCAGGCCGTGCAGCCGTGGAACGTGGCGGTAGCGCAGCCGGTGTCCGGCGTCGTCGCGGTCGCCGACGCTCAGGACGTCGCCGACGTGCTGAAATACGCGAGCAGCGCGGGTCGGCAAGTGGTGACGCAGACGACCGGCCACGGCGCGACCGGCGGTATCGAGGACGCGATTCTGATCCGCACCGGCGCGCTGGACCGCCTCGAGATCGATGCCGAGCGCCGGGTGGCGCGGGTCGGCACCGGCGTGCAGTGGGGCGCGGTGCAGGCCGCGGCTGCCGCACACGGGCTGACCGGGCTAGCCGGTAGCAATCCCGTCGTGGGCGTCACCGGTTACACCCTCGGCGGCGGGTTCGGCTGGTTCGCTCGCAAGTACGGCTGGGCCGCGGACGCGGTCCGTGCCTTCGAGATCGTCGACGCCGACGGCCGGCCCGCCCGCGTCACCGCCGACTCCGATCCGGAACTGTTCTGGGCGTTGCGCGGTGGCGGCGGCGACTTCGCGATCGTCACCGAGATCGAATTCGACCTCTTCCCGCTGCCGCGGCTGTACGGCGGCCGGGTGATGTGGTCCGCCGACCGCACGCAGGAAGCCTTCGAACTCTTCACCGAGCTCACCACCGACGCACCGCGGGAACTGTCGGTCTGGTTGCAGCGCTACCAGATTCCCGGCGCCGCACCCACCGTCGCGATCGACTTCGCCTACCTCGGTGCGGCGGAGGAAGGCCGCGCCCTGACCGCCCGCCTCGACAGCATCGACGGCATCCTCGCCGACACCCGCGGCACCCTCACCCCCGCCCAGATCGGCGAGATCACCGCCGAACCCACCGATCCGAGCCCGTCGCTGTCCCGCGGTGAACTCCTCACCGATCTCGGCGACGCGGTGGTCAAAACCCTCATCGAAGCACCCGTGGCGCCCCTGCTCAACATTCAGATCCGAGCCCTCGGCGGCGCTCTCGCGGAAACGCGGCCCGAGGGCGGCGCCCGCGGCCCCATCACCGAGCCTTACGCCCTCTACCTGCTCGGCCTCGGCCTGCCCCACCTCCTCGCCGACATCCGCACCCGGTTCGCCGGCATCCTCGACGACCTCGGCACCCACATCACCGGCGCGAAGCCCTACACCTTCCTCGCGCCCGGCGAATCCGCAGCCGCGGCCTTCGATCCGGAAACCCTTGCCCGCCTTCAGCAGATCAAGTCCACCCGCGACCCCCGCGACACCATCCGAGCCAACTTCCCGCTGCACAGCTGAACCCTGCAACCCCGGGATCCGGGAACCTGCGAGCCGCGTAGGTTCCCGGATCCCGTTGTGTATTCAAATGTCTTGGTCGGCAATGGCATTCCGCCTTGTAGCACCGAGAGTTCGACGGATGGCATTGCGGAGCCACTGGTGTGCTCCGTCGGCGGCGTGGCGGGGATGCCAGGCCATGCCGATGGTCAAAGACGGTAGGGGCAGGGGGATTTCGAGCAGGTGCAGGCCAAGTGCTGCGGCGTCATCGGTTAGCGGGGACTGGGCCGTGCCGGGGAGGGCGGCGGGTACCAGGCAGACGATGTCGCTGCGCGCGGCGAGGGTCATGGCGGCGAGGTGGCTGGGCAGGACGACGCTGACTCGCCGCCGCAGGTGCTGTGCGGCGAGGGCGGTGTCGAGCGGGCCGGTGAACCGGCCCCGGCGGCCGACGGCGACATGCTCGGCGGCGGCGAGAAGGGCTGGCGTCAACGGTTGTTCGGCGAGCGGGTGCCCGGCGCGGACGGCCGCCATCATGCGCAAGGTGGTCAGTTCCTCGACCCGTGTTTCGGGGTCCACGTGGTCGATGGATCCGATCTCCAGATCGATCCGGCCGTCGCGAAGTGCGGATCCGGCCTCCAGCTCTTCGGCCAGGAGCCGGAACGAGACCCCCGGCGCCTCCTGCTGCGCCAGGCGCAGCAGGCGGGGAGTCAGGGCCGCGCCGACCAGGTCCGCGGCCTGCAGGGTGAAGGTGCGAGTCAGGTGGGCGGGATCGATGGCGGCGCCGGGGCTGAGCAATGCCCCGAGATCGCGAACCACCGCGGCTGCTTCCTCGCGCAAGGCCTCGGCGCGCGGGGTCGGGACCATAGTCTGGCCGGCGCGGACCAGCAGCGGGTCTTGCAGGATGCGGCGCAGCCGGGCGAGGGTGCGGCTCATGGCGGCGGGGGAAGTGTGCAGCCGCTCGGCGGCGCGAGTGACGCTGTGCTCAGCCAGCAGGGCGTTCAATGCGAGGGCGAGATTGGCGTCGATCACCGGATCAGGGCTGTTCACCAGCATCATTCCATTTCAGTCAATGATTCAGTGCTGAAATTCCCATTGTGGCAAAGCTGGGCCGCTCGCAGGATGGCCACATGATCGTTATTACCGCTCCCACCGGAAACATCGGCCGTCCGCTACTGGCTCAGCTCCTGGAGTCCGCCCCCGCCGCGAATGAGGAACTGCGCGTAATCGTCCGCGATCCCGCGCGACTCCCGGCCGCGGCGCGCGGTCACGTCGAGGTGATCACCGGCTCGCACGCCGACAGCGTCGTCCTCGACCGCGCTTTCGCGGGCGCGGACGCCGTCTTCTGGCTCGTCCCGCCCGACTCCTCCCGAACCCCGCACGACGGCTACACCGGCTTCACCCGCCCCGCCGCGAAAGCGCTTGCCGCTCACGGCGTAAGCCATGTCGTCGGCGTCTCCGCGCTGGGCCGCGGCACCTCGGTCGCCGACCGCGCGGGCCTGGTCACGGCCTCCCACGCCATGGACGATCTGATCGCCGGCACCCGCGTTGCTTACCGGGCTCTGGCCAACCCGTCCTTCTTCGAGAACCTGCTGGAGGAGGCCGACACGATCCGCGCCACAGGCGTCTTCACCGACGTCGTCGACGCCGACCGCAAAGCCCCGATGGTTGCTGTCGCCGACATCGCCGCCGTCGCGGCGCGCCTGCTGCTGGACCGCTCCTGGACCGGCGTCGCCGACGTCCCCATTCTCGGTCCCCGGGATCTGTCGCCGAACGATTTGGCCCGCATCATGACCGAACAGCTCGGCCGCTCCGTCCGCTACGAGCGCCAGTCGTTCGACGACCTGCACGCCACCCTGGTCCACGAGGGTCTGCGCGCACCATTGCTCGAAGGTGGTGGGAGACATGGTGTCCGGGGTACGAGCAGCCCCGGCGTCGAGGCCCTGGTCCTTGGCCCGCTTCATGTCGACGATGCCCTGGACGAACGCCTCGTCGAGGCCGTAGCCGAGCCCGCCGTCCGCGACTGAGAGGCCGCGGCGGCGCACATCGACAGCCAGGCCGGTCACACGCGCGGGCGCCGGGTCATGGTTGTCTCCTGATCCCGGAAGGTCAGGACCAGGACTTTTTACACCCGGAATAGAAGCCGATCGACCGGCCGATCACGAACGGCCTGAGATGGGTCGGCAGGCGATCGGCCGTTTCGACCCGGTCCAGGGACGCGCATTGGATTTTCCCGGTACCCGGGCCGGCCTCTTTGGCGGCGTAGATGCGGTACGGCCCATTCCCGGCGTTCATCCGGGCCGTTTCACAGAGCCCGGTGAACTCGCCCTTGTTCGTATCGAATGTCGCTTCGATGCAGACCCTGGTCGCCAGCGGTTCCGCGTGCGCCGGCGTTCCGGCGCAAAGAACAGCGCCGATGCCAGCGGTGACGACAGCGGGAAGCACACGCTTCGCGCTCATATTCCCTCCTCGGTGTGTCTTGCCGGTGCGGGGAAAGCGAATTGATGCGATGCGCGGAATCAGCCGCGAGCCATATCGACGAATCGGCTCAAATGCAGCTGGTGCGCGACGGTGATGGTAGCGGTGGGGCCGTTACGGTGTTTGCCGAGGATCAGGTCGGCCTCGCCGCCGCGGGGATCGTCGCGCTCGAAGGCGTCGGGGCGATGGAGCAGGATGACCATGTCGGCGTCCTGTTCCAGCGAGCCGGACTCGCGAAGGTCGGAGACCATGGGGCGCTTGTCGGTTCGCTGTTCCGGACCACGGTTCAGCTGGGAGATCGCGATAACCGGAACTTCCAGTTCCTTCGCCAGCAGTTTGAGATGTCGCGAGAATTCCGAGACTTCCTGCTGCCGGGATTCGACCTTCTTACCCGAGGACATCAGCTGGAGGTAGTCCACGACGACGAGTTTCAGGTCGTGACGTTGTTTGAGCCGACGCGCCTTGGCGCGGATTTCCATCATGGTCAGGTTCGGCGAATCGTCCACGAAGAGTGGGGCTTCGCTGATCTCGCTCATACGGCGAGCAAGTTTGGTCCAGTCGTCGTCGCTCATCCGGCCGGAGCGCATATCGCCGAGTTTGATTTTCGCTTCGGCGGAAAGCAGGCGCATGACGATCTCGGTGCGGCTCATCTCCAGGGAGAAGATGACGCTGGCCAGGCCGTGTTTGATCGAACAGCTGCGCATGAAGTCCATGCCGAGCGTCGAATTGTGGGTGGGCACCCGGGTTTCGCCGGCGAGGTAGAGATGGTCGGGGTTGTCGACCTCGACGCACCGCACCGGCAGGCTGTCGATCTTGCGGACATCGACGATGTGGCGGGGGCCCGAATGGGCGGTTCCGGGTACCAGGTGGTTCAGGCCACCATCGAAGCCCCGCAGCGTATGCGCGATGTCACCGGTGGTCCGCACCGCGACGCGGTTTGCCGAGTCGAGGCCGGACTCGGTGAGCCATTGGTGCTGCTCGTCGGCGACGAGCACTGTGCCGTCGGAGAATTCGACCTCGTAGCACGGGCGGTCGTTCATGACTTCGGTGGCGGCGACGACACGGGTGGGGCGGCCGTGGGCGTCGAGGATTTCGTCGCCGGCGCGGACTTCGCCCATCGTGGTCCAGCCGGTGGGTGTCGGCAGCGGGGTATCGAGGGCGAGAGCCTTGCCGACACCGGGGCGGGCCGCGACGATGATCATCTGGCCGGGGTGCAGGCCGTTGGTGATTTCGTCGAGTTCGGTGAAGCCGGTGGGGACGCCGAGGGAGATGCCGCCGCGGGAAGCGATGGAGTCGATTTCGTCCATGGTGGGCTGGAGGAGTTCCTCCAGAGGCATGAAGTCTTCGGTGGTGCGGCGTTCGGTGACCTCGTAGACCTCGGCTTGGGCGCGGTCTACCACCTCGGCGATGTCCTGGCCGTCGGCGCCGGCGTAGCCGTACTGGACGATGCGGGTGCCGGCCTCGACGAGGCGGCGCAAAATGGACTTCTCGGAGACGATTTCGGCGTAGAAGCCGGCGTTGGCCGCGGTCGGGACGGTCTGGGTCAGGGTGACCAGGTAGGGCGGGCCGCCGATGCGTTTCAGCTCGCCGCGGCGGTCGAGGCCGGCCGAGACGGTGACCGGGTCGGCGGGTTCGCCGCGGCCGTAGAGGTCGAGGATGGTGTCGTAGATGGCCTGGTGCGCGGGGCGGTAGAAATCTCCGGGGCGCAGCACCTCGACGACATCGGCGATGGCGTCCTTGGACAGCAGCATGCCGCCGAGAACCGACTGCTCGGCCGCCATGTCGTGCGGCGGCTGGCGACCGAAATCCTCGCCGGGAGGTTCGGGCGGGAACTCCGAGGTGTGCCCGCGGTCATCGACGACTGCCACCAGACTCGACCGTCCTCTCGTCCCCTCGACCGGGATCACACTATCGATGAGTTGTTCTACTCCCGGGTACCGACACGTTTGCCAGCAAACCGTTGCGGCACTGTCGAACCCGATCTTTGTCCCCGGTGCCGGGATGAACCTAGGCGACCGCGCGGCGGGTCGCCAAACCGACCTGTGTACACAACTGTGGATAACTTGGGGAGTGTTAACCCCTCGGTGTGCAGCCGCTGTGGACTACTTGGGGAAAACGCAGGTCACACCGCAGAAAGATGCAGCTGGACAGTGATTTTCCGACCAATCGGCGTGTGGATTAACAAAGCCACGGCGTGTCGGTCGAGATGAACAACCGGGCGTGTTGGGTTAACGGCGGATGTGGAGGAGGCTGCCGCGCCTCACATTGCGATCGGTCGGTTTCCTAGTAATCCACAGGCCGAATAACCGGTGGTAGGGCCGGGGTCCGACATTCGCCGGGGATACACCCGAGCGTTGCCCCGAGGGAATGGCAAATTCGCGGCTATCAACGTATCCTCGTCGCCGCGCAGCCGAAGACCACCCTCGCGCGAACGCGAGGGTGGTCTTCGAGTGAACTCAGTTGGCCGCGACCTGCAGGTCGAACTTGGCAACCACATCGGGGTGCAGGTGCACCACGACGCCGTGCTTGCCAACGGTCTTGATGTGCGACTTCGGCAGCTCGATGCTGCGCTTGTCGACAACGGGGCCGCCCGCGGTCTTGATGGCCGCGGCGACATCCGCCTGGGTCACCGAACCGAAGAGCTTGCCGGTGCCGGCGGTCTTGACCGACAGCGAGACCGACTCCAGGCCCTCGATGGCCTGCTTCAGCTCGTTGGCGTGGTCCAGGTCGCGCACCTTGCGGGCGTCCTGCGCCCGGCGGATGCCGGCGACCTGCTTCTCGGCGCCACGGCTGGCGACGATGGCCAGGCCACGGGGCAGCAGGAAGTTACGGCCGTAGCCGTCCTTCACCTCGACGGTGTCGCCGGGCGCACCGAGGTTGTCCACATCAGCAGTAAGAATGAGCTTCATTGCGATGCTTCCTTTCTCAGCGAGCCGTGGAGACGTAAGGCAGCAGGGCGACCTCACGGCTGTTCTTGACGGCAACGGCGACATCGCGCTGGTGCTGCACGCAGTTACCGGTGACCCGGCGAGCGCGGATCTTGCCGCGATCACTGACGTACTTACGCAGCAGCGTGGTGTCCTTGTAGTCGATCTTGACGGTGCCGGACTTGGCTTCCTTGCAGAAAGTGCAAGCCTTCTTCTTCAGCACCTTTTCGCGCGCGGGCGCTTTAGGCATGGTTTTACTCCGTTAGTTATCGGGCCCGAAGCCCAGGTATGCCGTTCGTCAGAACGGCGGTTCGTCATCTACGCGACCGCCGCCCCCGAAGGAGCCGGCCGCGGGCGCACTGCCCCAGGGGTCGTCCTCGGCGCCGCCGGAACGACCGCCACCACCACCGGAACCGGAGGATTGGGCTGCGGCGAAGTTGTTTCCGCCGCCGCCACCACCGAAGCCGCCTCCGCCACCGCCGCGATTGGCCTTGTTGACCTTCGCGGTGGCGTAACGCAGGGAGGGACCGACCTCGTCGACCTCGAGTTCGACGACAGTGCGCTTCTCACCCTCGCGGGTTTCGTAGGAGCGCTGCTTCAGTCGTCCGCTCACGATCACTCGCGAGCCCCGGGTCAGCGATTCGGCGACATTTTCCGCAGCTTCGCGCCAGATGTTGCAGCGCAAGAAGAGCGCTTCGCCGTCTTTCCACTCATTCGAATTACGGTCGAACACACGGGGAGTCGACGCGACGGTGAAATTGGCCACCGCCGCCCCCGCGGGCGTGAATCGAAGCTCGGGGTCAGCCGTCAAGTTTCCGATGACGGTGATGACCGTGTCGCCTGCCATGTGGTTCCTCCTGCTCGGTGTGCAGTCCGCCTTGCACTCGCTTTGCGCTAGAGCCTAGGCATAGGCACCGACGCAATCGAGGGGGTCACTTGCCGTGGCGCAGAACCTTGGTGCGCAGCACCGACTCGTTCAGACCCAGCTGGCGGTCGAGCTCGCTCACCGTGGCGGGGGTAGCGGTCAGATCGACCACCGCGTAAATGCCTTCGGCCTGCTTGGAGATTTCGTAGGCGAGCCGGCGACGGCCCCAGATGTCGACCTTGTCGACCTTGCCGCCCTCGGTCTTGACGACGTTCAGCATGTTGTCCAGTGTCGGACTAACAGTGCGCTCGTCCAGGCTCGGGTCGAGGATAACCATCACTTCGTAATGACGCACGGACCAATCACCTCCTGTGGGCTAAATCGGCCACGGACGGTCCGTGGCAGGAGGGTTCGTTGCGTCAGCAACCCGACAAGGCTACATGAGGCCCAGGTCAACACTGAAATCGATCTAGTGGGGCTGGGAATAGGAGCGTTCCCGGCCGCGGCCACCTAGGGTGGTCCGCATGTCGACGGGACCGGTGCTGCGCGTACTGGGCTTTCCGCGCCCGTCTCGTCGCGTTGCCCTGGTCACGGTCACTTTCCTGCTCTGCGCGCTGACCTTGGCGCTGGCCTACGCGAACAAGGCGCGGTGCGCGGGCGCGCCGTTCTACGGCGACGGGCGCAGTGTGGCCTTCGATGTCCGCAAGGATTCCGACGTCTGTTATTCCGACATCCAGTTCCTCTGGCTCGGCCGCGACATCGATCAGCACGTTTTCCCCTATATCCACGGCGGCATCACGCCCGACGGCGCGCTGACCGGGGGTGCGGTCGAATATCCGGTGCTCGGTGGCCTGCTGATGTGGCTGGGCGGGATCGGCGCGGACAACGACGCCGAATTCCTGCGGCATTCGGCCTGGCTGCTGGCCCCGTTCGCGCTGCTGACCGCGGTACTGCTGGTGCTGCTGGCCGGGCGCGCCGCGCTGCTGTGGGCGGCCGGTCCGCCGCTGGTGCTCTACGCCTTCCACAACTGGGAGCTGCCGGTGGTGTGCACGGCGGTCGCGGCGGTCTACGTGATGACGGTGACCAGGTATTCGACGCGCACCCGCGGCGTGCTGGCGGCGATCCTGCTCGGGCTCGGGTTCTGTTTGAAGCTGTATCCGGGCCTGTTCCTGCTGCCGCTGCTGGCGTTCGTGCTGACCAGCGAACGCAAGGGCAAGGGCTTGGACGTGCGCGGCGCGCTGCTGACCCTGGGCGCGGCCCTCGGCACGGTCGTCGCCGTGAACCTGCCGTTCGTACTGTTCGGCTACGAGGGCTGGCGCGCGTCGATCACCTTCCAGCAGCTGCGCACGGCCGACATCACCACCAATTCCATCTGGTACTGGGGCCTGCGCCGGCTGTTCGGCGCGGATTACGCGAGCGAGGTCTCCTTCCAGCAGCTGGTCTCCTTCGCCTCGCCGGTGCTGATGCTCGCCGCGTTCGCGCTGGCGCTGTGGCTGGGCTGGAAGCGTTACGACGCGACCGGCGTCTACCCCTGGATCGGCGTCAGTGGGGCCATGCTGTGCGGATTCATGTTGCTGCACAAGGTCCATTCGCCGCAGTACACCCTGTGGCTGCTGCCGTTCCTGGTGTTGCTCGAGGTGCCCTGGCCGGTGATCGGGGCCTACCTCCTGGTCGACGCCGCGATCGGAATCGGCGTCTTCCGCTACTTCCACGCGCTGGCCACCGGCCGCTGGGTGGAGCTCTCGGAGAGCGTGGTGCAGTTCGGGGTGTGGGGTCGCGCGATCCTGCTGGGGGTCTTGTTCTTCCTCTTTCTGCGGTCCGGTCTGCGCGGGGTCCGTCCGGAGCCGCCCGCGGTGCCGCGCTACGAACCCGGCACGCTGGTGACCGCGTAGCCGGTCCCGCAAGGGAATTCGCGGCACACTGTGTGAATGCTGCACATCCGGGTCAATGCGCCGGCCGCGATGACCGACGACGTGATCAAGATCTTCGACGAGGACGACGCCGTGACCGGGCTGTCGGTGCTCCGCGGTGCGTCGGTGAAGCCATCCGGTGATCTGATCCTCGCCGACGTCGCCAGGGAAGCCGGCAACGACGTGGTCACCCGATTACGCGAGCTCGGGGTGCACCGCGAGGGCACCATCGAGGTAGACGAGGTGCGAACCTGGCTCTCCCGCAGCGGTTTCGACGCGGAAATGCGTACTCCGGGCAGCAGTGCCGACGCGGTGGTGTGGGCGGATGTGGCGCAGCGCTCGTACGAGGAAACCGAGCTGAACTGGACCTATCTGAGCTTCATGACGCTGGCGACGGTGATCGCCTCGATCGCCATCATCCTGGACTCGCAGATCCTGGTGATCGGCGCGATGGTGCTCGGCCCGGAATTCGGCGCCATCGCGGCGCTCGGAGTCGCGCTGGTACGCAGGCGGTTCACGCTCTTCGGACTTGCGGTGCGAACCCTGCTGATCGGATTCGCGGTCTCGATCGCCGTCACGTTCGTGCTGGTGCTGATCGGACGCGGATTGGGCTGGATCACCCTCGACGACGTGATCGGGCCCCGGCCGAGCACCGCGTTCATCTACACCCCGGACAAGTGGTCGTTCATCGTCGCGGTCGTCGCCGCTATGGCCGGTGTGCTGGCACTGACCTCGGCCAAAGCGACCGGCATGGCAGGCGTCTTCATCTCGGTGACCACCGTGCCTGCGTCCGGCAATATCGCGCTGGGCGCGGTTTTCGGTGTGGGCGAGGCGGTCTGGGGCTCCACCCTGCAACTGGCGGTGAACCTGGCCGGCATGGCGTTGGCAGGCTGGGCGACGCTCGCGTTTCAGCAAGCTGTCTGGCATCGGATGTCGGTGCGCCGCGCCAAGGCGGCGCACCGGCCCTATCGGATGCTGTGAGGTCAGTGCGCGCCGCGCTTGGCCCGGAAGGCCGCGCTCTTGGCGCGGTTGCCGCACAACGTCATATCGCACCAGCGTCGCGTGCCGCCACGTGAAGTATCCACGTACAGCCGGGTGCAGGGGGGCCGCCCGCACTGCTTGATGCGCTGCCGATCGGGTCCGCCGAGCAGTTCGACGGCGGCCCGCGCGATCATGGCCAGCGCGGCCTCCGGTCCGCCGGCGCGCGTCACCCCGCCATCGGATCGCAAAGTGACGCTGGGTAACTCGCCGCGCGCGCAGTCGTTGACGAGGCGGCGATCGGCGGCGTCGAAGGCTTGACCGCGCGCGGCGGCCGCCGCCAATCGGTAGGCGGCCTCGCGCAGCCGCAGCGCCCGCTCCAGGGTCGCGACATCGCAATCCGCGGTGTCGAGCAGGCCCGCGGCGACCAGCCACCGGGCCAGATCGCCCGCGGTGGGCAGGACATCGACGCTGGTCGTGGATCTGTGCTTCACCGTGCCCGCGAAGTCCAACGCGAGATTCCCGCTGACGAAGGTGAACATCTTCCCATAGTAACCGCCTTGACAGGTTATGCGCCGGACTGCCACCGTAGTAACCACCTTGGCCGGTTATATGGAGGAATGATGAAGGCGCACTTCACCACCGCTACGCCGCCACTGTTCGTCCTGCTGTGGAGCAGCGCCTTCCTCGCGGGCATCATCGGCGTCGGCGCGGCGCCGCCGATGATGGTGCTGCTGGGCCGTTACGCCATCGGCGGCGCGCTCTTGCTGCTGTACGCCTGGGCGATCGGCGCGCGATGGCCGCGCGGACAAGCCCTGCGGCACGTAGTGGTCGCGGGGCTGCTCATGCAAATCGTGCAGTTCGGCGCGTTCTATACCGCGATGTCCCACCACGTTTCGGCCGCCGTCATCGCCCTGATCCAGGGCCTGAACCCGGTGGTCATCGCCTTGTTCGCCGGTTTCCTCGGCGAGACGGTGACCGCACGCCAGTGGCTCGGATTCGGCATCGGCGGGGTGGGCGTCGGACTGGCGGTGGCCGGACAGTCCGGCTTCTCGCTCGCCGGGCTGATGCTGTGCGTGCTCGGCCTGCTCGGCCTGAGCATCGGCACGGTCTATCAGAAACGCTTTGTGCCACAGGTCGATTCGCGCGCCGCGACCGCCGTGCACGCCGCGGCCAGCGCGCCGATCGCCGCCCTGCTGGCCTGGTCGACCGGGCAGTTGCGGATCTGGGACGTGCCGCACTTCGCGGCCGCGCTGACCTGGATCGTGCTGATCAACTCGATGGGCGCGTTCCTGCTGCTGAACGCGATGTTGCGGCGCTGGGACGCCACCCGGGTCGGCCGCCTGTTCTTCGCGACGCCCGCGGTGACCGCGCTGCTGGCGTGGCTGCTGATCGATCAGCCGGCGCCGCCGCTGACGATCGCCGGGCTCGGCGTCGGATTGCTCGGCTTGGTGCTGGCCGCACGAAAAGCGGCCCCTTCCGGAAAGGAAGGGGCCGCCGGGTCTTTCGAGCGGGGATCAGGCGACCGGGGTCGCCGACTTCTCCAGCTCGACCTCGGGGGCGTCGTCCCCGCCATTGCGCTTGTTGCGAATGATGCTGGAAATGAACGCGGCGCCGATCAGGGCGATACCGATGAAACCGGTGACCAGCTCGGGCACGTGCACCTTGATCGAGATGAACAGGATGATCGCCAGGGCGCCGATGGCCCAGTGCGCGCCGTGCTCGAGGTAGACGTACTCGCCCAGCGTGCCCTTGCGCACCAGGTACACCGTGATGGACCGGACGAACATGGCGCCGATCAGGCCGAGGCCCAGCGCGATGATGATCGGGTCGGAGGTGATGGCGAAGGCGCCGATGACACCGTCGAAGGAGAACGACGCGTCGAGCACTTCCAGGTAGAGGAACAGGAAGAACGCTGCCTTGCCGGTGGCCTTGACCAGGGTGGACGGCCCGCCGTGCTCATGCTCCTCGACGAGATCCTCGGTGTGGAACATCGAACCGAGGCCGTCGACCGCGATGTAGACGACCATGCCGAGCAGGCCCGCGAGCAGGACCGTCGAGCGATCCGCGTCGGCGGTGAGGAACTCGGCCGTCAGGATCAGTGAGACGCCGGCCACGACGACCGAGAGCATGTCCAGCTTGCCGGCCTTGGCCAGCGGCTTCTCCAGCCAAGTCAGCCAGGTGATCTCGCGCTCGGAGAAGATGAAGTTGAGGAACAGCATGAACAGGAACATGCCGCCGAACGCGGCGATCGACGGATGCGCGTCGGTGAGCAGCTTCTCGTAACTGGGGCTGCCGTCGGGGAAGGTGAGCTTGCCGTCCTCGGGTGGGTTCAGTGCGAGGTCGAGGGCGCGCTTGGGATCGAGTCCGGCGGTGATCCAGACGATCGCCAGCGGGAAGACCAGGCGCATACCGAACACGGCGATGAGCACGCCGATGGTGAGGAAGATCTTCTGCCAGAACTCGCTCATCCGCTCCAGGATGGTGGCGTTGATCACGGCATTGTCGAACGATAGCGATACTTCGAGGACGCCGAGAATGGCGCAGAGAATGAACGCCTCGGGACCGCCGTAGAGGAAGGCCACGATCAGCGATACCACCGTGACGGCGATGGAGAGTCCGTATATGCGCAGGACCACTGGGGGACCTTTCGTGTTATGTCTGATGAGAATCGAGTGCTGGGGTCTCTTTCAGCGTGGTCGCTGACGCGCTGGATGTCCAACTGCCGCCCCCCGAATTTGCGTCCCGCTGATCATGGGCCGCAGACACACGAGGAAGGGGGCCCGGCGGCGAGCCCCCCTCTTCGTCAGCGACGTCGTTAGACGTTGACGCCGTAGTCGCGAGCGATACCGGCCAGACCGGCGGCGTAGCCCTGACCGATGGCGCGGAACTTCCACTCGGCGCCGTTGCGGTACAGCTCACCGAAGACCATGGCGGTCTCGGTGGAGGCGTCCTCGGAGAGGTCGTAGCGGGCGAGCTCCTCGCCGCTGTCGCGGTTCACCACGCGGATGTAGGCGTTGCGGACCTGACCGAAGGACTGCTGCCGGGTCTCCGCGTCGTAGATCGAGACGGGGAAGAAGATGGACTCGATGGTCGGCGGGGTGCCGGCCAGGTCGACGTTGATGACCTCGTCGTCGCCCTCGCCTTCACCGGTCTTGTTGTCACCCGCGTGCTCGATGGCACCCTCGGGGGACTTCAGGTTGTTGAAGAAGACGAAGTGCTGGTCCGAAAGGACCTTCTTGTCCGCGCCGGTCGCGATGGCGCTCGCGTCGAGGTCGAAGTCGGTGCCGGTGGTGGTCCGAATATCCCAACCGAGGCCGACAGCCACCTTGGTGAGGCCAGGCGCCGCCTTGCTCAGCGAGACATTTCCGCCCTTGGACAAACTGACACCCATGCGGGGATCCCTTTCAATAGTCCGTCTAGTGGTTCCCAGCATGTCCGAATAGCCGGGTACGTCAACGACAGTAGTAGGTTTCCGCGGACTTGCGTAGGAACTGGTTAAGGCCGCCGATCGTGAACACCGCATACGATCGGGGCGTGGCAGGCCGTAGACGTGGTTGGTTCCGGCCATCCGAGAGCAACGAATGGATCGAGGCCGCTCGCGCGCGCCTGACCGAAGCGTTCCTGGACATGGATCGGCGGCAGAGCGCGGCCGAGGCGGCGGTGCACGCCTCCGAGCAGGTCTATCCGGAGCGACGGCACGCGGCGGGGTGGGAGCCGGTGCGCGCCCGATGCTACGAGGCGGCCGGGGCGTACCTCAGCTTGACCGAGGAGCTGGAGACCGCCGAGCGCGCGAAGGCGCCGTTCCCGCAGGGGCAACAGCGCGCGGACACGGTGACCAGGCAGCTGATCGACGCGGCCCGTGGGGTGGACGAGTTCTATCGCGGGCATCAATCCCAGCTCGAGCATGCGATCACCGTGCTGGGTTCGGTGCCGCAGCTGGCCCGGCAGGTGAAGCTCACCGCCGCGAAAACGCGTGGTGAGGCTGCTGCGAGCGAGTTCGCCGAGTACCCGTCGGTGCGCGCCCGGGCCGCCGCCGTCGATGAGGCTCTCATCACACTGGAGGCGGCCGAGCTGGGCTCCGATGGCGCCGGGCGCGGCGCGGCCTCGAAAGTACGTGCGGCGGCCACCCGGCTGGAGACAGTTACCGCCGAATTGGCAGATGCCTTGGCGCAGGCCCCTTCTCGGCTCGGCGCCGCGCGCACCGCCATCACCTCGGTGAATACCAGGTTGTCGGCGGTGCGGACGCGCGCGGAACGACTGGACCCGGCGTTCTCGTCGTTGCTGCGCGAGTTCAATGCTGCAAGTTCGGCGGATCTAGCGAACAATGGGCGCGAGAGCCAGCGAGACATGGACGCTGCCGCTGTCGCCTTGGAGCGGGCGCGGGCGGCGCTCGCCGAGAACAACCCGGAGTTAACCCTTGAACTGACCTCTACCGCGCGGGGGCATCTGGCCGAGGCCGAACGCCTGGTCGACGCCGTCACCAAACGACTCGCCCTGCTGCGCGAAGTCCGCGCACAACCGAACGACAAGTCGAAGGCCGTACGCTTCCGGCTACGAGACGCGCAAATGCTGGCCGTGAACCGCGGGCTCGTCGCCGAGTGGGGATCTGTGCTCGACGCGCAGGTGGACCGGATCGACCGAATAACCGAATCACTTACGGGGCGGCACCCCGATTACTGGGCCTATGTCACCGAACTCGATGCCGTCACCGAATTCATCGCCGGCGTGGTGGATCGAATGAGAAAACAAGCAGGACAACAAAGAGAATGAGGTTGGGGATGGGGCACCGATGACCGTGGGCATCGCCGTCCAGCAGGAGATATCCCTGCGGAAGCGTTTGCCGCTGCGCCATTTTCGGCAGTTGCACGGACCGGATGTACGACATCTTTTCCATCGGCCGCCGGAGCCCTTCGGTGACAGCACCGATCGAGATCTACTCGCAATAGCTTTGGGGGCAACGCTTTACGCGCCCGCGACGCGGCCGGACCTGGCGGAGACGATCCGCAAGCGGGCCGAACGCGGGGTGTGTTCGATGGTGATCGACCTGGAGGACGCGGTCGCCGACGACGAGGTGGAATTCGCCAAGGGGCAGGCCGTCGCCGCGCTGAACGTGCTGGCCGAGAGCATGGAACCGAATCCGCTGGTGTTCGTGCGGGTGCGCGACGCCGACACGGTCAACGAGATCGTCGATCAGCTCGGGATCGGCGCGGCGGTGCTGACCGGTTTCGTGTTCCCCAAATTCGACAGTTCCACGGGCGCGAAATACCTTGACGCACTGGAGGAAGCGGCCGAACGGCTACAGCGGCCGGTGTACGGCATGCCGGTCCTGGAGTCGAAAGCCCTGGTGCACCGCCAGACTCGGGATCAGGAGCTCACCGAGATCGCGGCGCTGCTGGCCGAACACCGCGAGCGGGTGCTCGCGGTGCGGGTCGGCGCCACCGACATGTGCTCGACCTTCGGCATCCGCCGCGACCGCGACCTGACCATCTACGACGTGCGGGTCGTCGCCGACGTGATCGCCGACATCGTCAACTACCTGGGCCGCGCCGACGGCACCGGCTTCGTCATCACCGGGCCGGTGTGGGAGTACTTCGCCGACCACGAGCGCATGTTCCGGCCGCTGCTGCGCAGCGCGCCGTTCGAGGAATCCGACGCGGTACCGTTCCGGCAGTACCTGGTGAGCCGGGACCTGGACGGTCTACTACGTGAGATCACGCTGGATCGGGCCAATGGCATCCAGGGCAAGACCGTCATCCACCCCTCGCACGTGGCCGCGGTGCACGCCCTGTCGGTGGTGACGCACGAGGAGTACTCCGACGCGCTGGACATCCTGCAGGTCGAGGTCGGCGGGGTCGCGGCCTCGGAGTACCGGAACAAGATGAACGAGATGCGCCCGCATCGCAGCTGGGCGCACCAGACGCTGCTGCGGGCACGGGTGTTCGGTGTCGCGAACAAGGGCGTGTCCTTCGTGGATCTGCTGACGGCGCTGGTGAAGGTATGAGCGGGCTACCCTGGGCCACCCGAGAACTCGGGATCGAACTGCACCATTTGCGGGCGCATGCCGCCGAGTTGTCGATTCCGGCGCTGATCAAGCCCGGGCTGCGGCGTAACCCGCGGCGCGCGCACCTGCTGGTGTCCACGGTGCTCGGCAAGCATCTGCCGACCGATCCGCGGGTCGTGCTCGACGCCGGCGACCGGCTGGGCGACCTGGTCCGCGCGGCAGTGGGGGAGCAGGAGGTGGTCGTCCTCGGATTCGCCGAGACCGCGACGGGCCTCGGGCATATCGTGGCCGCGCGCATCAGCGCCGGTTGCTACCTGCATTCGACGCGCCGCGACGTGGCCGAGGCGGAGACGCTCACCGGATTCGAAGAGGGGCATTCGCATGCCACCTCGCATCTGCTGCAGCCGATGCCCGCCGAAATCTTCATGAACGATCAGCCGCTGGTGCTTGTCGATGACGAGATCTCCACCGGGGCAACGGCTATCGACGCGGTGCGTGCCCTGCATGCCTTCGCCCCGCGCTCGCACTACGTGCTGGCCTCGCTGGTCGACATGCGTACCGAGGCCGACTGCGAAGCGTTCGAGAAAGCGGCCGCCGATCTGGGCGCGCGCATCGACACAGTCTGCCTGGCCGCCGGACGCACCATGCTGCCCGAGGGCTTGATCGACGCGGTCACCGCGCTGCCCGATCCGGAGCTGAATCCCGTTGCTCCGCAACGTGGGTCGTTTACCCGACTCGAATTGCCTTGGCCGTCTTCGGTTCCCGAAGGTGGACGGCATGGAATCCTGGATTCCGACACCGCCTCGTTCGAGGCCGCGGTTGCCGCCGCCACCGCGGTGGTGCGGGCCCGACTGGCGGCCGCGGCCCCCGGCCGACCGGCAATCGTGCTCGGCCACGAGGAGCTGATGTACCAGCCGCTGCGGCTGGCGGCGGCGCTGGCCGAATCCGGTGTTCCCACCCGTTTCCAGACGACGACCCGCTCGCCCGCCTACGTACTGGACGAGCCCGGCTACCCGCTGCGTCGCGGATTCCGTTTCACCGCACCGGAACCCGATGCCGAAGCCCCCCGCTACCTGTACAACGCGCAGTGGAGCCAGGACCTCGACGCCGAGCTCGAGGCGATGACCGGTGTCACGCCGACGGTTCCGGTTAGAGCTGACGCCGTGCTGGTCGTCGTTATCGACAAGCCCGCCGACACCACCGAACTCATCGCCGAAGGCGGCCTGGTCGACGTACTGACCGCGTCCGGATCCGATGTCATCGTCGCGGTACTGCCGGGCGCGGATCCGCGTGAGTTGCACGAAGAGCGCACGGGTGCGTCGGCCGCTCCAGCCGCTCCAGCCGCTCCAGCCGTGTCGGTGCCGGCCGCCACCGCCGCGGCTACCGCCGACCAGCGTGTACCCGCAGAGCCCACCCGACCGGCCGACAACGGCGACAAACCGGCTCGGATCGATGAACGACCTGGCCGCGGTGCCGCGCGCCAGGATGGAGGACGAGCCGTGACTTCATCGACCGCCCCGCGACTCACGCTGGAACTGCCTACCCCGCTTTATGGTCCGGAGTTCGGTTCCTATGCAGCCGAAGAGGTTTCGTGGCTGCTCAAGGACCTGTCCGGTGCCGACCTCGAGGCCGACGTAGCCGAGCGCGAGCAGCGCATCCAGGCGGGTGAGGCGCATTACGCCGAGTCGCTGCCGATCGAGTTCCAGCCGGACGCCGCCTATCGTGAGCTGTTCGAACAAGTACTCGAGGCGAGCGCGGAACGGTTGGCGCTCGCGGTGGCGACGGTCTCGGAACTTGTGGTGGCCGAACGGGGCGAGGGCATCGTGCTGGTGTCGCTGGCGCGCGCGGGCACTCCGATCGGGATCCTGATGAAGCGCTGGCTGAAGTCTGGCCGCGGCGCGGGTCAGCCGAGCCTGGATGTCCCGCACTACGCCGTGTCGATCGTTCGTGGTCGCGGCATCGATGCCGTCGCGCTGGATTACCTGGCCCGCCACCATGATCCGGCGTCGATCGTGTTCGTCGACGGCTGGACCGGCAAGGGCGCGATCACCCACGAGCTCAACGACGCACTCGACGCCTATCACGCCGCCGGCGGTGCGCGCTTCAACGGTGAACTGGCCGTGCTCGCGGACCCGGGGCACTGTGTGCGCACCTACGGCACTCGCGACGACTTCCTCATCGCCTCGGCCTGCCTGAATTCGACGGTGTCCGGGCTGATTTCGCGCACCGTACTGAACGACACCCTGATCGGGCCCGGCGATTTCCACGGCGGGAAGTTCTACCGGGATCTGGCCGGGGACGATGTGTCGGGGCGACTGCTCGACACCGTCAGCGCGGCCTTCCCCGCCGTGCGCGATCGAGTGTCCGCCGAGCTGGCCGCGATTCACGCGAGCGACCGCACGCCGACCTGGTCCGGCTGGACCTCGGTGGAGAAGGTGCGGGCCGAGTACGGCATCGCCAGCGTGAATTTCGTGAAACCCGGTGTCGGCGAGACGACTCGGGTGCTGTTGCGGCGGGTGCCGTGGCGGGTGCTGGTCCGGGAAGCCGACGCTCCCGAGCACGCGCATCTGCGCCTGCTCGCGGCGGCGCGCGGTGTGCCGGTGGAAGTCGTTCCCGACCTTGCCTATTCGTGCATGGGACTGATCAAGGAAGTGCGTAAGTAATGCTATTCAGCAGACCGCGAAGACAGACCCTGGTCGCCACCGATCTGGACCGCACCATGATTTACTCCCGCAATGCCATGACGGTCGGGGCCGAGGTGCCGACCGTGTGCGTCGAGCATCTCGACGGCGACCCGCTCTCGTTCATGACCACGACCGCCGCGCTGCGCATGCAGTCACTGACCGAGCCGGCCGCCGTGATTCCGACGACCACCCGCACCATCAAGCAGTTCGACCGGATCAAACTCCCCGGCGCCCCATGGCGTTACGCCATCACCAGCAACGGCGGCAACATCCTGGTCGACGGAGTCCCGGACCTGCGCTGGCGGATCGACATCGACACCAAGGTCCGGACCGGCGGCGCTACATTGTCCGAGGTCACCGCCGAACTCCGGGCCCGCATCGACGATTCCTGGGTCACCAAGTTCCGGGAAGCCGATGACCTGTTCTGCTACCTGGTGGTCCGGCCCAAACTGGTTCCCGAAGGCTTCCTCGCCGAATGGGACGCCTGGTGCCGTGCGCACGGCTGGTCCGCGTCGCAGCAGGGTCGCAAGATCTACGCGATGCCGCTGGCGGTCTGCAAGAGCCGCGCGGTCGCCGAGGTCCGGCGGCGGCTCACCGAATCCGGCGAACTCGTCGCGGGCGCAACTACTCTGGCGGCCGGTGACGGCGCGCTCGACGCGGAAATGCTGCGTGCCGCCGACGCCGCGATCCGGCCCCGCCACGGCGAGCTGGAGCAGCTGAACTGGACCAGCCCGAACCTGACCATCACCCAGGCCTCCGGCATCCTCGCCGGTGAGGAAATCATCAACTGGCTGATCCAGGAATCTCCGGCCGCCGCGGCCTGACATCGTCCCAGCATGGGCTTCGGCCGGGACTCAGGCACGCGGTAGGGGCGTGCAGCTGAGTCCCGGCTGAAGATCGCCGCGGCGAGGAGACTGTTTACTTCTGGCCGAGGGCCGCGCTACCGGACTCGATGAGGTCCTGCAGCGGGTTACCCGCGGTGCCGCCGACCTCGACGTTCTTGTTCAGCAGCTCGATCGCCGGCTTGTTCACGGTGCAGCTCTCGCCTTCACCGACGAACAGGTGGACCTGCACGTTGTAGGTGCCGGGTTTGATGTCCGCGAGCACGGCGGAGGGCTTCTCGTGCGTCAGGATGGCCTGCTGGAGGCGATCGTCCAGCATGACCGTCCCGGACCAGCACTTGTCATCGGTGTTGTTGATCGAGACAGTGATGTTGTCCTTGCCGCCCACCGCGTCGGCGGTCCGCGCGGCGGACGCGGTGCCCGCGAACAGCGTGATCGCGGCGGCGGCGAGGGCAGTGGCTCCGGTGGCTAGCTTGAATGTACGCATAGTCCCTTTAGTAACCAAAAATGCTCTTGTTTAACAAGATTCGTCCTACGGCGCGCTGAACAGGCCCTTTTCCAGGGTCGGCCAGGACGACTTCAGGTCATCCTGCCAGTAGCCCCAGGAGTGCGTGCCGCTGTTGCGGTAGACGAAGGTGGCGGGGATGCCGAGCTGGTTCAGGCGGTTGTTCATGTTCTGGTTGGACCAGTTCACGCCCGCTTCGATGATGCCGCCCAGCGCAACGGTTTTCGGGGTTTCCTCCGGGGATTCCATGCGGAACTTGCCGCCCGGCTGGTCGTACTCGCCCGGGATGCCGTTGCCGGTGGAGAAGAACAGGTGGGTGCCGCGCAGCTTCTCGGCGTTGACCATCGGGTCGTTCGCGGCCCACAGCGGGTTGTTGAAATCGCCCCACATGTTCTTGGTGTCGCCGCCGCCCCAGGTCTCCACGGTCAGCTTCACCATCTGCTGCCCGATCGGGTCACTGACCTGCGCGATGCCGCTGTAGGTGGCGACGCTGCGGAACAGGCCCGGCTTCTGGATCGCGAAGTTCAGCACCGAGGTGCCCGTCATCGACAGCGCCGCAACGGCATTGACGCCGTTGGTGCCGAGCGCGGCATCGATCAGCGCGGGCATTTCCTCGGTGACGAAGGTCTGCCACTTGTTGACCCCGAGCACCGGGTCCGCCGCGATCCAGTCGGTGTAGAAGCTCCACGCCCCGCCGACGACCTGCACCACATTGATGTTCTTCTCCGCCAGGAACTCCAGCGCGTCGGTATTGCGCTTCCAGGAGGCGTCGTCCATGCCGCCGCCGGCCCCGTTGAACAGGTACAGCGTCGGGCGCGGCACCGAGGTGTCGGCGGGCCGCAGCACGTCCACCGAGACGTTCTTGTTCATGGCTGTGGAGAAAATCTGCATCCGCACATTGCGGCTGTCCTTGGTCGCGATCTTGTCGACGTAGGACCCGTCCGCGGATTTGATCGCGGGCTTGATCACGCCGGGATTGGTGATCACCGGATCCGCCGTGGCCGGCGCCACCCCGACTCCGAGCGCGACCGCGCCTAGTAGTGCCGCCAGCGCGATCCGCTTGCCCCGGTGGTGCGACATCCGCCCCTCAATTCTTCGTACAGCGATAAAAATCTGGTCCGATGATCAGATCGGCTCTCACTGTAGCGTCGTTAGAGCCCGATCCCACCCACCGGAATTGGGGGGCCTCAGCGCCCGTCTCGCAGCGAGACCAGCCCGCCGAGGGTGCCCAGGTAGGCGGTCCCATCGGGGCCCAGCGCGATGCCCGCGTAGTTGTTGTTGAAGCCGACTCCGCTGCCGGACAGACGCTTCCACACCAGCTCGCCGGTGCGGAAGTCCAGCGTGGTCCAGTACCAGGGATCGGTGGCCTGCGTGCCCTTGGTGTAGGTGTAGATCAGGCCGGTGGCCAGCGAGAGCTTCGGCACGACGGTGGGCGCGGCCTCGGTGCTGTTGGTCCACACCAGATGGCAGCCGTTGCCGTCGTCGTCGATGTCGACGCGAGCGAAGCCGGGCGTGGTGGTCGCGCCGAGCATGGTCGCGTCGGGGCCGGTGTAGCCGTAGTTGTTCTCGACGATCAGCGAGCGGCCCGCGCCGATCAGCGAATTCTCGGTGCTGCTCGCGCCGCGGTCGAACACCGGGACGCTGCAGACCTGACGCTGCGCGGCGTTCGGGGCGGTGCGGTACACCACGACGTTCATCGGGTCGGAGTTGTCGGTGATGGCGACGAAGCCGTCGGGCAGGACGGTCGGGGTCGTCCCGGTGCCGTCGTCCACCTGGCCGGGCTTGTGCTGGCCGCCGTTGGCGTAGGTGACCCGCCAGGTGATGGCCGGGGTCTTGCCGGGGCCCGCGTCGAAGCGCAGCAGTTCCCGGTTGGTGGCGACGTAGACGTCCCCGTTCGCCCCGACCGCGAACGAGTTCTGGATCTGCCCCTCGGCGCCGTTGCCGAGCCGGATCACCTGTGTCGCACCGGTTTCCAGGTCGAGCGTGCCGACCACGCCGCTGGCCTTGGCGACGAACCAGAGCAGTCCGTTGGCGTCGGGCAGCGCGGAGTTCAGGGTCTCGCCGGGGCGCAGCACGGTATTCAGGTCGTAGTCGCGCACCAGGGTGAAGCCGTTGGCGGCGGGGTTCTCCGCGAGGACCAGGATGTGGCCGGTGGCGGTGCCGACGACGGCGCGGTCCTGTTTGTCGACATAGAAGTAGGCGCCGCCGCCGAAGTTGGTGAAGGCGCCCGGTTTCAGCAGGTCGACGGGATTCTTGCCGGGCAGCGGGTACTTGCCCAGCACCTGCAACGACCGTGGATGGATCAGATACAGGCCGGGCTGGGCGCCGATGCAGGTGGCGATGATGCGCCCGGCGCGGTCGAAGGCGACCGAGCCGCACTCGCTCGCCAGGAACAGCGAATTCACCGTGGTGCCGACGCCCAGCGGGCCGGGCCGGGTGTAGGTGTCGCTCATCCAGCCGTCGTTGTGGATGCCCGCGTTGCCGTTGGGCGCCAGGAACGGATGCTGCGGGATCGCCGGAATTCCGAGGATCGGGTCGGCGGTGGCCGGGTCACCGAGGAATTCCGGCACGTCGAGCGGCGGAACCGAGGGGATCGGTCCCGCGCCCGCGCTCGCCGGAACGAGGAAACAGGTGGCGAGGGCGGCGGCGACGGACGCCGCTCGACGCAGGAACTTCGGTGACACGCGCCACACGCTAACAGTCGACATGGGCAGTTGACCAACAGTCTCGGTGGGTGAGACTCGAGGATTAGTACTGCTGCTGGCCCTGCAACTGCTGCATGATCGTGGCCTGCAAGCGCTGTAGCCCGCTGGGACCGATTCCGCTCTGCAATTGCCCCTCGATGGTGCGCACCAGCATCGCGTCGTTCATCACCTTCTCGCTGGACTGGATCAGCACCGTGCCCGCGCCGGTGAAATCGAACTGGCGCTCCTCCCCGGAGGTCGCGCCCATCCGGGCCGCACCCGCCGCCAGGAAGCTGGTGATCCAGCGCTGGTCGTAGTGATGACTCGGGGACGGGCAATCCGCCCAGCCCACCAGCGATTCCGGGTCCACCCGCAGCGGCGGCTCGGCGAACATGACCGGCCCGTTGGAGGAGGCGAGGAACTTGCCGGTGCCGATCAAGGTCAGGAAGCCCGGCACGATGGACTGATTCAGTGACAGCCCCGGCTCGAAGGCGAGCAGGTTGGCGGCGCGGACGGTGAGGTTGCCGTCCTCGAGGTCATAGGAATTGATGTTGTAACCGCGGTCGCCGATGATCAGCTTGCCGTGCCCCTCGGCGACCACGTAGTCGCCGGTGAACAGCGGCGCCGAGAACTGCTGCGACACCATGTGCATCAGCCCGCCCTGCAGGCCGTGGGTGAGCATCTGGAACTGAATCTGCCCGTAGTAGGCGATCATCGCGCCCTTGCGCGTGAACCACGGCTTGTTCAAATCGATGCAGTAGGCGTAGTCGTTTCCCGGGATATTGTCGCTCTCACCGAGATTCATGGGATTGAAGATTTGCGCCATGGTTTACAACTTCTCCTCGGAGGCCTGCACGTACACGACGCCTTGTCCGGCGCAATGCAATTGCATCGCCTCGCCGGACCCCTTGCCCACCGCGTCGCGCCAGCTCGCCGCCGACTTCAACTCGGTCTGCACATTGCCGTAGGCGGCGATGAACGCCTGCGGGTCGACGACGACCGGATTCGGCCCGCCCACTTGCAGTTCCAGGAAACCGCCGTGCGCCAGCAGCACCGCGGCGCCCTGGCCGGACAGCTGGGTGGTGAACATGCCCTGACCGGTCAGCGCGCCGGTGGCCGCGCCACGCAGCGCGCCCATCAGGCCACCGCCGCCTCCGCCGCCTCCGCCCGAACTCATCACCGAGACAACCGAACTCTGCAACGCTGCGGTATTGGCGAGCAGGCGCGAGGCCTCGACCCGCAACATCGCGCCGGGCTGCATCTGGACCACATGCACCTCCAGCCCGGCGAACCCGTAATGCACCTCGCCGTGGCCCTGCGCGAGCATGGTGCGCTCGTGCTCGCCCGCCATCATCCGCCCGGCCATCCGCATCAGGCCGGCACCGCCGCCCATCTGACCGGCGCCCGGGATCTGGTGTGGTGCGAAGGAGACATCGCCGGTGTAGAACAGCATCGCGCCGTTGCGCGCGACCACGCCGCCGGCCATCCCGACATTGACCTTGACGACCTTGCCGTTGACTTTCTCGAACATCGTTGCGCCCTTACCGTTCCGCCGGCTGGATCAGAACCACGCCCTGGCCGTCCCACCTGATCTGGAACGCCTCGCCGGAGCCCGCGCCGACCATGTCACGCCAGCCCATATTGCTGGTGATGAACGAGGACTGCACATTGCCCTGCGCGGCCACGAAGGCGTCCGGGTCGACGATCAGCGGATACTGCGGCGACACCTCGAGGTGGATCAGCGGCCCGCCGGCCGACAGCAGCGCGACCTGACCCTGACCGGTGACCGTGGTGGTGAACAGGCCCTGCCCGCTCGACGCGCCGCTCACCCCGGCGAAGCGCACATCGGTGCGCAGATTCCCGGCGTAGGCGAGCAGTTGCTGCGATTCCACCTGCAGCGTCTCGTTGTTGAGGTTCACCACGGTGACGTCCTGGCCGTTCACCGCGAAGAAGACCCGCCCATGGCCCTGGCATTCCATCAGCGAGAGTTTCTCGCCGGTGGCACGGCGCTTCATTCCGGCGAGCACGCCCTCGCCGCCGCCGAAACCGGCGGATTTGAACTGCACATTGCCTTCGTAGGCGATCATCGAACCCGAGATCGCACGCATGGAGGTGCCGTTCAGTTGGGCCTCGATGACCTTTTTGGATTGCTCTAACAGTTGCGCCATGTGGTGAGTTGCCTGCCCCTTGTCGACCGCTACGGCCGTCACCCTAACGGCCGCAGTCCGAGATCGTCTATCCACTGGCCGCCTGTTAACGCGTTTGCTCCGGCGGGGACCACCACATTTCTCGTAGAGTGACTATCGAATGCACCGACAAGCGAAGGGTCTACCTTGTCCGCAACACTCGCCAAGGGCCAGAACGGTCCCCTGGCCACCAACGATGTGGTGATTTCCGTCCAGCTCGCGGCGCCGGCCGACCTGTCCGCGCTGCTGGTGACCGAACGCGGCAAGGTCCGCACGGACGCGGACTTCGTATTCTTCAATCAACCCAGCGGTCCCGGCGTGAACCTGCAGCCCGCGCCCGCCGGACAGCCCGCTTCGCTTGCGGTGTCGCTGAATTCGGTGCCGCCGGACATCGATCAGATCCGCGCCGTGATCACCCTGGACGACGCTTCCAGCAATTTCGGCCGGTTCGCGCCGCCGACGGCGATCGTGTCGGATTCCAGCGGTAATCGGTTGTTCGAGTACCAGATCACCGGATTGCAGAGCGAGTCCATCGTGATCGCGCTGGAGCTGTACCGGCGCCAGGGCTCCTGGAAGGTGCGCGCGGTCGGGCAGGGCTACGCCGGCGGTTTCGCCGCGCTGGTCACCGATCACGGTGTGACCGTGGAGGATTCCGCTTCCTCGGCCGCCGCTCAGGCCGCCCCGCCGCCGCCGCCGGTGAGCCCGCCGAGTTACCCGCCGCAGCAGCCGCCCCAGCAGCAGTACGCGCCGCCGCCCGGCCAGGGCTACCCGCCGCCGGCCCAGCAGGCCCCGCCGCCACAGCCCACCGGCGAGGTCAGCCTGAGCAAGGACCGCCCGGTCAGCCTGGTCAAGGGGCAGAAGGTCACGCTGCGCAAGGAAGGCGGCGCGGCGCTGACGTTCGTGAAGATGGGCCTGGGCTGGGACCCGGTGCAGACGCGCGGCATGTTCGGCAACCGCACCGTCGACATCGACCTGGACGCCTCGGTGATCATGTTCGCCGACGCCAACCCCGCGGATTACGCCTACTACGGCCAGCTTTCGTCCAAGGACGGTTCGGTCCGGCACCAGGGCGACAACCTCACCGGTGAGGGCGAGGGCGACGACGAGATGATCCTGGTCGACCTGACCCGCATCCCGGCCCACATCAGCACCCTGGTCTTCGTGGTGACCTCCTACAAGGGCCACACCTTCGAGCAGGTGCAGAACGCGTTCTGCCGCTTGATCGACGGCACCAACAACGCCGAGCTCGCGCGCTACACGCTGGCCGGGGGCATGGCGTACACCGCGATGGCGATGGCCAAGGTGTACCGGGTCGGCGCCGACTGGAAGATGCAGGCGCTCGGCGAGGGCTTCCAGGCCAAGCATCCGGGTGAGGCGATTCCGCAACTCGGCCGGTTCCTGTCGCCGAACTAGCCACTTCGTCGAAACAACAGGGCAGATCACGTGATTCAGCTCAAAGCCGGTCAGAACACCGCGCTGGCCTCCGATGTCCTCCGGTTCAGTGCGAAAGCCGCGGCGGCACTGGATGTTTCCGCGCTGGTGGTGGCGGAGAACCTGCGGGTGTTCGACACCGGCGACTTCGTCTTCTACAACCAGACCGCCACGGCGGGAGTCGATCTCACCGGCGACGAGGTGACGGTCACGCTATCGCAGGTCCGCGCCGACGCCAAGGCGGTGCTGCTGGTGGTCAGCGCCGATCCCGCCCCGCTGGGCGGGCTCGGCCCGGTCACCGCCACGCTGTCGGAGAACGGCACGGCGGCAGCGGAATTCACGATCGCGCCGCTGGCGGGGGAGACCGCGCTGATCTGCCTCGAGGTGTACCGGCGCGGCGCGGCGTGGAAGGTGCGCGCCGTCGGCCAGGGCTACGCCGGTGGTCTCGCGGTGCTGCTCACCGCGCACGGCGTCGAGGTGGATCACCCCGGCCCGGACGCGCACGTGCAGTCCGCGCAGGCCGCCACCCCGCACGGCGGCGACCACGGCGCCATCACCGGCCCGCAGGCCGGGGCGCCGCTGGAGATGTCACACGGGGTGGAACGCCTGTGGATGATCTTCGAGGACGCCGCCCGCTCGGCCGCCGCGCTGATCTCCGCACGCGACTACGCGACCGACCGCCTCGACGAGGAGCTGTCCGCCGCCGTCTCCGATCCGGCGACGCGCAACAGCCCGGCCGGCGAGGCCGTCCGGCAAGCGGCCCACCAGCGCTACGACGACCTGATCGCCACCGCGGAGGCGAACCATCGGCGCGACAGCGAGCACCTCATCCAGGAGCTCGCCGCCGCCGACGACCAGCTGCCGCCCGCGCTGGCGTCCTGGGATTCGGCGTCCTGGGATCGCCCGGCCGCCAAGTCCGACGGCATCCGCCTGGGCGAGCTGTACGCGGACGAGCGTGGGCCGCTGCGGATTCCGTACTGCGTACCGGTGCCGCTGACCCGGCCGCTGTGGATCGATACCGAGCACTCCGCGGCCGTCGTCCCGGTGGTCGGCGCGCTGCTGGCTCGTTTACGCGCCGCCGATCCGACCCGCCGCTGCCGACTCGACGTGATCGACCTGTCCGGCGCCTTCACCGGGTTGATCGCCCCGCTGCTGCCGCTGCTGAACGGACCGGTCGTCACCGACCACAGCGAGATCTCGGCCCGCATCAAAGCTCTCGCCGACCAGGCCGAGCTCGCCGAAATGGCGTACTCCACCGACAATTTCACCCCGCCGACCGAGCACCGGGTGCTGATCGCCGCGGACTTCCCGCACGGCTACCAGCCCGTCGACGCTCAGCGCATCGGCGCGCTCATGCTGCGCGGCGACCTGATCGGGTTGTCCATCATGATCGTCGGCACCGACGAATCCGAGTCCGAGGACGAGACCATCGCGGTCCTGTCCCAGGCCAGCCGGCATCTGCCGACGCTGGTCGACACCCCGATGTTCGACCCGTGGACCGGCAGCGCCTGGCACCTGGAGCTGGACCTGCTGCCGCCGGACCCGCATCGGCAGGCCCGGCTGCTGCGCGTCGACTAGCGGCCGGCCGGCTCGGTGGTCCGGGCCGGATGGTGGTTGCGCACGGAATCCCACGGCCGCAACCACACCGGCAGCCAGGCGAGCAGGGGGTCGCCCGCGCGATCGACGATGCCGCCGACCGGATCGTCCACGAAATCGCGGCGCACCAAATCCTGCTCCGGCCGGTAGATCTGCCACACGATCAGCGCGCACAGACCCAGCACGGCGATGTCGCGCAGCAGCACCGTGCCGGTGAACCACTCCTCGGGCAAGCCTTTTCGATCCAGCCCGAGGTAGTAGAACATCCGCGGCGCCCACACCAGGGCGTCGATCGTCATCCACGCCAGCAGGATTCGGCGATGCGGCAGCGCGAGCACGGCCAGCGGCACCAGCCACAACGAGTACTGCGGGCTCCACACCTTGTTGGTCAGCAGGAACGCCGCGACCACCAGGAAGCACAGCTGCGCCAGCCGCGGCCGCTTCGGCGCGGTCAGCGCGATGTAGGCGATGAGCAGGCAGGCGGCGACGAACAGCAGCAGCGAGACCAGGTTCAGCACGGACGGCGCCTGACCGTGCTCGAGTTCGCCGTCGAGCCCGGGCCAGCCGGTGAACGAGGTGATCACGTTGTAGATCGAGTCCGGGTCCGCGTGCCGGGTGGTGTTGAGCCGGAAGAACTCCCGCCAGCCGTCCGGGAACAGCAGCGCGATCGGCAGATTCACCAGAATCCAGGTCCCCAGCGCCGCGCCCACCGCGACGCCCGCGGCGCCGAGCGGGCGCAGGCTGAGCCGCTGGACCCGGGCGGGGGTTTCCCGGATCCAGGCCAGCGCCGCCGCGGCGCTGTCGATATCCCGCAGCCGCAGTCCGGGTCGCGCGCTCGGCAGCCGATGCAGGGGATCCACGCGCAGGCACAGGATCACGATCGGGCCCAGCAGCAGCAGCGGATACAGCTTCGCCGCGCCGCCGAGTCCGAGCAGGACGCCCGCCAGCACCGGCCGGCGGCGCGCCCAGGCCAGCAGGCCGGTCGCCGCGAAAGCTGTTGCGAGTGCGTCGAAATTGGTGAACGCGTGCACGATCACCAGCGGTGAACAGGCGATCAGCGCGACGTCCCAGACCCGCCGCCCGGCCAGCGTCGCCGAGGCCCACACCGTGATCAGCCAGGCCAGCGCCAGACCGAACGCGATCACATTGAAGTAGAGGACGACCTGTAGCGCCCCCGGCAACGGCGACGCGTCCCAGGACTTGGCGATCTGCATCCCCAGGTACTGGTACAGCCCCGACAGCACCGGGTATTCCATGTACCGCGTCTCGACGCCGCCGTCGGGCGTCTCCTCGGTCCACCACTTCTTGTACGGGAACGCGCCCTCGTCCAGCCGCTCCGCGCCGTAGAGCGGGACGGTGTCGGAGTAGCACATCGCGGTGTACTGGCGGCCGTTGTTCCAGTCCAGCATCGGCCGGCCGTCGGCGGCGGTGGTCTGCTGGATACACGGCGACTTCGCGGCCCAGCCGAACGCCAGGAAGATCACGGTGAACAGGAACAGCACCCGCAGCGGCGTCCAGAACCGGGCGCGTCCGATCAGCGCGTGGTCACCGACCGGACCGCCGATGACCGTCGACAGCTGCGCGGTCAGCGAGTCGTTGCGACTCGGCCGATCCCGCGCGTCGGCCGAGCGCAGATCCGGCGCCACCGGGCCGGCCGACACGTAGCGCGCACCGTGGTTGTCCACCTCGACGAGCTCCTGCCCCCCACTGGAGCGCGGCACACTCCCCTTCGTCCGCGCGTCCGTCAGTTGCTGATCCACGGCACCCGAGGTTACAGGCGCATCAGAAGACACCCGCCGACAACCTCGGGGCGCCTACCGATTTCGGGTCGTCGGTTGGGTGCCGTTGCCGTTGCCGTTCCCGTTGTTGGGACGGTTCGAGTTCGTCGTGGTGGGTTGCGAGCCGTCGGTCGGCGCGACCGGCTGACCGGGCAGCGGGCCGGCGTCCGGGGTCTCCGGCGTCTGCTGTTGCTGCTGCTGCTGTTGTTGCTGCGGCTGCTGGACACCGGGCACCGGGATGGTGATGCCGGGCAGGATCTCCACCTGGCTCGGGACGATCACCGGCGGCACGAACTGCTGCTGGGTGGAGGACGGCGCGGTGTAGGGCGCGGACCACTCCGGGACACCGGCCTGGCCCTTGATCGGGGCGGGCTTCGGGAAGGTCTCGTTGGTGGTGCCCGAGAGGGCGCCGTCCATGGTGGCCTTCCAGATGTCCGACGGCAGGCCGGAGCCGTAAATCATGCCGCCCTGGTAGTTCTTCAGCGGATCGCCCTGCTCGGTGCCGACCCATACCGCGGTCGACAGTGAGGGGGTGTAGCCGACCATCCAGGCGTCCTTGTTCGCGCCGGTGTCGCCGAGCTGGGCGGTGCCGGTCTTGGACGCCGACTCCCGGCCATTGGCCAGGTTGTGATTGCGCGACCACGCGGCGATCGGCTTCATCGCGGCGGTGGCGTTGTCGGCCACGGCCGCCGAGACGCGCTGCTCGCCGGCGACCTCGCCGCGGTCGAGCAGGACGTCACCGTCGGCGGTGACGACCTTGGTCACGAAGTGCGGTGCGTGGTAGACGCCGGAGGCGGCCAGCGTCGCGTAGACCGAAGCCATGTCCAGCGGCCGGGCCTGGTACTGGCCGAGCACGATGCCGTTGTTCGGGCCGGAGCCGTCGGACTCGCTCAGCGTCTTGGCGACGCCGGGGATGGACTCGGGGATGCCGAGCTTGTGGCCCATGTCCGCGATCTTCTTCGGACCGTTGCCCATGTCCAGCTGCATCCGGTAGAAGCTGGTGTTCAGCGATCGCTTGAGCGCCTCGGCGATGGTGCAGGTACCGCACTGCTCGCCTTCCACGTTCGTGATCTTGATGCCGTTCACCGTCAACGGGGAGCTGTCGTACATCTGCGAGAGCGGGATGCCCTGCTCCAGGTTCGCGGCCAGGCCGACCACCTTGAACGACGAACCGGTCTGCAGACCCGCGTTGGCGAAGTCGTAGCCCTGGCCGTCGGTGCCGCCGTAGTAGGCCTTCACCGCGCCGCTGCGCGGATCGATGGACACCACCGCGGTCCGCAGGTTGTCGGGTTCGCCCTGCATCTTCTTGGTCGCGGCGTCCACCGCGGCCTGCTGCATCTTCGGGTCGATCGTGGTGGTGATCTTCAGGCCCTGGGTGTTGAGCTCGTGCTCACTGATGCCGGCGGCCGAGAGCTCCTTGAGCACCTGCGATTTCACCAGGCCCTCGGGTCCGGAGTCCTGGGTCTTGTCCCGGACGGTGGCCAGCGGCACCACGGTCGGGTACTGCATGCCCTGCCGATCGCCGCTCTTCAGGTTGCCCATGTCGACCATGCCGTTGAGCACGTAGTTCCAGCGCGTCTTCGCGCCCTCGGGGTTCTTCTCCGGATCCAGCGCGGAGGGCAGCTGAATGGTCGCGGCGAGCACCGCGCCCTCGGCCACGCTCAGTTCCTGCACCGGCTTGCCGAAGTAGGCCTTGGCCGCCGCGTCGATGCCGTAGGCGCCGCGACCGAAGTAGATGGTGTTCAGGTACGCGGTGAGGATCTCGTCCTTGCTCCACTGCCGGGCCATCTTCGCCGAGATGACGAGCTCGCGCAGCTTACGGGTGTAGGAGCGTTCGTCGCCGACCATCGCGTTCTTCACGTACTGCTGGGTGATGGTCGAGCCGCCGCCGGCGCTTTCCTTGCCCAGCAGGTTGTCGCGGGCGGCGCGGGCGAAGCCGGAGATGGAGAAACCGGGGTTGGTGTAGAAATCCCGGTCCTCGGCGGCGATCACCGCGTTGCGCACATGCGGCGGGATCTGGTCGATGGTGACGTCGGTGCGGTTGCCCTCCGGCGGCACGACCTTGCTGAGCACCGTCTCGCCGTCGTTGCCGTAGATGTAGGCGACCTGATTGTTCTTCAGGTCACCGGGTTTGGGCACCGACACCGCGGAATAGGCGATCAGGAACGCGGTGCTCGGCACCACGATGGCCAGCGCCATCAGCACATACAGGGTGCGGCGCACGATCTTCCACGGCGAGCGCTTGCGCTGGGCGGGACGGCGCTTGCCGGGCCCGTCGTCGCCGCCGTCACCACCGCGGCCACCGCGGCGCGGCGGGGGACCGGACGGCGGACCGCCCGCGGTCACCCGGCGCTCGCCGGAGGTGGGGCCGTTCGGACGGCCGTTGCGACCCGTGCGTTCGACACCTGGACGATTCTCGCGGCCGGTGCGTTCGACACCGGGACGCTCGGTCGCGGGGCGCGGCGCGGTCACCGGTCGCGAGCCGGTCGCGGCCCGGCCGCCGGCGCCCGCCTCCGGGCGCCGATTGCGTTCGGCCACAGCCTCGCTCAACGAGCCCGGCCGGCCCGGCTGCGGAAGCTTCTGGGTGGCTTGCGGATTGGGCGCGCCCTGCGGGGGACGACCCTGCGGCGGCCGGCCCTGGGGCGGCTGGCCCTGGGGCGGCTGGCCCTGGGGCGGGCGGCCTTGCGGGGGCGGACCCTGACGCGGCGGCTGCGGCCCACGCGGCCCACCCTGCGGGGGCGGTGGATTCTGGTCACTCCGCGGGCTCCGCTCCCGCGGATCCCGCGCGTGCGGCGGGGGCAGTGGACGAAAACCGGGCGGCGGGCCCTGACGTCGCTCCGGTGAGCCGGGACCCGGATGTGAACCTCGCTGTGGACGGCCGCCGTGCGGTTCATCGCCGTAGGGGGAAGTCTCGTAAGGCGAATTCACTGACAAGATCTCCATAACTCGTATCGGACTGCGTGCGGGCGTTAGGTCATTCGGCAGCTGTGCGCCGGTTCGCGCGGCGACGCGTGGGCGCCGGAGCGGTGCCGAGCACATAGGACTGCACCAGATGATTCCAGCTGCAGGTCCGGCAAACCTCGACGACATGAACCGAGAATTCCGCGCGCGTCTCGGCGAGACGCGCCAGCTCCTCGGGGGTACGAGCGGACCCGGCTGCCGGTCCGAGCTCGTCGCCGTAGACCCAGGATACGAGTGTCAGCTGCTCTTTCCTGCAGATAGGGCACGTAACCTCGCTCCCCCGGCCGTGGAACTTGGCCGCACGCAGGAGGTAGGGATTTGCATCACATACCTCGGCCACGCCTACCCGGCCCGCATACACGTCAGCCAGCAGTGACCGGCGCCGGAGCGCGTAGTCGACCACCTGCCGCTGAATAAGCACGGACCCCAGAGTACTGGTGAACCAGGAGTGCTGCCCTGGCCAGAGTGAGCCGTGGCCTGGAGGTGCGGACAACTATATCGGCGCGATATAGTAGGCAATCGCATCTGTTGGTTAGGTCTGTACATCAGTCAGGGGGTGAAGCCCGATGCTCGAACTGGCAATTCTCGGGCTGCTCCTCGAAGCGCCCATGCACGGCTACGAGTTGCGCAAGCGGCTCACGGGTCTGCTCGGGCCGTTTCGGGCCTTCTCCTATGGGTCGCTCTATCCGACGCTGCGGCGCATGCAGGCCGACGGATTGATCGACGAGGAGAACGTCGCGGGCGTCACGATGCGCCGCGCGCGACGGGTCTATCAACTGAGTCCGCAGGGGCGGGAACGGTTCACCGAACTGCTCGCCGACACCGGCCCGCAGAACTACACCGACGACGGCTTCGGCGTCCACCTCGCCTTTTTCAACCGCACCCCCGCCGAGGCGCGGATGCGCATTCTCGAGGGCAGGCGCAGGCAGGTCGAGGAACGCCGGGAGAGCTTGCGGGAGGCGATCAAGAAGGCCAGCGGGTCGCTGGATCGCTACACCAAGCAGCTCCACCAGCTCGGTCTGGAATCAAGCGAGCGCGAAGTGCGCTGGCTCAACGAGTTGATTGCGGCGGAGCAATCGACGAACGCGGCACCACAGAAAGAGGGAAACACCGGCCATGAGTAGTGAAGGTCAAAAGCAAGTTCGCGTGGCCATTGTGGGCGTTGGCAACTGCGCCTCCTCCTTGGTCCAGGGCGTGCAGTACTACAAGGACGCGGACGAGAACTCGACCGTTCCCGGTCTGATGCACGTCAAGTTCGGCCAGTACCACGTTCGCGACGTGAAGTTCGTCGCCGCGTTCGACGTCGACGCCAAGAAGGTCGGCTTCGACCTGGCGGACGCCATCTTCGCGAGCGAGAACAACACCATCAAGATCTCCGACGTGCCGCCGACCGACGTGGTCGTGCAGCGCGGTCCGACCCTGGACGGCATCGGCAAGTACTACGCCGAGACCATCGAGCTGTCCGAGGCCGAGCCGGTCGACGTGGTCGCCGCGCTGAAGGCCGCCGAGGTCGACGTGCTCGTCTCCTACCTGCCGGTCGGCTCGGAAGAGGCCGACAAGTTCTATGCCCAGTGCGCCATCGACGCGGGTGTGGCCTTCGTCAACGCGCTGCCGGTGTTCATCGCCTCCGACCCGGTGTGGGCGCAGAAGTTCGTCGACGCCGGCGTCCCGATCGTCGGCGACGACATCAAGTCGCAGGTCGGCGCGACCATCACGCACCGGGTGATGGCCAAGCTGTTCGAGGATCGCGGTGTGCAGCTGGACCGCACCATGCAGCTCAACGTCGGCGGCAACATGGACTTCAAGAACATGCTCGAGCGTGAGCGCCTGGAGTCCAAGAAGATCTCCAAGACGCAGGCCGTCACCAGCAACCTGAAGAAGGAACTGGGCGCCAACGACGTGCACATCGGCCCGTCCGACCACGTCGGCTGGCTCGACGACCGCAAGTGGGCCTACGTGCGCCTGGAAGGCCGCGCCTTCGGCGACGTGCCGCTGAACCTGGAGTACAAGCTCGAGGTGTGGGATTCGCCGAACTCCGCGGGCATCATCATCGACGCGGTGCGCGCCGCGAAGATCGCCCTGGACCGCGGCATCGGCGGCCCGGTCATCCCGGCCTCGGCCTACCTGATGAAGTCCCCGCCGAAGCAGCTCGCCGACGACGTCGCGCGCGAGCAGCTGGAAGCTTTCATCATCGGCGCCGAGTAAACACTGCTGAACAGAAAACCGGCCGGAGGCGAAATGCCTTCGGCCGGTTTCTTTTCGGTCCTGCTCAGTCGAGCGAGACGTACACCTCGACCGAGGTCGGCCCGGTGTAGCGCTCCAGTTCCGCTCGGTGCGAGCGCGTGATCTTGCCTGCCGCTTCGGCTTTGGTGACCTGCGCCCACGCGGTGCGCAACAGGTCGTAAGGCTTGTCGGAGACAACGAATTTGGCGTAGCGGCCGGTGGGGATCCGGGTCAGCACGTCACCGGCGTCCACCTCGTCCAAGCCGCGCACCTCGTAGCCGAGCACGGCCACGGCGTGATCGTTCTGGCCGATGTAGGCGGCCATCCGGGGTACCGCCTTCTCTCTGGAGAGGTAGCGATCCCAGGTGAAGTTCACCAGGTCCAGATCGCGGTTGGTCACTTCGCGGCCCGCCAGCGGAATGGTCAGGCCCGCGACCAGGCTCTCGTCCAAGGTGACAATCTCGAAGTCCACGGTTCTACCCCTCGCCCTGGTCGTCTGCCAGCGCCACGAACACCTCGGCCGTGCGCGAATCCGGATAATGCTCCAAGTCTCCGGTGTAGGAGCGCACGAACTTGCCCGCCGCCTCGGCGTCCCACACCGCTCGCCAGATGCTGACGACGGTGTCGCCGAGGTTGTCACCGCTGGCGGTGAACCGGGCGAACCGGCCCGCCGGCACCCGGGCCAGCACGTCGCCGGCCTGGAGATCGTCCAGGCTCTTGCAGCGGTAGCCGACGATATGGGTCAGATACGAGTTGATCTCCGGCGCGTGGTCGACGTACGCGGTGGTCGGGGGTCCGGGCAGCGTGCGCGCCATGGTGCGTTTCCACGCTTCTTCGACCTTGACGCGGCGCGGACCTTCGACCGCGAGCGCCGGGCTGCGAAGTACTGTTCCCGCCACCAGCGTCTCGGGACGGTCAACGACATTGAAATCCACCGGCGTTGCCCCTATGTCTAGTCTGTTTCGCTTAGCGGCGCTCCGGAAGCCGATGCTCCGGGCCTTCCTGGCTCGTCGTTCGCGCCGCTGTTCGTCGCTCGAGCGCCTATCCTTCCGCATCCTGGCTGCGGCGTCACCTTCGCTCTCACTCTGGCAAACGATGCTGCCATGTCATGTGTTCCTGTGGGGCGTGGTAGGTCACAAGATCGATAAGACTCCCTGTGAAATGGCTGTCACCTGGGCACCGGGATACTGAAACCGGGGAAAATCTCCACCTCCGCGGGGCCGGGAGCGGGCGGGAACACGATGACAGGCTCTCGATCCTGCCGTGGGGACTGATTCTGTGGATTGAGGATGTCGTATGGCCCCCCCGACGGCTTGCCCGGAATGAGGCCCTGCGCGGGGGCCGGGGCGGCGGGTTCGGGGAAGTGTTCGATCGGCGTGCCGGCCAGTGCGCCGTCCATCACCTGCTTCCAGATGTCGGCGGGCAGGCCCGACCCGTAGATGTCGGCGCCGCGGGCCGTGCGGATCGGCTGGGACTGCTCGGTGCCGATCCAGACCGCGGTGGACAGCGACGGTGTGAAGCCGATCATCCACGCGTCCTTGTTCCACTTGCTGTCGCCGAGCTGGGTGGTGCCGGTCTTGGCGCCGGACGGCCGGCCCTCGGCCAGGCTGTGGGCGTTGGAATAGGCGGCGATCGGTTCCATCGCGGCGATCGTGTTCTCGGCGATGCTGCGCGGAATGCGCTGCTCGCCCTCCGGGAGTTGCTGGCCGACGCGGGTTTCGGGAGCGCCGCGGTCGAGCAGTACGCGCCCGTCGCCGGTGACCACGCGCTGCACGAAGTACGGCGGGTGATAGACGCCGCCGGCGGCGATGGTGGCGTAGGCCGAGGCCATGTCGATCGGGCGAACCAGGTACTGGCCCAGCACGATTCCGTTGAGCGGGCGCCCGCCGTCCTCGGTCAGCGTCTTGCCCGCCACCCCGGGGATCTCCTCCGGAATGCCGGCCTGGTGCGCCGCGTCGGCGATCGCGCCGGGACCGTCGAACATGGTCATGGTCAGCCGGTAGAAACTGGTGTTCAGCGAGCGCTTGAGCGCTTCGGCGAGGCTGCACTTGCCGCAGCTCTCCCCGTCCACGTTGGTGATCTTGGTGCCGCGATCGGTGATCGGTGAACTGTCCATCACCCGGTGCAGTGGAATGCTCTGCTGCTGGGCCGCGATCGCCGCGAAAACCTTGAAGGCCGAACCGGTTTGCAGCGGCGCCTGAGCGAAGTCGTAGCCGATGCCGTCGGTGCCGCCGTAGTAGGCGCGCACCGCGCCCGAGCGCGGATCGATCGACACCACGGCGCCGCGCAGTTCGGGCGGCTGCCCGCCGAGCCGGTCGCCGAGCGCGCCGAGCGCGGCTTGCTGGGCCCGGGTGTCGATGGTGGTGGTGATCTGCAGTGCGCCGGTGTTCAGGTCGCGTTCGCTGATGCCGGAGTCGCGCAGTTCGCGCAGCACCTGGGTGCGGATCAAACCCTCGGGGCCGCGCGCCTCGTTCTCGCTCGGCATCTCGGAGATCGGGAGGATGTCGGGGAAGCGGGTCGCGTCCCGGTCGCCGGGGGCGAGCACGCCCATCTCGATCATCCCGTCGAGCACGTACTGCCAGCGCGCCTTCAGTTCCGGCAGATGGGTTTCCGGATCCAGCAGCGAGGGGGTGCGCAGCACGGCGGCCAGCACCGCGCCCTCGGCCCGGGACAGGTGCACCGGGTCCTTGCCGAAGTAGGCCTTGGACGCGGCGGCGATCCCGTAGGCGCCGCGGCCGTAGTAGACGGTGTTGAGGTAGGCGGCGAGGATGTCGTCCTTGCTCCACTGTTTGGACATCTTCGCGGCGATGATCAGCTCGCGCATCTTGCGGCTCACGGTGCGTTCGGAGCCGAGGAAGGCGTTCTTCACGTACTGCTGGGTGATGGTGGAGCCGCCGCCGGCGTTCTCCCGGCCGAGCAGGTTGTCGCGGCTGGCGCGCAGGAAGCCGGAGCTGGAATAGCCGGCGTTGGTGTAGAAGCTGCGGTCCTCGGCGGCGATGACCGCGTCGCGCACGTGCTGCGGCACCTGGGTGAGCGGGACCGGGGTTCGATTACCGTCCGGGGGAACGACTTTGGAGATGACGGTGCTGCTGTCCGAAGCCAGGATGGTGGCGATCTGATTGGTCTGCATGGCGGCCGGGTCGGGGATCTCGGCGCTCCAGTAGGCCAGGCCCGACAGCAGCGCGGGCACGCCGACGAAGAGGATGAACAGCGCCAGCGCCAGTCTTCTGGCACGTTCGGCGCGCGAGCGCGTCGGCCGATCGGGGCTCGGGGCCGGGCGTTTCCTGGCGGGGCGGGGTCTGGGATCGGCCTTGACCGGTGCGATCGCCGGCAGTGTCGGCTCGTCCCAGCCCGCGAGCGAGGGATAGGACGCGGCGGGTTTCTCCCGCCCTCTTCGCTTGCCGAACAACGATCGCACGAGCATCTCCTCCCGGAGCGTCGGTCGAACTCACCTGTGCCAAAGCAACGATCGGTAAAGCACACCTGACGCTTCGAGAGTATCGCGCCGGGATGTGCCGGGATGCTATCACCGCACCCCGGCACGCGATTCCTAGCTCTTGACGCCGCCGGCGGTCAGGCCGGAGATGATGCGCCGCTGGAAGATCAGAACCATGATCACCAGCGGAATGGTGACGATGGTGCCCGCGGCCATGATCGCGGCGTAGGGCGGAATGGTCGGATCGTTGCCGGAGAATCGGGCGATCGCGACGGTCACCGGCTCGGTGGTGCCGCTGGAAAGCAGACGCGCCAGCAGGTATTCGTTGACGGCGGCGATGAACGCCAGGATCGCGGTGGTGAACACCGCGGGCGCGGCCAGCGGCAGCATGACCAGGCGGAAGGCCTGCATCTTGCTGGCGCCGTCGATGCGCGCGGCCTCTTCCAGCTCCCACGGGAGCTCGGTGAAGAACGAGGCCAGGATGTAGACCGTCAGGGGCAGCACGAACGAGATGTTCGGAATGATCATCGCCTGGTACTTGCCGATCCAGCCGATATCGGTGAACAGCTGGAACAGCGGGGTGACCAGCACGACCACGGGGAACATGGACGCGGACAGGATGATTCCCGACACCAGGTACTTGCCCCGGAACACCAGCCGGGCCAGCGCGTAGGCGGCGAAAATGCCGATGATCAGGGCGAGCACCGTGGTGATCGAGCCGATGATCAAGCTGTTGATCAACGCCCGGCCGAAGTCGTTTCCGCGTGAGGTGTCGAAGGCGTTGCGGAAATTCTCGAAGGTGACGTGGGTCGGCCACGGGGTGTTGTCGAAGGTGTAGTTCGGGTCGCGGAACGCGGTGACGGCCATCCAGTAGAAGGGGCCGAGCCCCCACACCAGGATGATCAGCACACCGAGATACAGCCGGACCGACGTGAGTCGCTTGGTCCACGGGACCGATCCCGCGGCCGGGGTTTTCGTCGCGACGGACATCAGCGCACCGCCCCTTCTCGCTGGGCTTCCTGAGTGCGAACGGCGTTGGCGCCCAGCACCTTCACGAGCAGGAACGCGACCGCGAAGATGAGCAGGAAGGTGATGGTGGACAGCGCCGCGGCACTGTTGGGGCCCTGCCGGAACTGATCGACCACCAGGATCGACACGGTCCGGGTGTTCTCGTTGCCCGCGGTCATGATCGCGGGGAGGTCGAACATGCGCAGCGCGTCCATCGTGCGGAACAGCACAGCCACCAGCAGTGCCGGTTTCAGCAACGGCAACGTGATCTGGGTGAATCGCTGCCAGGCGGAAGCGCCGTCGACGCGTGCCGCCTCGTACACATCACCGGGGATCACCTGCAAGCCCGCCAGGATCAGCAACGCCATGAACGGCGTCGTCTTCCACACGTCGGCGGCGATCACCGCGAACCGCGACGCCCACGGATCGGTGGTCCACAGAATGTTGGTGCCGAGCACCCGGTTCACCACACCGTCGTACTGGAACATGAACTCCCACAACCGCGCTGTGACAGCGGTCGGGATGGCCCACGGGATCAGCACCGCCGCGCGCAGTAGTGCGCGCCCGACGAAGGTCTTGCCCATCACCATCGCCATGCCGAGGCCGATGGTGGCCTCCAACGCGACGGTGACCACGGTGAACAGCAAGGTGACACCGATCGCCAGCCAGAACTGCGACCCGAGGGTGCCGTCCGAGCAGGGGACAGTCTCGCCGAGGCTGTTGCCGCACTGTTGCAGGAGCCAGTGGGTGTAGTTCGAGAAGCCGGCCGAGCCGCCTTCGGTGAACATGCCCGTGGCCGGGTCCAGGCCCGCGTCCTTCTGGAACGACATATAGATCGCGCGGAACACCGGATATCCGATGACCACGGCCAGTGCGATGAGCACCGGTGCGACGAACAGCCACGGCTTTCCGCTCTCACGGAAGCTGAAACGTTTACGTGTAGCCGTTCCAGAAGGATCCGACACCGTTAATCTCTCTCCTACGGTTGGGTCGGGTCTGCTACGAGCCGGCCGACTCGATGCCCTTCTGCATGCCGACGATCGCGTCGTCCACGGACTTCTCACCGCGCAGCGCTGCCGCGGCGTTGTCCTGGATGGCCTTGGAGACCGCCGGGTAGAACGGGGTGACCGGGCGCGGCACCGCGCTGGCGATCGAGTCCTTGAGGGCGGGCAGGTACGGCATCTTCGCGATCAGCGCCGGGTCGTCGTACATCGAGGCGCGCACCGACGGCAGCGAGCTCGCCGCCACCAGCTGCTGGGCCTCTTCGCTGATCAGGTACCGCAGGAAGTCCAGCGCGGTGGCCTTGTTCTTGGAGAAGGCGCTGATCGCCGCGTTGTAGCCGCCCAGGGTGGAGGCGCCGACGCCGTTCTCGCCGGGCAGCGGGGCCACGGCGAACTTGTCCTTCACCGAGGAGCCCTCGGAGCCGAGGTCACCGAAGGTGGACGGCCAGCCGCGCAGGAACATCAGCTTGCCGGACTGGAAGGCGTTGGCCGACTCGGGCTCCTTGAAGGTGATGGCCTCCTTGGGGATATCACCGTTCTTGTAGGCGTCCACCAGCGTGGTCAGGCCCTTGCGGGCCTGCGGGCTGTTCACGGTCGGGGTCTTGCCGTCCGGGCCGACGAAGGTGCCGCCGAAGCCGTTGATCACCTCGGAGGTGTTCACGGTCAGGCCCTCGTAGGTCGCGAACTGGCCGGCGTAACAGCCGATGTTCTGCGCCTTGGCGACCTCGCACTGGCCGAGCAGGTCGGTCCAGGTCTTCGGCGGGGTCTGCACCAGGTCGGTGCGGTAGAACAGCAAGCCGCCGTTGGTGTTCCGCGGCGCGGCGTAGAGCGTGTTGTTGTAGGTCGCGCTGGCCACGGGCGGGGACAGCAGCGCCGAGGTATCGATGGAGAAGGTGTCCTTCAGCGGCTGCAGGTAGCCCTTGGCGGCGAACTCGGCGGTCCAGGGCACGTCCAGGGCGACCACGTCGTAGTCGGCGGACTTGGAGCGCATGTGCTCGACCAGGTCGTCGTACTGCTGCGAGGCGTCGTTCGACTGTTCCTTGAACGTCACCTGCTCGGCCGGGTGCGAGGCGTTCCAGCGCTCGATGAGCTGCTTGACCACGCCCGTGTCGGTGGTGTCCTTACCTTCGACATAGGTGATCGGACCGCGACCGGTCAGGTTCTGGCTGGTCGGGTTCGTGCCACTGTCGCTGGAGCAGGCACTCGTGAACGTCGCTGTGAGCAGCGCGCACGCGGTGACCGCCAGCGCGGCCCGCGGCGCGAGCGATGTACGTAGGGCCGACACCTTCTTCAAAGCCATCGCGTTCACTCCAGGGTTGATCGTGAGCGGCGGCACAGACTGCCGCTGCACAAGGCAAGATACATGGTGCGTGTGGAAGCCGTCCCGATTGTGCCGGTTTCGTACTCACCGCGGCCCGTCCCGCGCGTCTCTCTTACGATGGCTGGCGATGACTGCGCCGAATGAGGTTCCCGACCGGATGCTCACGCGGATCGGGGGATTGCTGCGGCAAGCCGAATCGACCGACAACGAGCACGAGGCCGAAGCCTTCCTGGCCGCGGCACAGCGGCTGGCCACCCGGTCGTCCATCGATCTCGCGGTGGCGCGGGCGCATGTGCACGGACGCGAACGCAGGCCGACGCCGGTCCAGCGGGCCATCCCGATCGGCGAGGCGGGAAAGAAGGGGCTGCGCACCTACGTCCAGTTGTTCGTCGCGATCGCGCACGCCAACGACGTGCGCTGCGATGTTGCGCGGACGTCGACCCAGGTTTACGCCTACGGATTCGATTCCGATATCGATACCTGTGAAGCCCTGTATACAAGTCTGCTGATCCAGATGGTGCGGGCTTCGGATCACTACATCAAATCCGGCGCGTACAAAACCGCGACCGTGGAGAAGGTGGTCGCCGAAAAACGCTGGGGGCGAACAGTACAGCGCCGGGTGCAGGCGCCGGTGGCGCCGGTGACGGCACGGCTGAATTTCCAGATGGCGTTCGCGGCGCGGGTCGGGAAGCGGCTGGCGGTGGTGAAGCAGGAGGTCGAGACCGAGGCGGTGGCGCCGTCGGAATCGGCGAGCGGCACGGCATTGGCGCTGCGCAACAAGGAAATCGAGCTCGTCGACTTTTATAAACAGACCTCCGAGGCGCGCGGTACCTGGCGGGGGCCGCAGGCCTCTGCGGGGCATTCCGCGGCGGCCCGGCGCGCCGGTGATCGCGCGGGTAAAGCGGCGCGCCTGGGCACTTCGCCCGAGTTGGGCGCTGCTCGTGGGCAATTGACCCCGCGCGGACGCGCGGAATGACGCGGTCGTGGACAATTGACGAACCGTAGACGCGGGGGATCTGTGCGATGAGCGTGCGCGACGGCCAGCGGGCCAAGGTTTATGACGCCGAACAATTGGTACGCGGGGTATTCGACCGCGCGGACGAATACGGCAGCCGAACCGTCGACCTCTACGGTTCCCAGATCACCCTGCCGATCGAACGCCGTTTCGCCTCGGTGGCCTCCGTGCAGGCCTATGCTGACAAGGTGCTCGCGCTCAATTGGGTACGGGCGCAATGGGATAGGGCCTCGGTCCCGGTGCGGGTCCGGTCGCGTGCCGGAGCGACCGCTGCCCATTACGAGGCGGCCGACGCGGTCCTGGCGGTACCTCTGCACACCGGCGGGACCGCGTGGGCTCTCCGGGAACTCGTGGTGCTGCACGAAATCGCCCACCATTTGGCCACCGGCTTCGAAGCTGCCCACGGCCCCGAATTCTGCTGCCGGTACCTGGAATTGGTCGACGGAGTCATCGGTCCCGAAGCCGCCCTGCTGCTGCGCGCCACGCTGTTGAATTGCGGCGTCCGGTTCAACTAGCGAGCGGCCGGGTGGGGTTCGCCGCGAGGACTTCGTCGGCGGCGCGTTCACCGGCCTGAACGGCGCCGGCGAGGAAACCCATCCAGGCATCGGCGGTCTCGACACCGGCGAAGTGCACCCGGCCGACGGGAGTCTTCGGCAAGCGGCGGGCGGTGGTGAGGGCGCCGACCGTGAGGCCGCCTTCACAGCCGTAGGCGAAAGGCTCTTCCTCCCAGTTCTTCTCGAGATAGTGGAGTGGTTCGGCAGCGCGCGGTCCGAACAGCGCGGTGCACACCGAGAGCACCGCGCGCCGCCGCTCCGCCGGATCGGCGGAGCCTCGATCGCCGGGGAGATAGCCCGACAGGATGCCGACGCTTCCGTCCGTGGGGGAGGCGTCGAGCAGTCCCGGGACCGCCTCGAGATCGGTCAGGGCCGAGCCCGAAAGTCCCGCCTGTCGCCAGAACGGTTCGTCGTAGACGATGTTGATCTTGCGCCCGTGCACTGGCTGCCAGGCGTGTTGCAGCCGGACGCGGTCTTGCGGGGGCTCTGGATCGAAGCGCAAGTGCCGAGCGCCGACCGGGCTGATCGCGACGATCACCCGATCTGCCTGGAATTCGGCTTCCGCACATCGCACGACGACGCCCGCCGAGTGGTGGGTGATGGCGTGGACAGGGCTGCCGACGATGACACGTTCCCCCAGCGACCGCGCCAGGGCGTGGGTCAATTCCTGTGCACCGCCACGGAATCGGTATACCCGTGCGGGCCCGGCCAAGAGGCTGCCGATGCTTCCCCAGGTGCCCAGGAAGTGCAGGGCGAAGAGCAGCGACGTGGCCTCGGGCAGATACCCGGCGAAATTGGCCTCGAACAGCTGGCGGGCCCGGGGGTCGGTTAGCTGCTCGCGCAGCCACGAACCGAAGGTGCGGTTGTCGAGATGGTGGGCGCCGGGAGCGGTCCAGGGCGCCGAAGCGGGAATGGTCGCGGCGAGCGCGTCCAAGGCCGACAGGACTTCCAGCACTTGCACCATGGTTTCGACCGGCAGCGTGGTCCATCGTGCCGTGAGACGAACGATCGGTCGGAGCAGGCGCTGAGCCGGTGCGCCGAACAACTTCAGCACGCGGGGGTTGCCGTAACGAAAACCGCGGGTGGTACCGGCGGTGTGCAGCAGGAAGCGTCCTTCGAAGTTGCTCTCGAAAAGCTGCACGCCGTGGGCCCGCGCGAGCCGGAACACGTTGTCGTGCACCGGGTAGACCAAGGTCGCCCCCGCGTCGAGCACGGTGCCGGCCACCTGCTCGGTCAGCGTTCGACCGCCGACGCGCGGAAGGGCTTCGAGCACAACCACGGACTGTCCGCGGTCGGCGAGCCGTCGTGCGGCCGCCAGGCCGGATACCCCCGCTCCGACGATTACGGTGTCCACCTTGCTCAGCTGATTCGCGGGCATCTCGACCTCAGTTCTCGTACGTTGTACGTAATCCGTTCATTGTACGAACTACGTATGATCGGTCAATGCCTGAGAGGAAGTCGGTGTGGCTGCGCCCCGAGAAGCCGGTCCGTGGCCGACCGGCGCTGGACCGCGCGCGGATAGTGTCCGCCGCGCTGACGCTGCTCGATGAGGACTCGGTGCCGGGGCTGACCATGCGCAAGCTGGCCGATCGGCTCGCGGTACCGCCGATGACGCTGTACGGCTACGTCGCGAACAAGGACGACCTGCTCGAGTACGCGTTGGACGCGGTCTTCGCGGAAACACTGGAGTCGGTCGACGCATCCGGGGATTGGCGGAAAGCCCTGGAGAACATAGGCAGTCGGACATTCGAGGCCCTGCTGCGGCATCATTGGGCGGCGGCGCTGGTGGGTACCGCGCCGCCGATGGGTCCGGCAGCCGTCGCGCAGTTCGGCTCGATACTGGAAGTTCTCGAGTCGGCCGGATTCCGGGACGAGGGTTTGGTGGCCGCTACGACCGGCTTCTACTATTACGTGCTCGGTGCCGCGCTCGCCGAATCCGCTTGGGCGCGCGAAGGTTCCACCGTCCAGGCGCCCACGATGGATGCGCCGAACCAGCGGGCCGCCGACAGCGCCGGCGCCACGCGCGCGGCAGCCTTCCTCGGTCGCTATGCGAACACCGATGCGCGAGAACGTTTTCGGCGTGGCCTGAGCGCGGTGCTCGACGGTCTGTGCCCGCCGTGATCAGACCGGGTGGGCCATCGGGCCCGATCGAAGGCTCGAGCGTCGGCTAACGGTCCAGAAACCGGCGAACTCGATCGAGGCGGTTGTGCCACCAGGTGATGCGATCGGGGTCCGGGTGGCGGTACCGCGCGAGCAATGCCGGATCCGGCGCCGGTGGTGTGCGGGGGACCGAGAGGTAGCCGTCGACCGGGCGGAGCGAATCGGCGACCACGTCGCCCTCGAACAGCGAAGTGGTGCCGAGACCACAAGCGAAGTCGAGTTCGGGGAGTGCGCCCGCCAAGGCCAACTGGGCCGAAAGGCCCACACTGGATTCCAGGGCCGAAGACACCACGCACGGCAGCCCCGCCGCCTCGGCCACCTGCAAGGCTCGCCGCACCCCGCCGAGCGGCGTGCATTTGAGAACCGCGATATCCGCCGCTCCCGCCACCGCGACGCGCATCGGGTCTTCGGCACGGCGAATGGACTCGTCGGCGGCGATCCGCACCTCGACCTTGCGGCGCACGGCCGCCAACTCCTCGATCGTGCGACACGGCTGCTCGACGTACTCCAAACCGCCTGCGGCCCGATCGATCTCGTTGATGTTGGAAATCGCGGTATCCACATCCCACACCGCGTTCGCGTCCACCCGGATCGCTCCCGCGGGCCCCAGCGCGTCCCGCACGGCCTCGACCCGGGCCAGATCCTCGGTCAGCGACCCCGGATGATCGGCGACCTTCACCTTGGCGGTCCGGCAGCCCGACGCGACGACAATCCGATGCGCCGATTCCGGATCCACGGCGGGAACAGTGCAATTGACCGGAATCCGAGCTCGCACCGGCGCCGGCCACCCCACCGTGCTCTGCTCGATCGCCGTCGCCAGCCATCCGGCCGCCTCCCGATCGTCATACTCGGGGAACGGGCAGAACTCACCCCACCCGAGCGGTCCGGGGAGCAACATCCCCTCCCGCACGGTGATCCCGCGAAACCGTGTGCGCATCGGAATCGCGTAGACAACAGGCTGGTCGGCAAGGCTCTGGTCGCTCATCGACCCCCACCCTACGGAGCCCGGGCAGGACCGGCGCACCGCCATAAGGTTCTGGTCAGCGGGTTGAAAGTGGCGCGGCACATTGTTCTGGGCATGACAAGGGGAGAGCGGTTTCCACGGGCTGCCGTCGCGGCGGCGGTGCAGTATGCGGGAACGTTGGTGCTGGGTGGGATCGCGGCGTGGTTGACGATCGGGTTCGCGGTCTTCGGTTACCTCGGTGCGGAGGCGAACGGCGCGCTGTTCGTCGGCCTGGGGATGACTGTGAGCTGGCTGGGGATAGGCGCTGCGCTGGTGTGGTCGCTGGTCGGCATTCTGAACGGGCTCTGGCACGGCAGATCCGGGCCGTGGGGCGCGCCCAGCCGAGCGCAGCTGCTGATGGCCGCCGCGTTCGGTGCCGGCGGGATCATCGCGTTCCTCGCCGTTTTCGGGAACTGACATGTCTTTCGCGAACGTGGGAATCGAGACGAATTTCGCGGTACCGCAACGATTCCGGTACTGGGACGCGGTGTGCGGCGCGGTGTTGTTCCTGGCCGTCGTGGTGCTGGCGGCGCTCGCGCCGAGCTCTGTGGACGCGGTGGCGCCGGCGGGTGGCGGATACGGGATCACCGCCGGGATCGGCCTGCTGGGGAGTCTGTTCGCGCTACCGCTCGGGCTCTGGCAGCTGGTGCTCGCGGCGGTCGACCAGCGCACGCTGTGGTGGCGGCCGCTGGTCGGTCTCGCCGCGCTGGTCGGCTGCTATCTGTTCGGGGAACTGGTCCGCCAAGTCGTGCTGGCCGTCTGACGAGCGGCGGCACCCACCCCGTGGGTGCCGCCGCGGCGTTCAGAGCCGTTCGTAGACGGTGGCGTTGGCCAAACCGCCTGCCTCGCACATGGTTTGCAGGCCGTAGCGCGCGCCGCGCTCCTGCATGGCGTGCACGAGCGTGGTGGCCAGCCGGGCTCCGGAGGCCCCGAGCGGATGGCCGATGGCGATCGCGCCCCCGTGGACGTTCACCCGGGACAGGTCCGCGCCGGTGTCCTTGGCCCAGGCCAGCACCACCGGCGAGAAGGCCTCGTTGATCTCCACCAGGTCGATGTCGGAGAGCCGCAAACCGGCGCGCTGCAACACCTTCCGGGTCGCCGGGATGACGGCGGTCAGCATCAGCAGCGGGTCGTCACCGGCTACGGCGAAGCTGTGCAGCCGAGCCAGCGGCTGCAGGCCCAGTTCCCGGGCCCGTTCGCTGGTCATGATCAGCGTCGCGGCGCTGCCGTCGCTGACCTGGCTGGCCGAGGCCGCGGTGATCTGCCAGCCGATCTCCGGGAAGCGGGCGGCCATGGCCTCGTCGTAGTAGGCGGGGCGCAGCTTGCCCAGCGTCTCCAAGGAGCTCCCGACGCGGATGCCCTCGTCGGTCTCCAGGCCGTTCAGCGGGGCCAGCTGCGCCGCGAACGAGCCGTTCTTCGTTGCCAGCGCGGCTTTTTCGTGGCTGGCGAGCGCGAACTCGTCGAGCTGGGTCCGGCTCAGGCCCCAGCGGGCGGCGATCAGCTCCGCGCTGATGCCCTGTGGGACAAGACCTTCCGGGTAACGGGCGGCGAAACCGATGCCGGACGGGTCCGTGGAGCCGACCAGGTTGGCGCCCATGGGAATTCGGCCCATCGACTCCACCCCGGCGGCGACCACGATGTCGTAGGCCCCGGAGATGACGCCCTGTGCGGCGAAGTGGATGGCCTGCTGGCTGCTCCCGCACTGCCGGTCCACCGTGGTGGCGGGCACCGACTCGGGGTAGCCCGCGGCCAGCGCCGCCCGCCGGGCCATGTTCGAGCCCTGTTCGCCGACCTGGGTGACGATGCCGGCGATCACGTCGTCGATCAGTGCGGGATCGATCCCGCTGCGGTCCACCACCGCGCGCAGGCTGTGCGCGAGCAGGTCCACCGCGTGCACGTCGTGGAGTGCGCCGTTCGGCTTGCCCTTGCCGATCGGGGTGCGTACCGCCTCGACGATCACCGCGTCTCTCATGATGCTGTCCTCTCAGGGCTGACTATTGCGTCCAATAGTCAGGGTACGCCTGGCCATAGTTGACACAAGTCAGCCCGGCTATGATGTGTGTCATGGCAGCCGTGATGGAAGGACCCTTGGCAGATCTGAGTTCCTGGCAACCCAGCGAGTGCTCCGTCGCGAAGGCGCTCGACCTGGTCGGGACCCGCTCGGCCATCCTCATTCTGCGCGAGGCTTACTACGGCACCCGCCGCTTCGACGGCTTTGCCGCTCGTATCGGCATCACCGACGCGGCCGCGGCCGCGCAACTCCGCAAGCTCACCGCCGCGGGTCTGCTCGAGAAACGGCCCTACCAGGAGGAAGGCAAACGCACCCGGAACGAATACGTGCTGACCGCGATGGGTCGCGACCTGCTCCCGGCGGTCCTCGCCCTATGGCAGTGGGGCGATGCCTATCTCCAACCCGGGCCTGCCCCTTTGGAACTCGTCGAGGCTGCCACCGGATCTCCGGTGCGGGTGGAGATCCGCAGCGCCGGGGGCCGGGAAATCGAGCTGGAGGAGTTGGGCGTGCGGGTCAACGACGACTGGGTGCGCGCCCGGCGGAAGCGGCGAAAGCACAGCTGAACACCGTGACGTTGCGCACCTGAGTAGTTTTCCTGTGCCGGGACCGATCGGGCATTGCCATGATGAAGGCATGCCCGATCCGTACCGGACCACCCGCCGATACTCCGTCCCTGATCCCGGCCCGGAACCGGTCCAGCGGCGACATGATGGAGATATGCCGTACCAGTATCAGCCGGAGCGGCGGCCGAGATCTTGGGACGCGAAGGTGAGCAAACTGCTGTACACGTTCGCGGCCATTCTCGGCGGCGGCGCCGTTCTCTACGCCACCTTCGCGCTGGTCGTCACCTACTTTCAGGGTGGCGTGGCGATCGCGGAAGTGCTTGCTGCCCTGGCGGTGTGCTGGGTCGTGATCGGCCTGATCCTGTTCGTGCCGCGGATCATGGGCCGGATCGCACGCGAACGCGGACGGTCCAGCCTGGTGTGGGCGGGCGCGTCGGTGCTGCTGGTGCTGGCGTCGATCTCGATGTTCATCGCGGTGTGAAACACCCCGCCGGGGAGCTCGGGCGGGGCGCTCGCACGTCTCAGTTCAGGCGACGGCCGTCGTTGGCGGAGAAGAAGTAGGTGTGGTCCGGCGTGGTAGCCAGCGTCAGGCGGGTGCCCTTGGCCGGCGGATTCCGCCAATCCGCCCGCGCCACAATGATTTCGCCGGCGCCGTTGGCGGTGCTGTCCGCGATGGTGCGGCCGTAGAGGTAGGCGTCGGAGCCGAGTTCCTCGACCACGTCGACCTCCATCTCGATGCCCTTGGCCAGGCTGCCGCCGATCTCCAGGTGCTCGGGGCGGATGCCGACGACCACCGAGCCCTCGGCCGCCTCGACCACCGAGCGCGGCACCGCCAGCGCGTGCCCGCCCACCGACACGGTGCCATTGTCCACCGGCAGCGTGAACATGTTCATGGCCGGGGAACCCATGAATCCGGCGACGAAGGCGTTGGCCGGGTCCCGGTACAGGTCGCGCGGGGTGGCGCACTGCTGCAGCAGGCCGTCCTTGAGCACCGCGACGCGGTCGCCCATGGTCATGGCCTCGACCTGGTCGTGGGTGACGTAAACGGTGGTGGTGCCGAGGTTGCGCTGCAACTTCGCGATCTGGGTACGGGTCTGCACCCGCAGTTTCGCGTCCAGGTTGGACAGCGGCTCGTCCATCAGGAAGACCTGCGGCTGGCGCACGATGGCGCGGCCCATCGCCACGCGCTGGCGCTGACCACCGGAGAGCGCCTTGGGCTTGCGGTCCAGGTAGGGCTCCAGATCCAGCAGTTTGGCGGCCTCCAGGACCCGCTGGTCCTTCTCCGCCTTGGCGACCTTGGCGAGTTTGAGCGCGAAGCCCATGTTCTCCGCGACCGTCATGTGCGGGTAGAGCGCGTAGTTCTGGAACACCATGGCGATATCGCGTTCCTTCGGCTCGGCGTGCGTGACGTCGTTCGCGCCGATCAGGATGCGCCCGCCGTTGACCTCCTCGAGGCCGGCCAGCATGCGCAGCGAAGTCGATTTACCGCAGCCGGAAGGACCGACCAGAACCAGGAATTCACCGTCGGCGATCTCCAGATTCAGCTGGTCGACGGCCGGCTTGTTCGAGCCCGGGTAGAGCCGGGTCGCGCTGTCGAAGGTCACAGTAGCCATGACGAAACCATCCCATTCACCGGCAGGAACGTGCCGGACGATCCGAGTACAGGGTTGGCAGGACTCTACAAGGTTCGCCGGAGATCGGTAGCCTCGTTCGGGGAACTACGTAGAGGAGACTCGGATGAGCAGACCAGTGCGTATCGGCATCCAGCTGCAACCGCAGCACTCCCCGCGCTACGGCCTGATCCGGGACGCGGTGCTGCGCGCGGAGGAGCTGGGCGTCGACATCGTTTTCAACTGGGACCACTTCTATCCGCTCTACGGTGACCCCGACGGCGCGCATTTCGAATGCTGGACGATGCTGGGCGCCTGGGCCGAGCAGACCGAGCGAGTCGAGATCGGCGCACTGGTCACCGGCGGTGGTTACCGCAATCCGGATCTGCTCGCCGATATGGCGCGGACGGTGGACCACGTCAGCGACGGCCGGTTGATTCTCGGGATCGGCGCGGGCTGGTTCGAGAAGGACTACGAGCAGTACGGCTACGAATTCGGCACGCCCGGAACCCGTTTGGCGCTGTTGAAGGACTCGATGGCGCGGATCGACGCGCGGCTGAAGAAACTCAACCCGGCGCCGACCCGCGATATCCCGATCTTGATCGGTGGCGGCGGCGAGAAGAAGACGCTGCGCCTGGTCGCCGAGTACGCCGATATCTGGCACAGCTTCGCCGACGAGGACGTGCTGGCCCGCAAGAACGCGATCCTGGCCGACCACTGCGCCGCCGTCGGACGGCAGCAGGCCGCGATCGAACGGTCGGTGCAGTGGCAGGGCGTCGCCGACGCCAAGGGCCTGCACGCCGCCGGGGTCACGTTGTTCACGGTGGCGGTGAACGGGCCCGACTACGACCTGTCCGAGGTGGCGCAGGCGATCCGCTGGCGGGACGAGGTGAACCCGGACGCGGTGACCGGCCTGGCCTGAACCGCGTGGCGCAACCCTCACCCGGGTAACTGGGTATTCGCGTGCACCGCCGATAGGCTTGCCGGTCATGGCCAGTCTGCTTTTCGTGCGGTTGCGCGCGTTGATCGCCGTGATGTTGCTCGCCGTCGGAGTCCTGGCGACGGGGTGCTCGTCCGGCGACGGCTCCACCCGGGATCTGTGCGCGCCGCCCGGGTTGAGCGCCGCCTCCGCCGCACCGCAGAATCTCGCCTCGTCCGAGGCGGCGGGGCCGGACAAATACACGACCGCGTCGTCGGAACCGCTGAGCTCGATCGACGTCGGGAAGCTGGGCCTGATCACCCCCGGCGTGCTCAGTGTCGGCACGCTCTCGGACGCGCCGCCCAGCATCTGCGTGAACTCCCAGGGGCAGTTCACCGGGTTCGATAACCTGCTGCTGGAAGCCGTCGCCGCGAAGATCGGCCTGCGCGTTCAGTTCTCGGGCACCGAGTTCGCCGGTCTGCTGGCGCAGGTGGCGGGCAAGCGGTTCGATGTCGGCTCCTCGAACATCACCACTACCGCGGCGCGGCGTGACCTCGTCGGCTTCACCAACGGCTACGACTTCGGCTACTTCGCGCTGGTGGTGCGCGAGAGCAGCGGAATCAAGACCTTCGCGGACCTGACCGCGGGTAGCCGGATCGCCGTCGTGCAGGGCACCGTGCAGGACGATTACGTCGTCAACACCCTGCGTCTGGACCCGGTGAAGTTTCCCGACTACAACACCGCCTACGCGAATCTGAAGTCCGGCCAGGTCGATGCCTGGGTGGCCCCGTCCGCGCAGGCCGACGGCGCGATCAAGCCCGGCGACGGGACCGCCGTCGTCCAAAATGCCTACAGTCTGGACAATTTCGCGGCCTGGGCGGTCGGCAAGAGCAACCAGCCGCTGATCGACGCGCTCAACAGCGGTTTGGACGCGGTGATCGCGGACGGCACCTACGCCCAGCTCTACTCCGAGTGGGTGCCCCGCCAGTTCCCGCCGGGCTGGAAGCCGGGATCCAAGGCCGCGCCCATGCCGCAGCTGCCGGACTTCGCGGCCATCGCCGCCGAGCAGGCCGGCGACCAGCAGCCCGCGGCGCCGTCCGCGCCGAAGTCGACGCTGCAGCAGTTGCGCGAGACGTTCTTCGATTGGTCGTTGTACCGCAAGGCATTTCCCGATCTGATCAAGACCGGCCTGCCGAATACCCTGATCCTGGCGCTGGTTTCGGGCATTCTCGGCAGCGTGCTGGGCATGCTGCTCGCCGTCGCGGGCATCTCGCGCACGCGCTGGCTGCGCTGGCCGGCCCGGATCTACACCGACATCTTCCGCGGCCTGCCCGCCGTCGTCATCATCCTGTTGATCGGCCTGGGTCTGGGCCCGGTCGCGCGGAACCTGACCGGCAACAACCCGTACTGGCTCGGCGCGCTCGCCCTGGCCCTGCTGGCCTCGGCCTACATCGGCGAGATCTTCCGCTCCGGTATCCAGTCGGTGGACACCGGTCAGCGCGAAGCGGCGGCCGCGCTGGGCCTCAGCTACCGGCAGTCGATGCGGCTGATCGTCATCCCGCAGGGTGTTCGAAAAGTGCTGCCCGCCTTGATGAACCAGTTCATCGCGCTGATCAAGGACTCCTCGCTGATCTACTTCCTCGGCCTGCTCGCCACCCAGCGCGAACTGTTCGCTGTCGGCCGGGACCTCAACGCGCAGACCGGCAATCTCTCGCCCCTGGTCGCCGCCGGACTGGTCTACCTGATGCTGACCATTCCGCTGACCCACCTGGTCAACTACCTCGATCGCCGCATGCGCGAGGCGCGCCCGAAGGCCGGCCGTCCGATCGATCCGCTGGAGCAGGCCACCGTCACCGAAGGGCGGTAATTCCGATAAATCGGTCGAACAGGCACCGCCTATCGGAATTGCTGATCGCGATTGGTTAGCACATCCTGAGCAACCTTCAATAATGCGTATTCGCTAATGTGTTTTCGGTATCCAGAACCACCCATTCACGGACGAGAAGAGGGAAATTCTGATGACCACCGCACACCTCGAGCACACCGCACACGACCACGTCCACGGTCCCGACTGCGGCCACACCCCGGTCCCGCACGGCGACCACATCGACTACGCGCACGACGGTCACCTGCACCGCGCCCACGACGGCCACTACGACGAGTGTGAACCCGCCGGCCACCAGCCCTGCGACAACCACTCCCACGTCCACGGCCCCGACTGCGGCCACGACTCGGTTCCGCACGGCGACCACGTCGACTACCTGCACGACGGCCACCGCCACGCCATGCACGGTGACCACTACGACGACCACTGAGCAAACGCGCTGACGCGGCACCGGTAGCCGGTGCCGCGTAGGGCGTGGGGGTCTTTTCGGGTCAGGAGGCCTTGCGGATTCCCAGGTACTGCAGGGCGGCGAAGGCGCCTACGGTGCCGGCCTGCATGACGGTCCAGATAGAGCCGACGAGGTTGAGGTCGAGTGCCCCGGCGACGAGGGCGATCAGGCTGAGGGCGACCCAGGCGGCGTTGAGGGCAGCGACGCCGCGGGCGGCGGGGATGTTGGGGTTGGCCGGGTTGCCGATGACGGCGACGGTGAGGCCGTAGAGGGTGAGGAAGATGCCGATCGGGATGCCGATGCCGCGATCCAGGCCGAGCAGGGACTCCAGCGGGCCGGACAGGGCCAGGTAGGCGAGGCCGTTGACGCCGGTGATCACCGCGTCGAGGCGGAGCGAGAGCCGCAGCAGCTTCGGTCCGGGGGCCAGCAGGGCGGAGAGGGCGGCAGGGGTGGCGGTGGTGGTGCTCATGGTGGGGCTCTTTCTCGTAAAAGCAATGGGGGGAGGGTTTTTCGCCTGGATCAGGCGGCGGCGGGGACCTTGTCCAGGAAGCCGTAGACCTTGGCGATCTTGCCGTCGGCGATGATCGCCACGTCGAAACCGACCACGATCGCGGGGCCGTCGGCCGGGCCCAGGTCCCAGGTGAAGCGGACCTGGTCGTGGTGGGCGTCGACCGGGCCGCCGAGGCGGAAGGTCCAGCCCGGGAACTGGGCTTGCACGCCGGCGATGACGGCTTCCAGTCCGGCGTGGCCGGCGACATCGACCATCGGGTCGACGTAGGTGGCGTCCGCGGTGAAGACCCGGGCGACGGCGGCGGTGCGGGCCGCGGCGTCGGTGGTGTTCCAGGCTTCCAGGTAGGCGGCGACGATGTCGTTCATGATGTCCTCCAAGGGCTTTGAGCTGGTGTTTCTCGGTCTGTGCTGCTTACGAGAACTACGTTATGGCCCGAGGAGGGGGTGCCGAATCAGTCGCCTATAAGTACTTTCGGCAGGCGTTACCTAAGTACGCGCTACGTGCTGACGGTCGCCAGGGCGCTCCACAGGATCGGGGAGTGCGCGATAGCGCCGCCGCCGCGCCATGCGTCCAGCCGGTCTCGCTGCCAATCGATCAGTGCGACAACAGGATCGGGCTGTTCGTGGGCCGCGTCGACGGCGTAGATCGTGTCCAGCAGCGGGCGCGCGTCGGTGCCCGCGAACCGCTGGAACGCGAGGTCGGTGGGCAGCGGCCAGCGGGTGGCGGTGACGAGCTCGGCGCCGCCCGCGATCATCGCGGCGGTCAAGCCGAGAGCCTCGGTGAACCGCAGGTCACCGCCGCTTTCACAGGCGATGAGCGCGACCCGGCTCGGAATCGGCCACAGGTCGCTGCCCGCGGCGGGTTCGGGGTCGAGGGTGTGCGTGCCGAGCAGGAAATCCTTGGCGGACAACGGGCGGTGGGTGCGGTTGGCCGTCGCGAAGCCGGTGGTCTCCGCGCCGCAGGCCAGGTGCAGCTCGGCGTTCTCGCTCTGCCCGGATGCCGGAGGAGCGGCGGTGACGTGTCCGACGTACAGCAGGCGGCTCGCGCCTTTGCGCAGCGCGGTGCTGAGCCAGTCGCGGTTGACGTCGGTGCGGCGGAAGGCCGCCAGCGGGCCGCTCACCTCGGGCATGAACCGTTGCTGTGCAACATATTCGGCGATGCGCTCGGTCAACGCGGACGGCGCGTCCATCCGGCCGAGTACCGACCCTAGGGCCGAGTCCGCGCGGAATCCGGGTATGCGCGGGTCGAGGATCGCGACCAAGGGCAGGTGCTGCTGGTCGGCCCAGTGGCGGGCGGTGCGCCCGGGCGCGCCCACGATGCTCGCGGGCGCCAGCAGGCTGATATCGGCGAGATCGAGCAATCGCAGGTCCGGGGCGGGCGCGAGGATCTCCCAGGGAACCTGCGCCAGACGGGGGGAGGGTTGCAGACGAATTAGCGGACGGATCCCCTGCGCATGCAAGTGCGCCAGTTGCCCGGCCAGCCCGGAGGGCAGCAACGCCCGGGAAAGATCCCGCGCCAGTAGGTATTCCGACTCCAGCGTCGCGAAAGCCCCGGTGGTGAGCGCCCGTTCGAGCCCCTCAGGTGCCCCGGGAATCGGCAGCTCCCTGGCGAGCCTGGCCACCACATCATCGATCGGCCCGCCGGGCAGCATGCTCACCCCGCCCGGCCCGACATCCCCGACCCACCGCCACGACATGTAGAGATCCCCGGCATCGGCCATCCGCACCAGCACCGTCGGTTGCTCAGGCGTACGCGTCATACCGTGACCTCCCGGGTATCGCGAACCGGTCGGCCATAGCGTTGCTCTGCCGCCGTGATGTAGGCATCGAGGGCGATGTGGCCGTCAGGTTGGCGGACGAGGCGAGGTGGTAGGGAAACCGGAAGCCCTTCGGCCGCGGCCACATCGGCCAGCGCGGAGGCCAGGCGCAAGGTAGCCGCGGGGGCGCTCGGTGCGTTAGCCGGTAGCGGCCCCGCCTGGGTCCCGGCCAAGAACGTGCCGGGATGAGTTGGGGTGTCGGGTTCGGGGGGACCGGGGTCGAGGAATTCGATGGGGAATTGGTTGGTGGTGGGGGTGGGGGCGGTGGGTTGCAAGGTGGCGCCGGCGCATTGGGTTTCGATGAGGTCGGCCAGGAGTTGGCCGTCGCCGCTGAGGTACGCGAAGCGGAAGGCCAAACGCAGGGCGGGGTCGGCGATTTGGGTGTTCCACTGGTGGCGCTGGTTGCCGTTGGGGAAGGTGTGGCGGACGGCGTCGATGGCGAGGGCGGAGGTGACGGCGAGGTCGGTGGCGGCGGCGAGTGCGGTGGTGGGGTCCGTGACGTCGTCGATGACCGATTCCAGGAGCAGGGCGTGCCAGTAATCGATTTGTGCGCAGTGCAATCCGAGGCCGCGTTCGGCGTAGGCGGAGTAGGCGGCGGCCAGGAGGGTTTCGCCTTCGTCGATCTGGCCGTTGACGTAGGCGACGGTGGCCAGGCGGACCTGGACGTCGGCCGCGTCCAGTACCGCGCCCGAGTCGCGGAAGTATTCGTAGGCGCGGCTGTAGCGGTCGTGCGCTTGCGGCAGGTCGGCGCGGCCTTCGGCGAGGAAGCCGAGAGTTTTGAGACCGATACCGGCGCGGTGGCCCAGCCCGGCCTGCTCGAAGTAGTCCTGGCTGGCCCGCAGCAGTGGTTCGGCCGCGTCATGCTGGTTCAGCCGGATGTGCATGGTGGCGAGGTTCTGCCTGGTCTCGGCGACGGCGTTGACGTCGCCGGCAGATTCGAACGCGGCCAGCGCCTGCTGGGTGAAGTCGAGGGCCAGGTCGTGGCGGCCGGTCTCGAAGTAGGCGCCCGCCAGGTTCATCAACGGATGTCCGGCCAGGTGCGGCGCGTAGCGGACCGCGGTGTCCAAGGATTCGGTGGCGATCTCGATGGTCCGGATCCATTGACCGCGGTGGAAAGCCACCGCGCCCAGCGACAGCAGACAGGCCACGCGCAGCATGCCGAGTTCCGCACCGCTGTCAGCGAGCAACCCCCGGGCTTCTTCCAGCGCTGCCTGCGCCTCGTCCAGTTCGCCGAGGTGCTGTAGTGCCTGCGAGACATTCACCAGTGCACTGCAACGCTTTTCGATCGCGTCCTCGGGGATCTCGGCCAGCGCCTCGCGAAACCACGCCAGCGCCGTGGCGTGGTCGCCGAGCTCGTCGGCCATGCTCGCGGCATTGACCAGCGCGCTGACCCGCAGCGCGCCGGTGGTTGTCTGAACCGCTTCGGAGAAAATCCGCAGCGCCTCAGCGACCTCCCCGCGCTGATACGCCTCGGCCCCGGCGAGCAGTACTTCGCGTCCGTCATCCGGTGTTTCCTGGTCCATCACAGCTCCGGTAGATCGTCGGCCGAGCGGTTCATCAGAAATCCGAATCTTCGGCCGCGGCGGCGATCTCGGCTCGCAGCGGCGCGTCGAAGGCATCGCTGACCGGTTCGGTAGCCCGGCGCAATCGGGTCGTCGCGAATTCCCGTATGCGCCTGCGAATTTCCGGTCCACCACGGTCTTCGTAGTCCGGCACGCCGACGCCGGGCACATAGATGTCCACGGTCACGGCGTCTTCCCCGGCGACCGCCGTCTGTCCGATCCAACTGTCGCCGGACAGCTCGAGTTCGATCTCGGCGGCCTCGGCGATCCGCGCGTGCGGCCGCAGGTGCGCCGGTACCGGGCCGGTGAGCTGGGGTGCGGCCACCACGCTGACGCGGGCGATGGTGAGCCCGGCGTCGCGCGCCAGCTCCCAGGACACCGCCTGTTCGGAGGCGTCGATCAGCCCGGGCGGGCAGCCGCGCCAGTCCCAGCCGCCGACGCCACGATCCAGGGTCAGCACGTTCGACTCCGTATCGCCCCCGGCAGCGAGCGCGTAATCAGACTGGCGCACAGTCACATTCGTGGACACGGGCGGAATGAACGGCACTCCCGCGTCGTCCCCGTCGGCAAGCATCTCGCACTGCTCGGTGAGCTCGGCGATCTCCTCCTCGAGCATGACGGGATCAAGTGCCGCGATGCCGTCGAGGGTTGAGGCGGGCCACCAGCGCGCTGCCCAATGCGCGAAGCCGAGCCGCCAGGCGTGCGTGATCAGCCGCGGAAGTTCCGGGCGGGCTGGGAACGTGGGCCGCCCATCCTGATATTCGGCGACCGCGAGCGCGACGGGTTCGCCGTAGATCGCCCAGATCCACTCTTGCGCGGCATCGATGTCGTCGATCACCGCGGCCGGAACAGCTTGCCCGGACAACACACTCCAGCTCAGGTGCCCGCCGAGTACTTCGAGCACCATCACGTCGTCGTCCGGCGCACCGTCGAGCACGGTGGGCGCGCCCGGCGGCACGATGCCCAGCAGATCGCCGGTGCGGAACAGGGAGACCTCGGTCATCAGCTCACCCTCGATTCCAGCGCGCCGGGCTCGGCGGCGAACGAACTGGCACTGAGCGCCTTCTTCACCCGGGCCCGGTGGTCCAGGATGACCGAACGCGCCACCCCGTCCAGCAGATCCCACAGTTCATCCGGATCGAACACCGGGAATTCGCGCACGTCGCGGCCGTGCAACCGCACCCACAGCCGGCGCAGGTACGGCTGCCACGGTGTGCGCAGCTCGGCGGCGATGGCGGCCAGCGGATTCGACGTCGACAGGTCCGCCGCGGGATCGACGACCAGCCGTCGCGCTTGCAGGACATAGGATTCCCGCCGCCAGCGCCCGTTGATCAAACGCAGTGGCGCGGATTCCTCCACATCGGTCCCCAGCTGCCGCAGCCGGTTCCCGGCGGACCCGTTGATCGGCGAGAACCCCACCGCCAGTGCGGCTCCCGCCGCCGCGGTGACTCGCAGCGATTCGTCCAGCAGCGCCCACGGCGCACAGCTGCGCGCCACCTCCGAGGTGACCAATTCCGGAATCTCGGGTAGTTCGGCGCGTTCGGTGGAGGCTTGCAGGACGGTGAAAACCCGCTCGTAGATGGTCCGGTCGAGGGGCAGGCCGAGGGCGGAGGTGGAAGCGGACGCGCCGATCCCGGGGGGCTGCGGTAGCGGTTGCGTGGTCAGTCCGAGTCGATGCGCGCGAGTCACCGTGTGCCACAGCGCGATTCCGGAGTGCGCGCCGGCGTGCGCCGCGATCAGGCTGTCGAACAGGTACTGCCCCTTGCCGTTACCGGACCCGACGCGCGCCCCCGCGGCTTCCGCCAGCAACGCGTCGAGCGAGCGTCCGTGGTCCACGGTGGGCGCCGCGCTGGACGGCCGCCGCCGCCAGGCCACCGCGACGAGCTGCGCGAGATCCGCGGCCCGCCCGGCATCCCCGAGGTGCGCTTTCAACGCCTGCGTCGTCCGCCCCGCCGTGAACTCGTGGATTTCCCGCAGCGCCGCCTCGGCAATACCGCGGTCCCGCACCGGATTCGGCAGCCCCGAGGTGGTCGCCAGCTCGAAACAGCGCTGGAAGTACAGATCCTGCGGATGGCCCTCGGTGATCCGCATCGCCCGCCGCACCTGCTTGAGCAGCGTGAACCAGGCCGCGGTCGCCCGCAGCACGTCCGCGCAGGCATGCACCCGGGTCGCCAGCAGCGTCGCGCCGTCCGCGGTGACCAGCGGCCCCGCACAGCTCGGATGCTGCACCGGCCGGATCACCAGCGGGTCCAGCAGCAGCTTCACCGTGCGCCGCAACGGCCCGCCCTGTGGCCCGCTGAGCGCTTCGACATCGTCGAGCTCGCGCCACACCTCATCCAGCACCATGGCGCGCGGTCGTCGCATTCGACCAGGTTAACGGAGTTTTCGGGATTCCGGACGGCGCAAACCTGGGATCGGTAGGGCGCGAATCGTTTCTACCTTTCTCTCAACGGCACCGACAAGGGCCGGACCACACGAAAGACAAAGGAAGACATCATGAACATCAAGACCGCCGCCGCCGTCATCGCCGCCACCTCCGCCCTGGCCCTGGGTCTGACCGCCTGTGGTGACGACGCCAAGAGCAGCAACCCGGCCCCCGCCGACAAGCCCGCCACCTCGGCGGCTCCGGCCCCCGCCCCGGGCGGCAAGTCCGCCGCCTCGGTCGACGGCAAGGCCCTGACCGCCTCCTTCGACACCACCTGCGCCAAGCAGGGCGGTCTGCTGGCGCTCGCGCTGACCGACAACAACAACGCCGCGCACGGCCAGCTCACCGTCAGCGCCACCATCAGCGGCGACACCGTGCAGGCGGTCGGTATCGCGGGCAGCAAGGGCGGCGCCAACGGCCTGCCCTACGCGGTCGGCTACGGCAACGGCCAGCCCGGCGGCTCGGCGAAGCTCGTCAAGGACGGCAACACCTACAAGGTGACCGGCGAGGGCGTCGGCACCCCGGACATGACCAACCCGATGGCCGGCGCACCCGCCGCGAAGTTCGACATCACCTTCGCCTGCACCACCATCGTCGGCTGAGCCGGCCCTCGACCTTCCGAATCCCGCGCTCCCGCAACAGCTGTGGGAGCGCGGGGCACCACCCTGAGGAGACCACCATGCGCACCAAAGCCCGCACCGCCGCCCTCGTCTTCGGCGCCTTCGCCTTCGGTTACTACCTGTTCCACGGCCTGATGGCCGATACCTCGGACCCGTTCGCCATGCCCTGGGTCGGGCCGCAGCTGGCGCTGCCGATCATCGCGCTGACCATCGTTCCCATCGTGTTCGCCTTCACCGGCGAAGGTATCCTGCAAGCTTTCACCGGCAACAACAGCTCCGAGTTCCGGCACGGCCTGCTGGGCATCGGCACCGTGAAGTCGTTCCACCACACCGGCGTCACCGTCAACGATCAGCCGCAGGTGCGGATCGACTTCAGCGTGGAGGGCGTGGACGGGAAGGTCTTCGACTCCACCGCCCGCATGATCGTGCCGCTCACCGAACTCGCCCTGCTGCGCCCGGGTGTGGTGCTGCCGGTGCGGTATCTGCGTGAGCGCACCGACAAGGTCGAGGTCGACATGTCCGGTGATGCCGCCGAGGCACAGCGGGCGATGAACCAGTCCATGATCCGCAAGGGCTTCACCACCCCGGCCAAGCTGGATATCGCCGCCCGCGGCGTGCGGGCCCAGGCGGTGGTGCAGTCGCTGTCGGTGCCGGGTGAGATCCGCGACGGGTACTCGCGCATCGACCTCGGGCTGGTGGTGACCCGCCCCGACGGCAGCACCTTCGGTACGCACGCGGACAAGTTCCTGCCGCCGGCCATGGTCGGCAGCGTGCAGGTCGGCCGGATCGTGCAGGTGCACTATCTGCCGGGCAACGAGCAGGAGGTGGTGCTGGCGCTGCCGGTCAACGCGTGAACCCGCACAGCCCAGGATGACCAGCGCATAAGCTGTCGTCCTGGGCATTTCGCTGTGCGGCCCGGCCTTCCCGAGCGCAGGAGCAGGATCTCGGCAAACTGAGGGTTACCTAATTGGTCGCCCGTTCATCTTTTCGTTTCTTGTGGCTAGTTTCCGCGGTTTAGCGTGCGCCCCGACAGCCCGAGTTCAGGAGTTACCGTGAAACCGCTCGCCCTCTTCGTCAAGCACGACGGCCAGTCCGCCCGTGCTGCTGTGACCTGTGAATACAAGTGTGGCAATGCCTGCTTCCACGAGGTGCCCAACACCTCCGGGGGCGAGTACTTCGGTGACCTCGTCGCCTCGCTGAACCGCCGCGGCCTGATCAAGGGCGGCGCGGCTGCCGTGCTCGCGGTCGGCGCGGGCAGCGCCCTGGTCGCCTGCGGTGCCGACAAGCCCGCCGACGCGCCCACTCCGGTCGCCAAGGCCGCGGGCACGCCCGGCACCGGCACCGCCTACACCGCCGTCGCCCCGAACAAGGAAGACGCCGTCGTCATCCCCGAGGGCTACGAGCAGGGTGTGGTAATCCGCTGGGGCGACCCGATTTTCGCCGACGCGCCGGCCTTCGACTTCGACAAGCAGACCGCCGCCGCGCAGGCCAAGCAGTTCGGCTACAACAGCGACTTCGCGGCCCTGCTGCCGATCGAGGGCCAGGCCAATTCCTATCTGCTGGTGGTCAATCACGAATACACCACCGGCCCGCACATGTTCCGCGGCTACAACAAGGACGCCCCGACCCCCGAGCAGATCGCCATCACCATGGCGGCGCACGGCCTGTCGGTCGTCGAGGTCAAGGGCGAATCCGGTACCGGCAAGCTGACTCCGGTGTTCGGCAAATACAACCGCCGCATCACCGCGAACACCGAGTTCAAGCTGACCGGCCCGGCCGCGGGCAGCGCCTTCGTCACCACCTCGGCCGATCCGACCGGCAGCAAGATCCTGGGCACCTTCGCCAACTGCGCCGGCGGCGTGACCCCGTGGGGCACCGTGCTTTCCGGTGAAGAGAACTTCAACGGCTACTTCGCCAACGGCGACAAGATCGGCAACACCCGGACCAAGCGCTACGGTTTCGCCGCGGGCAAGACCGCCAACGGCTGGGAGACCGCCGACAAGCGCTTCGACCTGGAGAAGGAGCCGTTCGAGGCGAACCGCTTCGGCTATGTCGTCGAGGTCGACCCGTGGGACCCGAACTCGGTGCCGCTCAAGCATTCCGCGATGGGCCGCCTCAAGCACGAGGGCGCCAACATCTACGTCACCCCGAGCGGTGATGTCGTCGCCTACACCGGCGACGACGAGAAGTTCGACTACATGTACAAGTTCGTCTCCAAGCGCAAGATCCAGTCCGGCACCAGCGCGTCCAGCCGGCGCGAGAACATGAAGATCCTGTCCGAGGGCACGCTCTACGTCGCGAAGCTGACCGGCGATCACGCCGACAAGATCGACGGCACCGGCGCCAAGCCGTCCGACCAGGGCTTCACCGGTAAGGGCCAGTGGATTCCGCTGCTGGAGTCCAGCGCCGACGGCAAGGGCAAGTCGCTGGTCGAGGGCATGTCGGCGGCCGAGGTCGCGGTGTTCACCCGGCTGGCCGCGGACAAGGTCGGCGCCACCAAGATGGACCGCCCCGAGGACTTCGAAGCCAACCCCTACACCGGCAAGGTGTACGTCGCGCTGACCAACAACGACAACCGCGGCGCCGAGGGCAAAGCCGGTGTGGACGAGGCGAATCCGCGCAAGCTGAACAAGAACGGCCAGATCCTCGAGATCGACGACAAGCACACCGGCACCGAGTTCACCTGGTCGCTGCTGCTGGTCTGCGGTGACCCGGCCGCGGCCGACACCTACTACGCCGGTTTCGACAAGACCAAGGTCAGCCCGATCTCCTGCCCGGACAACCTGGCCTTCGACCCGTACGGCAACCTGTGGATCTCCACCGACGGCAACGCCCTCAAGTCCAACGACGGCCTGTTCTCGGTGGTGCTCGACGGCCCGAATCGCGGTGAGACCAAGCAGTTCCTGACCGTGCCGCGCGGCGGTGAGACCTGCGGCCCGATCGTCACCGAGCAGCGGGTCATGGTGTGCGTGCAGCACCCGGGCGAGGCCGACGACGCCACCCCGGACAACCCGTTGTCGCACTGGCCCGACGGTGGCGCCGCCCAGCCGCGTTCCTCGGTGGTCGCGGTCTGGAAGAAGGGCGGCGCCCGCATCGGCGTCTAGCTCACATATTGGCGAAACGCGCGAAATCGCCCTGGGCCCCGCTGTATACGTTGAGATCGACGCGGGCGGGAATGCCCGGAATGGTGCCGCTGTCGGTGGTCTGCCAGAACGTCCAGGCAGGCCACCCGCCGGGCACCTCGGGCTCGGGATTGCCGCGGTAGTCGGCGATCCACAGCGGGTACCGGGTGAACTGATCGGTGTTGGCCATGGCCGTTTTCCAGAAGTTCGGATAGGTGTAGATGATCGGCACCCGTCCGGTCATGGCCTGCACCGTGTTCAGGTAGCGCTGCGTCCAATCGATCAGCTGGTCCGGCGCGAGGCCGCCGCTGTCCTCCAGGTCGAGCACCGGCGGCAGGTCCAGCGCGCCGTTCTGGCCCAGGACCACCGTCGAATACAGCGCGGCCTGCGTTTCCGGCGGCAGCTGCGGGCGTGCGTAATGGTAAGTGCCCCGGGCGACTCCGGCCATCCGCATGATCACGCTGTCGGAGACGAAATGCGGATTCAGGTAGTGCAGGCCCTCGGTCGCTTTGACCATGGCGAATTCATAGCCCGCGTGCCGGACCGCGAACCAGTCGATCAGCATCTTGTTGGGATGCTGCCAGGACGAGACGTCCGGGCCCTGCGGTGCCGCCGCGGCCGGGGCCGCGGTGAGGATGCCCGCCAACGCGATCAGTAACACCATCCACCTGGAGCGCCTGATATTCATGACGCTCCACGATAGCCATCGGCTCTAATTGCCTGGCGGCGGGGTGTTGCTCACCACATTCGCGGGCTGAGTGATGGTGAACGACGTGCCGTGCAGCGGGCCCGGCGCGATCTCGGTGCAGGGGCTGATCGTCCAGCTGCGAACCTCGTAGTCGCCGAACGGCTTTCCGTCCGCGGTGACCTCGGTGAACTCCACCGGGGTGAAATCCGGTGCGTTGCAGGGGATCGCCTCGCCGATCGCGAGCGCGAGCTCCGGGGTGATGCCCGCGAGCTGAATGGTGTCCTCTTTGGTCCAGCCGGCGGTGGTGTTCGCCAGCACCAGGCGGTAGCTGTCGACGCCGTCCCAGCTGACGGTGGCGTGCATGACATCACCCGGCGTGACCTCGGGATCGACCCAGGCCTCGGGCGACTTCTGATTGCGCAGCGAGGGTGTCTCGAAGAAGCCGCCGTATTCGACCAGTCCCAGCACGCAGACGGCGGTGGTGCCGGTCTGGATCAGCGTGGTGTCCCGGCCCTCGCCGCCGACCAGGCCGACCCAGAACCCGACATGTGGCACGAACTGGGTGACCAGCAGGCCCAGCGGATTGGCCGCCATGCCCGGTGTCTGCGCCAGGGCGGAGCCGGTGCCGACCATGTTCGCAAGGCCGCCGGTGAGGCTGGCGAAGGCATTGCAGGAGACGGTCGGCTGGGTCCAGCGCGCGGTCACGGATTTGATCGGCGCCTTGTCGGCGGCGGTGGCCGAGTAGCCGCTGTAGACCTCGAGATTCTCCGTTTTCGCGGTCGCGGAGGGTATCTGCAGCAGCCCGGCACCGAGGGCTGCCACCAGGGGCGCGGACAGGATGAATCTCTTCGACCGCTTGTCCATAGCGGGAGTGTATGACCGAAATGTCCGATCACGGCGGACCTCCGGGTCAGCCCAGCCAGTCCAGCACCGACGCCGCGGTCCATGATTGCTGCATGCTGCCCAGCGGTTCGCCGGTGAACGGCTCGTAATACTCGGCGAAGCTGCCGTCACTGGCCTGGCGCAGCCCCTCGGCGCGCAGCATGAACGCCCGCTCGGCCCAGCCGCGCCGCGCGAACACCCAGGAGAACAGCCAGCTCATCACCGGCCAGACCGGGCCGCGCCAGTATTCGCGCGGGCGGAAATCCTTCGACACCGGCGAGGTCGACGGGGGCAGCGCGTAGCGCAGGTCGGGGTGGCCGCAGTAACTCGGCCCCTCGAACAGGCGCAGCAGGCTGCGTTCGGCATCGCGGGGGAGACCGCCGCTGAGCAGCGGCGCGAACACCGCCAGGGTCTCGGTGTTGATCGGGCGCTGCAACCGCACGTCGAAGTCGCGGGCCACGCCGGTGCGGGCGTCGGTGGTGGCGACGACGCCCGCGCGGAACCGTTCGGCCCAGGTGTGCAGGTCGCGCACGTCGGCATTGGGCTGCTTGTACTCCTCGCCGATATGGGCCAGCACTTCACAGGCCAGCGCGAAGATCGCGGTGACGAACACGTCCTCCACCGCGAAGCTCATGGTCGAGGCGAGCTGGTAGTCGTCGTAGCCGGCCCGGCGCATCTGCTCGACCAGCCACAGATAGCGGTCGTATTCGCGGTCGCTGGGACGTTGCGTGGGGTCGGGGACGATCGCGGTGTCGGCCCGCTCGTACGGCGGGAGCGCGCCGGGAATCACGTGCTCGTAGGCCCGATCCCAGCGCGGGGAGTTGTCCATTCCGGACTCCCAGCCGTGATACAGCGTGATCCGGCCGGTCTCCTTCGGGTCCCGGGCATGGGCGAGCCAGCGGTGCCAGCGCACCAGATCCGGCCAGCGCCGGTTCAGGAATTCCTCGGCGACCGCGCGGGTGCTGCGGCCGTGCCGGCGCGAGTGATCGAGGATGCGCTGCACCGCGATGGCGTGCACCGGCGGTTGGGTGATGCCCGAGGTGTCCGGGCCGTCGGGCGCGTTCGCGGCCAGTTTGCGGCACTCCCAGCGGGCCGGGCCGGGAAAATAGCCGTCGACGCCGTTGGCGAACACGATGTGCGGGATCATCCCGTTCTTCCACTGCGCCGACAGCAGGGTGTCGAGTTCGACGACGGCGCGCTCCACGCTCAACGGCGCGAGACCGACCGCGACGAAGGCCGCGTCCCAGCTCCACATGTGCGGGTACAGGCGCGGCGCGGCGCTGGTCATGGTGCCCAGGTCATTACCCCGCAGCAGGTAGGCGGCGCGGGCCGCGAGCTGGGTGGGGGTGAATCCCGGGTGAGCCATCCCCCTATTCTGCGGTGCCACCCGCAGATATGCCGGGTCGGCGTGGTCCTGCGGCCGCCGGCTGGCCGGCAAGTGTGCGGCTGATCTCACATGCGTGCATCGACGGTCCGCCCCTGGGCGCTACGGGTTACCACCCGGTTTGTGCAGAGCTACTACGGTGGGGCCCCATGACCACAGCCGTGACCAGCCTCCCGAAGCCGACCGCACTGATCACCGGCGCCAGCCGCGGGCTCGGCGCCGCCATTGCCAGAGAGCTCGCGCCGACCTATGAACTGCTGCTCGGTGCCCGAACCGCCGACGCGTTGCGGCCGATCCTGGCCGAATTGCCCGGCGCCACCGGCTGGCCCGTGCCACTGACCGACTATGCCGCTGTGGCCGAGGCGGTTTCGGACATCGAGCGCCTCGATGTGCTTGTTCACAACGCCGGCGTCGCCGATCTCGGCACCATTGCCGAGTCCTCGGTGGAGCAGTGGCGGAATACGTTGGAAGCCAACGTAATTGCCGTCGCCGAATTGACCCGGTTGCTGCTGCCCGCGCTGCGCCGGGCGAACGGCCATGTGGTGCTGATCAATTCGGGCGCGGGCCTGCGCGCCAACGCGGGCTGGGCATCCTACGCGGCGAGCAAGTTCGGGCTCAAGGCCTTCGGTGACGCACTGCGCTTGGAAGAGCCGCAGCTGCGTGTCACCTCGATCCATCCCGGCCGCATCGACACCGACATGCAGCGCGCGATCATCGCGGGCGAAGGCCGCGAGTACCGGCCCGAGGAGTTCCTCACCCCGCAGACCGTCGCGTGGACGGTGCGCAACGCCGTCGACACCCCGCGGGACGCGCATCCGACCGAGATCGTGCTGCGGCCCTTCGGCTGACCCGATTTCGGCGTGGATACATCCGCGCGACACCTGTTCTGGTTAGAGTGCCGACGATCCGAGTGAACCCGACTACCGCCGAGGTTGTGGAAGCCTGTGGACCGACGACACTTGCTGACAATGCTGGCCGCCGGCACGGCGGTGGCGCTGACCGGATGCACCAGGGCCGAGGGCGAACCCTTGGACTCCGGGTCGGCGGATCTGGTGAATGCGCCGAAGCTGCCGAATCCGCTGCCGCCGACGCCGCGACTGCCGCTCCCGCCCGGCGGGCCCAAGACCCCGATCGCCGCGCAGACGATCACCGCGCTGCCGGGGCCGGGCACCAGCATGGCCCTCACCGTGGACGACGGCGCCAGCCCAGAGGTGGTCGGCGCCTACATCCAGTTCGCCAAGGACACCGGCGCGCGCTTCACCTTCTTCGTCACCGCGCACTACGACTCGTGGGCGATCCACCGAAACGCCCTGCGCCCCTTGGTGGATTCCGGTCAGATCCAGCTCGCTAACCACACCTGGAGCCACGCCGACCTCACCGCCATCTCCGGCTCCACCGTCGCCTACCAGCTGGAAGCCGCGAAAACCTACCTGCACAACAACTTCGGCACCGACGGCACGCCGTACTACCGCCCCCCGTTCGGCCGCCACAACAGCACCGTCGACCGCATCGCCGCCGACCTCGGCTACACCGTCCCCACCATGTGGTACGGCTCCCTGTCCGACTCCGGCGTCATCACCGAGGACTACCTGATCGAATGCGCCTACAAGTACTTCAACCCGCAGACGATCATCATCGGCCACGCCAACGCCCCCGCCGTCACGCACTGCTACGGCCGCCTCGTCGACATCATCAAGGAACGCAACCTCTCGATGGTCACCCTGAACGACGTACTACTGCCGCCGACCTGACGGTGCGGATCCCCTCCGGAGACTGATTTCAGCGTCCGGACAGGACGTCGCTGACAGGGAGGGCGGTGTCAGCGTAGTGAACCGGGATATGTTCTCCTGCACGATATTCGCGGCGGGTTCGGTATCCGTTCGGGGTGGGTTCGGTGTGCTCGAAAATCACCTCTTTGGTGACCACCCAGTACACCGAGTACCCGGCGCGACCATACATTCTCGCTTTGATGCCGAGGTCCTGCATGACGGTCTCGTCGGAGACCTCGACGACGAGGACGACATCGGCGGGGGCCCACACGGAGACCTTGGTGCCGACGGTGTCTACAGGTTCGGCGTCATCGCGGAGAACCCAGCAATCCGGATCCGGGAGTGATTCTCCAGTGGGCAGCGTTGCCGTCGTCACCTGGAAACCATCACCGGGCAATGCGCGGAGGATGCGTCCCGTCGTGAAGCCGCGCCAGTCCCCGATGACCACCGACCAGACCTCCCCCTCGATGAATTCCACCCGATGGTCGAACGCGCCCGCCTCCCATGCACGTAGGAACTCTTCGCGTGTCCAGCGGTACGCGATCGAGGCCTCGGTCATAGGCACAGACTACCGGAGCTGAGCAGGGAGCCGAGGGGATAAGCGCCCTGCATCCGACGTGGTCAGGCGACTATGTTGATCAGACGGCCCGGCACGACGATCAGCTTGCGGGGTGCCGCGCCGTTGAGCAGGGCGGCGATCTTCTCGTCGGCCAGGGCGGCCGCTTCGATGGTCGCGGTGTCGGCGTCCGCCGGGACCTGAATGCGGCTGCGGACCTTGCCGTTGACCTGGATCGGATACTCCACCGTCTCGTCGACCAGCATGGCCGGGTCGGCGACCGGGAAGGGGCCGTGCGCCAGCGACTCCGGGTGACCCAGGCGCTCCCACAGTTCCTCGGCGATGTGCGGGGACAGCGGGGCCAGCATCAGGATCAGCGACTCCACCACGTGCCGGGGCGCGCCCTCGGGGTAGTTCTTGGTGAGGTGGTTGGTCAGCTCGATCAGCTTGGCGCCCGCGGTGTTGTCGCGCAGCGCCGCGTAGTCGTCGTCCACACCGGCGATCGTCTTGTGCAGCAGGCGCGCGGTCTCATCGGACGGATCGTTCTCGGTGACCCGGATCGCGCCGGTCTCCTCGTCCACCACCAGTCGCCAGACGCGCTGCAGGAAACGATGCGCGCCGACGACATCCTTGGTGGCCCAGGGCCGGGAGGTGTCCAGCGGGCCCATCGACATCTCGTAGAAGCGGAAGGTGTCGGCGCCGTACAGATCGCACATCTCGTCGGGAGAGATGGCGTTCTTCAGCGACTTGCCGATCTTGCCGTACTCCTGGAAGACCTCGGCGTCGTTCCAGTAGAACTTGCCGTCGCGTTCGATCACCTCGGCGGCGGGCACATACGCGCCGCGGGCGTCGGTGTAGGCGAAGGCCTGGATGTAGCCCTGGTTGAACAGCCGCCGGTACGGCTCACGCCCGCTGACCTCACCCAGGTCGAACAGGACCTTCTGCCAGAACCGCGCGTACAGCAGATGCAGCACCGCGTGCTCGACGCCGCCGACATACAGATCGACGCCGCCCGGATCGTTCGGCCCGTGCTCGGCCGGGCGCGGGCCCACCCAGTACGACTCGTTCTCCTTGGCGCAGAACACTTCCGAGTTGGTCGGGTCGGTGTAGCGCAACTGGTACCAGGAGCTGCCCGCCCAGTTCGGCATGACGTTGGTGTCGCGGCGGTAGCGCTTGGGCCCGTCGCCCAGATCCAGTTCGACGTGCACCCAGTCGGTGGCCTTGGCCAGCGGCGGGGACGGCTCGGAGTTCGCGTCGTCCGGGTCGAAGGTGACCGGCGCGAAGTCTTCCATCTCCGGAAGTTCGACGGGCAGCATGGATTCCGGCAGCGCGTGCGCGGCGCCGGTCTCGTCGTAGACGATCGGGAACGGCTCGCCCCAGTAACGCTGCCGGGCGAACAGCCAGTCCCGCAGCTTGTACTGCACGGTGCCCTGGCCGTGGCCGTCGGCTTCCAGCCGGGCGATGATCGTGGCCTTGGCCTCCTCGACCGGCAGCCCGTCCAGGTAGCCAGAGTTCACCAGCTTGCCGTCGCCGGACCAGGCCGCCTCGTGCACGTCGCCGCCGGCGATGACCTCGGTGATCGGCAGGCCGAACGCGGTCGCGAAATCCCAGTCGCGCTGGTCGTGGCCGGGCACCGCCATGATGGCGCCGGTGCCGTAGCCGCTCAGCACGTAGTCGGCGATGAACACCGGCACCTGCGCGCCGCTGGCGGGGTTCACCGCGTAGGCGCCCAGGAAGACGCCGGTCTTCTCCTTGTTCTCCTGGCGCTCCAGATCCGACTTCGCGGCGATCGACTTGCGGTAGGCCGCAACGGCGGCCGCGGGCGTAGCGGCGGCGTTGGTCCAGCGGGCGTCGGTGCCGGCGGGCCACTCGCCGGTGGCCAGCTGGTCGACCAGCTCGTGCTCGGGGGCCAGCACCATGTAGGTCGCGCCGAACAGGGTGTCGGGGCGGGTGGTGAACACCTCGATCGGCCCGGCCGCCGACTCGAACTTCACCTGCGCGCCGCGTGAGCGCCCGATCCAGTTGCGCTGCATGGACTTCACATTGTCCGGCCAGTCCAGCAGGTCCAGGTCGTCGACCAGGCGATCGGAGTAGGCGGTGATCCGCATCATCCACTGCCACAGGCGCTTACGGAACACCGGGAAGTTGCCGCGTTCGCTGCGGCCGTCGGCGGTGACCTCTTCGTTGGACAGCACCGTGCCCAGACCCGGGCACCAGTTCACGACCGAATCCGTTTGGTAGACCAGGCGATAGGAGTCGATCAGCGCGGAGCGCTCGGCGGGCGACATGCTCGCCCAGTCCTGGCCCTCGGGCGCGGGGCGGGCGCCGCTGGTGAATTGGGCTTCCAGCTCCGCGATCGGGCGGGCCCGATCGGCTTCCTGGTCGTACCAGGCGTTGTAGATGCGCAGGAAGATCCACTGCGTCCACTTGTAGTACTCGGGGTCGGTGGTCGCGAACGAGCGCCGGCGGTCGTGGCCCAGGCCCAGCCGATCCAGCTGCCGCTGCATGGTGGAGATGTTGGACATGGTGGTGTCGCGCGGGTGCGCGCCGGTCTGTACCGCGTACTGCTCGGCGGGCAGGCCGAAGGCGTCGTAGCCCAGCGCGTGCAGCACGTTGCGACCCTGCATGCGGTGGTAGCGCGCGAATACGTCGGTGGCGATGTAGCCGAGCGGGTGCCCGACGTGCAGGCCCGCGCCCGACGGATACGGGAACATGTCCTGGACGAACAGTTTGTCGGCGGGCGTTTCACCCGACAGCGGCCCGGTCGGGTTGGGGGCGTGGAAGGTGCCGCGCTCCACCCAGTTCTGCTGCCACCGGCGTTCGATGCGGCCCGCGAGATCGGCGCTGTACCGCTGCTCGGGTACATCGCTGTCATTGCCACGGTTGTCCTGCATGTCCTGCATGCCCATCAGGGTAGAGCCTGCGGCTCGCAGGACCGAAAAACAGGTCCGGGGACCGGGTGCGATACCCTGGCCGGGTGTTCGTCGTAGCTCTCGCCCTGTTCGTGCTGGCCCTCGTCGCCATCGCAACCGGCGTGCTCGGACTGACCGGCCGGCTGCCCCGCAACCGCTTCGTCGGCGTGCACACCGAGTCCGCCCTCAGCACCGAGGAGACCTTCCGCGTCGCGAACCGCGTCGCCGCGCCCACCTCGGTCGGCGCCGGCGCGCTGCTGTTCGCCGGTGGCCTGATCGCCTCCCAGGCCGGCGTCGTCGTCGGCTCGATCGTGGCGCTGATCTGCGCGGCCGTCGCCCTGTTCACCCTCGGCGGCGGCGCGATCGCCGCCGACAAGGCCATCGCGAGCCTGGTCCCGGTGCAGTCCGGCTGCGGTTCCTCCTGCGGTTCGTGCTCACTGCGCGACACCTGCGCCCCGTCGAACTGACAAGTTTTCCTTTAGCGGACGAGTAGGTCCGCCCGCATACCTTCACCTCGAAGCCTCCGGTCCGGAGGCGCGATAGGAGGAGGTGGCATCATGCGTGTTGTCCAAGGTCTGACCAAGATCGCGATCGGAGTCGTGGCAGCGGTCGCGGCGTTCATTACCTTCATCTCATTTTTGGTCGCCTTCCTGTGTCTTGTGACCTGGGAGCTCGACACCGCCCTGATCTATGCGGTATTCGGCCTGTTCTGGCTGGGTTTGCTGGTGCTGGCGGGGCGGGGCGCACGGGCCGTCGGCGGGACCGGACGGCGAGGCCGCTACCAGCCTCGACGCGGATATTCCGGTGGCTATCACCATGGCTACGACGGATATTCGGCCCCGTGGAGCGCGGGCGGTTACTACGACGGGGGCTACTACCACGGCGGTGCCGGCGGGTATGGCGGCAGCTTCGGCTACGACGGCGGGAGCAGCGGTGGCTTCGGATATGACGGCGGCGGAGGCAGCGGCAGTTCGGGTTACAGCGGCGGCGGGAGCAGCGGCAGCAGCTCCAGTGACTACAGCAGCAGTTCGAGTTCGAGCTCCAGCTGCGGTGGCGGCAGCTCCAGTTCGAGCTGTGATTAGGCGCAGATGAACTTTTGGCATCAGTGACCAAAAGATGGTGCGGGAGTGCCGAACCCTCCCGTAGCCTGGCGACAACGGCCTTCGTGGGGGAGGCCCTTACTCCCGGGGGAGGAAAATATGGTGTTCTCGATCTTCGGAGTCCTCTTCGGCTTCGCCTCGTTCTTCGCCTTCATCGGCGGGCATCCGATCGGCGGTTTCGTCTGCATGTGCGTCGCCATCGTGTTGTTCTCCGCGGCCGCGCGTGGCGGTAGCCGCGGTCGCGGCGGCTCGGGTTCCTGGGGTGCTGCCAGCGGCGGCGGATTCTTCTACTCCGATTCCGGCGGTGGCGGAAGCAGCTGCGGCGGTGGCGGAAGTAGCTGTGGTGGTGGCGGAAGTAGCTGCGGCGGCGGTGGCGGCTGCGGCGGCGGCTGACAATCAACTTTCCGGGGGGAAATCATGCTGGCACGCATTTTCACTGGAGTGCTCGTCGCCTTTGCCGCGATCACTGTGGTCTTCTTCGGCGTCGTAGCGATCTACACCTTCGTTAACGGCAGCCCGCTGGCAGGGGTGATCCTTCTGGGCCTGGCCGGTGGCATCCCGTTGGCGGTCTTTCGTTTCCTGCGCAACCGCAGGCGGAGGCGGCGTAAGCGGTCGCGCTCGGCCGCGGCGCACGGGGGCTTCTTCGCCGACTTCTTCGGTGATGGTGACGGCGGCTGTGGTGGGGGCGGCGGCTGCGGCGGGGGCTGAGAACTCAAGGCTTGCGTGTACGTATACATCTACGTATAGTTGGGTAATGCCCAACAAGACGATCTACGTTTCCGACGACGACCTGCCCCTCTTCGCGCGGGCGCAGGAACTGGTCGGCGGCAATCTCTCGGGCGCCGTGACCACGGCGCTGCGCCGGTTCATCGAGCTGGAGGAGGGTCGGCAGGAGGGCTACGAGGAGGTAGTGCTCAAGGTCGGCCACGAAGGTGTCCGGCAGGTCCGGTTCTCCGGTGCGCTGATCGGCGAACTGACGGACGACAACGACACGCGCATGGCACGTTACCGGGTGTATCGCAGCCGCAAAGGCAAATACGTGATGCACGCGGTGCTGGCCGACTGGACCGAATATCCGACCGGGCAATCCGGCAACTGGATCAAGGATCTGACGAACTGGCGGCGCATGCTCGGCGTCGGCGATCCGGACTGGGGTGACTTCATCCTGGTGGTGGTCGATTCGCTCGCGGAGCTGAAGGACCATCTCCCGGAGAAGCTCTACGCCCGGGTGGCCGATATCGCAGAGCGCCCGGCGATCGAGGAGCTCGACATCTAAGCGGCTCCGGCCGCACCGAAAAAACACAACGCCGCACCGCATGACGGGAGCGGTGCGGCTGATGCATGCGCGTATTCGCATGCACTAATGAATAATGTCGGAAAGGAACTCCCATGACGAACGGTCATCGCTTCCCCGCGATTTCCGCGCAGGACCTGCGAAAGTCCTACGGCGACAAGGTGGTACTCGACGGGATCGACGTCGTCGTCCCCGAAGGCACCATCTACTCGCTGCTCGGCCCGAACGGCGCCGGCAAGACCACCACCGTGCAGATCCTCACCACCCTGATCGGCGCCGACGGCGGCGATATCCGGGTCGGCGGTCACGACGTGGTCGCCGAAGCCAACGCGGTCCGCGCCACCATCGGCGTCACCGGTCAGTTCGCGGCGGTCGACGAACTGCTCACCGCTCGCGAGAACCTGCTGCTCATGGGCGATCTGCACCATCTGCCCCGCAAGGACAGCAAGCGCATCGCCGCCGAACTCCTGGAACGTTTCGACCTGGTCGAGGCCGCCGACAAGCAGGCCGCCACCTTCTCCGGCGGCATGACCCGGCGCTTGGATCTGGCCATGACCCTGGTCGGCGACCCGCGCATCATCTTCCTCGACGAGCCGACCACCGGCCTGGATCCGCGCAGCCGCCGCGGCATGTGGGAGATCATCCGCGACCTGGTCGACGACTACAGCGTCACCGTCTTCCTCACCACCCAGTATCTGGAGGAAGCCGACGAGCTCGCCGACCGCATCGCGGTGCTCGACCACGGGCGCATCGTCGCGGAAGGCACCGCGGCGGAACTGAAGCGCCGCGTTCCCGGCGGGCACATCCGCCTGGAATTCGCCGACCGCGCCGCCCTCGATCGCGCCGCGGCCGCACTCGGCAACGCGCACGTGCTCAACGGCGACGACCTGCATCTCGCCGTGCCGAGCGACGGCGGCGTGCACTCGCTGCGCACGGTGCTGGATCGGCTCGACTACGAGCAGATCGACGTGGCGGGGCTGTCCGTGCAGACCCCGACGCTGGACGACGTATTCCTCACCCTCACCGGGCATGCCACCGCTGACGAGAAAGAGACCGTGTAATGACTACCGCTGCCATCGCACCGCCCAAGGCCATCTCGATGTCCACCGCGTTCGCCGACTCGATGACCATGCTGCGGCGAAATCTCTTGCACGCCAAGCGTTACCCGTCCCTGACCATCGGCGTCGTGGTAATGCCGGTGGTGCTGCTGTTCGTCTTCAACTTCGTCTTCGGCGGTGCGCTGGAGGCGGGTGCGAGCGCGGGCACCAAGTACATCAACTATCTGACGCCCGGCATGTTGCTGCTGCTGCCCGCGTATCTGACCGCGGCCGTGGCGGTTTCGGTATCCAACGATGTCACCAAGGGCATCGTGAACCGGTTCCGCAGTATGGCGATCTCGCAGTCGGCCATTCTGACCGGCCATGTCCTCGGCACGCTGATCCAGTCCCTGCTCGGTCTGTCCGCGATGGTCGGCGCGGGTCTGCTGGCCGGCTGGCGGCCCGACGGCAGCCCGGTCGAGTGGCTCGCGGCCATCGGCCTGCTCGGTGCGATCACCTTCGCGTTCACCTGGCTCTCGGTCGCGTTCGGACTGATCGCGCCGAACCCGGAAAGCGCCAGCAATATGCCGTTCCCGATCATCATGATGCCGTTCCTCGGCAGCGGCCTGGTGCCCACCGACACCATGCCGATGGGTCTGCGGCAATTCGCGGAGTACCAGCCCTTCACCCCGTTCACCGAGACGGTGCGCGGCCTGTTGATGGGTACCGAAATCGGGAACAGCGGCTGGATCTCGCTCGCCTGGTGCGCCGTGATCGCCGGCGGCGGCTACCTCTGGTCGAAGTCGCTGTTCCGCAAGCAAGGACGCTGAACTACCTCGTCAATTACGTTCCAACTCGATCGGATGCGTCGCCAGCAGCGCCAAGGGCAGCGGCTGGCGACGCAGCACGTGTGCCCACAGATCGGGGCGGCCGGTGCAGATCGGGTCGGAGGGCAAGGCGGACAGCACGATCCAATCGTTGTTCTGCAACTCGCCCTCCAACTGCCCGAAGGTCCAGCCCGCGTAGCCCGCGAAGATCCGTACGCCTTCCAGCAGCGGCGCGACCAGGCGCGGATCGGAATCGAGATCGACGAGCACCACCCGCCCGTCGACCCGGCGTAGGCCCGGCACGCCCGCGATGGAGGCGCCGACTCTGAGCGTGCCGAGACATAGCGCGGCATCGCGTTTCACCGGCCCGCCGATGAACAGACTGTGTGGCGCGGCGGTCGCGGCGGCCCAGTGCGGCAGCACATCACGCACTGCCGTCTCGCTCGGCCGATTCAGCACCACGCCCAGACTGCCGCCGTCGTTGTGTTCGATGATGTACACGACGGTGCGCCGGAAAGTGGGCTCGACCAGGTCTGTCGCGGACACCAGCAAGGTGCCCGCCCGTACCAACTGCTCGCTGTGCCGGAAATCGCGCCGACGGCGGTCGCCGCCGCCGTGCGTTCTCCGTTCGTCCGGATCATCGCCGCGTGCCACTCGCACATTCTCGCAGCTGTCACCCCGATCCGCACTGGTCTGGAGCCCCGGCGTTTCGGTCGACCAGTAGAGTCGCCCCATGGAACCGCCCGAGGTCATTCTCGAAAATAGCGACGCTGTTTATGACTTCTATCTGCACCATCAGCAGAATCGGCTGAAAGCCAAAGCGTCCTATGCGCTACTCGGCCGGCGCTACCACCCGCGCATCAGCTATGCGCCGCACGCCCGGGATCAGGTGCGGGCGCTGGTGCGCTCGGGCCGGCCCCTGCTCATCGCGATCAACCATCTCTCACAGAACGATCCGTACACCGTCGCGGCTGCGGCCTGGCGCAGCGCGTTGCGCCCGATCATCGGCAGGGTGCGCGTGCTTGCCAAGGACGAACTGTTCCTCGAAGCCGAGCAGCGCCGCAAAGTCGACATGATGGGCGGAATTCCGGTATTCCGCGGTAAGGATCACGGATTGCGCGCGGTCAACGCCGCCGGGCAGCAGATGATGGATATCTGCGCGCAACGGCTGGCACGCGGCGAGCATCTGGCGATTTTCCCCGAGGGCACCTGCAACGAGGTCGACCCGGCACAGGTGCAAGCGGTCGGCAGCGGCGTCGGGCATATCGCGTTCCGTGCGCACAAACTCGGTGCGCAGCCGGTCTTGCTCAGTCTCGGGCTCAGCTACGGGCCGCGCGTGGACCCGGCGGTAGAGCCGACCAAGGAGGAGGCGAAGTCCGCCAGCTTCTATTTCGGCAACCCGATCTTCGAGCTGCCCGCCAAACCCGCGGAAATCGCGCGGCTGGTTCGCACCGATCTGCAACAGGCGCTCGACGGCGCGGTCGCGAACTACTGAGGTAGACCCATTCTGGGCCGGGCCCACGCGGGCACGGATGCGACGTACTCGGGATGTCTTTCCACATAATGACGCACCATCCCGCACATCGGCAGAATGCCGAAACCCTCTGCGCGACTGGTGCGCAAGGCGGCCTCGACCAGTGACTTCGCGTAGCCGTGGCCCTCGAATTGCGGCGCGATTTCGGTGTGCACGAACGCGCGCTCGGAAGCGGTGTCCTGGTATTCGGCCCAGCCGGCGAGGATGCCGTCGACGGAGATCTCGAAGCGTTCCAGTTGGGTGTTGTTGCGCACCTCTGTCGACATAGAGCTCGACGCTACTCTTAGGCGGCCCGATCGCGATGCTCGCAACGCGGATTGGTGCCGAAGTGTGAAATGATCTAGCAGCGGCGGCCGCCCGGGCGGAGGTACGAGATGATGCGAAATTCAGCGGCGCGGGTGCTCCCGCGCGCAGCAGGCCTGATCGCCGCTGCCGGTCTGCTCGGCGGATCGATCGCCGCCGGCCCCGCGCAAGCCGCACCCGGACTCGAATTCGGCGCCTGCCCAGCGGGTTCGGTGACCGCCGACCGCGGCGTGCAGTGCGCCGTGATCAGCGTCCCGATGGATTACGCCAAGCCCGACAGCCCGCGCATCGAGGTGACCGTGAGCCGCATCGCGGCCACCGGCGCCCGCCGCGGCGTCCTGTTCGCCAACCCCGGCGGCCCCGGCGCGGACACCCTGGACTTCTGGGCCAAGCGCGTCAGCACGCTGCCCGCCGCTCTGGCCACCGACTACGACCGGATCGCGGTGCAGCCGCGCGGATTGCGCTGGGCGACACCGTTGACCTGCCAGACCGCGGGCGATATCGCCGAGGGCGAGCAGGTTTCGCTGAGCGGCGGCACCCGCGACGAGGTCAAGAAAGCCTGCGATGCCGCGCAGCCCGGCTATCTCGATACCATCACCACCGAGAACACCGCGCGCGATATGGAATCCGTGCGCGCGGCACTGGGCCTGGAGAGACTCAATTTCCTCGGCGTCTCCTACGGCACCTATCTCGGTGCGGTCTACGCCTCGCTGTTTCCGCAGCGTGTGGATCGAATGATCCTGGACTCCAACGTGAATCCGGACTGGGTGTGGACCGAGGAATTCGCGCAGCAGCAGGTCGCGGGCAAGCAGCGCCTCGACGACCTGTTCACCTGGATCGCCGAGCACAACAGCGAATATCACCTGGGCGACACGCCTTTCCAGGTCTACGAGAACTGGGTGCGCCTGGTCTCCGCGCAGGGCGGCGGCTGGTACGCCAATCTCACCCCGCCGCCCGCCAGCGTGTCCGACCTGCCCGGTGAGCTGCCCGCGCCGATCGCCGAAATCGCCCGCGACGGCGTCAATCTGACGCTGGAGCAGGGCGGCAAGATCCAAAACCTGGTCCGCACGCTGCTTTCCGGCGGTGCGTCGGCACAGACCCCGATGGTCGGCGCCACCGCCGTCGCGACCTACACCCGGACCTTCTGGCCGACGTTCGCGCGCGCGATGTCCGAGGCCAGCGCCGACCCCGGCAATATCGCCCGGCTGCTGGCGCTGGAAGGCGTCACCGCCACCGACCCCACCGGTCGCTTCGTCTTCGCCGCGATCACCTGCAACGAGAACGCGGTCCCCGGCAAGCCCGAGCTGCTCGCCGCCGCCGTCGGCACCATCGCCACCGGCGGCAACGCCATGGACGCGCGCGCCGACATGGTCCGCTCCGGCGCGGCCTGCGGCGCCTGGGAGCCGGTCGTGAAACCGGTGGCGCTGACCGGTGCGGAGCTGCGCACCAGGCCGCTGCTGTTGCAGAGCCGCCACGACGCCCTGACCAAATACGAGGGCGGCCCCGGCCTGGCGCGCGCGTTGAACGGTGCGCTGATCACCGTCGAGGGCGGCGATCACGGCACCTTCGGGCGCGGCAACACAGTCCTCGACGACGCGGTCATGACCTACCTGCGTACCGGTCAGGTCGCCATCACCGCCGCCGACCAGGCCCCGCTGCCCAAACCCTGAGCCCGCGCCGCCGCGAAAGAAGTGGCTGTTTCTGGTCTCGGGGGTGGTCGGAATCCAGGGATCGGCCTACAGAATGTGGTTATGGCACGTGAGACCTCCCCTCGAGTTGTGGTGGCCCCGGACAAGTTCAAGGGCTCGCTGACCGCCCGCGCGGCGGCGGCGGCCCTCGCTACCGGCCTCGCACAGGTCCGGCCGGACGCCGAGATCACGCAGCTGCCGGTCGCGGACGGTGGCGACGGCACGGTGGACGCGTTCGTGGCGGCCGGGTGGGAGCGGGTCGAGCTGACCGCGCCCGGGCCGACCGGTGATCCCGAACCCACGGCCTACGCCATGCGCGACGCGATCGCGGTGGTCGAACTGGCCGCCGTCGTCGGCCTGGTGAAACTGCCTGGGGATAAACCCGACCCCCTCGGCGCGAGCACCTACGGCCTGGGCGTCGTCATCGCGCACGCCCTCGCCCGCGGGGCCACCGAGATCATCATCGGACTCGGCGGCAGCGCCTCCACCGACGGCGGGGCCGGGATGCTGCAAGCGCTCGGCGCCCGCATCCTGGACGGCGACGGACGCGAATTGGCGCTCGGTGGCGCGGCGCTGGCGTACGCGACGGAATTGGATCGTTCCGGCCTCGATTCCCATATCGCCACAGCCAGTTTCACGCTCGCCTGCGATGTCGACAACCCGCTGCTCGGCCCCACCGGCGCTACGGCCGTTTATGGGCCGCAGAAGGGAGCCACGGCGGATGACCTGCCGATTCTGGAAGCGGCCCTGGAGAATTGGTCGCGCCTGGTCGGCCCCGACTTCGCCGAGCTTCCCGGCGCGGGCGCGGCCGGCGGCACCGGGTTCGGCGCGCTGGCGGTCCTCGGCGCGCGCGTGCAGAGCGGCATCGAGGTGATCCTCGACCTGCTCGGTTTCCGCGACCTGGTCGGCGCGGCCACCCTCGTCGTCACCGGCGAAGGCTCACTCGACTCCCAGAGCTTGCACGGCAAAGCCCCGATCGGTGTCTGCTCGGTGGCGCAGGCCGCCGGCGTCCCGGTCGTCGCCGCGGTCGGGCGCACCACCCTCGCCATCGAGGAGATCCACGCCGCCGGCTTCACCGCTTGCTACGCCCTGGCCGACTTGGAATCAGACCCGGCCCGGTCGATGGCCCACGCGGCCCCGCTGCTCCAGCAGGTCGGCGAGCGGATCGCGACCGAGCACCTCCCGGCCTAAACCGGGATCTGCGCCCGCAGCAAACAGAACTCGTTGCCCTCGGGATCAGCCAGCACGTACCAGGACGCATCCGCGCCCTGGCCGACATCCACCTGCCGAGCCCCCAGCTTCAACAGCCGCTCCAGCTCCGCTTCCTGATCGCGGTCGGTCGGGCTCACATCCCAGTGCAGCCGCGACTTCTCCCGTCTCGGCTCCGACCCCGGGCTGAGAATGATCGTCGGCTGCAACCCGCCGAACCCACTCGCCGGCCCGATCTCGATGCCACCCTCGTCATCCCGATCAAGCACCGTGAACCCGAGTACCTCGCACCAAAACCGCGCCAGCTCTTCAGCATCGACGCAGTCGAGAACAAGCTCGCTCATACGACATCCCATCAACCGGTGATACCACATTCCGGCCCTGTGGACACCTGGGTATGAATTCGGAACCGACGCTGCGGATATCAGCTCGCCGAAGCGAGCGCGTTGCCGAGTAGTTCGCGGCGGTTCTTGTCGCCCCAGGCTTCGAGGGGGAGCAGTGCTACGCGCAGGGTCTCGCCGAGCTCGGTGAGCGAATATTCCACGCGGGGCGGGACTTCGGGGAAGACCTCGCGGTGGATGACGCCGCTGGCTTCGAGCTGGCGGAGGTTTTCGGCGAGGACCTTCTCGCTGACGCCGTCGAGGAGGCGGCGGATCTGGCCGAAGCGCTGTGGGCCCGCGCCGAGGACCCACATCATGTGCAGCTTCCATTTGCCGCCGACGACGTCGATCGCGACCGTCATCCCGCATACGTCGTCGTGATCCATGTCACCGTTCGTCGCCATCGCGTCCTCCTGACCTGATTGCCTACCCCGAGGTTAGTAGCCCCACCTCGACGTGCGGTCTTGTCGACTTTACCTGCGCGGATAACCATCGGTTCAAGCAAACCAGTGAACAAGACGAAGGGACACACAATGTCCGAGCAGACCACCGCACACTCCGTTTCCGTCATCGGGCTCGGCCCGATGGGCCAGGCCATGGTCCGGGCCTTCCTGAAGGCAGGCGTCGAGGTGACGGTGTGGAATCGCAGCACCGACAAGGTCGACGCCATGGTCGAATTGGGCGCCAAGCGGGCGGCGACCGTCGCCGAGGCGCTGGACGCCAACGAGGTGACCGTCGTCAGCCTCACTCACTACGCCGCCATGTACGACGTGCTCGGCCAGGCGCTGGACCACCTGCCCGGCAAGGTGATCGCCAACCTTTCCTCGGATTCCCCGGAGAAGGCGCGAGAGGGCGCGGCCTGGGTCCGGTCGCACGGCGCCGAATTCATCTCCGGCGGTGTGATGTCCGCCGGTGACGTGATCGACCACCCGGCGTCCTACATCTTCTACAGCGGCCCGAAGGACGTCTTCGACGCGCACGCCGCGCTGCTGCGACCGCTGAGTCCGCAGGAGTACCTCGGCCTCGACGACGGCCTGGCCCAGATCTTCTACCAGGCCCTGCTGATCACCTTCCACCCCTGGCTGATCGCCTTCGACCAGGCGCTGGCGACGATCGCCAACGCCGGCCACTCCATCGAGCAGTTCCTGCCGTTCGCCCAGCGCTCCAGCGCGGCCTACCCGCACTTCATGGAGCTCGCGGTGGAAACGGTGAAGACCGGCGGCTGGGGCGACCTGGCCTCCTTCAAGATGATGGATGCCGGCGCGCAGCACATCATCGACGCCAGCACCGAGTCCGGCGTCGACCCGGTCCTCTCGAAGGCCGCGCAGACGCTGTGGCGCAAGGCGGCCGAGGCCACGGAGCAGACCGGCCAGCCGGTGCCGATCTACAAGCTGCTCGGCGGTCGCACGGCATGACACCGCCGCGCGCCGTCACCTTGATCGGCCTGGGCCCGATGGGCCAGGCCATGGTCAAGGAACTGCTCGCCGCCGGTGTCGAGGTGACCGTCTGGAACCGCACCGCCGAAAAGGCCGACGCCATGGTCGAATTCGGTGCGCGCCGGGCCCGGACGGTCGCCGAGGCGCTGGCCGCCGCCGAGGTCACCGTACTCAGCCTGACCCACTACGCGGCCATGTACGACGTGCTCGGCCCGGCCGCCGCGCACCTGGCGGGCAAGGTGATCGTCAATCTGTCCTCGGATTCCCCGGCCGCCACCCGTGCGGGCGCGGCCTGGGTCCGGGGGCACGGCGGCGAGTTCCTCGGCGGCGGCGTCATGGCACAGCCCGACGGCCTGACGCTGCCCTCCTCGTACCTCTTCTACAGTGGTCCGCGGGAGGTCTTCGACCGGCATCGGGATATGTTGCGCCCCCTCGGTTCCCAGGAGTACCTGGGCACCGACGACGGTCTCGCCCAGCTCTACTACCAAGCGGTGCTGACCGTCTTCCTGCCCTGGCTGCTCGGCTTCGAACAGGCCCTGGCCACCATCGACGGCTCCGGCGAGGACATCGCCCGCTTCCTGCCCTACGCCCAGCGGGCGCTGAACGGAGCGGACGATTTCTACGCAGGGATGGCCGCAGCGGCCCAGGCGGGTGGCTGGGGCGACCTCGCGGCCCTGCGCATGATGGCGGCCGGGGCCGAGCACGCCATCGCGACCGGCGCGGCCGCGGGCATCGACACCTCGCTCACCGAGACGGCGAAAACCTTCTGGCACAAGGCGATCGAAGCCAGCGAGGCGGCCGGGTGCCCGGTCCCGACCTACGCCCTGATCCGGAACCCGCGCGCCTCAGGCTGACTCGGTGGCCGAGCCGAGGCGGGGGAAGGGATCGGTGGAGAAGATGACCTCCACCGTCACTTCGAAGTAGGACGCGATGCGCAAGGCGAGATGCAGGCTCGGGCTGTACTCGCCGCGCTCGAGATAGCCGATCGTCTGATAGTGCACGCCGAGCGCATCGGCCAGCTCGCGCCGGGAGATCCCGCGCTCGGCGCGCAACATCGCGATCCGGTTGTAGATGACCTCAGAAGGCACGCTGCATCGCTTTCTGCCGGCGCTCGGCCACTACGGACCCGGATTCGCGGCGGGCCATGCGGCGCAACACAATCGGGGCGATCAAGAGTCCGAGCGCCGCCCAGACGCCCAGGACGGCGGCGGTTTCCAGGTGCCGCCAGGACTGGCCGAGCTCGATCGCGGCGGCGTCGGCGGGCAGCAGGGCCGAGCGCATGCCCAGGCCGAGCCAGTAGAACGGGAAAATCTGCGCGAAGCCCTGCAACCAGCCGGGCAGCGCGGTGATCGGGTAGAAGATGCCGGAGATCGCGACCAGCCCCATCATCGGCATGGACAGGAAGAACATCCCGGTCGCGCTGTCGAAGAAGGAGCCGATGATCGCCCCGGCCGGGAGCACCGCGAGCAGGCCGAGGACGATCACCCAGAGCAGCGTGAGCCAGCGGCCCAGGCTGTCCAGCGAGATGCCGCCGATGATCACCAGCCCGATGCCGAGCAATCCGGCCACCTGCGCGAGCACCATGGCCGCGGTGGCGGCGAGCTTGCCGATCAGATAGCCGACCATGCCGTTCGGGATCGCCTTGGCGCGCAGCAGGGTTCCGTCCTCGCGGTCCAGCAGCAGGTAGTTGCCGATCCCGTAGAACCCGTTGAAGGCGATGAGCGAGCCCGCCACGCTCGGCAGCGCCAGCGCGCCGAGCGTGAGCCCCGTGGCCTCGAACGACCCGTTGCGCATGAAGTACAGCGCGATCAGGGTGAGGGCCGGAAAGAAGACCAGACCGATCAGGTCTTCGAGATTGGTGAACAGGCCGCGGGTTTCGATCGCGGCGCGCCGGCCGCCCGCGCGGACCGCGACCAGGGTGGCGTTCATCGGTTGACCTCCTCCAGGGTGTGTACCTCGGTCTCGAATTCGCCGGCTTCGGACCGCCGCACCAGTGTCATATAGGTGTCCTCGAGCGACGCGCGCCGGACCTCCAACTCGCCGATCTCCGCGCCGTGCTGCTTGAACAACTCGTAGACATACTCGGTCGACTGCGCGGTGGTGTGCACGAACCGCTGACCGTCGCGGGTCCAGCGGATCTCGGCTGCGCCCGCGATGCGGCGGGACAGCTCGTCGGCGGTGCCGTCGGCGATGATGCGCCCGCCCGCGAGGATCAGGATCTTGTCGGCCAGCTTCTCGGCCTCGTCCAGGTCGTGCGTGGTGAGCAGCACGGTGGTCTGCTGATCGTCGGCGAGCCGGTGGATCAGGTCGTGGAATTCGCGGCGCGCCTCGGGATCGAAACCGGCGGTGGGCTCGTCGAGGAACAGCACCTCGGGGCGGCCGACGATGCCGATAGCCACGTCGAGCCGGCGGCGCTGGCCGCCGGAGAGCGTCTTGATCTTGGCTCCGGCCTGTTCGGTGAGCCCGACCAAGCGCAGCAGTTCGTCGGTGTCCCAGGGCCTGCGGACCTGGTCGGTGCTGTAGGGCAGATAGAACGAGCCGAGGTTGTCGAGCAGTTCGCGCACCCGCCATTTGCCGTGGTCGCGCCAGGATTGCAGGACGACGCCGACGCGCGCCCGCCACCTCTCGTCCCCGTGCGCGGGGTCGACGCCGAGCACGGAAACCCGCCCCGCCGAGCGCATCCGGAACCCCTCCAGGATCTCGATCGTGGTGGTCTTGCCTGCCCCGTTCGGGCCGAGCAGGATCACCACCTCCCCGCGGCGCGCCTGAAAGCTCACGTCGTGCAGGACATCGGTGCTGCCGTACCGCATACGCAGCCCCTCGACCTCGAGCACCACGTCCTCACCCACTGTCATACGTTCCCTCCCCGTTGTGGGTTGATGATCATTCGTAGCATAACTACTACATTCGGCCACCACAATGCTCGGTCCCAAGAAAGCGAGAGCACTGCTCTTGACTTCTCCGTCTTCGCCGTGGAACACTATTCACAACAGAGAGCATCGCTCACAAATAGGAGACGACATGAACGCCAGCACCCGCTACATCGCCCCCACCGGCCTCGAGCCGATGATGAACCGAGTCTTCAACCTGCTGCCGAAACTCGGCATCAGCATCATGAATTCGCGGGAGCTGGCGGTGCGCGGCCGCAAGAGCGGGGAATGGCGGACCACCATGGTCAACCTGATGGTGGACACCGACGGCGCGCGCTACCTGGTCGCGCCCCGTGGGCACACCCAGTGGGTGAAGAACCTGCGCGTCGCCGGCGACGGCGAGCTGCGCCTGGGTCGCAAGGCCGAGGCGTTCACCGCGACCGAGGTCCCCGACGCCGACAAGGTCCCGCTGCTGCGCATGTACCTGAAGAAGTGGGGCTGGGAGGTCGGCCGCTTCTTCGAGGGCATCACCAAGGACTCGACCGACGCCGAACTGGCCGCCATCGCACCGGGATTCCCGGTCTTCCGGATCAGCTGAGCGCGAGGAATTCGATGGCGGCCGCGTAGCCCTGGATGCCCATGCCCGCGATGACCGCGGTCGCGATCGGCGAGACGAAGGAGTGGTGCCGGAACTCCTCGCGCGCGTGCACATTGCTGATGTGCACCTCCACGATCGGCACCTCGGGAATCACCAGCGCGTCGCGCAACGCGACCGAGGTGTGGGTGAGCCCGCCCGGATTGATCACGATCGCGGACTCCGACCCCCGGGCCCGATGGATGCGATCGATCAACGCGCCTTCGGAATTCGACTGGAACGCGACGATCTCCCGCCCGAAACGCGCTGCCGTCCGCTCGCACAGGGCGACCACGTCATCCAGTGTGGCCGCGCCGTACACCTCGGGCTGGCGGGTGCCGAGCATATTCAGGTTCGGGCCGTTGAGCACCAGGATCGGACCGTCGGAAGGCATAGGCCTCACCCTAGTTCAGAGGCCCTGCGGACCCTCCGCGCGCAGGTCGTCGACCTTGCTCATGGCCGAGCGCAGTTCCTCGAGCCATTCCCCGGCGTGCTTGCCCGCGAGTTTCACCGTCCAGGCCAGCGCGTCGGAGCGGGACCGGGCCACCCCGGAGTCGACGAGCGTGTCCAGCACCTTGCGTTCGGGCTGACGTAGCCGCGTCATCACCGGCACCGACATATTGGTGAAGGTGAATCGCTCGCCGTCGACGGAAACGCCCCACGCCACATTGCGCCCATAACGGTGCTGCGCCTCGCCGGCGATCTGCATTCGCGCCGGCCGGGTCGATTCCCGGAACCGGGAGATGGCCCCTTCTTTGGTGGCCTGTGGCACCTCGTCGGTGGGCGCGTCCGCGTCTACGTCCGAGTCCTTGGCGAGGTTGGCCTTTTCCGCCTTCGGCATCGGCAGCTCGCCGATCACCACGATTTCGTCCCGGTCGATCTCGATGACGGGCGGACCGGTGAACCAGTCACTGGGCAAACGACCGGCGAACCAGTCCGGGACGTCTGCCGGGTCGGGGAGATCGGCCTGCTGCCAACCGCCGGGCCTACCGAAACCACGTCCCCGGTGTTCGTGCCGCATGGGGAGTCACCTTCTTCTGACTGGGCGCTGTCGGAAGGCCTTCAGCGCTGGAGTGTTTCACTGATTACAACATTACGTCGCAATCGAGGCATCGGGTTCTGCTTCCGGTGAACAGGTTTCGAGGGGGGTACATATAAGGGCAGTCGCCCGGCCGGTACCGTGGCGGCGCCAGTTATCGCCTTGTGACTGGACACCGTTCATGATCGGCCCATCCGAACCGAGATATCGGGCACAATTGGATGCTGAGCGTGGGTAACGTCCGGCAGTCAGCAGGGCGGCGCAGGCAACTTTCCTGTCAGGTACGGTGATCTTGTTACTGGAGTGACAAGAGTGAAGAGTGGGCGACATGGATGTGTGGGGATCCCGCCGCTTTCGCGTCCGGGGCGCAGTGGCACTCGCGGGGGTGGCGGCTGTTCTACTGGGCACGGTCTCGTGCGCTGAGGAGAAGACGCCGAACGAACCCGAGGCCGTCGTCGACCGCTTCACCGACCTGCTCGACGACCAGAATTACACCAAGGCAGCGCAACTCACCTCCTACCCGACGGCCGCCACGGCAACGCTGAAGCAAATGTTCGAGGGCTTACAGCCGGGCAAGGCCGACTTCGAGAAGTCCCAGTTCATCAACCTGGGCGCCAGCGAGGGCATTTTCAGCCTGGACGCCAACTGGAACTTCGGCGAGAAGAAGGACTGGAAGTACAGCCTGCAGGGCACTGTGCGCAAGCTCGCCATCGGCTGGCGGATCTCCTGGGAACCCAGCCTGGTCATGCCGCAGCTGCAGAACAACCGCACCGTGAAACTGGTGCGCACCAATCCGGCGCCCGCGCCCAAGGTCCTCGATCTGGTCGGCGCGCCGCTCATGCACGAGCAGCCGATCAACGTCATCAAGCTCGATCCGGCCAAGATGACCGACCCGCCCGCGTCCGCGAACGCACTGGCCAAAGCCATCGAACCGGTCGCGCCGCTGATCACCGGCGATACTCTGCTGCAGCAGCTCTCGGGCTCGCAGGGCAAGCCCATCGTCGCGGTGAACCTGCGCGAACCCGACTTCGCGATCCTGGAACCGCGCATGGCGCCGATCCCCGGCGTGGTGATGGAGAAGCAGCAGCGGCTCATCTCCTCCGACCGCCGGGTCTGGTCGCCCATGCTGGACGCGCTGCGCAAGGTGCAGCAGGACAGCCAGGAACAGCACTCCGGCTGGGGCGTGCAGATCTTCGAGCCGGACGGCAAGTTCGTCACGCAGGTGGCCGGCGTGCAGGGGCCGCCCGGTCCGGACATCGCCTCGACCATGGACCAGCGGTTGCAGCGCGCCGCCGAGGACGCGGTGGTCAGCGTGGGCGCGCCCGCTTCGATCGTGGCGATCCAGCCCTCCAGCGGCGCGGTCGTCGCGGTCGCGCAGAACAGTCAGGCCAGTGCGCACGGGCCGGTCGCTTTCACCGGGTTGTATCCGGCAGGCGGCAATATCGAACTGTTCCGCGCCATCGCCGCGGTGAGCAAGAACAAGGCGCCGCAGGACATCACGGTGCCCGAAGCCGCCGAGGCGGCGAGCCGGTTGGGCGTCGGCATCGACTACCAGGTGCCCGGACTGGACGAGGTCACCGGCCGGCTGGCCATCGCGGGCCGCAGCGCCGAACAGGTCAAGCAGGGCGGCGGTTCGGACGCGGTGCTGGCCAGCCCCTTCGGCATGGCGATCGCCGCCGCCGCGATCGCGCGCGGCGAGGTGCCGGCGCCGATGATCGAGGCCGGCAAGCCCAGCGTCACCGACGCGAAACTCGAACCGCTGCACGGCCCCATCGCCGACCGGCTGCGCACCATGCTGCGCGACGGCGCCGGAGCGCCCGAGATGGCGAGCCTGCGGGGCTATCACGACCTCGGCGGCTACGCGGTGCGGGCGGGCTCGGACGGCTGGCTCATCGCGACCATGGGCGACCTGGCCTTCGCCGTCCACATCAACAACGTGGACAGCGGCGACATGACGGCGAAGATGGCCGCGCGCATGCTGCAGGCGCTGGCCTCGCCCGACGCCTGAGCTAGTTCAAGGCCCGGACGGCCGCGCGCCAGCCGAGCAGGAACAGCGCCAGCACGGTGGCGGCCACGAGGACGAAACTGAGTGCCGTGCCCTGCCCGCTGACCACTCGCAGCAGCATGCCGCCGCCGAGCGTGCCCAGCCACACCAGTATTCCGGTGGGCCACAGCGCGGTGCCGTCGAACCGGGCGCCGTCCAGGATCCGGGCCGCCGTCGTGTAGGCCACCGCCCACCCGATCGCCAGCCCGATCGCGAACGGCCACAACGTCTTCAGCAGGCCGGTCAGGACCGCCTCGTCATGGCTGCGCCGGCCGATCACGCAGAACAGGATCACCAGCAGTAGATCAACCACCAATGGCACCAGCTTCTTCACCCGCGCCAGGGTAGTGCGGCCGGTGCCGGCGCTCAGAACCGGCGTTGTTCGAATTCCTTCTCGAACTCGGCGTCCTCGGCCTGCGGGGTGCGGAACAGGAACGCGAACACGATCCAGCCGATGATCGCGACCAGGATGAAGCTGACCAGACGGTAGACGAAGGCGGCGGCGACCGCCTGCACGGCGGGCAGGCCCGCGGCGACGGTGAGGCTGTAGATGAGGGTCGCGTCCACGTAGACGATGCCGCCCGGGGCGAAGGGGATGGAGCCCACCGCTTTTCCGGCGGTGAACGCGAGCAGCAGGCCGGCCCAGCGCGGGTCGGCGCCGACCGCGTAACAGGCCGCGCCGAGGCAGGCCACGTCGGCGAGCCGGTGCATCAGCGCCCACACCCCGACCAGGGCGCCGTCGCGTTTGCGCAGGTCCACCGATTCCAGCTGGCCGAGCACGTCGCTGACCTTGTCCATGCCCTGCTCGGCCGGGCGCTTGCGCACCCGGTTCGCGAAGCCGAGCAGCCGGCGCAGCACGGCTTCCAGTCCGCCGGGATGTTTCGCGACGTAGTTGCCGGCCCAGATCAGCGCGACCACGCCCGCCAGCGAGAGGATGAGTTTGAAAGGGCCGATCGAGTTGCCGACCAGCAGCGCGCCGCCCACCCCGAGCAGCGCCAAGCCGGCGGTGGCGACGACCCCGGAGATCACCAATTGCCAGGAGGCCACGATCGGGCTGGCGCCCCAGCGCCGCGTCTGCCGATAAGTGAAGGCGGTGGAAAAGACCTGGCCGGCGGGCAATGTCACCGACATGGCGGTGGCGCCGTAGACGACGGCGACCGAGCGGCGCTGCGAGACCTGCACACCACCGGCGCGAAGTAATTGTTTCTGCAGCCGGCCGAATCCGCTCATGGAAACTGCTTGTAATGCGATACAGAGGGCGAACCAGCCCCAATGGATTTCGCTGAGACTTTGCCAGGATTCGTGTAATCGCGGCCATAGATAGATGCCTTCGGCGACCAGCACGGCGACCAGCACGAATCCGAGCAGCCATTTCAGCCAGCGGAATCTGCTGCGTCTGGGGGGTGGGTCGGGCAGATTCACGAAGTCAGCCTAACGAACCGGCCTTTTCGCTGTCTGCATCGGCGTTCGGCAGGTCGGACTCTTTCGGCCAGGCGAGACGTGTTTTCCGGCGCCGGCCGCGCAGCTGTACTTCGTTGCCGGAGACCCAATAGTCCTGCTCACTTTCATCGGCGAAATACAGCGCGCTGCCCGAAGTCAGTACCCGGCCCGGCTGATCTTTGGCGAGTTCGGTCAGCCGGGAAGCCTCATTGACCGGATCGCCGATCACGGTGTATTCGAAACGATTCGCCGCGCCGATATTTCCGGCGACCGCGAGGCCCGCGGAGACGCCGATACCGATATCGAGACCGGGCACCTCGCGTAGCGCCTCACGCAGTTCCCGGGCGGCCGCCAGGGCGGCGGTCGGCGCGTCGGGACGATCCAGCGGCGCGCCGAAAATGGCCAGCGCGGCGTCGCCGACGAATTTGTTGACGAAACCGTGGTGCCGGTCGATCACGTCCACGACGATTCGGAAGAACTCGTTGAGCAGGCTGACCACCTCGGTCGGCGGGCGCTCGGCGGCGGTCGCGGTGGAGCCGACCATGTCGACGAAAAGCACCGCCACGAACCGGGTCTCACCGCCCAGTTCGGTGCCGTAATCCAGCGCGCGCTGCGCGACCTCCTCGCCGACGTGCTGGCCGAAGAGCTCCTGCAACTGGCGGCGCTTGGCGGCCTCCTCCATCATCCGGTTGAAACCGACCTGCAGCAGGCCGATCTCGGAACCGTCGAAGACCTCGACCTGGACGTCGCGCGCGCCCTCCTGCACCCTGTTGATGGCTTGGGACAGCTGGCGCACCGGGTCGGTGATGCTGGAACCGGTCAGCATGGACAGCGCCAGCGCCTGCATGATCACCACGCCCGAGAGCAGCAGGATCGAGATGGCCAGCGACTGCGCCGAGAACTTCACGTCCGAGGTGATCTGGGTGACGCACAGCAGCACGATCGCGATGGTCGGCGCGAACGTGCCCATGCCCCAGGTCATCGCCATCCGGGTGCCGACGCCCGGGGTGAGCGTGTGATCGAAGGTGCCTTCGGTCAGCGCCTGCGCCGCGACCGGGCGCAGGATGCGCTCGCCGAGCATGTAGGTGAAGCCGAACACGATGGTGGCGGCCATGCATTCGGTGACGATCACCGCGCCGGCCAGCTCGGGCGTCCGGGAAACGATCAGCCAGGCCAGCACCGCGCCGCAGAGAATCCACAGCGCCAGGTGCACGATCGCCTGCCGAAGCGGCGCGTGCAGCGCGGCCATCTGCTCCTGCCGGCTCGGCGGTCCGCCGCGCACCTGCCAGCGCATCACCGGGCGCAGCATCAGCGCGGAGGCGAGCAGGCTGAGCAGCCCGCCGGTGCAGAACACCAGGGCGGGCACGAGCAGGCCGGTGCGCCGGGCGCCGGTCGGTTCGCCTTCGGGGACCGGCAGACCGTACTGGATGAAGGCCCACACCAGCACCGCGCCGAAGGCGTTGGCCGCCAGCATCGAGGCCAGGTAGAGCGGCCAGCGGGTGCGCATGGTCTGCTTGACCGCTTGCAGTGCGGGACTCGCGCCGTTCGCGACGCCGTCCATAGTCACGCTGCGCTACCTCCTCCCGGCGCTGAGCTCGCGGCGCAGGGGCGCCGACACGCACACCAATCTATCGTTTCGATCATGCGGACACCCGCTCGAGGCGCGAGGCCCCATTAGGCTCGGTGCAGTGACGGACCAGAAGCAGACTTCAGCCTCGGCGCCGCGCGCGACCGCCGCGGACGCGGTGCATCCGCTGGTCCGGCAGTCGGCGGAGTGGGCCTGGCGGTTGCTGGTGATCACCGCGGCGGTCGGAGTCCTCGCGATGATCATCCAACGGCTCTCGACCGTGGTGATTCCGCTGGCTATCGCCTTGTTGGCGGCGGGTTTGCTGGCGCCGTTGGTGGATTGGCTGCAACGGCTCGGCGTGCCGCGCGGGGTCGGTGTGTTCGTCGCGCTGATCGGGTCGATCGGTGTGGTCGCGGGGATCATGACCTTCGTGGTCGAGCAGTTCGTCGCGGGCCTGCCGAAGCTGACCGACGAATTCACCCACAGCATCCAGAAGGTGCAAGACTGGCTGACCAACGGGCCGCCGCACCTGAGCAACGAGCAGATCCGCAACGCGGGCGACACCATCGTCAAGACGATCCAGTCGAATCAGGACAGTCTCACCAGCGGCGCGCTGACCACCGCGACGGTGATCGGGCACATCCTGACCGGCACCTTCCTGACGTTGTTCATCCTGATCTTCTTCCTGTACGGCGGCGATCAGATCTGGCATTTCGTCACCCGGATCGTGCCGCGCACACACCGGGAACGGGTCCGGGTGGCGGGGCAGCTCGGTTTCGGCACCCTGGTCGGGTTCGTGCGCGCCACGGTGGTGGTGGCCGCGGTCGACGCCATCGGTATCGGCGCCGGCCTGGCGATCCTCGGCGTGCCGCTGGCGCTGCCGCTGGCCTCGCTGGTGTTCATCAGCGCGTTCGTGCCGATCATCGGCGCGTTCCTGGCCGGGTTCGTCGCGGTGTTCATCGCCCTGATGACCAAGGGCATCGTGACCGCGCTCATCGTGCTCGGCATCATCATCGCGGTGATGCAGCTGGAAGGCCATGTGCTGCAACCACTTCTGCTCGGACGCGCGGTGAGCATCCATCCGCTGGCGGTGGTGCTGGCGATCACCGCGGGCGTGGTGCTCGGGGGCATCGCGGGTGGTCTGCTGGCCGTGCCGTTCGTGGCGGTGATGAATACCGCGATCCGGTCGTTGCTGGCCGACAGTCCGGAGGAGGCGTTCCAGGAATTACGGCCGGACTCCGGGCGGCTGTACTCCGCCGCGCCGGACCGGCCCGACCCGGACCGATTCGACGTGACCGCGACACTCCTCAAAGAGGAAGAACGGGCCGACAGTCCATTGCGCACCGGGGGCAGCGATGACGTGGAACGCGACCGCTGAACAGACTGCCGCCGAACTGAACCCGGCCGAGGCGGCGACCGCGCCGCTGTGGCGGGCCGTGCAGGCGTTCCGGCTGGTGACGCTGCTGTACGCGATCGGGCAGCAGGTCGCCTCCGTGCAGTACTACGACAATCAGCGGTTGAGCTGGGTGTTCATCGCCCTGATGGCGGTGTGGTCGGGGGCCTCGGCGTTCCTGCTGTCGCACTGGTGGGTGGCCACGGTGGCGCGGGTCCGGCTGTGGGTGGTGCTCGGCGACCACATCGTGGTGATCCTGCTGATCGCCGCCACCCGGCTGGTCGCCGACTACGACTGGTACCACGGGCATCAGACGCTGCCGACCACGCTGTGGGCGGCGAACGCGGTGATCTCGGCGGCCCTGCTGCGCGGGCCGGTGCTCGGCATCGCCTCCGGCATCCTGATTTCCCTCGTGATCATCACCGTGCGCGAGCAATGGGGGCAGGACGTGTGGACCGACGCGACGCTGCCGGTGCTGGTGTCGGTCGGGCTGGCGCTGGGGTTGGCGGCCAATACCGCGCGGCGCGCGCAAGAGCAGTTGCAGCGGGCGGTGCGGTTGACCGCGGCCGCCGAGGAACGGGAGCGGCTGGCCCGCGAAGTACACGACGGCGTGCTGCAGGTGCTCAGCTACATCAAACGGCGCGGCGCCCAGATCGGCGGTCCCACCGAGGAATTGGCGGAGCGGGCCGGGGAGCAGGAGGTGGCGCTGCGCGTGCTGATCTCCGAGCAGGGGGCGCGCGGTGACACCGGCGGGGCCGAGGTGGACCTGCGCTCGCTGCTGACCGTGCACGTCACGCCGACGGTGTTCGTGTCCACGCCGGGTGAGCCGGTCATGGTGGGCCGGTGGGCGGCCGGCGAGATCGCGGCGGTGGTGGCCAACGCGCTGTCCAACGTGGAGCTGCACGCCGGGCCGGGTGCGAAAGCCTATGTGCTGCTGGAGGATACCGGCGACGAGCTGATCGTCAGCGTGCGCGACGACGGGGTGGGCATCGCGCCCGGGCGGCTGGCCGAGGCGGAGGCCGAGGGGCGGATGGGCATCTCCCGCTCCATGGTCGGGCGGATCGCGACCCTCGACGGGACCGCCGAACTGCTGACCGCCGACGACGGCGCCGAATGGGAATTCCGGATCCCCCGAAATGCCGGGTGACTCTGGCACGATGAAGGCGGGACCCGCCCGGTGACCTGCGGCGGAGGGGAACAGGAGACAGCGATGAGCGGCAGCACGGCGATCACGGTGATGGTGGTGGACGACCACCCCATGTGGCGAGACGGCGTTTCGCGCGATCTGGCCGAGGCCGGATTCGAGGTGGCGGCCACGGCGGACGGGGTCGGGGCCGCGACGCGGCGGGCCGCCGCGGTGCAGCCCGCCGTCGTACTGATGGATATGCAGCTCACCGACGGGAACGGGGCGCAGGCCACCGCCGAGGTGCTGCGGGTGTCGCCGAACAGCCGGGTGCTGGTGCTGTCGGCGTCGGCGGAGCGGGACGATGTGCTCGACGCGATCAAGGCGGGGGCCTCGGGATATCTGGTGAAGAGCGCGTCGTCCACCGAGCTGATCGACGCGGTGCGCGCCACCGCCGCCGGGCAGCCGGTGTTCACGCCTGGGCTCGCGGGGCTGGTGCTCGGCGAATACCGGCGCATGGCGACCGCGCCCGCCGCCCCCGACGAGCCGCATCGGCCCGCGCTCACCGAACGCGAGACCGAGGTGCTCCGGATGGTGGCGAAAGGCTTGTCCGCCAAGCAGATCGCCTCCCGGCTCGGGTTGAGTCATCGGACGGTGGAGAACCACGTTCAGGCCACGCTGCGCAAGCTGCAGCTGGCCAACCGCGTCGAGCTCACCAGGTACGCCATCGAGCAGGGGCTCGAGTAGGCCCTGGTCATCCTGAGCGGAGCGAAGGATCCGGGTTTTCCCGGATGTCGCCGGGCCGCGCGCTCGCTACCCTCGATGTCATGGGTGGCCCGGAAACAGTCAATGGTGCGGACGGCACGATCGGCGACCGCGAGCTGCGCGTCTCCGACGCCGAACGCGAACACGTCGGCCAGCTGCTACAGCGCGCCGTCGGTCTCGGCATGCTGTCCCTCGGCGAGTTCACCGAGCGGATGGATACCGCCCTCGCCGCCAAGACCCGCGGTGAATTGAACGCCGTTCTCATCGATCTCCCCGGCGTGCGCCTGATCGGTCAGCCCGCCGCTCCGCCCACACGTTTCGTCAACGCCGCCCCGTCGTTCCCCAAACCGGTGCGCCACCCAGCCCCCGCCAATCCCGGCAACGCCATCCGCAGCCGCATGTCCGGCGTCACCCGCAAGGGCCCCTGGCAAGTGCCGCCCACCCTGCGCTTGAACAACTGGTTTTCCGGGGTGACCCTCGACTTCACCGAAGCCATAATGTCCACCCAGACAGTCGAACTCCACGTCGACGACTACTTCGGCTCGTTGAATCTGATCGTCCCCGCCGGAGCCACCGTCGATCTGAACGGCCTCGACCTGATCGGCTCCAGCATCAACAACAAGGTCCGCACCGGCCCTCCACCGGGCCCGCTGCACCTCGTCGTCCGCGGTCAGCTGCGCTTCGGTTCGGTCACCGCCAAACACCCCTTCATCGCGCACTGGCGCAAACTCATGGGCCATTGAGTTGACCTCCGAGGTCATGGCGGTGACCGGTCGGCGGACGGTAGCCTCCTGATATGACCGCTGCGGAGCACCTGGAAGAGCCCATCAAGGGCCGGATGGTGCTGCTGCCGACGCCCCCACCAGATGGGTTCACAGCTCGTGATCTGCCCCGCCTGATGGAGGTCGTCGATGGCCGATTCGAACTGCTGGACGGTGAAGTCGTGATGATGGCGCCGTCGAACGTGTGGCACAACGAAGTGGTCGACTGGTTGAAGTTCGAGTTGCGGCGGTCGGCGCCGGCAGCGATGTATGTCGGCGCCGAGCAAGGGATCAATCTCGGCGGTTCGGTTCCGGAACCGGATCTGCTGGTCGTCTCGAGGGCAGCGGTCACAGATGACTCGCTCATTTTCCAGCCTGCGGACGTGCATCTCGCTGTCGAGGTCGTCTCGCCGCGCACCAAAACGAAAGACCGCGTGTTGCGACCCGCTCAGTACGCCGAGGCCGGCATCAAGCGTTTCTGGCGCGTCGAGAGGGAGGCGGCCCGCTCGATCGTGGTCTACACCTTCGAGCTGCGCGCAGGCGGCTATGCACCGACTGGCGAGCATCGGCGCCGACTGGAGATCGATCGCCCGTTCCGCATCGATATCGAATTGCCCGATCCGACTTACTGATCGGCACGAAGCGGTCGGTGCTAGGTGTGGACGCCCAGGCGGTGGGCGAAGGCGCGCAGGGGAGTGCGGCGGTCGTTTTCGAGGAGTTCGGAGACGATGTGGCGGGGCAGGGATTGGTATTTGATCCAGTCGGGGCCGCCTACGCGTTCGGCGTGCAGTAGGGCGTCGAGGGCGCGCCGGTGGTGGCCGGTGCGGGTCCACGCGACCGCGGTGTCGGCGAGGTGGCGGGCGCGGGAGGCTTGCGGGAGGCCGATGGTGGCAGGCATTTTGTCGGCAGCGGCGAGGGCCTCGGCGTAGCGCTCGGAGGAGACGTTGACGTCTACGGTCTGCATGACGACTTGGGAAGGGCCGAAATAGGTTTCGTAGTCGCGGCGGTCGCTGCCGAGGCGCAGGGCCACTTCGCTCGCGGCTTCGATCAGGGAGAGAGCTTCAGGGACGTTCTGGGCGCGGCCGGCGGCGGTGGCGCCTTGCAGGACCAGTGAGCCGTAGGACGACAGATGGGCCGGGGTGGCGTCGCCGGTGGGTTCGAGTTCGGCGGCGGCGCGCAGGGCGACGCGGCGGGACTCGTCGTAGCGGCCCTGTACCAGCAGTTGCCAGGCGACCGAGCCGCGAATAGTGGCCAGCAGCAGCGGATCCGAGCCGCGTTCGGCGGCGGTGAGGGCCTGCCGGATGGCGAGGAACGCGGGGTCGGTCTGGCCGAGATGGACCAAGGTGCAGCCGGTGACCCAATACATCCGAGCCAGAAGCTCGTTCGCGGGGGCGACGGCCCCGTTGCGGGCGGCATGCGCGGTCGCGCGCAACTGGGTGAGCCCGGACGGCAGGATCGTGGTGAGCAGCTCGTAGCGGCCAACCCAGTACGCGCCCCACGCGTAATCGACTGTGCGGGAAGCTTCGTCGAGGGTGATGGCCTGTTCCTCGGGCACCTCGCCGAGTAGATCGTCGACCGGCGTCAGCGCGCGGCGGATGGCGACGATGCCCGCTCCGGGATTGCCGGACGGCACACCATGGCGTTTTCCGATCAGATCGGCGATATCGACGTCCAATGCGCGGGCCAGCTTCTGCAGGCTGGCGATGGAGGCGGTCTGCCGTCCACCCTGTTCGAGTTTGCGCACCAGGTCGACACTGACCCCGGCCTGATCGGCGAGCTGACGTTGCGTGAGCGCTTTGCCGCGGAAGCGCCGGATCCGCACGCCGATCGACGAATCGTCCATCTACCCAATTCCTTTGTTACATCTGTGTTTCAGGGTACCGACGCTAGGGGATAGCGCTAGCTGAAAGTGGGACATTGCGTACGACTTGTTCGTCCCGACTTCGGAATACCGTTGTTTTTCTGCAACTTTGAGAAGCAAGGGCGGCGGCAATGACAACCATGGCCATTCTCACGTGCGACAACCAACGCTCAGCCGAAAAATTAGCCTTACCGGAAGGATCCGCCACCGGATTCGGCGAGGGGTGAGCGCCGTGTTCGAAAGCTGCCATTCCCCACACGAAGTCGCGCATCTGCTGCGGCGGCGTTTCGGCCTGCCGGTGCAATTGCTCGCGGGCCGTCCGATGATCACCACCGGCTCCATCCTCGGTGCCCTGGTCATGCCACCGCACCTGGGCCAACAGGTCCTCGCGGCACTGGACCCGGACCTACAGGCTCCCGTGGTCGCCGACCCCGGCGGCCGCAACTGGACCTTCCTGGTCACCTCGCCCAGCCCGGCCAAGCCGGTGGCCATCGCCGTCCGCACCCATCTGGCCGCCCATCAGGTCACCGTTGTCCCGAGCGGCCGCTACGTCCTGCTACCCACGACCGACTCCCTGCTCGGCTGGCACTGGGCCGTCGAACCCGCCCCGGGCGCCCTGCGCCTGCCGCCGCGCTCGGCCGTCATCGAAGCCGTCCACCGCGTCATCGCGTTACCCGCACCGACCGCCTGACCGCCTGCGACCCGTCCTATCCGTTCTCGGCTGGGGCGGGTCGTGCGCGGTGGCCGCAGGCGACGGCCACTGTCCGGCATCGGCTGGGGCGGGTCGTGCGGTCAGGCCGCGGACGCGCCGAGTTCCTCGCTCCGGGTGGGGTAGTCGGTGTAGCCCTCCGCGCCGCCGACGTACATCAGGTGGGCCTCCCGGATCTGGTTGATCGGCGCTCCGGTGCGGAGCCGATCGACCAGGTCGGGGTTGGCGAGGAAGGACCGGCCGAGCGAGACGAAGTCGGCGCCTGCCGCGAGCAGGCGTTCAGCGGCCACCCTGCCGCCGTCGACGGGCAGGGGCACACCCCAGCCGAGGTTGGGATTGGCGATCACGCGGCCTGGCCAGATCTCGCGAATCTGTTGGAAGACGCTGCTTTCCGGATCGGCGAAGACGATGTGCAGATAGGCGAGGCCCTGGCCGGCGAGGGCGGTGACGAGGGCCGGGTAGATGGCCGCGGTGTCGCCCTCGTCGATGCCGTTGACGCTGACGGCGGGGGAGATGCGCACGCCGACCCGCTCCGGCCCGATGGCCGCGGCGACCGCGGTGACGACCTCGACGGTGAAACGGATGCGGTTGGCGACCGTGCCGCCGTACTCGTCGGTGCGGCGGTTGGTGTTCTGCGACAGGAACTGGTGCAGCAGATAGCCGTTCGCACTGTGGATTTCCACGCCGGCGAAGCCCGCGTCGATGGCATTGCGGGCGGCCGCGACGAAATCGTCGATGGTCGACTGGATTTCGCCGACGGTGAGCTCGCGCGGAACCACCGGATCCTGGGGGCCGCTGGGGGTGTGGATGGGCTCGGGCAGCGGGATCGGCGACGGCGCCACCGGATCCACCCCGCTGTTGTCGGGGTGGCCGACCCGTCCGCCGTGCTGCAATTGCAGGAACATCCGCCCGCCCGCGGCCTGCACCGCGTCGGTGACCCGACGCCAGCCCGCCACGTGCGCGGCGGTGTATATGGCGGGGATGTTCGCGTAGGTCTGCCCCGCCTGATTGGGTGTGGCGGCTTCGGCGATGATCAGGCCCGCGGACGCGCGCTGGGCGTAGTAGGTCGCCATGAGTGGGCGGGGGACACCGTCGGCGGCCGCGCGATTGCGCGTCATCGGCGCCATCACCAGGCGGTTCGGGAGGTCCAGGGTGCCGAGGCGAGCGGGCTCGAAGAGCTGGGCGCCGGCTGCTGTGTTCGTCATGCGGGTACGGTAAAACCTGACACTGATGTCAGAATCAAGTCCAGCGGTGAAATATGAGGTAGCGGAATGCGAATCGGGGAGCTGACACAGCGCACGGGAGTCAGCGAGCGCTCGCTGCGGTACTACGAACAGCAGGGCCTGCTCCTGGCCGAACGCACGCCCGGCGGCCACCGAGACTATCCCGAATGGGCGGTCGACCGCGTCATCCACATCCAGGAACTGTTCGCCGCCGGCCTGAACAGCAAGAAGATCGCGCAAATCCTGCCGTGCATGCGCGACTCCGACGGCGGCGCCAACGAATACGCCACCCCGGAACTGGTCACCGAACTGACCGTCGAACGCGACCGCATCACCCGCACGATCGCCGACCTCATCCGCTCCCGCGACGTCCTGGACGAAGTGATCGACCGCGCCGCCGAACGCTTCACACCTGCGAACATCGCGTAGAAAACAGCGACCCGGCGCGGGTTTCTACTCATGTGCCGCCGACCCCCGGCGCCGACCCTTGAAGCATGACTACAGCTATCGATCCGGTGCTGCTCATGCGTCTGTCGGGACAGTTCACGACGCTGGGCGCGCAAATGTGCGACCTCGGCCGAGATCTCCAAATATTGCGATCCCAGATCGCGGCCGGAGTCACTGAGGCACAGTCGATTTCAGAAGAACGCGTCGCCGAAGCCGTCCGCGCCGCCACGCGCACGCCCGCGCAGCCAGAGTCTCCTGAAGCTGAATCCGCGTCGACCACGCCGGAATCTGCACCGGCCATTCCGGAGTCGGAGTCGGCCGAGCCGGAGTCCAGGTCGCCCATGCCTAACCAGGTTGCGCCTATGTCAGGGTCTGGAGCGCCTATGTCAGGATCGGCTTCGTCTGAGCTGGAGTCGGGATCGACCACGCCGGAATCTGCACCGGCCATGCCGGAGTCCGGGTCGCCCAAGGCTAACCAGGTTGCGCCTATGTCCGCGTCGGGGTCGCCGATGTCGGTAGCGGCTTCGTCTGAGCTGGGGTCGAGGTCGGTCATGCCGGAGTCGGCGTTGCCGAAGCCTGAGTCGGCGTCGGCAACTTCCGAGTCGATGCATTCGGAAACGCAAGGGGGGCCAACGGAGGCATGGCCGACAGGACAGCGGGAGTGGTCGGCGGGGGCGCGGCCGGGGGCTCCGCAGCCGTCGCAGCCGATGGCTGGGGCGCAGGCTTGGCCGGGTGCGCAGCAGGGTGGGCACGGTGCGGCGGAACAGCGGGGTGCGGCTGGAGGGCCGGGGTATGGGCAGCGGCCGGGGCAGCCGCCTTTCGGCTGGGCGGCACCGCCGCAGGGTGCGTGGGCTCAGGTGCCGCCAATGGGGGCGCCGCATGTGCCGCCGGGGATGCGGCCGCCGGTGCGTAAGCCGGCTGGGATTCCGTGGTGGCAGCGGGAAGGTGTGATCAGCAGGCTGCTGGCGGTCGCCGGTGTGGGGGTGACCTTGGTCGGTGTGGTGATGCTGCTGGTGCTGGCCGCGCAGGCTGGGATTTTCGGGCCGGTGCCGAGAGTTGTTGCGGGCGCGGTGTTCTCCGGGGCGCTCGTGGCGGTCGGGATGCGGGTGTATGGGCGCGCGGGTGGTCACGTCGGCGGTATTGCGTTGGCGGCGACTGGTTTTGCCGGTGCGTATCTCGATGTTGTCGCGGTGACCTCGATTTATGAGTGGTTGCCTCGGGCCGGTGGTCTCGGGCTGGCCTTTGCGATCGCGGCGGGCGGTGTGGCGTTGGCGCTGCGGTGGAACGCGCAGGCGCTGGCGGTGCTGGTTGTTGCTGGGGCGGCGTTGCTCGCGCCCGTGGTTACTTCGGAATTGGTGTTGCTCGGCTTCCTCATTGTTTTGCAGTTGACCTGTGTGCCAGTGCAATTGGTGAAGGATTGGCCCGCACTGCATGTGGTGCGGACGCTGCCCGCGGTGCTGGCCACGTTGCTCTACGTGGCGATCGCGGGCTTCGATTCCGCCCAGCGGGATCGTGTGCACTGGGTGCTCGTCGCGGCGGTTGTCGTCGCACTGATCGGACTGGCGGGAACCCTCCTCGTGGTCCGTAAGCGCCCTGGCGATCTCATTGCCACCGTGGCTTTCGCGATCTCCACGATTCCGTTGCTGGCGGTGGTGGGCTTGTTCGACCGGGTGCCGAGCATGATCATCGCGGGCGCCGCGGCGGTGGTCCTGACGACGGTCGCCACGCTGGCCATGGTTCCGAAACTCGCCGCCGCGACCAAGATTCCGGCGCATACCGGGATCGCCGCCGCGGTGACCGGCGCATTCGCTCTTCTCGAAGTCTGCGTTCAGGCGACCGAGGTGCAGACCGCGCCGATCGCTTTGTTCCTGGTCGCCATCGGCTACCTCGGCGTGGCCGGGCAGCGGCGCAACCGGGTCGCCGCGGGGATCGGCGGCGTCTTCGCCCTGCTCGGCGCGCTCACCTTCCTGTCCCGGGTGGATCCGGAAACGCTTGCGACGCAACGCCTCGCGGACCAGTACCTAAATCTTCCGACCGCGCTGGCGGCGGTACTCGGTGTGGCCGTGCTCGCCGTCGCGGTGTGGGGCCTGCGCCGGACCCCGGCGCTGGACCGGGACGACACCGGGCGATCGATGCTCCTGATCGTCGCGGGCGCGGCCGGGCTCTACGCGGTCACCGCCACCACGGTCTCCATCGGCATCGCGACCGGCGCGGCCGACGGCTTCGTCCTCGGCCACAGCGCCGCCACCATCCTGTGGATGGCCGCCGCCACCTCCGCCCTGCTGTATGGCCTGCGCAACCTCGCGCGCTCGGCGGCCATCGCGAAAGTCGCACTGGGATCCGGTCTTCTGGTCACGGCCGCCGCGCTGGCCAAACTGTTCCTGTTCGACCTCGCCACCCTCGACGGACTCGTCCGAGTCGCCGCCTTCCTGGTGGTCGGCGTCCTGCTCCTGCTGGCAGGCACCCGCTATGCCCGCGCCTTCGCCGAAGCGAGCACGACCAACCCGCCATCGCGCTGACCCCCAACGGAACAGGGCCCGTCCACAGCGGACGGGCCCTTCTTCGCTGTCGTTTACTCCTGCTCGCGGCGGCGCAGCAGTTCGTTCACACTCACCGTGCGCCCGTCCTCGCCGCTGTGCCGGCCCTGCTCGGACCCCGCGATCCGGCGACGCGAGGACCGCAGCTCCGCCATCCAATTCTCGATGCTGCTGCGGCTGTCGTCCGGCGCTGCTTCGGGCTCCGGAGCAGCGTGGTGGGTGGGCCGGTGCTCTTCCGGCTCGGGTGTGAAGGGCTCGGTATTCACCGGTTCCGGCTGCGCTGGTTCCGGTGCGGGCGGCACCGTCCGCGATACCTCGGGCGCGGGGACCGGCGGCAGGACACGCGGCCGCGTCGGGTCGGGTGCGGGCGGCATCGGCACGGGTCTGGGCGGCTCGGCCTTCCGTGACTTGGGCGGCAGCACCCGCGGCTGACGCGGCGGCTGGGCCGGTGGTTGCGCCGGCGGCTGGGCCGGTGGTTGCGCTGCCGGCTGGGTCGGCGGCACCTTGTCCAAGCGCTGGGTGGGAGCCTCGGCCTCGATTTCCGCGACGGTGCGCGGCCGGCGCGGCGACTTCGGCGGGCGCTGACCGTCGGCCAGTACCGGCATCACCATGGTGACGGGGTCGGTGACCGGCGTGGTCTTCACCAAGTCGACCAGCTCGCCGCCGCCGGGCCGCTCGTCGTCGAGGATGGGTTCGCCCAGCCCGATCTTCTGCTGGATCTTCTTCATCCACTTCGGCGCCCACCAGCAGTCGTCGCCGAGCAGCTTCATGGTCGCCGGCACCAGCAGCATGCGCAGAATGGTGGCGTCGATCAACAGCGCCGCGACCATGCCGTAGGCCAGGTACTTCATCATGACCAGGTCGGAGAACGCGAACGCGCCGACCACCACGAGCAGGATCAGCGCGGCGGCGGTGATGATGCGGCCGGTCTGCGCGGTGCCGATGCGCACCGCCTCGGTGGTGGAGGCGCCCTGGGCGCGCGCTTCCACCATGCGCGAGAGCAGGAAGACCTCGTAGTCGACCGACAGGCCGTACACCACGGCGATGATCAGCACCAAGATCGGCGACATGATCGGCTGCGGCGTGAAATTCAGCAGTCCGGCCCCGTGACCGTCGATGAAGATCCAGGTCAGGATGCCGAGCGTGGACCCCAGCCCGAGCGCGCTCATCAGCGCGGCCTTGATCGGCAGCACCAGTGAACCGAAGGTCAGGAACATCAGCAGCATGGTGACCAGCAGCACCAGGCCGATCATCATCGGCATGCGGTCGACCAGCGCCTCGATACTGTCCTTGGTGATCGCGGGCGTGCCGCCGACATACATCTGGACGTCGTCGGGCAACGACATCGAGCGCAGGTAGTCGATGGTGGGGTCGGGGTTCTCCGAATCCGCCAGTGTCGCGGTGGTGCGGTACACATTCGGATTGGTGGTGGACCGCGACGGCACCTCGAACTGACCGGTGAGCCCCGGCGCGGCGTTGGCTTCCTTCCACACCTTGCCGACGCTGCTGCTGTTCGGGGAATCGAACACCAGCATGATCGGGTCGGTCTTGCGCAGCGGGAAGATCTCGTCGAAGTGCTGCTGCGCCAGGCGGGTCGAATTGTCCGGCGGCAGATAGCGTTCGTTGATACCGCCGAACGCCAGGTTCTTCACCGGGATGATGAGCAGCAGCAAGATGATGGTGATCGGCACCGCGATCTTCAGCGGATGCTGCATCACCCAGCGGGTCTGCCGGCCCCAGAATCCGCTCTCCACCTCTTCGGCGGTCTTGGTCTTGCGCATGAACTTGAACCCGAGCCAGTCCACGCGCTTGCCGAGCACCGCAAGCATGGCGGGCAGGATGGTGATCGAGGTCAGCGCGGCCAGCGTCACCGTGGCGATGGAGCCGTAGGCGATGGACTTCAAGAAGCCCTGCGGGAACAGCAGCAGGCCCGCGAGACTGGCCACGATCATGGTCGCGGAGAAGACGACCGTGCGCCCCGCGGTCATGACCGACCGGCGGACCGCGGCCTTGGTGTCGTAGCCCTCGGCCAGTTCCTCACGGAACCGGCTGACGATGAACAGGCCGTAGTCGATGGCCAGGCCGAGGCCGATCATCGAGACGATGTTGCCGACGAAGTTGTTCACCTCGGTGAACCTGGTCAGGAACATGATGATGCCGTTGGCGCCGATGATCGTCAGACCACCGATGATCAACGGCAGTGCCGCCGCGACGACGCCGCCGAAGATGAAGAACAGCAGCAGGGCGACCGCCGGGAAGGCGATCACCTCCATGCGTTTGGAGTCGTGGGCGATGGTGTCGTTCAGCGTGCCCGCGACCGCTTGCAGGCCGGCGACCTCGGTTTCGATCCCCGGAACGCCGAACTGGTCCTTGACCACCCGGTAGTTGCGCACCATGTCGGTGTCGTTGTCGCCGACGATGGCGACGGACGCGAAGGTGTACTTCTTGTCCTTGGACCCGAACAGCGAGGGCTGGGCCGGACCGGTCTCGGTCTGCCAGTAAGCCCCGTTGACCTTGGCGATCTGCTTCGGATATTCCTTGGGCAGCCGGTTCAGGCTCTCCAGGATCTTCTGCTTGAACTCCGGGTCATCGATGGTCTTGCCGGCGGGCGCGGAGTAGAGCACCAGCACATCGCCGGAATGATCACGCCCGTAGGCGGAGTCCGCGATCCGCGCCGCCTGCGTGGACTGCGACGTCGGATCGTCGAACCCGCTGGAGCTGAGATGGTCTTGTACGCCCATGCCGTAGTAACCGAGCGCCAGCAGGGCAGCCGCGACTATGCCTAGGACGGCGAAGCGCAGCCGGTAGACCAGATCGCCCCAGCGTGTGAACACTAAGCGACTCCTTGGGCGGGGCGAGAGGTGAGCAGTGCCGACAGCGGCCGGAACGGCTGCAGCCAAGCACCCTCGTCGGGCAGCGACTCGAGGCTGACCCGTGGCAATGGTTCACGGAAGACACCCGGGATGTCCTCGAGATCGATGAACTCGAGGGTATCCGATGTGACGGCCCAACTCGCGTGCTCGCGGAAGCCTAATACTTGTACGGGGATGCCGTGCGCGGCAAGTTTTTCCAGTGGCTCGCGGAAGGCCTGGCCGTCCGCGGAGGCGACCATGATGCCCGCCAGTCCGGCGCCGCGACTGCGTAGGTCGATGTGCGCCAGCATGTCGGCGTCGACATCGGAGTCCTCGTCGACCTTCGGCTTGGCGAAGACGGCGTAACCGACATTGCGCAGCGCCTCCACCCACGGCCGCACCACGTCGGCGGTGCCGGGCGCGATATTGGTGAAGACGGTGGCTTCGGCTTCGACCCGGCTCTGGCTGCCGACCGAGAGCTCGGCGGTGCGCGCGAGCAGCCAGCGGCCGAGCGCGTCGAAGCGCGGGCGGTAGGCGGCAGTCGGTCTGCCGCCGAGGATGGCGCCTAGACCCATGTCGAGATTGGGCGCGTCCCAGACGAGCAGAACCCGGCGCACGTCCGGCGTCGAGACGCTCAGAACTTCGGGGCCCTGCACCTCCCCGGCAACATCGGTGACCTCGGCGGCCAACTCACTGGCGATCATCATTCGATCTTGCCCCATATGAACTCGGTGATGGCGCTTCCGGCGCGATGTGCCTTGCCTTCGAATTTCGTGACAGGGCGGTCGAACCCGATCGGGGCGGTGTCGCGATGCTCCGCGCTGACGCCGCCTGTGGCCTCGTTGAGGCCGATGAACTGGGACTCTCCGGCGCCGACCGCCGCGATCCACTCGGCGTAGTCGGCGTGGTCGGTAGCGACGTGCAACACACCGCCGGGCCGCAGGCGGCTGGCGATGAGGGCGAGCGTGGCGGGCTGCAGCAGCCGGCGCTTGTGGTGGCGGGCCTTCGGCCACGGGTCCGGGAAGAAGACCCGGACGCCGGTAAGCGAATTCTCCGCAACCATGTTTTCGAGGACGTCGACGGCGTCGCCGCGCAGCAGCCGGATGTTGTCGATCTGCTCGCGTTCGATGCGCTGCACGAGCTGAGCCAGACCCGGCTGGTACACCTCGATGCCGATCAGGTTCAGGTGCGGCTCGGCCTGGGCCATCTCGGCGGTCGCGGTACCGGTGCCACAGCCGATCTCGATGACCAGCGGGGCGTGGCGCCCGAACCAGGCGTCGGCGTCCAACGGCTCGTCCCCGACCGGGCGGCCGATCGTGGGCCACATGCGGTCCCAGGACGCCTGCTGATTCGGGGTCAGCGCGCCGCGACGGGAGCGGAAGCTGGTGACCCGCGGGTACAGGCGGGAGCCGGTGGTGGAGCGTCGTCCGGCTTCGAGGGGGACCGCGGCTGTGGACGGCCCCGGAACCGACTCGTCAGTATGGTTAACGGCGTCGTTCACGCGGTCTATTGTGCCTTCCCGCCTCTCCGCGTATTCAGGCCAGGCCCAGGTGCGGAGGGAGACGGCGTCGGCGACCGGCGGTTTCCTGGTCGGCTGACTTGGTCGTTGTCCGGCTCACGCCGCGCGCGCGGCTCGCACCGGACGGGCCGGGACCGACTCGTCGCGCAGCGGCTGGCCCAGCACGACCCGGGCGGCGGTCGAGGCCATTTCCAGCAGCCCGCGCAGACCGGTGGGGGAGGCGAGGACCGACCAGACCGTGGTGTCGGTGTTGCCGGTCGCGGGTTCCCCGGCGATCCGGGCCGACAGCCAGGCGAGGCTGATCGGGGTGTGCAGCACCAGCATCGAGAAGTGCTCGCTGAGGCGATCGCGCACGTAGGTGACGGTCGCGCCGCCGTCGCGGTAGCGCTCCACCTGCCCGTCCACCCCATCCATGTGGATGACCTGATCGTGGACCGGCTGCACCACCAGCAGCGGACAGTCCGGGGTGGAGTGGCCCAGCCGCAGATCGTCGAACATGGCCTGGAACTCGGGGGTGTCGAGCATCTGCTCCAGCGGTTCGCCGGTGAGGAAGTCGCCCAGCTTCTGATTGGCGAGCCCGACGATGGAGCCGACCGGGGTCGAGCTTCCCGCGTGCGCGACGAACTGCTGCCCGTCGGCGGTGAGCCCTTCGCGGACCACCGCGCCGAGCACGGGATAGAGCTTGTGCAGGGCGGCGATGACGACGGCGGGCAGCCCGGCGTAGGCGGTTCCGTTGAGCCGCAGGAAGACCTGGCCGGGGTCGCCGACCGGCGCGCCGAGCACCGCGCCGACGATATTGAGCTCCGGCGCGTAGGTCGGCGCCATCTCGACCAGCCAGGAGCTGGCCATGCCGCCCCCGGAGTAACCCCAGGCCGCGACCGGCGTGCGCGAATGCAGGCCGAGCGGCGCGAAACTCAGCGCGGCGCGCACGCCGTCGAGCGCGCGGTATCCGGGTTCGCGGGGCGCGCCGAAGTTGCCCTGCGGTCCTTCGTGATCGGCGATCGACACCGCCCAGCCGCGGCGCAGCGCATTGGCGACGAGCAGCCATTCGAACTGGGTGACCGCGCCGATCGCCCGCGCGCCGCGGCGCAAAGCGTAAGAGGGCGCGCATTTCTCGGTGACCGCGTCCATCGCGGTCTGGAACGCGAGCAGCGGCCGATCGACCTCGGGGTCCGCCCCCGCGGGCAGCAGCACCGTGGTGATCGCGACCTCGGGCGTGCCGTCCATATCGTTGCTCCGGTAGAGCAGCTGCCAGGCCGAGACCTGCTGCGGGACAATGCCGAACAGCGCGAGCTCGATCTTGCGGCTGCGCAGGACGGTGCCGGCGGGCCGGTTCGCGAAACCCTTGGGCGGCCGGTGGAACGGATCCGCGCTGGGCAGCGGCGGGGTCTTGCCGGAGAGCAGCTGGGCCGAATTCAGCAGGATCTGGGTGGAATTCACCAGGATCCGCGCGGAATTGTGCAGCACCTGGGCGGCATTGCCGCGCGCGGGCATCGCGTCGATCCGGTGCTCGCGCAGCTGCTTCGGCGCGGTGTCGGCAATGGTGTCGATGCTCATCACAACCCCTCCCGCCCGCCCCGGTGGACGGACTTCTCTGTATATCGGAACAGCCTCGACATCCGTTCCGGGAATCGGCGCGAAAAGTGCATATTGTTCGAAAACGACTGGTACGCACCGTTACTCATGCTGATCCACCTGCTGAGTATGGGGGAGCGCGCGGTGTCTGTGAACCCTGGTTATAGGACTGGCGCCCGGCACTAGACTGCGGCCATGAACTCACCGACGGTGTTCATCACCGGTGCGGCCGCGGGTATCGGGCGGGCCACGGCCCTGCTTTTCGCTGCGCAGGGCTATCGGGTCGGCGCGTACGACATCGACGAGATCGGCCTCTCCCGGCTCGCCGCGGCGATCTCCGAGGCCGGTGGCACAGTGCACACCGGCCTCCTGGATGTGACGAACGCCACGCAGTGGTCCGAGCGGCTCGCCGAATTCCACAGCGCGACAGGCCGGCTCGACATCCTGATCAACAACGCCGGCATCCTGCGCTCGGGCCCCTTCGAGGAGCTCGAACCCGCCGTGCACCGCGCCATCATCGAGGTCAACGTCGTCGGGGTCATCAACGGCACGCACGCGGCGTTCCCGTATCTGCGGGACACCGCGGGCGCTCAGGTGGTGAACCTGTGCTCGGCCTCGGCGATCTACGGCCAGCCCGAACTCAGCAGCTACGGCGCCTCCAAGTCGGCGGTCAAAAGCCTCACCGAGGCCCTGGACCTGGAGTGGGAACGCCACGACATCCGGGTGCTCGCGATCTGGCCGCTGTTCGTCGCCACCGCCATGGTAGACGGAATCGACACCGGGACCACGCAATCGCTCGGTATCCACCTGACCGCCGAGGACGTGGCCGCCGGCATCTGGTCCGCCGTCCGCAAGCGCGGCCGGCTGCCGAAGGTGCACTACGAGATCGGCGCGCAGGCCAAGGTGCTGGCGGCCGCGGGCAAGTACGCCCCGAGCTGGGCCACCCGCACGGTCAACAAATACCTGGCCAAACGCTGAACCAAAGGCGTGGTCGGCGCGTGCGGCAGCGCTGCGTCTGACAGAATTGCGCAGCGAGAAGGGGGTATGGAGCCTTGCCGACAGCGACCGAATTCAATGGGCAACCGCGCGAGCGCGGAGTGCCGACACGGGAACAGGATCAGCTGGATCAGCTGCTCGTCCAATTACAGGCGTCCGGGGCGGATCCCCAGATCGGATATCACGCCGGCGTCGCGGTGAACTCCTGGCGGCGACCGCCGCGCATCCAGGTCACCGGGCGCGCGCACGCGGGCCGCACCACGGTGCTGCACGCGCTGGCGCTGATGTCGGCCGCGGAGACCGGTCCGGTGGACGAACCGGGCCAGCCCGATCCGGTGATCGACGCCGATCTCGTCGTCTACGTGCTCGCCGGTTCGCCGCTGCCCGCCGACCGCCGAATCCTGGACGCGCTGCCGCCCGAACGCACAGTGGTCGTACTGAACAAGGCCGACGCCATCGGAACCCGTTGGGCCGACGCCGTGTTCGCCGCCGACCAGTACAGCCGCGAGCTGGGGATCGTGGTGCTGCCGGTGGTCGCCTCGCTGGCCGTGCGCACCCGCGCCGGCGCGGTGTCCGATCCCGAGCTGGCCACGCTGCGCCGGCTCGCCGAGTCCGGTGATCCGTCGCTGACGCTGTCCTCGGACCTGTTCACCTCGCCGACCCTGGGCCCCGACGTCGCCGAACGCGAGCAGCTGCTGGAGCGCTGGGATTTCTACGGCATCACCTGCGCGCTGAGCGCGCTGCGCCGCGAACCCGGCCTGTCCGGACATCAGGTCATCCAGATTCTGCACGCGGTCAGCGGCGTCGATCCGCTGCATCGCCTGCTGCATCGCCGCTACGAGCAGGTGACCGCGCTGCGCGGCGGCGAGATGCTCGACGAACTCGCGCGGCTCGCGGCGCGTGCGGTCCCCGGTGTGCACGGCCGGGCCCGCGACCTGATCGAGGGCTACCTCGACAGCGACGACGCCATGTGGACGGCGCTGTGCGCGGGTGTGGCCAATCCGTCGGTCGCGCACCTGGCCGCCGGGTATCCCTCGCCCGCGCCCGCCGACGCCGACGACGCGCTGCACCGGGCGGCGCGCTGGCGCGCGGTCGTCTCCAGCGACATGTCTCCCGCGGCCCGCCGCTCCGCGCTGCGCGTGCACAACGGGTACGTCCGGCTATGGGAGCGAATGAGCAGTGCCGGACTCTGATCCCGCTGCGCCCCCAGCCGATTCGCCGGCCCCGGCCCTGCCCGCCGAGGTCGAGAAGGTGGTGGCGCGCTGGAACCCGCAGGGCGCGGCCCTGCTGACGGCGATGCGGTCCGGGAACGGCGCGGCGCGGGTCAGCCTGATCGGCCCCGATGACGCCAACACCACGCTGCTGCGCACCGAGCTGGCGCGGTTCGAACCGCGCATCGATCTCACCGACCCGATGCCCGATCCGGGCGCGGCGGTGGAGCACACGTCCCCGTCGGGCGCGGCGCCGAACACCGTCGTGCTGGTCCTGCTCGACGCGGGCAACACCCTGGGCACCGGCACCCTGGATCTGCTGCGCCGCCTGCGCGCCGACGACATCCGAATCCTGCTCGCCATGAACGCCATCCACGCCTACAGCGACTGGCGTTCGGTGCGCCGGCACAATCAGGAGCTGCTCACCGCCCACGGCTACGACGACCTGGACATCCTCCCGGTCTCCGCGAAACTGGCCGGCGCGGCCCGCGCCACCAACGACGCCAGCCTGCTCGACCGCTCCGGCCTCACCGCGCTGCACACCGAGCTGACCGCCGCCGCGGCCGGCGCCCCCGCCGCGGGCCGATTCGCGGCCGTCACCGGCCGGGTGCTCACCGACACCCGGCAGCGCATCGTCGACCAGGTCGAGAAGCTCCGCGCCGCCACCGAGGTGGACCGCTGGCGGGAGGAGCGCGCCACGCTGCTCGCCGGGCGGGACGGCGGCCGCGCCAGCGTGATGGCGGCGCTGCGCGGTCAGCTGCACCTGGCCCGGGTCGATCTGATGACCGAGGTCGGCTCCCAGGTCCGTTCGCTGCATGTCGGGGCGCGCGCCGAACTCGACCGGCTGCGCCCGAAAGAGCTGAGCGCCTACCCGGATCGCTTGCAACTGGCGGTAACCGAGCTGACCGGGGCCCTGGACCAGCAGATCGACCGCCGGCTGCTGGTCTTGGTGGACCGCCTCGACGGCGCCACCGAGCTGCCGCATCGGCGCCGTGATCAGGCGCCGCGGGTGGGCCCGGATCCCGAACCTCGGCACCGGGGTGTCGAAGATCACTTGATGGTCGCGCTCGGCGCGTCGGCGGGCGTCGGTCTGGGCCGTCTGCTGGTGGCTCCGCTGGCCCTCGTGCCGGCCCTGGATTTCGCCAGTATTCCGGTAACGCTGCTGCTCGGCGGCCTGGTCGCGTGGTGGGTGGTGCGGGCGCGCCGCCAGGTTGCCGACCGCCAGCATGTCCGGCAGTGGGTCGCCGACGCGCTGGTCAACGTCAAGGCACAGCTGGAGCAGCGAGTTGCCACGGCGCTGGTCGAGTCGGAGACCGAACTGGCCGACCAGGTGGTGCGCGCCAGTGCCGCTCGGATCCTGGAAACCGACCGTCGAGTGGCCGAATTGGAGGCCAGAATCCGCCGTGCGGGCACCGAGCAGCCAGGGCAACTCGCCGCCTGCAAACGCGATGTCGACACGCTGGATCAGCATCTTCGCCCTGTTGATCCGGCCTAAGAGTGGGTAATAAGACAGCACCCCAATTCCGTACTGGTCGTCATACCGCGTTAACCTCTAGGCAGGAACCTGGGCGTCCGCTTCGTCCTTGTACGCCGTCCAGCCGGGGCGCGCTTTACGACTGGTCGTAGCGGGAGCCTTCACCGCCAATGGTGGCGCTTGGTGTGTGCGCAGCACCCTCGACCGCCCATCTCAGGAGAGTTTTCATGACCTCAGCGACCATTCCTGGTCTGTCCGACGGCAACGCGCCTACCGCGCACCGCGAACTGCTCGCCTGGGTACAGGAAGTCGCAGAGCTCACCCAGCCGGAGCGGGTGGTCTGGGCGGACGGTTCCGACGCGGAGTGGGATCGACTAACTGCTCAGCTCGTCGAAGCGGGCACCTTCAAGAAGCTCGACGAGAAGAAGAAGCCGAACTCGTTCCTGGCGCTCTCCGATCCCTCCGATGTGGCGCGTGTCGAATCCCGCACCTACATCTGTTCCAAGACCGAAGCCGACGCCGGCCCGACCAACAACTGGGTCGACCCCGCCGAGATGCGCGCCACCATGACCGAGCTCTACAAGGGTTCGATGAAGGGCCGCACCATGTATGTGGTGCCGTTCTGCATGGGCCCGCTCGGCGCCGAGGACCCCAAGCTGGGCGTCGAGATCACCGACTCCGAGTACGTCGTGGTGTCGATGCGCGTGATGACCCGCATGGGCGCCGCCGCGCTGGAGAAATTAGGCACCGATCGCCCGTTCGTGAAGGCGCTGCATTCCGTGGGCGCCCCGCTGGCCGAGGGCCAGGCCGACGTGCCGTGGCCGTGCAACGACACCAAGTACATCACCCACTTCCCCGAGGACCGCGAGATCTGGTCCTACGGTTCCGGTTACGGCGGCAACGCCCTGCTCGGCAAGAAGTGCTACTCGCTGCGTATCGCCTCGGCGATGGCGCACGACGAGGGCTGGCTGGCCGAGCACATGCTGATCCTCAAGCTGATCTCCCCGGAGAACAAGGCCTACTACATCGCGGCGGCGTTCCCGTCGGCCTGCGGTAAGACCAACCTCGCGATGCTGCAGCCGACGGTTCCCGGCTGGCGCGCGGAGACCCTGGGCGACGACATCGCCTGGATGCGTTTCGGCGCGGATGGCCAGCTGTACGCGGTGAACCCGGAGTTCGGCTTCTTCGGCGTCGCGCCGGGCACCAACCACAGCTCCAACCCGAACGCGATGGCCACCATCGACGCGGGCAACACCGTCTACACCAACGTCGCGCTGACCGACAACGGCGATGTGTGGTGGGAGGGCCTGGAAGGCGAGCCCGATCACCTGATCGACTGGAAGGGCAACGACTGGTACCTGCGGGAGACCGAAACCCTCGCCGCGCACCCGAACTCGCGCTACTGCACCCCGATGTCGCAGTGCCCGACGCTGGCGCCGGAGTGGGACGACCCGCAGGGCGTGCCGATCTCGGCGATCCTGTTCGGCGGTCGCCGCAAGACCACCATCCCGCTGGTGACCGAGTCCTTCGACTGGGAGCACGGCGTGTTCATGGGCGCCACCATGTCCTCGGAGCAGACCGCCGCGGCCGAGGGCAAGGTCGGCACCGTGCGCCGCGACCCGATGGCGATGCTGCCCTTCCTGGGCTACCACGTCGGTGACTACATGAACCACTGGATCTCGCTCGGCAAGAACGCGGACGCGAACAAGCTGCCGAAGATCTTCTACGTCAACTGGTTCCGCCGGGGCGCCGACGGCCGCTTCCTGTGGCCCGGATTCGGCGAGAACTCCCGCGTGCTGGAGTGGATCGTCGGCCGCATCGAGGGCTCGGCCGAGGGCGAGGCCACCGCGATCGGCACCGTCCCGCACGCCGCCAACCTCGACCTCGAGGGCCTGGACGTCGACCCGGCCGATGTCGACGAGGCGCTCGCGGTGAACGCCGAGGAGTGGCGCAAGGAGATCCCGATGATCGAGGAGTGGTTCGAGTTCGTCGGCGACAAGCTGCCCTCGGGCGTGCGCGATCAGTTCGAGGCGCTCAAGGAGCGCCTGGGCTGACCTGCCCCTGACGAAATGCCAACCGCCCGCACCGTTCCGAACGGTGCGGGCGGGATTTTTTCCAGCCGCCTGTCTGTTGTGCGAGGTTTGCCAGGCGGGTGCCCTATGCTTGCGCCGACCAGTCGACGATGACGGTCCAGCCCGGCTGCCCAGAGTTGGCTATCGGCTGAACCGCTTCCCGATCGAGAGGTGGTTTGCGCATGACCGATCTGGAGTTCGGCGGACCACAGACTCCGATGGTGGCGGGCCTGGATCTCGCCGGTGCGAGCACCCCGCTACGTCGTGCCGCGGGGCGGCTGGAGGCGGTGCTGCCGCCCGGCTGGCGCGTCGAGGTCGTCGACGCGCGGACTCCGGACGGACAGCCCACCCTGCGTGTTGTTATGCCTGATTAGCCGGTCCAGCCGAGGGGCATCAGCAGCGACTTCTGCTCACAGAACGCGTCGATGCCCTCCGGGCCGTTCTCCCGCCCGAGGCCGGAATTCTTGTAGCCGCCGAACGGCGAGCTCGGATCGAAGGCGTACCAATTGATCGCGTAGGTGCCGGTGCGCACCTTGGCGGCGATCTCCGCGCCGTGCTCGATATCGGTCGTCCACACCGAGCCGGCCAGGCCGTACTGCGAGTCGTTGGCGATCGCGACGGCCTCCTCCTCGGTGTCGTAGGGAATCACCGCCAGCACCGGTCCGAAGATCTCCTCCTGCGCGATGGTGGACTTGTTGTCCACGTCGGCGAAGATCGTCGGCTCGACGAACCAGCCGCGCTCGACGCCTTCGGGGCGGCCGCCGCCGAGCACCAGGCGCGCGCCCTCGGCGATGCCCTTGGCGATGTAGCCCTCGACGCGATCGCGCTGGGTCTCCGAGATCAGCGGGCCCAGTTGCACGCTCGGGTCGGTCGCCGGGTCGCCGGCCTTCATCGTCTTCACGTGTTCGACGAGCGCGTTCAGGATCTCGTCGTAGCGACTGCGCGGGGCCAGGATGCGGGTCTGGGCGACGCAGCCCTGGCCGGAGTTCATCAGGCCGGAGAAGGCGAGCTGCGGGATGGCCGCGGCGAGATCCGCGTCCTCCAGAATGATCGCCGCGGACTTGCCGCCCAGCTCGAGCGAGACCGTTTTGAGTTGGCCGGTGGCGATTGCCCCGATTTTGCGGCCGACCGCGGTGCTGCCGGTGAAGGTCACCTTGTCCACATCCGGATGCGAGACCAGGTACTCGGCCACCTCGGCCTCGGCGGGCAGCACCGAGAGCACGCCCTCGGGCAGGCCGGCGTCGGTGAAGATGTCGGCGATCATATTGGCGGTCAACGGCGTCAGCGGCGCGGGCTTGAGCACCACCGTGCAGCCGGCGAGCAACGCGGGGGCGAGCTTGTTGACGGCGAGGAACATCGGGACGTTCCAGGCGGTCACCGCCGCGACGACGCCGCGCGGTTCCCGGGTGACCCGGGTGGTGCCGAACATGCCGGTGCGAGTTTCGGCCCAGGGGAACGACTTCGCCAGTCCCGCGTAGGTGTCCAGGGCGGCGGTCGCCGGAATCTGGTTGAGCATCATGGCGAACATCTGCGGTGCGCCCATTTCCGCGGTGAGCGCGGCGACCAGGTCCGCCGAACGCTCCTCGATCAGGCGCGCGGCGCGGGTCAGCACCTGTGCGCGCTCCTCCGGTGCGGTCTGCGGCCAGGGCCCGGAATCGAAGGCCTGCCGGGCGGCGGCAACCGCGGCGTCGACGTCGGCGCGTTCGACGACCGGGACGCTGCCCACCGGCTCGACCGTGACCGGCGAGATGACCTGGAGGCGCTCGGAGCTGGTGGGCGCGGTCCATTTGCCGCCGATGAACAAGCTGTCGTAATGCATGGGAACACGTTACAGTTTTGTCGCCCGCTTGTCTGTAACATGTTTCAGTTTTCTTTCGCGCCAGGGTGCTGAGCTGCACGAATTCCAACCTGTCGGTTCGCTTCTCGGAGAACGCACTATTGCGTTCTGTTGCTGGAGAGAGGATGCTGATAGCTACTGATCAGCTCGCTCGATTCTCGGAACCGAATGCAGGGGAGACGAGTTATGGCGGTGCAAGTTGTCGGACGGTCGGTAATGACCAGCGACCAGACCGAGCATCAAGCTAGAAGCGTGGGCAGTGGCGGCTGGGTGGTTTCCTTCTTACCAGGGCGCACGCTGACAATCGAGCAGGCCACAGCCGCAATGCAAGCCGCGGAGGCGGTGGCGTTCGTCCGGTCGCTGGCTGATCTGGTCGGGCTCACCACGTTGGAGACGGTCGGGCTCGCGATTCAGGAATCGCCTTGGAGTGAAACGGTTTCCGGCGGCGCCTGTGTCAGACGCAGCTGGCGTAGAGGATGGTTGGAGAAGTAGAGCTACTTCGTCGCCACTACGACAAGGTTGCTCACGAGTAACTCTCGGATTCGCGGGACGCGGACCAGCCACCAGGCCCAGCTTGGGTGATAGCGCGGGAACAATGCCTGGACGTCGGCGGAAGTGTTTGCCGCCCAGCGCAATCCGTCTTCCGCTCGGACCGCGAACAATGACTCTCCGAAACGGTTCTTTGGGTCTCGGCCGTGTTTTTTGCGGTACCGGCGGGCTGCGTATTCGCCGCCGAGATAGTGCCAGGGGCCGGTTTCGTGGCCGCCGAAGGGGCCGTGCCAGATCGTGTAGGACAAGACGATCAAGCCGCCGGGCTTGGTGACTCGTACCATCTCGTCGGCCATCAGCCAGGGATTCGGTACGTGTTCGGCGACATTCGACGAGAAGCAGATGTCTACCGCGTTGTCGCGAAAAGGCAGAGCCATGCCGGAGCCGCGTACCGCGCCCGCTACCTGGAGGCCGGCGGCGTGCATTTCCGACGGATCCGGTTCTACGGGGATGTATTTGGCGCCGGTGCGGGCGAACTCGTCGGCGAAGTAGCCGGGGCCGCCGCCGACATCGAGGACCGTGGCGCCCTCGAGGCCGCGGCCGGTGACGTCGCGGTAGAAGTCCGCGATCATGGTCGCGCTGTCCGAGGCGATGCCGCCGTAGAACAGTGCCGGGTCGCTCTGCTCGAACCGGAAACTGCTGAGCAGCCGCCACGAGCGCCGCAGCGTCGCTCGCCGCGCGAACCGGGACAACGGCCGCCATCCAGGCAGCGGTCCCGTCACTTCGGCAGGCTTGATGTCAGCTCTCGGCACGACGGGGAGTCTCGCATAACCGGCGCACCCGCCCTGCGGCCCGGGTTCGGTGCGGGCCCGGTCGCCGCGCGCGACCGGGCCCGCGGCGGGTCAGCCGACGCCGCTGGAGGCGCCGCTGCCGGTGGAGGTCGACGAGGTGATCAGGGCGAGCAGGATGCCGAGGAGGCCATCCATGTCGCCGCCCGCGCCACTGCCGGTTCCGGTGTTGCCGCCGGTTCTCGTTCGAATCGCTTTCATGTGTCCTCCTCATCAATGCCGAGTGCGGTACCCGACCACGCCCGCCGGGTTCGGCGGGTGGCGGGAGGTTATCGAAGACTCGCTGTGAAATGTCGGCGTTTCAAAAAACTCGTCGTGACGCATTCGCGCCATTCTTTTGCGGGGAGTTGCAGGTGGGAGGGTTGCCGTGGGGATGCGGCAAGTTATGGTGTAGCGCGATATCTTGTTCCCGGCCGTTCTGCGCGGCCTGCAACTGACGACCGAGAGAAGCTCCACCGTGCGCGAAGTCCTCCTGCTCTGCTGGCGTGACACAGGGCACCCGCAGGGCGGCGGCAGTGAGCGGTACCTCGAGCAGGTCGGTGCGCAACTCGCGGCGCGCGGGGTCAAGGTCACCCTGCGGACCGCCCGCTACCCCGGAGCAGCCAAGCGGGAACGCGTCGACGGCATCGAGATCAGCCGGGCGGGCGGGCGCTACACCGTCTATCCGCGGGCGCTCGCCGCGATCGCGCTCGGGCGGCTCGGGCTCGGACCGTTGCGCGGCCTGAAGCCGGACGCGGTGATCGACACACAGAACGGCATCCCCTTCTTCGCGGCGGTCACCGCCGGCGCACCGTCGGTGGTGCTCGTGCACCACGGGCATCGCGAGCAGTGGCCGGTCGCCGGTCGGCTGGTCGGGCGGATCGGCTGGTGGATCGAATCCCGGTTGTCCCCGCGCGTGCACCGCGACAACCAGTACCTCACCGTCTCGCTACCCTCGGCCGAGGAGCTGGCGACCCTCGGCGTGGAACGGGAACGCATCGCGGTCGTCCGCAACGGCGCCGAACCGGTGCCCGCCGGCGCGCCCACCGGCGCCGCGCAGACCCGCACCCCGGAACCGCGGATCGTGGTGCTGTCCCGGCTGGTGCCGCACAAGCAGATCGAAGACGCGCTGCAAGCCGTCGCCCGGCTGCGCGGCCGCATCCCCGGCCTGCGCCTCGACGTCATCGGCGGCGGCTGGTGGGCCGAGAACCTCCAGGCCGACGCCGACACCCTCGGCATCGCCGACGCCGTCACCTTCCACGGTCACGTCGACGAACGGCGCAAACACGAACTCCTCGCGCACGCCTGGGTGCACGTGCTGCCCTCGCGCAAGGAAGGCTGGGGCCTGGCCGTCATCGAGGCCGCGCAGCACGGCGTGCCCACCGTCGGCTACCGCAGCTCGCGCGGTCTCACCGACTCCATTGTCGACGGCGTGACCGGACTGCTCGTCGATGACGTCACCGATCTCACCGAAGCCGTCGGCGACCTGCTCGAGGACGCCGAAGGCCGCACCGTGATGGGGGAGAAGGCGCGCGCCCGCGCCCGCGAATTCTCTTGGGAGCAAACCGGAAACGGGGTGTACGAGGTGCTTGCCGCCGCCGCCCGCGGCGAGCAGGTCTCCGGGCTCGTCGCCGCGCCCGCGGTCCACCTCTGAACAGCCGCCACGGATCTTCCGCCGGGGCTGTGGACTCGCCGCGAGATCGACCCGGCTGTTAGCGTGACGCTGATGTGGTTCGGTGCCGTGAGGCCGTGGATGTTGCTGGGGGCTCGGTGTTCGGCACCTATGTCGTAGTACTCGTGATCGCCGGAGTGGTGCTGCTCGGGCTCGCGCTCTCGCTGCGCGAACTGGGTTACGCCCGGCGCGCGATCGAAGTGCTCTCCGGGATCGGCTGCCTCGGCTACGCCGGATACCTGATCTACCTCTCGGCTTTCACCGATACCGAAACCTTCGCGGTGTACTGGGGCCTGCTGATCTGGCCGGTCCTGCTGCTGATCGACGGCATCCGCGCGATCGATGTCTCCGACGTCGAAAGCCCGCGCTTCGACTACGACGACGAACCTTCCGAATCGGAGACCCGCCGCAGCACCGCCTCCCAGGAGCGCCGCGCCGCCCGCCGCGCCGCGTCCCTGGCCGCGATCCGCGACAAGCACACCGAGACCGCAGACTGACCTCGCCCGGTCCTGCTACCTGCGCCGCGCCAGAGCCGCGATGAGCAGGCCGCCCAAAAGCAGCCCCGCCCAAAGGATATGCGCGGCTCCGGCAATAAATCGGTGCGCCGCTTGCGATTCGATGACCTGAACTCCCGGCACCCGATACAGCGCAAGCTGGCTGTCGGCGTAAACCGGCTCCAACTGGCCGAGCGTCTTCGCTGAGGCGCCGAGCGGCCCCGGCGTGGTCCGCTCCACCAGCACCCAGCCCACCCCGAATCCGGCCAACCGTTCCGCTGAACCACCGTGCAACAGCAGCTCTTCCACCTGCCGCGCCCGCTCACCCTCCCCGGAGACAACCGCCCCACGCACCGGCAACACACCCGTCTGCAACACATCATTCGGCAACATCCGCGGCGCCGGATCCAACACCGGCGCCTTCCCGCTATAGGAAAACTTCCGGAACATCCCCCCAGGCAACACCGCGACATCCCCCGGCCCATCGATCCGCTCAGCCACTTGCCCCCACCCCGCCGGATAATGCACCGGCCGCACCGCACCACCGACCCCCCAGCCCAAATCGATCAGCGGCAGGATCAACATCGCGATGAATACTGTTGCGACCAAGCCGGTTCCACCACCAGCGACAGATGCCTTGTGGATGCCTGTGGACAATTCGCCGACCTGCGTTTCCCGCACCGCCGCCCCCTCCCCGGACCGACCCGCCAGCCGAACAGCGAGCGCCCGGCACCCCGCCGCCGCACAAAGCGCATACGCAGGCATCGCCAACGCCACATACTTCTGCGTGTCACGCAGCAGCCCGGCCCCCGGCACATGAACAACCAACCACTCCATAACCTCCCGCCCAACCCCGGTAGCCGCCAGCGCCGGCACCACCACAGCCACGCCGGCGAGCACCAGCAACGCCCGCCGAACCCGACTCGAATCCCCCTCACCACCAGCCCATTCGGTGCCAGCAGAACCCCCAAGAGCCGCTACACGGTCGTCTTGGCCGGTAGCCGACTTTCGTCCCGGATCGGCCGCGTGGTGGTCTGTTGTCGGCCTGCGGCCTGGATCAGTCGCACGGTCGTCTTGGCCAGTAGACGTCCCGCTGCCTGGATCAGTTGCGCGGTCGGCTCTGGCCGTAGTCGCCTCACCGCCCGGATCCGCAATGCGGTTGTCCAGGCCTGCCCTCGCCCCGCCAGTAGGTTCCGCGTCAGTGTTGGCTGGCTCGACGTTGTTGGCGGCGAGCGCAGCACCAGTGTGGGTGCCGTCGCCGCTCTTGGTGGTCGCTGTGTCGGTCGTTTCGGCTCGGTTTTGGATCGCTATGCCGGTGCTGCCGGAGAGCGCCGAGTTGGGCTCGACGGGATGGCCGAGGGGGTCGCCGTGCTGGTCGGGTCGAACGAATTCTGGGTGCGGTGGCCGGTTGGTGTCAGTCCGGGCGCTCTTCGGCCGTGCGGCGACCGCGCGAAGGCCGGTCGCGACGAGGGCCAGCAGGGCGAGGGTGCCGATCAGGGCCAAAATTGTTGTGCGGGAAGGGGGGACGGCGTCGGCGTTCCAGATGCCGCCGAGCCCGGCGAGGCTGCCGAGGGTGCCGAGGCCGGGTTCCGCGCGGGCGGCGAACGCGGCGATGCCCGCTGGGTCGGACGGTTCGGCACCGGCTCCGGACAGCACCGTCGCGGTCAGCCAGGGGGCACTCGCCAGCACGAGCAACAGCAGCGCGCCGGGGATCTGCCGCCAACCGAGTAGCGCCAATGCGGTCACACCAGCCAGCAGGGCCCCTGTCGGGGTGAGGCCAGCAGCCGCGAAACACGCCGCCAACGCGCCCCACGCCCCAACGGAACCGGCTGCGCGCCAGCGCCACCGAGCCCGCTGGACAGCTTTTGTTCGCGAGCCGGCCGGAGCGCCCTCGGTGGCAGGCGGGCCGCCGGTGGCGGGAGTTCCTGATGCGCGCCGGGCAGTCGCGGTTCGGCGCAGGCGATAGGCGGCAAGGGCGGTCCAGGGGAGGGCGGCGTAGCCGGCGAGCAGGCTCCAATGGCCTTGCAGGAGTCGCTCGGCGACGTAAGGATTCCACAGGGCGACGGTGGTGGCGACCAGTTGCGGTCCGAGGCCGACCCGCAACAGCTCGCGCACCAGGACCGCTGCTCCGTACCCAGCCGCCCACAGCGCGATCAGCAGGATCGCCTTGACGAGAACCCCGCCGTCGATACCTGGCGACAACACCGCGAGCAACGCATCCTGCGGCACTGCCCGCGGCGCCGCATCCCCGAGCCCGAGCGCCGAGTCGGTCAGATAGGACCGCGGCGTACTCACCGCGTCCCGCAACAGCAGGTACCCGGGCCCGAGCAATGGCCCGGCGATGAGCAGCGTCAGCCCCGCGCTGTACCCAGCCGGGACAAACCGCCGCCACCTGCTCCAATCACCCACGGCTCGCCACCCTACGTGCCCCTCCTTCGACCAGAGTTCTCCCGCTGACAATCGCGGCTCAGCGCCGTGGGATGTCCGACGGTGTTGTTCAGCGGCGGGTGAGGCGGGCAAGGCAGCGAACGGCGTCGCGGTGTGAGCACGGAGACCCGGCCTGGAATTCGGCGGCTGGCAGCGGGGGTCCAGTTGGGCGGGTGGTGGATCGCGTCGAGTTCGGCGTGGGGTGATTATTCCGGGGGCAAGCCGGCTGCCGCATTGGAATTTCGCGGCATTGCTTCGAGGACGACGCCCGAGGTTACGCCGCCTGGGACCTGCCAGGTGGCCGTGACATGGCCGGTGCTGCCGGCGGGTGCGAGATCGGTTGGCGGGATTCGGTTGATTCGCAGGGTGATTCGGTCGGAGGTGGGTGTTACCTCGATGGCGGGGTCAGGGGCGTTGCTGGTGTTCTGGGCCTGGGGTTGGGTGTGTCCGGCTAGTAATGCCAGGGCTTGGGTGGTGAGTACTTCGTCGGCGGGGCCGTCGTAGATCCAGCGGGTGCCGAGGACGCCGTGTTCGGAGGTGCCGATCAGAGCTTGCTCGGCGCCGGGCACGGGAGCGCCGCGGTAGGTCATCGGAACGTGGTAGGCGGTGCCGGGGTATTCGGAGACGTCCAGGACGATCATGAATTCGATGCCGACCTCGCCGGCGGGGTCGTCGAGGCGGAAGCCGCCGGCTTTGCGCAGGACCGGTGTGCGGGTACCGCGGAACCATTCCTGTTTCGGCAGCCACGTGGTCAGCAGCTCCAGCTTGGTCGGTTCCATCGTGGTGTTGTGTACGACAGCCATGTCCAGACCCTAGGCACTCGGCCCCAGGTCCGCGGCCGGAAGCGACCGCACGGTGGGCTGGGGTGCGGGTGCGCGGCGGTGAGGTGCGACGATGGGGTGTGCCTGCCGTTCGTCGTTTACCCGTTGTCGCGGATTTGACGTTGGTGACGGCGGGGGCGATGACGGCGAACGTGGCGGGGTATCTGCTGCAGGTGCTGGCCAGCCGGTGGCTGGGGGTGGCCGGATTCAGCGAGTTCGCGAGCTTGCTGGCGGTGCAGCTGCTGTGTGCGGTGCCGGCGCTGGCCTTGCAGAACGTGGTGGCGCGGGAGCTGGTGCGCGGGGCGAGTGTGCCGGCGCTGCGTCGGTTGCAGTGGCGGTGCGCGGTGATCGTGGCGGTGCTTGCCTTGGTCTTGGTGCCGTTGGTGACGCTCGCACTGGATGTGAACGTGCTCGCCTGCGCGGCCGCGCTCGGCGCCGCGCCCGCACTGGTGCTGCTGGCCGGTGAGCAGGGGATTCTGCAGGGCAGCAACCGCTTCCGGCGGCTGGCGGTGGTGCTCGGGGCCGCGGGGGTCGCCCGGGTCGCGCCCGCGCTGGTGGTGCTGGTGCTCGGCGGCGGCACGTCGGCGGCCTTGTTCGCCGCGGCGCTCGGCCTGGCCGCCGCCGCGGTGTTCGCGCGCTTCGTCGCGGGCGCGCCGCGGGTGCGGGCGGCGCTGGCCGAGCACACCGTCGGAGTGCTGCCGGTGATCCGGGCCGCGCAGGTGCAGGCCGCGCTGATGGCGCTGTCCTCGGCCGACCTGATCGTGGTCCGGATGGTCCTCGGCGACACCGACGACGCCAGCCGCTACGCGCTCGGCACCGTCGCCGCGAAGATTGCCTTCTGGTTGCCGCAAGCCGTCGGCGTGGTCCTGTATCCCCGGATGGCGCAACCGGCCCACTCGGCCCGCGCGATCCGGGACGCGCTTGCCGTACTCTCCGGAATCGGCATCGTCGCGGTGCTGGGCGCGGCGCTCGCGGCGCCGCTGGCGCCGCTGTTCGCGGGGTCGGATTACGCCCCGATCCAGGGCCTGCTCTGGTTGTTCGCCCTGCACGGCGCGATCCTCGCCGTCTTGCAGGGCGCGGTGCTGTCCGCGATCGCGTTGGACCGCACGGCACTGGCCGCGCTGGCCTGGGCCGGTCTGGCCGTCGAAGTCACGCTGACGCTGCTGTTCGCCCACTCGGTGCCCGCCCTGATCACGATCTGCGTCTGCGTCGCCGCGACCACCACGGCGGTGGTCGCCGCGACGGTACTGAGAACGGCCGACACACCGTCGGATTGAGCGCGCGCGGCGCCACTGTGTTTGCGCCCCAGCCGTTTACGATCCTCGGATGATCACCGCTGTGCACACCCTCGTCTACGCGGACGATCCCGACGCCGCCCGCGCCTTCTTCCGCGACGTACTGCGCTGGCCGCACGTCGACGCCCACGACGGCTGGCTCATCTTCGGAACCGGCCCGAGCGAGCTCGGCGTGCATCCGGCCGACATGGACGCGACGCACCACGAGATCTCGCTGCTGTGCGACGACATCGCGGCGACGGTCGCCGAACTCGCCGACCGCGGAGCGAAATTCGACGGTGAGGTGGTCGACCGCGGGTTCGGGTTGTGCGTCACGATGCGCATCCCGGGCTCCGGCCGCATGCTGCTGTATCAGCCGCGCCATCCGGTCGCCTACTCGAAATAGCCCGTCCCGCAGCTCAGATCAGCGCGGCGGCGGCTTCCGCGCAACCCCACGCCACGGTGACGCCCGCGCCGCCGTGGCCATAGTTGTGCACCAGCAGCGCACCGTCGAGCTGCTCGCGTTCGACGCGCACCGTGGGCCGCGAAGGCCGCAGTCCCACTCGATGTTCCAGGATGCGCGCGCCGGCGAGCTCCGGATGGATGCGGGAGCAGCGGGCCACGATGTCGCGGGCGGTCGCCGGGTCCGGGATCAGATCCCAGGAGCCGGGTTGCGAAGTCCCGCCCAGGATTACGTAGCCTGGCCGCGGGAGCAGATAGGTCAGTTCGGTTCCCGCCGCGGCGAACCACTCGGTGAGACCGGGGTTTTCGACAACCACGATCTGCCCGCGCACCGGCCGCACCGACGGATCGGGCACCAGCGTGCGCGCGCCGAGACCGGTGCAGTTCACGATCACCGGCGCCACCCGGGCCGCCGCCCCGAACCCGGCGACGGCGCGTTCCTCGAGCACCGCGCCGGCGGCCGCCAGCCGCCGCGTCAGATAGTCCAGATGCACCCGCATGTCCAGCAGCGGGACGGTCGCGCGCAGTCCTTGATCGAAGCCCGCGGGCAGTTCGTCGGCGGTCGCTTCGCGGGCTCCGTCCAGCGCCGCGGTCCAGGCCGGCATGAAATCGAGCGGAGTGTCGGCCTGCACTCCGGTCACCAGGCGCACGCCGGTCGACGGTGTTCCGGCCAGCCCCTCGTACTCCCGCAGCGACCGCACCGCCCACGCGCTCACCAGCTCGGCCGGATCGATGTGATAAGGCCAGATCAGCGCACCCGCCACCGCCGAAGTCGTCCACGCGGCAAGCTCTTTCGCCCACACCCGCACCCGCGCGCCCCGTTCGGCGAGGACGATCGCGGTGGTCAACCCGGCGACCCCACCACCCAGCACCACCACATCCGAGTCACTCATACCGGCACATTAATCCGGCCCTCGACCGCTGAGAAGCGTTGTGCCCAAAAAGAATTCGGCCCCCTGGCAGAAGCCGGGGGGCCGAATTCGAGTTTCCTGCGGTCAGAGCTTTCGAGTGTCGATCACCTGGGTCGGCGAATCGTCACCGCGCACCGGGCCACCCGGGGCGGGCCGGGCGCCGCCGGCCGGAGCCGAACCGCCGCGGATGCCGATGAGCGCACCGACGATCAGCAGGATGGCGCCGAGCACGCCGAGCACGATCGGCATGATCCGGCCGAACAGCGACAGCTTGTCGATGTTCTCCTTGGCGACCGCGATCTGCGACTCGATGGTGTTCTCGTCGAAGACGATGTTGCCCTTGAGCGCGGTGACCTCGGGCTTGTCGGCGGTGCGGGCGTAGTACATGTGGATCTGCTCGCCGCCCTTGATCACGGTGCCGGTCTCCGGCTCCACCCACAGGTCGCGGGTGTTGGTGTAGAACCGGGTCATGGTGACCGGGCCGTCACCCTCGACGCCCCACTTGGCGGCCGGGAGTTCCAGCTTGTTGGTCGGCGCCTTGATGACGTCCCACATGTTGGTAGCCGGGATCGACTGCTGGAAGTGGTAGACCTTCATGTTGTTGATCTCGGTCTCTTCGACGAAGTTGATGTCGAAGGTCTTGCGCGCATTGAGATCGAAGTACGGGTAGCTCTTCTTCTCGGTGCCGAGCGGGAAGCGGTACTGCAAACCCACGTGCTGCACCGGCTCGGCGACGCTCTTCATTTCCTTGTCGACCCCGACCGCGATGGACCCGTTGGGCTGCGTGGCGACCGGTTCACCGGTCTTGCGGTCGATGGTGACGCGGTCGATGCTCGCGGTCAGCAGGCCGGTGTCGCCCTGCTTGTCGGTGCGGCGCAGCGTCTGACCTGCCTGGACGGTCATCTCGGTGGCGTTGGACGGCTCCTCGACGGTGAGGAAGCGCTGCGAGACCAACGGCACGTTGCTATCGACCTTCGCCGAGCCCTCGGGCGCGGTGAGCGACTTGGCGTCGAGCACCCGGCTCTCGGATCCGGGGGCATTCTTGGCGATGGTCGTAATCTCGAGATCGAGCGGAGTTTTCGCCAGTTTGCCGACGGTGTAAGCCGGGATCATCAGCGCTAACACAATCATGAACGCGCCGAGACCCACGAGCAGGCAGGCCACCGTCCTTCTGGTTCCGGCACTCAGTGCCATGCAAACACTCCTCGTCTTAGAACACACAGGTCGTTCCGCGTACTGCGGGCAGCCCGCGGCACTCGTGAGCCCCGACACTAACAGGACCGAGTAGTAACATGCCCTGCCGAGTCGAGTTTCCGACCAAAATCGCGCTGAGTGTAGCGCGAAAAGTGAAACGACGTGTTCTCACCTGGGGAATCGATACGGCAGACTGGAGCGCGATGACCGCCACCACGCCTGTGTCCGCCGCCACGACGCCTACCCCAGTCCGATCGCGCGGGTTCGTGCCCGCCCTGGAAGGCATGCGCGGACTGGCGGCCCTCGGCGTGTTGGTCACGCACGTGGCATTCCAGACCGGAGCGACCGGCATGCCGGTCGTCGGGCGGGTGTGGGAGCGCTTCGACATGGCCGTCGCGGTGTTCTTCGCGCTGTCCGGATTCCTTCTGTGGCGCCCGCACGCGGCGGCCGCCCGTGGACTCGGGACCGCGCCGTCGGTCGGCCACTACTTCCGGCATCGCGCTGCCCGCATCCTGCCCGCCTATTGGGCCGTGGTCGTCGCTGTGCTGTTGCTGCTGCCCAGCGCGGCCGACACCGCCGGCTGGCGGGTCTGGTTCTCCAACCTCGCGCTGCTGCAAGTCTTCATCCCGCTGACCCTGACCGACGGGCTGACCCAGATGTGGAGCCTGTCGGTGGAGGTGGCGTTCTATCTGGTGCTGCCGCTGCTCGCGTTAGCCCTGGCGTGGCTGCGCGGCGCCGCGGCCCGCTGGCGGGTGCCGGTATTGACCGTTGCCGCGCTGATCTGCCTGAGCTGGAACTTCATCCCGGTGCCCACGCCGGACGCGATCAACGCCGACAACTGGCTGCCCGCCTACCTGCCCTGGTTCGCCGCGGGCATGGTGCTGGCCGAGCTGGTCGACATCCGGCTGAGCTCAGGCCCGGCGCGCTGGGTCCGCGTCCTCGGCAACCAGCCGCTGATGTGGGCGATCGCGCTGGCGGCCTTCCTCTTCTCCGCCACCAACCTCGGTGGCCCCGCCGGCCTGACGCGCGCCGAACCATGGCAATACGCGGCGAAGATGGCTCTCGGCATGATCATCGGCTTCACTCTGCTCGCCCCGCTGGTTCTCGGCGAACGCCGGCACCGCTGGCTGGAATCCCGGGTCGCCGCCACCCTCGGCCGCTGGTCCTACGGCATCTTCCTCTGGCATCTCGCGGTGCTGTCGATCGTCTTCCCGGTCTTCGGCATTCTGCCGTTCGGCGGGAACTTCGCCTGGGTCCTGTTGTTGACCATCGCCATCACCCTCCCGGTCGCCGCGGCCAGCTACGCGTTGATCGAAGACCCCGTCCGCCGCTTCGCCCGCGACCGCGACCGCGCGAAAGCCGCAGCAGTCGGGGTGCAGCCCGAGCCGGATCAGTCGCGTCGGCGGCGCGGGAGGGCAGCGATGCCCACCGCGACTACTGCGATCAGGGCCGGGAGTTGCACCCACAGAGATCCGCCCATATAGCCGCCTTGGGCACGCCAGGGGCCGGTGGACAGGGCGGCGGCCGAAACCGTCGTACCGATACCCGCCACTGCCGCAAGGTATTTCGAGGTGATTCGCGGTGCGAAGCGGGCAGCGGCGACACCGGCCGCGGTGAGGACCGCGCCGACCGGTCCGGCGATCACGGTTGCTACGACGCCTACTCCGAGCGCGCCGAGGACGCGATTTCCCCAGGTCCGGGGGATGTCGGGTACCTCGGAATCAGCCTGGGCGGCAGCCGGACTCGGCTCTGCGGCGGCGTCCGGCGCAGGCCGCGGTCGAATACCGAGTATCGCGGATAGGCGTCGCCGCCTCGGAATGGCCAGCAGCGCAAGGGGGATCAGGAGGAGGAGGCCGCCGAAGATGCCGAGGCGATACCAGCGGTCGTCCGGGAAGGAGACGGTGATCTCGCCCGCGTCCGGGGGCAGGATCCAGCCTTGCTGCCAGCCGTTGACCACGATCGGGGTGAGTTGCCGGCCCGAAGCCGTGGTGGCTTTCCAGCCGACATTCGTGCTCAGCGGCAGGACCAGGAGACGGTCCTGGGTGGCGCGCGGGGTCGCTTCGAAGCCGGTGCGGTGCAAGCGGAGCCGATCGACCGAGAACAGATCGGTGGGCCCCACGCTGACGTCGGCGCGGCCGATCGACAGGGGAAGTTCCCCGGACGAGCCGTCTTCCGTGCAGACCTGAGCCGGCACCGGCGCGCCGGACAGCAGTTCCGCCGCCGTCGCGGTGACCGTGGTGCGCACGAGCTGTCCGTCGATGTTGATCGTGGGGCCGAGCGCGCACGGAATGGTGACCGGCCGATCGGCGGGCGCGGGCGCGGGGTAGTCCGGCCCGAGGACCTCGACCTCGGCCAGGCCCGGCGGTTGCGTGATGGCGAAACCGAGTGCGGTCTTGTCCAGCACCGGCTTCCAGGACTGAATGCTGACCTCGATCTTGTCCGTCAGGTGGGGGTGCAGCGAGATCCGGGATGCCACACCGGGTTCGGCGTCCGGGTCGAGTTCACGCACCTGCGGTCCGTCGCCGAGGTTCACCGCGACCGACAGCGGTTCGGCGGGCAGCCCGCCCAGCGACGGCGTCAGGTTCAGGCCGTCGACCAGGGCCGGTTCGGGCAGCTCGATGGTGAAGGTCGGCTTGGGCCCGGCGAAGTCGCGGATGGCGTCTTCCGGCGCGGTCCAGCTGGTCCGAATGTCACCGTCGGTCGCGGCGAACGCCGCACCGCGCAGCTCGCCGACATCGGCCTGGCCGCGCGCGATCGGGCGATCGTGGTCGGTGAGCAGCGCTTCCAGCGCCGGGCCTTGCCGGGTGCGCACGGTCAGGTCCGGGGTGACGCTCATCGGTTCCGGAACCTGGAGTGTGCGTTCGAAGGTGCCCGGTTCTTCGGCGGCCAAGGCCAGCGCCTTGCTGCACCGCACCCGGTCGGGGGAGTCGAAACAGGCGCTGCGCCCAGGGAATTCCTGGCCCAGGTCCCAGGCCTGCACCTGGGTGCCGGCGGCCAGCGGCGGCAGCACGGTCCGGTGCCGGATATCCACCGGCAGTGGCGTCTCGCGCACGCTGGCGTCGTCGAGGCCGAGTTCGCTGATGCCGAATTGCCCGCCGCCGGTGCCGTTCTCGGTGCGGATCGCGGTGATGGTGATCCAGGTGGTGCGGCCGACGGGCAGCGAGATCGAGAGCGGCTCACCGGGTTCGGTGATGCGGGCGGACACGCTGCCGTTGTCGGTGCGCACCTCCACCCATTTCACCGGGGCGCCGATGGCGGCCGGGCTGGTGGTGAGGGTGAGCAGTCCGGCGGACTTGATCGGCTTGTCCAGGTCCAGCCGGAGCCATTGCCCCACGGCGCTGTCGATGCCGCTGCTGATCCAGGAGGTGGCGGGGTCGCCGTCCACTACGGCGGCGGTGGAGCTGCCCGGGGCCGCGCCGCCGAGCTGGGTGGCGTCCGAGGCCGCGCTGGAGGCCGTGATGGTGGCGCCGGACCATTCGCCGCGCACCAGATCCGCGCCGGGAACCGGGTAGTCGGGGACCAGGTTGTGGGTGCGGCGCGGGTCGTCCGGCGCGCGCAGGGCCGAGTTGTGGTTGTCGACCTTGCCGAAGTCGGTTTCCCGATCCATTGGACTGTCGGTGACCGTCACCGGCCCCTGCGGCAGGCCGGCGCGGGTCGCGTCGGCGGCGAGCAGACTGGGGACGCCCGTGTTTCCGGAGCGGCGCAGGCGTTCGAGTACCTCCGGCCCGCCCTGCACGGTCGGAACATCGCCCAGCCCCACGGTATAGGCGCCGGGGAACGAATTCGGCGCACCGGTCCCGCTGCGCACCTGGGTCGCCGTCCCCGGCGGGCGTACCTCGACGCGGTAGATCTCGATCGCCGGATACGCGGGACGCAGATCCCCGTCCGCGACCAGGCCGTCGGCGATGACGGAAGCCTCGATCGGCGAACCGAATTCGGCCACCTTGGTCAGCCCGGGGGAGCCCTCGATCGCGCGGTGCGCCAGCAACGGCCGGGTCGACCGCGAGGACTCCGGGTCCAGATCGTTGCGCAGCACCAGAACGCCGATGCCCTGATCGGCCAGCGTCGTGGCCAGCCCGGCCGACGGTCGTCCGTCGGCGATCAGCCGCTGCACCGAATCCATCGCGCGAATGGTGCCGGGCGGGTTCAGCGGCACCGAATCCCGGATCGCCCACGGCGTACTCGCCAGCGCCTGCAACGGTTCGTCGCGGGTCAGGCCCCACACCTGGCTGCCGAACGGCGCGCCCGGCACCACCAGAGCGCGAGTGCCGGAAGCATTGCGGGACAACCACTCCGCGGTCTGCTGCCAGTAGGCGGGCACCTGGTCGTAGGCGCCGCGAGGCGCCAGCTTGCCGGTCCAGGCCAGCGAGGTCGACAGGGCCAGCGCGGTCAACAGGAGTGCGGCGACGGCCACCCGCTTGTCCCGCTCGGGATGGGCGAAGGCATTGCGCCACACCGGCATCGGCACCGCGGCGGGCAGCGGAATCCGGGCCAGCAGATGCGCCAGGCCCAGCACCAGCGGCAGCCGGATCAACGGCTCCAGCTTGTGCACATTGCGCAGCGGCGCGCCGCCGGAATCCAGGAAGACGCGCACCGATTCCGCGAACGGCCCGCTCAACTCGCCGACATAGCCGGCACAGATACCGGTCAGCCCGACCAGCAGGATCAGCGTCAGCCGCCCCCGATACGGCATCGTCCGCAGCGCCAGCCCGGCCATGCCCGCGGCCGCGATCAGCCCGGTGGCCAGTACCGCGGCCGGCTGGGTGACCAGTACCGCGCCCGCGATCCGCTCGGGCGAGACGAACGGCGTCCAGCTGTCGGTGCCGCGCAGCACCTCACCCAGCGACGCCCACTGCGTCGTCACGCCGGAGGATTCGATGTAGTCCAGGAACGGCGGCGACACCTTGCCGAGCAGCAGCAACGGCACCGCCCACCAGAACACCGCCAGCACCAGCAGCGGCACCCAGGCCAGCGTGAACCGCCACCAGCGCCGGTCCGGGCGCGCGGAAGCCCACCACAGCAGGGCGGGCAGGAAAGCCGCGACGGTGGCGACGGCATTCACCGAACCCATCAGCGCGAGCGCGAGCGCACTGCCCGCGGGACTGCGGGCACCGCCGAGTTTCCGTTTCCGATACCCAGGCCCGCCCGTACCCCGCACGGAATCGCCGCGCGTTGCTGTTGCCAACGCCGCGGGTGCGAGCAGCACCCAGGGCGCGAGCATCATGGGCAGCGTCTCGGAGGAGATCGAACCGAGCGTCGTCAGTACGCGCGGCGACAATGCGAACGCGGCCGCCGCGAGCACCCGAGACCCGCGACTGCCGATACCGAGGGTCTCGCACAGCCGGACGATGCCCCAGAACCCGGCGAGCAGCAGCAGCGCCCACCAGATCCGCTGCGTCACCCAGGCGGGCAGGCCGAGCGCGTGCCCGGCCGAGAAGAAGGCGCCATGCGGAAAGAAGTAACCGTAGGCCTGGTTCTGCACCTGCCCCATGGGGGCCTGGCTGCTCCACAGATGGGCGGCGCGTTCCAGGAACCCGAACGGATTCTGCGCCAGGTCGTATTTGGTGTCGGCCACCGTGCTGCCGGGCGCTTGCAAGAACGTCAGCAGGAAGGCCGCGACCACGGTGCCGGCGAGCCAGCGTTTGCCCAGCGGCGCGGCGTCGGGCGCACCCGTCGCCGCGCTCTCGATCGAATCGGCGGGAGACGCGGAAGTCACTGGCATACGAGGTCAGGCCCGGGGCGGCGGCGTGGCGAGCGCACGCGCGGCCCCGGGCCTGCCGGGTCAGCTACTGGCATGCGAGGTCAGGCCTGCGCGGCGGCGCCGCGAGCATGCCGGAACGGAGAACGGGGTCAGCGGGCGCCGTACTCGACGTTGTTGAGCAGCGAGGAGTCCGGGTCGCCCTTGTCCAGCTCGGGGCGGGTGTTCTGCTGCACCGCCGCGGTGATCGCGAACACTGCGATCACGCCCAACACCGCGCCGGCGACCGCACTCGCAACCCCAGGAACAGCAAACTTCATCGCGGCACTCCAATACATTGATGCAGGCACATTCCGGAGCAACTTAGCAGTAGTCCAGATCACTTCCTACCCTCAGCCCGGCGATCCGCAGGTCGACCTGGGAGAAAGGCCGGAATGAGCCGAAACTTCCGGCCTGCGGGACACCGAAATGCGCGTCGGCCCGGAACTCGGCATGATCCCGGTCATGAGCGACAGACTGGTGGTCGTCACCGGCGCGGCCAGCGGCATCGGCCAGGCCACCGCCCGCGCCTTCGCCGCGCGAGGCGCCCGGGTGATCGGCGTCGACCTCGCCGACGTGGACGGTTACCGCGCGGACGTGTCCGACGCGGCACAGATGGAAGAGCTCGCCGCGGCGGTCCTGCGTGACCACGGCGTCCCCGACGTGCTGGTCAGCAACGCGGGCATCGGCATCACCGGCCCCTTTCTGGCCACCACCGCCGCCGACTGGGACCGCATCGTCGGCGTCAACCTCCTCGGCGTCGTGCACGGAGCCCGCGTCTTCGCGCCCGCCATGGCCGAGCGCGGTTCCGGACATATCGTCAACGTGGCCTCCGCGGCCGCCTTCGCTCCGTCCCGCTCGCTGTCGGCCTACGGCGCGACGAAAGCCGCCGTGGTGATGTTCTCCGAATCCCTCCGCGGCGAACTGGCCGCCCACGGCGTCGGCGTCACCGTCATCTGCCCCGGGCAGGTCAAAACTCCGATCACCACGAGCACCCGCTTCGTCGACCTCTCCACCGAGGACGAAGCCGCCGCGCGAATCCGCATGGGCGAGCAATACCGCAGAGCCTTACCACCCGAGAAGGTCGCCGCGGCGATTCTGCGAGCAGTCGACAAGAACCCGCCGATGCGCTCGGTCGGCATCGACGCCAAACTCGCCCACGGCCTCTGGCGAACCGCCCCTTGGTTGATGCGCCGCGTCGCCCGCAACGGACCGGCCGACCGCGTCGGCCGCTAGCCGTTGTGGCCCGGCTGGTTGCCGCCCCAGACCGTTGTCGTCCGGCCGCGTTGCGGCGAGCGGCCATGACATTCCCGATTGTCGCGGGCATGGCGTAGACCGAGCTGACCGCTGGTGGTGCCGCGGCCGAGTCCGGTTGCGGCGACTTCGATCCGGCTCAGTGTTCGGGCAGCGTGCAGTGCAGGCCACCGAGGAGGGTGCGGAGTTTGGCGGTGGTCTCGTCGAGTTCGGCGCGGGGGTCCGAGGCGGCGACGATGCCGCCGCCGGCGAAGGCGCGGATCGAGCGGCCGTCGGCGGAGAGTTCGGCGCTGCGGATGGCGACGACCCATTCGCCGTCGCCGTTGGCGTCGCACCAGCCGACCGCGCCGCCGTAGAAGCCGCGATCTTCTTCAGTTTCGGTAATCGCTTCCAGGGCAAGGTTTGTGGGGGTGCCGCAAACGGCGGGGGTCGGGTGCAACATGATCGCCAGGTCGAGGGCGGTGATGGAGGGATCGCGCAGGGTGCCGGTGATCGGGGTGGCCAGGTGCCAAACCTCGTGGGTGTGAACCAATTCCGGGCCGTCGGGGATGTGCAGCTCGCGGCAAACTGGGGTGAGGATGTCGCGGATCCAGTCGATGACGAAGGCGTGCTCGTCGCGATTCTTGGTGCTGGACAGCAACTCCTGTGCCCGCGCGGCATCCGCCTCCGGATCGGCCGATCGTGGCATGGTCCCGGCCAGTGGCCGCAGCGTCACGGTGCTGCCGTGCCGGGCGACGAGCACTTCGGGTGTCGCGCCGATCAGCGTCGCCCCTGGTCGCCCAGCAGGTGACAGATCGACCGCGAACACATTCGCGTGTGGATGCCTGGTGAGCAGGTGCGCGGCGACCGTCTCCGGATCCAGTGCGCTATCGGATTCGGCCAGAACGGATCTCGCGGCAACCACTTTGCGCAACGGCTGCCCGGGATCGTTCAACTGCTCGACCAGTTTCGCGACGCGCGCGATATGTTCCGCGGGGCTCGGCATTTCGGTCACCACTCGCACCGGCGGCAGATCCGGCACCGCGGCCGGCCGCCACGGCCCCGCTGTGTGCTCAGCCTGCTCGGGCACCGTCAACGCCGCCGGTCGGCTCGGATCGAACGGCAGCGCACCGACAACCAGCTCGCCCGCTCCGCTACGCAGCGCGTCGACCGCTGCCCCCACCTCGTCGAAGCTGCGGCGACTCCCGGCCGCGCGCATCACACCGCTGGGCTGAGCAAGCAGGAATCCGTCCATGGTCCCTCGACCCTAACCCCGCACCCACCGCCGATTCCGCCCCAGCGACGCACGTCTCACCCCAACCCTCCCGCCGCGCCCACCATCTCCCGGCACCGGACCAGTCCCGCCGGAAACCCCTGCGCTCGACATCCGCCATCTCCCGGCCGGACCGGACCAGCCACGCAGGCGCATAACCCTGATTGCGCCCGCCAACGATCCTGCGCCCAGTGTGGCGCGGCAAGGAGTTGCGTGACGAGATCCTGACGTTCGGTTATTTGGCTGGTTCTTTGCCGGGCGGAACCATCAGCACCGGGCGGTGGCAGTGCTTGAGGACCGCGTCGGCGACGCTGCTGTGCAGGAGTGCGCGCACGCCGGTCGCGCCGCGGGTGCCCGCCACGATGATGTCCACATCCAGCTCGTCCGCGCACTCCACGATCGTGTTCCAGATCGTCGTACTGCACTCGGCCGTCCGCGCCTCCGCGTTCAGCCCGGCGAGTTTCGCCAGCCGCACACCCTCGGTGTTGATGGTGCGGGCGTCGACGTAGGCGATGTCCTCGATCTCCTCGTCGGGCAGCCATTCCGGTTGCATGACGCCGGACAACCCCGACAGTTTCGCGGCTTGGCGCACCATCGGCTCCCAGGCGGTGAGGACCACGGCGCGGTTCGCCGAGAGGAACCGCCCGGCGTATTCGATGGCGCGCTTGGCATTTTCGGATCCGTCGTACGCGATGAGCATCAGATCGCAGGGCACGGCGACCTCCCGGTGCGGGGTTCGGCTACCTCCCAAGGTTACTCCCGGCACACCCGTCGCAGGGGTCGGCGCGCGGCCGCCGCGTACCCGGGGATGCCGGGTACGGCGCGGCGCACTAGCGTGAATCCTCATGCGGAAGACGCCTCTCGTCCTGCTCGCGGTTCTCACCTCGGTCGTCACCGGCTGCTCCGGTGGCGGCTCGTCCAATTCCGGTTCGCCGTCGTCCGAGCCGACCGCCCCCTCGGCCGGGCCCGCGACCACCGTGCAACGTGACTGCAACGCGGCCTACCTCGCCCAGTTCACCCCGCGCGAGAAGCTGGCGCAGTTGCTGACCGTGGGCGTCAGCAGCGCCGCCGACGCGGCGAACGTGGTGCGCGACGAGCAGGTCGGCGGCATTTTCGTCGGCAGCTTCACCGACAAGGCGTTCCTCGCCAACGGCCAGGTCGCACAGGTGAAAGAGGCCGCGAAGGTCCCGCTGATGGTGACCATCGATGAGGAGGGCGGCCGCGTCTCCCGGGTCAAGGACCTGATCGGCGCCGCGCCGTCGGCCCGCGTGACCGCCGAGACCATGACGCCGGAGGAGTTCTATCAGGCCACGCTGATCCGGGCCCGCAAGCTCAAGGATCTCGGCATCACCGTCGACTTTGCGCCCGACGTCGACGTGAGCAGCGAGCCGGACGACGCCGTCATCGGCGACCGCTCGTTCTCCGACGACCCGCAGGTCGTCACCAACTACGCCCGTGCCTACATCCGCGCTATGAACGAGGTCGGGCTCGGCTCGGTCATGAAGCACTTCCCGGGCCACGGCAACGGCTCCGGCGACTCGCATCAGGGCTCGGTCCGCACGCCGCCGCTGGCCGACCTGATCGGCTCCGACCTGGCGCCTTACCGCGATCTGGTCGATTCCGGCGCCGCCGTCATGGTGGGCCACCTCGACGTGCCCGGCCTGACCACCCCGAACGTGCCGGCCAGCATCAGCCCGGAGGCGATGGCGCTGTTGCGCAACGGCGTCGGCTACGGCGCGGCGCCGTTCAACGGCGTCATCTTCACCGACGACCTGAGCGGCATGAAGGCCATCACCGCCCGGATGGACATCGCGGACGCGGTGCAGGCGGCCCTGGCGGCCGGCGCCGACAACGCGCTGTGGATCACCACGGCCGCGGTGTCCGAGGTGCTCGATCAGCTGGAGCAGGCCGTGACGAGCGGGAAGCTCCCGATCGCACAGGTCGACGCGTCGGTGCTGCGGATGGCGAAGTACAAGGGCATCTCAACGCAGTGTTAAGGCCGCCTCCGTCCGGTACCCCCGGGCCGTAGGATCGCTGTCTGCCCCCGGCTCTCAGATAAGACAGGCGATCGGTGAGCAAATCGTGCCCACCGAACTTACCTTGGAGTAATATAGGGGCTTCACCTTGCGGTAGGAGACAGTGGATGGCGGGCGGAACGAAGCGACTTCCCCGGGCGGTTCGTGAGCAGCAGATGCTCGACGCCGCCGTCGAGGTGTTCTCGCGCAAAGGTTTCCACGACACCTCGATGGACGCGATCGCGGCCGAGGCGAAGATCTCCAAACCGATGCTGTACCTGTACTACGGCTCCAAGGACGAACTGTTCCGCGCCTGCATCCAGCGGGAGGGCCTGCGCTTCATCGAATCGGTCGCACCCGCGGGCAACCCGCTGCTGTCACCGCACGAGCAGGTCCGTACCGCGCTGGAAGGCTTCCTCGGTTTCGTCGACGCCAACCGCCGCTCCTGGCAGGTGCTCTACCGTCAGGCGATCGGCCAGCAAGCTTTCGCCTCGGAGATCGAGAACGCCCGCGAACGCGTCATCGAGCTCACCGCGAAACTGCTGGAATCCAGCGCCAAGCACGCCGAACCCGGCACCAACTTCGACGTGGTCGCGGTCGCGGTGATAGGAGCCGGTGAGGCCATCGCCGACCGCGTCGCCAGCGGCCGCATCGAAGTCGAAGAGGCCGTCAATCTCCTCGACGACCTCGCCTGGAGCGGCCTGAAGGGTCGCAAGAAGGCCGAATAAGCGCCGGATTCGGATTGCGCTGCCGTTAACGTCCTGCCAAGGTGCGTGAGATCAACTGGTACGGACTGGTCCGGGTGGACCGGGGGATAACGGGGCGGAATGTTCGGGATGTTGAAGCCGTGTTCGCACGGCGCCGAGAGGTATGGGATCGATCCGGCGCAGTGGCGGGCACACATGTGCGGGCTGTGCCTGGGTCTGTGTGACGGGCAGGGCCAATTGGCCCGGGCCGCGACGAATACCGACGCGATCGTGCTGAGCGTGCTGACCGAGGCCCAATTGGCCGCGCCGATGCGCCGGACCACCGCTGGGCCCTGTGCGCTGCGGGGGATGCAACGGGCCGAGGTCGCGGCCGCGGATTCGCCGGGTGTGCTGCTGGCTTCGACGGCGTCGTTGCTGCTGGGGTCGGCCAAGATTCGTGATCATGTCGAGGATCGGGACGGCTCGGTGCTCACCAGACGCCCGATGGCGCGAGTCTCCAACCGCTGGGCCAACGGCGCGAGAATCCAGGCCGAACGCATCGGCTTGGATGTCGAACCGCTTGTCGCCGCGATCAGTTCGCAGTCGGAGCTGGAGCGGAACGCATCCCGCGAGGCGAGCTCGCTCGACGCGTTGACCGTCCCCACCCAGACCTGTGCCGCCGAATTCTTCGCGCACACCGCGGTGCTTGCCGGTCGAACGGACAACATTGCTCCAATGCGCGAGGCGGGCAAACACTTCGGCCGAATTGCCCACCTGGCCGACGCCGTCGAGGATTTCGAAGACGACCTGGCGAACGGCCGATTCAACCCACTCGCTGCCACCGGCACCGATCTCCCTGAGGCCTACGACCTACTGCGCCAATCGGATTCGGACCTGCGCCGCGCCGTAGCGGTAGCCGAGCTGGCCGATGTCCCCACTGTCCGCTGGATCCTGCTCGACCCGCTGACCGCGCTGATGCGCCGCCTCGGCACCGGTGTCGGAGCGCCGATCGCCCATGTCTGCAAGACATCCCATGCCCGGCACGAACAGAATCACTACCCAGGCAGCCCGACCCAGCTGCCGCCACACCAGGAACCACCGCGCCGCCGCCCGCCGCATCGGCGCCCGGGAGTCGGCGAATCACTCGCCCTGATCATGGGCGTCTACTGCACCGGATACGCCTGCTGCGCCGATCACACCAGGCCGTGCTCCGGTGAACAGCGCCCGGCATGGTGGAAAGAGCATTGCGGCAACTGCTGCGACTGCGCCGAGTGCGCCTCCAACTGCGGTGACTGCTGCAGCTGCGGCGGCGACGGCTGTTGCTGCGACGGTTGCTGCTGCGACTGCAGCTGCTAGTTCGTCCGACGCCACTCGCCGGATTGCGATGTCCTCGACGTCCTGACAGGGTGCGTGAGATCAACTGGCACGGACCGGCCGCGTGGCCGGGAGATCGGGGCGGAAATGTTCGGGATGTTGAAGCCGTGTTCGCACGGCGCCGAGAAGTACGGAATCGATCCAGCACAGTGGCGGGCGCACATGTGCGGCCTGTGTTTGGGTTTGCGTGACAGGCAGGGTCAATTGGCTCGGGCCGCGACGAATACCGACGCGATCGTGCTGAGCGTGCTGACCGAGGCGCAGTTGGCCGCGCCGATGCGCCGGACCACCGCCGGTCCGTGCGCACTGCGGGGGATGCAGCGAGCCGAGGTCGCGGCCGCGGATTCGCCGGGTGTGCTGCTGGCTTCGACGGCGTCGTTGCTGCTGGGGTCGGCCAAGATTCGTGATCACGTCGAGGATCGGGACGGCTCGGTGCTCACCAGACGCCCGATGGCGCGAGTCTCCAACCGCTGGGCCAACGGCGCGCGGAGCCAAGCCGCGCGGATCGGCCTCGACATCGAACCGCTTGTCGCCGCGATCAGTTCGCAGTCGGAGCTGGAACGGAACGCGTCCACGGGGTCACTGGACGCGTTGACCGTTCCGACCCAGATCTGCGCCGCCGAATTCTTCGCGCACACCGCGGTGCTCGCCGGTCAGCGGGACAACATCGAGCCGATGCGCGAGGCAGGCAAACACTTCGGCCGAATTGCCCACCTGGCCGACGCCGTCGAGGATTTCGAAGACGACCTGGCGAACGGCCGATTCAACCCACTCGCTGCCACCGGCACCGACCTCCCCGAGGCCTACGACATACTGCGCCAATCGGATTCAGACCTGCGACGAGCGGTCGCGGCAGCCGAGCTGGCCGACATTCCGACCGTTCGCTGGATCCTGCTCGACCCACTGACCGCGCTGATGCGCCGCCTCGGCACCGGTGTCGGCGCACCGATCGCCCACGTCTGCAACACCTCGCACGACCACTCCGCGCACAGTCACCACCCCGGCGGTCCGCGGCGCCTGCCGCCCCGCCCTCGTCCCGGCTTGGCCGAATCCATCGGCCTGCTCGTCGGCGGCTACTGCACCGGTTACGCCTGCTGCGCCGACCACCGCCGACCGTGCAGCGGCGAACCGAAGCCGGCCTGGTGGAAGGGCGGTTGCGGCAATTGCTGCCGCGACTGCTGCGCCGACTGCGGTTGCGGCAAGAAGCGCAAGAAGAAGAAAGGCAGCGGTAACGGCGGCGGCCCCGAATGCGGCTGCGACGGTTGCTGCGACTGCTGTGATTGCAGCTGTTAGCGGCCGCGACGACCCGCGCCCCGAGTCGTCGACTCGGGGCGCGGGTCTCGTGAATCAGCTCAGCGCAGGGTCGCCGTCAGATGCGGGTAGCCCTTCTTCGGGTTCCGGATCGCCAGATCCCAGCCGCCTTCGACCTGATCCGCGTACACGTTCACCGTGGACGGCAGCAGGATCGGCTTGCCGAACTTGACCGCGTAGGTGGCCTGGTCCGGGACCCGGCCCTCGATGTTGGCGAGGATGTTGGCCGCCGACCACATGCCGTGCGCGATCGGCTTCGGGAATCCGAAAGCCTTGGCGCCCAGCGCGGAGGTGTGGATCGGGTTGTGGTCGCCGGAGGCGGCCGCGTACCGGTTGATGATCTTCTGATCGACCCGGAACTGCCGCATCGGCGGCGGGGGCACCTCGTCCGGCTTGGGCTCGGGCTTGGGCCCGCCCGACAGCGAGGTCCGCTGCTGGTGCAGGAACGTGGTGACCTGCCGCCACACCAGTTCGCGGCCGACGTTCACCTCGGTGACGGCGTCGACCAGCAGCCCCTTCGGGTGCTCGCGCAGGTTCTCGATGTGGGTTTCGAAGTCCAGCGGCTCGGCCACCGAGATGGCGCGGGTGCGCTCGATCCGGTTCTCCGCGTGCACCGCGCCGACCGCGACGAACGGGAAGTCGCGGGCCACCACCAGCTGCATGGCCAGCGGGAAGCTGAGCACGAACGGGTAGGTGAGCGGCAGCGCGTCACCGAAACGCAGACCGGTGGCCCGGCAGTAGGCGGCCAGGTGATCGGGATCGACCCGGAAGCCTTCCAGCCGCACCACGCGGTCGGGCAGCTTGTTGCCGCGCGCCGAAAGCAGCGGCACCGGAACGGCTCCCAGCGCGGCCTTGACGAAAAGGCTGCTGTTCTTGGGTGGTGCGGTGAGCGTGATCATCTGCGTCATCATGCTCCGATCAGGGACTGACCGCAGACGCGAACCACGTTGCCGCTCACCGCGTTCGATGCCGGGCTGGCGAAGTAGGCGATGGTCTCGGCCACGTCGACGGTCTGGCCGCCCTGCAGCAGCGAGCTCATCAGGCGGCCGGCCTCGCGGGTGCCGAGCGGGATGGCGGCGGTCATCGCGGTCTCGATGAAGCCGGGCGCGACGGCATTGATGGTGATGCCCTTCTCGGCCAGCTTGGGCGCTTCGGCGTTGACCATGCCGATGACACCGGCCTTGGAGGCGCCGTAGTTGGTCTGGCCGCGGTTGCCCGCGATGCCCGCGATGGAGGACACGTCGATGACGCGGCCGCCTTCCTTGAGCGCGCCGCGGGCGACCAGGCCCTCGGTGATGCGGTGCGGCGCGGCCAGGTTCACGTTGATGACCGAGTTCCAGCGGCCCTCGTCCATGTTGGCGAGCAGCTTGTCGCGGGTGATGCCGGCGTTGTGCACGACGATGTCGATGCCGCCGAAGCGCTCGGTGCAGAACTCGGCGAGCTTCTCCGCGGCGTCGGGGGAGGTGACGTCGAGCGCGAGCGCGGTGCCGCCGACCTTGTTGGCGGTGTCGGACAGTGCTTCACCGGCGGCCGGGATGTCCGCGACGACGACGGTGGCGCCATCCCGGGCGAAGACCTCGGCGATGGTCGCGCCGATGCCGCGGGCGGCGCCGGTGACCACGGCGACCTTGCCCGCGAGCGGCTTGTCCCAGCTGGCGGGGGCCACGGAGTCGGCGGAACCGACCCGGATGACCTGGCCGTCGACGAACGCCGACTTGGCCGAAAGCAGGAAGCGCAGCGTGGATTCCAGGCCGGTGGCCGCCGCGGAAGCCTCGGGCGAGAGGTAGACCAGCTGTGCGGTCGAACCGCGCAGCAGTTCCTTGGCGACCGAGCGGGTGAAGCCCTCGAGGGCGCGCTGGGCGATCTGCTCGTCGACGCTCGAGGTCAGTTCCGGCGTGGTGCCGATGACCACGATGCGACCCGACGCGGTGAGGCTGCGCAGGGCCGGCTGGAAGAACTCGAACAGCTGCGAGAGGTCTTCGATGGAGCCGATGCCGGTCGCGTCGAAGACCAGCGCGCCGTACTTGGTGCCCTGGCTCAGCGAGTCGGCGAAGGTGTAGTCGGACAACAGGTTCCGCACCGGCTCCGCGACGCGGCCCTTGCCGCCGATCAGCACCGGGCCGCTCAGCGGCGGCTCGCCCGCCTTGTAGCGGCGCAGGTTCTCCGGCTGCGGCAGGCCGAACTTGCTGGCCAGGAACTGCCCGGGCGCGGAGTGTACGAACGATCCGTAGAGGTTGGGAGCACCCTTGCTCTTGCTGGCTGCCACTGTTCCACCTTTTCTGTCGTGGTTTGTCGCGTTCGCGTCCGTGCCCCGGGCACGAATTACGCACGTCACGGGGTACGGTGTCGACAATGAACTTACTCCAGAGTAAGTTTAATGTAAACCAACACCGACGGGGCGCATTACCCCCGGACATCCGACGAGACCGTGGAGACTCGAGTGACTAGCAAAGCCCGTTCGGCCAAGAAGCCTGTGAAGCAGCCGAAGCCCGTCGCGATCGTGGGCGGCAACCGGATTCCGTTCGCGCGCTCGGACAAGGCCTACGCGCACGCGTCCAACCAGGACATGTTCACCGCCGCGCTGGATGGTCTGGTCAGCCGGTTCAACCTGCAGGGCGAGCGCCTGGGCATGGTGGTCGGCGGCGCCGTGCTCAAGCGCGTCGGCGAGCACGGCATGATCCGCGAAAGCGTGCTCGGCTCCAAGCTGAGCCCCTACACCCCCGCCCACGACCTGCAGCTGGCCTGTGGCACCGGCCTGCAGTCCATCGTCACCGTCGGCGACGCGATCGCCGCGGGCCGCATCGACGCGGGCATCGGCGGCGGCACCGACACCACCTCGGACGCCCCGATCGGCGTCAGCGACACCATGCGCGAGTGGATGCTCGACGCCAACCGCGCCAAGTCCAACAAGGACCGGCTCAAGCTGGTCGGCCAGCTGCGCCCGTCCATGGTCGGCATCGAGATCCCGCGCAACGCCGAGCCGCGCACCGGCCTGTCGATGGGTGAGCACGCCGCCATCACCGCCAAGGAATTCGGCGTCGCCCGCGAGGCGCAGGACGAGCTGGCCTACCTGTCGCACAAGAACATGGCCGCCGCCTACGACCGCGGTTTCTTCGACGACCTGATCACCCCGTTCCTCGGTCTGACCCGTGACGACAACCTGCGTCCCGGCTCCACCATCGAGAAGCTGTCCACCCTGAAGCCGGTGTTCGGCGTCAAAGCCGGCGAAGCCACCATGACGGCCGGCAACTCCACCCCGCTCACCGACGGCGCCTCCGCGGTGCTGCTGGCCAGCGACGAGTGGGCCGCCGAGCGCAACCTCCCGACCCTGGCCTACCTGGTCGACTCCGAGGTCGCCGCGGTCGACTACATCCACGGCCCGGACGGCCTGCTGATGGCGCCCACCTACGCGGTCCCGCGCATGCTGGCCCGCAACGGCCTGACCCTGCAGGACTTCGACTACTACGAGATCCACGAGGCCTTCGCCTCCGTGGTCCTCGCCACCCTGCAGGCCTGGGAGTCCGACCAGTACTGCAAGGAGCGCCTCGGCCTCGACGGCGCCCTCGGCGCCATCGACCGCTCGAAGCTCAATGTCAACGGCTCCTCGCTCGCGGCCGGTCACCCGTTCGCGGCGACCGGCGGCCGCATCGTCGCCTCCACTGCGAAGATGCTGGCGGAGAAGGGATCCGGCCGCGCGCTGATCTCCATCTGCGCCGCCGGCGGCCAGGGCGTCGTGGCGATCCTGGAGCGCTGAAAGCTCCTGCCCTGAGCTGAGTCAACCGGACCGCGCCTCGGAACATGTGTTCCGGGGCGCGGTTTCGTTCGTCCTGCTCAGCGGATGAGGGTGGTGCGTTCGGTGGCGAAACGGACCAGGGCGGGGGCGAAGCGCCAAAGGTAGTACTGGGCGCGCGATTCCGGTGTCACGGGCACGACCTTCTTGTTCTTCTGGACCGCACGGACGATCTGCCTCGCGACTCGGTCGGGGGTGTAGCCGCGGAGGCGGTAGAGGCGGTCGTAGCGGTCCTGCATGCGGGCTTCGGTTTCGGGGGAGACGCCGGACATGCGGGTGGTGCGGACGATGTTGGTGTGCACGATGCCGGGGCAGATGGTGCTGACGCCGATGCCGCTGCTGGTCAGTTCGGTGCGCAGGCAGTCGGAGAACATGAAGACCGCGGCCTTGCTGGTGGAGTAGGCGGTGAAACCCTGCTGGGGCGCGTAGGCGGCCATGCTGGACAGGTTGACGATGTGACCGCCGAGCCCGCGGTCGGCCATGGCCCCGGCGAAGGCGCGGCAGCCGTGCACGACGCCGCTGAGGTTCACGTCGAGGACGCGCTGGAAGTCCTCGGCGGAGGTCTCCAGGAAGCGGCCGGCCTGGCCGATGCCCGCGTTGTTGACCAGGACGTCGGGAACGCCGTGCTCGGCAAGCACGTCCTCGGCGTGTTTGCCGACGGCCTGCTCGTCGGAAACGTCGAGTTGGTAGGCGTGGCCTACGCCGCCTTCCTTGGCAAGCAGCGCCACCGTTTCCTCGGCCGCCGCGAGATCGATGTCGGAGACAACGATTTCCGCGCCGTCGCGGGCGAAAGCCAGGGCGGTCTCGCGGCCGATTCCGCTACCGGCCCCGGTGATCACGACCAGCTGATCCTCGAAAGGCCTGCGGTGCGCGCCCATCCGGGCCCGGCGCAGACTGCGGGCCGGCGGCGCGCCGGCGGTCGCGTCGATCAGTTCCATGGTGGCGGAGGCGAGCAGTTCCGGATGCGAGAACGGCAGCCAGTGCCCGCCTTTCACCACCCGCAGCCAGACCTCCTCGGCCCACTGGTCCTCGTCGGAGTACGCGGATTGGCGCACCGCCGGGTCCCGGGTGCCGATGATGATCTGCACAGGCACCTCGGTGCGCGCGTCGCGAGCGCGCAGCGGATTCGCGAACCAGGTCGCGCGGTAGATGCGCAACCCGCTCGTCATGTCCTGCTTGAAGGTCGGCGCGAGATGGATCTTGTCGGGTTGCGCCCCCTCGCTGTTGGAAAGCATGGTCCGCCAGCGCTCTTCGCTCATTCCGAACCGAATCGCCGCGTGCGGCAACGCGGGCAGCGCGAGAATCGTCGAATAGGCGAAGGAGCCGAGCTGGGCGAGCGGCAGCGCGATATTGCGCGGGGTCGGGCGGGCGAGCCTGCTGCGGGCCCACTGCGCGGTGTGCGCCAGGCTCGGCCCGGAGACCGAGGTGAAGGAGGCGACCAGCCGACGGGCGTCGGGGCGGCACACGACCTCCCACATCGCCACGCTGCCCCAGTCGTGCGCGAGGACGTGCACCGGTTCGTCCGGGCTCAGTTCCTCGATCACCGTTACATAGTCCTGCGCCAATGTGTCGACGGAGATATCCAGGGAGCCAGGCGGATTGGTGGACTCGCCGTGTCCGCGATTGTCCACGCTCAGCACCCGGAACCGATCCAGGAACTCGGGCGCCACGTTGTCCCACAGGTGGTGGGTGTCCGGCCAGCCATGCAGCAGCAACAGGGTCGGCCCGTCCGGCGTGCCCTGCTCGTACACCGCGATGTCTACCGCACCGTTGCGCACCAGGTGTTTGACAACCATGGACTCACCCCACATCCGGACCGCCGTTGGTCCTCGGAACTACGTCTCCCGCACCCATTCTGTCCCAGACGCGTCCGTCCCGAAACCCCACAGAATAGGCGCCCTCGCGACACGGCAGGGCCCGGTCTCGAATCACCGAGCCCCGCAGCGGAATTGGAGCGCTACTTGCCGGGCAGCTCGTTGTGGCCGCCGAAGGCCTTGCGCATCGCGGAGAGCGCTTTGTCCGCGTAGAGCGCCTCGCCGCGCGAGGAGAACCGCTGGAACAGGGCCGCCGCGAGCACGGGCGCGGGCACTCCGGTGTCGACGGCGGCGTCCAGTGTCCAGCGCCCTTCGCCGGAATCCGACACCCGTCCGCTGAAGGTTTCCAGCGCCGGATCCGCGTACAGAGCACCGGCGGTGAGATCGAGCAACCAGGAGGCGACCACGGACCCGCGCCGCCACACCTCGGTCACCTCGGGAATGTCGATGTCGTACATATAGTGCTCGGGGTGGTCGAGCGGTGTCTCCTCCGCGGAGAACTGGCCGTCGTGCTCGGCCCCGATGTTGGCCTTGTGCAGGATATTCAGGCCTTCGGCGTAGGCGGCCATGGCCCCGTATTCGATGCCGTTGTGCACCATCTTCACGAAATGCCCGGCGCCCGCGGGCCCGCAGTGCAGGTAGCCCTGCTCGGATTCCGACGGCTCGCCCTGGCGTCCGGGCGTCCGCTCCGCCGCGCCGATGCCGGGCGCGATCGACTTCAACAGTGGGTCAAGGTATTTCACCTGCTCCGACTCGCCGCCGATCATCAGGCAGAAGCCGCGCTCCAAACCGAAGACGCCACCGGAGGTTCCGATGTCGACATAGTGGATCCCCTTGGGCTGCAATTCTTTCGCCCGCGCGATGTCCTCGTGGTACCGGCTGTTGCCGCCGTCGATGACGATGTCGCCGGGTTCCAGCAGCCCCGCCAGCTGGTCCACCATCGCCCCGGTAGCGCCCGCCGGGATCATCACCCACACCACCCGCGGCGTCTCCAGCTTCGCCACGAACTCGGTCAGCTCGGTGGTTCCACTGAAGCTCTTACCTAGCTCACCCTGCAACATCTCGATGTTCTCGGGGTGCCGATCCAGGCCGACGGCGGTGTGCCCGTCCCTGGCGATGCGGCGCACGATGTTGGCGCCCATCCGGCCCAGTCCGATCATTCCCAGCTGCATGCCATCCCTCTCCTCGTGTACGGCTTCGCCGAAGCGCTGGCGGTGATGCGATCCAGTCCGTTTCCGATTGTCCCGCGTGGTGGGCCGGAAACCTGGTGAGGCGGGATGTAACACGCGTAGCGGGTCGCCGATAAACAGATCGGCTCCGCGTAGTTGCCAGACCCCCGACCCGGCAACTGCGCGGAGCCTTTCCGTATGTTTTGCGGGGCGCCGGCTGCTCGTCCGTGCTGTGCGGACGGTGTCGGCGCGGCCCACTATCGTGGGCGGAGACTCGCACCGGGCGAGTGCCTTTCACCTGACTGTATTTGTTTCAGAGACACGGGGAGGACGGTTCGTGACGAACGAGTCGAGTACCGGACGCCACGACCGCGGTCGAGGGCAGGGTGAAGTCACCTTGCGCCAACTGCTCGAGGCGAAGCGCACAGCCGCCGCCGAACAGTCGGGTGGATCACAGAACGAATCGATGCCGACGGTGCCGCTGCGGACGGTCGCGCGCGACGATCAGCGCGCGTTCTCCGATCAGCAGCGGATCGAGGACCCGCCCACCGAGGTCCTGCGCCCCGTCGCCGCCACCCGCGCGAAGCCGGCGCCCGGCTCCGGCTCCGGCGCCTGGTGGAAATCGCCGACCACCCGCCGGATCGGAATCGCCGCGGGCGCCCTGCTCGCGGTCGGTCTCATCGGCTACGCCACCGACTGGATCCGGTCCTCGGGCGAGGTCCCGCGCGGCACGGTCGTCGCGGGCGTCGACATCGGCGGGATGGACAAGGCCGCGGCCGACGCGAAACTGCGCGCCGCCCTGTCCGGCCGATCCGCTCAGGAACTGCCGATCCGCATCGGTGACGTGCAGACCCAGCTGCTGCCCAGCGCCGCCGGTCTGGCCGTCGACTGGGACGCCACCTGGGACAACATCGGCGGCCAGCCGATCAACCCGTTCACCCGTTTCGCCTCGATGTTCACGATGCGCACCGTCCAGGTCGCCAGCAGCGTCGACGACAGCGCGCTCGACCAGCAGCTCACCGCACTGCGGGTGCACGATCGCCCGACCGTCGAGGGCACCATCAGGTTCGACGACGCCAAGCCGGTCGCCGTGCCGCCGGTGCCCGGCCGCGAGCTCGACGCGCCCGCCGCTCGCACCACCCTGATCGACAACTGGGTGCTCGGCGCGGCCCTGGACCTGCCGGTGCATCCGGCGCCGGTCACCGTGCAGCCGGAGGCGCTCACCAAAGCCTTGAACGAGATCGCCACCCCCGCGGTCTCCGCCGACGTGACGTTCACCGGCAAGGACGCCACGGGCAAGGAAGCCACCGCGAAGCTCGACCCGGCTCAGATCGGGACCATTCTGTCCTTCGTTCCCGACGGCCAGGGCGGTCTCGCCGCGAAGTACGACCAGAACATCGCCATCGGCCTGCTCGCACCGCAACTCGCGCCCTCCGAGATCGAGCCGAAGGACGCCACCTTCGCCGTCGCCGGCAGCGCGGCCCGGGTCGTCCCCGCCGTCGTCGGCAACAAGGTGAACTGGCAGAAAACGCTGGATCAGCTTCCGGCGCTGCTGCTTTCACCCGCGCAGCGCTCCGCCCCGGCGATCTACGAGAAGGTCGCGCCCAAACTCACCACCGAGGCCGCCAACGGCCTCAAGATCGTCGAACCCATGGGCTCGTTCACCACCGGCGGTTTCAGCGGCCCCTCCGGCGTGAACATCCGCACCGTCGCGGCCAAGGTCAACGGCGCGGTCGTGAAACCGGGAGATGTCTTCTCGCTCAACGACTTCACCGGCCCCCGCGGCGTCGCCGAGGGCTATGTCGAATCCGGCATCATCGACCACGGCCGCCCCAGCACCGCTGTCGGCGGCGGCATCAGCCAATTCGCCACCACCCTGTACAACGCCGCCTATTTCGCCGGTATGGAGGACGCGGGCCACACCGAGCACAGCTACTACATCTCCCGCTACCCGGCTGCCCGCGAAGCCACCGTCTTCGACGGCGCCATCGACCTCAAATTCCGCAACAGCACCCCCACCGGCGTCTACATCGAAGCCATCGCCACCGGCTCCGACATCACCGTTCGCCTCTGGGGCACGAAATCGGTCGAGGTCGAGTCCATCACCGGCGAGAAGACCAAGCCCACCGAACCCAACACCGTCAAACTCCCCAAGGGCAAAGACTGCATCGCCTCCGAGGGCGCGCCCGGCTTCACCATTTCCGACACCCGCGTCATCAAGGACCGCAAAACCGGCAAAGAGGTCTCCCGCCACACCCGCACCGTCAAATACGACCCCATCCCGGTCGTGAAGTGCGAGTGAGCGTTCAGTTCATAGTGCCCTGCATAGGAATGTAGATTTCGGCCGCTTCGACGAAGCCCGACCCGGTCAACTCGGCCAAGGCCAAGGCTTCGTCGATCTTGCGGAGCGCCTTGCGCACATAGGGGCGGTCGTCCCATTGATCGCCGACCTCGTCGAGCGCTTCGGCGTTGCCGGACAGCCAGTTTCGGAAAGGGCGGATGTCCGCGGGTGTCGCGTAGCCGCCGATGCTGTAGTTACTGGAGATGGTCCAGTCGGATTCCCAATGCAGGGCGGGGAATTCTGTGGGCAGCGAGCCCAGTAGCGGCTCGTTCCCCGACAGCGGCACGTAGTCCTCGGTGTCCGCGCGCTCGGCCAGTTCGCTCGGCCACACCTTGCCGCGTTCGATCCAGCCGGGGAGCAGGGCGGCGAGAAACTCGACCACACAGAATTGGGCGTTGCCGGTGAGCGCGCCCGCGGCGGAAATATCGTCGCCGTCGGCATTGCGGATGGTTTGACGGCCCGCGCGCAACGCCAGCGCCGCATCCCGCAGTAAATCGAGTTTCCAGCGGAAACCGATGGCCAGGTTCTCGTCGGTGGGCAGCGTCCCGCTCACCTCGGGCTCGACATGATTCACCAGCGCCGGATCGATCAGTGCGATTTGGCCGCGGGCCAAGTCGTCGACCTGGTCGACAGTGGAATCGCAGTATCGGGCAACGGTTTCGGCGACCGCCGCCGGATCTTCTTCGGTGACGAAGAACGGACGGCCCCACAGGTAGAGAAAAGTGTCGAAATCGGGGCCTGCATAAGCCTTTCGGGTCCCCAATCCCCAGGCGTTCGCGCGGAACCGGACCTTCGCCTGCCGGACCGCGTGGTCGATCAGGTCGTCCAGATCATGATCGCCGCCGTGGCCGGCCAAAAACGGAACAACCCGCTGCTCGACCAGGCCGATGTCGATCGGGTGAAAGCTGATGTCGTAACCCATGAGACCACTCCTCGAACGCGACAGAACCGGCGTACTTTTCCCGATCGGCCGCCGCTACGCAAATCGGAGCTGCGGGTGCGAGACTCGTTTTGCGTGCGATGGTATCGAGGGTTGGAAAGCGAATCGAAAATGTTTATCGGACAGCGCATTTCGGTGACATGTGCTGTACGTTGCCCCCGGGGAGGTTCCGTTCAAGGGTGCTGACCCGTGTTTTTGTTTGAACGATGACAGGATCTGAATGACCACCACGCAAACCATGTCGCCGATTCAGCGTCGCAATCCGCTGCTGACGTGGCTGGTGTTTCCGCTCATCACGCTGGGGATCTACTTCCTCGTCTGGTACTACAAGATTCATCGCGAGATGGCCGACCTCAAGCGGGACCAGAACGCTCCGGTCTCCGGCCCGCTGCTGGTGATGATCTTCCTCAGCTGGACCGGTATCGCCGCCCTGATCAGCTTCTGGCGCACCGGAACCCGGATCAGCGAGGCGCAGGAGTCCGCGGGTCTGGAGGGTACCTGCAAGCCGCTGTACGGGTTCTTGCTGAACCTGGTCTTCGGCCTCGGCATCCTGTACTACCAGCTGGAACTGAACAAGATCGCCGACCGCATCGACCCGCAGCAATAGCACGCCGGTCCGCACGAACGAGCCCGGATCTCCAGGGATCCGGGCTCCGCGTGCGTCGGTGGGGCAGCCATAAGTCATTTTCGGTGTGTCGGTCGCTCGGTCTACCATTCGCGGCAGCCACCGCGTGGGTGGTCCGTGCGAAATTTCTGGGGGCGTTGTGACCGACGATCCGGTTCTCACCGAATTGTTGAAGGTGCTCGAGGGCAATCCCGAGGTGCTGCCGTTGCGGGTTCGGGTGATCGAGTTGCTGGCCGAGCGGGCACGATACGCCGACGCGCTGGCGCAGTGCGCTACGGCGCTCGGGCAGGATCCGGGCAACGAACAGGTGCTGGCACTGCTCCAGCAGTGCACTGCCGCCCTCGCGAACCCCGGGGCGCAAACGTCTGCCGCGCCGACGTATTCGGCGCCCGCCCCGCAACAACCTGTCGCGCCTGAGCGGCCCGCGGGGTTCGATTGGCAGGCCGCGGAGCGAGAGGTAGAAGACATCGTCGCTCCGGCTTTCGTCGACGGCGGGGAGCCGGTGGCAGTCGCCGCGGGTGATGTGGGGCGGTTCGGCAAATCCAAGATCACTCTCGCCGATGTCGGCGGAATGGACGACGTCAAACAGCAGTTGGATTTGTCGCTGCTCGGTCCGTTGCGAAACCCGGAGCTGGCCAGGGCCTTCGGGACCAGCGCGCGGGGTGGACTGTTGCTGTACGGCCCGCCCGGGGTGGGAAAGACGTTTATCGCCTCGGCTGTCGCGGGTGAGCTGGGCGCGAACTTCTATCCGATCGAGATCGCCGACATTCTCGATATCTACACCGGCGCGAGCGAACGGAATCTGCACGGCATCTTCGAGGTGGCGCGGCGCAATGCGCCCTGTGTGCTGTTTCTCGACGAGGTCGACGCGCTCGGGCACAAACGCAGTCAGATGTCGGGGTCGGCGACGATGCGGACCGTGGTGAATCAACTGCTCACCGAAATGGATTCGGCCACCAACGACAATGACGGGGTGTACATCCTGGGTGCTACGAACCACCCCTGGGATATCGATGTCGCACTGCGCAGACCAGGCCGTTTCGACCGGATGATTCTGGTGACGCTGCCGGATCCGGAAGCTCGCGTGAGTATTCTGCGGCACCACCTGAAAGACCGGCCCGTCGAGGGGATCGATCTCGGCGCTATCGCCAATCGAACCGAGGGGTTCTCCGGCGCCGACTTGGCCCATATTTGCACCTCGGCGACGCAACTGGCGATGGCGGACGCGATCCGCAGCGGCACCGTGCGACCGGTGCGGATGGCCGATATCGATCAGGCGCTGGCGCAGGTGCGGCCCAGCGCCGGGTCCTGGTTCGAATCCGCCCGCAGCGTAGTGGAATTCGCGAATACCGACGGCGCCTACGACGAACTGGCACGGTATATGAAACGCATGAAGCTGCGGTGACGTCCGAGCTGGACCGGGCGTGGGTGCTGATCGGGCTGGATCGGCTGGACGCGGCCCGGGAGCAGTCGGCGCTGGTGCTGGCCGGCCAGCCGGATAATCCGGACGCGCTGGCGATCATGGCGTACGTCACGCACAAGTCGGGACAATACGAGCGCGCGGCGGAATACGCGGGCAGTGCGCTGGCTCAGGACCCGACCTATGAATTCGCCTGGCGGGTCAAGGCTTTGGCGACGCTGGAGCTCGCCCGTGCCGCCACGCCGGGCGCGGAGCGCGACCGGCTGTACGCGCAGGCGGAATCGTTCGCGCGCGGTGCGGTGGACAATGGTCCGGAGCAAGCGGAAAACCACCGCGTAATGGCGCTGGTGCTACGGGATACCAATCCCGCCGCTGCGCTCGAGGTGCTGGATCACGCGCTGGAGCTCGATCCCGAAGACGTCAATGTGCACGTGGCCCGAGCGGTGGTATTGCGGTATCAGTTGCGCGACTTCGACGGTGCGGACGCGGCTTTGAATACCGCGTTGCAGCTGGATCCGGAGCACGCGGCCGCCCTGCACGAGCTGGCGCTCAACGATATCGATTTGAATCGCCCGGAGTCCGCGAAACGCCGCTTACATCTTGCCGCCCAATTGGATCCGCGGCGTGGCGCCGACGTACGGGAAGCCCTGAATTGGCTCGCGGCCGACCAGGCCCGGCGCCGTGCCGACCACAACGACGTCGCCAGGCCGGTTCCTGCGCACAGTAGCGCTACGCCCGCCGCGCCCGCCAAGAACTTGGGCTGGGTACTTTGGGGCGTGATTGTCCTGATCGGCCTCCTCGTCCGCGCGGTGTGGGGAGCCTCCGATTCGGACTCGCCCAGGGATTCCCCGACCTCGCGCTACCCGGCTCCGACGATCATCCAGATTCCGTCGCAGCTGCGGAACCCGCCCACCTTTCGAGTGCCGAACTTCCCCACTCGGACGCCGAACTGGTCGAACTTTCCACGCTCGACCCAGATTGGGATCCCGCCGACTCCGCGCTGACCGCGTGCTTCAATTGTTTGTTCCACGCGGAATCGAAATGCGTTTGTGCAGTGTGCACAGCCGCATTCGGTTGCGCCCGCTGGCATATCGAGCAGCTATTGCTAGCACTATGGTCGCCAATCGTGAACCGCCGCTGAATGTTACAGGTTCATTGATGTGAAAGATGTCTCACCGTAACTTGCCGATTGCTGAAGTCGGCTTGCCTGGCAGGGGAGTTGGGGGCTGGCGGAATGTCCGGCTACCAGGCTGAAGTTCCGCAATATTGCCGGTTTCTTCGCGCACCTCACCGCGGTATGGGTGGGCGTTGTGCGCGAGGATTGCTGGCTATCGGGGTTTACCGACCGCACGTAAGGGGTACATGGATGTTTCAGATCCGCGCGCCCGAGTGTGGTCCGGGAAGTCGATCCGGTTCGAGGCAAGGACCTCGAGGTTTCATAATGAAATCCCCGTTAACAGTCGGCTATTGGCAATCTTTCCATTCTGTGAACTCGTATTCCATTGCGCTACTTCAGTTGTGATAGGACTGACGTGGTCGTCAGTCATCTCGCTGCCGATGTGTGAATCTTTCCTGAGGGGAATCGTTTTTATGAAGAAGTTCAGCGCGTTCGTGATCGCCGGTGCTGCCGCGGCCGGCATCCTGTTCGGTGGCGCCGGTGTGGCCGGAGCCGAGGAGGAGACCCCGGTGGACACCGGCTCGGCCAAGCTGCTCACCGCGCTGATCACCGGTTCGGCCGGTGCGAAGACCGACCCGGCGGACACCGCGGAGCCCGAGACCGGCGGCACCGGCTCGGCGTCCAAGGAGCTCATCGAGGCTCTCACCAAGCTGATCACCGGTTCCTCGGCCACCAAGCCGGCCCCGACCGAGTAAGTAGCACTGTCGCGAAGTGCCCTCCCGCAGCTGCGGGAGGGCACTTTTGCGTTGCCGGGATTTTTGTTCTCCGGGATTCATATTTTTCACGTTGCTCGGACGCTGCGGGCAACCCTTCGGAACCGCGACGCTTTCGCCCAGGTAGCGGCATCTCTCCAGCTCCGTGGGGTCACACCCGGCCCACTCCGTGGGTGAACAAACTGCAACTGATCGTTTGCGCGATGTTCACCGAGGTGTGTGGAACTGACCAATTCGGGTGATAGAAAGAGCCGGTATCCGCCGCAGGCCGCGGTGCGATCTTTGTTGATGAGGGAAGAAGAGTTATCCATGAGCAAGATCCGTGCGCTGGGTGTCGCCGTCGCGACCGCCGGTTTCCTTTTCGCCGGTGCCGGTATGGCCTCGGCTGATGTCTCCACTGTCACCGACCCGGTCGACACCACCTCCGGCTCGGCCACGGGCTCGGCCAACTTCGCCACGCTGCTGAACAAGCTGCTCTCCACCGGTTCCGGCGACCCGATCAAGCCCAAGGGCGTTGCCGAGGAGACCGGCTCGGCGTCCGGCTCGGCGAACTTCGCCACCCTGCTGGCCAAGCTGCTCTCCACCGGCTCGGGCAACCCGATCCCCCCGAAGTCCTGACGCCTCGCGCGTAAGGAAAAGCGGCCCGGAGCGATCCGGGCCGCTTTCGCTTTATCCGCGGGTATTACAACGGAGTTCGCATGAGGATCACGTTGTACTGGCTGTGCACGGTCAGCAGGAAGTACAGGTCCCGGCCGGTTTGATACGGGAAGATCATCGGGGCGTAGGCGGTGGGGAGTTCCGCGGCCGTGATCAGCACCCGCGGCTCGCTCCAGGGCCCCTCCGGCGCGGGCGCGGTACGCAGCACCACCGAATTGAACGGGTCGGTAGTCAGCATGACGAATTGACCCAGATGGTCGTTCCACATCACCGACTGTTCGGCGACGCCGCCCACAATGGGCGCAGCGACCTTCACATCGGGCTTCCACTCCTTGCCGTCCCAATATTCGTAGGCATCGAGATCGGCGACAGCGGGTTCGGGCGCCCGCGAGACGAATCCGGGATTGTCGCGGCCCGCGGGCGTGCCGTACCGATAGACGAATCCGTCGCGCTTGACGAAAGCGTTCTGCTGAAAGTTCTCGAAGCCGTCGACATTCGCGCGGCGGGTATTGGGCAACTGCCCCCAGGTCTGCCCGCCGTCACCGGACACGGCGAGGGTGGAGAAGTTGGTGCTCCACTTGCCGTGGTCGCCCCATTCCCGCACCGACATCATGCTCATGTACTGCACCCCGCCCACCGAAATGCCCGCGGTCGGAATGAGACTGATCTCGATGCCCGGAATCTTCGGGCTCGGCAACGGATTCGGCACGACGCTGTCGAAGTAGATGCCGTGGGACGGATCGTGGGTGCTGCTGCGGAACAGCATGTTCGAGCTCCACGCCCACATGCTGCCCGCGAGCAGGTTGGGCATGCCCAGGCCGGCGCTGTCGCCGAACGCGGTGATCATCCGGCCGCCGCCGTCGTCCCACATGATGCCGAGGTCGGTCCCGATCATGTTGACCCGCTCGGTCTTGTTCGGGCTGCCCATGCCGGTCATCTGGAACACGGCCTGAGTCTGGCCGGGCAGCTTCGGCAGCCCCTCCCAGCCGTTCAGCACCGGAATCGGATTGATGTTGTTGGGATCGGCCGCCGCGGGTCCGGCGATGACGAGAGTTAGGGCGGCAACGCAGGCACCGGTTCTGGCCAGTGCAGACAGCGATCGGTTCATCCGGACGGTCCCCTTCTGTGGCGCGCGCGGTCTGCCCGATCATAAACAGCGCGGCCCGGGATGAACCCGGGCCGCGCTGTCTGTGTATTCGATTGTGAATCAGCCTCAGAAGGCGGCTTCGTCGAGCTCCATGATGTCGTTGTCCAGGTTCGACAGGATGGCGCGGGTCGAGGTCAGCTCCGGCAGGACGTTGCGCGCGAAGAACTGCGCGGTGGCGACCTTGCCGTGGTAGAACGCCTCGTCCGAGCCGTTGTCGAGGGCCTTGATGGCGACCTCGGCGCCGCGCAGCAGCTGCCAGCCGATGAGCAGGTCACCGACCGACATCAGGAAGCGCACCGAACCCAGGCCGACCTTGTAGAGCTCCTTCGGGTCCTGCTGGGCGCCCATCAGGTGCCCGGTCAGGGTGGCGGCCATGGCCTGCACATCCTCGAGCGCGGTGGCCAGCAGCTTGCGCTCGGCCTTCAGGCGGCCGTTGCCGGCCTCGGACTCGATGAACTTCTGCACCTGGCCGGCCACGTGGGCCAGCGCGACGCCGCGATCGCGGGCGATCTTGCGGAAGAAGAAGTCCTGCGCCTGGATCGCGGTGGTGCCCTCGTAGAGGGAGTCGATCTTGGCGTCGCGGATGTACTGCTCGATCGGGTAGTCCTGCAGGAAGCCGGAGCCACCGAAGGTCTGCAGCGATTCGGTCAGGTACTGGTAGGCGCGCTCGGAACCGACACCCTTGACGATCGGCAGCAGCAGATCGTTGACGCGGAACGCGGTGTCCTTGTCGGCGCCGGAGACCAGTTCGGCGATCTGGTCGTCCTGGTGGGCGGCGGTGTAGAGGTAGATCGCGCGCAGGCCCTCGGCGTAGGCCTTCTGCAGGGCCAGCGAACGACGCACGTCCGGGTGGTGGGTGATGGTGACGCGCGGGGCGGCCTTGTCGGTCATCTGGGTCAGGTCCGCGCCCTGGACGCGCTGCTTGGCGTAATCCAGCGCGTTCAGGTAACCGGTGGACAGGGTCGCGATGGCCTTGGTGCCGACCATCATGCGGGCGTTCTCGATGACGTCGAACATCTGGGCGATGCCGTTGTGCACCTCGCCGACCAGCCAGCCCTTGGCGGGCACGCCGTGGCCGCCGAAGGTGACCTCACAGGTGGCCGAGACCTTGATGCCCATCTTGTGCTCGACATTGGTGACGAAGACGCCGTTGCGGTCGCCCTTGGTCTCGGTCTCGAAGTCGAAGTGCCACTTCGGTACGTAGAACAGCGACAGGCCCTTGGTGCCCGGGCCCGCGCCCTCGGGGCGAGCCAGCACCAGGTGCATGATGTTCTCGAACAGGTCGTCGGAGTCACCCGAGGTGATGAAGCGCTTGACGCCCTCGATGTGCCAGGAGCCGTCTTCCTGCTTGACCGCCTTGGCGCGGCCGGCGCCGACGTCGGAGCCGGCGTCCGGCTCGGTCAGCACCATGGTGGCGCCCCAGTTGCGCTCCGCGATGATCGAAGCCCACTTCTTCTGCTCTTCGGTGCCGTTGTTGTAGAAGACCTCGGCGAAGCCGGCGCCGGCGGCGTACATCTGCGCGGGCGGGTTGGCGCCCAGGATCATCTCGCCCAGGGCCCAGCCGACGACCGACGGCGCGCCCAGGCCGCCGAGCTCCTCGCGGACCGGAACCTTGGACCAGCCGGCGTCCTCGAGGGCCTTGTAGGACTTCTTGAAGGACTCGGGGAGGGTGACGGTGTGGGTGGCGGGGTCGAAGACCGGCGGGTTGCGGTCACCGTCGACGAAGGAGTCGGCGAGCGGGCCCTCGGCCAGGCGACGCACCTCGTTGAGCATCTCCTTGACGGTGTCGCTGTCCAGGTCGCCGAAGGCGCCGCTGTCCAGCAGGGAGCCCAGGCCCAGTACCTCGAAGAGGTTGAATTCCAGGTCGCGGACGTTGCTCTTGTAGTGACCCATGTTGTCTCTCACTCTCCATTGAGTCGGGTGCGGTCGGTGGTTGGCCGTTCCCGCCCGTTCGTGCGCCTCCGGGTAGCCATGCCGTGTGCAGCTTGCTACTCGCGGGTAACTTACGTGCCATATTACCGGCGGGTAATCACTGCGGCAAAGGCTCGAGCGGGCAATGTGACGCGAAAGACACTGCGGCTCATTGCCCCTGGTTGGGACTGCGGGTAATGGGACGCTCGGCCCGTTTCCGGGCGCCCGACGGCGCTTCCGGGCTCACCGATTGCTGAACGGTTACGGTGAGGTGTGCATATCGAGACGAGCGCCGGACCGGCCGAGATCGAGCTCGACAAGCCGCGTTCCCCGGCCTTCCTGCTGCTGCTCACCCACGGCTCCGGCGGTGGCGTCGACGCGAAAGACATTCTGGCAGTGCGCGATACGGCGCTCGGACTGGGCGGGGCGGTCGCACTGGTGACCCAGCCGTACCGAGTGGCCGGAAGGCGCGCCCCTGGATCGGCGGTCAAGCAGGACGAAGCCTGGCTGGAGATCGTCGCGGCCCTGCGCAAGAAGGTGAAGAACGTGCCGCTGATCCAAGGCGGACGAAGTAATGGGGCGCGAGTGGCCTGCCGGACGGCGGTCGAGGTCGCGGCCCGCGGCGTCATCGCGCTCTCCTTTCCGCTGCACCCACCCGGCAAGCCCGAGAAAACGCGGCGCGAGGAGCTGCTCGCGGCTGGGGATATCCCGGTGGTGGTGGTCAACGGGGGCAGCGATCCGTTCGGGATCCCGGCGGCGGCCGACGCCGCCGAGGTGCGGGTCATCGCCGGACAGCCGCACTCGTTCCGCACCGGGTTCGATGTCATCCAGGCCACCGTCGAGCCGTGGCTGCGGCGCTGGTCGAAGTAGCACCGCGGGGTGACCCGCCATCCCTCGCCGGCGTGATGCGGCGCTTCGCCCGGTAGCTCGAAGATCGGTGCATGACGTTATCTCGCGCCCTCGCCGGTGCGCTGCTGGCCGCGGCGGCAGCCGCCGCCGCGCTGACCGCCTGCACGGCCGAGGCGGCCCCGGAACCCACGCTGACCTGGCAACCCTGTGCGGAGAACGGCGCCTACGAATGCGCGTCCCTGCCGGTGCCGATCGACTGGGCGAACCCGGACGGGGACGCCATCGAGCTGGCTGTGGTGCGCGACCGGGCCTACGGCTCGGACCGGGTCGGCACGCTCGTTTCCCTGCCGGGCGGCCCCGGGAGTTCCGGCGTCGACCAGATCCTGCGCGGCACACCGTTTTCCGCCGGGCTGCGGGCCCGGTTCGACATCGTCAGCCTCGATCCGCGCGGGGTCAAGCGCAGCAATCCGGTGCGCTGCGACGCGGGCCTGGTGACCGGACGGCCGAACCTGGTGCCGGACGCGGGCGGCCGCCTCGACCAAGCCCATTCCTATGCCAGGGAGCTCGCGGCCAGCTGCCGCGAGCACACCGGACCGCTGCTGGACCATCTGGACGCCGAGAGCGTCGCACGTGATGTCGAGGCGCTGCGGAAAGCGCTGGGGGAGCAGCAGATCAGCCTCTACAGCCGGTCCTACGGCACCATGCCCGCGCAGCGGTACGCGGAGCTGTTCCCGCGCCACCTGCGCGCGTCACTGCTCGACAGCGTCGACGACCACAGCCTCGGCGGCGCGGAATTCCTTGCCTCCCAAGCTCGGGCGGGACAGGACACTTTCACCGAGTTCGTGGCGTGGTGTGCCCGCGAACCGCACTGCGTCCTGCACGGACAGGACGTGCCCGGGTTGTACGGCGAGCTGTTCGCCGCCGCCACGCGCGGCGAATTACGTGATGCCAAGGGCAAGGCGCTGGCCCCGCTCGATCTGAGTAGCGCGGTGACGCAACGGCTTTACCGTCCCGAGTGGGCCGAACTGGCGCAAGACCTGCGGACGCTGGCCGCCCAGCCCCGGGGTGCGGCCGAACTTCCGGCGGCGCCGCGGCGCACCGGGGAGATCGTGCCCATGCCGCAGATCATCTTCTGCTCGGACTGGCAGTTCGACATCGCCGAGCAAGACCAGTGGCAGCGGCTGTGGCGGGCACAGCGGGACAACGCACCCACGCTGCGGTCGCACTTCGCCTGGGGCGCGGCCAGTATCTGTTCCGGCTGGCCGGTGGCCCCGAAGAACCCGCCGCACCGCCCGCTGATCCAGGACGGGCCGCCGGTTCTGATCCTCAACTCCCGGCACGATCCGGCCACACCGCACGAATGGGCGGTCCAGGTCGCGGCGCAGACGCCGGGCGCGAAGCTGCTCAGCTACGACGGCTGGGGTCACGGCATGTACGACCGCTCGCCCTGCGTTACCGCCGCCGCCGACGGCTATCTGATCGACCTCCGGCTGCCGCCGGGCGACAGCTGCCCGGCCGCCTGATCACTCCGCGTCGCCGCCGGATTCCGGCAGCGGCCGGGTGGCGACCACCAGGGCGTCGATGGCGTCGCGGCCCTCGGTGGGCCGCAGCACCCGGTCGGCGAGCCGGACCCGGACGTGGCTCGCCGCCGGTCCCAGGTCGGCGGCGATGTCCTCGGGCGTGAAGAGGATGGACGGGTCCTGCGGCCCGCCGTACCCCTCGGTGAGATTCGAGCTGTCATGTCCGAGGACGAGCAGAGTCCCTTCGGGCGCAAGCAGATTCGCGGCCCGGCGCACCACCTCGCGGCGCTGTGCGGCGGGCAGGTGCAAGAAGACCATCAGCACCAGCTCGTACGGCCCGGCGATCCCCGCGCCCGCCAGATCGGTGACATCGGCGCAGTGCCAGCTGATCCGGCTGCGCACCGACCGCGACAGCCGGGTCGCGACGGTGCGCCCCTTGTCGATCCCCACCTGCGAGTAGTCGATCGCGTCCACCTGCCAGCCATGGGTCGCCAGCCACAACGTGTTGCGGCCCTCGCCGCAGGCCAGGTCCAAGGCGCGGGGATGCTCGGGCAGCGCGCCGCCCGGCGTCTCGGGCCGCAGGATGATGGCACGTTCCAGCCCGTACACGTGCTCGACGACGGTGCTGTTCGGCGGCGCACCCCAGACCAGCTCACTTTGCGCGTATCGCGCGTCCCAATCGGCCGCTTCCATGGGTGCGAGTCTATTGACGAAGAACCGGCGGCCGCCCCAGGGACGACCGCCGGTTCGAGTGCCGCCGTGTCAGAGCGTGGTGCGCATCAGCAGAACGTTGTACTGGGTGTGCACCGTCGTCACGAAGTACAGGTCGCGCCCGGTCTGGTACGGAAAGATCGACGGCGCGTAGGCGGTAGGCAGTTCGCGGGTGTCGATGAGCACCTCCGGCGGGCTCCACGGGCCCTCCGGGCTCGGCGCGCGCCGCATGACCACCGAGTTGAACGGGTCGGTGGTCAGCGAAACGTATTGTCCGAGATAGTCGTTCCACATCACCGACAGCTCGCCGACGTTGCCCATGATCGGCGCCGCCGCGTTCACGTCGCCGCGCTTCCAGGTCTCGCCGTCCCAATACTCGTAGGCGCCGAGGTCACCCAGGGCGTCCTCGGGGACCCGGGCCACGAACGCGGCATTGTTGCGTCCGTCCGGGGTGCCGTATTCGTAGATGAAGCCGCCGCTCTTCAGGAAGGCGTTCATCTGGAAGTTGGCGTGACCGCCCTCGTTCGGCCGCCGGGTGGCGGGCAGCTCGAGCCAGGTTTCCCCGTTGTCCCCGGATACCGCGAGGCCGGAGTAGTTGGTGGTCCACTGGCCGACGTCGTCCCAGCTGGCCACCGACATCAGGCTCATGTACTGCGCGCCGTTGGCGGCGATGCCCGCGGTCGGAATGCGGCTGATCTCCAGCATCGGGATCTTCGGGCTGGCGATCAGGTCGCGCGCCTGGCCGAAGACATCGCGGACGACGCTGTCGAAGTAGATCCCGTTGGCAGGGTTCTTGGTGTGGCTGCGCACCAGGATGTTGCTGCGCCAGGCCCAGGTGCTGCCGGAGAGCAGGTTCGGGAAACCGAGACCGGCGGTGTCGCCGAACGCGGTCAGCATCTCCCCGTGCCCGTTGTCCCACATGATGCCCAGGTCGGTGCCCAGCACGTTGTAGGTGTGGGTGCTGTTGGGGCTGGCCATGCCCGTCACCTGGAATACCGCTTTGCTGCGCCCCGGCAGATGCGGCAGGCCGTTGGTGCCGTTCAGCACCGGAATCGGATTGATGGCGTTCGGGTTTGCCGCGGCTGGGGAAGTGACCGTCAGTACGAAGGCCGTGGCACCCGCGACCGTGGACAGCAGGATGGAAGCGGTCTTGTGCAAGTCGGTGAAGCCCTCCGGGTCACGCCGAAGCGGGCACGCCGACACAGACCGTCACGCGTCAAGCGCCACACTTCGACTGGCTGGCAAATCAGGCGGAATGCTAACAGCCTGGCCGGATCGGATTGTGGCGGGCATCACTATCATGCGAAATTGATATCGCAGTGTTCGCCTATTGTTTGCGGCTGCCCCTGGCCAGGCGCAGGATCAGGGGGAGCTGGGTCGCGCGTTCCAGTGCGAAGGTCCGGCGTGCCGAGGCCTGCCAGGAGCGATCGAACATGCGCTTGGCGCCGGCCACCGCGTGCGGAGACCGGTCGGCGATGCGGTCGGCGAGCTGTTCGGCGGCCTTCAGTGGATCCGCGGTGACCTCGGTGACCAGGCCGATGCGCTCGGCGTAGGCGGCGTCCACGACATCGGCGGTCATGGTCAGCATCAGCGCCTTGTCGATGCCGATGAGCTGGGATAACGAGGCCGCGCCGGTCATATCGGGCACCAGGCCGTGCTTGGCTTCCATGACCGAGAATTCGGCGTCTGGAGTGGCGAAGCGGACATCGGCGGCCAGTGCGATCTGCAGCCCGCCGCCGTAGCAGCGGCCGTGCACGGCCGCGATCACCGGCACCGGCAGCCGGCGCCACGCCCAGCAGGCCTCCTGGAAGGTGTTGGTGCCGCGCCACGGGAGCGGGACGAAGGCGCGCACGATCGCCAGTGGATCGCTGGTGGCCTTCGCGACGTCCAATCCGCTACTGAAACTGGGCCCGTTCCCGGTCAGGATCACCGCGCGAACGCCCTTGCGGGCGGCGATGTCATGCGCGGCGTCGATCAATCCGCCGAGCATCTCGAGGGTCAGGCCGTTGTGCTTGTCGGGTCGATCGAGGGCGACGTAGGCCCGATCGCCCTCGAATCGCAGTGTGACGTTGGAGCTCATCCTCGGATCTTACCCAGCAGTCAGTTCTTCGGGCGGAACCATTGCCAGGCCTGCGGCGGCTCTGTTCTAATCGAGGTCAGTTCCCGTCAGTGCTGACGGGAAGTGGAGTGGAGGAACAATGCTGCCAGCCGGAATGGATCCGCGGACACCGGTTCTCGTCGGCGCCGGACAGGTCGTGCACCGGGCCGGGGAGCCGGGTTACCCGGGGCCGGTCGAGCTCGCCGCCGAATCCTTGCGCCGCGCGGCCGCCGACAGCGGCGCCGGTGCTCGCCTGCTGCGCTCCGCCGACCTGATCGCCGCGGTCGCCCCGGTGAGCAAGCCCTATGCCGACTTGGGCGCGCTGGTCGCCGCCGAACTCGGGGCGGCCCCCAAACGGACCGTGCAATCCGCGCGCTTCGGCGGAGACGCGCCGCAACGGCTGCTCAACACCGTCGCCCAGGCGATCGCCGACGGGCAATCCGAAGTCGCGCTGCTCACCGGAGCCGAGGCCGTCGCCTCCTGGAATGCCGCGAATCGTGCGGGCGTGCAGGTGGATTGGCCCGAGCAGGCCGAAATACCCAGCGAGATCATCGGATCCGAGCGCGGGCCCAACTCCGAGATGGAGACCGCGGCCGGACTGTGGGGGCCGGTCTACTTCTACGCGCTGATGGAGACCGCACTGCGGGCCCGGCTCGGGCTCAGCGAAGCCGACCATCGGGCGCGTATCGGCGGGCTGTGGTCGCGACTGTCCGAGGTGGCCACCCGGAATCCCTACGCCTGGATGCCGACAGCGCATTCGGCCGCCGACCTGACGACCCCGTCCGCGTCGAACCGGATGGTGTCCACGCCCTATCCGAAGTTGCTCATCGCGAACCTGACGGTGGATCTCGGTGCGGGACTCATCGTGTGCAGCGCGGCCGCCGCCGACGCGGCCGGCGTGCCGCGGGACCGCTGGATCTTCCCGCACGGCGGCGCCACCGCGACCGACGAATGGTTCGTCACCGAGCGCGCGGACCTGAGCGTCTCGCCCGCCATCGCCGCGGCGGGGCAGGCCGCACTCGGGCACGCGGGCATCGGCATCGACGATGTGGCGCAGCTCGACCTGTACTCCTGCTTCCCGATCGCGGTGCAGGTCGCCGCCGAGGCGCTGGGCCTGCCGATCGACGATCCGGCCCGGCCGCTGTCGGTCACCGGCGGGCTGACCTTCGCGGGCGGGGCGGGCAACAACTACTTGACGCATTCCCTCGCGACCATGGTCGGGCGGCTGCGCGAGCGCCCCGGCGACTACGGGCTCACCACGGCACTCGGCTGGTACATCACCAAGCACGGCGTGGGCGTCTACTCGGCGAAACCGCCTGCGCGACTGTTCCGTTCGATCGAGGCCGAGGTTCCCGCCGCCAGTCGCGCGGTCGCGCCCGGGTACACCGGTCCCGCTACCGTCGAGGCCTACACCGTCGCCTACCGCAAGAGCCGCGACGGCGGCGACGAACCGGAGGCGGTCGTGATCAGCGCCCTGAACCCGGCGGGCGCACGCATACTGGTGCGGGCCTCGGATGCCGGCACCGTCGCGGCGTTCACCGGTGGTGATCCGATCGGCGCGCCCGCCGAGATCGCCGCCGCCGACAAGCTCACCCTGCTCTGAGAGGAAAACCCATGTCCGACTTGGTCTTGGTCGAACGGCGTGGCGCGATCACCGTGCTGACCGTCAACCGCCCCGAGGTTCGCAACTCCATCAATCTGGCCGCCGCACAGGCCATCGAGGCGGCGATCGACGAGTTCGAGGCCGACGACTCCGCGCGCGTGCTGGTCCTCACCGGCGCGGGCGGAACCTTCAGCGCCGGCATGGATCTCGTCGCCGCCTCCAAGGGCGAGATGCCGATGACGCAGCGCCGCGGCCCACTCGGAATCGCCGCGAAACCACCTGTCAAGCCGATGATTTCGGCCGTGGAAGGCTTCGCGCTGGCGGGCGGTTTCGAGCTCGCGCTCTCCGGTGACCTGATCGTCGCGGCCGACAACGCGCAGTTCGGCATTCCCGAGGTGAAGCGCGGGCTGGTCGCGGTCGGCGGCGGCGTGCTGCGCCTGACCCAGCGGCTGCCGCGCAGCATGGCGGCGGAGCTGGCGCTGACCGGCGGACGGGTCGGCGCCGAGCGGCTCTATCAGCTGGGTCTGGTCAACCGGCTCACCGCACCCGGCGGCGCGCTCGAGGCCGCGCTGGCCCTGGCCGCCGAGATCGCCGCCGCCGCGCCGCTGGCGGTCGCCGCGAGCAAGCGGATCATCGACGAGTCGCCGGACTGGAAGACCGACGAGGCCTTCGCGAAGCAGGGCGAAATCGCGCTGCCCGCACTGTTTTCCAAGGATGCCGCCGAAGGCGCGCTGGCGTTCGCGCAGAAGCGCGACCCGCAGTGGCAGGGGCGCTGACCCCGATGGCCGAGCGCGTCCGGGAGACGCAGGCGCAGCGCACCGCGCGTATGCGCACCCGGCTCCTGGACGCGGCCGTGCAGAGTCTCGTCGACGACGGATACTCGGGCACAACCACTTTGGCGGTGCAGAAGCTGGCGGGCGTGCCGCGCGGCACCCTGCAGCATCATTTCCCGACCAAGGCCGATCTGCTCGCGGGCGCGGTCGAGCACCTGGCCGCGCGCCGATGGGACCAGCTGACCCGGGAATTCGAGGCCATTCCGCCGGGCGCCGATCGGCTGGAGGTCGCCGTCGAGCTGACCATGGGGATGCTCAGCGGACCGTCTTTTCTTGCCGCACTGGAGATCTGGGTGGGGGCGCGGACCGATCCGGAGTTGCTGGCGGCCTTCCTGCCGCTGGAGCATCGACTGTTCGACATGATGCACACCAGCATCCGGGACGTCTTCCGCGCCGAATTCCCGGACGATCCCAGGGTTCCGACGATCACCGAGTTCACCCTCGAGATCATGACCGGTCTGGCTATGCGCGCCCTGCTCACCGGCGATGTGGATCGCAATCGGATCCTGCGGTGGCGCTGGCGGAACGCGGTGCGGATCCTGCTCGGCACCGCGCCGCCGGAATCTCTCACGGCAGCCCGCGCCGTGGGGATGCCTGTGGACAACTTCGACTAGGTGGCGGTGTCGAGCAGGACTCGCGCGCAGCCGGCGGGGTCGTCGTAGAACGGGGTGTGCCCACTGCCGCGCAGGGTGACGTGAGTCGCGTTGGGCAGCACGGCTTTCGCGCGCCGGCTCTGGGTGGCGTAGGTGAGCAGGATGTCCCGGTTGCCCCACGCGATGGTGACCGGAAGGTCGGCGAGCGCGGCGGGGTCGGGCAGGCGCGCGTCGGCGAAGGAGTCCAGCGCGGGCTGGAAACCCAGCACCCGGGCGCCATTGGCGGTGTCGATGGCGATCCGCGGGTCCACCGCCCAGGCCTTGCCGAAGACCAGGGTGAGGAAGACGGTCCGGCCCGCGGCGGTGCCGAGGATCTGGGGTAGCACCGGTCCCAGTGGCCCGAGCAGTCCGCGTGACCGGCCCAGCGACTGCTGGCACCAGATGCGACCGGCCTTGTCCCAGAACCCGATCGGTGAATAGGCGGTGACCGAGCGGGCCAGCCCGCGCGCGGCGAGGTTCAGGGTGATCAGGCCGCCCATCGAGTTGCCCGCCAGGTGCGGTCGTTCGATCCCTTGTGCGGCAAGGAAATCCGCGAGCGCGTCGGTGAGGGTGTCGACGGTGGTGCGCGGCAGCGGCGCGGATTCCCCGAATCCCGGCAGGTCGACCGCGATCACCTCGAAGGACTCGGCGAGCCTGTCGATGATCGGCTCCCACACCTGCCAGCGGCTGCCGACCCCGTGCACCAGAATCAGCGGTTCTCCCTTGCCGACCCGGTGGTGATTCAACGTCATGCGCGCGACCCTCTGATTCGGTTACTGGCAACAGGCCAATAGTACTGTAACGGGCCGGTCGCAACCTGGAAACCGCTGGCAGAAAGCCCGCTCGTCGGTACGATAAATGGTATGGCAACACGTAAGGTCACCCTCTCGCTGGACGAGGCGGCCTGGTCCTTCGCCGAACAGGCGGCGGCCCGCGCCGGAATGTCACCGTCGGCCTGGATCTCGAAGGCGGCCCGGCGCGAAGCGGTGCGTACCGGCGTCGGCCCGATCCTGGATTCGAGCGCCGAGGCCGCGGCCGACGAAGCGGAACTGGCCGCCGCGGAGCGGGCGATGCGTGCGCAGGGGTGAAATCTGGACCTACCACCCGCACGGCTCCACCCGCCGTCGCACCATCGTCCTGATCAGCAGTGACGGCATCCACGAATCGCCCCGGCGCTGGCTGATCGCCGCCGAGCTCCTGGACGCGGACCCGAACGACATCCTCGCGGTCACCGTCCCCGGCCACGGCTGGGTGCACGCCGGCAATATCGGCCGCATCTACCGCGACTGGCTGGCCGAACGCGTCGACGAGATGTCCGCCGACGACGTCGAACGCCTCGACACCGCGCTGCGCGCGGCCATGGACCTGTGATCCGTTAGGCCGCGGCCACGATGCCGACCCGCGCCTGAACGCCGGCCTCCAACCCCTCGGCGATCCGGACCGGCTTCTTCACCGGCAACACATAGGTCCGCCGCGCCTTGTCCGGGAAAACCGAGGTCGTCCACCGGGTGGCGCCGATGGTCACATTCACCTTCACCGCTCCGAAACCGTTGGCCCGGTGCGCGTACAGCTCCTCGATCTCATCGGAGACCTCCTCGGGCAACGACACGAAATGCCAGGACGCCATCCCGTCGTGCTCCCACAACTCCGCCGTGAACGAATACTCCGATGCCACCCCCGGACTGTAACTACGGGCACCGACAGAAAACTCGAATCGATACGCTGGCCGGGTGCCCCTAGTCGAGGTGACCTACGCCCCCCACGTCCCCGAAGCCACCCTCCGCGCACTCGCGGACCAGCTCCCGCACCTGGTCTCGCTCGCCGTCGAATGCCCGGAGGAGCCCTACGACCACGACCTCCAGCCCGGCGACGTGGAGATCCGGTTCCGCCCACTCGGCCCGTTCGACCGCAGCGGACTCGACGCCGTCATCGAGATCCGCTCCAAATGGTTCGAGAGCCGGGCGAGCAACCGGCAGGACCGCGTGGACGATCTGCACGAGGCGCTGGAATCCGCCACGGGCCTGGAGAACTTCGGAATCTACCTCGCCATGCCCGTCGCGGCCTGGGCGCAGAGCGAGTAGGAAAAGCAGGAAAGCCGCTGCTGGGCAGCGGCTTTCCTGGTGGAGCCGATGACGGGAATCGAACCCGCGCTGTCTGCTTGGGAAGCAGAAGTTCTACCATTGAACTACATCGGCAGTGCTTGTACGCGTCCGTGAGCTTAGCAGACGGGTCGCGGCGGGAGGCAAGTCCATTATCCGTTCGTCTGGATGGGGTGGGCCCGTCGATTGGCTATTCGCTCACTATCGGAGGAGGCTCGACGGATGAGTACGGAAGACGGGCATGTGCCCGGGCTATTCAGCCATGAGACCGCGCCGCTGACCGCGTATCCCGCGGCCGATGACAGTGGCGCCCACCATCGTCCGGTGTTCAGCGCCGACGAGTCCGCCGCGGCCAAGGACCCGGCGGCCAGAAACAGCGACTAAGGCAAACCGGGGGCGGGGGATCGCGGCAAAACGGGCAGAGCACCGGCCGCGCGGCACGGCACAGCGGGTGACCACTACGCTGCTGGGCGTGCTGCTTTCCGATCGTGACATCCGTGCGGAGATCGCCGCTGGGCGTCTCGGCGTCGAACCGTTGCTGGAGAACCTGATCCAGCCGTCGAGCATCGATGTGCGGCTGGACCGGTTGTTCCGGGTCTTCGACAACTCCCGCTACACCCACATCGATCCGGCGCAGCGCCAGGACGAGCTGACCAGCCTGGTCGAGCCCGCCGAGGGCGAGCCGTTCGTGCTGCACCCGGGCGAGTTCGTGCTCGGGTCCACCCTGGAGGTGTGCACGCTGCCCGACGATCTGGCCGGCCGGCTGGAGGGCAAGTCGAGTCTGGGCCGACTGGGGCTGCTGACGCATTCGACCGCGGGTTTCATCGATCCGGGCTTCAGCGGGCACATCACCCTGGAACTGTCGAATGTGGCGAACCTGCCGATCACGCTGTGGCCGGGGATGAAGATCGGGCAGCTGTGCCTGATCCGGTTGAGCAGCCCGGCCGAGCACCCGTACGGCAGCGCGTCGGTCGGATCGAAGTATCAGGGGCAGCGCGGACCGACGCCGTCGAAGTCCTACCTCAATTTCCCGCTGTCGGCGGACGTGGTCAACAAGGTCGAGGCGCGCTGAAAATGGTGGCGGGCCGCGGCCGGTAGCCACAGCGCGAGCAGCACCACCGTGGAGAGCGTCCAGCCGAAGAGCAGCGCGGCGTGAACTCCGGTCTCCGGGAACAACACCCACACCACGAAGCGTCCGGCGAATTGGCAGCCGAGTAGCCCGGTGATGGTCAGGCGCGCCCAGTTCCGGCCGCGCCAGAGCGGTAGCAGCAACACGGCGTAGAGCGGTGCGCCGATCAGGTGGTATACCGTGCCGACATTCCATCCGACGGGTGGAATCAGCAGGACGACAAGGTGATTGATCGCGTGCACGCCGACGCCCGCGGTCGCGATCCGCACCGGAAGCGGTGTTGTGGACATGCGCGCAACGCTAAAACCGCACCCCGCCGCCGGTATTGGACGAATCGGCCACAACCTGTGCCGACACCGGGAGCCTCGGGCGTTCCCGCTCCGGCAGATCTTCAGTCGGTGTGCGGATGAGGCGGCCAGGCGAGAGACCCGCGAATCGGTGGCAGGCACGGGTCAGGTGGGACTGGTCGTAGTAGCCGAAGTGGGCGGCGACGGCGCTCAGGTCGGGTGCGGGTGTGCCCGCCAAGGCGGTCAGCGCGCCGGAGAACTTGACCAGAGCGCCGTAGTCTTTCGGCGGCAGTCCCACTTGGTCGGCGAAGCGGCGGCGGAAATGCCGGTGACTCCAGCCGATCTCCTCGGCCAGCGCACTGACCGAGGCGCGGCCCGCTGAACGCTGTAGCAGTCGCACGGCATGGGCGACCGCCGGATCATGGGCTTCGGCATCAGCGAATTGCCCCCGCAGGAACGCGGCGACCGCAGCGAATCGGTCCGGCCAGCCGCCGGACTCGGCGAGGTGCTCGGTCAGCTCGAGGGCGGGCCGCCCCACCAGATCATCCAAACGCACTGTCGTATTGCGTAACTCGTGCAGCGGCACACCGAGCAAACGGCGCGCGGCCAACGGGTTCAGCTGAATCTGCACGCTGTGCATCCGGCCCGCGTGCTCGGCGATACCGGCGTGATCATGCAATCCGACCACCAACGCGGTGGGTTCGACCCGGCGACCGCCGAACACCCCGTCCAACGCGAACACGATCTTCACCGTGCCGCCGGGAATCTTGCGCCGCCGCACCGGTTCCGGCTCGCGGACGTCGAACCCGAAACACCGGATGACCTCGAGTCCGTCGAACAGCGCGGTGGGGGCATGCACTACCTGGCGCGGCCGCACCTGAAAGGTCCCGCGCAACTCCAGGACTCGTGCGGTATCCATCGCTCCACACTAGGTGCGAAAGAGGGTGCGGCCGAGTCCGCCTCGTCGACTGTGGAAATGAGGCGGACCCGGCCGGTGACGCAACGCCCCGGGCGCAAGCGGGTAACCCGGGGCGGCGGCGGGGACCGACGACGCAATTTTCAGTCCCCGCCACCCGCTCCCACCGCCAGGGCCGTCGTGATGACGACGGACAACGGGGGGAGCGTGTCGCCGCGTCTCGGTGGACTGACCCAGAAGCACCCTTCCCGGGTCCAGCGGCCGAGACCGGTCGGCAACATCACGGCACTGCCGATCGCGGGTATTCCGATATCGAGCCGGTTCAGTACCTCCAATACCTGTGTCCCCGGCCGGCTGTCCGGCGCGGCGAGAAAGCTCCAACGGATCTGGCGGGCCAGCATCGGACCCCTCGTCCCCTGCTGTTCCAGTGCCGCCCTGACCTTTTCGGCGCGGGCCGTGGGCAAGTGCACGACACTGACACGGCCACTGATGGGCAGCATCGCGAATCCGCCACGCTCGATCACCGGTAAGTCGTACTCGTGCCGATAGAAGGCCACCCAATCGTCGACTGTCCTGAGTTTGTCCACATTCACGGCCAACTCCTTGCCTCCTGCATCAAGGGTCGCCTGAGGAACGCGGATGCGGTAACGCCCTGCTGCCCGCATTCCGCTGCCCTTCCGCTGCCTCTGCTCGACGGCGGCGTCTCCCGAAGCCGACGCACCGCGAACTAACTCATAGCGACACCGAATTGTTTGTGGCCGTAGGCACAAAGCCCTCGTACCCTGGGAAAGAGTTCGTTCGAAGGGATGACATCGTGGTCAGGCAGTGGTCAGGAAGAGAGACCCGTGCCCTTCGCGATGCCAAGCGGATGAGTATCCGGGAGTTCGCGGCGCATCTCGGTGTGCACGAACGTCTGGTGTCGAAGTGGGAAGCCGGCGGCGCCCGGGTACACCCACGTCCTATCAATCAAGCCGCACTCGATACATCCCTGGCGAGGTCCGACGATGTGGTGCGGGCCCGGTTCGCGGACTTGATCGAGCACCTGGGTACTCCCGGCCCCAGGTCCGCTCGATCCGGCGAGCCTGGTTTCGAGACGCCGGCCGCAGCGGCTGGTGTGACGTATTCGAGCGACGCGGACCTTTTGGCTCTCATAGATGCCGGTGCGATGAGGGGCGATGCGTTAGCTGAGATTTCGGAGAGGGATCTGATCATGGCGGCTGCCCACGAGGCCAGCGAGCACGCCGGCCAGGCCGAGAGCACCAATGTGGGTGCGACCACTTTGGAACAGCTCGACGCCGATGTCACGCGCATCGCGAACGATTATGTGCACATTCCACCGGTGCCGATGATGGTCGAGATGTTGCGGGTGCGGCGCCGGGTGTACCGGCTGCTGGAGGGGCATCAGCGCCCCGCTGACACCTCGCATCTCTACCTGCTGGCGGGAACCCTGTCCGGGTTGCTCGCCAATGCCAGCACGGATTTGGGTTACTACGACGCCGCGGGCGAGCAGATCCGGGCGGCCTGGGCGTACGCGGAACTGTGCGGGCACAACGGTTTACGTGCTTGGACCCGTGGTATGCACGCGCTCATCGAATACGGGGCCGAGCGTCCGCGCCGCGGCGTACTGCTCGCGCAGAGCGGGCACGAGTACGCGGAGTCGGCGACGGCGAAGGTACGGCTGCTCAATATCGAGGCCCGGATCTGGTCGAAGATCGGCAGCCCTACCGACACCGACCGCTGTATCCGGGCCGCCGACGACGCGCGCGAGCTGGCCGCCACCGACGACCTGCACGACGAGGTCGGCGGCGTCTTCGGCTTCCCCGACGCGAAGTCGCAGTACTACGCGGGCGCCACTTACATCCATCTCGGTGAGGCCGAACCCGCGCTGACCGCGACCCAGCGCGCGATCGAGATCTACGCCAACGGTCCCTCGGAGAAGCGCTCCTACGGCGCCGAATCGCTGGCCCGGGTGGACAGCGCCGCCGCGCACCTGATCAACGGCAGCCTGGACGGCGCCGCCGAGGCCCTGCATCCGGTGCTCGGTCTGTCCGAGGACAGACGCATCGTGCAGCTGGAGGCGCGCCTCACCGGGGTGCGCCGCCGGATGGCGGCGCCCACCTTCCGCAACGCGTCGGAGGCCCGTTTCCTGGACGAACGAATCGAGGAGTTCTGCGGCGCGACGGCGGCGAAGGGGATACCGCCAGGTAACTAGCGGTGCGGGCCATCGATTGATCCGTTGCCGAGGATGGCACCATGGATCGGGTGAGCCCCAGTCATCTACCGCATCAGCCGCCGCGTGCTTTGGAGCAGTCCACGAAGCTGCAGAACGTCCTCTACGAGATTCGTGGGCCGGTACACGCGCATGCGGCACGGCTGGAGGCCGAGGGGCATCGCATCCTCAAACTCAACATCGGTAACCCGGCGCCGTTCGGTTTCGAGGCGCCCGATGTGATCATGCGCGACATCATCGCCGCGCTGCCCTATGCACAGGGCTACTCGGAGTCCAAGGGCATCCTGTCCGCCCGCCGCGCCATCGTGACCCGCTACGAGCTGGTGCCGGGCTTCCCGGAATTCGATGTCGACGACGTCTACCTGGGCAACGGCGTCTCCGAGTTGATCACCATGACGATGCAGGCGCTGCTCGACAACGGGGACGAGGTGCTGATTCCGGCGCCCGACTATCCGCTGTGGACGGCGATGACCAGCCTGGCCGGCGGCACCCCGGTGCACTATCGGTGTGACGAGTCCAACGGCTGGCAGCCCGACATCGCCGATATCGAGTCGAAGATCACCGACAAGACCAAAGCGCTGCTGGTGATCAACCCGAACAACCCGACCGGCGCGGTGTACTCGACCGAGGTGCTGCAGCAGCTGGTCGACCTCGCGCGCAAGCATCAGCTGCTGCTGCTGGCCGATGAGATCTACGACAAGATCCTCTACGACGACGCCAAGCACATCTCGCTGGCCACGCTCGCGCCCGACCTGCTGTGCCTGACCTTCAACGGCCTGTCCAAGGCCTACCGGGTGGCCGGCTACCGCTCCGGCTGGGTGGTCATCACCGGTCCGAAGGATCACGCCGCCGGTTTCCTGGAGGGCCTCTCGCTGCTCGCCTCCACCCGCCTGTGCCCGAATGTGCCCGCGCAGCACGCCATTCAGGTGGCGCTCGGCGGGCATCAGAGCATCGAGGATCTGATCCTGCCGGGCGGGCGACTATTGGAGCAGCGCGATGTGGCCTGGGAGAAGCTCAACATGATCCCGGGCGTCTCGTGTGTGAAGCCGAAGGGCGCGCTCTACGCCTTCCCCCGGCTGGATCCGAATGTGCATGAGATTCACGATGATTCGAAGCTGATCCTGGATCTGCTGCTACAGGAGAAGATCCTGATGGTGCAGGGCACGGGCTTCAACTGGCCCGAGCACGACCATCTGCGGATCGTCACCTTGCCCTGGGCGCGCGACCTCGCCGTTGCCATCGAAAGATTCGGCAACTTCCTCTCCAGCTACCGTCAGTAGCCCCTGACTTCAGGGGGTAAAACAGACCACCAGTCTGGATAAACGCCACTTTTAAATACTCACTAGCGCAAAACTCGGAGTTTTGTGTACAGTGGCTCTCGGCACTTCTAGTGCCCGGTCGGGTTGTCTACCCCCCCTGGACAACCTGGCCCTCGGGTTCGGCCGCCTACCCCCCTGGGCGCCGGCCTGCGGGCGGCGGAGACATCCCCCTGCTCTCCGCCGCCCCCTCCCGAAATCTCTTCGCGCAGTTCAGCGCCCTCTTCTTCGCACCGTCCACCGCGAGTTTGAAAATCAAATCCTTTAAGCTCGCCTGGTGACGGAGCACCATCATCACCACCACGACCATTCCGGGCCGATCGCGATCGGCGCCACCGCGGCGCGGGTGGTCATCGGGTTACTCACCGTCATCGGCATCGCCGTCGTCGTCGGCGCGTTCTTCCTCTGGCCGAGCAAGCAGCACATCGACATTCCGCTACCCATGCAGAACGCGGGCGGCGGCGCGGTGCAGACCGAAGCGGGTACCGTGCTCGCCCAGGACCGGGGCGCTTGCGGCAGCCCGTCCATCGGCAAGGTGTTCGCCGACCAGCCCGAAGCGCCGCGCAACAACAGCTACCAATGCGACCGCAGCCTCGTCAGCATCGAATCCGGGCCGCACAAGGGCAGCAAGACGCTGCTCGAAATCGCGCCCGGGCCAGGGCAACCCGAACTGAAGGCCGGCGACGAGATCCGGGTGGTCCGGCAGACCGACCCCAACGGGACGCCGCTGTACTCGTTCGAGGACTATTCGCGCGGGCTGCCGCTGCTCATGATCTTCCTGGTGTTCGTGGTGGTGGTCGTCGTGGTGGCGCGCTGGCGCGGCTTCCGGGCACTGCTCGGGCTGGTGATCGCGTTCGCGGTGCTGGTCGGATTCATGCTGCCGGCGATCCTGGACGGGAAGCCCGCGATTCCGGTCGCGCTGGTCGCGGGGGCGGCGATTCTGTACGCGGTGCTCTATCTGGCGCACGGGGTTTCGCTGCGCACCAGTTCGGCGCTGCTCGGGACGCTGGCCTCGATGCTGCTCGCCGCGGTGCTGTCCTGGGTGGCGATCGAGATCACACACCTGACCGGTCTGTCCGAAGAGCAGAACACCAACGTGGCGACCTACATCGGGCACGTCAGCATCACCGGCCTGCTGCTGGCCGGGTTCATCATCGGCTCGCTCGGCGTGCTCAACGACGTCACCATCACCCAGGCCTCGGCGGCGTTCGAGCTGGCGGCGCTGGACGAAGGCGCCTCGCGGCGTGAGATTTTCGCCGCCGCCATGCGGGTCGGGCGGGACCACATCGCCAGCACCGTCTACACGCTGGTGCTCGCCTACGCCGGTGGGGCGCTGCCGCTGCTGTTGCTGTTCAGCGTGGCCGGCCGGTCCATCCGGGACGTGCTCACCGGCGACGCGGTGGCCATCGAGATCGCGCGGTCCTCGGTCGGCGGTATCGCCCTGGCGCTTTCGGTGCCGTTGACCACGGGTATCGCGGTGATGCTGGCGCGGCCGTTCGGGCACAAGCGGCCGCAGCCGCCGGTCGCGCCGCGGCGTGCCCGGCACGCTCGGGCCTGAGCCGCGGCTAGCCCTGTGGGGGCGGGGCCGGGAACAGGTCCGGCGGAATGGTCGGGACCACGATCGGCGGAAGGAACGGCACCGTAAAGGTATTCGGGCCCGGCGTCGGCGGCGGCGGCGTGGTGGTGGCACGGCGCGGTGGCGGCGCGACCGTCGACTCGGTCTCGGTCGTGGTCGTCGCCGGAGCCACCGCGATCTGCGGTTCCAAGGTCGTGGTGCGCGGGACGCTGGAGGTGGACGCGGGCGTCGAGCCCTCGCTGCTGTTGGAATCGCGGGTCAGCACCTGCTGGCCGTAGCCGAGGCCGATGCCGATCGCGGCGATCACCACCAGCGCGCTCACCGTGAGCACGGCGCCGTTGAGTTCGCGTTTGCGGCGCGGCCGGCTCGCCAGCGCGTCCGGCAGGTCGTCGTAATTCTGGGTGCGGGCCTTGGGCGTCTGGGCCGTGCCCCAATCCTGGACCTGATCGTCGTTTCCGAGCCAGTCGTCGTCGGCGAGATCGTTCTTGCGCTTGCGCTTGCTCTTCTTCGGCTGGGCCGACAGCCAGGCGGGCGATAACTCGTCCTCGTCGAACGGCATCGCGGCGGGTGCGGGCGCGGGCGCCGCGGCGGGACGGGCGGCCGGGCGCGCCAGCAGGGCGGCGCCGCGGGCGGTGACCGTCTCCGGGTGCTCCGGGACGATGATCGGCACGCCGATCCAATGCTCGAGCACCTTGGCGATCAACGGGATCCGGGCGCAGCCGCCGATGGCGAGGACGCCGTGCACCGGGCGTTCGGCGCGGGTGATCACATCGCGGGTCATCCGGGCCGAGGACTCGACCGCCGTCACGATCAGCGCTTCGAAGTTCTCCTGTGCGAGCAGGACCAGGCCCTGTTCGCTGGGCAGCGCGACCGCGGTGTTGGACGAAAGTTGTTCCTTGGCTTCGCGGCACAGCGCGTCCAGCGCCGCCAGGCCGGCCGGGTTCTGCGGGTGCGCGATCCGGCCCGAGGCGATCTGCTGCTCGCGAATCAGCGAATCCAAGTAGTCGCCGCTGATTTCGCTGGTGCGCTCGGTGTAGCGGACCTCGCGAGTGTGGGTGTCGACGACGCTGACCGTCAGGCCGGAACTGCCGAGGTCGTAGACGACCAGGGAGTTGATGCCGCGGATTTCGCCTGTCGCCATGGCGTATTCGAGGGTGGCGTAGATCTCCGGGACCAGCTCGTAGTCGGTGATCTGCTGGCGGGCCATGGCCGCGCGGACCGACCGGGCTTGTTGCTCACCGCGATACGCGATGGCGGTGGCGCGGATCTCGGGTGTGGTCTCCAGGGTGACGCCGACCGCTTCGGCGGCCAGCTCCTCGCCGCTGTGGTCGCGCACCGGGATGGTGTGCAGGTCGAAGGCCTGCGGGTGGATGGGCGAGTTGGGGTTCACGGCGTGCGGACGCGCCAAGCGAACTGCGCCGGCCCCCACCGAAACTCCCAAACCTGATGCTTTCATCAGCTGCCCATCTTTTTTCACGCTTTCCGACATGCGAGCCCGCACCGCCGACGGCGCCGACTCCAGGGGACCTTACCGGCGATGTTCGATCCCGCTCAAGCGCCCCGTGCCCTCATTCACGACAGCGTCGAACTGCGACTCTACGGGGTGCCGAGACCCGAGTACACCCATCCCGCCGCTCTCCAGGTGGCACGATTGAGACAGTTCCGGCCGTCGATGATGGACCGCGCCCGCACCACGCGGTCCAGTTGTGCGGGGCGCAGTGCCGTGAATTCGTCCCACTCGGTCAATACCAGGACGACGTCGGCGCGATCACAGGCCTCGGCCACCGAGGTGGCGTAGTTCAGCGTGGGGAAGACGCGGCGCGAATTCTCCACGGCCTTCGGGTCGTACACGGTGACGACCGCGCCGTGCAGCTGAATCATTCCGGCCACGTTCAAGGCGGGGGAGTCGCGCACGTCGTCGGATTCCGGTTTGAAGGCCGCGCCGAGCACCGCCACGTTCGCGCCGAGCAGCGAACCGCCGCAGGCGCGGGCGGCCATGTCGACCACCTTGGTGCGGCGGCGCATATTGATGTTGTCGACCTCGCGCAGGAAGGCCACCGCGTGGTCGGCGCCGAGTTCACCGGAGCGGGCCATGAAGGCGCGGATGTCCTTGGGCAGACAGCCGCCGCCGAAACCCAGGCCCGCGTTGAGGAATCGGCGGCCGATGCGGGCGTCGTAGCCGAGCGCGTCGGCCAGCATGGTGACGTCGGCGCCGGTCGCCTCGCAGACCTCGGAGACCGCGTTGATGAACGAGATCTTCGTTGCCAGAAAGGCATTGGCGGAGGCCTTGACCAATTCCGCGGTGGCCAGGTCGGTCAGGAGGAAGGGGACCTCGTTGTCGATCAGGTCCGCGTAGATCTCGCGCACGAGTCCGGTCGCCCAGGCGGCGTTCTCGCGGTCCTGATCCACGCCCAGCACCAGCCGATCCGGGCGCAGCGTGTCCTGGACCGCGAAACCTTCGCGCAGGAACTCCGGGTTCCACGCCACCTCCACCGCGGCGGAGGTCAGGGCGCGCGCCCGATTGCCCAGTGCCGCGGCGGTTCCCACTGGCACCGTCGATTTTCCGACGATCACCGACGGCCGATCCAAGAGCGGCGCGAGCGTATCCACCACGGCGTGCACGTATTTCAGGTCTGCGGCGTACTCGCCCTTCTTCTGCGGGGTGCCGACGCCGAGGAAGTGCACGTCCGCATGCGCGGCGGCTTCGGCGTAGGAAGTGGTGAACCGCAGCCGTCCCGCGTCGAGGTTGCGCCGCAGCACCTCTTCCAATCCTGGCTCGTAGAACGGCACCACCCCGTCGGACAGCTTCGCCACCTTGCCCGGGTCGACGTCCACCCCGATCACGTCATGCCCGAGTTCGGCCATGCACGCCGCGTGCGTAGCCCCGAGGTACCCGGTTCCGAAGACTGTGCAACGCATGATCGATTGGTAATCCGCCACCATGGCCATGCCCCGACCTCGAAGCAAGGCTCGCGGCAACATCAGATGTACAAGCGGTGTGCGGTGTGATGACCTGGGCTTATGTGATCGCGCTAGCATCTGGTCGGTGCGCCGGAAACGAACGACTCCGCTTCTGCTCGGCCTCGTCGTCGTTCTCGCGACCGCGATCACCGCCCTCTGGCCGGTCTATGTTCGCCCCCGCACCGATCCGCCCGCCCCCGCCGACGCCATCCTGGTCCTCGGCGGCGCCCACGACGGCCGGGAACAACTGGGCCTGCGGCTGGCCCGCGACGGCTACGCGCCCTGGGTCGTCTTCTCCGACCCCTACACCAACAGCCCGATGATCAACCGAATCTGCCACGGCGGCTACAGCTTCCGCGTCACCTGCTTCGACCCTGCGCCGCGCACCACCCGCGGGGAGGGCCGCGAACTGGCCCGCCTCGCCCGAGCCAACAACTGGCGCAGCGTCATCGTCGTCACCTTCACCCCCCACATCTCCCGCGCCCGCTACATCCTCCAGAAATGCTGGCCCGGCGACCTCCGCTTCGCCGATCCCCGGCCGGACCTCTCCCCGGCCCGTTGGGCCTACGACTACGTCTACCAATCCGCGGCCTATATAAAGGCCTACTTCGAGGACTGCTGAGCCGGTTCCGCGCAGAATGCCTGGTCAACTGCGGGCGGGTGGCATCAGTTTGATTTCGGAGGTGGGCAGGCTTACATTGGCGCTGGTGGGCCGGTTCTGGCCTGCGGTGATGCAGTGTGGCAAACCCCTCTGGGAGGGCAGATGGAATACGACTGGTCAGCTGAAGATCTGGCCTTCCGGGACGAGGTTCGCGGCTTCCTTGAGGCGAAGCTGACGCCGGAGCTGCGGCGCGCCGGGCGGCTGGCGACGAGCGTGTACCCGGATCACGAAGCCAGCATGGAGTGGCAGCACATCCTGCATGAGCAGGGGTGGGCGGCGCCGGCCTGGCCGGTGGAGTTCGGCGGGCAGCCGTGGAGCTTGACGCAGCACTACATCTTCGGGCGCGAGCTGACGCTGGCGGGGGCCCCGCTGCTGTCCCCGATGGGCATTCGGATGGTGGCGCACGCGATCATCGCGTTCGGCACCGCGGAGCAGAAAGCCTTCTTCCTGCCGCGCATCCTGACCGGGGAGGTTTTCTTCTGCCAGGGCTATTCGGAGCCGGAATCGGGTTCCGATCTCGCGTCGCTGAGTATGGCGGCGGTCGAAGACGGCGAAGACCTGATCTGCACCGGCAGCAAGATCTGGACGACGCACGCGACCGAGGCGAACTGGATCTTCTGCCTGGTCCGCACCTCGCGCGCCGGGAAGAAGCAGCAGGGCATCACGTTCCTGCTGATCGATATGACCGCACCGGGCATCGAAATCCGGCCGCTGGTCATGACTTCCGGCGAAGAAGTGCAGAACCAGGTCTTCTTCGACAACGTGCGGGTGCCCAAAGCCAACGTGCTGGGGCGCGTCGACGAAGGCTGGACCGTCGCGAAATACCTGCTCATCCATGAGCGCGGCGGGGCGCTGTCGCCGTTCCTGCAGGTGCTGGCCGAGGACGTGGCCGCCGCGGCGGCCGAGCAGACCGGGCCCGACGGCACTCCGCTGATCCAGGATCCGGCGTTCGCGAACAAGCTGGCCGAAGCCAGGATTCGCACCGAGGTGCTCGAAATCCTGGAATACCGCACGCTGTCGGCGATGGCGCGGGGCAAGAACCCCGGCCCGGCGTCCTCGATGCTCAAGGTGCTCGGCACCGAACTGAGCCAGAAGCTCACCGAACTGAAGCTGGAAGCGGCGGGACCGCGCGGCCGGGTCTACCAGCCGCACGCGAGCATGCCCGGCGGCCCGGTCACCGAATACACCGCGCCCGCCGACGGTTACGTCAGCGGCGAGGAGTGGCAGGCGGTCGCGCCGCTGCACTACTTCAACGACCGCGCCGGCTCGATCTACGCGGGCAGCAACGAAATTCAGCGAAACATCCTCGCCAAAGCAGCATTGGGGCTCTGATGGACTTCTCACTCACCAAGGAGCAGGAACTTCTGCGCGAGGCGCTCGCCGGATTCCTCAGCGCCCGTTACGACTTGGAACGCAGCCGCAGCGCCGTGAAGACCGGCGCCGGCTGGCAGCCGGCGGTGTGGCGCGGATTCGCCGACGAGCTCGGCATTCTCGGCGCCACGCTGCCCGAGGATGCGGACGGCATGGGCGGCGGGCCGGTCGAATTGATGGTCATCGCCGAAGAACTCGGTCGCGCGCTGGTCGTCGAACCGTATGTCGACACCGTCGTGCTCGGTGCGGGACTGCTGCGCCGGACCGGCGGCAAGCAGGCGGACGCGGTACTGCGCCAGATCGTTTCGGGCGAGGCCCGCACCGCCTTCGCCGCACTCGAGCCGGCCTCGGGGCAGACCTTGCACGACGTCTCGGTCACGGCTCGCCGCGACGGCGACGGCTGGGTGCTGGACGGCAGCAAGGTGGTGGTGACCAGCGCGCCGCTGTCGACGCACCTGATCATCGTGGCCCGCACCGCCGGCGCACGTCGCGACCAGGCCGGAATCTCGCTGTTCCTCACCGAATTCGACCCGGCCGACCCGCCCGCGGGCGTCGAGGTGCACTCCTACCGCACCATCGACGACCGTCTCGCCGCCGACCTGACCTTCGCCGAGTTCCGTCTCCCGGCCGACGCACTGCTCGGCGCGGAGGGCGCGGCCTGGGCGGCGATCGAACCCACGCTGGACGAAGCGATCGCGGCGATCTGCGCGGAAGCGGTCGGCTGCATGAGCAAAGTTCTCGACGACACCGTCGAATACGCCAAGCAGCGCCAGCAGTTCGGCGTCCCGATCAGCAGCTTCCAAGCGCTGCAACACCGCATGGTCGACATGTACATGGAGCTCGAACAGGCCATCGCCGCCACCTACCTGGTGATCTACGCCCTCGACGGCAGCGCGCAAGCGCGAGCACGAGCCGCCTCCGCCGCAAAGGTCACCATCGCGCGTGCGGCCCGTTTCATCGGCCAGAACGCCGTGCAGCTACACGGCGCGATGGGCATGACAGAAGAACTGGCCATCGGCCACTACTTCAAACGCCTGACCGCCATCGAATCCGAATTCGGCACCAGCGACGCGCATCTGGCCCGCTACGCGAAGCTGACACAGTCCGCCTAGTCGTCCCCGGCTGACCGCACAGGTTGGAAGCGCAACAAATTCGGCCCCGGATCCATGGTGGATCCGGGGCCGAATTCTGTTGGTGCTGCTAGTTCTTCCGGCCGGGGGCCTTCGCGCCCGACTTGAAGCCAAGGCCGCCGGGCTTGGCGGTCGGCGGAGCCACCGCGGTGGTGCCGTTGCCATTGGTGGGCTGTTCCGCCTCGGTGGTCGGTTCCACGGGGGCGGATGCCGGTGCTTCGGCTGCCGGGGCAGGTTCGGCCTCGGTGGGTTCAGCCGGAGCCGGCTCAGCAGGGGCAGTAGTCGGGGCCGCTGCGCCCGGCGCCTTCGGGCCGGGGCGCTTGAAGCCGGACTTCATGGCCAGGCCCTTGGGCGCGACGGTCGGCTTGACCTCTTCGGCCGGGGCCGGAGCCGCTTCGGCGACCGGGGTTTCCGCGGGGGTTTCCGCCGGTGCGGCCGGGGCCGGGGTTGCCGGAGCCTTCGCGCCGGGGGCCTTCGCCTTGCCCTTCATGCCGAGGCCCTTGACCGGGGGAGCGGCTGGGGTTTCGGCGGCCGGAGCCTCGGCCGGAGCCGACTCTTCCTTCGCGCCGGGTGCTTTCGCTGCACCCTTCATCGCCAAGCCCTTGCCGGGAGCCTTGGCCGGGCCCTTCATGGCGAGGCCCTTGACCGGGGCGGCGGGCTTTTCGTCGGCTGCCGGTTCGGCGGCTTTCGCGCCGGGTGCCTTGGCAGCGCCCTTCATGCCGAGACCGCCGCCGGGTGCCTTGGCGGGGCCCTTCATGGCGAGGCCCTTGACCGGGGCGGCGGGCTTTTCGTCGGCTGCCGGTTCGGCGGCCTTCGCGCCGGGTGCCTTGGCAGCGCCCTTCATGCCCAGGCCGCCACCGGGTGCTTTCGCGCCCTTCATAGCCAAGCCGCCGCCGGGCGCCTTGCCGCCCTTCATGGCCAGACCGCCACCGGCCGGCTTGGCCGCCGGTGCCTTGGTTTCCGCCTCGGCGGCAACCAGTTCGGGTTCGGGCTGCGGTTCGGCCTTTGCCTGCTTGGGTTCCTGGATGACGACCAGGTTCTCGCCGAGCTGCTTGGCGTCGACGCGGGTGATCGCGTCCAGCATCAGCTGGGAGACGTCCACGACCTCGACCCGGTCGGCGGCGTCGATGTCGTCCTGGCGCGCGGTGACGCCGTCGGAGAGCATGACGCGGCAGAACGGGCAGCCGGTCGCGATCTTGGTGCCCGCGCCGGGCGAGGAATCGATGGTCGCCAGCGCCTCGTCGACTCGGTCGACGTTGATGCGCTTGCCGAGTTGCTCCTCCATCCACATGCGCGCGCCACCGGCGCCACAGCACATGGAACGTTCGCCGTGCCGCGGCATTTCGATCAGCGTCGAACCCGAGGCTTCCATCAGCTCACGCGGAGCGTTGTAGACCTTGTTGTGCCGGCCCAGGTAGCAGGGGTCGTGGTAGGTGACGTTCTGCGTCACCGAGGCCACCGGCACCAGCTTCTTCTGCCGCACCAGGCGGTTCAGCAGCTGCGTGTGGTGCACGACCTCATAGGTACCGCCGACCTGCGGGTACTCGTTGTTGAGCGCGTTGAAGCAGTGCGCACAGGTGACGACGATCTTCTTCTTGGACTGCTCGACACCGTCGAAGACCTCGTTCAGGGTCTCGATGTTCTGCTGCGCCAGCTGCTGGAACAGGAACTCGTTGCCCGCGCGGCGCGCGGAGTCACCGGTGCAGGTCTCGCCCTGGCCGAGCACCATGAACTTGGTGCCGGCGGTGGCGAGCAATTCGGCGACCGCCTTGGTGGTCTTCTTGGCGCGGTCCTCGTAGGCGCCCGCGCAGCCGACCCAGAACAGGTACTCGTAGCCGTCGAACGAGTCGGCGTCCTTCCCGTAGACCGGGATCTGGAAGTCCATCTCGTTGATCCAGTTGAGCCGGTCCTTGGCGTTCTGGCCCCACGGATTGCCCTTGTTCTCCAGGTTCTTGAACAGACCCGCGAGCTCGGAGGGGAACTCCGATTCGATCAGCACCTGGTAGCGGCGCATATCGATGATGTGGTCGACGTGCTCGATATCGACCGGGCACTGCTCGACGCAGGCGCCACAGGTGGTGCAGGACCACAGCACCTCGGGGTCGATGATGCCGTTGACGTCCTCGCCGCCGACCAGCGGGCGCTCCGCCTCGGCCTTGGCGGCTTCGGCGACCTTGTCCTTGTTCTCCCCGGCCAGCAGGTACGGCGCCTTGGCGTAACCGTGGTCGCGCAGCGACATGATCAGCAGCTTCGGCGAGAGCGGCTTACCGGTGTTCCAGGCCGGGCACTGCGACTGGCAGCGGCCACATTCGGTACACGTCGTGAAGTCGAGAATGCCCTTCCAGGTGAAGTCCTCGAACTTGCCGGCGCCGAAAACGGCGTCCTCGCCGAGCTCTTCGACGGCCTCCAGGTCGACCGGCTTGCCCGCGATGGTCAGCGGCTTGGCCGCGCCGAGGGCGACGCCGCCGTCGTCTTCACGCTTGAAGTAGATGTTCGGGAAGGCCGAGAACCGGTGCCAGGCCACGCCCCAGGTGATGTTGCGGCCGACCAGGAACAGGAACAGCGCGCCGGAGAGCAGCTTGATCAGGGCGAAGATCGACACCATGACCGGGCTGGCGGGCAGCAGTTTCGCGACCTGCTGGGTGAAGAAGTCCGACCAGGTGTGGGATTCGCCGTAGGTCGCGATCTTGCCGGCCTTCACGAAGACCATGCCCAGGCCCTCGACGAAGACGATGGACTCGATCACGTACGCCGGGCCGAACTTGGAACCGCTGAACCGGGACAGCCGTTCGGGCACCCGCGGATGGTTCAGCTGGCGGATGACGACCAGGGTGACGATGCCGACGACGGTGCCGATGCCGAGGATCTCGTCCATCAGGTGGTAGATGCCCCAGCTGCCGATGATCGGCCAATGGAAGTGCGGGTCGATCGCCTGCCCGTACGCCTCGAACCAGAGGATGAAGCCGGCGAGGAAGCCGATCATGACGAGCCAGTGCGCCCAGCCGACGGTGCGGAACTTGTTCATGCGCGTGTGCGCGAGGAACTCCACCATCATCTGCTTGAAGCGAGGGATGAACGGCCGCCACCGATCCGGCGCGCTCTGGCCGAGCATGACCGTGCGCGCGATCTTGCGGACGCCGTCGATGAACGACGCCCAGCACAGGAGGGTGAGCGCCGCCCCAATCACGCCCAGCGTCACTGTCAGGGCATTCATGTCGCGACCTTTCTTTCGAGGCAACACGAGTTGTCGTGGCCTGCCGACCACGGTTGGCTCGTATCGTAACCGCCAGTAAGTTACTCACGGGTAACTTATGTGACTCATTGTACGATCGGTAGTTGCGTAGTGCCCCCTCTTACTGGGGCTTGACCTGCAAATCGCCTGTGAGCAATTTCACCCGATCGGTACCCATCCCTCGTGAGTCCGGGCGAATTACCACCGTAAACGGCGGCCGCAGCGGTCCATGCGGTAAGGACAGGCTTAGTACTCAGCGTTGTACCGACTCGTGGCCGAAATGTGCTGATCGCGTAATGGATCTCGCATCTTTGCTGCGATTCGATTACGCTCGGCTCGTTCTGTTTGCATAAACCTGTCTTCACACTGCTCGGGGAGAATCCGTAAGGGCCCAACCACCTTTCGGGTTGAAGAGCGATCTCGCGTGACGAAGGCCTGGCTCGCGGACAACCCTGATGAAGGATGGAAACTGAATGAACTTCCGCAGAACCACCGCGGCTGCAGCGTTGGTCATCGGTGCGATGACCGTGGGTATGGGGACCACACACGCTGACCCGGCCGCTCCCGCTCCCGCCGAGCTCAAGTACTCGGTGAAGCTGGTGGACAAGACCGTCGTTGCGAAGCTCCAAGGGGGAACGTTCGAGCTTTCGACGGTGGAAGAACCGGCCGCTGACCCGGCCGCCAAGCCCACGTTGACCGAGGTCGCGAACATCAAGGACGAAACCGGCGCGCTCGTGATGAGCATGCCGATGAAGTTCGACGTCGCGGGCATCTCGGTGCCGGTCAAGCCGGTCGTGAAGGAAGACGGCAAGGTGCTCGAGCTGCTGCCCGAGCGTCCGGCCGCCCTGCCCGCCGACCAGGTGATCAACACCGTCAACGTCAAGCCCGTCGCCTCGCCGATCGAAGATCAGCGGGCGATGAACAACTTCACCACCCAGTTCGGCCTGGCCACCGCGGTGGGCGGCTTCGTCGGCACCGCGCTCGGTGTTGTCGTCGGCGGCATCGTCGGTTGCATCCTCGGCCTGCCCCTCTTCGGCATCGGCTGCATTCCGGCCGCCGTCGCGGGCGCCGGCATCGGCGGCATCCTCGGCACGGTCGCCATCGGCGGCCCCGCGCTGGCGCTCGCCGGTATGGATCTGCTGCAGACCATGCAGGCCGCTCCCGGCACCAGCAAGTGGAGCGACCAGAACATGAACGCGAACCAGCCGAAGTAACAGCTGGACAGCACGGCCCGAGTGGCCCGTTCCCGAACCGGGAGCGGGCCACTCGGCGTTGCACGGTCAGTCCGGCAGGTCGAGGGTTCCGTTGAACGCGACCTGTCCCGCGCGCCGTCCCAGTCGTCCGAAGCTGCGCTCGGCCATCTCGAAGGTGCCGTCCTCGCGCACCAGCAGCACGGTGCTCGCCCTGGTCCCGTGCGCCAGGTGCGCGACGAACCGCGCCGAGGCCGCCCGCTCCAGCGCCCGCGGAATCCCGGTGTCCGGCAAGTGCTCATCGGGCGCTTCGGTCCGGTCGGCCAGCACCTCGAAATACTTCTCGACCGCGCCCGGTTCGGTTTCCACCACTTTGCGCAGCCCGTCGAGGCCGTCGCGGACCTTCGGCCAGATCGGATCCGGCGCGCTCAGTTCGGCGGCCGGGCCGGGTGCGGCGGAGGCGATCGACCGGCCGTTGGACAGGCCGTGGAAGCCGGGGGCCAATTCCCGCGGTTGCCCGGGCCTGCCGTTGGAATGCCACCAGAGCGTCGCGAGATCCGAGACCACCACGTGGTATCCGTTGTAGTCGTCCGGTGCCGCAGCGACGTCCTGAAGGTACTTCCCGGGGCCATCGAGATCTTGGTCGCCGCGCAAGAAATCCATGAGCAGCGATCCGCGGGAACGAGCGTCGGCGCGTTCACCTTTCGGGTTGCGCACATTCGTGACTCCCGCGAACCGCCCGGCGGCGGTGGCGAGCCCGAGCCAGGTGCCGATCCCACCGCGCGCGCCCAGGTCCCGCCCGGCCAGCACGCCGGGCACCTCCGGCCACCACCGCATCGGCTCGGCGGGCCGGGTATAGAACTCGTCCCGGTTGGCCGCGACGATCAACCGGTACTCCGGATGCGCGCGCCAGCCCAGCAACACCAAACACATAACTAGAGAGTGCCTCAGAAATGTGAAAAGGCCGACAGCGCACGGCTGTCGGCCTTTTCACACGGCGAGCGTCAGTTGGTGTTGACGCGCAGGCCCGGGTTGTCGGAGAGCACCACGTTCAGCGGCTGCGCGAACAGCTGCGGCGCGTTGCCGGTGAGCATGCCCAGGAACTCCGGGATCGCGCAGACCGGGTAGTCGGCGACCGAGGACGCGCTGGAGATGCCGAGCGCCAGCCGGCCGGTCACGATCGGGCCGCCGCTGTCGCCGGGCAGGGCGCAGATGTTGGCGGAGAAGCTCTGGGTGAGTTCGCGGTCGCCGACCTGCACGGTCTGGTCGACGGCGTTGACCACGCCGCAGCTGAATCCGGTGCGCGAACCGGACTTGCAGACCGGGGCGCCGACCACGGGGGTGGCCACGCCTTCGATGATGATCGGCGCGGCGCCGTTCACCTTGACGCCGCTGTTGTCGAAGCGGCCCTTGTGCTGATCATCGATCCGCACGATGGAGTAATCCTGGCTGCCGAGCACCGACTTCTGGAAGGAGCCGAGCTGGTTGCCGAGCCGGTCGCCGACGAGTTCGTGCACGGCGGTGGGCTGATCGAGGGCCGGGTTGCAGTGCCCGGCGGTGATGTTGACGGTCTTGCCGCCCTGGGTGCCGTTGAAGCCGAACGAGCAGCGCAGCGAGGAGCGGCCCGCGACCGAGGCGTAGCCGTCGCCGCCGGTGAGCGAGGCGCGGTCGATCGCGCCCGCGATCGGGGCGGCCTCGGGCAGCTGCTCGGCGGCGACCGGCGGCGCCATCACCAGGACCCGGGACGGGTCGATGAAGCTCGGCATCGGCAGGCCGGGCTGGTCCACCCGCACCGCGATGCTGTTGTTGACGGTGTCGATCGCGACGCCGCGGATCAGGGCGGCGACCGGCGCCGGCTGCTCCTCCAGCCAGCGCTGGAACGCGGACTTCTCACCGCGTAGCGCGGATTCGCTCTTGGCGACGGCGCGGACCTCGAAGCCGGCGTCCTGGGCGGCCTTGCGGGCCTCGTCGGCGCCGGGGCCCTGGGTCAGCGCGACGACGGCCTGCCCGGCTTCGTTCAGCCAGGAGCCGCCGTAGACCTCGGGGAACTGACGCTGCGCGGTGGTGGCGAAGGTGGCCAGCTGCTGGGACACATCGGCCCGGCGCAGGTACTCCTCCGGCGAGATCTTCAGGTCACGGGTGACCGCGGCGATCAGCTCGGCGGGCAGAGCGGGCGCCGGGGCGGGTTCGGGTTCGGCGTTCGCCACCGCGGCAGTCGGTGCGAACAGCAGAATCGCCGCCGAAGCGGCGATCGCGGATTTCGAACGGAACTTTCCCAGACTTGGCAGACGCATGCCGAAACTATATGGGGTCCCGTCCGGTATCACTACTCCAAAGATGCTGTTTCGCCGAACTATCGATTTGCCCGCGTTATCCGGCGACTGGGCGGGTGCGAATGCTGATGCCGCTGCCCAGACCGCCGCCCGCGGAGGCGTCGATGTCGGCCAGGATCGGCCGGATCGGAATGCCCAGCGTGGCGGTGCCGCCGTAGGGCGCCAGCGCGGTGTTCGCCTCGTTGCAGTTCGGGGCGTCGGCGACGTTGGAACCGCTGGTGATGCCGAGCGCCAGCGTGCCGGAGACGATCGCGCCGCCGCTGTCACCGCCCAGGGTGCAGGCCGAGCTGGCGAAGCCGCGCACGATCCGGCTCACGCCGTCGGCGGTGTAGAGCTGGGTCTCGACCCGGTCCGCGACCACGAAGCCACAGGTGAACGTGGAGGACTGGCCGGACTTGCAGATCGGGGCGCCGGTGATCGGCTCGGCGGTGCCGGTGATGGTCAGGGTGGTGCCGTTCGCGCCGCGCACCGACGGCTGATCCATGCCCGAGCGCACCGCGCGATCGGTCAGCTGGATCACCGAGTAGTCCAGGCCGCTGTCGCCGCCGACCTTGGCCGAGACGAAGGTGCCGAGTTCGACGCTGTTCGGGATGTCCTTGACGTTCGGGTAGTAGACCGTGGCCTTCTCGTCGGCCTTGCCCAGGTTCGGGTTGCAGTGTCCCGCACTGATATTGAGCGCGTTGCCGGCCGCGTCGGTGCTGTTGAAACCGAACGAGCAGACGTCGACGCCCTCCAGCGAGGTGTCGTTGAGCGCCTTGGGCGCGCTGATGTAGGTGTCGCCGCCCATCGGGCGCCGCTCCACCGGACCGCCGCCGCCGGGCGAGAGGACGACCTTCACGTTGGCGATCAGGGTCGGCAGGTTCAGCGCGTGCCCGACGGTGGTGTTGGCGACGCTGAGCACCAGCTGGCTGTTCAGGAAGTCGATGGCGACCGAGTTGATCGCGTCGGACAGGCTCACCGGCAGCGTGCCGATCCACTGGTTCACCTGCGTCAGCGAGGTTTCCAGTTTGGCCGCGGAGACCGGCGCCAGGCGGGTCTGGTAGCCGGCGGCCGCGGCGATCTTCGCGGCGTCCGGGGAGGTCACGGCCACAACGGGTTTGCCGTCCGGGCCGATCCAGGCGCCCGCGTAGGTGTCGGGCTGGGCGGCCCGGAAGTCGCGGGCGTAGGTGCTGAGCAGCTGGGCCTTCGCGGCGCGCTCCAGGTACTCCGCGGGGGAGATCTTCAGGTCGCGCTCGATGGCCTGGGCGAGTTCCGCGGGCAAGTTTTCGACAGTCAACTGCGCGGGTTCCGACGGTTCCGCCGAGGCGGGCGTGGTGGCGAGGACGGGGGCGAGGAGAACGGTCGCGGCGATGCCGATCGAGGCTGCCTTGACCGCGGCGCGACGCGCCACCAACTTGCGCATGAAGTCCCTTCGTAGGCACAGGCGTGCCAGCTACATCCGTGCACCAGATCCGTTGGCGCGCAGTCTTCCCAGCAACGGACCGAGGTTCCGCTATTTTTCCGGCAACACCGGTCAGCGGATCACTTTAGGGCACAAACCCGAGTTGGTCTCTAGTGAATCGACCGATTCAGTTCGGGACCGGTATCAGGATCGTCGGTGGGGTCCAATCGTTTTCGGGTGGTTCCCAGGCCGGCGGCGCGCCGAAGCCGGGCCGCGTGGTGGTGGTCCGGCGCGTGGTGGTCGGCGGCGGCGTGGTGGTGGTCGGCTCGGCCGTGGTGGTCGGCGGCGGTGGCGGCGTGGTCGTCGGTTCCGGCTCTTCGGTCGTGGTGATGGTGATCGGCGGCTCGGTGGTGGTCGGCGGCGCGACGGGCTCCGGCGGCGGCGCGATCGTCGGGGTGACGGTGGCCTGATCGGACTTGGCGTCGCGCACCTGCGGGACCTCGGTGCTGTCCGTGCCGCGGAACAGCACCGCGACGCCGATGCCGCCCAGCACCAGACCGATCAGCGCCGCGACCGCGATGAGCAGCGGAATGCGATTGTCGCGTTTCTTGGCCGGTTCGGGCGCGTCGGCGGGCTGCCCGGTGAGCACCTCGGTCGGCGTCGGCGTGGACGCGACCACGGGCAGCGGCGACGCGGCGGGCAGGGCGGCCGAATAGGCCTGCGCGGACGCCGCGGCCGCGGGCACCGTGGGAATGATGTCGGTGACCACCGTCGAGTTCTCGGCGTTGGTCGGATCCGGCGGCGTGGCGCCGGCCGGGGTCGCGAGCACCGCGGCGAGCGCGGCGCGGGCGGCGTCGTAGGCGAACGCCTTGTTCGGCTCGGCGGTGTCGACCGCGGGCAGATCCGCCTCGCTGACCAGCACCACCGAACGTAGGCCCAGGTAGTCCAGGGCTTCGCGGAGCGCCTGGACGTCCTGGTTCAGCCAGTGCGCCGGATGGGTCGCGTAGAACTCGGCGGGGCCGCTGAGGTGCTCGGCGGTCAGATTGATCAGGCAGAACAGCGCGGTCGCGACCAGGTCCTCGGCCCGGTAGGCCTCGCCGTCGTCGACCGGCAGGCCGTTCGGATCACCGACGGCGGCGATGAATCCGCTGATGGAATGCGAGTTCCCGGTCGGCGGCGGGCCGCCGAGCACGGTGTCACCGTCCTCGGCCATGTGCAGGACCGACTCACGGACGACATACTGCAGCTCGCCGGCGTCGGTGACGATCGCCGCCGTGCTCTCGTCCTCGGCGATCCGCAGGCCCACCCCAGTGGCCATCCAATTTCCTCGCTTCGATCTGGTCGACCGCGCCGGAACTACACCGGTAGCGAGCCCTGCTGGTGAGCCGCACACCCCATGGCGCGAAGCATCGACAATAACTCCGAGCGTGAGGTCGCACCGATCCGGCGTCGGATCCGGGCGACATGATGCTCCACCGTTTTCGCGGAAATGTATAGCCGTGCGCCGATCTCCCGGTAGGTGAGACCGAGCAGAACCAGCTCGGCGACCTCGCGTTCGCGTTCGCTCAGCACCGCCTCGGCCTCGGCGGCGGGCGCGGGTTTCGCGCCCGCGGCGGGCCCGGGCGCGGGCACCGGAAGCTGCTGCGGACGCAGTTCGGCCCGGGCGTTTCGGGCGAGCTCACCGAGGGCGGCGGAGGTGACGGCGTCGGCCGCGGCGGCCGTGGCGGACGCGGCGGCCAGCTGGGCGGCCTCCCGGGCCAGGCCGAAGCCGCGCAGTCCGGCGACCGCGGCCTCCACCCGGGTGGCCACGATCTGTTTACGCAGCACGGCGATCCAGGTGCGGGCCGCGAGCGCGAGCGCGGCAGCGTGCCGGTCGCCCGCGGCAGCGGCGGTGTCGAGCGGGCGGGCCGCGGCGAGCAGCCGCTCCGGGTTGTGCGCCGCGATCGCCGCCTGCACCGCGTACCAGTGGAAGACGTTGGCCCAGCCGGAGGGCTGGTGTACCCGGCGCAGCAGCGCCTGTGCGGCCTCGACCAGCGGGGCGATGCGGCGTTCTTCGTGCAGCAGCACACCCGCGGTCCAGAGTTCGCCGATCGGCAGCATGGTGAGCAGGTCGGCGTCGACCGCGTCGAACAGCGGGCAGGCGGCCTGCCAGGCCCGGGTGAGCGCGGCGTGGTCGCCGGCCCGGCGGGCCAGCCCGACCACGACGCCGTGCGCGAGCAGCTGGTCCCGGATGTCGAGCCGATCCCAGGTCAGGGCGCCGGCGGTGGCCGCGGCGCCCTGCTCGTCGCCGTCGAGCAGGGACGTCCAGGCCGAGAGCACCTGGAGTTGATGGCAGCGCAGCCCGCCGGCGGTGGCGCGTTGCAGGGCATCGGCCGCGCGTTGCGGTGCGCCGGTGCTCAGGCAGAGCAGAGCCGCGATGGACACCGCGGTGCACGGCAGGAAGACGTCCGCGCCGGGGCCGCTGTCGGCGGCCTGCACCAGCGCGGAAACCGCCCCGGAGGTCCGGGATTCGGAGTCGGACTCGGCGAGGGTGTCGGCCAGGGCGACGGCGATCAGCCGGGCCTGGGTGCTGGCCTCGGTCGGCGGCCAGTTCGGCGCCGACTCCGCCAGTTTCGTCGCGGTCGCGATATTGCCCGCGAGATAGTGCACGGTCGCCCCGACCGCCCAGTCCGCGGCGGTGCGGTCCGGGCCGAGCCAGGTGTAGAGCTGGGCGGCGCGGCCGACCAGGCCGCGGCGGGTCAGCACCGCCGCGCAGATGCGCACGGCGTCGGCGAGATCGGTTCCGGTGATGCCGGAGCGGGCCAGCATCGGTTCGGCCAGGCGCATCGCGGTCTCGCCGTCGCCGGTCTGGGCGGCCGCTTCGGCCCAGCGCAGCGCCATCTGATCGGGGTCGGCGCCGGCGGCCGCCGCGGCCGCGTAATAGCGCACGGCCTCGCGACCGGCATGTTCGGCCGCGGCGCAGAGGAATTCGGCGAGTTGCTGGTCGCGGACGCCGGATTCGGCCAGTAATAACGCGGTGTGGTCGCGTAGTAGGCCGGCGTCCAGGCGGGCGGTGAACAGGCGTCGCTGCACGGCGAGGTAGCGGTGGTCGCCCAGCAGGGTGCGCAGCGGGGCGATCGCCGGTGCCAGCAGCAGGTCGGCGTCGGTGACCAGCGCGGTTGCCCGGGCTCTGTCGATCAGAGCCTGGGCGGCAGCGGGTTCCACGCCGAGTACCTCGGTGAGCTCGCTGGAGTCCAGCCCGGTGCCCGTGGTCGCGACGGCCAGGGTTTCCAGCAGGTCCGGAGCCAGATCGTCGAGCAGGGTGCGCGCCCAATGGGTGACGGCCAGGTCGACCGCGGGGATGCCGGCGTCGAGGCGGGCCGAGCAGGCCGCGGCCAGCGCGGTGACCACGCCGCCCCGGATTCCGCCGGTGTGCTGATGAATGTGCTGAGCGACATGCAGCGGCACCGTCATACCGAGCTCCCGGGCGAACGGGCCGATATCGGCGACGCCGAGCGGGCGCAGGTCGAGCACCCGGCCGCGCCGCGCCACCGCGTCGGTCAGCGCCCGCAGGTACGGATCGTGCGGCCGCGGCTGCACCGCGACGACGATGGTGCAGCGCCCGGACTCGATGATCTCGCACAGCGATTGGAGATCATCGGCGCCCAGGGTGTGCGCGTTGTCGATCAGCAGCGCCGGGCGCGGCCCGGCCGGATCGGACTCCGGGCACGGATGGCAGACGGTGTCGCAGAGTGGAATTCCCTGCTCGTGCAGCCGCGCCCGGATCGCCGCGAGCAAGGTGGATTTGCCGGTGCCGGAGCGGCCGCGGATCAGATGGACGGCCGGGGCGTGGGCGTTGCGGCGGGCCGCGGCGGAATCCAGCTCCCGGAAGATGTCTCGCGCACACGGCATCGTGTCGAATGCGATGTCAGGCACGCGAATCTCCGATCATGTTTGCCAGCGCATAGCTTACCGGCGCGTGATCGACTCTGTCACCGGTTGCGCAGTGGCGCAACATATCCGGGCCGCGTAGTGGCCTCGCCGTCGGGCAGTACCGTGCCCCGGTATCGCCGATAATCCCCCGTGTCGCCGAGACGACCGAATTCGACGCTGCGACAGTGTCGCCGGGCGTCACACGCTCTGTCATTGGTGAACCTCGTTCGAAACCGGATGCCCCGGCAATGCTGGTCTTGACAATCCGCTGCCGCGGAATTCGGGTCCGGAATGACCCACCCGTTCTGTCGGTTGCTGGCAAACCGCCGTTACCGTAAAACGCCGATTCAATTGTCTACGATGATTCGAAGCGGCGCTGCCTCTGGAGTCATTCAACTGGGCGCCCTTTTCAGATAGGGCGCGTGCGGCACGGCGCGGGGGAGTGGCCGCGGGGGATTCGCAGACCCGGCGAAGGCCGGGATCCAGTCGCCAACATGCGGATAGTCGTCACCCGCTTGGATCCCGACCTTCGCGGGGACGACGAGACCGCCCGAGCCAAGGGAATTCAGGGTCAGAACAGGGGGTCGTGCCGGATGTTCTTGGTTTGCGTGCCTGCCGCCATCAGGCGGAACTTGGTGGTCTGCACCATCGACGGGGAGCCGACGATCTGCACATCGCGGTCCGCCCACGGACCGAAGCTGGCGACCACCTTGCCGATCTGCCCGGTCATCCGCGGTTCGAGCCCGGGCAGGGGCGGTTCGGGCTCCCCGGAATCCAGATGCCACCAGGGGTTTTCATCGTATTCGGCGACCGGTGTCACGGTGAGCCACTTGTGCGCGGTGGCGAGTTTGCTCAGCGTCTCCAGGTCGTAGAGATCGCAGGGGTGGTGCCCGCCGACGAACAGGTGCACCTTCGGGTTGGTGCGGCGTTGCGCCATCTGTAAGAGCTGGGCGCGCAGCGGCGCGATGCCGGTGCCGCAGCCGATCATCAGCATCTTGCGTTTGGTGTTGCGCGGGATGCCGAGCCCGCCCAGCGGCGAGCCGAGCAGCCACTGATCCCCGACCTCGGTCTGGTTGACCATGGCCGGGCTCACCCAGCCGCCGAGCACGCCGCGGATGTGGAATTCGATCTCACCATTGGCATTCGCGGGGACCGACGGCGAGAGGTAGCGCCACATCCGCGGCCGCGCCGGGACCTGCACACTGATGTACTGCCCGGCGGCGTAGCGGATCGGCTGGTCCAGCCGCAGCCGCACCACCGCCAGATTGCGCAGCACCATCCGTCGTTCCAGGACGGTGCCGGTCCATACCGCCGGGGTGGATTCCTTGGCGGCGGCGCCGATCATGGTGTCGGCGATCAGGGTGAGACCCTCGTCCCAGGCCCGGTCCACCTCGTCGGTCCACATCTCGTTGCCGGCGAAGCGGCTCATCGCGGTCTTCAACGAGTGCGCCACCGCCTGGTAATGCTCGTCCCGCACACCGTATTTGCGATGGTCGCGGCCGAGCTGGGCGAGGAAGGGCAGGAGTTTGTTCGGTTCTTCGAGCCGGTCCAGGGTGTAGGAGATTGCCCGGACCAGGCGGTCGCGCTGGGAGTCCATTGCGGCGGGGAAGAAATCGCGCGTCTGGGGATACTCGGTGAACAAGATCGAATAAAAGGACCGGGCTAGCTTTTCGGGCCCGGACTCCTCCGCAGCAACCGCCTTGAACGTGGTTCTGATCAAAGCGACAGTCCGCGAATCCATATGCGTCACAACCCCATTCCGCGCTCGAACACAAGCCGTGCCAGCGAGTGAAAGTAGTGCGGGTCACTCAACAGCAGCCGATGATTGGAGTGTAGGGGAGGTTTGCCAGCTACGGAATCAGTTGTTTAAACATCACGCGTGTAATTCCGCCAAAACCAGGGGCCAAAATGTGAAAAGCCTTGGAAACCAACTGGTATTCAGTGTTTCGTGGCGAAATCAGCCAGTTTTTCGTTGATTTCGCTTGACCCGTTTTGCATGATTCGCCCGAATGTCACAGGAAGAGCGATCATGTGGCAACAGTCTGCGCACCGCCAGTTACCTTGTCCGGCAACCGATCCGCATCCGGCGACCTGGGCGGGCGAAGAATTCGCCGGACGATCCGACAACTACCGCTCGCCAGCTAACCTCCGTGGTCGCCAGCAAACCTGGCGTACGGTCCGCTACCGTTTGCGGGCAAACAAAACGGGCCCCGGGATCCAGTCCGCTTTCCGGCGGACCGGGACCCGGGGCCCGTGCTGTTGCTGAACAGATGCTGGCGCGTCAGCGCTGGTGTCGCGGCTTCCAGACCACCAGCGCCGTACTGCGTTGCGGAGGCGTGAAATCCGGCCGGTAGCCCGCCCGCAGCCGCTCCAGCTCGGCGGCCAGCTCACCCATCCGCTGTTGCAATTCCTCGACCTGATTGGTCAGTTCGATGATCCGCTTGATGCCGGCCAGGTTGACGCCCTCGTCCTGGGACAGCCGCTGCACCTCGCGCAGCAGCTCGACATCCCGGGACGAGTAGCGCCGCCCGCCGCCCGAAGTGCGTTGCGGCGTCACCAGACCCAGGCGGTCATACGTGCGCAGTGTCTGCGCGTGCATACCCGCCAGCTGGGCCGCCACCGAGATCACGAAGAACTCGGTCCGCGACGTCGCCCCGGAACCCGAGCCCGGCGCCTTCTTCGGATCATTGTGGGACATTACGAACCTGCCCATCCCGCACGTGGATCGAAACCGCTGGTCTTCTCCGCCTCCTGATAGCGCTTGAGCGCCTCGGCGGCTTCGTCATCCAGCTTCTGTGGCACCGCGACCTTGACGGTGACCAGCAGGTCACCGGCGCCGCCGCTGCGCTTGGGCACGCCGCGACCGCGCACCCGCAGGATGCGTCCGTCGGCGGTACCCGGCGGCACCTTCACCCCGACGCGACCCTCCAGCGTAGGCACGGAAACCGTTGTGCCCAGCACTAATTCACTGTAACTGACCGGCAGGACCAGGGTCAGGTCGTCGCCGTTGCGGCCGAAGACCTTGTCCTGGCTGACGTGCACCGTCACGAACAGGTCGCCCGAGGGCGCGCCGCGCAGGCCCGCCTCGCCCTGTCCGGCCAGCCGGATCTTCTGCCCGTCACTGACACCCGGTGGAATCCGGACCGTGATGGTGCGGGTCCGGTTCTGGATGCCGCTGCCGTGGCAGTCGACGCACGGGTCATCGATGATCGAACCCGAACCCCGGCAGTCGTCGCACGGCTCGCTGAAACCGAACGCGCCCTGGTTGCGGCTGATGATGCCGGTCCCGTTGCAGTTCGGGCAGACCCGGGGACTGGTCCCCGGCTTCGCGCCGCTGCCGTGGCAGGTGGTGCACGGCGACGGACTGGTCATGCGCAGCGGCACGGTGACGCCCTGCGCCGCCTCCCGGAAACCGAGGGTCGTCTCGGTCTCCACGTCGGACCCGCGGCGCGGGCGGCTGGTGGGGCGCTGGCCGCTCCGGTTGAACAGGCCGCCGAACAGGTCACCGAGGCCACCGTCGGCGGCGCCGCCGGCGCCGCCGAAGATGTCACCGATATTGAAGTCCTGCGAGAAGCCGCCCGCCGCATTGGGATTGAACCCGCCGCGACCGTAGCCGCCACCCGCGAACAGCCTGCGGGTCTCGTCGTACTCCTTGCGCTTGGCCGGGTCCGACAGCACGGCGTGCGCCTCGCTGACGGACTTGAACTTCTCCTCGGCCTTGGTATCCCCCGGATTGGCGTCCGGGTGCAGGTCACGAGCAAGTTTGCGATAGGCCTTCTTGATCTCGTCCTGCGTGGCGTTGGAGGAGACGCCCAGCTCCTTGTAGAAGTCCTTCTCGATCCACTCCCGTTGGCTCACTGTGCATCTCCTCCTTTCGCACTAGTCGCTGGTCGCTTCGGCATCAGCATCCGATGCCTCTGTCTCTACTGCCGGTTGCCCGGCCTCGGCCACCGGATCGGTTACCCCGACGAGCGCGTGCCGAAGCACCCGGTCGCCGAAGCGGTAGCCCTTGCGCATGACGAGCCCGATCACCGGATCGTGGCCGGAACCCTCGTGCTGCACGGCCTCGTGCAAGGTCGGGTCGAAGGGCTCGCCCTCCGCGCCGAACTCCTCGAGGCCCTGCTTGTGCAGCGCGCCGGCGAGCTTGTCGGCGACCGCCTTGAGCGGGCCCTCCAGGTCGCCGTGCGCGCGGGCCCGGTCCAGATCGTCGAGCACGCCGAGCAACTCGGTGACCACGGACGCCTTGGCCCCGTCGATCGCGGTCTTGCGATCGCGATCGACGCGGCGCCGGTAGTTGGCGTACTCCGCGGTCAGGCGCTGTAGATCGGCGGTGCGCTCGGCGAGCTCCACGCTGATCGTGTCGGCGAGTTCCTCGGAGATCACATCGGATTCGGCGCCGTTGCCGGCCACGGCGGAGTCTTCCGCCGCGGCCGGTTCCCGCACCTCACCCGTTTCGGGATCGATCTTTCGCTTGTCCACGAAGGTGACCGGCTCCTGCTCCGAGTTACCCTGCGTCACTTCTTCTCCGTGTCGATCGGCTCGTCCACGACCTCGGCGTCGACGACCTGGTCGTCATCGGCCTGGGCCGAGGAACCGTTGCCGGACGCGGCGGCGTCGGCGGCCTGCGATTCGTAGATCGCCTGGCCCAGCGCCTGCGACTCGGTCGCCAGCTTCTCCACCGCGGACTTCACGGCCGCGATGTCGGTGCCCTTGAGCGCCTCGTTGGCCTCGGCGATGGCCGCCTCGACCTTCTCCTTCACGTCGGCCGGGACCTTGTCCTCGTTGTCCTTGATGAACTTCTCGGTCTGGTGCACCAGGCCCTCGGCCTGGTTGCGGGTCTCGGCCTCCTCGCGGCGAGCCTTGTCCTCGGCGGCGTGCGCCTCGGCGTCCTTGACCATCCGGTCGATCTCTTCCTTGGACAGGCCGGAACCGTCCTGGATCTTGATCTTGTTTTCCTTGCCGGTGCCCTTGTCCTTCGCGGTCACGTGCACGATGCCGTTGGCGTCGATGTCGAAGGTGACCTCGATCTGCGGCACGCCGCGCGGGGCGGGCGGCAGGCCGGTCAGCTCGAAGGAGCCGAGCAGCTTGTTGTGCGAGGCGATCTCGCGCTCACCCTGGAACACCTGGATCTGCACCGAGGGCTGGTTGTCGTCGGCGGTGGTGAAGGTCTCCGAGCGCTTGGTCGGAATGGTGGTGTTGCGCTCGATGAGCTTGGTCATCACGCCGCCCTTGGTCTCGATGCCCAGCGACAGCGGGGTGACATCGAGCAGCAGGACGTCCTTGACCTCACCCTTGAGCACACCGGCCTGCAGCGCGGCGCCGACGGCGACGACCTCGTCCGGGTTCACGCCCTTGTTCGGCTCCCGGCCGCCGGTCAGTTCCTTGACCAGCTCGGAGACGGCGGGCATACGGGTGGAGCCGCCGACCAGCACGACGTGGTCGATGTCGCCGACGCTGACGCCCGCGTCCTTGATCACGGACTGGAACGGCGCGCGGGTGCGATCCAGCAGATCGGAGGTGATCTTCTGGAACTCGGCGCGGGTCAGCTGCTCGTCGAGGAACAGCGGGTTCTTGTCCGCGTCGACGGTGATGTAGGGCAGGTTGATCGAGGTCGACTGCGAGGACGACAGCTCGATCTTGGCCTTCTCGGCGGCCTCGCGCAGACGCTGCAGGGCCATCTTGTCCTTGGTCAGGTCGATGCCGGCCGAGGCCTTGAACTTGTCGACCAGCCAGGTCACGACGCGCTCGTCCCAGTCGTCACCACCGAGGTGGTTGTCGCCGGAGGTGGCGCGGACCTCGACGACGCCCTCGCCGATTTCCAGCAGCGAGACGTCGAAGGTGCCGCCACCGAGGTCGAAGACCAGGATGGTCTGTTCCTTGTCGCCCTTGTCCAGGCCGTACGCCAGCGCGGCCGCGGTGGGCTCGTTGACGATGCGGAGCACGTTCAGGCCCGCGATCTGGCCGGCTTCCTTGGTGGCCTGGCGCTGCGCGTCCTCGAAGTAGGCGGGGACGGTGATGACCGCGTCGGTGATCTCCTCACCGAGGTAGGCCTCGGCATCGCGCTTCAGCTTCATCAGCGTGCGCGCGGAGATTTCCTGCGGCGTGTACTTCTTGCCGTCGATCTCGGTGGTCCAGTCGGTGCCGATGTGGCGCTTGACCGAGCGGATGGTGCGGTCGACGTTGGTGACCGCCTGGTTCTTGGCGGGCTGACCGACGAGCACCTCACCGTTCTTGGCGAACGCGACGACGGACGGGGTGGTGCGCGATCCTTCAGAGTTCGCGACGACTACCGGCTCGCCGCCTTCGAGAACGGCGACGACCGAGTTCGTGGTCCCGAGGTCGATTCCGACCGCACGAGCCATGGTGGTTCCTCCTAGTTGACGTATTACGGGTGGGTGCCGGGCGCGCGGAGCGCGGCTCCAAGCACCTGTTGCGGAGCACGATCCCAGCAACGCTGAGCGTGGTCGGCTCAATCCTGCCCTCGGTCGCGCCGGGAGTCAACTTAAACTTGAGTCGCACACGCTCAACATCTAGTTCTGCTCAACCGGCCACCTGCGCGATCTATTCCCAAGGCCGCGCCGGCCGCCCCCAGCCATTCTCGTCAGGCGGCCCCGAACCGGCCACGATGTGGCCGCTTCGTAATCAAAAAAGACCGAATGGTCCGGTTACTGGAGGCCCTCGAACTGGATGCGCTCCGGCGGCGTCCCGGTCTCCAGGAGCCGGTTCACGGTCGCGTGCACCATCGCGGGCGAACCGCAGACCAGCACCTGGTGCGCGTCGAAGGCCCCGTGCGTGCCGATCACCTCGGCCAGCGTGCCTTGCAGCAATTCCTCGGGCGCGAAGCCGATATCGACCCGCGAGTGCTCGTACCAGTCGTCGGTCCAGCCCGGATCCGCCAGGCTGTCGACCACGGGAACGACTGTCAGCCAAGGCAATTCCTCGGCCAGCAGTGTCAGCATGTCGCCGGCGTAGAGGTCGCGCGGGCTGTGTCCGCCGAAGAACAGGTAGGTGCGCGGCGGCTCCGGGTGCCGGGCCAGCTCCAGGATCTGCGAGCGCATCGGGGCCAGCCCGGTGCCGCCCGCGATCATGACGATCTCGTCGCCGTCCGGGTCCACCTGGAACATGCCCGCGGGCGCGGCGATCCGCCATTCGTCGCCGGTCTGCGTTTCGGTGACCAGGGTGCTGCTGAGCCAGCCGCCGGGCACCGTGCGCACGTGGAACTCCAGCTTGCCGTCCAGCGACGGCGGCAGCGCGGGCGACAACCGCCGCCGCACCTCCGGGTGCTGCGGCACGCGTACCTCCACCGACTGTCCGGCGGTGAACGGCACGAATTCGCCGATCAGGCGGATCACCGCCAGGTCGTTGCGCAACCGGTGATGCCCGACGACCGTCGCCCGCCATTCCGGGGGCGCGATGAGGCTGGGATCGATCTCCAAAGGTCTCTCGCTTACACAGGATCGGAGGTGATGATGTGCTCAGGGGTGCCGACCGAAAGCAGGGCTCTGCGCGTATCGGCGATCATGCGGGCCGATCCGGCGATCTGGATCTGGCGGTCCGCCCACGCGCCGAAGCTCGCGACGACCGCGCCGAGGTTGCCGGTCAGCCGGCGATGCATGCCGTAGGGCTCCTCGGCGGGCGGATGCGGGAACCACCACGGGTTGGTCTTCTCCTCGCAGACCGGAACGATGGTGAGCCACGGATTGCTCTGCGAGAGCTGCCACATGTTCTCCACGTCGTACAGGTCGCAGGGGTAGTGCCCGCCGATGAAGAAGTGCACCCGCGGATTCACCCCGCGCTGACCCATCTCGATCAACTGCGCGCGCAGCGGGGCGATGCCGGTGCCCGCGCCGATCAGCAGCACGTCGCGGCGGCTCTCCCGGTCGACGTGCAGCCCGCCGAGCGGCGCCGCGATCTGCCAGCGGTCCCCGACCCGGGTCTCGTTGACGATGGCCGGGCTGACCCAGCCGCCGCGGATCTTGCGGACGTGGAATTCGATCTCCCCGTACGGATTCGCCGGAATCGCGGGGGAGAGATAGCGCCACATCTTCGGCCGCTGCGGCACCGTGATCGGCACGTACTGGCCGGCCTGATAGGGGATCGGGGTGTCGGATTGCAGCCGGACGATCGCCAGATCCTCCAGCACGCGCCGGTGTCCGACCACTGTCGCTTCCCAAAAGGGTTGCGACTTATCGGAATTGGTACCGATGGCCATGGACGCCGAAATCAGGATGGTGACATCGCGCCAGCCCTCGTGCAGGTCGCGGTTCCAGCCGGCGCCGTTGTAGGACCGGAACGCCTGTAGCAACGCGTGCCCCGCCGCGTCGTAGTGCGAGGCCTCGACGCCGTATTTGCGATGGTCGCGGGCGAGCTGCTCGAGAAACTTCTGGGCCCGCTCCCAGTCTTCGAGATGGTCCAGCACCCATTGGATCGCAGTGCACACCCGCTTGGCCTGCATATCCATCGCAGGCGGGAACAGCTCTCGGAGCTGGGGGTTCTCGGCGAACAAAAAGCCGTAGAACGTGCTGATCAACCGCTCGGGTCCGTTCGGTGATTCGGTCACCGTACGGAAGTTGGCGCGGACCAGCGCTGCTGAACGCGCATCCACGACGTGGAGCTTCCTTTCCCTCGTCTTGCCCAGGGACATACCCGTCGGCCGTGTCCGACCAGTATCCAGGAAAAACCGGAGGTCGTCAGGGTATGGCCGTGAGGAACGGTAATCCGTCGGCAAACCAGGCTGTACGCGGGCCTACGAGGGAACTGAACGCTTGGGTCAGAAGTCAGATACTCAGGACGGTTTTGCCGCGCGCTCCAGGTTTGGCGAGGACCGCGGCGGCCTGTTCCAAGGGCACTGTCGACTCGATCGGGATCACCACGTCGCCGTCGCTCACCCGCCGGAGTAGTCGGGCCAATTCCGGTGCGGCGCCGTTGGATTGGAAGTTGCCGCCCTTGATTCCGCGGTCCAGCAGCGCGGGCTGGTCCGCGGACCCGATGGTGGAGAAGACGTTGCCGCCGTCGCGCACCAGCGCGGTGAGCTCGGTGAGCTGCTCGGGCGGACTGACCAGATCGAAGAGCACGTCGACGCCGTCCGGGTAGAGCACGGCCACCTGCTCGGCCACCGAGCCCTGGGTGTAGTCGATGGTCTCGGCCGCCCCGAGCCGGTTCATCTGATCGGCCGCCGCGCCGCGCGCGGTCGCGATGACGTGCGCGCCCGCGAGATTGGACAGCTGCACCAGGAAGACGCCGACGCCACCGGTGGCGCCCACGATCAGCACGATCTCGTCCGGCTCGATCTTGGCCGCGTCCACCAGATCCTGGGCGGTGACGCCCGCGGTCGGCACCGCCGCGGCCGCCATGGTGGCGATGCCGTCGGGAATCCGGACCAGGGCCGCGTCCTCGGGCAGGACCGCGTACTCGGCGAAGGCGCCGTGGCCGGCCCGGCCGGCGAGGAACTTGCCGGCCACCCGATCCCCGGCCGCGAAGCGGGTGACCTCGGCGCCGGTCTCGACCACCGTGCCGGCGCCGTCCACGCCGAGAATCAGCGGAAAGTCGTGGGGCATTTTCCCGTCCAGGAAGCCGTCGGCGATTCTCTTGTCGAATGGGTTGACGCCGGCCGCCTCGAGCTGCACGCGGACTTCCCGCGGGCCCGGCTCCGGGACCGGCATATCGGTCAATTCAGGGGTTGCTCCGAACTCACTGATCGATACTGCGCGCATCGTTCCGCTCCTCGTTTCGGGCTGAATATGACCCATTCACCAACAATCAGAACCGTCCTATGAATCCCTACACCACCTGTGCCGTGATTCATCGCATTCGACCCGGGTGCGGCGTAGCGTGGACGATTGGCGCTGGTCAGCAGCCCCGCTGGTAGGTAGCTGAGAAATTGCAAACTTGAGCGGAACAGACTCAACCTTTCCGACGTTGGATCAGTGGAACCCACTCGACTAGCAGGAAGGTGACCGTGGACTCGTTCAATCCCACCACCAAGACCCAGGCGGCTCTGACCGCCGCTCTGCAGGCGGCCTCGGCCGCGGGCAATCCGGAGATTCGTCCGGCGCACTTGCTGGTGGCGTTGCTGGATCAGACCGACGGCATCGCCGCGCCCTTGCTCAAGGCGGTCGGAGTGGACCCGGCCGCGGTCCGGCGCGAGGCCCAGGACATCGTGGACCGGCTGCCGCGCGCCAGCGGCGCCACCACCCAGCCGCAACTCGGGCGCGAATGCCTGGCCGCGATCACCGCCGCCCAGCACCTGGCCAAGGAGATGGGCGACGAGTACGTCTCCACCGAGCATGTCATGGTCGGCCTGGCCGCCGGCGACTCGGATGTGACCATGCTGCTGAAGAAGTACGGCGCCACCGCCGACGCGCTGCGCGAGGCGTTCACCACCGTGCGCGGCAGCGCGAAGGTCACCACCCCCGATCCGGAGGGCAGCTACCAGGCGCTGGAGAAGTACTCCACCGACCTGACGGCGCTGGCCCGCGAGGGCAAACTCGACCCGGTGATCGGGCGGGATTCCGAAATCCGCCGCGTCATACAGGTTTTGAGCCGCCGCACCAAGAACAACCCGGTGCTGATCGGCGAGCCCGGCGTCGGCAAGACCGCCATCGTCGAAGGTCTCGCCCAGCGCATCGTGGCCGGGGACGTCCCGGAGTCGTTGCGCGGCAAGAACGTCGTCTCGCTCGACCTGGGCGCGATGGTGGCCGGCGCGAAGTACCGCGGCGAATTCGAGGAGCGGCTCAAGGCCGTGCTCGAGGACATCAAGAACAGCGCGGGACAGGTCATCACCTTCATCGACGAGCTGCACACCATCGTCGGCGCGGGCGCCACCGGCGAGTCCGCCATGGACGCCGGCAACATGATCAAGCCGATGCTCGCCCGCGGTGAGCTACGCCTGGTCGGCGCCACCACGCTGGAGGAGTATCGCCAGCACATCGAGAAGGACGCCGCGCTGGAGCGCCGCTTCCAGCAGGTGCTGGTCGGGGAGCCCTCGGTGGAGGACACCGTCGGCATCCTGCGCGGCATCAAGGAGCGCTATGAGGTGCACCACGGCGTGCGTATCACCGACTCCGCACTGGTCGCGGCGGCCACGCTGTCCGACCGCTACATCACCGCGCGCTTCCTGCCGGACAAGGCGATCGACCTGGTCGACGAGGCGGCCTCCCGGCTGCGCATGGAGATCGACTCGCGCCCGGTCGAGATCGACGAGATCGAGCGCTCGGTGCGCCGGTTGGAGATCGAGGAGATGGCGCTGAGCAAGGAGACCGACGAGGCCTCCAAGATCCGCCTGGAGAAGCTGCGTGCCGAACTCGCCGACGGCAAGGAAAAACTGAACCAGCTGATGACCCGCTGGCAGAACGAGAAGGGCGCGCTGGACCAGGTGCGCCTGCTCAAGGAAGAGCTGGAGTCGCTGCGCGGCGAATCCGAGCGCGCCGAACGCGACGGCGATCTGGGCAAGGCCGCCGAGCTGCGCTACGGCCGGATCCCGGAGCTGGAGAAGAAGCTCGCCGCGGCCGAAAAGGCGTCCGCCGCGGCCGGCGACGGCGAGATCATGCTCAAGGAGGAGGTCGGCCCGGACGATATCGCCGACGTGGTGTCGGCCTGGACCGGCGTCCCCACCGGCCGGCTGCTCGAGGGTGAGACCCAGAAGCTGCTGCGCATGGAGGACGAGCTCGGCCACCGCGTGGTCGGCCAGACCGAAGCCGTGCAGGCGGTATCGGACGCGGTGCGCCGCGCCCGCGCCGGCGTCGCCGACCCGAACCGCCCCACCGGCTCGTTCCTGTTCGTCGGCCCCACCGGCGTCGGCAAGACCGAGTTGGCGAAGGCCTTGGCGGACTTCCTGTTCGACGACGAACGCGCCATGGTCCGCATCGACATGAGCGAGTACAGCGAGAAGCACGCGGTGGCCCGCCTGGTCGGCGCCCCGCCCGGCTATGTCGGCTACGACCAGGGCGGTCAGCTCACCGAAGCCGTGCGGCGGCGGCCGTACTCGGTCATCCTGTTCGACGAGATCGAGAAGGCGCATCCGGATGTCTTCGACATCCTGTTGCAGGTGCTCGACGAGGGCCGGCTCACCGACGGCCAGGGCCGCACCGTCGACTTCCGCAACACCATCCTGATCCTGACCTCCAACCTCGGTGCGGGCGGCGATCCGGAGCTGGTGCTGGAAGCGGTGCGCCGGGCGTTCAAGCCGGAGTTCCTCAACCGTCTCGACGACGTGGTGATGTTCCATCACCTGGACGAGGATCAACTGCGCTCGATCGTCGACATCCAGCTGCAGCAGTTGCAGAAGCGGCTCGCACAGCGCCGGTTGACCCTCGAGGTGAGCGAGGCGGCTCAGCTCTGGCTGGCCATGCGCGGTTACGACCCGGTCTACGGCGCGCGGCCGCTGCGCCGGCTGATCCAGCAGGCCATCGGCGACACCCTCGCCAAGGAACTGCTGGCCGGTGAGGTGCTCGACGGCGACACGGTCAAGGTCGACCTGGACGCCAACCGCGACACTCTCGTGGTCGGTAAGTAGGAAACGGACGGTCCGACCTCACGGCCGGACCGTCCTTCCACGCCTACCCTGGAAGTCATGACGAACCCGAAGGATCCTTGGGGGCAACGTCCGGAGGACGCACCGACCGAGCACATCGGTCCGCCGGCTGCGCCACCCGAGTACGGCCAGGGACCGTCGGTCTACCCGTCGACCGAGCAGTACGACGCGTGGTCGCCCCCGCCGCCGAATGCCACCCAGCAGCTCCCGCGGGCCGAAAGCCAGTGGGGCGCCTATGAAAGCGGGGGCTACGGCAACCAGTACCCGCATCCCACCGTGCAGGCCCAGCGTCCGGTCCCGCCCGGTGCGACACCGCCCGGCCTGCCGCCGAACGCGGCGCCGCCGGGCCCGCCGAAACGCAACACCGGGCTCTGGATCGCGCTGGCGCTGGGCGTGATCGCGCTGATCGCCGTGGCCGGCGTGGTCGCGGGCGCGCTGCTCGGCGGCCGCGATTCCGGGTCGGGCACCGCGGCGAACACCACGGCCCCGCCGGTGTACACGGTGCCGACGCTGCCTCCGCAGTCCGGGCAGAGCACCACGGGGATCCCCGGAGTGCCCGGGTTCGACAACCTCGGCGCGACCATGGGCACCATCAACGCCAACGCCGGCGGCACCCTGACCCTGGACTCCGCCTCGGGCGGCACCGTCACCGTGCACACCGATGACATGACACAGGTGATTTCGCTGTCCGGCGCGAAGGTGTCGGACCTGCCCGTCGGTGACATAGTGATGGTGCAGGGTGACAAGAATCCGGACGGGTCCATCTTGGCCAAGTTCATCATCAGCACCGCGCTGCCCGGCGGGCCTCGATAGCGAGGTTCGGCTCGGCGCGCACTCAATGACGAACTCTGCCGGGCTGCGCCCATTAAGGTAGACGGCGATGACGGCATTGTGGTTCGGGTTGGCGGCGATCGCACTGGTAGGTGCGATCGTGCTGCTGTATTTCGATCGGGTCCAGCGGCAGCGGACCGGTCACGCACGCCAGGTCTGGGCGAAAGCCCAGGGCTACACGTATGTGTCGGTGGAACCGGCGCTGCCTTCCACCTGGCGGCGCGGTGCGCTGGCAAAGCTCGGCTACCTCTCCGCCGTGGACGTGGTATCCGGAATTCGCAAGGGCGAGAAGTTCGTGCTGTTCGATCTGGAGGACGCGGCGACTCTGGTCGCGGTGCGCCGGCAGATCGGTTCGGATATCGATGTGGACATGCGCCTGAAGACGGCCTCGCCGCCCAAGGACGCCGACCTGGAGTTGCTCGGCGCGATCGGCGACCGGGTGGTGTTCGCCACCAATCCCGAAATCGCCAGGCACGCCGTGGATCAGCGGATGGTCGCCTTCATCGAGACCCTGCCCGACACGGTGCAGATGCTGTGGTCCGAAGGCAACTGGACCCTCGGCATGCTCTCCATCGGCACCTCCGCCAAAGACTGGGAGACCGCGATCGACGCGGTGCTGCGGCTCTCGGGTCTGCTGCATGTGCTGCCGCCGGTCGCCGATCCGCGCACCGGCGCCGCCGGCCACGATCCGGGCCGTCCGCGACCGCGCAAGAGCGAGGACGAGGAGCCCGAGTTCGAGGCGGCCGAGCGCGAAGACGACTGGGACATCGAGGAGTTCGACGACGAACCCGAGCCGCGCACCCAGGAACCGCCGCGCCGCCCGTCGCTGGCCGTGGTCCCGGACGCCCGCTCCCGGACGCGTGACGAGCGCGCCGACGAAGACGACGATCCCCACGGGCGCGACGAGGCGCCCCAGCCCGGCGGACCGTTCCACCCTGGATTCCGGCCGTATCAGGGACCGGTCCCGCAATAGTTCGCTGATTGGAATGTGGTCGCGATGACCGAGAGTTCTGCTTCCGCACGCCTGCCCGGCGTCACCCGCCCGGTCGCCTTGATCACCGGACCCACCTCCGGCATCGGCCACGGCTACGCCACCCGGCTGGCCTCGCTCGGTTACGACCTGGTGCTGGTCGCCCGCGACACCGAGCGCCTGACCGCGCTATCGGGGGAACTGGAGCGCAAGTTCGGCACCCGCTCGGAGGTGCTCGCCGCCGATCTCGCCGCGGCGAAGGACCGGGCGCGGGTCGCCGACCGGGCCGCCGCGGGCATCGAATTCCTGGTCAACAACGCGGGATTCGCGCACAAGGGCGAATTCTGGACGCTGCCGTACGAGCAGTTGCAGTCCCAGCTCGACGTCAATGTCACCGCGGTGCTGCAACTGACGCACGCCGCGCTGCCCGCCATGATCGCCGCGGCCAAGGGTTCCATCGTGAACGTGGCCAGCGTCGCGGGCCTGGTGCCCGGACGGGGCTCGACCTATTCGGCCTCCAAGGCCTACGTCGTATCCTTCACCGAAGGCTTGGCGGGCGGCCTCGCCGGAACCGGTGTGCGGATCCAGGCGCTCTGCCCCGGATTCGTGCGGACCGAGTTCCACGAGCGTGCCGGTATCGAGATGTCGTCGACGCCGAAAGCGATGTGGCTATCCGTCGAGCAAGTGGTCAACGGTTCTCTGGACGATCTGGAGAAAGACCGGGTGGTGTCGGTGCCCGGAGTGCAGTACAAGGTGCTCACCACGGCGGCTGGCATGATTCCGCGAGCCCTGCAGGTGCGCATGAGTCGCGGCCTGTTCAATTCACGCGGAAGGACCTGAGAAGACATGAGCGAGGGAACCCTGCTCGATCGCGACAAGCTGGCCGCGCTGGTGCGCGAGCTGGCGGTCGTGCACGGCAAGGTCACGTTGTCCTCCGGCAAGGAGGCCGATTACTACGTCGATCTGCGGCGCGCCACCCTGCATTACGAGGCCGGCCCGCTGATCGGCCGGCTACTGCGTGAGCTGGTCGCGGATTGGGAGTTCGACTCGGTGGGCGGTCTGACCATGGGCGCGGACCCGGTGGCGCTGGCCGTCATGCACGCTCCGGGCCGCCCGATCAACGCTTTCGTGGTGCGCAAGGCCGCCAAGACGCACGGCATGCAGCGCCAGATCGAGGGCCCGGAGATCGTCGGCAAACGCGTGCTGGTGGTCGAGGACACGACCACCACCGGCAACTCGCCCCTGACCGCAGTGCGCGCGCTGCGCGAGGCGGGCGCTACCGTCGTCGGTGTGGCCACCGTTGTCGACCGGGAAACCGGAGCCGATCAGGTGATCGCTGCCGAGGGCCTGGAATATCGTTCTATCCTCGGTTTGAAAGACCTTGCCCTGGGTTAGCCTGGGCACGGTTTCCAGGGTTGTCCGGTGAAGGGTCGTGTGAGTCACCCATGGTGAGCATTGCTGTCAACAAAAATCGCGAGAACGTTGCGATGCTCGGAATCGGTGCCTACCGCCCGCAGCGAATCGTCAGTAATGACGAGGTGTGCGCGGTGCTGGATTCCACTCCCGAGTGGATCTACGAGCGCACCGGTATCCGCAATCGCCGCTGGATCAGTGGCGAGGAGACGCTGCGTTCGATGGCGGCCGCGGCCGGCGAGCGCGCGCTGAACAACACCGGCATCGACCGGTCGAAGATCAGCGCCGTGATCCTGTGCACCTCGAGCTGGCTCAAACTCACCCCGCACGGCGCTCCCACCATCGCCCACGACCTGGGTATCAACGGTGTTCCCGCATTCGACCTGACCTCGGGTTGCGGCGGTTTCGGGTACGGCCTCGGCGTTGCGGCCGACCTGATCCGCGCGGGCTCCGCCGAATACGTACTGGTGATCGGCGCGGAAACGATGACTGTCGGACTCGATCCGACCGACCGCGGTACCGCCATGATCTTCGGTGACGGCGCGGGCGCGGTCGTGGTCGGCCCGAGCGACGAGAACGGCATCTCCCCGACGGTGTGGGGCAGCGACGGCGAGCACGCCGAAGCGATCGCCCAGGACGTCGACTTCCTGGAATACATGAACAAGGCGCAGGCCATGCAGGGCATCGACCCGGAGACCGAGGCGATCGGCCGGATGTCGCTGCGCATGCAGGGCCCGAGCGTCTTCCGCTGGGCCGCGGTCACGCTGCCGCGCGCGCTGGCCTCGGCGCTGGAGATGTCCGGCGTCGCCAAAGAGGACATCGAGGTGTTCGTCCCGCACCAGGCCAATGCCCGCATCAACGAGCTGATGCGCAAGAACCTGGGCCTGGCCGAGGACATCCCGATGGCCAACGACATCGAGAACACCGGCAACACCTCCGCCGCGTCCATTCCGCTGGCGATCGAGGAAATGCTGGTCTCCGGCAAGGCCAAGGGCGGGCAGACGGCGCTGCTGCTCGGGTTCGGCGCGGGCCTGAGCTACGCGGGCCAGGTCGTCATCCTGCCGCCCGCGCCCGCCGAGCCGAGCTTCTGAGGTTCCTCCCATGCGTGCGTTCAGAGCCGGGTACCTAGCGGCCGCGGCGGTCACCGTCTTCGGGGCGGTCACCGGCCGGGAGAAATTGCAGTGGGCCGCCAAGCCGCTGCTGATGCCGTTGCTCGCCGCGGATGTGGCGACCGCCGGCGTCGAGATCGATGCCACCGATCGGAAGGTGCTGCTCGGTTCGCTCGCGGCGGCCACCGTCGGGGACATCCTGTTGATCGATCCCGACAACGACCGCCGCCTGATCGCGGGCGCGTCGTCGTTCGCCGTGATGCAGACCGGGTATTCGGCGCTGTGGTTGCGCAAGGGCGCCCGGCCGTTGCCCGCCGTCGCGCTGCCCCGGGTCGCCGCCTGGCTCGGCGCGGGTGCGCTGCTGCGGACCAAAGCGCCCACTGTCGCACTGCCTTTGACCGCCTACGGTGCGACGCTGGGTACCGCTGCCGTCCTGGCCTCGGATCCGGACCTGGCGCCCGGCGCGAAAAACGTTGCGGGGCTGAATATCCCCGGCACCGATCCGCGCAGCCGCTTGGGGCTCGGCGCTTTGCTGTTCACCGTGTCCGATGGACTGATCGTGCTGCGCCGCCTGTTCGCGCGCAGCACGCGCTCCCGGCATGTCACCGAGGGCGTCATCCTCACCACCTACGCGGCGGCGCAGTACCTGCTGGCCGACCCGCGCGCGCACCAGGTCACAGCACGAGGATGATGCGATCCCGGTTGGCGGGATCGACCCGGATCGAAATGGTCTCGCCGACGGCGACTTTCGGGCTGTCGGCGGGCATCAGGTCGAAAGTGATGGAGCCGGTGTAGGTTTCGGCGCCCGGGATGGTCAGTTCCAGTTCCAGCTGCGTCATTTCGCTGTGATGGTCGGTGCGTTCGAGGGCCCGGCGGCCTTTGACGGTGGCCCAGCCCTCCAGCCCGTGCCGCCAGAGTTCGCGGTCCGCGCGGGAGGGACGGTTGGCCAACAGCATGCCCAGGCCCAGGCAGGAGCCGAACAGGCCGACCATCGCGACCACCTGATAGGGCACGGTGCCCGGCGGGGCGTGGTGGATGAGCCAGCCGAGCCACAGGCCGAGCAGGACCAGGTACCCGGCGGTGATGCCGAGCACCGTGCGAAGAATGCGCCCGTGATCCATGCCAAGCCTTCACCCGGAAACCCTGCACCTCCAGGGTAGGTCGACAGGTGCGGCCGTGAACCGGCCTTGACGAAATCTGGTCAGCCTTTGAGACGGAGCACAGCCAGCACCCGCCGATGGTGGGTATCCGACACAGGCAGATCGAGTTTCACGAAGATATTGCCGATGTGCTTCTCCACCGCCCGCTCGGTGACGGTGAGCGATTCGGCGATCGCGTTGTTGGACAGGCCCTGGGCCATCAGTTCGAGGACTTCGCGTTCCCGCGGGGTGAGCCGGGCCAGCGAATCCTGTTGCCGGGAGGCGCCCATCAGCTGACTCACCACTTCCGGATCCAGGGCGGTGCCGCCGGTCGCGACCCGCTGCAGGGCGTCGACGAATTCGCGCACGTCGGCCACCCGGTCCTTGAGCAGATAGCCGACGCCGCTCGCGCCGCCGGCCAGCAGCTCGGTGGCATAGCGGGTCTCGATCCACTGTGAGAACACCAGCACGCCGGTCATCGGGTACTTGCGGCGCAGTTCGATCGCGGCCAGCAGCCCTTCGTCGGTGAAGGTCGGCGGCATCCGCACGTCGACCACGGCGACATCCGGATTGTGCTGTCCGACAACGTCGCTCAGGGTGGAGGCGTCGCCGACCATGGCGACCACCTGATGTCCGCGTTCGGCGAGCAGCCCGGCCAGGCCGTCGCGGAGGATCGCGCTGTCCTCGGCGATGACGATGCGTAACGGGGTGGTCATCACGGGCCTACTTTCGGCAGCAGCAGGGTCACCACGGTCGGGCCGCCGGTCGGGCTGTCCACGGTCAGCGTCCCGTCGACCGCGCGCGCTCGCGCCGCCAGGCCGGAAAGTCCGCTCCCGCCCGCTGTTTCCGTATCACCCGGGGGCAGCACGCCGCCGATTCCGTTGTCGCGCACCGTGATCGCGATCGTGCGCCCGTCGTGCGGGACGACCGAGACCCAGGCCCGGTTGGCGTGCGCGTGCTTCACCACATTGGTGAGCAGTTCGGCGACCGAGAAGTAGGCGATGGCCTCGATGGCGGGGCTGGGCCGCTGCGGCAGCGTCACCCGCAGGTCCACCGGGACGGCGCAGCGGGAGGTCAGCGTTTCCAAGGCCGGTTCCAGGCCCAATTCCAGGGCAGGCGGATGGATTCCGCGCACCAGTTCGCGCAGTTCGGTGAGCGCCTCCTTGGAACTGGCATGGGCGTTGGCGATGAGATCGCGTGGATCCCCGCCCGCGTCCAGCCGTTCCTCGGCGCGGCCCAGTGCCATGGCGATGGTGACCAGCCGGGCTTGGGTGCCGTCGTGCAGGTCGCGTTCCACCCGGCGCAGGGTTGCGGCGGCATCGTCCACGACGGCGCGGCGGCTTTCCTGTAACTCCGCCAGCTGCTTGTCGCGGGTGGTGGCCGAGAGCAGGGTGAGCGTGAGCGCCCGGTGCACCAGGCAGAGCGCCCGCACCAGCCACGGCAAGGCGAAGCACAGCACGAGGCCGATCGCCGCGACGCCGAGCACCCGCGGCCAGGTGTCGACGTAGAACGACCCGAACTGCATCAGCGAGTGGTGTTCGACGCCGTTCTCGTCGATATTGACGGGCCGCAACGCCGCCCAGAAGATCGGGGAGAGCGCGACGAACACGGTCATCGCCACGACGATCAGGGCGAGATAGCCGAGCACGAGGCCCAGCGGCACCTGCACCACCAGGAACAGCAGCGCCCGCCAGCTCGGCCGGTCGGTGAAGGCGCTCTTCAGGAAGCCGAAGACGCCGGGCTGCCGCTGGAACGGCGGCGGCGGCTCCACCGGGGTATCGAGCAGGGTCCGCGTCAGCGCCCGGTAGATCCGGCCGAAGGTGCGCCCGCCCAGCAGCGCCAGCGCCAGCAGCGGAATGCCGATGATGGTGATCGAGACGTACAGGCCGCCGCCGATGGCCACGAACAGGTAGGTGACGACCACCAGTCCGAGCGCGAAACCCGCCAGCAGATAGGCAAGCTCCTTCCAGGCCCGGACCTGGAAGGGCGCGCGCAGGATGGTGCGCCACACCTGCGGCCCGGCCGGTGGCGGCGGGTCGAGGAAGACGGTCGGTTCGGCCTGTGTCTCGGTCATGTATTCCATGCTTGTCGGTGCGGCAACGGCTTTCGAGGGAGCTGTCCGCCGAAACCATGGTGGTGCCAGCTACACCTCGTACGATCGAGGGGGTGAACGCGTATCCGGGGCCGTATTACGGTTACCCACCCTATGTCCGGCCGCCGCAGCATCCGCAGGCGAACACCGCCATGGCGCTCGGCATCGCCGCGTTGGTCGGGACGGTCATGTGCCCACTCCTGGTGGTGCTCGGCCCCTTCGCCTGGGTGCTGGGCAAACGAGCGATGGACGAGATCGACGCCGCCGAGGGTGCGCTGGACGGCCGCGGCAGTGCGCAGGCCGGGTACATCTGCGGCATCATCGCCACCGTTCTGTTGAGCCTGGGCGTGGCGGCTTTCCTCACCATGTTCATCGCAGTCGGCATATCCCTGTGATGTCGCAGACCCACCGAAGCGGAACGCTGACGGCTAACATCTCCTCATGAGTTTTCCGCCGTCGATGGACAAGTCCGGCCAGCCGGATCAGCCCTATGGGCAACAGCCGTACGGCCAGCAGCCGTACGGCCAATCCGATCCGCACGCGCAGCAGCCGCAGCAGCCGTACGGACAGCAATCCGACCCCTATGCCCAGCAGCAGCCGTACGGGCAACAGCCTTACGGGCAGCAGCCCTATGGTCAGCAGCCCTACGGGCAACAGCCGTATGGTCAGCAGCCCTATGGCGCCGCGCCGTACGGCAGCCCCTACGGCCAGCAGGAACACCCGCAGTCGACCCTGGTGCTCATCCTGGGCATCCTCGGCGTCACCCTGTGCGGGCTCTGCGCGCCGTTCGCCTGGTTCATGGGCAAGAAGGCCATGGACGAGATCGACGCCTCCGGCGGCGCCATGGGTGGCCGCGGCAAGGCGCAGGCGGGCTTCATCCTGGGCATCATCGGCTCCGCGCTGATCGCGCTGAGCCTTGTCTTCGTGATCATCGCGATCCTCGCCGGCGCCTTCAGCGCCAGCACGTACTGATCACGGCGCCGCTGGAATTAGCATCGTCGGAGTGACTCACCCACAGCCCGACACTGCCGAGCAGGTTCCCGGACCAACGGAATGGGGCGAGCATCCGCACGGTGTCGGGCCGTGGTCCGAAGAATTCGGGACCCAGGCCCCGGATGACGCGCGCCTGGACCCGGAGCTGCTCGCGCACGGCGACCGCCGCAATGTCGTGGACGCCTATCGCTATTGGACCCGCGAGGCCATCGTCGCCGACATCGACCGGCGCCGGCACCCGTTCCACGTCGCCATCGAGAATTTCGGGCACGATGCCAACATCGGCACCGTGGTCCGCACCGCCAACGCCTTCGCCGCGGCCGCGGTGCACATCGTCGGCCGGCGGCGCTGGAATCGGCGCGGCGCGATGGTGACCGATCGCTATCAGCACCTCGAACACCACGCCGACCTGGCCGAACTGCTCGCCTACGCGGCGCGGCACGGCCTGACCGTCGTGGCCGTGGACAACGTGCCGGGCGCGGTGCCGCTGGAGACCGCCGACCTGCCGCGCGACTGCCTGCTGTTGTTCGGGCAGGAAGGCCCCGGGGTCACCGAGCACGCCAAGGACGCGGCGGCGCTGACCGTCTCGATCGCCCAGTTCGGGTCCACCCGCAGTATCAATGCCGGGGTCGCGGCGGGCATCGCCATGCATGCGTGGGTTCGGCAACACGCCGATTTGTCCGACTCCTGGTAGCGAGTTGTGTAACAAATAGGCCACGTAATGTGCGTACAAGCTGGCACCATTGAGGAATGACATCGCGAAGCCCGAATACTGGGCAGGACGCTGCATCGACGCCCGAACTGTGGTCCGAGCGAGCCGATATGGCGGAATCCGCGATCATCTCCCGGCACCTGCGGGCCCTGTGGGCCTTCCCGGGCACCGAACTCGGCGTCGTCGGCTGGCCCGCCACCAAGCGGGAACGCGCCTTCGGATACTGGCACTACTGGTGGCAGGCGCATCTGATCGACTGCGCCGTCGACGCCGCCAATCGCGTGCCGACCCCGGCCCGCCGTAAACGAATCGGCGAACTGGTGCGCTCGCACCGGGTGCGCAACATCACCGGCTGGACCAACAAGTACTACGACGACATGGCCTGGCTGGCCATTTCCCTGGAACGCGCCGAACGCACCCAGGGCATCACCGAGGTGCGCGGCGCGCTGATCGCGCTGGAGAACAAGCTCTACGACGCCTGGAATCCGGCGGTCGGCGGCGGCATTCCGTGGCGGATGAACTCCGATTTCTACAACGCCCCCGCGAACGGTCCCGCGGGGATCGCGCTGTCCCGGCTCGGCCGGCACGGGCGCGCGCAGGAGATCTCGGACTGGCTGGAGGAGAACCTCCGCGACGCGGAGACCGGCCTGATCCTGGACGGCATCCACCTACCGTCCGGGATGATCGAGCGGCCGATCTTCAGCTACTGCCAGGGCGTGGTGCTCGGGCTGGAAGCCGAGCTGGCGGTGCACACCGGTGAACAACGGCACGTGGAACGGGTCCATCGGCTGCTGCACGCGGTCGAGGAGCGGATGACCACCGGCGGCGTGATCCACGGCGGCGGCGGTGGCGACGGTGGCCTGTTCAACGGAATCCTGGCCCGCTATCTGGCCGTGGTCGCGCTGATGCTGCCGGGCGAGGACCGCCCGCAGGTCGAGGATCGCCAGCTCGCGGCGGCCCTGGTCCGGAAATCCGCGGCGGCGGCGTGGGCGAATCGCCTCGAGGTGGAGGGCGAGCCGTTGTTCGGCGCCGATTGGGGCAAACCCGCCCGGGTCCCGGGCGGGAGCGCCGGTGCGGGTTTCTTCACCTCGGGCGGGTCGGTGACCGCCTCGGAGATTCCCGAGCGCGACCTGTCCGTGCAGCTGTCGGGCTGGCTGCTGATGGAAGCCGCCTATCAGGTCAGCGCCGCGGGACTCTAGCGTTCCGCGGGGGCGGATTCCACGTCGAACTCCTCGGCGGGCTTGGCCATTTCCTGCCGGTAGTGCCGGACACCGAGCACGGTGCCGATGATCAGGCCGATCACCAGCGTGGCGATCACCAGCGGCATCAGCGACGGCACCCGCTGCAGCCAGCCGCCCGCGTAGTAACCGACCAGCAGCAGCACCGGCGCCCAGATGATCGCGCCGATGGTGCTGGCCACGGTGTACTTGCGGTGATCCATCCCGGCCGCCCCGGCGACCATCGGGCACAGCGTGCGCACCCACGGGATCCAGCGCGCCACCAGCACCGCGAGAAAACCGTGGCGCTGCAACAACTCCGAGACGCGGGCCAGGTTGCGGGTGTTGATATAGCGGCCGTTCTTGCGGGCCACCAGGTGGTGGCCCGTGCGCTGCCCGATGACGTACCCGACCTGGTTGCCGGCGATCGCGGCGACCATCGCGCCCACCGAGAGCGCCCAGACCTGGGGTTCGCCGGTGGCGTGCGCGGACATGACGATGCCCGCCGTGAGGAGCATCGAGTCGCCGGGCAGGAACAGCCCGATGATCAGCGCACATTCCAGGAAGACGAAGGTGAGCACCACCGTCCAGACGAGCGTGGGGCCCGCCGAGAGGAGCGGGTCGAAGGACCCCACCGCGAGGGGCTCGACCGCGAGAAGAAGAGGCGCCGCAGCCACCGGGTCAGCGGGTCGATTCGTTGGTCGTGCCGGTGAGCTCGGCGTCGAGGATGTCCTTGGCCGGGGTGTTGCCGCGGTTCATCAGCTTCTTCGCGACGGCCATGATGCCGGGCAGGATCGAGACGAACACGATCAGCAGGAAGATCGCCTCGACGTGGTCCCGCACGAACGCCACGTTGCCCAGGAAGTAACCGATGATGGTGACGCCGCCGCCCCACAGGATCGCGCCCACGATGTCGAAGGCGACGAACTTGCGATAGGTCATCTGCGAGACGCCCGCCAGCACCGGCATGAAGGTACGCACGATCGGGACGAAGCGGGCCAGGATGATCGTCTTCGGGCCGTGCTTCTCGAAGAAGTCGTGGGTATCGGTGATGTAGTGCTTCTTGAAGAAGCGGGTGTCTTCCTTGTGGAAGATCTTCGGGCCGATACCGCGGCCGATCCAGTAGCCGGTCTGGTCGCCGAGGAAAGCCACCAGGATGGTCGCGGGCAGCAGCACCCAGATCGAGACCGGCGGATTGGGCTGCGCGGACAGCATGCCGCCGGTGAACAGCAGTGAATCACCGGGCAGGATCGGGAACAGCAGACCGGTCTCGATGAAGACGATGATCAGGATCGCGGGCAGTACCGCGTTCGCCAGCCAGGTCTCGGTGAGCAGTGTCATCGGGTCGAGGATGTTGCTCCACACCGACTTATCGGTCGCTGCCAGTAGATCGGTCGCTGCCAGCAGATTCACGCGGCCTCCTGTTCGGGGGTCGGCCGGCGCGCGTCACGTTGCACCGTTCGAGTGCCGCCAGCCCGATTACCCGGCCCACAGTACCGGGTAACGCCCCCTGGCTTAGGGTGTGCCTGACAGAATTGTCTTTTGCCGCATCAACACGGAGGTTGTCACTGTGCCCATCGCGACTCCGGAGGTCTACGCCGAGATGCTCGGTCGGGCCAAAGCGAACTCCTTCGCCTTCCCGGCCATCAACTGCACCTCGTCGGAGACGATCAACGCGGCCATCAAGGGCTTCGCCGACGCCGGCAGCGACGGCATCATCCAGTTCTCCACCGGTGGCGCGGAATTCGGTTCCGGCCTGGGCGTGAAGGACATGGTCACCGGTTCGGTGGCGCTGGCCGAGTTCGCGCACGTCATCGCCGCCAAGTACGACGTGACGATCGCGCTGCACACCGACCACTGCCCCAAGGACAAGCTGGACGGCTTCGTGCGCCCGCTGATCGCGATCTCGCAGGAGCGCGTCAACGCCGGCCTGAACCCGCTGTTCCAGTCGCACATGTGGGACGGCTCCGCGATCCCGATCGACGAGAACCTGGAAATCGCCAAGGAGCTGCTGAAGGCCACGCACGCGGCCAACATCATCCTCGAGGTCGAGATCGGCGTCGTCGGCGGCGAAGAGGACGGTGTCGAGGCCGAGATCAACGACAAGCTCTACACCTCGCCCGAGGACTTCGAGAAGACCATCGACGCGCTGGGCCACGGCGAGAACGGCAAGTACCTGCTGGCCGCCACCTTCGGCAACGTGCACGGCGTCTACAAGCCGGGCAATGTGAAGCTGCGCCCCGAGGTGCTGGCCGAGGGCCAGCGGGTGGCCGCCGCCAAGCTGGGCCTGGGCGGCGACGCGCAGCCGTTCGATTTCGTCTTCCACGGCGGCTCGGGCTCGCTGAAGTCCGAGATCGAGGATTCGCTGCGGTTCGGTGTGGTGAAGATGAACGTCGACACCGACACCCAGTACGCCTTCACCCGTCCGGTCGCCGGTCACATGTTCGGCAACTACGACGGCGTGCTGAAGATCGACGGCGAGGTCGGCAACAAGAAGGTCTACGATCCGCGCTCCTACCTGAAGAAGGCGGAAGCGGCCATGGCGGCACGTGTCGTCGAGGCGTGCAATGATCTGAAGTCTGCGGGACGGTCGATCAGCGCCTGAGCCTTTGCCTTACGGGTGTCAAAGGATTCACGCTGGCTCTTTCGAGCGACCTGCAAGCAGTCGCAAGCGGGCCGGTGAGGGAGCAATAGGAAGTTCATGAGTTTGGATGTGCGCGTGCTCGGGCCCGTCCGGTTGTTCGTCGGTGGTGAACCGGTGGCGGTCGGCGGGCCCAAGCCGCGCGCGTTGCTGGCGGCGCTGACCGTCAATCGGCGCCGCGCGGTGTCCTCGGCCGTGCTGGCCGACATGGTGTGGAACGAGGATCCGCCCGACTCCTACGCCGCGAGCTTGCAGGTGTTCGTCTCGAATATCCGTAAGGCGCTGCGTAATTCGGGGGTGGATCCGGCACAGGTGCTGCGCACCGAGTCCTCGGGCTATCGGCTGGAGATCGCTGAGGAAGCCTGCGATATCGGCCGGTTCGAGGCGGCCCGGGAGGCCGCGGCCAAGGCCGCCGGCGTCGGCGATCACGAGGGCGCGTCGCGGCTCTACGCCGCCGCGTTGCAGGAGTGGAGCGGCCGGGCGCTGGCCGATCTGGCGGGGCTGGGCTTCGCCGACGGTTTCGCCACCGCCATGGACGAGGAGCGCCTGGTCGCCGCGGCCGCTCGGGTCGACGCCGAAATCGCCTGCGGGCGGCACTCTGCGGTGATCGGTGAGCTGCGGTCGATGACCGCCGAGCATCCGCTGCGCGAACCGCTGTGGGGGCAGCTGATCACCGCGCTGTACCTGTCCGGACGGCAGGCCGACGCGCTCGCCGCCGCCCGCAAGGTCAAGGATGTGCTCGCCGAGGAGCTCGGCATCGATCCGGGTCCGGCGCTGGTGGAGCTGGAACAGCGGGTGCTGCGCCAGGAACCGTTGAACACCAGCGAGTTCCGGCGCACCGAGGACCTGCACAAGTACATGACCGAGACGGTCACCGAGATGCCGCGCACGGTCCGCAACGGACAGCTGCGCCTGCCCGACGGCCGGGCACAGGTGATCCCGCCGGCCGGGCTGCGGATCGGCCGGATGACCGACAACGATCTGATCCTGGACGATCCCAAGGCCAGCCGGTATCACGCGCACATCATGCCGAGCCGGGCCGGACTGCTGATCAAGGATCTGGGCTCGGCCAACGGCGTCTACGTCAACGAGGAAGCCATCGACAACGGTGCGCTGCTCGGTGACGGCGATGTCATCCGGATCGGCGCTACCGCGCTGGTGTTCCAGGCGATCACGTAATCCGCTGAGCCCCTAGTCGCCGGTGGATTCGCAGGCGACGCCGTCGCCGTCGCCGTCGAGGTAGGGCCAGTACCCCGGCTCGCCGCGCCGCAGGTGCCAGTTGCCGTCGGCCCGGGCTTCGGCGCAGCTGGTGTAGAACTGCTTCTTCGGTTTGCCGGCGTCGGACGGTTTCGGATCCGGCCCGATTATTTCGGCCTGCGCGGTGGCGGGCACAGGGCCGAGGATGGCGGCCGCGGGCGCCAGCCCGAATCCGGCTACCAGGCACACGGCGCCGAGGGCCGAGGCCGCACGGCGTGGATTCCTGCTGCTGTTCACGGTTTCCATCGTGCGCCGACTTCCGGATCGATGCTATTCCCGCTGCTGGCGGCTTGATCGGAAAGTCTGACCGGGATCGGGCGCACTGCCGGGTAGGGTCGTCCGCTGTGTCCAAGGCCAGGCAGCTGCTGGCCGCGGCCGGTGCCGCGGTGCTGTGCAGCGCAGTCGACCCGGTTGCTGTCGCGGCGCCGAAAACCGAACCGGTGCAGGTCATCCCGGGCGTCGGCCCATGTCTGAGCGACCCCGAGCCGGTGCACGAGGACCTGGTTCCGGAAACGCTCGAGGTGCCGATCCCGTATCCGGTGGTCACGGTGCTCCCGCCGCCGGCGCCCGAGCCCACGCCGGTGCGCACGAAGATGCAGCTGCCCATCGATCCGTGTGTGAACCCGTGCCCGGACCTCACCGACACCACCGAGCCGCCGCCGAGCCTGGCGAACCGGCTCGGCATTCCGGAGATCTTGTTGCGCCCCAATCCCTTCCACTTCGCGGTTCCCGGGCCCGGCCCGGATCCGGGCCCGGTGCCGCCCGCGCCGCCCCGGGTGGAACCGCCGACCGAGAGCGCTCCGCGGGTGCCGGGCCGCGCGGCGCCGCGGATCACCGAGGTCGTGGAGATCGCCAAGCTGACCGGCGCGAATTCGGTCAACCGCACCGACAAGCGGTGGCAGGTCGACGGCACCGACCTGGGCATCATGTGGGAGAGCGCGCCCGGTGAGATCGCCACCGCGTTCGGCGACACCGTCGGCCGCGGCTTCCATCCGCCGGGCGGCATGGGCGGGGACTGGCGCAGCAATGTGCTGGCCTTCAGCACCGATCGGGACCTGTCCGACGGGATCACCTACGACTCGATGGTGACCGACGACCGCTGTCACGCGGCCGAGGTGCTCTCCAGCCGCAAACTCGACAACGTCGAGATAACCACCATCCCCACCTCGGGCTTCGCGCTCGGCGACCGGCAGTACATGAGCTACATGTCGATGCGCACCTGGAACAGCGTGCCCGGCACCTTCTATACCAACTACGGCGGCATCGCCTACTCCGACGACCACGGCCAGACCTGGACCAAGGACCCGCACGCCCGCTGGGACAACATCTTCGGGCTCGCGAATTTCCAAGTGGCGGCGATGGTTCCGCAGGGCGAGCACGTCTACATGTTCGGCACCGCCAACACCCGGCTCGGCGCGGTCGGGCTGGCCCGGGTGGCCAAGGATCAGCTGCTCAACACCAGCGCCTACCAGTACTGGAGTGCCGGACAGTGGCGTGCGGTGGGCAGTTCCGGCGAGGTGTCGCCGATCGTCGACGCGCCCGCCGCCGAGCTGTCGGTGCGCTACGACGCCGAACGCCAGGTCTGGCAGATGAGCTATCTGGATACCGGGCGGGCGGCGATCGTGGTGCGCGAAGCGAACGCGCCGCAGGGGGAGTGGTCCGGCGGGACACCGACGGTATCGATCGCGGACCACGCCGAGCTGTACGGCGGCTTCATCCACCCGTGGTCACGCGGGCGGGAGCTGTACTTCACCATCTCCACCTGGAGCGACTACAACGTCTACCTGATGCGGGCGACGCTGGCGGATTAGGCGAAGCGCACTTCGGCCAGCGCCCGGCCGAACAGCTTGCGGCCCTCGGCCGAACCGCTCAACATGATGGTCCCGGTACGGGTTCCGGCGTCCAGCGATTTGATCTTGCCGGAGAATTCGACGGTGGTCGCGGCGTCCGCGGCGACCGGCACGAACCCGGAGAACCGCACGCTGAACTTCTCGATGGCGGTGGGATCGCCCAGCCAGGAGGTCAGATATTCGGCGGCCAAGCCCATGGTGAGCATGCCGTGCGCGACCACGGTCGGCAGGCCGACGAGTTCGGCGGCGCGATCACTGAAGTGGATCGGGTTCGGGTCGCCCGAGACGCCGGCGTAGTTGGCGAGATCGCCGCGGGTCAGGCAGGCCGAACCCGGGGGTAGCGCGGTGCCCGGGGTGAGGTCGTCGAACGCGGGCAGGGTGTGCACCAGCGCGGACGCTTTGGCCGGCACGTCCAGCGGAGCGGCGTCGGCGGGCAACTCGAGCAGCGGGCCGTTCTCCAGCACCGGGGGGCGCACGTGCATGAAGATGCTCTCCACCGCGTCCACCAGATTGGGATCCACGTCCGCGCCGCGGCGCGCCACCAGGGTGCTGGAGCCGACCTGCGCGATCTCGCCGTGCTGGTTGCGCAGCACGAACTTGACGTGGATGAAGTCGTTGTCGCCGAACTGGCGCAGCGAATCGATGAGGATCTCGGTCTGCATCCGGTCGCCGGCGAGGATCGGCCGGTAGACCTCGAAGACCTGATCGGTCTGCAGCACCTGGCTCAGGTCGTAGTCGGTGAGCACCGAGTCCATCAGGGCCTGGGTGTTGGTCATGCCGATCACCGAGGCGAAGGTCGGCGGCGCGATCAGGCCGTCGTAGCCGAGCTTGCGGGCGTCGGGTTCGTACTGATGGGCGCCATGATGGTTCTGCACGGCGCGGGCGAACTCGCGCACCTTCTCCCGGCCGACCTCATAGTGGTCACGCACCTGGAAGCGTCGTCCGGCCAGCCCAGTCGTCTGCTCGACGGCCCCGGTTCCCGGTTGCGCCATCGTTTGTTCCCTCATCATGATCCGGGCCATGTTACTGGCGTATCGGACCAGTGACCAGGTGACTGTGATGCGGGCTACGGGTGACCTGGGCCTCCGTCAGCAGGGTGTTCAGCCCGCTTGACGGAGGCTCGTGGTTCAGCTGCCGGCCGGCGGATCGCAGACCTTCCAGCCGTCGCCGGTGCGCTCCAGGTCGAAGGTGCGCGCCGACTTCTTCGATGGATCCGCCGCGGTGTAGACGGTGGCCTGGGCCAGCGCCTTGCTGTCGGTGATCTGGATGGCGTCCACGGCATCGATCACCGGGATGGTCTTCTGCTCCGCCGACAACTTGTGCACGCCGGCGAACTCGGCCTCGGGCAGCTTCGCGTAGAACTCGTGCAGCGAACCGCAGGTGCTGTTGCGCAGCGCCGCCAGGTCACCGTCCTTCAAGGCGCTGGTGTACTCGCCGATGGCGCTGCGGACCTGGGCCTCGGGCGAATTGTCCGTGCGGTTGGCGAAGGCGACCCCCGCGACCAGCGCGACGACCACCGCGGCCACGGCGCCAGCGCCGATCAGCAGGCGCTTGGACTTACCGGATGCGGGGGCGGTGGCCGGCGCGGCGGGTTCGACGCGCTGGGGCGCGGCCATCGGCTGCGGCTGCTGCGCGCGCTGCTGCGGGCCGGCGGGCTGGAACACCGACTGGACCGGCAGCGTCATCTGCACGTCCGCGGGCGACTGCGCCTGTGGCACCCGGCGGGGTTGCGGCGGCTGCTGCTGCGCGGGGCCTTGCTTACCAGGCTGTTTCGGGCCCGGCGCGGGGCGCGGGGTCATCGGCGGCTTGGAGATCGCCGGGCGCGGCGGCACGGCGTCGGTGCGAATCTTCTGTGTGGCCTGCTGATCCGGGCGGTGCTGGATCGGGAGGGCGGTGGTTTTCGGGTCGTCCTCCGGTTTGGCGACGATCTTCATCGCGATCGTCTCGGCATCGGCGCCTGCGATGTTCGGGGCGGGCGGCGGCGGGGGGACGTCGGCCGGCTCGTCGTTCGGCATCGCGGCGGTCTCGGCGTCATCGTCGGCCTGGTCGACGGGCGCGGGCTCCGGGCGCTGCTGGATTTTCATGACGACGGTCTGCGCGTCCGAGCCCGCGGGCTGGTCGTCGGATTTGGTTGCGTCCGAGCCGGTTTCGGCGACGGCGGGTGCGGCGACCCCCGGCTTGGCGTCACCCGGCTTGGAAACTGTGGGCCTGGCGACCGCTGGAATGGACTGCGGCTCGGCAGTGGTCTGTTCGCGCCGGATGACAGACGTGGCGGCATCGGCGGCACCCGCGTCGGGCGCGATCGCCTTCGGCCCAGCTTCGGCAGGCTCCGCGGCTGCCGCCTCGACCGGCGCATCGACCTTCGCGGGCTCTGCTGCCGTGGCCGGCTGGTCGGCCTTCGCGGACTCTGCCTTTGCGGGCTGGTCGACTTTCGCCGGTTCCCCGGCCTTCGCAGGCTCCGCGGCATTCGCCGACTGCGCGGCGCTTGCAGGCTGAGTGGTGTCTGCCGACTGCGTGGCGCTTGCCGACTGCGTGGCGCTTGCAGGCTGCGTGGCGCTTGCCGACTGAGCAGCGCTTGCAGGCTGAGCGGCGCCTGCCGACTGAGCGGTGCTTGGCGACTGCGCGGCAGTTGCAGGCTGAGCGGACTTGGCGGGCTCTGTCGCTTTTGCAGGCTCTGCACTCTTGGCAGCCGGTGCGGCTTGGGCCGGCTGCGCGGCCTGGGTGGGTTCCTCGGTTTTCCACTCGCTGCGCTTGGGCGCCTCGGCCTGATTCGGCATCTCGACCGTCGGCGCTGCCGAGCTCACGGCTTGGGGGCGATCATCTTTCGGCTCCGCCGCGGCCATCGGCATGGTCGGGGCGGCGGTCGAGTGCTTGACGGTGGGGTCGTCGGCGGACGGTTCCGCGGCGGCGTCGGGTCGCGCGTCCGGCGCATCCTGCGGACCGGCGGGTGCCGGGGCCGGCTTCTTCTCGTCGTTCGGGTCGGACACCTAATACCCCTCGCTCAGGCGGAACATGTGGAACTCGACGGCCAGCCTAGTGGGCATATCGGTCCTACATGCAGAATGAACCGCATGACCTCCTTCGGTGACTTGCTCGGACCGCAGCCGGTACTCCTCCCGGAAAACACGGATGCGGAGGAGGCGCTGCTCAACAAGGCCGACCCGGTGCAGGTCGCGGCCGACCACCCGGCGGCCTCGATCGCCTGGGCCTACCTCGCCGAGGCGGCGCTGACCCGCGGCGGCGCGGACGGCGCCGACGCGACGGTGAATCACGACGTCGTCTCCGCCTACGCCTTCGCGCGCACCGGCTACCACCGCGGCCTGGACCTGTTGCGCCGCAACGGCTGGAAGGGTTTCGGCCCCGTGCCGTGGAGCCACGAGCCCAACCAGGGTTTCCTGCGCAGCGTCGGCGCGCTGGCCCGCGCGGCCAAGATCATCGGTGAGACCGAGGAGTACGCGCGCTGCCTGGACCTGCTCGAGGACTGCGACCCGCGGGCCGCGGCGGAACTCGGACTCGGGTAGTAGTTGCTGGATCCGAACTCTCGGATAGTCGTAGCCCGGACGACCAGCGCAGATCGGCTGCGCAAGTCCTGGGCGCGGCTGCGGCTGTCCTGGTTGCCGATCGTGCAGTGCGCGCTCGGCGCCGCGCTGGCCTGGTCGGTCGCGCACTACATCATCGGGCACCCGCAGCCGTTCTTCGCGCCGACCGCCGCTGTGGTCTCCATCGGCGTCTCCTTCGGGGCGCGCCTGCGCCGTTCGGTGGAGCTGGTGGTCGGCGTCGCGGTCGGCATCGGCATCGGCGACCTCTTCATTTCCCGGGCCGGCACCGGGATCTGGCAGATCGCGCTGGTCGTCGTGGTGGCCATGGCGCTGGCGGTATTCGTCGACGGCGGCTCGATCATCTCGATGCAGGCCGCGAGTTCGGCGGTGCTGGTCGCGACCCTGATGCCACCCTCCACCGGCACCGGTTTCCCGCGCATGATCGACGCCCTGGTGGGCGGCCTGGTCGGGGTGGTGATGGTGGCCGCGATCCCGCTGCACCCGGTGCGCCGGGCCCGTGAGCAGGCCGCGGAAGTCCTCGCGGTGATGGGCAAATCGCTGTCCGTCTGCGCCGACGGGCTGCTGGAACAGGATCAGGACAAGATCCAGTCCGCGCTGGATTCGGCGCGCGCGACCCAGGCGCAGATCGACTCGCTGCGCTCGTCGCTGGAGGGCGGCCGCGAGATCAGCCGGATCTCCCCGCTGTACTGGAATTCGCGCACCCGCCTGGACAACATCCGCGCCACCGCCGACCCGCTCGACAACGCGATCCGCAACACCCGCGTCCTGCTGCGCCGCTCCCTGACCCTGGTGCGCGACGACGAGATCCTCGACTCCCGCCTGGTCGAGGAGGTTCGCAAACTGGCCGAGGCCGTCGACGTGGTGCGGCAGATGATGCTCGCCGACCCCGGCGACCAGCCCGATCAGGCCGAGGCCGCGCGCGTGCTGCGCCTGGTCGCCAAGGGCGCGAAACCCGAAATGGTGCAGGGTGCCGGGCTTTCCGCCCATGTGGTGTTCGCGCAGGTGCGCTCGATCGTGGTCGACCTCATGCAGGCTTGCGGCATGCAGCGGATCTCCGCGATCGCGCTGCTGCCGCCGACCGTGCCGCATCCATACGTGACGCCGGCGGACTGAGGGTCAGGTCCAGAACCGGAAGAGCCTCGAGCCCTGCCCGCTCCAGTAGCTGGGTACGCCGGACAGTTCGAAGAGCCAGTAGATCGAATCGAAGAACACCCGGTTGATCTGCGGCGTGAAGAGCAACGCGAACAGGATGAGCATGCCGAACGGCTTGAACTGATCCAGGGTCTGCCGGGTCTTGTAACTCAGCGACGGCTCCAGGACGCCGTAGCCGTCCATGCCCGGCACCGGCAGGATATTCAGCACGAACGCGGTGATCTGCAAGAACGCCAGGAAGCTCAGCGCCAGCCAGAACGGCGCCTGCGGCAGGAGTTCCACCGTCAACCGGCCGGATCCCGGTTCGGCGGCGAACCCGAACGGTTCCGGCGCGAACAGCCGGACGATCGCGAGCATCACGATCCCGCAGACCAGATTCACCGCCGGACCCGAGAAACTGATCAGCCGCTGGATCCGGGGACTGAAATTGTGGCTGTGCACATAGACCGCACCGCCGGGCAGTCCGATGCCGCCGAGCGCGATGAACACGATGGGCAGCACGATCGAGAGCAGTGGATGCGAGTACTTGAGCGGATTCAGCGTCAGGTAGCCGCGCATCTCCACGTCCTGGTCGCCGGCTCGCCACGCGGTGAAGGCATGGGCGAACTCGTGCAGGCACAGGGTGACCACCCACCCCGCGACCACCATCAGGAAGACGCCGACCCGGGCCAGATTCGAATTCGGCTCGGCGATCCAGGCCAGCACGCCGCCGGCGACGGTGACGGCGACGACCGCCAGGAACACCGGGCTCGGTCGCACCGCGGCACGGCGCTGCGGGAAGGAGTACGTCATCGGACCAGCAGCCAGGTCTCGTGATGCCGGTAGAAGCTCGAGCGCGGCACGGTCCGCTCGGCGCGGATGCCGTCGCGCGTCACGATCGCGCCGGGGGTGCCGAGCTGCGCCGCCCGGCCTTCCAGCCAGATCCGTCTGCTGAAGCGGCCGCGCTTGACCGTGGCCCGCACGCCGGGCAGGTGCAAGCTCGGGGAGACCTGCATGGCGGTGACAATGCCGGAGAACAGCTGGTTTTCGTCCACGTACGCCTCACCCTCCAATTTCGCGCCGTCCACGCCGGTGATGGTCGCCCGACCGACCAGCACGGTGCCGGTGTCGTCGCGGATCAGCGGCGTCGCGGTAGCCCGGCCGTCGATCGCGCGCTTGGCGGCGGCATTGCCGGTGCCGGTCTGATAGGCGCGGGATCCGTAGGTCTTGTCGATCGGCACATAGCCGATCTCGACGTGCAGTCGTTCGGTCTTCATCAGGTGGGTCAGCACCGCGGCCAGCGCGGCGTCCTCGCCGAGCACGATCAGCCGGGGCAGGCTGTCGGCGGCGAGGACGGGAAGCAGTTCGTCGATGACGCTGAGATCCGGGATGGCGGCCGTCGGAGTGGTGGGCAGTGCCGCGAGCGCGATCGGTACCGGTGCGCCGTCGCAGCGGAGAACGTGGGTACTCAAACTGCCGTAACCCCTCCTCGTTCCGGGCCGACACACCCGGCGCGCGGGTGGCCGACGGTGGCCGCTTCCGGCCCAACCATACCGGCCGATTCCCGTTTGTCCTGCCCTGCGACCAGGCTGGTCATAGGGCGTCGGCTAAAATGAGTTACCGGCCACCTCCTCCAGACGGGTAGGTAGCTGCAACACGAGTGTGTTGCGCCTCGAACCGTAGGAGACAACGATGCCGGCGATCGTCCTGATCGGCGCCCAGTGGGGCGACGAAGGCAAGGGCAAGGCCACCGATCTACTGGGTGGCCGCTTGCAGTGGGTGGTCCGTTACCAGGGCGGCAACAATGCCGGTCATACCGTGGTGCTGCCCAACGGCGACAAGTTCGCCCTGCACCTGATCCCCTCCGGCATCCTCACCCCGGGCGTCACCAATGTCATCGGCAACGGTGTGGTGGTCGATCCCGGCGTGCTGCTCGCGGAGCTGGCCGGTCTGGAAGAGCGCGGCGTGGACACCTCCGGTCTGCTGCTCTCCGCCGACGCGCACCTGATCATGCCGTACCACGTGGCCATCGATAAGGTCACCGAACGCTTCCTCGGCAACAAGAAGATCGGCACCACCGGCCGTGGCATCGGCCCCTGCTACCAGGACAAGGTCGCCCGCGTCGGCGTCCGGGTGGCCGACGTGCTGGACGAGAAGATCCTCACCCAGAAGGTCGAAGCCGCACTGGAATTCAAGAACCAGGTGCTGGTGAAGATCTACAACCGCCGCGCGCTCGAGCCGCAGCAGGTGGTTGATGAGGTGCTGGAGAAGGCCGAAGGCTTCAAGCACCGCATCGCCGATACCCGGCTACAGCTCAACGAGGCCCTGGAGCGCGGCGAGACCGTGCTGCTCGAGGGTTCGCAGGGCACGCTGCTCGATGTCGACCACGGCACCTACCCGTACGTGACCTCGTCCAACCCGACCTCGGGCGGCGCGGCGGTGGGCTCGGGCGTCGGCCCGAACAAGATCACCACGGTGCTCGGCATCCTCAAGGCCTACACCACCCGCGTCGGCTCCGGCCCGTTCCCGACCGAGCTGTTCGACAATTTCGGCGAGTTCCTGGCCAAGAACGGCGGCGAGGTCGGCGTCACCACCGGCCGGGCCCGGCGCTGTGGCTGGTTCGACGCGGTCATCGCCCGGTACGCCACGCGCGTCAACGGCGTCACCGACTACTTCCTGACCAAGCTGGACGTGCTGTCCGGCCTGGACACGGTGCCGATCTGCGTGGCCTACGAGATCGACGGCGAGCGGGTCGAGCAGATGCCGACCACGCAGACCGATTTCCACCACGCCAAGCCCATCTTCGAGGAACTGCCCGGTTGGTGGGAGGACATCTCCGGCGCCAAGACCTTCGAGGAACTGCCCGCCAACGCGCAGGCGTATGTGCTTCGGCTGGAAGAGCTTTCGGGCGCGCGCATCTCCTGCATCGGCGTCGGGCCGGGGCGCGAGCAGACCATCGTCCGGCACGACGTGCTCGGCTGACCGTTCCACCATCTTCTACTGGGCTGCGGCACCCGGTTCCGTTAGCATGTGGCGAGCACATGATCGGAATCGGTGTGCCTGAGCGGTTTTTGAATAAGGATGGTGTTGTCGACGTGTCGACTCGGAACCGGAAAATGTGGAACGGGTTCTCGCGGAGCACGTTTCGGGTCGCGGTCGCCGCGGTGTCGATCGCGTTCGCGGGCGGTCTGGCGGGGGTCGCCCTGGCCCAGCCCGTGCAACCGGGGGTGACAAAGCAGGCCCCGCCGGCGGCGGAGGAGCCCGCGCCGGAGGAGCCCGCGGAACTGCGATCGGCGAATCCGCAGGCCGCGCCCGCGCCGCGCGCGCCGCGGACCACGCCCAAGCCGGAGCCGACTCCGGAGCCCAAACCGCACGCGGTCCAGTTCGGTGACGTGGTAGTGCCGGTACCCACGGAGGTGCCGGCCGAGGTGGTCGATTCGGTGAATCAGGCGCTCAACGGCGGCCAGCCGCGACCCTAGGCGGGTAAACTCGGCCCTATCGCTTCGGTCTACGGCGGCAGCCTGTCCACGCGGTTGTCCGCTCCCTCGTCCTGTGTCTGGCACGGTTGTGTGATTCTCTCAATCCGGCTGCTACACACGTGAGTTCGCGGTTGGGTTCGATCATGTTCTTGTAAAGAACTACAGTTAGTACATGGCTCGGAATTGGCCGATGATCGAGCGCGAGACCGAGTTCGAGGCGATCCGGTCCGCGCTCACCGGCACGGGATATGTCGGTACGGTGCTTACCGGCGACGCTGGGGTGGGCAAAACGACGCTGGCCAGGCAGGCCACGGCGGCGGTGGGCGGCAATATTCGCTGGGTCGCGGGGACCGAATCGGCGCGCAGCATCCCGCTGGGGGTGTTCGCCCATATGGTCGGCGTCTATACCGCGCACGACCCGGTGACCTTCATGTCCGCGGCGCGCGAGGCCCTGCTCGCCGACGGGCACACCATCATCGGTGTCGACGACGCCCATCTGCTGGACCAGCTTTCGGCGACCTTGCTGCTTCAGCTGGCCATCGACAAGGCCGCGCACATCGTCGCGACCGTGCGCAGCGGGGTGCCCGTGCCCGACGCGGTGACCTCGCTGTGGAAAGACGGTCATCTGCTGCGCATCGACCTGAATCCGTTCACCCAGCGGCAGAGCGTCGACCTGGTGGAATCCATGCTCGGCGGGCAGCTGGAGGGCTTCACCGCCAACCTGATGTGGGAGTCCTCCGGCGGAAACGCCTTGTTCCTGCGGCATTTGGTGGAGGGCGCGCTGGAGGCGGGCACGCTGCGCCAGGTGAACGGGGTCTGGCAGCTGCGCGGTCGCGCCGCGGTCACCTCGGAACTCGCTGCGCTGCTGGAGGATCGGGTCGAGCAGTTGCCCGAAGAAGTGCTGCGGGTGCTGGAACTGCTCACCTTCTGCGAGCCGATCGATCTCGACGTGCTCGCCGGCCTGGCCGGTGAGGAAGCGGTCGAGGCGGCCGAAACCCGGGGCGTCATCCGGGTGGTGGAGAACGCGCACCAGTTGATCGTGCGTTACAACCATCCGCTCTTCGGTGAGGTCATTCGGCGCCGGCTCGGCATCGCCTCGGCGCGCCGCCTGCGCGGCAAGCTGTATTCCGCCTTGAAGGACCGCAAGATCAACTCCGCCGCCGACCGGATCCGGCTGGCCGAATTGGCTTTGGACAGCGACAAATCCGCGGATCTGGAGCTGTTCGAGGCGGCCGCCGCCGACGCCATCGCGCTGGCGAATCTGCCGCTCGGCGAGCGTTTCGCGCGGGCCGCGGTGGAGCGGCGCGGCGGGGTGGAAGCGGCCGATCTGCTGGCCCGTGCCCTGCTGTGGCAGGGCCATCCGATCGAAGCCGAACGCACCCTCGCCAGCTTCGATCCGGACGAGCTGAACGAAGTGCAGCTGGTGCGCTGGGGCAGCACCCGGGTCTCGAATCTGTTGTGGGCCATGGGCGATGCCGATCACGCCGACGAGGTGCTGGCGCTGGTGCGCGGCAAGGTGACGCATCCGGGCTGCACGGCCACGCTCGACGGCCTCGCCTCCGCCGTCGCGGTGAACGAGAACCGGATCGCCGACGCCATCGCCGACGCCGACACGGTCATGCAGGCGAAAAGCGTGCCGCCCTGGGCGGTGTGGTGGGCGGCGTTCGGCGGTGGGCTCGCGCTGGCGCTGATGGGCAAGGGCGAAGCCGCCCGGCAGTACGTGGCGCGCGGGCACCAGGTGGAGGGGGAGATCGACGGGCTGAACCGGTTCATGTCCACCCACGCCGAGGTGCTCGCACTGACCTTCACCGGCGATATGGAAGCGGCGAAGCGCTGCGCCGCAGCCTATTTCGGTTACTCCGCACCCGGTCAGTACCTGGCCTGGGGTATGTCGAAGATCTTGCAGGGCACCGCCGACGTCGCGCAGGGACGTTTTCCCGACGGCATCGAACATCTCGAGCAGGCCCTGGCCGCGCTCGCCGCCGAGGGTGCGGCAGCCTGGATGACGCCCGCGCGGATCCGGCTGGCCGAGGCGTATTCGGCGCTCGGCCGCACCGCGGAAGCCGCTGAGACCATCGCCGAGACCGCTCGGCGCGGTGGCCGGCACGTCGCCATCTACGACCCGCAGCTGGAGATCGCGCGCGCCTGCCTGGCCGCGGCCGAGGGCGCGGTCACCCCCGCCATCCGGCTGGCCATGGGCGCTGCCGACGCCGCGGCACGTTCCCAGCAACACGCTATCGAGGCGATGGCGTTGCACGCCGCCGCCCGGTTCGGCGAACAGTCGGTGGCGGGCCGGCTCGCCGACCTCGCCGCCCGGGTGGACGGGCGGCTGGTCCAGGTTCAGGCTCGGCACGCGGTCGCGCTGGCCGCGCACGACGGCGGCGGATTGGATGCCGCCGCCGCCGAATTCGAGCAGATCGGGGCGCTGTTGTCGGCCGCCGACGCCGCCGCTCAGGCCGCGCTGGCGCACGACCGCGCGGGCGACCGCCGCCGGCTGCACGAATCCGCCGCCACCGCCAACCGCTTGGCCGCCGCCTGCGGTGGGGCCAGCACGCCGTCGCTGCGCCAAGCCGCGCAGCCGCTGCCGCTCACCGTCCGGGAGCGCGAGATCGCGAACCTGGTCGCCGCCGGCCTGTCCAACCGGCAGATCGCCGATCGGCTCACCGTCTCGGTGCGCACCGTCGAAGGTCACCTGTACCGGGCATGCAGCAAGATGGACGTCACCGACCGGGAATCGCTCGGCGCCCTCATCCGGGGAGAATCCCCGGACTGATCGATACTTCGAATTGACAGCAACCATTCAGCAACGGATATTGTGCGTGCGCGGTCCGCAGGGACGGACCGCCTCGGCTGCAATCCTGATGGTGGTGATTCGACGTGGCTCGTCGGTACGAAACGCGCAACGCGACAGCTCGGCGTCTCGCCCGTCCCGCGGCCGGTCTGCTGCCGCTGGCCATCGCGCTCGCCTGCACGGCACCGGCGATCGCGGCTCCCGCGCCCGTCCAGCCCGGCATCACCACCCAGAACGAACCGGCAGCGCCCAAGCCCGCGCCGGTTCAGCCCGGCGTCACCGACGAGAGTCAGAACGCCCTGGCCGGCAACCCGCCGCGGCCTGACGACGACCTGACCATGCAGCGGGTGCGCCCCGCCCCGGACACCTCCGCCGCCCCGCCGATCGACGAGGGCCTGCACTGGCCGGTACCGGTCGAGCCGGTGGCTCCGATCGCCCCGCCGCCGAACATGCTGCGCATCGGCGACTTCACCAGCACCGTGCCCGCCGAGGTGCCGCGCGAGCTGCTCGACGGTGTGAACACCGCCGCGGCCGAAGCCGAGGCTTTCGTTGCCACCCAGGGCCGTTCCGTTGGCATCAACCCGAGCCGATCGGACAAGATCGCCGCGGCCACCGCCGCCGGCGCGCTCGGCGGCGCCGCGCTCGCGGGCATTCCGATGGCGGTAGTCGGTGGTGTCGGTGGCGGCGTCATCGGCGCGGGTATCGGCGCGGGCATCGGTTTCGCGGTCGGCGTCGGCGGCACCGCCGCGGCCACCGCGATCATCTCGGGCGCCGCGGCGCTCCCCACCGCGGGCGCGGGTGCGATCCCGACCATCGTCGGCGGTTTCGTCGCGGGCTGGCCGATCGCCGCCGCCAGCACCGGGGCCGGAGCCCTGATCGGCGGAGCCATCGGAGCCGCCGCCGGAGCCGCCGCCCTCGGCATTCCGTCCGCGGCAGTCGGCGGGGTGCTCGGCGGCCTCGCCGCGGCAGGCTACGCCGCCACCGCTATGTAGTGATCTCGCGACAATCGCCGGGCGGTCGCGACCGTCTGTCCGGTGTGCCCGTCCGAGTCCCAGTTCCGCTTCGGTGACCCGCCAGGGCGGGTCTGCACCCTTCCGCTCGGTGCGTTACCGTCGGTGCACCTCGAGCGTGCCGCTGCCGGCCGGCGGAGCCGTCCATCCCGTGCGGGTACGGGTTGACGTGGCCGTATTCGCGCATTCGTGGGCCAATCGCCGCCGGATCGCGGTGTCCGTGTAGGCCGTCGAAAACTGTTGATGTGGAAGGTTGTGGATGGATTTGAGGTTGCCGGTTCGGGTTGGTGCGGCGATGCTGGCGCTGGGCGTGCTGGCGGGCTGCGGGTCGGGGGCGGGGTCGGAGGAGACGACCGGGCCGTTGACTTCGGCGGTCGATCCGGCGACCCGGACGTTGAGTCCCGAGCAGGAGCGCAACGTGCGGATCCAGAAGCAGTTGCTGGACCTCGGCTGCAACACCAACAGTTGCATTCAGACCTATTTCGCCTGCATGGACGGGCAGCTCACCGGCGAGGCGTGCGAGTTCTACCAGCGGCATCCGCTGAACTGAGTCAGAAGAGCGTCGGTTCGCCGAAGCCGGGGGTGCGCTCGATCTCGAGCAGGCGTTCCTTGGTGTGGATCCCGCCCGGGGCGGAGAAGCCGTGCAGGGCGTTGTCGGCGGCGAGTACGCGGTGGCACGGAATGATCAGCGGAATCGGGTTGCGGCCCAGGGCTTGTCCGACGGCCTGGGCGGCGCCGGGTGCGCCGATGCGGTCGGCGACCTGGCCGTAAGTGCGGGTGTGGCCCGGGGGAATCGCGCGGGTGATGTCGTAGACGGCCTGGTGGAACTCGGGAATTCCGCTGATGTCCACGGGGATCCAGCGCAGGTCGTCGAGTTCACCGGCCAAGTGGGCCCGGACGCCGGCGATGGCCTCGGCGATCGCGCCGGTGGGCGCGGACTCGGGAATGGGCTCGCTGTCGGTGGAGCGGCGGCGCGTGATGCGCGCGCGGGTGGCGGCCGGACTCGATTCGGGCAGTTGGAATCGGATCACGGCACCGCCGCTCCAAGCGATCGCGCAGACGCCGATCGCGGTCTCGAAAAGCGCTGCCTCGCCAGGCAGTCGAGTGGACGCACTCATAGTGCTAAGTGTGCACGGCTGGTCTGACATCGTTGTACAGACCAGTCCACTCACTGAAAACTGGCCTGGACGGAGCCGCAGCTCGGATTCGGATTGGTCATGCGCAGCACCCGCGGCTGCCGCGGGACCGCCGGCGCGTCGACATCCGGCACATCGCTGCGGCCGTAGATCGCGACCAAGTCCGAATATTGGCGCTGAGCTTCGTAATCCGGCGCCAGAGTGGATTCGAAGAGTGGTCCGGCTCCGACGAACCGGTCGAGCCGAAAGAGGTCCTGCCGACGTGGGGGTGCGAAGTGGAAGATCGCGTAGACGAAGGCGGCGACAACGAGGAAGGTCAGTATTGCGGTCATGGAAGACAGCGTGCGCGCAACTGGCCTTGCCAAGAAAGAGCCAATCCGTGAATACTGGACTGTATGGCTACGAGAGTGATCGGCGCGGGCAGCTTGGCCAGGGATCTGGGGAACTGGCGCAGCGTGGGTGAGGACGACGAGGCGGGCAGCCGCCGTTCGGCCCGCCCGGCTTATCTGGCGCTGGCCGAGGGCATCCGTCTGCTCATCCACGACGGGCGCGCCCCGCTCGGCGTCGCGCTGCCCAGTGAACGCGATCTGGCTACCACCCTCGGCGTCAGTCGCACCACCATCACCTCCACCTACGCGCTGCTGCGCGAGCACGGGTACCTGATCAGCCGGCAGGGTTCGCGCAGCACGGTCGCGCTCCCGCCCGCGGTGCCGCACGACGGCACCCGGCCGGCCCGCAGCATCCTGGCGATGATGGCGCAGCCCGAGCTGGCCACCGTCGACATGACCTACGCCGCCATGGCCGCGCCGCTGGAGATGCAGGAGGCGTATGCCACCGCGCTGCAAGGAATTCCGGCGTACCTGGGCACGCACGGTATGGATCCGGTCGGCCTGCTCGCGCTGCGCGAGGTGGTGGCCCGGCGCTACACCGAGCGCGGCCTGCCCACCGAGCCGGACCAGATCCTGATCACCCTCGGCGCACAGCACGGACTGCGCCTGCTGCTCAACGTGCTGACCGCGCCCGCCGCCCGGGTGCTCATCGATCACCCCACCTATCCGAACGCGATCGAGGCGATCCGCGATGTCGGCGCGCGGCCGGTGCCGGTGCCGCTGCTGCCCGAAACCGTCGGCGGCGGCTGGGATCTGGACGGAATCCGCAGCGCCGCCAGGCAAACCGCCGCCACCCTGGCCTATCTGGTGCCCGACTTCAACAATCCGACCGGGCTGCTGCTGGACGAGGCGGGCCGCGCGGAGCTGGCCGCCATCGCCCGCGAGACCAGGATGACGGTCGTGGTCGACGAATCCATGGTCGACCTGAGCCTGTCCGGCGCGCCGATGCCGCCGCCGGTGGCCGCCTTCGCCAAGGGAGCCGAAATCGTCACCATCGGTTCGGCTTCCAAGTCGTTCTGGGGCGGTCTGCGCGTCGGCTGGGTGCGCACCAACCAGGCGCTGATCACCAAGCTGCTCGGCATCCGATCCACCGTCGACCTCGGTACGCCGGTGATGGATCAGCTGGCCACTGTTCACCTGCTGGAAAACGCCGGCGTTATCCTGGACCGGCGCCGCGACCAATTGCGTGCGCAGCGGGCGGTTCTCATGACCGCGCTGGCGGACGAGCTGCCCGAGTGGCGGGTCAGCCCGGGGGCGGGCGGCATGTCGCTGTGGGCCCAGCTCCCGGCCCCGGTGTCCACCGCGTTGGCCGCTACCGCGCCGAACCACGGCGTATTGCTCGCCGCGGGACCACGTTTCGGCGTGCAGGGCGCGTTCGAGCGCTTTATCCGCCTGCCCTTCACCCACCCGGAGGCGGACCTGCGGCTGGCGGTCAAGGGTATTGCCGCGACGTACGAAGCCCTGACGCCGAGGGCAGCGGAGCCTTTGCAGTCGCTGACCCTCTACTGAGACAAGAAATGCCGTGCCCAGTTCCGCGGGCACGGCATTTCTCGTCAACCTGAAAATCTAGTCGGCCCAGACCGATTCGATCGGGGTCGCCTCGTCCGGCGGCGGGGTCGGGGTGCCCGCCGGGGTGCGCGAGAAGCGCGGCGCCGGCGCGTGCTGGACGACGCCGTCGATATCGATCAGGCCGGTGCGCGCCACGATGTGCTCGTTCGCGGTGGCCTCGGTCAAGGTCAGCACCGGGGTGGTGCAGGCGTCGGTGCCGTCGAAGATCGCGGTCCACTCGTCCCGGGTCTTGGTCTTGAACTTCTCGGTGAACAGCTTCTTCAGCTCGTCCTGGCCGTTCGGGTCGATCTGCATCGGCAGGCCCTCGGGCTCGATCTCCAGGCCCTTCAGCAGCTCGGCGTAGAACTGCGGCTCGATCGCGCCGACCGCCATGTACTTGCCGTCGGCGGTCTCGTAGGTGTCGTAGAACGCCATGCCGGTGTCGAGCAGGTTGGTGCCGCGCTCGTCGGACCACAGGCCCACGCCGCGCATGCCCCAGATCATGTGCGAGAGGGCCAGCGCGCCGTCGATCATGGCGGCGTCGATGACCTGGCCCTTGCCGGAGTTCTGCCGTTCCACCAGCGCGGCGAGCACGCCGAACACCAGGAACATCGAGCCGCCGCCGAAGTCGCCGACCATGTTCAGCGGCGGCACCGGGCGCTCACCCTTGCGGCCGATCGCGTTCAGCACGCCGGTCAGGGAGATGTAGTTGATGTCGTGGCCGGCGCGGTCGGCCAGCGGTCCGTGCTGGCCCCAGCCGGTCATCCGGCCGTAGATCAGGCGCGGGTTGCGGGCCAGCGCCTCGTCCGGGCCCAGGCCCATCCGCTCGGTGACGCCAGGACGGAAGCCCTCCAGCAGCACGTCGGCCTTCTCGACCAGGCCGAGCACCTTCGCGATATCGGCCGGATCCTTCAGATTCGCCTCGACGATGGTGCGCCCGCGCCACTGCGGCCGCTCCATGAACCCCGGCAACTGGTTCGGGCGCTGCACCCGCACCACATCGGCGCCGAGGTCGGCGAGCAGCAGCGCCGCATGCGGTCCGGGCCCGATCCCGGCCAGCTCGACAACCTTGATGCCCGCGAGCGGACCCTGCTTGGCGGTGGTTGAAGTACTCACGCCCTACCTCGGTTCATCGTTGATCCTGCGTCCCCCGGACAGCCCCGGAGATGTATTGACAGTATGACAATAACGCCCCGACCCCCGCCCGCGCCCTCCGCTGTGCACGCAACCAGCAATTAGGCGAGAATTCGAGCAACCGAACAAAGACCGGAGGGGCATTTCTCGTGAGCGTGTGGGGCGAGGTCGTTGTCGGCCTGGCGATAATGATCGGCTTGCTCGGGATCATCGTCCCGATCTTGCCGGGCGTCATTTTGATCTTCGGCGCGATCCTGGTGTGGGCGATCATGACCGGTGGTGCCACCGCGTGGATCGTGTTCGCCGTCGCCAGCGTCTTCCTGGTGATCTCCGGCGTCATCAAATACACCTGGCCCGGCCGCAAGATGAAGGAAGCCGGCGTCTCCAACCGCGCCCTGTTCCTCGGCGCCATCCTCGGCATCGCCGGGTTCTTCATCATCCCGGTGGTCGGTCTTTTCGTGGGATTCGTTCTGGGCGTTTATCTTTCGGAGTACCAGCGCCTGAAGCAGGGTGAACCGGCTTGGCAGACAACCAAACACGCGCTCAAGGGTGTCGGATTGTCAATGCTCATCGAACTTTTCGGGGCGCTGCTCGCGACCGGTATCTGGCTGATCGGAGCCTTTGTCGCCTAGCTAACGCTCGATGATGGGCAGCGGGAGGGTGGCGTTGGGGTCGATCTCGGGGAGCTGTTCGCGGTGCAGGGGGAGGGTGGGCTGCTCGGCGCGGGGGAGCGGCGGGATCGACTGGGTGCGGGGCGGGAGGCGGTAGAAGTCGCGGGCGTTGTCTTCCAGGACGGCGAACATGTCGGTGCCGACGACGTCGCAGATGAGGTCGACGTCGGAGTCCTGGAAGGGGCGGCCGGCGCGGGTGCCGGGCAGGTCGGTGCCGAACATCAGGGCCTGGGGGTTCACGGCGTGGATGCGGCGCAGGGCATGGGCAACGTTCATCGAGACGCGGCCGAAACCCGTTGCCTTGACTCGCGCGCCGCGATCGACGAGGTCCAGCAGGTACGGCAGGCTCTCCTCGGACATGCCGAGATGATCGATGGAGAGCGCGGGGAGTTTCGAGATCACCGGCTGCAGCGAGGCCAGCATCGAGCCGTCGATGTAGACCTCGACATGCCACCCGACCAGCTCGTGCGCGCGCAGCGCCTGCAAGGTCATGCCGGTGATGTCGGCGGCGGCGCGCTTGAGGTTGAACCGCAGCGCGCGCACGCCGATCCGATCGAGTTCGACGATCTCGTCGTCGCCGGTCTCCAGGTCCAGCGCCGTGACCCCGACCCAGCCCGGGCCCAGCTCGGCCAGCGCCGTCTTCATGAACGTCTGGTCGGTGCCCTGGAACGAGGCGATGACCACCGCGCCACCGCCGACATCGAAGCGCGCCATGCGCTTTCGATAATCGGCGATGGTGTACGGGTCGGGCAGGTAGCCCTCGTTCTCGGTCAGCGGAAACCGCGGATCGATGATGTGGACATGGGCATCGAACACTTGTACAGAATGCCTCAGATACGGAGTTTTCGCTCCCGTGGAACGGTCTCCGTCAGACCTTGTTGGGTTCGCTGGCGCGCAGCATGTCTTCGCGCTCGACGACCTTGACCCGCTCGCGGCCCTCCGGCTCGCCCAGGGCGCGCTCGTGCGCGTCCAGGCGGTACCAGCCCTGCCAGGTGGTGAACGGGATGCCCTTGCCTTCGAGGAAGGTGGTGACGGCGTCCAGCTCCGGCTCCGGGGCCGGGGTGAAGTGGGTGCTGTCGTCGAGCAGGCAGGCCACGGTCTCGTTGGCGTCGCCCTTGGTGTGGCCGATGAGGCCGACCGGGCCGCGCTTGATCCAGCCGGTGACGTAGGTCGCCGGGAGGTAGCGCGCGGGGCCGTCGGCGTCCTCGTCGGCCAGCACGCGACCGGCCTCGTTCGGCACGGTGCCGGCCTGCTCGTCGAAGGGCAGGTTGTTGATGTTCTGCGACAGGTAGCCCACCGCGCGGTAGATGGCCTGCACGTCCCACTCGCGGAACTCGCCGCTGCCCTTGACGTTTCCGGTGCCGTCGAGCTGGGTGCGCTCGGTGCGCAGGCCCACGACCTTGCCGTCTTCGCCGAGCACCTCGGCGGGCGACTCGAAGAAGTGCAGGAACAGCTTGTGCGGCCGGTTGCCCTGGTCGCGGATCGCCCACTGCTCCAAGGTGTTGGCGACCATGTCGACCTGCTTGGAGTGCCGGCGCGCGGCCTCGGAACCGGCGTCGTAGTCGATGTCCTCGGGGTCGACGATGACCTCGATGGTCGGCGAGTGGTCGAGCTCGCGCAGCTCCAGCGGCGTGAACTTGGCCTGCGCCGGGCCGCGGCGGCCGAAGACGTGCACCTCGACGGCCTTGTTCTCCTTCAGGCCCTGGTAGACGTTCGGCGGGATCTCGGTCGGCAGCAGTTCGTCGCCGGTCTTGGCGAGCACGCGCGCCACGTCCAGCGCGACGTTGCCGACGCCGAGCACCGCGACCTTCTCCGCGTGCAGCGGCCATTCGCGCGGCACGTCCGGGTGGCCGTCGTACCAGGACACGAAGTCCGCGGCGCCGTAGGAGCCGTCCAGCTCGATGCCCGGGATGTCGAGCGCGCGGTCGGCGTTGGCGCCGGTCGAGAAGATCACCGCGTCGTAGAAGCGGCGCAGATCGTCCAGGGTGATGTCGGTGCCGTAGTCGATATTGCCGAGCAGGCGGACCTGCTCCTTGTCGAGCACCTTGTGCAGGGCGGTGATGATGCCCTTGATCCGCGGATGGTCCGGCGCGACGCCGTAGCGGATCAGACCGAACGGCGCGGGCATGCGCTCGTACAGGTCGATGCTCACTTCGGCATCGGACTTCATCAACGCGTCGGCGGCGTAGATACCGGCCGGTCCTGCGCCCACGATCGCGATGCGGAGCGGGCGAGTGGCTGCACTCTGTTCGGTCATCTCTTACGCGCACCTTCGGTAGAAAATAATGGCGTCCTTCTTAGCCTAGGCTAAGTCGACGCACGGCTGCGGTTGCCCCTGGCGATGCCGACGCGGGTGCTGCTGGCTCGTAACTGCACTGCCCCCAGGTCGCTCCCGCGCCGTACAGCCACATGGTGATGGCGGCGAGGCACGGTCTCGCGATTCTATCGGTGGCGCTATGCCCGGCCTGCACGGGTGCCGCCGACCAGGCATAAGGAATCATCGACGCATGACCGAGCAGCAGCCGACACCTGACGACGAGCCCATCCTGGTCGACCAGACCGATAAGCGGTCCATGGCGCCGTTCATCGCCGCCGCGGTCCTGGCCGCGGTCGTGCTGGTGGCGGTGTTCGCCGGCGGTCTGCTGTCCCCGGCTGAGAAAAATGTCACAGAATCCGACCGGATCTCCGCGGCCGTCAGCAACTACGTCGGCGGCCGGGCCCAGCAGGACCAGGTACCCGCGCCGGGCACCGCGTGCGCCGGGTTCGACGAGGCGAAGTCGCCGCTGGCCGCGCAGTTCGGCGGCGGCGGCCGAAAGTCGGTGGAGGTCGCCAGAATCGAAGGGCAGACCGTCAACGGGGACCGGGCCAAGGCCACTGTCACCACCAAGCTGGACGGCAAGGAGACCACCGAAACCTGGAGCCTGGTCCGTACCGACGGCCGCTGGCTGGTGTGCAACTGACACCCGGAGCGTCGCTTTCGGTGTTTGACAGCCCGGCCTCGTTCCAGGCAATCTCAGTCCAGGTCATGAGTACCAGCGCCAAGCCCCGGCTCGCTGGTCGGCAACCCTCCTCCGCGGTGGGGTGCTCCGGGTGACGACCTGGCACGCATCCGAACCCCGATGCGGCAAGTGCGGATTCACAGGAGGATCGACATGACTTACGCCGGTGACATCACCCCGCTGCAGGCGTGGGACCTGTTGCGCGAGAACCCCGAAGCCGTCCTGATCGACGTGCGCACCGAAGCCGAATGGCGCTTCGTCGGCGTACCCGACACCACCGCGATCGAGCGCCCCACCGTGCTCATCGAATGGGTCGACGGCACCGGCGCGCGCAACCAGGCTTTCGCCGACCAGCTCAGCAAAGCTCTCGACGGCCGCGCCCCGGAAGCCCCCGTGGTGTTCCTGTGCCGTTCCGGCCAGCGCTCCGCGCACGCCGCGACCGTGGCCACCCAGCTCGGCATCGCCCCGTCCTACAACGTGGACGAAGGTTTCGAGGGCCCGCTCGACGCGAACGGTCACCGCGGCGGCGCCGGCTGGCGCGCCCGCGGCCTGCCGTGGCGGCAGTCGTGAGCTCGGATTCGGTGGAGGAGACGTCATGATCACTGGTGGTGCATTCGACAAGCCGCTGCCCGAGGGTGTCGGCCCGGCGACCCTCGGCGTGCGGGGCGGCTTGCGGCGCAGCGGTTTCGAGGAGACCTCCGAGGCGCTGTATCTGAGCTCCGGCTTCGTCTACGAGAGTGCCGAAGCGGCCGAGGCGTCGTTCACCGGCGACATCGAGCACTTCGTCTACTCCCGCTACGGCAACCCGACGGTGGCCATGTTCGAGGAGCGGATGCGGTTGCTCGACGGCGCCGAAGCGTGTTTCGCGACCGCGAGCGGCATGTCGGCCGTCTTCACCGCGCTCGGCGCGCTGCTGGGCGCCGGTGATCGGCTGGTCGCCGCCCGCAGCCTGTTCGGGTCCTGTTTCGTGGTGTGCAACGAGATCCTGCCGCGCTGGGGCGTGGAGACCGTCTTCGTCGACGGTGACGACCTGGACCAGTGGGAGCAGGCGCTGTCGGTGCCGACCCAGGCGGTGTTCTTCGAGACGCCCGCCAACCCGATGCAGACCCTCGTCGACGTCCGCAAAGTGACCGAGCTCGCGCACGCGGCGGGCGCGAAGGTGGTGCTGGACAACGTCTTCGCCACCCCGCTGCTGCAACGCGGCTTCGACCTCGGCGCCGACGTGCTGGTCTACTCCGGCACCAAGCACATCGACGGCCAGGGCCGCGTGCTCGGCGGCGCCATCCTGGGCGACCACGACTACATCGACGGCCCGGTCAAGAACCTGATGCGCCACACCGGCCCGGCACTGAGCCCGTTCAACGCCTGGACCTTGCTCAAGGGCCTGGAGACGATGCCGTTGCGGGTCAACCACTCCGCCGCCTCCGCGCTGCGCGTCGCGCAGTTCCTGGACGAGAACAAGGCCGTGAACTGGGTGCGCTACCCGTACCTGGAATCGCACCCGCAGCACGCGCTGGCCAAGAGCCAGATGAGCGCGGGCGGCACCGTGGTCACCTTCGAACTCAACGCGGCGCCCGACGAGGCGAAGAAGCGCGCCTTCGAGGTCCTGAACCGCTTGCGCATCGTCGACATCTCCAACAACCTCGGCGACGCCAAAACCCTGATCACCCACCCCGCCACCACAACTCACCGGGCAATGGGCCCCGAGGGCCGCGCCACCATCGGCCTCACCGACGGCGTGGTCCGAATCTCCATCGGCCTCGAGGACGTCGAAGACCTCCTCGACGACCTGGACCACGCCCTGAGCTGACGGATCAGTCCTGCGGTGGCGGCAGTCGGCGCAGGACTTCGTCGAGTTTGGTGTCCAGGCCATCGAGCCTGTTCTCCAGGCCATCGAGCCTGTTCTCCAGGCCATCGAGCCTGTTCTCCTGACCGTCGAACCTGTTCTCCAACGCTTCGACCTTGATAGCGAGGTTGATTACTGTTTCGTGCACTTGGTCAAGCTTGGTATCCAGGGCGGCCAGGTGATTGCCGATGACTGTCAAGGTCGCCGAATCGCGTGCCCCTCCGATGTCCATGCGTACCTCCAGCTTGGCTACTCGGCTTTCGAGCTCGGCCATGTCGAGATCCTCCCCGTGATCGTACAAGCGCGGTCAGCTGTCTTCCGCTCGAATGCTGGTTGATTCGGGAAAAGAAAACACCCCCCGATGCACCGAATGTGGATAAGTCGGGGGGGTGTGGATAACTCGGTCGAACGGTTAGCCCAGGGCGCGCAGGCGCGGTGCCAGGTCGCGCTGGAACAGGTCCAGGAAGCGGCGCTGGTCGTGGCCGGGGGCGTGGAAGACCAGGTGGTTCAGGCCCGCGTCCAGGTACGGCTTGATCAGCTCGACGGCCTGGTCCGGGTCGCTGGCGACGATCCAGCGCTTGGCGATCTGCTCGATCGGCAGGGCGTCGGCGGCGGCTTCCATCTCGATCGGGTCGGTGATGGAGTGCTTCTGCTCCGGGGTCAGCGAGAGCGGAGCCCAGAATCGCGTGTTCTCCAGTGCCAGTTCGGGATCGGTGTCGTAGGAGATCTTGATTTCGATCATCCGGTCGATGGCGGCGACGTCGCGGCCGGCCTTGGCGGCGCCCTCGGCGACGGCGGGCATCAGCTTCTCGGTGTAGAGCTCCATGCCCTTGCCGGAGGTGCAGATGAAACCGTCGCCCGCGCGGCCCGCGTACCGGGCGACCAGCGGGCCGCCGGCGGCGATGTAGACCGGGATGCCGCCCTTGGGCACGTCGTAGATGGAGGCGCCGACGGTGTTGTAGTACTGGCCTTCGAAGTCGGTGCGGTCACCGGTCCACAGCGCGCGCATCAGGTCGACGGCCTCGCGCAGGCGCGCGAACCGCTCCTTGAATTCCGGCCATTCGCCTTGGTAGCCCGTGGCGATCTCGTTGAGCGCCTCGCCGGTGCCGACACCGAGCATGATCCGCTCCGGGTACAGGCAGCCCATGGTGGCGAAGGCCTGCGCGATCACCGCCGGGTTGTACCGGAAGGTCGGGGTGAGCACCGAGGTGCCGAGCTGGATGCGCTTGGTGCGCTCGCCGACCGCCGCCATCCAGGCCAGCGAGAACGGCGCGTGCCCGCCCTTGTGCCGCCACGGCTGGAAGTGGTCGCTGACGGTGGCGCTGTCGAGTCCGTGCTCTTCCGCGAGCACCGCGATTTCCACCAGTTCGCGCGGCCCGAACTGTTCGGCCGACGCTTTGTATCCCAGTTTGAGATCACCCATGTGCGCACTCCTGTCGCTTTCGCTGCCTCGGCCGGACGCGGGAGTCCCCGCTGTCGACCGACCTTCTTCGACATTAGTCAGCGGATTCGAACGGAGTTCGTAGGGTTCCACAGACACACGATGGTGGCGGGTAGCCGATAATTGACTGGTGACTCCAGACAACGAACCGATCCTCTCCTACCTCACCGATATGGACGGGGTGCTGGTGCACGAGGATCAGTTGATCCCCGGCGCCGACAAGTTCCTGGCCGAACTGCGCGCCAACAACACGCCGTTCCTGGTGCTCACCAACAATTCGATCCGCACCCCGCGCGACCTCCAGGCCCGGCTGCGCCACACCGGCCTGGACATCCCGGAGGAGGCGATCTGGACCTCGGCGCTGGCCACCGCGACGTTCCTCAACGACCAGCGCCCGCACGGCACGGCCTACGTGGTCGGCGAGTCCGGTCTTACCACCGCGCTACACGAGATCGGGTACGTGCTCACCGACAGCGACCCCGACTACGTGGTGCTCGGGGAAACCCGCACGTACTCCTTCGAGGCGATCACCACCGCGATCCGCCTGGTGGAGAAGGGCGCCCGGTTCATCGCCACCAACCCGGACGCCACCGGCCCGTCCCGTGACGGCCTGCTGCCCGCGACCGGTTCGGTGGCCGCGCTGATCACCCGCGCGACCGGCAAGGAACCGTATTACGTGGGCAAACCGAATCCGCTGATGATGCGCTCGGCGCTGCGCCGGATCGGCGCGCATTCGCAGTCCACGGTGATGATCGGCGACCGGATGGACACCGACGTGATCGCCGGGCTGGAGGCCGGGATGCGCACCATCCTGGTGACCACCGGCATCTCCACCAGGGCGTCGGTGGAGGGGTTCCCGTACCGCCCGACCTCGGTGGTGGAGTCGGTGGCCGAACTGGTCGGCCGGACCGACAAGCCGTTCGGCTAAGCCCTCTCGGCCAGCTTGTCGAGGACCTCCGCGAGCCGGGTCAGCGCCTCGACGGTGCGCTCGAATTCCGCGTAGCCGAGTTCGCTGACCACCCGGTCCGCGATCACCGCGTGCGGCGGGCTGATGCGTTCCACGGCGGCCCGGCCCGCCGCGGTGATGTCGACCAGCTTGGCCCGGCGATGCGCCGGGTTCGGGCGGTATTCGGCAAGTCCCTTGTCCACCAGCAGATCCGCGATGCGCTGCACACTCTGCCGGGTGATGCCCATCGCGCGCGCGATGCCCGACACCGGCAGCGGTTCCCGCAGCACCGCGCCCAGCACCTGCCACCATGCCGCCGTCAGCCCGGCGGGCGCGGCCAATTCCTCGGCGATGGCGAGGAATTGGCCGTTCAGTCGAAATGACGTGATCGCCGCCGTGCTGAAGAGTTCCTGTTCCGGTGTCATGCCTGGGATTTTGCCTGCTCGTAGGCGTCGAGTTCGAGATAGGCGGCCGGCTCGCTGTGCGCGAAGAGCCGGTACCAGGCGTCGAGGATGTGCGGTTCGTAGACGCCGAGCCGGCCGAGCACCTCGCGGGCGAACGCGAACGGGGCGGTCCCGGACGCGGTGATGACGTCGCGGTCGGTCACCGCGAGCTCGTCGACATACCGGTCCGCGCCCGAATATCCGCTGTAGACAAGGAATTCCGCGACATTGCTGGTGTGCCTGCGCTCGTCGAGCAGGCCTTCCTTGGCGAGTCCGAAGGTGGCGCCGCAGATCGCCGCGACCGGCACGCCGGCCTCGACGAACGCACGCGCCTTGCGCGCGAACGGCACCAGCTCCTCGCCCATCCAGGTATCGGCGCCCGGCAGCAGCAGCATGGCGCTCTCCGCCGGCGTCAGGTCCGCGAGGGCCAGGTCCGGCACGATCCGCATGCCGCCCTTGGTGGTGATCGGATCCTTGGTCAGTCCGACCGTGCGCACCTCGAACGTGCCCGGCGCGATCTGCCATTCCGGGTTGTTGATGTGCGCGGTGGCCGCGCCGATCTCCCAGTCGGCCAGGGTGTCGTAAACGGCTGCGTGAACTGTCTTCGTGGTCATGACAGTATCCTGTCATATTTGACAGTGTGCTGTCAATGGTTAGGTTCCCAGCGCGGTCGCGATGATCTCCGCGCTGTCGGCATGCAGGGCCTGCGCGGCCGTCTGGCCGGTCGCCGCCAGGTAGGCGTCGACCAGTCGATTGCCCGCCGCGTACCCGGCGCCCGTCGGCAGGCCGACCGGCGTCGCGCCGTAGCGCTCGGCGCTGGCGTCGCCGTGCACCCAGGCGGTGAAGTTCTGCATGCCGGTAACACCCAGCCCCGTAATGACTTTGGCGAAAACCGCGTCGTCGTCCAGGCTCGGCACACCGATGCGGGCGTAGCCGAGCTCGTCGCCGTAGAGCTGCCGCGCGAACGCGTCGGCCAGGCCCTCGGACACCACGTGCTCGCCAACGGTGACGGTCGCCGGGTTCCACACCACGCCGCCCGGGCTGTAGCGCAGGTTGTGGTTCAGCTCGTGCACGGCGGTGGCCGCCAGCCGTTCCACGTTCTCGGCGAAGGGCCACAGCGTCAGGACGATGAAACCGGGCATGCTGCCGTTGCCGGTCATGCCGAGGCAGGGGCCCATGAAGTGCTCGTCGCCGGGATCGCCGAGGACGAACAGCACAGTGATGTCGGGGACCTGGATGTCCGGGGTTGCGGCCAGTTGCACGGCGAGCGCGCTGTCGAGGGCCTGGTGGATTCGAGTCCAGGCGTCGGCGGTCGCCAGTGTTTCGAGCGCGTCGAGGCAGCGCTGTTCGTCGCGATCGATCGGAAAGCCGGAGGCCATGTGGTGCATGGCCACCAAGTCGATCTCGCCCGGGAAGTAGCGGTACATGTCGGTGACGGGCTCCAGCATCGAGCGCAGCAGGTCGGCGCGTTCGACGACCGGAGCCCGCAGGATCCGCCGCATGTCCGAGTAGGTGTCGAGAACGGTGATGGTCATGTTCTCGACCGTAGAAAATGACGCTACGTCAAAGTCAACGCAGCATCGGTGTCAAGCCCGGCGCAGAGCGAAGATGCGCAGGTCGCGGCTGGTGCGGTCGCGGTAGGCGGCGTAGGCGCCGGTGACCTCGACGAAGCGCGCGAAGACGCGTTCCTTGTCGGCGTCGGGGACGAGCATCGCCGTCACCGGGATGCGTTCGCCCGCGATGGCGACCGTGGCCGCCGGGTCGGCGAGCAGGTTGCCGGTCCAGGCGGGGTGCTTCGCCTGGCCGAAGTTGCTGCCGATGACGTAGAGCACGTCGCCGTCGTGCACGTACAGCAGCGGCTGGGTGCGGGGCTGACCCGATTTCCGGCCGGTGCTGGTGAGCAGGATGACGGGTGCGCCGATCGGGCCGAGCACCGTGTACTTCGCGTCGGTGCGCTCCAGCACGGCACGGTCCAGCGGCGTGATCGTGCGGATGAACCAGGACCCGGGTTTGGTCGAGGCGAACCGATTCGCGGCTCGGGAAAGAACATTCGTGCGCGAACCCCACTGCCGGTCCGGGAACTGCTCAGCCATGGGGGCGACTATATCGGCCTGGGCGGGATACCCCCTTCGGTGATGACCGTCTCGCCACCGGCTGCAATAGCCCCGGATTCACTAAGCTTCTGATCATGGCCGACACCGCCCCGTCCACTGTCTACATAGCCTCGCCCGAAGGCGACACCGGTAAATCGACGGTGGCACTGGGCGTGCTGCAGATGCTGTGCGCCACCACGGCCCGGGTCGGCGTCTTCCGGCCGATCACCCGATCCACCGCCGAGCCGGATTACATCCTGGAGCTGCTGCTCGAGCACAGCACCGCCGATATCGACTACGAGCAGGCGGTGGGCGTCACCTACGAGCAGGTGCACGCCGATCCGGACGCCGCGATCAGCGAGATCGTGATGCGCTTCCACGAGGTGGCCAAGGTGTGCGACGCGGTGGTCGTGGTCGGCACCGACTACACCGATGTCGCCAGCCCCAGCGAGCTGCGGTTCAACGCCCGGATCGCGGTGAATCTGGGCGCGCCCGTGCTGCTGGTGGTGCGCGGGTCCGAGCGCACGCCGGACGAGGTGCGTCAGCTCGCGGAGCTGTGCGCCAGCGAATTGGCCACCGAGCACGCGCAATTGGCGGCGATCGTCGCCAACCGCTGCGAGCCCGACCAGCTCGCCGAGATCGCGGTGGCGCTGAAAGGCTTCAATGTTCCCTCGTGGACTCTGCCCGAGGTGCCGCTGCTCATCGCGCCGACCATGGCGGAACTCTGCGGCGCGATCGACGGCGAAATGTACAGCGGCGACCCGGAATTGCTCCAGCGCGAGGCGCTGTCGGTCATGGTCGGTGGTATGACGGCCGAGCACATTCTGGAGCGCCTGTCCGACGGCGTCGTGGTGATCGCGCCGGGCGACCGCTCGGATGTGCTGCTCGGCCTGGTGAACGCCCATGAGGCGGAAGGCTTCCCGTCGCTGGCGGGCATCATCATGAACGGCGGCATGCTGCCGCATCCGGCGGTGGCGCGGCTGATGGCGGGCTTGAAGCCGCGGCTGCCGATCCTGGCCACCGAGCTGGGCACCTACGACACCGCCAATGCCGTGCACCACACCCGCGGCCGGATGGCGGCGGGCAACCCGCGCAAGGTCGACACCGCGCTGGCGCTGATGGAAGACCATGTGGACGCCCCGGAGCTGTTGCAGCGCATCAAGGTGCAGCGCACCACGGTCGTCACCCCGCAGATGTTCGAGTACCAGCTGATCGAACGGGCCCGCGACAACCGCAAGCGCATCGTGCTGCCCGAGGGCACCGACGACCGCATCCTGCGCGCCGCCGGACGGGTGTTGCAGCGCAAGATCGCCGACCTGGTCATCCTCGGCGACGAGACCAGCATCCGGGCCCGCGCCGCCGAACTGGGCGTCGACATCGGCGACGCTCAGGTGCTCGACCCGCGCACCTCCGGTTATCTGGAGGATTTCGCGGCCGAGTACACCGAGCTGCGCAAGCACAAGGGCATGACGATCGAGCGGGCCCGGGAAACCATGGCCGACATTTCCTACTTCGGCACCATGATGGTGTTCAAAGGCATTGCCGACGGCATGGTCTCGGGCGCCGCGCACACCACGGCGCACACCATCCGCCCGTCCTTCGAGATCATCAAGACCGTGCCCGGCGTCTCCACGGTGTCCAGCGTCTTCCTGATGTGCCTGTCGGACCGGGTGCTGGCCTACGGCGACTGCGCGGTGGTCCCGGATCCGAGTTCGGAGCAGCTCGCCGACATCGCGATCTCCTCGGCGCGCACCGCCGCCCAGTTCGGCATCGAACCGCGCATCGCCATGCTCTCCTACTCCACCGGCGAATCCGGCAGCGGCGCCGACGTGGACAAGGTCCGCGTGGCGACCAAGCTGGTGCGCGAGCGCGAGCCGGAGCTGCCGGTCGAAGGCCCGATCCAGTACGACGCGGCGATCGAGCCGACGGTCGCCGACACCAAGCTGCCCGACTCCGAGGTCGCCGGTCGCGCAACGGTTTTCGTGTTCCCGGATCTCAACACCGGCAACAACACCTACAAGGCGGTGCAGCGCAGCGCGGGCGCCATCGCGATCGGCCCGGTGCTACAGGGTTTGCGCAAGCCGGTGAACGATCTGTCCCGCGGCGCGCTGGTCGCCGACATCGTGAACACCGTCGCCATCACCGCGATCCAGGCGCAGGCGCAGGGACAGTGACTATTCATCCAGGAGGCATGATGTCCGGCCAGGCCAACGATCTTGTGCTGGTGCTCAATTCGGGGTCCTCCTCGATTAAATACCAGCTGGTGGACCCGAATTCGGGAGCGGTGGCCGCCTCCGGCCTGGTCGAGCGGATCGGCGAGTCGAACGGCGCGATCGAGCATCGAGCCGGTGACCGGGTGGTCGAGCACGAGGGCCCGATCGCCGATCACAAGGCCGGATTGCAGCTGGTCTTCGAGATGTTCGCCGAGACGGGGTACGACCTGGCCGGCGCGGGGCTGCGCGCCGTCGGGCACCGGGTGGTGCACGGCGGCGAGGTGTTCTATCAGCCGACGCTGATCACCGACGAGGTGGTCGCGGCCATTTCGGCGCTGTCCGAGCTCGCGCCGCTGCACAACCCGGCCAATGTCACCGGCATCGAAAGCACCCGCGAGCTGCTGCCCGGGGTGCCGCAGGTCGCCGTGTTCGACACCGCGTTCTTCCACGGCCTGCCCGAGGCCGCCAAGACCTACGCCATCGACGCCGAAGTCGCCGCGCGGTACGGCATCCGGCGCTACGGCTTCCACGGCACCTCGCACGAGTACGTCTCGGGCCGGGTGGCCGAGGTGCTGGATCGTGCTCCAGCCGAGGTGAATCAGATCGTGTTCCACCTGGGCAACGGCGCCTCGGCGTCGGCGGTGCGCGGCGGCGCACCGATCGACACCACCATGGGCCTGACCCCGCTGGAGGGCCTGGTCATGGGTACCCGCGGCGGCGATATCGACCCGGGCATCCTGCTGCATCTGATGCGCTCGGCGGATCTGGACGTCGACGGTGTCGACCAGCTGTTGAACCGCGACTCCGGGATCAAGGGCCTGTCCGGGGTCAACGACTTCCGGGAGTTGCAGCGCCTCATCGACAATGGCGACGCGGCGGCGCGGCTGGCCTACGACGTCTACATCCACCGGCTGCGGCGCTACCTCGGCGCATACCTCGTGGCGCTGGGCCGGGTGGACGCCATCGTCTTCACCGCCGGGGTGGGGGAGAACAGCCCACAGGTTCGCGCCGACGCGCTGGCGGGGCTGGCGGGCTTCGGCATCGAGGTCGATCCGGCCCGCAATACCGCGAAAGACCGCGCGGCCCGGCGTATTTCCCCTGATGGCGCGGGGGTCGCGGTCCTGGTGGTGCCGACCAACGAAGAGCTCGCCATCGCCCGCGCCGCGCACCGCGTGGTCACCGCCTAGCACCGATTCCCAGGAGACTCCAAGGAAACCTCACGGAATCCTCATGATTCGCACGGCATGATCAGTGGCGGATCAGGTTCGCCCGGTACCGCCGGATTCGCACCGACCATCGCACGACTTCGGGAAGCCGCCTCCCTCGCCGCCACCCGAACCGCCGCCCCGGCTGCCCCCGGCGCGGCAGCGCGTGGCCGGTGTCCTGCGGCGCCGACTGCAGACGGACTGGTCCGAGCCCGGCCGGAACCTTCCCCCGGCCGGGCTTTGCTTTGTCAGACCAGGATTCGGCGTCAGAACCAGGATTTCGCGCGAATGGTGTTGGCCAGGTCGATGAGGGCGTAGCGATGCCCGCGGCCGGGCGCGGACCGGGCCAGGGTGCGCAAGCCCGCCTCGGTGCCGTCGCGCAGATCGCGTTCGGTGAACGGTGCGCTGAACAGGGTGGCATCGGACAGCCGCGGGCGATTGCCCGCCTGCAACCAGGCCAGGGCGGCGCCGAGCACCAGGACCCGCAGCTGCACCGCGCGGCGCTCGCCGGTGGGCACGGCCTGCACTCGGGAGGCCGCGATATGCAGGGTGGCTTCGTCCAGCCGATCGACCGGTGCGGCGGTCAGCAGCAGCAGGACCGCGGTCATCCGGGCGGTCGTGAAGGCGCGGGAGGTGGCCGGGACTTCGTCGAGGGCGCGCACCGCTTCCTCGATCCGACCGGCCTCGGCGAGCTGCCGGGCCAGGCCGAACGCGGCGCTCACCACCGCGCGGTCGGTGCGCCAGACCGTGGCGTACATCCGCTCGGCGTAGGCGCGCCACTGCTCCGGATCCGTCGAATCCCAGTGGTGCAGGACCAGTTCCGCGGTCGCGGCGAGCGCCAGCTTCGGGGCGATCTCGCCGGGCAGCTGCCGCAGTACCGCATCGAAATGCCCGAAGGCCTGCTCGTAGTTCTGCTCGACCAGTTCGGTGCGGCCGAGATACCAGTCGATCCGCCAGTCGCCGGTGGGGAGCTGATGCAGCAGATGCCGCACCGCGGCGGCCTCGCCGAGATCGAGCCGGGCCCGGGCCTCGGCCAGCGTCAATTCCAGCTGCACGGTCTCCGGCGCGTTCCCGGGATCGCCCGCGGCCCGCTCCCGGGCTTCCTGCAGCGACTCCAGCGCTTGGCGCGGGTCGGGCTGCATGGCCGCGGCGAGCAGCGGCGCGGAGGGATCGGCCGGGTCGATCACCGGAATCGGCAGGGCCGCGGCGCTGTCGCGAGCCTGGAGCAGCTTGCTGCGGCCGATGCCGTCGGCGTAGGCGTCGGTCTGGCTGAGCAACTCCTCGGTGCCGAAGCTGGCTCGCTGTGGACTGAACACTGTGGACAACTGGGGATGTTCCACACCGGTGTCCAGCGCCAGGATTTCCCGCAGGACACCGGCGAGCTGTGCGTACATGGCCCGGGCGGACGGGAAGCGGTGCGCCGGATCCGGTTCGGTGGCGCACAGCAATAGCCGATGGAAGAACTCGTAGCGCGCCAGCACCGGATGCTCGGCCGGATCCGGGATGCCGTCGGCGTAGCGGCCCTGCTCCATCGGCATGTTCAGGGTGAGCACGGCCAGCGTGCGCCCGACGGTGTAGATGTCGGAGGCCACCGTCGGCCCGGTCTTGGCGATCTCCGGCGCCTGGAAACCCCTGGTGCCGTACAGGTTTCCGTACGCCTCGATGGTGGCCACCGCGCCGAGGTCGATCAGTTTCACCTGATCCTCGGTGATCATGATGTTGTCGGGCTTGAGGTCGTTGTAGGTGAGCCCGATCGAATGCAGATATTCCAGTGCCGGAAGCACTTCCAGCACATAGGCGATCGCCTCGGCCACCGGCATCCGGTCCGGCCGCCGGTAGGAGTCCAGGACGGTGCGCAGCGAGCGCCCGCCCACGTACTCCATCACGATGTAGCCGATGGATTCGCCGTCCGGGCCCGGATGCTCGACGAAATTGTGGATCTTGACGATGCTGGGATGGGCTACCTCGGCCAGGAATTGCCGCTCGGCCACGGCCACCGCCTGCGCCTCCGCGTCACCGGCGTGCAACAGGCCCTTGAGCACCACCCAGCGGTCGCTGACGTTGCGGTCGACGGCGAGGTAGATCCAGCCGAGGCCGCCGTGCGCCAGACAGCCCTGGATCTCGTACTGGTTGGAGACCATGTCGCCGGGATGCAGCGAGGGCCGGAAATCGTAGGCTGCGTCGCAGGTTTCGCAGACACCCGTGGTGCTCGCGGCACGCACGCCGGTGGCGCGGCCGACCGGGTTGCCGCAGCGCCAGCAGAACCGCTTCGCCTCGGCGACGATCGGATCGGTGAGCACGGCCGCCAGCGGATCCGCGGGCGGCACGTCCGGGATCGGCACCAGCCCCGCGCCGAGCCGCCGGACCGACGGCCGCGATCGGGCCGTCCGCACGCTGCGGCCGGAGGTGCGATGCGCCGCACCGGAGTTCGCGCCCGAGCCGGGACGGCTGTCCGCGGCGGCGAGCGCGGCGGCCATCGTGCCGGGTAGCTCGGGCTCCGGCGGTGTCAGCGGTGCCTGCGACACCGCGACGGTGGGGTCGAAGCCATGCGGGTCGTGGCCCTGCGGCTCGGCTTCGGCCGGGCCGGACGCGTGCTCCGGCTGCGGGGACGTCCAGAACCCGGCGTAGATCGGCTGGGTGCGTTCGTTGTCGGACTCGTCGTCGTTCATCGGCTCAGTCCTGGTAGGTCGGGGCCGGTGGGCCGGGCGAGGGGCCGAGCCCGGAGAGCCATTGCCGGTAGAGCCGTTCCCAGGTGCCGTCGCCACGGACCCGGTCCAGGGTGCCGTTCACGAAGCGCACCAGATCCTCGGCCCCCTTGGGTATTCCGATCCCGTAGGGCTCGACGCTGATGCTCTCGCCCACCACCTCGGTGTAGGGATCCTGCGCGGCCAGCCCGGCCAGGATGGAGTCGTCGGTGCTGACCGCGTCCACCTGCCGCTGCTGCAGCACGACCAGGCAGTCCGCCCAGGTAGGCACCGAGAGGATGGTGGCGGCGGGCTGTTCGCGGCGGATGCGGTCCAGCGAGGTGGTGCCGGTGACCACGCACACCCGCTTGCCCGCCAGATCCGACAGGCCGGTGATGCCGGAGTTCTTCATGGTCAGCACCCGCTGGTTGGCGCGCAGGTAGGTGGTGGAGAAGTCGACCTTCTGGCGGCGTTCGCAGGTGATCGTCATCGTCTTGACGACCAGGTCGACGGTGTGGTCTTGCAGCGCCCGCTCCCGGTCGGCGGAGCTGAGGCTGCGGAACTCGATGAGCTCGGCGCTGCCGAGCAGATCCTTGGCCACCTCGCGGGCGATGTCGGCGTCGAAGCCGACGATGCTGCCGCTGAGTGGGTCGCGGAAGCTGAAAAGGTTGCTGCCGGTGTCCAATCCGACGACCAGGCGGCCGCGGGCGCGAATCTTGTCCAGGGCCGCGCCGCGGGCGCCGTCGGGGCGCAGGCTGGCCGTGGGATCGCCGCATTTCTGCCCGTTCTCCGGCGCGACCGGTGTATCCGTCTGCACCGGAACGGCTTTCGCGGGCAGCGGCGGTGCGCCGAAGCTGCTGGTCTTGTTGGGCGGCCGGGAATCGGCGTCGCTGACGCAGCCGCCGAGGAATGCGGTGGCCGAGAGCAGGGCGGCGAGCAGGCCGAGCCGGGTTTTCATCGGTACTCCCGTAGTCGTGGCCAGATGCCCAGGCCGACGAAGGCGGCCGCCGCGATACCGAGCACCAGGGCGCCGGGACCGAGGAAGTCGAGGACCCGGGCGGCCTGGGAGATGTTGCCGCGCAACGTACTCCGGGTCTTGTCCAGACCGAGTTCGAGCGCGCGGTCCAGGGCTTCGACCTGGGCGGCGGCGTCCGCGGCGCCGGGCCCGGTGGCCACCACGGCGGCGCCGGTGAAGTCGCCGCGGTCCAGGGTCTCGTTCATTCGCTGATGGGCCGTGCGCCAGCGATCCAGGGCGGCCCGGGCTTCGGCGAGATGGTCGGCGGCGGGCGCGTCCTTCGGATAGCCGGCCAGCAGTTCGTTCATCCGGGTCATGCCGGTGTTGTAGGTCCGGTCGTAGTCGCCGGTCGCGTCGCGGTTGACCAGCTTCAGGGTTTCGGCGGATCGGGCCTGCTGGGCCAGGATCCGGGTTTCGGTGAGCCGGGACGCGGGCGCGGCGCCCTCGTCGCGGCCCTGGATCACCGCCGCGGCGGAGACGGAACCGGCGAGCACGGTCCAGGCCAGCAGAATCAGGACCGAGCCGCTGGCCAGCAGCAAGCCCGCGTTGAAGGTGCGCCGCCAGTGCCGGGCCAGGTCGCGCTGCACCCAGGCCAACGCGCCCAGCGTCACGATCAGCAGCGCGATGGCCAGCCAGGGCGGTCGCACGTGATGACTCTGCGCGGCGTCGACCGCGTCGGAGCGATGACCCTGTAATTCCTGCGCCATCGGCAGCAGCGTGGTCTGCATCTGATTCGACGCTTCGCTCAGATACGCCGCGCCGACCGGGTATCCGATGCGGTTGTTGGTGCGCGCGGTCTCGATCAGTCCGGTGTAGATCGGCAGCCCGGTGACGATGCCGGTGCGCAAACGATGATCGGGGGAGTTGTGGTCCACGGCCTGCCCGGACTGGGTGACCAGTTCCGCGGCGGCCTCGCCCACCGCCTGGGAGTACCGGTCCCGCACAGCTTCCGGTTCCACCCCGCCGGAGATGAACGCGGTCGCGGCGGCGGCGTCGGCGATCGAGAGCGAGGTGTAGAGCCGGTGCGCGGAGTGCGCGTTGGGTTCGGTGTTGTCGAGCAGGACGTCCAGGGCGTGCTGCCGGTCGCCGACCGCGCCCGCGGTGACCCACCCGGCCGTCAGACACAAGGCGATCAACAGCAAGCCGAAGGCGATGAGCCGGCCGGGGGAGGACTCCGCGAAGGACCGCACGTTGGCCGGGTCCAGCTGCTCCCGCACCTTGGCGACGGGGACCCCGCGAAGCTGCTTGCGCACGGACAACTGCTCGGTCCGAGCCATCTTCACCTCCGGGGATGGTCGCCGGGCGGAGCCGGCGGGGTGGGCGAGGGGAGGGTCCGCGCCTCCCTGTGCCCCTGCGTCGCAGTTTATTGTGGGCATACCGGTGCCGTGGATGTGAAACGCCCCTGGAAAACCAGTCTGCACCCACGGCGGACGAGGATGGTCGGCGATGCGTGGTGACGGGGACGGGTGGTCCAAGGACCCCAGCGGCGTTCGGCATTGGGGCCGTTTCGGGGCCGCCGGACTGTTGTTGCGCGCCCCCCTGCCCGGCGGCGGTTCCGCGGTGCTGTTGCAGCATCGCGCGCTGTGGAGTCATCAGGGCGGCACCTGGGCCCTGCCCGGCGGCGCCCGCGACAGCCATGAGACGCCGGTGCACGCGGCGGTGCGCGAGGCCTGGGAGGAAGCGGGCATCAACCCGGCCGATGTGCGTGTTCGCAGTGAGCGCGTCACCGCACAGGCTGCCAGCGGCTGGACCTACACCACGGTCGTCGCGGACGCGGTCATGACCCTGCCGACCAGCCGCAACAAGGAAAGCACCGCCCTGGCCTGGGTCCCGGAGGCCGAGGTCGGCGAGCACCCGCTGCATCCCGGTTTCGCCCTCGCCTGGCCGGCCCTGCGCGCGGCCCCGGCCCGCGTCTGCCTCGACGATCTGCCCGACGGCGATGAGGCCCGCCAGGTCGCGGCTGCCCTGCCTCGCACGGTCGACCTCGCCGATCAGGGCTTCTACTGGCTGCACGCCGAACCCGACGGTCCGGGCACGCACGCGCGCATCGTCGACAACTCCGACTCCGAAGCGCCCGCGACCGAGTCCCTGACAGCCGCGGTCCTGGCCCTGACCCGCGGCCAGCTCCTCACCTGACCACCGCGTCGGCAACCTGACCAGCCCTGGCACTGCTACGGCTGGGACCTGACGAGCGACACCGCGACCGCTCACGCGTTGGCGAGCAGCGCCGCTTTCAATTCCCGCGCGGCCGCTTCCGGATCCCGCGCCTCGGTGATCGCCCGGACCACCACGATCCGATCCGCGCCCGCGTCCAGCACCTCCGGCACCCGCTCCAGCTCGATCCCGCCGATCGCGAACCACGGCCGCGTCGGATGCGCGTCGGCGGTGGACCGGAGCAGATCGATGCTCGACGGCGTGCGCCCAGGCTTGGTCGGCGTCGCCCACACCGGCCCGGTGCAGAAGTAATCGATGTGCTCGTCGATGGCGGCCAGCCCGGCCTGCGCGCGATTGTGGGTAGAGCGGCCGATCACCACCTCGGGCCCGAGGATCCGGCGCGCGTACCAGGGCGGCAGGTCACCCTGGCCCAGGTGCAGCACGTCCGCGCCCGCGGCGAGCGCGATATCGGCGCGATCGTTGACCGCGAACAGCGCACCGTGCCGGCGGGCCGCGGCTTTCAGCTCGGCGAGCGCGCCGAGCTCGGCCTTGGCTTCGAGCGGCCCGAACTTCGCCTCACCCGCCGAGCCCTTGTCCCGGAGCTGGATGATGTCGACTCCGCCCGCCAGCGCCGCGTCGGCGAACTTGGCCAGATCCCCTTTTTCCCGGCGTGCGTCGGTGCACAGATACAGCCGTGCGGTAGCCAGCCGTTCCCTGGGGGAAAGTGATCTTTTCTGATGGGAGGGATGCACGACTCCGACGGTAGCCGCGCTACCGTTGGTATGCGAACGGGTGGGGGTGGAAAAAGGCACAGGAAAGCGGTGAACGGAATGGGGACGCTGGCCGTCGTTGGTGGCGGCGCCATCGGGCTCGGTGTGGCCTGGCGGGCGGCCGAGGCGGGCTGGTCGGTCACCGTGTTCGATCCCGCGATCGGCTCCGGGGCCTCCTGGGTGGCGGGCGGCATGCTCGCGCCGCTGTCGGAGGGCTGGCCCGGTGAGGAACGCGTCCTGGAGTTCGGCGCGGCAGCGCTGGCGCGCTGGCCGGAATTCGCCGCCCGGCTCGATGCCGAGTCCGGTGTGAATGTCTGCGTCGCGGACGAGACGCTGACCGTCGCCCTCGATGCCGCCGACGCAGCGGACCTGCGCACCATCGCCGACTGGGTCGGCGGCCGGGCCGCGGCGGGCGGCGGGGCGCTGGACGGGGTCGGCTCCGACCTGCGGGTACTGGATCGCGCCGGGGTGCGCGAGTTGGAACCCGCGCTGGCGCGCACGGTGCGCGCCGGGCTGCTCGCCACCGCGGAACCCGCCATCGACAATCGCCGCCTGCTCGACGGGCTGCGGAAAGCCTGCGCCGCCGCCGGCGTCCGGATACGCGCCGAAGCCGTCGAGAATCTCGACCTCGACTTCGATCAGATCGTGCTGGCCGCGGGCGCGGCCTCGGCCCGCCTGCGCCCCGAACTGCCGGTCCGCCCGGTCAAGGGCGAGATCCTGCGGCTGCGCCACCGGCCCGGAGCGACTCCGGTACCGCGCCGGGTGATTCGCGCCCGGGTGCACGGCAGACCGGTCTACCTGGTGCCGCGCGGCGACGGAATCGTGGTCGGCGCAACGCAATACGAAGCCGGGTTCGACACCACCGTGACCGTCGGCGGCGTCCGCGACCTGATCGCCGACGCCGAGGCGATCCTGCCCGGCATCGGCGAATACGAACTGTCCGAAGCGAGCGCGGGTTCGCGCCCCGGCAGCCCGGACAACCTGCCGCTGATCGGCAGGCTCACCGGCCGGCTCGTGGTCGCCACCGGCCACGGCCGCAACGGCATGCTCACCACCCCGCTCACCGTCGACGCGGTGCTGGGCGAGCTGGCCGGATCCCCGCTGCCGGCAGCGCGATCCGCTGACCCGCGGCGTTTCTCGACGCCCTCCGCGTCGGACTTCTCGTCATCTCTAGGAGGAATTCGATGACCGCACTTTCGGTCCCGATCGGCGTCACCGTGAACGGGCAGGACCACGAGTTCGCCGAATCGCTCACGGTGCGTGAGCTTTTGCAGCGCCTCGAGCTGCCGTGCCAGGGCGTGGCCTTGGCCGTCGACGGCGCTGTGTTCCCGAAGTCCCGCTGGGATTCCCCGGTCGGCCGGGGCTGGAACATCGAGGTGCTCACGGCGGTGCAGGGTGGCTGACCTGGACCCGTTACGCATTGCCGGCCGCGAGTTCGGCTCGCGCCTGATCATGGGCACCGGCGGCGCGGAAAGCCTCACCGTGCTGGAGGAAGCGCTGCTGGCCTCGGGCACGGAGCTGACCACCGTGGCCATGCGCCGGGTGGACGCGGCGGGCGGCACCGGCGTGCTGGATCTGCTGAAGCGCCTGGACATCATGCCGCTGCCCAACACCGCCGGCTGCCGCACCGCCGCCGAGGCCGTGCTCACCGCGCAGCTGGCCCGTGAGGCCCTCGACACCAACTGGGTGAAGCTGGAAGTGGTCTTCGACGAGCGCACCCTGCTGCCGGACCCGCTCGAATTGCTCACCGCCGCGGAGCAATTGGTCGACGCGGGCTTCAATGTGCTGCCCTACACCAATGACGATCCGGTGCTCGCGCGCCGCCTGGAGGACGCGGGCTGCGTCGCGGTCATGCCGCTGGGCTCGCCGATCGGCACCGGCCTGGGCATCGGCAATCCGCACAATATCGAGATGATCGTGGCCGCCGCGGGCGTCCCGGTGATTCTGGACGCGGGCATCGGCACGGCCAGCGACGCGGCCCTGGCCATGGAGCTCGGCTGTTCGGCCGTCCTGCTCGCCACCGCCGTGACCCGAGCGCAGCAGCCCGCCCTGATGGCGGCCGCGATGGCCGACGCGGTGCGCGCCGGATACGGGGCCCGGCTGGCGGGCCGCATTCCGAAGCGTTTCTGGGCTCAGGCTTCTTCCCCATCCCGATAACCGCACCTCCGGGTTCTTCTCATCCTCGAGGATGAGAAGACTCGGCACCTTGTGCTGACGCATCCGCGCGAGTTTTACGGAATGCTTGGCCGCATGATCGAACTGAGGGGCCTGACCAAACACTATGGCCAGACCGTCGCGGTTCAGGATCTCTCGTTCACCGTCCAACCAGGACAGGTGACCGGCTTCCTCGGACCCAACGGCGCTGGTAAATCGACCACGATGCGGATGATCCTGGGCTTGGACCAGCCCACCGCGGGCACGGCGCTGATCAACGGCATGCCGTACCACGAACTAGAGTCTCCGCTACGTGAAGTCGGCGCGCTGCTGGACGCGAAGTGGGTGCATCCGAATCGTTCGGCGCGCTCGCATCTGCGCTGGATGGCGGCGACCAACGACATTCCGGCCACCCGGGTCGACGAGGTGCTGAAGCTGGTCGGCCTGTCCGAGGTCGCCGGCAAGCCCGCGGGCGGTTTCTCGCTGGGCATGTCGCAGCGGCTCGGCCTGGCCGGCGCGTTGCTCGGCGATCCGCAGGTGCTGCTGTTCGACGAGCCGGTGAACGGCCTGGATCCCGAGGGCATCCTGTGGATCCGCCGCTTCATGCAGCGGCTGGCCTCCGAGGGCCGCACCGTGCTGGTGTCGAGCCATCTGCTCTCGGAAATGGCGCAGACCGCCGAGCATCTCGTGGTGATCGGCCGCGGTCAGCTCATCTCCGATTCCAGCACCAAGGAATTCATCGAGAAGGCCTCGGAATCGACGGTGCGGGTGCGCAGCCCGCAGCTGGATCAGCTGCGCAGCCTGCTCACCTCGAACGGGATGACCGTGCGTGAGGAGGACGGCTCGGACGCGTTGATCGCGGTGGACGTCACCAGTGACGCGGTCGGAAAACTGGCCGCCGCCAACGAGATCACGCTCTACGAGTTGTCCCCGCAGCGGGCTTCGCTGGAGGAGGCGTTCATGCGGATGACCGGCGGCGCGGTGCAGTATCACGGCGTCGGCCTGGATGAAGTGATGGGAGGTGCGCTCTGATGGGCGTGTTGACAGCGGAACGCATCAAACTGACCTCGACCAGGTCGCCCTGGTGGTGCACGGCGATCATCATCGTGCTCGGCTTGGGTCTGCCCTTGCTGTTCACCTTGATCACCAATGCCACCTACGGCTCCGAAAACGCCAGTGAGGCGCCGAGTCTCACCCCGGCCATGGCGTCCAGCGGCATCGCCGGATTCGGCGTCATGGTGCTGATGATCATGGCGGCGCTCGCGGTGACCAACGAATATCGCTTCGGCATCATCCGGACGACCTTCCAGGCCACGCCGCATCGCGCTCGCGTGATCAGCACCAAGGCCGGGCTGCTCGGCGTCTACGGCGCGGTGCTCACCGGCGCGCTGGTGGCGCTGGCCTACGTCCTGGTCAAGACGCTCGCCCGGGCCGAGCTGGCGCCGAATCTCGAGCTCTCGGGCGCGGATTCGTGGCGACCGCTCTTCGGCGTGCCGATCTACGGGTTCCTCTGTGTGGTGCTCGCGGTGGCCATCGGCGTGCTGGTGCGGCAGTCGGCGGCGGCGATCTCGCTGCTGATCCTGTGGCCGTTGCTGATCGAGGGCCTGTTCGGCGCGATCCCGTGGGTCGCCAAGAACGTGACGCCGTTCCTGCCCTTCGCCAACGCCAACCACTTCCTCGGCTCGGGCGGGGAAACCTCCATCAGCCAGTTCCACTGGGGACCCTGGGGCGGCCTGCTGTACTTCGCCGCGTTCGTCGCGATCGTCTTCGGCGCGGCCCTGTATTCGGTGAACAAGCGCGACGCCTGAGAGAGACGACCCGGGTAGCCTTCCCTCGCCACTCGGGTTGGGCCGCGACCTTGTCGGGAGGTCCGCGTGCCCCGCGCACATCGCCTGCCACTGCCCGGTGGACGGTGTGACCAGCACGGCCCGGTGCGGATTCGTCCGCACCGGGCCGTGATGCTTCTCCCAAGACTGTGTGGGATTCCGGACAAACGGGACTGTTTATCCGGACAACCCGGACAAGCCGGGGCGAATGTGAAACATATCTTTGCAAAACCGTGCTGACCAGCCAGTATTCTCGACCACAGCAATCCTCGAGTTATCCGCCGTCGGGCCTCTTGCTGTGCCCGCATCGACCGATAGTGGGGTAGCACGTTGACGACGCCGAGTAACCTGCCGACGCCTGATCTCCTGAGCTACGCTCGGGGCGTGAGGGATACACCTTCCGGCGGTACCGAACCCGTGCCGGAGCCGGAGGACAACGGGGGCGTTCCGCCTGAAGTCGTCATACCGCTGGAGTCGTCGGACGAGCCGAAGCCGCCGCGTCGAGGGGGTCCATACTTTCGCCGGGGCCAGCTGTCCGCGCTGATGTCGGCCACGAACCAGCGCCCGGACTTCATCGGCGTACTGCGCCGGGCCCGTGAGCAGCTGCCCGGTGATCCGGCTTTCGGTGACCCGCTGTCGGTTTCGGGTCCCGGCGGTCCGCGCGCGGTGGCCCGCGCCGCGGACAAACTGGTCGGCGATACGCCCAGCGCGGCCCGCGAGATCGGCTTCGGTGCCCTGCAGGTCTGGCAGGCGATGCTGGAGCGCGTAGGCCGCGGCAAAGGTAGCGCGGAAGTAACTGTCATGTTCACCGATCTGGTGGCGTTCTCCCGCTGGTCGCTCTCCGTCGGCGACGAGGCCACCCTGGAACTGCTGCGCGGCGTCGCCAAGGCCATCGAGCCGCCGATCGCCGACCGCGGCGGTCATGTGGTCAAACGCATGGGCGACGGTGTGATGGCCGTCTTCACCTCGGCCGATCGCGCGGTCCGGGCCGCGGCGCACGCCAAGCGCAACCTGGAGAACGTGAGCGTGCACGGCTATCGCCCGCAGATGCGGATCGGTCTGCACACCGGCTCGCCCCGGGAGATCGGCGGCGACTGGCTGGGGGTGGACGTCACCATCGCCGCGCGTGTGATGGAGGCGGGGGGCAACGGCAACACCATGCTCTCGGAGGCGACCTTGAAGTCGCTGCGACCGGAGACGCTGGCAGAGCTGGGTTACGCGGTGAAACCCTATCGCCGCAGCTTCTTCGCGGCGCCGCTCAGCGGCGTGCCGGAAGACCTGCGCATCTATCGCCTGTCGGAGAGTTAGCCGATTCCCCAGGCGATCGCCCCGCCGGCGGCCAGCACGGCGCACACGGCCAGCGCGATCGCGAGCGGGCGTGTGGTCTTCCAGAGCGAGTAGGCCCCGCCGGCCAGGAACCCGGACAGGGCGAGCAGCAGGATCACAGAGACGTCGGTCGACATTGTGCTGATTCTGCCGGGTTGCTCCCGACCGGGCTTACCCCGGGTAAACCAGGCCCCGACCTGCGTAGATAGTTAACAAGCACGCGTGCTTGCTTTTTTCTGGCCCGGATGTGATGCTGGGCGCTATGGGAAATCTGGCCGCGGACCCGGAGGTCATCCGGATCGGCAACTGCTCCGGGTTCTACGGTGACCGGCTCGGCGCCATGCGGGAAATGCTCGAGGGCGGGCAGCTCGACGTGCTCACCGGCGACTACCTCGCCGAACTGACCATGCTCATCCTGGGCCGGGACCGGATGAAGGATCCCGACCTCGGCTATGCCAAGACCTTCGTGCGCCAGGTGCAGGACTGCCTGGCGCTGGCGCTGGAACGCAATGTGCAGATCGTCGCCAACGCGGGCGGGCTCAATCCGGCCGGGCTGGCCGAGAAGCTGCGTAAGGTCGCCGCCGATCTCGGGCTGGACGCGAAGATCGCGCACGTCGAGGGCGATGACTTGCTGGGCCGCGCGGGCGAACTCGGACTCGGCGCGCCGCTGACCGCGAACGCCTACCTCGGCGCCTGGGGGATCGTGGAGTGCCTGAACGCGGGCGCGGACATCGTGGTCACCGGCCGGGTCACCGACGCCTCGGTGGTGGTCGGCCCCGCGGCGGCGCACTTCGGCTGGGCCCGAACCGATTACGACCCGCTGGCGGGGGCCGTGGCGGCGGGGCACGTCATCGAATGCGGCACCCAGGCCACCGGCGGCAACTTCGCCTTCTTCCAGGAGCTCGCCGATCTCGGGCGGCCCGGCTTCCCGATCGCCGAGATCCGTGCCGACGGCAGCAGCGTCATCACCAAGCACGACGGCACGGGCGGCGCGGTCACCGTGGATACGGTGCAGGCCCAGCTCATGTACGAGATCCAGGGCGCCCGGTACGCGGGGCCGGACGTCACGACGCGACTGGACAGCATCGAACTCACCCAGCAGGCCCCGGACCGGGTGCTGATCAGCGGCGTGACCGGTGAAGCTCCGCCGCCGCGGCTGAAGGTGTCGTTGAACACCCTCGGCGGCTTCCGCAACGAGATGGAATTCATCCTCACCGGGCTCGATATCGAAGCCAAAGCCCAACTGGCGCAACGACAACTGGAATCGTGGCTGACGGTGCGGCCCGCCGAGCTGGACTGGACCCTGGCGCGGCTGGACCGGCCCGACGCCGAGACCGAGGAGCAGGCCAGCGCGCTGCTGCGCTGCGTCGTGCGCGATCCGGATCCGAACAAGGTCGGGCGGGCGTTCTCCAGCGTGGCGGTCGAGCTGGCGCTGGCCAGCTATCCGGGGTGCAGCTTTACGACCTTGCCCGGCAACGGATCTCCGTACGGCGTGTATTCGCCCGGGTTCGTCGATGCCACGGCGGTGCCGCACGTCGCGGTGCTGCCGGAGGGTACCCGGGTCGACATCGCCCCGGCGACGGAAACCCTTGCGCTGGAGGAGGTTTCGGAGCCCGCCGGGCCGGAGACCTGGCCCGCCCGCGACACCCGGCGGGTGCCGCTCGGCACGATCGCGCTGGCGCGCAGCGGCGACAAGGGCGGTGACGCGAACATCGGCGTCTGGGTGCGGACCGACGACCAATGGCGCTGGCTGGTGCACACCCTGACCGTTGAGCGCGTGCGCGAACTGCTGCCCGAAACCGCCGCGTTGCCGGTGACCCGGCATGTGCTGCCGAACCTGCGCGCCGTGAACTTCATCATTTCCGGCCTGCTCGGAAAGGGCGTGGCCTACCAGGCGCGCTTCGATCCGCAGGCCAAGGGGCTCGGCGAATGGCTGCGCTCCCGTCATGTCGATATCCCCGTGGAGTTGCTGTGAGTCCTTGGAATTCACCCGAGCGCCGCGAGTTGCGCGCCACCGTACGCGGTTTCGTCGAGCGGGAGATCCTGCCGCACCTCGACGACTGGGAGCGCGCCGGCGAGATCCCGCGTGAGCTGCACAAGAAGGCCGGTGCGCTGGGCCTGCTCGGCATCCAATTCCCGGAAGCCGTCGGAGGTTCCGGCGGCGACGGCATCGACGCGATGATCGTCTGCGAGGAGATCCATCAGGCCGGCGCCTCCGGCGGTCTGTTCGCCTCGCTGTTCACCTGCGGGATCGCGGTGCCGCACATCATCGCCTCGGGCAACGCGGATCTGATCGAGCGCTTCGCCCGGCCGACGCTGGCGGGAGAGAAGATCGGGTCGCTGGCGATCACCGAGCCGGGCGGCGGTTCCGACGTCGGACATCTGACGACGACAGCGCGCCGCGACGGCGACCATTACATCGTCAACGGCGCGAAGACCTTCATCACCTCCGGCGTGCGCGCCGACTTCGTGGTTACCGCGGTCCGCACGGGCGGTCCCGGCGCGAGCGGTATCTCGCTGCTGGTGGTGGAGAAGGGTACGCCGGGCTTCACGGTCAGCCGCAAGCTGGAGAAGATGGGCTGGCTGGCCTCCGACACCGCCGAACTGTCCTACGTCGATGTCCGGGTGCCGGTGGAAAACCTGGTGGGGCCGGAGAACTCGGGCTTCTATCAGATCGCGGGCGCGTTCGTCAGCGAGCGCGTCGGCTTGGCCGTGCAGGCCTACGCGCAGGCCCAGCGCTGCCTGGATCTCACCCTGGAGTGGGTGCGCAACCGGGAAACCTTCGGCCGCCCGCTGATCAGCCGCCAAGCCGTGCAGAACACGGTCACCGAGATGCACCGCCGCACCGACGTGGCCCGCGTCTACACCCGGAATGTGGTGGAGCGCGCGGCGAACGGCGACACCGATCTGATCGCGGAGGTGTGCTTCGCCAAGAACACCGCCGTGGAGGCGGGGGAGTGGGTGGCCAATCAGGCGGTGCAGCTCTTCGGCGGCCTGGGCTACATGCGCGAATCCGAGGTGGAGCGGCAGTACCGCGACATCCGGATCATCGGCATCGGCGGCGGCACCACCGAAATTCTGACCGGATTGGCGGCGAAACGATTGGGGTACCAGTCTTGACCACACTGCGCAGCACACTCGACAGCGCGTCGCCGGAGTACGCGGCGGCCGCGACAGCCATGAGCGGCAAGCTCACCGAGATCGAAGCCGAGTTCGCCAAGGCGATCGCCGGCGGCGGCCCGGACAAGCTGGCCCGGCATCGCAAGCGCGGCAAGCTGACCGCGCGTGAACGCATCGAACTGCTCATCGACGAGGACTCGCCGTTCCTGGAACTGTGCCCGCTCGCGGCGTGGGGCAGCGATTTCCATGTCGGCGCGAGCGTCATCGCGGGCATCGGCGTGGTCGAAGGCGTCGAATGCATCATCGTGGCGCCGGATCCCACGGTCCGCGGCGGCACCTCCAATCCGTGGACGCTGCGCAAGAACCTGCGCATCAACGACATCGCGATGGAGAACCGGCTGCCGGTGATCGGCCTGGTCGAGTCCGGCGGCGCCGACTTGCCCACGCAGAAGGAAGTCTTCGTGCCCGGCGGGCGCATGTTCCGGGATCTGACCCGGCTCTCCGCCGCCGGAATCCCCACCATCGCACTGGTTTTCGGCAACTCGACGGCGGGCGGCGCCTACATCCCCGGCATGTCCGACTACACGGTGATGATCAAGGAGCGCTCCAAGGTGTTCCTGGGCGGTCCGCCGCTGGTCAAGATGGCCACCGGTGAGGAATCCGACGACGAATCCCTCGGCGGCGCGGACATGCACGCCCGGGTGTCCGGCCTGGCCGACTACCTGGCCGCCGACGAGCAGGACGCGATCCGCCTCGGCCGCTCCATTATCAAGCGGCTGAACTGGGAGAAGAAGGGCCCGGCCGCGCGCGCGGAGGTCATCGAGCCGCTGTTCGACGCCGAGGAACTGCTCGGCATCGTGCCCTCGGATCTGAAGATCCCGTTCGACCCGCGCGAGGTCATCGCCCGCGTGGTCGACGGCTCGGATTTCGACGAGTTCAAGCCGCTCTACGGCAGCAGCCTGGTCACCGGCTGGGCGGAGCTGCACGGCTATCCGGTCGGCATCCTCGCCAACGCTCGCGGCGTGCTGTTCTCCGAGGAATCGCAGAAGGCGACCCAGTTCATCCAGCTGGCGAACCAGAAGAACACGCCCCTGCTGTTCCTGCACAACACCACCGGCTACATGGTCGGCAAGGAGTTCGAGCAGAAGGGCATCATCAAGCACGGCGCGATGATGATCAACGCGGTCTCCAATTCGAAGGTGCCGCACATCTCGCTGCTGATGGGGGCCTCCTACGGGGCCGGGCACTACGGCATGTGCGGGCGCGCCTACGACCCGCGCTTCGTCTTCGCCTGGCCCAGTGCGAAATCCGCCGTCATGGGCGGCGCGCAGCTGGCCGGTGTCATCTCCATCGTGGGCCGTGCCGCGGCCGAGGCCAAGGGCATGCCGTTCAACGAGGAGGCCGACGCCGGGATGCGCGCCATGGTGGAAGCGCAGATCGAGGCCGAGTCGCTGCCGATGTTCATGTCCGGCCGGCTCTACGACGACGGCGTGATCGATCCGCGCGATACCCGCACGGTGTTGGGAATGGCGTTGTCCGCCATCCACAATGCCCCGATCAAGGGCGCCGAGGGCTTCGGCGTCTTCCGGATGTGAGGCCGCCAATGGTTATGAATGTTCTGGTTGCCAATCGGGGTGAGATCGCCCGGCGTGTGTTCGCCACCTGTCGCCGGATGGGGCTCGGCACCGTCGCCGTGTACTCCGATGCCGACGCGGCCGCGCCGCATGTCGCCGAAGCCGATGCGGCAGTGCGGCTTCCGGGTAATACGCCCGCCGAGACCTATCTGCGCGGCGAGCTGATCATCGAGGCCGCGCTGGCCGCGGGGGCCGACGCGATTCATCCCGGCTACGGATTCCTCTCGGAGAACGCCGATTTCGCGAAGTCCGTGCAGGCCGCGGGCCTGGTCTGGATCGGCCCGCCGGTCGAGGCGATCGAGCAGATGGGCTCCAAGGTCGCGTCCAAGAAGCTGATGGACGCCGCCGGGGTCCCGGTGCTGGCCGAACTGGATCCCGCCGAGGTCACCGACGCGCACCTGCCGGTGCTGATCAAGGCGTCCGCCGGTGGCGGCGGGCGTGGCATGCGGGTGGTGCGCGAACTCGCCGACCTGCGCCCGCAGCTCGAGGCGGCCCGGCGCGAAGCCGAGTCCGCCTTCGGCGATCCGACCGTCTTCTGCGAGCGCTACCTGGAGACCGGGCGGCATATCGAGGTCCAGGTGCTGGCCGACGAGCACGGCACCATCTGGGCGGTGGGCGAGCGGGAATGCTCCATCCAGCGCCGCCATCAGAAGGTCGTCGAGGAAGCGCCTTCGCCGCTGGTGCAACGGATTCCGGGCATGCGCAAGCGCCTGTTCGAGGCGGCGCGGCTGGCGGCCGGCGCGATCGACTACACGGGCGCGGGCACGGTGGAATTCCTGGCCGACGAGGCCGGCGAGTTCTTCTTCCTGGAGATGAACACCCGGCTGCAAGTGGAGCACCCGGTCACCGAGTGCACCACCGGCCTGGACCTGGTCCGGCTGCAACTCGATATCGCCGCGGGCGGCCAGCTCGCCGCCGAACCGCCGGTCATGCGGGGGCACTCGATCGAGGTCCGGCTCTATGCCGAGGATCCGGCGCAGGACTGGCAGCCGCAGAGCGGCCCGGTGCACCGGCTGGATATCCCGCTGGTCGCCACCGAATTCGACCTGCTGGACCGGCCGGGCGTGCGCTTGGACACCGGCGTGGTCGACGGCTCGGTGGTCGGCGTGCACTACGACCCGATGCTGGCCAAGGTCATCTCCTACGGCGAAACCCGCGGCGAGGCCGCGCGAGTGCTGGCCGCCGCGTTGCAGCGCGCGGAGATCCACGGTCTGGTGACCAACCGCGATCTGCTGGTGCGGGTGTTGCGGCACCCGGCCTTCCTGGCCGGTGACACCGACACCGCCTTCTTCGCCACGCACGGGCTGGACACGCTCGCAGCGCCGTTGGCGTCCGAGGCGGACGAGGCGTTGTCCATCGTGGCCGCCGCCCTCGCCGACGCCGCCGCGAACCGCACGGCCGCGAAGGTCGCGGGCGGGCTGCCCAGCGGCTGGCGCAACCTGCCCGCGCAGCCGCAGCGCAAGTCCTACGAGAGCCGGGTCAGCGGCGTCCACGAGGTCGGCTACCGGTTCGGCCGCAATGCGGTCACGGTCGAGGGCCACGACGGGCTCGCCGTGCTCGAGGCCACCCCGGATCGGGTCGTGCTGGCCGTTCCCGGCGAACGCGGCGCGGTGCGCAGGCAATTCGATATCGCCCGCTACGACGACCTGGTGTGCGTCGATTCGCCGCTGGGCCCGGTCGCCGTGCGCCGGCTGCCGCGGTTCAGCGACCCGGCCGACCAGGTCGCCACCGGCTCGCTGCTCGCACCCATGCCGGGCAGCGTGATCCGGCTCGGCGCCGAAGCCGGCAGCCCGGTCACCCAGGGGCAGCCGATCCTGTGGCTGGAGGCGATGAAGATGGAGCACACCATCGCCGCCCCGGCCGACGGCGTGCTCACCGCCCTCAATGTCACCGTCGGCCAGCAGGTCGACGTCGGAGCCGTGCTCGCGGTGGTCGAGCCCGCGGAAGCAGAAGTCGAGGAGTAGCAATGAGTTTCATCGAAACCGAAGAGCAGAAGGCGCTGCGCGGCGCGGTGGCCGCCCTGGCCGCCAAGTTCAACTACCGCGACTACGTGCTGCCCAAGGCCCGCAAGGGCGAGCCGCTCGACGAATTGTGGGACGAGGCCGGCAAGCTCGGCTTCCTGGGCGTTAACCTGCCCGAGGAGTACGGCGGCGGTGGCGCGGGCATGTACGAACTGGCGCTGGTGCAGGAGGAACTCTCCGCCCAGGGCGCGGGCCTGCTGCTGATGGTGGTGTCCCCGGCCATCTGCGGCACCATCATCACCAAGTACGGCACCGATGAGCAGAAGTCGCACTGGCTGCCCAAGCTCGCCGACGGCACCGGCAAGATGGTCTTCGGCATCACCGAACCCGACGCCGGCTCCAACTCGCACCAGATCACCACCACCGCGCGCCGTGACGGCGACGACTGGATCCTCAACGGCCGCAAGATCTTCATCTCCGGCGTGGACCAGGCCGAGGCGGTGCTGATCGTCGGCCGCACCGAGGATCACAAGTCCGGCAAGCTCAAGCCCGCCTTGTTCATTGTGCCGACCGATGCCGAGGGCTTCCAGAAGACCGCCCAGGAAATGGACATCATCGAGCCGGATCACCAGTTCACCCTGTTCCTCGACGATGTCCGGCTGCCCGCGTCCGCCCTGGTGGGTTCCGAGGACGCCGCGCTCATGCAGCTGTTCGCCGGCCTCAACCCGGAGCGCATCATGGGCGCCGCCATGGCCGTCGGCGGCGCGCGCTACGCCATCGATCGCGCGGTGGAGTACGCCAAGGAGCGCACCGTCTGGAAGACGCCGATCGGTGCGCACCAAGGCATTTCGCATCCGCTGGCCCAGGTGAAGGTCGAACTGGAACTGGCCAAACTGATGATGCAGAAGGCCGCCACCCTCTACGACGCGGGCGACGAGATGGGCGCCGCCGAAGCCGCGAACATGGCGAAATACGCCGCGGCCGAGGCGAATATCAAGGCGCTCGATCAAGCCATCCAGACCCACGGCGGCGCGGGACTGACCCGCGAGGTGGGCTTGGCCGCCATGCTCGCCGCCGCCCGCATCGGCCGGATCGCTCCGGTCAGCCGGGAAATGGTGCTCAACTTCGTCGCCCAGTTCTCGCTGGGCCTGCCGAAGTCCTACTGAGGAGACGCGATGAGTGACACCGCACCCTACGTGCGTTATGAGCTGCGCGATGGTTTCGCGGTGCTCACCCTGGACTCGCCGCACAACCGCAACGCCCTGTCTTCCCGGCTGGTCGCCGAGCTGCTGCAAGGCTTGGATCGAGCCTGGGAAGACCCGGCGGTGCGCGGCATCGTCCTCGCGCACACCGGCAACACCTTCTGCGCGGGCGCCGATCTCAGCGAGGCCGCCAACGCGGACCCGGCCGTGGCCGCGGACGAACGCACCCGCGTCATGATCGGCGTGCTGCGCCGTCTGGTGGAGATCCCGAAGCCGGTGATCGCGCAGATCGACGGCAATGTCCGGGCCGGCGGCATGGGCATCATCGCCGCCTGTGACCTCGTCGTCGCCGGTCCGGGCAGCTCGTTCGCGCTCACCGAGGTGCGAATCGGGCTGGCGCCCTTCATGATCTCGCTGACCCTGCTACCGCGCCTGGACCCGCGCGCGGCCAGCCGGTACTACCTCACCGGCGAGAAGTTCGACGCCGGGACCGCCCAGGAGATCGGGCTCGTCACGGTCACCGCCGAGGATCCGGCCGCCGAGGTCGCGCGCCTGTGCGGTGAGCTGCGCAAGGGTTCGCCGCAGGGCTTGGCCGAGGCCAAGAACCTGGTCAACGGCGGCATCCTGGCGGCGTTCGACGACTCCGCCGAGGAGCTGGCCAAGCGGTCGGCGAGCTTCTTCGGCACCCCCGAGGTGCAGGAGGGCATGCTGGCCTTCCTGCAGCGTCGGCCACCGAGCTGGGCACAATAAGCCCATGGCGACACCCCACGAACCGAAGCAGGACCGCAGCCGGGCCACCCGGCAGCGGCTGCTCGAGGCGACCATCGACTGCCTGGCCGAACGCGGCTGGGCAGCCGCCACCGTGTCGGTGGTCGCCGAGCGGGCCGGGGTGTCGCGCGGTGCGGCCCAGCATCATTTCCCGACCCGGGAAGACCTGATCACCGCGGCGCTGGAGTACATGTTCGACACCCGGATGGCCCAGTCGCAGTCCGAGGCGGTCGCGCTGGCCGAGGTCGCCGAGGGCCTGACCCGCACCCAGGCCGTGGTGGCCGGGCTGGTCGAGTCCTACACCACCACCCTGTTCAAAGCGGCGCTACAGGTGTGGACCCATGCCGCCGCGGACCCGGTGCTGCGGGAGCGAATCGTCCCGCTGGAAGCCAAGTTCGGCCGGATCGCGCATCGCCGCGCGGTGGCGGCGCTCGGGGTCGACGATTCCGATCCCGTGGCGCACCACCTGGTGCAGGCCACCCTCGACCTGGCCCGCGGCCTCGGCCTGGCCGACGTCCTCACCGACGATTCCGCGCGCCGCAAGCAGATCGTCGACCAGTGGTCGATCACCCTGCACTCCGCGCTGACCGCCTGACCAGCGTTTTCATCCGAGATGTCACACTCCTGAGCCCGGCTTCGTCTCCTCTGTGAACGCGGAAGAACACCGCGAAAGCCGGACAGAGGAGCAGAACATGTCGAACACGAAGAAGATCGCGGTGGCCGGAGCGACCGGACGACTGGGCCGCCACGTGGTGGATGTGCTGATCGAGCAGGGCCACGAGGTGGTCGCGTTCTCCCGGGCCGACGGCATCGACATCGAAACCGGTGCGGGCCTGGCCGAGGCCCTCGGCGGCGTGCAGGTCGTGATCGACGCCTCCAGCACCCCGTCCGCCGACAAGGACATCGCCACCGAGTTCTTCACGTTCTCCGCGAAGAACCTGCACGCGGCGGGGCAGCAGGCGGGCGTCGAGAAGCTGGTCGCGGTCTCCATCATCGGCATCGACCACGCCACCGGCGGCTACAACGCCGCCAAGCTGGTGCACGAGCAGGTGCTGCGGGACGGCCCGCTGCCGGTGCAGATCCTGCGCGCCGCGCAGTTCCACGAGCTGGTCGAGGTGATGCTCGGCTGGGGCACTCAGGGCGAGGTGGCCCGCCTGCCGAAGATGCGGACCCAGCTGGTCGCCGCCCGCACGGTCGCCGAAGCCCTGGTCGAGCTGGCCGTGAATCCGGCCCCGGCCGGTGCCGAGGGCCCGCTGCCCGAAATCGCCGGGCCGCGGCCGGAAACCATGGCGGGCGCCGCCGCGCTGCTCGCGGCCGAGCGCGGCCTCGAGGTCACGGTCGAAGAGGTCAGCGACCCGGCCAACCCGGACCGCGAGCAGTTCGAGGACGGCACGCTGCTGGCCGCGCCGCACGCCACCCTGGGCGGCCCCACCTTCGCGGAATGGCTTGCCGCCAAATAAGTTCCGCTCAGCAGCCCTGCGGCGCCTGACCGGCGTCGAGGGCGTACCAGGTCGAGCCGACCATGAAGCCGACCACGCCGCCGAGGATCGCGCCGGGAATGGCGCCGAACAAGAAGATGGGCAGGCCCACGATCGCGCCGATCGTGGTGCCGAGCACGGCGGCGATCGCCGAGCGGAGCTCGATGCTGTCACCGGGAGCCATGCAGGCCGCGACGGGCGTCGCCACCGGCGGCGCCGGTTCGGCCGCGACGACGGGCACGGGCGCGGGAGCGGCGGCGGCGACACCCCCGAATCCGACGATGAGCAGCACGGCGACAACGGCGCCGAGCACAGTGCAGGCCAATCTCTTGATCGTGTTCACGCAGGTTCCTGCTCGTTCGAAAGTGATTGCGCCACCGGGAATTCAGGCGCTGGAACATCTTTACCCAAAACCAGCCCGGTTCTCACGTAATCGGCGAATCGCATTACCGCATAGCGAGTCTCGCACTAATCCGACGGATGCTTGGCCGGTTTCACGTGCGAGAACCAAGCCGCCGCTTCGGCTTCCGGCAGCACCTGCTCGAAAGTGAGGTCGCCCGGCAGGTACGGGAAATACCGGCCGGCCGGCCAGTTCCGCTGATACGGCTCCGGATCGAGGACCAGCAGCCGGACGCCGTCCACCACCGGGATGTCCCAGGGCGTCCCCTCGTTCCAGATCCAGTCCCCGTCCGGCGCGACGAGGTTGAACGATCCCTTGGTGAGCACCATGCCCTCGGCATCGCGGCAGGCGGCCACCGCGTCGGCGGCCGGCGCCTCGCCCGCGACGTGCCCGCCGCCGATGAGCGCGTCGGCGAGCAGGGTGTGCAGCTGAAAATTGTCGCCGAGACCCGACATGCGGAAGCGGTAGCCCGTCCCGCTGTCCCGATGCAGGACCAGCAGGGGTTCGTCCTCGAAGACCTTCAGGAGGTAGTCGAACTCCTTGCTCCAGTGGTCGCCGGACTGCTCGGCGAACGCGTCGTGGCGTTGCCGCAGCATTTCGCGGATCGGCCCCAGGCGCTTGCGCACCGCGGGCCGCTGCAACATCGCCAGCGCCGCCATCCGCCACGAGGGGAGGGACCACCAGGCCACGACGTCGCTCTCGCCGAACAGCTCGAACAACTCCGGGATCAGCGGGTCCTGCTCCGGGTGCGGCATGTCGGTGCCGTCCATGACCTCCGGCCACCGCTGTGCGAATTTCCGCGCGCCCTCCAGGCTCTGGGCGAGGTTCGCGAGGATGCGCGGCGCGCACGGCACCGGATCCGCGCCGGATTCCACGCACGCGCCGATGATGACCGCCACATGGCCGCGGGCCACGGCGGGCACGTCGTTGAGGAAGCCGGCCAGCGCCGGCCCGGCCAGCGCGTATTCCTCGGGTGTCGCCGCGCCGAAGCGCGCTCGCAGTTCGATGTCGGCGCGCTGCATGTCCTCGGGGTCACCGCCCCGCACGGCCAGCTCGAAATTGCTTAGTGCCGTGTGGAATTCGTCCCGCACCCCGTTCACCCGCGTCACCCTAACGGCCGGGGCGGGGCCTGTCGAGCCGTGCACCGGGCCCGCCGGAGCCGGTGCACAGCCCGAGCGTTCAGCGTGGTGCGGTCAGGTCGTAGAGCGTCACGCCGTCGACCTCGGTGGCGGTGAAATGCTCCTGGACCCACTGCGTGATCTGTGCGGCAGCGCCGTCGCCGGCCCCGCGACCATCGCCGCCGATGAAGTAGTGGATCTTCCCTTGGGCCACATACTCCGTGAACTGTTCCAGGGTCGGTGCGGGATCGCTGCCATTGAAGCCGCCGATCGGCATCACCGGCAGTTCGGTGGCCAGCTGGAAGCCCGCGGCGGTCTGCGAACCGATGGTCGCCGCCACCCAGGTGTAGTCACCGCTGTCGCGTTCCAGCAGCGCGGTTACCTGGGTGCTGGGAGTTGCCGCGTCGAGAAGGCCGCTAGGACCGCCCTTTCGTCCGTCGGTTTGCCCATTCGCCCGACCGGCGGCCTGGCCATCGGCCCGTCCGGCGGCTTGTCCGTCCGCACGGCCGTCGGCCTGCCCATCGGGTCCGTCGATCCGTACGGCATTGCCCGGCCCCCTCGCGGGGGCGCCCTCCGGCCCGCCCAGCATCCGCATGCCGCCGGTGTCCGGGCCCGCGGTCGGAATCGAACCCTGATGTGCGGACGCGATCGTGTCGACGCTGTAGGCGACCGGGCCGGACAGCCCGACGAACGCCGCCGCCAGCATCGTCGCCGCCGCGAGCTTGCGCGGCGCGGGGAACACCACGGCGAGCGTGGCGAGGATGCCGACCCCCAGCACCGCCCAGCGCAGCCAGGGCACAAAGCTCGCACTGCGCGAGAGCAGCACCCAGGCCGTCGCCGTGGTGAGGCCGAGGGCGAGGGCCAGCGTGAGCCGGACCCAGAGCCGGTCGCGCGCCTGCCACAGCTGCACTGCGCCCGCCCCGACCAGTGCGGCGATCGCGGGCGCCAGTGCCACCGTGTAGTACTGGTGGAAGATGCCCGCCATGTAGCTGAACACCAGCCCGGTCACCAAGAGCCAACCGCCCCAGAGGATCAGCGCGGCACGGCGCGGATCGGTCCGGGCGACCTTGCCGCGCAGCAGCATTCCCGCGATCAGCCCGACCAGGGCGGCCGGGATCAACCACGCGATCTGCCCGCCCTGCGCGGCGTCGAACATCCGGCCGATGCCGGTGCTGCCCCACATGCCGTTGCCGCCGGGCGGCAGCTCCGCGCCGCCACCGCCGACGCTGCCGGTCTCGTTGCCGTTCAACCGGCCGAGCCCGTTGTAGCCGAGGGTCAGTTCCAGGATCGAATTATTCTGCGAGCCGCCGATCCACGGCCGCGATGACTCAGGCCACAGCTCGACTGCCAGCAGCCACCACCCGGCCGCCACGACCATGGACGCGCCGGCGGCCAGCAACTGCCAGATCCGTTTGCCCAGTTTCGGCGGCCCCGCGATCAGGTAGGCGAGCGCCAGCGCGGGCACGACCAGCAACACCTGCAACTGCTTGGTGAGGAACCCGAATCCGATGAACGCACCGGTCAGCACCAGCCAGCGGGTGCGCCCGTTCTCGATCGCGCGGGTCATCGCCCAGGCCGCGCCGATCATCAGGAACACCAGCAGCGCGTCCGGGTTGTTGAACCGGAACATCAGCGCGGCAACCGGAGTCACCGCGAGCACGAGACCCGCCAGCAGGCCGGCCGTGGGTCCGAACGGCCTGCGCACGGTCGCCCACAGCAGCGCCACCGAGGCGACGCCCAGCAGTACCTCGGGCACCAGGATGCTCCAGCTGTTCAGCCCGAACGCCCGTACCGACAATTCCATCAGCCACAGCGACGCCGGCGGTTTGTCCACCGTGATCGAATTCGCGGCATCGGAGGACCCGAAGAAGAAGGCTTCCCAGGATTCCGAACCGGCCTGTACCGCGGCCGAATAGAAGGAATTGGCCCAGCCGTTGGCATCGAGATTGCACAGATAGCCGATCAGCGTGGTGAGCAAGAGTGCAACCAATGCCGGGAGTTCCCAGCGGAATCCACGCTCGCGCTGCGGCGCCGCAGGCCGCGCCGGTGCCGGGTTCAGTGTCGCAGTCACAGTTCACCAGCCTTGACCAGGCGTTCTTGCGCTTCGAATCGCTCCGGACCGCCGCTGTCACGGAATACCCAGCGCAAACCGACGAAGCGAATCAAGGTTGCCAGCAGGTTGGCCGCGACCAAGACGAAAAGCTCCACCTGAATCGGCGCCCCCGCGGCCCAGTGGTGCAGCGCGAAAAGCGACCCACTGGTCAGCGCGAGTCCGACGCCGAAAATGGCCAGGCCCTGGAATTGGTGGGACACGACGCCATTCGATCCGCGCACGCCGAAGGTGAAGGCACGATTGGCGGCGGTATTGCCGACCGCGGTGATCAGCAGGGCGGAGAAGTTGGCGAGCTGCGGGCCGGCAATCGGTTGCAGTGCGAGATAGAGCAGCAGATAAGCCAGGGTGCTGAGCACTCCGACCAGGGCGAAGCGCACCAGCTGGCCGATCATGCCCAGGGGCACGCCGGGCACCAGCGGCTCGCGGCCGACCGACCGGCGCAACTCCTCCAGCGGTAGCGCGCCGGTGGTCAGCGCCCGGGTCAAGCGCCCGATGCCGCGCAGGTCTTTGCGCGCGGTGTCGAGGATGTCGACCCGGCTGTCCGGATCGTCGATCCAGTCGACCGGCACTTCGTGGATCCGTAGCCCCGCCCGCTCGGCCAGGATCAGCAATTCGGTGTCGAAGAACCACTCACCGTCGCGCACCAGCGGCAACAACTTGCGCGCCACGTCGGCGCGAATCGCCTTGAAACCGCACTGTGCGTCCGAAAAGCCAGCTCGCAGAGTAGTTTTCAGCAGCAGATTGTAGGAGCGGGAGATGAGCTCCCGTTTGGGCCCGCGGACCACCCGCGCCGCCGAACTCAGGCGGGTCCCGATCGCGAGATCGGAATGCCCGGAGACCAGCGGCGCGACCAAGGGGAGTAGTGCGTTCAAGTCGGTGGACAGGTCGACATCCATGTACGCGACGACCGCCGCGTCGGAGCCCTCCCACGCGGCGCGCAGCGCTCGGCCGCGCCCCTTGGCGTCGAGGTGGACGACGCGCACGTCGTCCAGTTCACGTTCGAGTAGCCGGGCCACCTGGAGCGTGGCGTCGGTACTGGCGTTGTCGGCGATGGTGATCCGGGCCGGGAACGGAAAACCGGCGGCCAGGTGCGCGTGCAGTCGGCGCACGCACACCCCTAGATCGGTCTCTTCGTTGTAGACGGGGATCACGACATCCAGCACGGGCCTGATCGCCGTCGGCCCCGCGGGTCGCGGGGCAGTCGCGGTTTCGCGAGTGGGCACTGTGGTCATGACGACCACGGTCGCCGACCTCGCTGGAGCCCGGCTGGGTCTCAGCTGTGAGGTCGCTGCGACCCCTGCGCGACTAGCTCAACCGGCGAATCCGCAGGACGGTGTCGGTGCGTACGCCGGTGGTCCCGTCCGGTGCGGTCCACTCCCGCGCGACCTCGTCCTTGGTTTCCACCTGCCATTCGCCCGGCACCTCGGCGATCGCGTCGAGCATCTCGTCGAGAGTCGGAAAGTGCACGTCGGGGTGGTGGTCGTGCTGCTGGTTCGACGCCCAGCCGGCGTGGCTGCCGATCAGCAGCACCCCGCCCGGCGCGACCGCCTCGGCGGCGGCCCGGCGCAGGATGTCGTTGCGTTCCCCGTCCGCTTCGACCGGCGAATGCAGGAACTGCGCGGACACCAGGTCGAAGGCGCCCTCCGGAAACGACTGCGTCAGGTCATGTTTCGTCCAGGTGATGCGATCGCCGACGCCCGCCGCCTCGGCGTGACCGGCGGCGCGCCCGAGCGCGGTCGCGGAGATGTCGGCGGCGGTGACGGTCCAGCCGCGCTGGGCCAGCCAGATCGCGTCGCCGCCCTCGCCGGAACCGAGATCCAGCGCGGTGCCCGGGGTGAGATCGGCGGCCTCACGCACCAGCAACGGGTTCGGGTTGCCGGTCCAGATCTGGTCGCGCTCCTGGTAGAAGGCTTCCCAGAAATCCTGCGCGGACTGGGGCGCAGTGCTGTCGGTCATGCGGGTCTCCTATCACCGGGTGGCGTCACGTGCCCGGCCATGGTGCGCCCGAACCGCACCACCGCGCCACTTTCCTTGCCGTTTCGGCAACACGGTTCCGGGCCGCGCCCAGCAGGCCGCCCAGCGCCGAGCCCCTGGTTGGTACGGTCGGATTCGTGAGACACGGCGGGCAGCAGCGCAGCGATCGGGCGATCGGTACCGCCTCGGCGGGGCCCAAGCGCGTCGACGCCCGGACCGAGCGGTGGCGCGCGCATCGGCTCGAGGTGCGCGCCGAGTTCGTGGACGCGGCCTTCCGGGCCCTCGGCAAGTTCGGGCCCGAGGTCAGCATGGGCGATATCGCCAAGGAGGCCGGTGCGGCGAAACCCAAGCTGTACCGGCATTTCGAGGACAAGACCGACCTCTACAACGCGATTGTCGACCGGGTCCGCGACATGCTGTGGGACCGGATCGTCGCCGGTGTCGACCTCACCCACGATTCGGTGCGCGACCTGGTGCGCCGCGGCGCCGCCGACTACGTGCTGGTGGTGACCGAGCACCCCAACGTCTTCCGGTTCATGCTGCACAGCCATTTCACCCAGCAGGCCGACGAATCCGAGCGGGCGCTGCAATCGGCGCGGCAGTCGGCCCGGCGTGCGGCCGAGATGTTCGCGGGCCTGCTCGACCACCGGATCGATGTGGACAGCATCGAACTGGTCACCTATTCGATCTTCGGCGCCGTCGCCTCGGCCACGGACTGGTGGATCGGCGCGAACCGCCGCCAGGATCCCGCCCTGCCTGTGGAGAAGTTCGTCGCCTACCTCGCCGAGAGCATCTCCGCCCTCGCCGAGGCCAACGCGCGCCTCAACGGCATCACGATCGATGCCGACCAACCCCTGCACCAAGCCTTCTCGGCCGAGTAACTCAACACCGCACTGCCGCAAGCCCTTCGGACCACGCTGTCCGAGTCGATGCCGCTTCGTCGAGGCCAACTGTGTTTGCGACATCTCCAGTATGAACCTGCCCACCGACAAGTTTCGCCGCCCGGATCAAGCCTCCACGATGCGGCCGCGGGCATTGCGCTCGCGCTGCCAGCGCCAGGCGAATTCGCCCGGTTGCGGAGCCGGACCAGGGAGTTCGTTGTCGGTGCGGGGGACCGCCATACCCGCGATGAGCATGGCCAGGGTGCGCCGGCGCAGCTGCGCGGTGCGCTGCAGATCCGGCATGCTGATCGCCGAGCAGGCCTCCAGCACCAAGCCCAGATCCTGTGCGTTGACCTCGGGGCGCAGCCGGCCCGAGGCGTGGGCGCGGCGCACGATTTCGGTATTGACCGCACCGGAGTGCATGACGTCGGGCAGCATCTCCTCGTCCGGGGTGAAGGTGCCCGCCAGATGGACCGTCAGCGAGTGCACGTCGGCGTCGACGACCCGCTCCAGGAATCCGACCAGCCCCTGCCAGCCGTCCGAATCTTCCAATGCCGCATCGGCTTCGGCGTTGTAGCGGCGCAATCCGTCGTGGCAGAGCTTGCGTAACAGCGCGTCCTTGCTCGGATAGCGGCGATACAGGGCGCTGATGCCCACCCCGGCCTGGGTGGCGACGGCGGCGATCGGGGCGGTGGGGTCGGCCAGGAACACGGCGCGCGCCGCCTCCAGGATGAGGCCGTCGTTGCGTGCGGCCTGTGCCTTGCGGCCGGGCAGGCCCTTGGGAGCTGGGGTGTCGGATGTCTTCGGCATGACTTCAGATTACCACTTGAAACGGAATGATCCGTTCTGCTATGTTGGAAACAGAACAAAGCATTCCGTTTCAAAAGGAGAATCTGATGAGCGCCACCATCACCCCCTTCCGCATCGCGATCGACCAGGCCGACCTGGACGACCTGCAGGCCCGGCTGGCCCGCACCCGCTGGGCCGATCAGATCCCCGGCTCCGGCGACGCCTACGGCGTGAGCGTGGATCGGGTGCGGCACCTGGTGAACTACTGGCGCGACGGCTTCGACTGGCGCAAGGTCGAGGACCGGCTGAACGCCTACCCGCAGTTCACCACCGAGATCGACGGCCAGAACATCCACTTCGTGCACGTGAAAGCGCGGCGGGACAACGCCTTTCCGCTGATCCTGACGCACGGCTGGCCGGGCACCTTCGTCGAGTTCCTCGGCGTCGTAGAGCCGCTGACCGCCGCCGGTTTCGACCTGGTCATCCCGTCGGTCCCGGGCTATGGATTCTCCGGCGTGACCACCGAATCCGGGTGGAACGATCAGCGCATCGCCAAGGCCTGGGCCGAGCTCATGGCTCGCCTCGGGTATGCGAAGTACGGCGCGGTCGGCAATGACGGCGGCGCGCAGATCTCGCCGGAACTCGGCCGGGTCGCACCGGAAAGCGTTGTCGGAGTCCATGTTTCGCAGGTGTACTCGTTCCCGTCGGGGGATCCGAGTGAAATGGCCGATCTCACCGCCGACGAGCAGCAGTCGCTGGCCACCCTGGACTGGTTCGTCAAGAACAAGATGGGCTTCAACATCCTGCAGTCCCAGCAGCCGCAGACCCTGGCGCACGCGTTGATGGATTCCCCGACCGGCCTGCTCGGCTGGAACGGTCAGCTGCTCGGCCCGGATCTGGACGACGATTTCGTGCTCACCAATATCGCGATCCACTGGCTGACCGGCACCGCGGGCTCGGCGATCCGGCACTACTTCGAGAAGGCACGGGCCGAGCAGCCGGCCGAACCGACCACGGTGCCGCTGGCGCTGTCCGGGTCGACCGGCGATTTCCACGGCATCCGGCGCTTCGCCGACCGTGATCACCGCACCATCGTGTCCTGGCGCACGCATGACGTGTACACCCACTACCTGCACCACGTCGCGCCGGAGTTGATGGCGACCGAGATCGCCGAGTTCTTCGCGCGGTATCGGTAGACAGTCGCTTATGTAGCCGAGACTCCGGACCATGGTTCGTCTCGTTCTCCGCTGATGTACTTAATCCATCAACAGCACAACAGCATTCAACAAGGAGAACAACATGCGAATCGCAGTCTTCGGAGCCACCGGAACCGTCGGCCGGGTCGTCGTCGAGCAGGCGCTGGCCCAGGGCCACGAGGTCACGGCCTTCACCCGGAACGCGGCGAACGTCACCCAGCAGCACGACCGGCTGCGCGTCGTCGAAGGCGATGTGTTCGACCCGAACTCGGTCGAGCGAGCGGTCGCCGGACAGGACGCGGCGATCATCGCGCTCGGTGACGACCGCACCGGTCAGGTGCGCTTCGGCGGCACCAAGTCGGTCATCGAGGCGATGAACCGGACCGGGGTCAAGCGCCTGATCGTGCAGTCCAGCCTGGGCGTCGGCGACAGCCGGCCGAACCTGAACTTCCTGTGGAAGTACATCCTGTTCGGGATCGTGCTGCGCAAGGCCTACATCGACCACGGCCGGCAGGAGGAATTGGTGCAGGCCAGCAACGTGGACTGGACCATCGTCCGGCCCGCCGCCTTCACCGACGGACCCCGGACCGGCGCCTACCAGCGCGGGTTCGGGCCGAACGCAAAGGGCCTGGCGCTGAAGATCTCCCGCGCCGACATCGCGGCCTTCTACCTCGAGCAGCTGACCGACCAGACCTACCTGCGCCGCGCCGTGAGCATCTCGAACTGAGCTCCACGGCCATGACCAGGCCGACCACCGCCCGCGAACCACCTGTGACCCACGACCCGGAAGGGCGTGGGTCACAGGTGTTTTCAGGCATGCTCGTGCAGTTCGCCCCAGGCCGGGAACGGGTCCGCGAACGTCCGCCAGAGTTCCTGGCCCGCAGCGAATTCGGCGTCTGTCAGCAGGGCGTGGTCGAGCCGGTCGCGCAGCGCGGCGCCGTCGAGCTTCACGCCGATGAAGACAAGCTCCTGTCCCGCGGGAACTTCCAGTGCCGACCACCAGGCGGCCGGTTCGAAGGTCAGATTCGGCCCGGCCTGCGACCACACGGCGGCGAGCTCGGGGCGGCTGGCGATCCAGCAGAAGCCCTTGCTGCGCAACATTCCTCGCAACTGCTCGAGCGCCGCCGCCAGCCGCTCGGGATGGAACGGGCGGTCGGCGGTGTAGGTGAGGCTGCTGATCCCGTATTCCTCGGTCTCCGGCACATGTCCGCCCGCGAGTTCCTCGGCCCAGCCCTCGGCCTCGGCCGCGACCGCCGGGTTGTACCTGCCGGTCTCGAGCACCTCGGCCAAGTCGACCGCGCCGCGCACGGTGCGCAGGATGTGCGCGCGCGGATTCATCCGCCGCACCGTCGCTTCCACTGTTCCCGCGGCGTTGGCGCTCACCAGATCGGTCTTGCTGATCAGCAAGACGTCGGCGAACTCCACCTGGTCGACCAGCAGATCCGCGATGCTGCGCTCGTCGCCCGCTCCCGCCTCCAGCTTCCGGTCGGCCAGCGCCTCGCCGCGCACGACCTCGGCGAGGAAGGTGGACGCGTCGACGACGGTCACCATGGTGTCCAGCCGCGCGAGCTCGCCGAGCGAGAAGCCGTCCTCGAATTCCCAGTCGAAAGTCGCGGCCACCGGCATCGGCTCGGAGATCCCGGTCGATTCGATGACCAGCTGATCGAACCGGCCTTCCCGGGCCAACCGGCCCACCGCCTCCATCAGGTCTTCGCGCAGCGTGCAGCAGATGCAGCCGTTGGTGAGCTCGACCAGCTTCTCCTCGGTCCGGTCGAGGTGACCCTGCCCCGCGACCAGCGCGGCATCGATGTTGATCTCGCTCATGTCGTTGACGATGACCGCCACCCGGCGGCCCGCCCGGTTGGCGAGGATGTGATTGAGCAGCGTGGTCTTGCCCGCGCCGAGGAAGCCGGACAGCACGGTGACGGGCAAGCGGGTGTCGAGGGAGGCAGTCATAGGCTAATGATAATCGTTTTCATTTAGCGGCCCGCGACCGGCCAGGAAGTGACGGAAATCGAGGGGAGCGGGGGTGTCGCGCCAGTCGTCTGGTCGTAGGGTCTCCTGTGTGAAACTTCTGCCGATTCCCGCCGACGGGCAGACCCCTGTTCGAGTCCTCACCATCGCGGGCACCGACTCCGGCGGTGGCGCCGGGATCCAAGCCGATTCCCGGACCATGGCGCTGTGCGGTGTGCACGCCTGTGTCGCCGTCGCGGCGGTGACCGTGCAGAACTCGGTGGGCGTCAGCGGCTTCCACGAGATCCCGCCGAATATCGTGGCCGACCAGGTGCGTTCGGTGGTCGGCGATATCGGGATCGGTGCGGCCAAGACCGGCATGCTCGCCTCCACCGCCATCATCGAGGCCGTGGCCGGCGTGTGCCAGGAAGTCGGCATCGGCCGCGACGGATCGATCCCGCTGGTGGTCGACCCGGTCGCGGCCTCCATGCACGGCGATCCGCTGCTGCACGAATCGGCGCTGGACGCGGTGCGATACACGCTGTTCCCGCTGGCCACCGTGGTCACCCCGAACCTGGACGAGGTCCGGCTGCTGACCGGCGTCGACGTCGTCGACGACGCCACCGCCCGCCGCGCCGCCGAAGCCCTGCGCGCGCTCGGCCCGCAGTGGGCCATCGTCAAGGGCGGCCACCTACGCACCTCGCGGTTCAGCACCGACCTGCTCTTCGACGGCGAACAGTTCCTGGAATTCACCGCCCCGCGCATCGAGACCGGCAACGACCACGGCGGCGGCGACACCATGGCGGCGTCCATCGCGTGCGCGCTCGCCAACGGCTACTCGGTGCCCGAGGCGGTCGAGTTCGCCAAGGAGTGGACCCGCCGCTGCCTGGAGGCGTCCTACGACCTGGGTGCGGGCCATGGTCCGGTGTCCCCGCTCTGGCGCCTGAATTACGCCTGACAGCTCATCCGCCCCGCCGCTGCGCGGCTGCCATTCCTAAATCTTCCCGAAGGCGAGCGCGACATTGTGCCCGCCGAAGCCGAAGGAATTGTTCAGCGCGTAGTCGATGCGCTGCTCACGCGGCGCGCCCGCGACGATATCGAGCTCGATCTCCGGATCTCGATTGTCGAGATTCAGTGTGGGCGGCACGATCTCGTCCCGCAGCGTGAGCAGGGTGAGGACCGATTCCAGCGCGCCGACCGCGCCGATCGAATGCCCCAGTGCGGATTTCGGCGCGTAGACCGAGGCGTGCGGCGTGGTCGCGGTGATGGCCTCGGCCTCGGAGGCGTCGCCGATCGAGGTCGAGGTGGCGTGCGCGTTGACGTGCTGGATATCCGAAACCTGAAGTCCCGCGGTCTGTATCGCCTTGCGCATGGCCCGCGCCGCGCCGCTGCCGCCCGGTTCGGAGGCGACGATGTGATAGGCGTCGGAGGTGATGCCCGCGCCCAGGACCCGGCCGAGAATGTGCGCGCCGCGGGCACGGGCGTGCGTCTCGGATTCCAGGACCAGGAGCGCGCCGGCCTCGCCGAAGACGAACCCGTCTCGATCCCGGTCGAACGGCCGTGAGGCTCGTTCGGGCTCGTCGTTGCGGGTGCTCATGGCCCGCATCATGGCGAAACTGGCGATCGGCACCGCGTCGATGTGACCTTCCACGCCGCCGGTGACCACCACGTCCGCCTCGCCGGTGCGGATCAGCCGCCAGGCGTGCGCGATCGCCTCCGAGCCCGACGAGCACGCCGACACCGGTGCGAAAACGCCTGCCTTCGCGCCGATTTCGAGGCCCACCGTGGCGGCCGGACCGTTCGGCATCACCATCGGCACGGCCATCGGCGACACCTTCCGGTAGCCGCCGGCGCGCATCGCGTCCACCGCGGCGATCAGCGCGTCGGCCCCGCCGAGCCCGGTGCCGATGGCTACCGCGAGCCGTTCACCGTCCACCTCGGGGGCCCCGGCGTGCTGCCAGACCTGGCGGCCGAGCACCAGCGCCAGCTGCTCGACGTAGGACAGTCGGCGCTGTTCGATCCGCGTCAGCCGCTCGCCGGGGTGCACGGCGAGGGTGCCGCCGATCCGCACGGGCAGGTCGTACTCGCCGACGAAATCGCTGGTCAGCGAGCCGATTCCGCTGCGCCCGGCGAGCAATCCGGCCCAGGTCGCCTCGGCATCGTCGGCCAGCGCGGTGGTCGCGGCATAGCCGGTGACGACCACATTCCGAGTTTCTGAAGCGATTGTTACAGTCACGATGACATGGATACCTGTAGCAGTCGCTACAGTCAACCCATGGCCCGCCCACTCGACCACGCCAAACGCGCCGAGCTGCTCGCCGGCGTCGTCGCCTACATCGCCGACCACGGTCTCGCCGAGCTGTCGCTGCGCCCGCTCGCCGCCGAGCTCGGCACCAGTTCGCGCATGCTCATCCACTACTTCGGGACCAAGGAGGAACTGCTGGTCCAGGCACTGGCCACGCAGCGTCCCGACATCGCCGCCCTGTTCGCCGAGGTCACCGATGCCGAGACGCTCCGGGCCCGGCTGACCGCCTTCTTCGAAGCCAACGCCGACGGCCGCGGTTCGGCGAGCGTGCGGGTGCTGCTGCAAGTACTCGGCGCGGCCTGCGCCCCCGCCGGTCCCTACGCGCGGTACGCCCACGACGCGATCGCCGTGTTCGTCACCGCCTTGGCCGCGGCGCTGGACCGGATCGATGCCATCGACGACCCGGAAGCCGTTGCGACACTGCTGATCTCCGGCCTGCGCGGCATCATCCAGGACCGCCTGATCACCGGCGACGCCGAGCGCACCACCCGCGCCGCGCGCCGCCTGATCGAGCAGAACATTCGCTGATCCGCGGCCGTCGTCCGCGCCGCGCGTGGGTAACTTGATGTTTGCCGTTAGGCGGTCAATGCTGGCTCCGACACATCCGGGCTAGGGAAGGGTCGACGTGACGGCGGATTTGCCAGCACCCAACTTCGGGGCCACGCGGTGGGTGATGCTCGCCGTGCTGTGCGCGAGCCTGCTGCTGGTCGCCATGGACGCCACCATTCTCAATGTCGCTCTGCCCTCGCTGATCGACGACCTGCACGTCGGCCAGCTGGAACAGCTGTGGATCATCGACGTCTACGGCCTGGTGCTCGGCGGCCTGCTCATCACCACCGGCGCGGTCGGTGATCGGGTGGGCCGAAAGCTGTTGTTCCTCAGCGGTTTCATTCTCTTCGGCATCGCCTCGGTGGTGGCGGCGACCGCGCAGAGTTCCGGTCAGCTGATCGCGGGCCGGGTCCTGCTCGCCCTCGGCGGCGCCATGGTGATGCCCTCCACGCTCTCGCTGATTCGCAATATCTTCGCCGACCCGAAGGAGCGCACCCTCGCCATCGGCATCTGGGCCGCGGTGGCGGGCGCGGGCGCCACCATCGGCCCGATCGTCGGCGGCCTGCTCGTCGAGGATTTCGGCTGGGCCTCGGCGTTCTGGCTGAATGTGCCCGTCGTGGTCGGCACCGTGGTGGCGGGCGCCTGGTTGCTGCCGGAATATCGGTCACCGCAATCGGGGACGCTGGATTGGCTGTCGGCGGCACTGTCCATCGCGGGAATCGTCGGCCTGGCCTGGGGTATCAAACACATCGCGAAAGGCTCGGCCGGTGGTGTGGATTGGGGAATCTTCGTGCTGGGTCTGCTTTTTCTGGCGTGGTTCGCGCGCCGCCAGCTCGTTTCGGGGGACCCGCTGCTCGATGTCCGGCTGTTTCGCAACGGGCCTTTTCTGGCCGCCGCCCTGGCCACCCTGCTGGCCATGCTCGCCATCGGCGCCGCCCTTTTCCTGATTTCCCTGTGGCTGCAATATATTCACGGCTATTCCCCGTCCCAGGCGGGCCTGCGCACCATGCCCTCGGCGATCACGCTGCTCGCCGCCTCGCTGTCCACGCCCTGGCTGATGCAGCGCATCGGCGTGCGCGGGGTGCTCGCGCTCGGGCTCGGCGCGCTCGCCCTCGGCTTCCTCGGCCTGGCGTTGAGTCCGGAACCCACCACCTATCCGGTGATCGCGCTGGTGCTGGCCACCTTCGGTCTCGGCGACGGACTCGCGGTCACCGCGGCCGCCGCGGTCCTGGTCTCGGCGGTGCCACCGGAACGTGCCGGGCAGGCGGGGGCGGTCTCGGAAACCAATTACGAACTGGGCATCGGCTTGGGCGTGGCGCTGCTCGGCAGCATCCACGCGCGCCTCTTCAGCGAGAACATGACCGACCTCCCGCTGCACGGCGTCGCGCTGGAGGAAGCCCGCGGCTCGGTCGGCGGCGCGGTCGAGGTGGCCTCGGAATTGGACCCGGCAGCGCGCTCCCAGGTGCTCGCCGAAACCGGCCACGCTTTCGACGTCGCGCTCACCATCACCTCCTATATCTCCGCGGCGATCGTCGCGGCGGTGGCCGTGGTCGCGGTCTGGCTGGTGCCCCGGGGATTTCGGGTCACCGGCGGCCATTGACGAATTTCGCCGATGTAATTCGCCCGGTTCGAAATGCAAATAATGCCGAATTGTTTCCGCGCGCTATTTAATCCCTGGTTGAATGGCCAAGGGTTCCAGCCGAGTAATTCGAAATAGGGAGACCGGAAGACCGAATTCCATGGGAGGCAAGATGGCCAGCAGTGCGAACGGCAAGCCGAGCCGCAAGACCACCACATCGCCGCGCGCGATGAAGGTCGCCGACACCGCGGACAAGGCGGCCGGCAAGCCGGTTCGGGTCGCCCGGGTGGTCGAGCAGCCGGTCATCACCATTGTCGATCGGATAAAGCGCAAGCCGGTCCGGGTGCAGCGCATGGTCGAGAAGCCGATCGTGGAAATCCAGGACAAGGTGATCGAGAAGCACGTCACCGTGGAACGCCGCACGCACAAGCCGGTGGTGAAGATCGTCGACAAGGTCATCGAGGTACCGGTGCCGCAGATCAAGGAGCGGGTGGTCGAGAAGCCCGTGCCGAAGGTGGTCCGGAAGGTCGTGCAGAAGCCGGTCATCAAGGTGGTCGAGAAGGTGATCGAGGTCCCGGTCGAGAAGATCGTCTACAAGGTGGTGCGGCGGCCGGTGCGGAAGGTCGTCACGATCTACGAGGACAAGCCGGTCATCAAAATCGTGAAGGTGCGGCGCGAGGTGGTGCGCGAGAAGGTCGTGGTGCGGCCGGTCACCAAGGTGGTCACCAAAACCGTCGACAAGGTGATCGAGCGGCCGAAGGTCATCCAACGGACCGTCGACAAGACCGTGAACTGGGAAGTCGACAAGATCGTCGAAAAGCCCCGGATCAAGGAGAAGGTCATCCAGCGACCGGTCGAGCACGTGATCGAGAAGATCGTGGAGAAGCCGCGCATCCGGCTGGTCGAGAAGCCGCGCGCCACCACCATCGAACAGACCGTGCCCCGGGTCGCCACCCCCGCCGTGCAGCAGGCGGTGGAACCGATGGTCCGCAACGGCAAGCGGACCGGTCGACGGCCCATCGATGATCTCCTGGGCAGCTCCATCGGGGTCAAAGGTCGCTGGGACGGCGACTACTGGCCCGACGAGAACGGCCGGCGCCGGCACTGAGCCCGCGCTGGGTCACCGACGGCGGTGACGATTTCGGCGCCCCTCGAAATCGTCGCCGCCCCCCGGCTTCTTACACGGACGCGATCGGCAGGTACACCTGGTTGCCCGCGCCGGCGAACTCCGCCGACTTCTCGGCCATCCCGGCCTCGATCGCCTCGACATCGGTAAGCCCTTGCTGCTCCGCGTATTCCCGCACGTCGGCGGAGATGCGCATGGAGCAGAACTTGGGCCCGCACATGGAGCAGAAGTGCGCGGTCTTGGCGGGTTCCGCGGGCATCGTCTCGTCGTGGTACTCGCGCGCGGTGTCCGGATCCAGCGACAGCGCGAACTGGTCGCGCCAGCGGAATTCGAAACGGGCCTTGGACAATTCGTTGTCCCGGTCCTGCGCGTGCGGGTGCGCCTTGGCCAGGTCGGCGGCGTGCGCGGCGATCTTGTAGGTGATCACGCCGACCTTCACGTCATCCCGGTTCGGCAGTCCCAGATGCTCTTTCGGGGTGACGTAGCAGAGCATGGCGGTGCCGGCCTGGGCGATGATGGCCGCGCCGATGGCCGAGGTGATGTGGTCGTAGGCCGGTGCGATATCGGTGGCGAGCGGGCCCAGGGTGTAGAACGGAGCCTCCTCGCAGAGTTCCTCCTCGAGGCGCACGTTCTCCACGATCTTGTGCATCGGCACGTGGCCGGGGCCCTCGATCATCACCTGCACGCCATGGGATTTCGCGATCTTGGTGAGTTCGCCGAGGGTGCGCAGTTCGGCGAACTGGGCCGCGTCGTTGGCGTCGGCGATGGAGCCCGGGCGCAGGCCGTCACCGAGGGAGAAGGTGATGTCGTACTTCGCCAGGATCTCGCAGAGTTCCTCGAAGTGCGTGTACAGGAACGATTCCTGGTGGTGGGCCAGGCACCACGCGGCCATGATGGATCCGCCGCGCGAGACGATGCCGGTGACCCGCTTGGCGGTGAGCGGCACGTAGCGCAGCAGCACGCCGGCGTGCACGGTCATGTAGTCCACGCCCTGCTCGGCCTGCTCGATCACGGTGTCGCGGTAGATTTCCCAGGTGAGCTGGGTGGGATCGCCGTTCACCTTCTCCAGCGCCTGGTAGATCGGCACGGTGCCGACCGGGACGGGGGAGTTGCGCAGGATCCACTCGCGGGTCTCGTGGATGTTCTTGCCGGTGGACAGGTCCATGATGGTGTCCGCGCCCCAGCGGGTCGCCCACACCATCTTCTCCACCTCCTCGGCGATCGAGGAGGACACCGCGGAGTTGCCGATATTGGCGTTGATCTTCACCAGGAACTTCTTGCCGATGATGGTCGGCTCGAGTTCGGGATGGCGGTGGTTGGCCGGGATCACCGCGCGGCCCGCGGCGACCTCCGCGCGCACCAGTTCTTCCGAAACCCCTTCGCGCGCGGCGATAAAGCGCATCTCGGGGGTGACGATGCCCTGGCGTGCCCAGGCCAGCTGCGTCGGCGGCCCCTCGACGTCGGGCTTGGTCCAGGTGTCGCGCAGCTTCGCGAGTCCCGCCTCCAGATCGATGGCGGCGGTGTCGTCGGTGTACGGACCGGAGGTGTCGTACACATCGAAGTGCTCACCGTTGGTGAGATTGATGCGCCGCACCGGAATCCGCAGGTCGTCGACCTCGAGATAGTGCTTGACGCTGCCTTCGATCGGCCCCGTGGTAACGGTGTCGACAGTTTCGGACGTGGCTGTGTTTACCCGCCCCGCCGACTCCGCAAGCTCCGTCGGCTGCCATCCCCGTGTTTTGCCCATGTAAATCTCTCCCTACGCCGGCATTACCCGGTCAGGTTCATACGGTCGACGGCCCTGAACGCCCGGAAATAGGGCTAGCCGTCCTCTCAGCCCGCTGGTGCGAGCCCCCGTTCGGTGTGCAGTTGTTTTCGGGCCCGACCATACCCGTTCGCTACCGCCCGGCACGCACCGAATGCCGGATTCCGGTCGATCCGCACAAGCCGCCCGGCGGTTCGCCGGGGGCCACTCGGGCGATCCACCGAGGGAGTCACAAGCCGATGTCGGTTGGGCCGCGAACCAGGGCACGGTCCTCGTGCCGGTGCGCCGGGCTGGTCCGCGCGGACCAGCATCGAGGGCGTCTCTTCGTTCGTGCCGCCACTCGACTTGGAGGACAAAAGTGCGCGTTGTACATGCCATGATCGCGGGAGCCGCCGCCGTCACGCTGATCGCCGGCGCCGGATTCACCGCCGAGATCGAATACCCGCCGAGTCTGGTGGTCGCCGACGCCGCGGAGTCGAATGCCGAGACGACCAAGGCGCTGCTGACCCAGGCCCGGATGCGGGCCAAGAGCGCGGCTCAGCGCGCCGCCGCCGCGGCCGGCGCGGCCATCGTGGAGGCGGAATGGTCCGCGCTGTCGGCGGTCAAGGCCACCGAGGTGGGTGTCGCGGCCGAGGCGGCCGCCCGGGCCGCCGAGGATGCGCACGGTGCGATCGCCGCGGGCGGCGTGGTCGAGCGCGCCGCGGCCATTCAGAGTGCGAGCGAAGCGCTCACGGCGGCGCTCGCCGCGGCGGCGCGACCCGCCGATGTCGAGAAGGCCACGCTCGCCATGGCCGCCGAGGAGAAAGCGGTCAAGGACTGCCGCGCGGTGTACAGCCGCGCTCAGCTCACCTTTCCCTCGTAGGCGTCGCGCATCGCCTGCACGTCCAGCTTGCGCATGCCGAGCATGGCCTTCATGGCCCGGTTGACGGCCTCCTTGTCGTCGCCGACCAGGAGTTCATTGGCTTCGGCGGGCCAGATCTGCCAGGGCACACCGTATTTGTCGTTGAGCCAGCCGCATTCGATTTCCTGGCCGCCGTCGGCGAGCAGGGCCGCCCAGAGGCGGTCCACCTCGGCCTGGCTGTCGCAGTTGACCAGCAGCGACATGGCGTGCGTGTAGTGGTAGTCGCCGCCGCCGTTGATGCCGGTGAACTTCTGGCCCGCCAGCTCGAAGTCGACGGTCATGACGAGACCGGCTTCGCGCGGGCCGGACTCGGTGTAGCGCTGGACATCGGTGATCTTGGCGTCGGGAAAGAGGGAACAGTAGAACTCGGCGGCTTCTTCGGCCTGGGTGTCGTACCAGAGGTTCGTGACGATTTTCTGCATGACGGGGTCCTCCCGGTCTAGTGCATGGCCTGTGCCCCATACCGACGATACGACGCCCCGAAATTCATCGCTGGGCTACCGCTCGCGCGGGCCGATGGGGAAACCGAGCGCGCCGAAAGTCGCGTTCAGGTTGATTTCGACCTGGGTGAGCAGGTCGTTGACGTCGGCCAGCATGGACACGGTGTTCTCGGTGCGGCAGCCGACCTGCTCGGGCGCGTTGGGCGCCAGGCGCGATTTCAACCAGTTGAACGTGTCGGCCATGCCCAGCGACGGCAGGGTCAGGTGCTCGCTGAGGTGGTCGCGCTTGTAGACCACGGAAGTGCCTGCGGCACACCACTGCTGGGACAGCCGGTCATTGGTCCACGCCGGCACCGCTTCGTCGAATACGCCCTGGTACAAGAAGATCGGCGCGGTCGGGGCATTACGGCCCAGCACCGTCGAGTCGAAGACCTCCTTGATCTCCGGCAGCGCCAGGAAGTCCTTGATCGGAATGTCCAGCATGCGCTGGTAGTCGATGAACATCGAGGTCAAGGCGTTGCGCGGCAGGCACTGCGCGTTGACGCGCTCCATGTAGGCCCGGCCCTCGGGGGTCAGGTGCCGGTAGGTGACCTCCTTGAACGACGGGTACGCCTTGGACAGCGAGGCCATGCCGATGCCGACCAGACTGGAGAACATCGAGCCGTTGGTGTGCAGCAGCGACACCACGTCCGAGGTGGGCGCGCCGAGCGCGATCCCCTGCACGTTGAGTTCCGGAGCATAGGTCGGCTGCATTTCCGCGGCCCAGCCCGAACCCATGCCGCCACCGGAGTAACCCCACATCGCGACCGGCGTATTCACCCCGTCCAGGCCCAGCGGCTCGAACCGTTCGGCGGCGCGGATGCCGTCCAGCGTCATATAGCCGGGTTCCTTGGCGACCGCCAGATGTCCTTCCAGCCCTTCGTAATCCGGGATGGAGACGGCCCAGCCCTGGCTGATCAGCGCGGCGAGGGCGATCAGCTCACTCTGTGAGTGGATGCCCTCCAGGCCGGGCAGCCCCGCGCCCTGCCGCAGCACGAACGACGGCGCGCAGTCGGGACTGGCGCTGTCGTAATAGAACTGGAGCGAGACCAGCGGCCGGGACCGGTTCGGATCGGCGCCCGCGGGCAGGATCACGGTGCTCACCGCGACGGCGGGCTGTTCGAAAAGATCAGTGGTGCGGTACATCAGCTGCCAGGAGCGCACGTTCAGCGGCAGCACCGTGATCACCGCGAGCCGCACCTCCCGCGACTTCAGCACGGTGCCGGGTTCCGCGGCTTCGAAGCCCACGGGCGGCTGATAGAACGCGTCCTGCGACGGCGGCGGCACCGCGGCGGCGGGCGCGGCGGTGACGCCACCGGTCAGCAGGGTGGCGGCGACGGCGACGGCCACCCCCATCATGGCCGCGACGACGCGCGATCTGCCGCGCCGAGTCCGATCTCCATTGATCACTGACACGTTCGCCTTCTTCCTCATCGACGTGAGAGTGATTACAACAGACCATCCAGTTAGGAACAAGATGCCTTGTTGAAAGACGGCCCGCTAATCTCGAAGCCATGACCCGCAGCAACTCCGCCGCGCGGCCCGCTCCCGCCTCGACCCAGGCTCCGGTGCGGCGCCGGATCCGCGGCCTGGACGCCGAACAGCGCAGTGCGCAACGACGCAGCCAACTGCTGGACTCCGCGACCGAACTGTTCGCCGCACAGAGCTTTTCGGGGACCTCGATCGAGCAGATCTGCCAGCACGCCTTCGTCGGAACGAAGGGTTTCTACGACCATTTCGACAGCAAGGAAGCCTGCTATATCGCGCTGCTGGAGCAGGTGACGGTACAGATCCAGGACCGGGTCGCCGCCGTCGCGGCCGCGGTCGCCGATCGGCCGCGCCCGGAACGCATCGCGGCGGTCCTGACGGAGTTCGTGCACGCCATCGCCGACGATCGTCGCCTGGCCAAGGTCACCTTCGGAGAGGCCGGCGGCATCTCGCCGACCGTGGAGAAACAACGTCGCGGCAACCGCCGCTGGGCCGCCGCGTTCCTCGAACAACAGTGGTCGGAGCAGGCAAACCCGGACCGTGCGAGCCTCACCCTCGCCCTGGCGACTGTCGGCGGCATGTTCGAGTTGGTCGCCGACTGGCTGCACCACCACGACGACGGCGGCGCCCCGGACACGGCCGACAGCTTGACCGCCGACCTCATCCGGTTCGTCGCCGTCGTCGACGCCGGCCGGGCGGCCACCGCCTCCTGATCAGGCGGGCTTGCCGCCCTTGGCGGAGCCGGAGCTGAGCAGGCCGAGCACATCGAGCAAGGCCTTCATCGGCCCCGAGCAGGTCGGGACGGACGGACTGGTGCAGCCGAGTTCGGCGGACCCGGAATGGGTCGCCGCGGCGGCCGTGGCCGCGAGCGGGACCGGGACGAGCAGTGCGCCCGCGAAAACGGCAGCGGCGATACGACGTTTCATAGGTGGTTCTCTCTGGTAGATCCGGCCCCTCCCGGCGCCGAACGCTACCGGCGGGCAACCCGCCGGGGCAGACCCCGATTCCGGGGCCAATGCCGTTGTGGGGTCGATGCCGTCGCGGGGTCGGCCGGTTCAGTCGTGCGCGGGCCGGATCCGGCCGCGGACCTCGCCGAGACCGATGCGACCGAGGCCGGGTCCGGGCGCGGAGGCGGTGAGGACGATCTCGTCGCCGTCCTCCAGGAAGGTGCGCTTCTGGCCGTTGACCGGAATGGGTTCGCTGCCGCCCCAGGACAATTCGATGAGCGAGCCGCGCTGTCCGGGTTCCGGTCCGGAAATGGTGCCCGACGCGTAGAGATCGCCGGTGCGGGTCGAGGCGCCGTTGGCGGTCAGGTGCGCCAGCATCTGCGCCGGTGACCAGTACATGCGGGAGTACGGCGGGTGCGAGACCTCCGCGCCGTCCCAGTGCACGGTGAGACTGATATCCAGGCCCCACGGGTCGGCGGCCCGCAGGTAGGGCAACGGTGCCGGTTCCTGGACCGGCAGCGGGATGCGTGCGGATTCCAGGGCGGCCAGCGGGGTTATCCACGCCGAGAGCGAGGTGGCGAAGGATTTGCCCAGGAAGGGGCCGAGCGGCTGATATTCCCAGGCCTGGATGTCGCGGGCCGACCAGTCGTTGACCAGGGCGACGCCGAAAACGTGGTCGGCGCAGTTCTCGATGTCGATCGGCCTGCCGAGCTCGGAGCCGGCGCCCACCACGAAACCCAGTTCCGCTTCGATGTCCAGCCGCTTGGACGGACCGAAATCCGGTGTGCCCGAGTCGGTCCGGCGTTGTCCGCGCGGCCGGACGATATCGGTGCCGGACACCACCACGGTCCCGGCCCGGCCGTGGTAGCCGACCGGCAGATGCCGCCAATTCGGCAGCAGCGGTTCCGAATCCGGCCGGAACAGCCGGCCCAGGTTGGTGGCGTGGTCGATGCTGGCGTAGAAGTCGACGTAGTCACCGACCTGCACCGGCAGCTTCAGCTCGACCTCGGCGAGCGAATGCACGGCCGCGTCCGGGATTTCGGCCTCGGCGAGCAGGCGAACCCGCTCGCGTACCTCGCGCCAGCGCCGCGGGCCCGCGGCCAGGAACGGGTTCAGGCTGGGCGCGGCGAAGACCGGATCATCCAGCGCCACAGCGAGATCGATGACCGCGTCGCCCAGCCGGACGCCGACGCGGTAGGGGCCGTTCTCGGGCGCGAAGACGCCATAGGGCAAATTGTCCGGCCCGAACTGCGATTCCGGAGCTACGTCGATACGAGTCATCACAGCGCCGGCCCCTCGTGCCGGTCGCCGTCCGGCCCGCGCCCCGACCAAGTCCACGCGTAGGCCGGGTCTTCACAGGCCAGCGCGCCTTCCCCGAGCTCGAGCGGGCGGAAGGTGTCGACCATGACGGCCAGCTCGTCGAAGAACTCCAACCCGATGCTGCGCTCGTAGGCGCCGGGCTGCGGACCGTGCGCGTAACCGCCGGGGTGCACCGACACCGAACCCTGCCCGATCCCGGATCCCTTGCGCGCCTCGTAGTTTCCGCCGCAGTAGAACATGATCTCGTCGGAGTCGACATTGGAGTGGTAGTACGGCACCGGAATGGACAGCGGGTGGTAATCCACCTTGCGCGGCACGAAATTACACACCACGAAGTTGATCCCCTCGAACGCCTGATGCGCCGGCGGCGGCTGATGGATGCGCCCGGTGATCGGCTCGAAGTCGGCGATATTGAAGGTGAGCGGATACAGGCAGCCGTCCCAGCCCACCACGTCGAAGGGGTGGGTCGCGTAGACCATCCGGGTGCCCGCGACCTGACCGCCGGGCCGATGCTTGACCAGCACCTCCACCTCGGTACCGGTCTCGAGCAGGGTGTCGCGGGGCCCGTGCAGGTCGCGCTCGCAGTACGGCGAATGTTCCAGCAGCTGACCGAATTTCGACAGGTATCGCTTCGGCGGCGTGATGTGGCTCGAGGCTTCGATCGCATAAGCGCGCAACGGTTCCGGGCCGGTGGGCACCCAGCGGTGCGTGGTGGCCCGGGGGATGAGCACCTGATCGCCCTGCCGTGCCCGCAACGGACCGAAGACCGTCTCCACGACCGCCTCGCCCGACTCCACGTAGACCAGCTCGTCGCCGATCGCGTTGCGGTACAACGGCGATGGCCGCCGTGCGACCACGTAGGAGATCCGCACGTCGGCGTTGCCGAGAATCAGCCGCCGCCCGGTGACGACGTCCGTCTCGGCCGGGACGTCGCCCGGGAACAGGTCGTGCAACCGCAGATGCCGGTGCCGCAGTGGATGATTCGGTGTGGTGCGCTGATCCGGCAGCTCCCACACCGTCGAGTCGACAATGGCGGGTGGCAGGCCGCGGTGATAGAGCAGCGAGGAATCCCCGGAGAACCCCTCCTCGCCCATCAACTCCTCGTAATAGAGGTTGCCTTGCTCGTCGCGATGCTGGGTGTGCCGCTTCGGCGGAACCGAGCCGACCTGCCGATAGAACGCCATGTCCGCATGCTAATGCGCGGTGCCGCGAAATAAAGCGAAGCTGCCGGATGGTAGGCATTTTGCACGGAATTCTGCCAGTCCATCCGGGATGTGACCGACCAATTGTCTACCTGGCAGCCAAACTCCTTGTCATCTCACTCTTTCGGCAGTCCGAACTCCGCGATGACCGGCGCGTGATCGCTGGGCGCCTTGCCCTTGCGCTCCTCGCGGTCCACGTCCGCGTTCTTGACCGCGTCGGCCAGCGCCTGCGAGGCGAGGATGAAATCGATGCGCATGCCCTCGCGGCGCGGGAACCGCAGCTGGGTGTAATCCCAGTAGGTGTAGACGCCCGGCCCGGGCGCGAACGGCCGCATCACATCGGCGAATCCGCTGTCCAGGAACGCCTGGAAGGCCGCACGCTCCGGCGGCGAGACATGGGTCTTGCCCGCGAAGACCTCCATCGACCAGACGTCCTCGTCCCGCGGCGCGATATTCCAATCGCCGACCAGGGCGACCTTGGCCGCCGGATCCTCGCGCAGCCAGCCGGTCGCGGTATCACGCAGGGCGGTAAGCCATTCCAGCTTGTAGACGTAGTGCGGGTCGGCCAGGGTGCGCCCGTTGGGCACATACAAGCTCCACACCCGGACCCCGCCGCACGTCGCGCCCAGCGCCCGGGATTCCACCACCGGGGCGCTGATCAGCGATTCGCCGGCGTCCTTGTCGAAGCCGGGCTGGCCGGGGAAGGCGAGCTCGACCTCGTCGAGCCCGACGCGGGAGGCGATGGCGACGCCGTTCCACTGGTTCACCCCGAGATGGGCGACCTCGTAGCCGAGTTCCTCGAACCGCTCGAACGGGAACTGGTCGTCGCGGCATTTGGTTTCCTGCATGGCGAGCACGTCGATGTCCTGGCGGTCCAGGAACTGCGCCACCCGATCGATGCGGGAGCGAATGGAGTTGACGTTCCAGGTCGCCAAACGCACGAAATGCCTACTTTCGGAATCGGATTCGAGGTTATCGGGGCGCGGCGTAGCGGTAGCCGTGGTGCTCGAGGAAACCCAGGTCGCGGTAGAGCGCGAGCGCCGCGGCGTTGTCGGCTTCCACCTGGACATAGGCGTGGGTCGCGCCGCGCGCCGATCCCCAGCGGATCAGCTCGGCGCACACCAGCGCCCCGAGGCCGTGGCGGCGGTGCGCCGCCGCCACGGCGATACAGCTGAGGCCGACCCAGCGGCGCAGGTCCGGTGCGGTGGTGAGGGCGGCCCGGCCGATGGCGATGGGGTCCGGCACGCCCAGGGCGGCGAAACCCAGTTTGCCGTCGCGGACCGCCGTGAGCACGTCGGACGCGGGCTGCTCGGGCACCGCCATCAGCACCGGGTTCTCGCCCCGATAGCGGTGCAACTGCAACCAGGCCGCGTCGGGTTCGGGCGCGGTCCGCACCATCGGCGGGCCCTGGGGGAGCACGAAATTATCGATATCGATGCCCAGGACGACCGTCTCGTTCCAGGTGCGCCAGCCCTGCGGGACCGGCGCCAGCCGGTCGGGGAGCAGCAACTGGAACGGCAAGCCGCGCTCGGCGTACCAGGCCGCGATGCGTTCCAGCGTCGCCGCGGCCAGCACCGCCGGTGCACCCGAACGACCCAGCGGAGCAGCGGAATTGGCGCGATTGGTGTACCCGTGCCCGGCGCGCAGCAGCCAGCCGTCGATCCACTCCTGCTCGGCGCCCGGCCAGCCGTCGGCCGCGGCGGTCTCCAAGGCGCGGATCTCGCTGGTGCGAATCGGCCTGGGGCCCAGTGCTTTCAGCGCCACCACCTGGTCGGCCCGCACCGTGACCAATTGGTCCGCACCGACTTTGACCGTGGGCGGTTCCAGCGACACCAGCTCGCCGATCACATCGGTCAGCGGTGGCGTGGAGCCCGCGGGGAGCCGATAGCGCATGACCACCCGGGCGCCGAGCGGGATCGAAGGTTCAGTTGTCATCTACCCATGATTCAGTCGTCGTGGCCGAACGGATCCGGCACGGTGCCGGGCACCCAGCTGAGTCCCGGTGTGCCCCAGCCCTCGCGCTTGATCGCCTTCTTCGCCGCCCGCGCGTGCCGGCCGATCAGCACGTCCACATACAGGAAGCCGTCCAGGTGGCCGACCTCGTGCTGGAGCATGCGGGCGAAGAAGCCCTTGCCCTCGATGTCGACCGGTTCGCCGTGCTCGTCGGTGCCGGTGACCCGCGCCCAGTCGGCGCGGCCGGTCGGGAACTGGAAGCCCGGGACCGAGAGGCAGCCCTCGTCGTCGTCCTCCGGGTCCGGCATGGTCTCGGGGATCGCGGAGGTCTCCAGCACCGGGTTGAGCACCGCGCCCTTGCGGCGGGTGGCGGTGCCGTCGTCGGTGATGTCGGGGCAGTCGTAGACGAACAGGCGCAGCGGGACTCCGACCTGGTTCGCGGCCAGGCCGACTCCGTTGGAGACGTCGAGCGTCTCGTACATGTCCGCGATCAACTCCGCCAGTTCCTCCGGTGTCTTGGTAACCGGTTCGGTCGGGTTGTGCAGAACGGGGTCACCGACGATCACGATGGGGAGGACTGCCATGAGAAACAAGCCTAACGTGTGCGCCAGGTCATCTCGGGCCCGGTGGCCGGGGCATGACACGCCGCTAATCCGTAGTAAACGAACACGCCGCGTTGGAGCTGAGCTACCCCCGGGCTGCGTGGTTGAATGATCCGCGACGTACAGGCACCATTTTCGTCTGCCGCGGTGTGAGCTCAGCGCCCGGAGGCGGCAGCGGAGCGTGACCATGAAGGGCGTCGCGAACACCGCCATAGAGACTGGAACTCGGCGAGGGAGCAAGATGGACGGCGCAGCGGCTCGGAATCTCGAGACGGTAACCGGCGGGGCCAAGGGGACGGAAGAAGGCGCAGCCGACGGGGTGGGCGGGCACAACGACGGCTTGAGTCGCCGTGAGCTGGACATCCTGGCCTTCGAACGGCAGTGGTGGAAGTACGCGGGCGCCAAGGAAGAGGCCATCCGCGAACTGTTCTCGTTGTCCCCGACCCGCTACTACCAGGTGCTCAACGCGGTCGTCGATCGTCCTGAAGCCCTGGCCGCCGACCCCATGCTGGTGAAGCGCCTGCGCCGATTGCGGGCCAGCCGGCAGAAGGCCAGAGCGGCTCGTCGCCTCGGATTTCAGGTATGACCCCACCAGTTGCGTTCACCGAAGCTGAACTGCGGCTAGGGTCGTGGGCGTGAGTGCTCCCAATCCCACCTCCGGCGGGCCGCCACTGCGCGCGCTGGCGATGGTGTTGATCGCGTTGGCCATCGTGTTCGCCGGGCTCGGTGCGATGTCGCTGTCGAATTCCGATTCCGGCACCGTGGCCGAAACGCCGTCCAGCACACCGAGACCGGTGCCGCCGGCCACCTCCGCCGCGCCGCGGACGACGGCGCCGGCCACGGCGACGACGACGGCTCCGGCGACGACCACGGCTGCGCCCGCCACCACGCCGCCGACCAGCAGCGCGCCGGAAACCACCACGCCGCGCGCCACCACCGCCGCCCCCGCGGCGACGGTGAATCGCGCTGTGCCGGTGCAGGTTCTGAACAACAGCCTGGTCGCCGGGCTGGCCTCCAAGACGGCCGCCGAACTCACCGCCAACGGCTGGACGAATGTCTCGGCCGGCAACTACGCGGGCGGGACCATCGCGAAAAGCACCGTGTACTACGGCAATACGGCTGGTGAGAAGGAAGCGGCACAGCAGATCGCGAATGAACTCGGCGTCGGCGTCGAGCCGAAAGCGGCGGGCGTGGATTCCGGCGCGGGTGTGGTCGTCATTTTGACGGGTAACTGAATACCAAGCACCAAGGGCGAAGCGCGGGTGACACGGCCCCTGCACGGTTCGACACGGCGGGCGTGGCATCATCTTGTCCGGTAACGAACGTGTTCACCCCGCTGTACTTATAAACTCGGTACTCGCAAAGGAGTTCCCCCGATGGCCCCGTCCACAACTCGTCGCCCGTCCTGGCGGACTGTGACCCCGGTGCTTGCGGTCGCGGTCTTCGGCCTCGCTGCCTGTACCAACAGCCAGGAATCGAGCGACGTCAAGGGAACCACGCCGCCGATGTGGACCGGCGCCGACGCCCCGCCCAAGGGCGAGCTCGGCAAGGAAACCGGCAGCGCGCACGCCAACCCGGGCTACAAGATCGACCTGAAGGACGCCTCCGGCGCCTCGGTCGGCATCGCGAACGTCGTGCAAGACGGCCAGCACCTGCAGTTCACCATCGAGGCGCACGGCCTCAAGCCCGGCTTCCACGGCCTGCACATCCACTCCATCGGCAAGTGCGAGGCCAATTCCGTGGCCCCCACCGGCGGCCCGGCCGGCGCGTTCCTCTCCGCGGGCGGCCACCTGCAGGTCGGCAACGCCAACGCCCGCCCCGCCAGCGGCGACCTGACCTCGCTCGAGGTGCGCTCCGACGGCGCGGCCAAGCTGGTCACCACCACCGACGCGGTCACCATGGACGACATCAAGGGCAAGGCCCTGATGATCCATGCCGACGCGGACAACTTCGGGAACATTCCCAACCGTTATCTCCAGGCCAACGGCGCCGCTGGACCGGACCAGACCACGCTAGCGACAGGCGATGCGGGCGACCGCGTCGCCTGTGGCGTGATCCAGTAACGAAGGTGGCGACATGGCCGGGGCACGAGGCGCGAACGTACCGTTCAAAGGTTCACCCCGGCCGACGATCGGCATCGAGTGGGAGATAGCGCTTGTCGACAAGGTGACGCGCGATCTCTCCAACACCGCCTCGGCGGTCTTCGACGCGGTCGGTGATCTGCGCGCCCACGACGGCACCCCGCAGATCACCAAGGAGTTGCTACGCAACACCGTCGAGCTGGTCACCGGCGTGCACGACAACGTCGCGAGCGCGGTCGACGACCTGCGCGGCACCATGGACACGGTGCGCCGCGCCGCCGACCCGCTCGGCGTCGACCTGTTCTGCGCGGGCACCCATCCCTTCGCGCAGTGGTCGGCCCAGCAGCTGACCCGCTCCGAGCACTACGACGAGCTGATCGAGCGCACCCAGTGGTGGGGTCGCCAGATGATGATCTGGGGCGTGCACGTGCACGTCGGAGTCTCGCACCGGGACAAGGTCTTTCCGATCCTGAACTCGCTGCTGCTGTCGTATCCGCATCTGCTCGCGCTCTCCGCGTCCTCGCCGATGTGGGCGGGCTCGGACACCGGGTACGCCAGCAACCGGACGCTGATGTTCCAGCAGCTGCCCACCGCCGGCCTGCCGTTCCAGTTCGACAACTGGCCCCAGTTCGAGTCCTTCGTGCACGACCAGCTCAAGACCGGGGTGTTCGAGCAGCTCGGCGGCATGCACTGGGATATCCGGCCCGCGCCCAAGTGGGGCACCATCGAGGTGCGCGTCTGCGACGGCATCTCCACCAAGACCGAGCTGGCCGCGATGGCCGCGCTCATCCACTGCCTCATCGTCGACCTGGACCGGCGCCTGGAAGCCGGCGAACAGTTACCCTCGCTGCCGCCGTGGCATGTGCAGGAGAACAAGTGGCGGGCCGCGCGCTACGGGCTGGACGCGATCATCATCGTGGACGCCGACAGCAATGAGCGGTTGGTCACCGACGATCTGAGCGAACTGCTGAACCGGCTGGAGCCGGTGGCCAAGCAGCTCGGCTGCGCGGCCGAGCTGGCCGCGGTCGCGGAGATCCCGGTCCGCGGGGCTTCGTATCAGCGTCAGCGCAAGGTCGCGGCCGCCGCCCAGGGTGATTTGGTGACCGTGGTGGATTCGCTGGTCAAGGAACTCGACACCTAGTCCGGACCGCCTGTTCAGCTGGCCAGGAGGCTGGCGTTCACGCGCCGTTTACTATGGTCGACGTGCTAGTCGAAGATCCAGGTTCCGGTGCCGGAAGTGTGGCGCAACGGTCTTCCGTGCCGCCGTCCCGGATCTGGGTCACCGCAGGTGTTTTGGCCGTCCCGGTGTTGTTGATCACACTACAGCTGGTGGCCTCCTGGCAGGGCTTCCCGGGACCGCTGGAAAGCGTGTGGCAGGACTACGCCGGTACGCCCAAGTCGATGACGGTGCCGTGGGCCGGACTGGTGCTCGCGCTGGTCGGTCTGCCGCCGCGCCGCCGGATCATCGCGGCCGGCGCGGCCGTCGCCATCGACGCGGTGTGCGCGGGCATCCGGCTGCTGGCCGGTGCGCCGTTCAGCGTGGGCAACGGACCGGTCATCGTGCTCACCGCGATCGCGGTGCTGGCCTGGTGGCGCTGGGCCGGGGTGGAACGCCGGAACGCGCTGCACGCCGCCGCCCTGGGCGCGCTGCTCATCCTCGCCACCAAGGTCGGCGATGTCTGGCTGCACGTCACCACGCTGGCCCGGCCCGCCGTACTGGACGAGTACGTGATCCTGGCCGACCACGCGCTGGGCGACCCGTCGTGGGTGATGGGCCGGGTGCTGGACGCGCTCGGACCCGCCGTCTCGGCCGTATTGCACTGGGTCTACATCGAATTGCCGGTCGCCGCGATCGTGGTCGCGGTCTGGCAGTTGCGCCGGGTCACGGCTTCGGGGTCGGCAGGAGGCGCAGCCGACGGGGTGGGTGAGCACAGCGGACGCTGGCCTTCGCATTATCTGGTCCGCACGTTCCTGGTGCTCGGCTTGATCGGCCCGGTCTTCTACGTGCTCTTCCCCGTAGTCGGCCCGATGTTCGCCTTCGGCCCGGACGGCCACGGCCTGCAAGTCGGCAACTATTGGCCCGGCGTCCTGCCGCCCCTCGATCGGAACCCGGCCGAGCTGGCCTTCGACGACTACACCCCCCGCAACTGCATGCCCTCCATGCACACAGCCTGGGCCCTATCCGTCTTCCTGCACACCCGCCGCGATCTCACCGGCGCCCGCGCCCCCGCCTGGCTGCGCTGGATGGGTTCCTTCTGGCTCTTCGGCACCCTCGCCGCCACCCTCGGCTTCGGCTATCACTACGGCGTCGACCTGGTCGCCGGCGCGGTCCTGTGCCTGACCGTCGAGTCCGCCCTCCGCGAACCCGAACGCGGCTGGGCCTGGTTCCGCATCCGCCTGGTAGCCGGCGGCGCCCTGACCTTCGCCGCCCTCCTCCTCTCCTTCCGCTTCCTGGCAGTCCCCATGGCCGAATACCCGGTGCTCTCCGGCACCGTCGTCCTAGCCGCCCTCGCCGGCGTAGCCGCCGCCTTCCACGCCACCTGGTTCGCGCACCGAGACCGCGACGCGGCCCCGGCGTCGGTCACCGACTAAGACCTTTCGCGGTGCTCAATCCACCCAGTTCTTCAGGGATTCGGTATCGAGGTCGACCCGCACCGGTTCCGGCAGGGATATCTTGGAGCCGAACGGCACGGTCAGGATCCTTTCGTACCGGCCGCCACGCGGCTCGCTGTAGACGACGAGTTCGCACGAGTCCCGATCGATCAGCAGGTATACGGGGATGCCGGTCTGCGCGTATGCGATCGGCTTCTCCTGCCGATCCCTCAGGTCGGTGTCCCGATCATGCGAGGTCACCTCGACAACAAGGAGGACCGGCTCAGGGTTGGCCCATTCGGGCTGACCGGCGAATACTCCGGTGGGTGCGAGAACGCCGTCCGGCCGCGCGCGACCGGACCGGTAGGTCTCGACCTCGAGGCCCTGCTCATAGAAGAGCCAGAGTTCGGGACGCAATAGCAGGAAGGTGCGGGTCAACCACTCGAGAATGCAGCCGTGGTCACCATCCGGCATTGCTTTAGCCCCCAGTCGTCCATCAACGAACTCCAGCCGCACACCTTCTGTCACACGATCGGCCGCGCGAGCGAGTTCCTCGAACTCTTCAGTCGTCATGGAAGACTCACTCACGGCAGTCATGTCCTCACGGTATCAATGGATTTGGATCGGCATGGAGCAAACCGACAGACACCCAAGGGTACGGTTGATGGCCTGGCCGGAAGTCCGGCCAGGCCATCGACGTGCTCGAATCGTTGTTCAGCTGGCGCTGGCCGCTCGGCCGTAGCGGGCGCGGGCTTCCCGCGGGGTCACCGTGATCGGGTTCTCGGGGGTACCCGCGGCGAGGTGTTCGGCGTAGAGGCGGGCGGTCATGGGGCCGAGGAAGTTGCCGAGGACCTTTTGTTTGGCGGTTTCGTTGGCCAGGGCTTTGACGGCTAGGCGGACCGGGAGGCGGTAGCCGAGGTCGAGGAGGGCGGGGTGGTCGAAGCCGCCGGTGACGCGCATCCATTTGGGGAGGGTGGCGATGGCGGCGGGGGCGACGAGGCGGCTGCTGGCCCAGAGTTTGGGGCCGCGGTCACGAGGGGTGTGCAGGAGATAGTGCATGCCTTGGTGGGCGCGTTCGGAGGTGCACAGTTTAGGGCGCATTTCCGCGAAGTAGTCGCGGACTTCGGCGCGCGAGGTGGGGACGTCGGCTGGTTTGCAGGTCTGCAGTTCTGCCGCGATACCGCATTCGGCCCAATACCGTTGCTCCTCTTCGGGACTCAGCGGGCCGGGGCCGTACATCTCGTAGCACTTGAGGACCGAGTGCCAGCCGGTGACGTGGATCCAGAGCTGGGAGGCCGGGTTGTTGGCGCTGTAGCGCTTACCACTGATCGGCTCGATGCCGGTGGCCTGGGCGTGCACCCGCATCAGGTGCTCGGAGGCCTCGATCGCCATGCGGCTGTCGGCGACGGCCGCGATGAGGAAGTAGGCGAAGGTGTGGTCGAGGCGGCCCTTGGGATCCTTGTAGATGCCCTGCACGTCGGCGACGGCGGCGGTCAGATCGGGGTCGAAATGTTCGAGGACGACCGCGCGCTGGAAGCCGATGACCGCGGTGGGCGCGGTCCACACCTTCCAGGTGGGTGACTCCGGTCCGAAGAACCCGTAGTCGACCTGCCGGATGGTGCGGGCGGGTGCGTCGAATTGGGGTCGCGTCATCGGCTGCTCCTTTGCAACGATGTCCTACTAATTTTAGGCGTTCATCTCGTACGCGCCGGCCTGCGCGCGGGCCTGGGCGAAGACCTGGTCGAACCGCGCCCGGTCGGCGACCGGACGCCGGACCAGATCCAGCGCCCGGGTCTGCTGGGCCTTGGTGGCGGCGGGCTTGGTGTGCAGGGTCAGCGCGTTCTTGGCGAACTCGCGCACGAACCCGTCGAAGATCTGATCCAGCACCGCGGCGTCGGTGCCCTCGATCTCGGCCTGCTCCAGCACCAGCTGCGCGTAGGGCAGCGCGGTGAACAGCTCGCCGAGCGCGAACAGGAAGTCGACGTCGCGCTGCTGCGCGGCCGTGGGGGCGGCGGCCGCGAGCAGGGTCTGGAAGGCCAGCGCCTGCTCGGTGAACACCGCCACATTCGGCACGTGCGCGAACTTCGCGAACACCGGCCGCCAGTCCCGGAACCGGATCCGGCCCAGCCCGCTGCTCGGTCCCTGCCGGAACAGGAACTCGTCGTCGGCGGCGTCGCGCCGGGTCGGGACGGCCGGGTACTGCGCGCCCGCGAACTCCGAACGCAGCTGCGGCACAGCGGCACTCGCGCGCGGGGCGAGCTTGCGACTGGACCAGCTCAGCGCGCCGGACACCGCGCGCACCGCGCCCTTGGGCGCCGCACCCGCACCGGGCAGGTAGCGCAGCGCGGCCAGGCCGGCGTCGCTGGGATGGAACATGTAGTTGGCCATGAACTTCAGCGACAGCGCCATGTTCACGTGCACCGTGCCCTCCAGGCGCGGCAGGCCGAACAGCCCCAGCATCGCCATCGGGAAGTACATGTCGTTCTCGAAGCCGCGCGCGGCGATGACGTCGGCGAGGTCCTCGATGACGCGCTGCCCCTGCCGGGTGACGCTCATCTTCTCGATCGCGTTGAACAGCAGGTAGCGGCGATCGTCGGGGGAGGCGGTGCGCAGATAGTCGATGGCCCGCTCGCTGTACAGCTTCATCGCGAGCAGCCGGGCGTAGGAGTCGGTGACCAGCGCCTGCACCTGCGGGAAGTTGGTCACCCGGTGCCCGAACAGGATCCGGTTCTCGGCGTGGTTGATCGCCTCGTGGAAAGCATGCTCGCAGGCGCCGACCGCACCGAACCCGAGGTTGAACTTGCCGACGTTGACGGTGTTCATCGCGGCGTGGAACGCGGCCTCGCCGCGGTGCAGGATGTCGTCCTCGGCGACCGGGTACTTCTCCAGATCGAAAGCGGCGACATACATCTGACTGTCCACCACATTGCGGCCCAGCTTGTAGTTCTTGTGCCGGCTGTCCGCGACGAAGAAGAGGTACCCCTCGTAATCCTCCTGCGTCGGCTTGCTGTCCAGCGCCGTCGCGCTGTCGATGATCGGCTTGTCGGCGCGCCGGCCGAACACCGAGACCATGGCGGCCAGGTTGCCGTTGCCGATGTAGTGCTTGCCGCCGGTCGCGGTGTAGCCGCCGCCGCGCTTGGGTTCGAGCACCATGTCGGTGGAGTAGACGTCGGCGCCGTGCTCCTTCTCGGACAGGCCGAAGGCGAAGATCTCACCGGAGTCCAGCAGCGCCGCGGCCTTCGCCTTGGCTTTGGCGTTGTCGCTCTGCCAGATCGGGCCCAGCCCGAGGATGGTGACCTGCCAGACGTACCAGTAGGACATGCCGTAGAAGCCGAGGATCTTGCTCAGCATGGCGATGCGGCCGGTGTCCCAGCGCTTGTTCGGATCGCCGTTGGCCTGTGCCGCCGGGGTCAGGAAGGTGGCGAACACCCGCTCGCGCTTCACGAAGTCCAGGAAGTCGGAGTACCAGACCCGTTCCCGGTCGTCGTGCTTGAGCGCGGTCTTGCCCCGGGCCTCGAACCAGTCGACCGTCGCGCGCAGCAGACGGCGGGTCTCGGCGTCGAACTCGGCGAATTCACAGGTCTTCGGGTTGAACAAGGTCATCGGGTCTCCTTGGCGGGCGGGCAACTTCATTCGCGACTGTAGCATTATTGTTCACCAATGTAGGAAATTGATCGCCGCTGCTATCTTGGTGCGCATGGGTAGCGATCAGGCCGTGGCGCCACGGCAGCGCGCGCAACATCTCGGGCCGGAACGCCGCCGGCCCCAGGTGCTCGACACCGCGCTGGAGATCGCCGTGGAACACGGCATCGCCGCGGTTACCATCGCGGCGGTGGCCGAGCGGATGACGGTGACCCGGCCGGTGGTGTACGCCTGCTTCGCCGACCGCGTCGAGCTGATCCAGGAACTCATCCAGCGCGAGGAGGACCACCTCATCAGCGGCCTGCTGGAGGCCACGCCGCGCCGCGCCGTCGATGCGGGCGAGACCGTGTTCGTCGAGGGCTTCCAGGCGCTGCTGGAGATCGCCGCCGCCCGCCCGGACTCCTGGCGGCTGCTGTACGGCAATCCCGATCCGGCGGTGGCGGATTCGTTCGGCCGCGGTCGCGAACTCGCGGTCGCCCGCTGCACCGAACTGCTGCGCCCGACCCTGCGCGCCTGGGGCACCGCGGACGCCGAGCGCAAACTGCCGGTGCTCGTCGAGCTGTGGGTGTCGGCCGGTGAGGGCGCGGTGCGCACCCTGCTTGCCGACGACGGCGCGTGGACGCCGCAGGCGCTCGGCGCTTTCGTCGGCGCGGCGGTCTATCGCGCGCTACGCCAGGCCTGAAACCGGCTCAGACGTCGTCGATTTCGTCGCCGAGCTCGTTGATCCGCAGCAGTCCGTCGCGGTGCCGCTGTTCCCGGTAGGCGGTGCGCCCGAGCAGGTGCGCGATCACCGGCGCGGTGAGCATGGTGAACAGGCCGGTGAGCGCGAGCATCCAGGCCTGCCCGTCGCTGCGGAGCTGGATGGCGGCCCCGACCAGGATCAGGATCAGCCCGATCACCTGGGGTTTGGTGGCGGCGTGCATGCGGGTCAGGGTGTCGGGGAAGCGGATGATGGCGATGGCGGCGGTGAACGCCAGCAGCGCGCCGGTGAGGATCAGCACGCCCGACACCACGTCGAAGATCAGGCTCATCGGTCGTCCCGGACGCGGAAGCGGGTCACGGCGGCGGAGCCGAGGAAGCCGACCAGGGCGAGCGCGACGATGGCGGGCACGTCGGTGGTGTCCCGGTCGTAGGCCGCCCAGACCGCCAGCCCGGAGGCGGCGATGGCGGTCAGCGAATCCACTCCCACGACCCGGTCCAGTGTGCTCGGCCCGGCCAGGATCCGGAAACTGGTGATCCCGGCGGCCGCGATGAGCAGCACGCCCGCGATCACGGTGACGACCATCATCGGGACACCGTCCGTTCGAACGCCGCGACCAGCAGCCGATCCAGCCGCCGGGTGGTCTCGTAGAACCGCTGCACCGCCGCGTCGCTGCTGACATCGAGGACGTGTACGTACACCACGCAGCGCCGCCGGTCGAGCTCGAGCACCATGGTGCCGGGGATCAGGTTGAGCAGGTCGGTGCACAGCACCATCACCAGATCGGAGCGAGTACTGAGATTGACCCGCAGCACCCCCGACACCGGCGGCGGCGCGGGCCGGATGGCGAACCAGGCGATCTGGAAACTGGATTCCAGCGCGTAATACACACTCACCACGGTCAATTCGGCAAGGGCCCACAGATTCAGGTGTCCGGTGACCGGTATCCGAGGCAGCGGCAGCGCGAAGATGACGATCGCGCCGACGGCCAGTCCGCCGAGGATATTGGCGATGCTGAGGTCGCCCCACAACGCCATGTAGACCAGCGCCAGCCAGATCAGCAGCCCGCCCCGCAGGAGGACCGATCTGTTCACCCGGAAAGCCTCGGCGTTCACCGGAACTCTCCTGGATCACCGAGGACCGCAACGATATACACCGCCGAGTCGTGCAGGTCGGTGGCCGCGCGGTCGGCGATGCCGAGGATCGGGCCGGCGAAGACGGTGAGCGCGAGTCCCATGGTTCCCAGGACCGCGGTCGCACCGACCATCAGGACCGGGATGCGGCCGGGATCGGTGCGTTCGTCGTAGAGCACGTCGTCTGTCTCCTCCATCAGCGCCGGTGGCTTCGCGGCCGCGAGATGACCTTCGGGTGCGTCGGACCGATTCCGCCAGAAGGCTTTCGCCCACACGATCGCCACCACGTACAGGGTCAGCAGGCTGGTGACGACCGACCCGGCGACCAGCACCCAGGCCAGCGCGCTGCCGTCCATCGCACCGGCCTGCAACAGCGCTACCTTGCCGATGAACCCCGAAAACGGCGGTACACCAGCCAGATTCAATGCCGGAATCAGGAACAGGACGGCGATCACCGGGCTGGCCGCCAGACCGCCGAGCCGGCGCATCGACGTCGATCCCGCCTGCCGCTCGATGATGCCCACCACCAGGAACAGCGTGGTCTGCACCAGAATGTGGTGCGCCACATAGAAAACCGCGCCCGCGAGCCCGGCCACCGAGGCAAGTCCGATGCCGAACACCATGAACCCGATGTGGCTGACCAGGGTGAAGGACAGCAACCGGCGGATGTCGCTCTGCGCGATCGCGCCGAAGACGCCGACCAGCATGGTGAGCAGTCCGCAGACCAGTAGCACGGTGTCGAACCGGCCGTCCGGCGCGAGCAGCGAGTGCGTCCGGATGATCGCGTACACACCGACTTTCGTCAGCAACCCGGCGAACACCGCGGTCACCGGGGCGGGCGCGGTCGGGTAGGAATCGGGCAGCCAGTTCGACAGCGGGAAGACCGCGGCCTTGATACCGAAGGCCACCAGCAGCACCGCGTAGACCGCGGTGCGGATCCCCTCCGGCGCCTCGCCCAGCCGCAGCGACAGCTGCGCGAGATTCAGCGTCCCGGTGCTGGCGTACGCCAGGGCGATTCCGGTCAGGAAGATCAGCGACGACAGCATCGACACCATCACGTAGGCGACGCCCGCCCGGATGCGCTCCGCGGTCGCGCCGATGGTGAGCAGCACGAACGACGCGGCCAGCAGGATCTCGAAGCCGACGAACAGATTGAACAGGTCGCCGGCCAGGAACGCCGCCGAAACACCCGCCGTCAGAACGAGATACGTGGGCCGGAAGATGGAGGTCGGCTGCTTTGCGTCGCCGTCGCGAATGTTCTGGCCGGAACCATAGGCCGAGACGCACAGCAGCACGATGTAGGAGACGAGCAGCATCGCCGCCGAGAGCCGGTCGGCCACCAGCGAGATCCCGATCGGGGTCCGCCAGCCGCCGACCTGCACCACCCCGGTGCCATGCTGGTCGGTCAGCATCAGCATCAGCGCGCTGATCACCACACCCGAGGTCAGCACGAGCACCGTGATGTAGCGCTGAATCATGCGCTGCTGCCCGAAGATCAGCGTCACGGCCGCGCCGAGCAGCGGAATCAGGACCGGCAGCGGAATCAGGACCGGCAGCAGGCCGGGCGCGAGCTGATGACTCATTCTTCCGGCTCCTCGACCTGGCGGCGGGTGGCCACCTGGACGTCTTCCGGATCGTTGTCGACCTCTTCGGAGGTGGTCAGGATGTAAGCGCGATAGGCCAGCGCGAGCACGAAAGCCGCCAGCCCCATGGTGATCACGATGGCGGTGAGCACCATGGCCTGCGCCAGCGGATCGGCCACGCCGGTGTGCACGTCGTCGGTGGCGCCCAGGATCGGCGGCGTCCCGTCCGGCCCGGCGACCGCGATGATGAGCAGGTTCACCGCGTTCCCGAACAGGATCATGCCGAGCAGCATCTTCGAGACGGCCCGTTCCAGAATCAGATAGACACCGCACGCGACCAGCACCGCGATCAGCACCAGCAAGGTCAGATTAGAACTCATGCTTCCTCGAGCTCCTTGTCCAGGCGCGCGCCCAGGCTGCGCAGTACGTCCAGCACCAGGCCCACCACGATCAGGTAGACGCCGAGGTCGAAAAACAGTGCGGTGACCAGCTTTACGTGCCCGATCACCGGGATGGTGAGCTCGAGGATCGCCGAGGACAGCGGCGGCGCGCCCAGCAGCAGCGAGGTGACGGCGGTCCCGGCCGCCAGGGTCAGGCCCGCGCCCAGGACATGTCCGGCGTCGACGGGCAGCGCCTCACCGAGTTCGTAGCGGCCACCGGCCAGGTATCGCAGGGTGAGCGCGAGCCCGGCGGTGAGCCCGCCCGCGAAACCGCCGCCGGGCGCGTTGTGACCCGCGAAGAAGAAGTACACCGACAGCACCATGATGGTCGGGAACACCAGCCGGGTGGTGATCTGGAGCACCATCGACCGATCCCGCCGATCCACCAAACGTCCTGCGGGCAGCCAGCTCACGAGGTCCGGGTCGTAGTGCGGGGAGTCCACCGCGCGCGGTGCGCTGCCGAAGCGCCGGGTCCGGAAGACCAGCGAGGCGACGCCGGTGGCGGCGACGATGAGCACCGAGATCTCGCCCAGGGTGTCCCAGGCCCGGATGTCCACCAGCAGCACGTTGACCGCGTTCTTGCCGCCGCCGAACTCATAGGCGGCGTGCGGGATCAGATGCCAGATCGGCTCGGCGCCGCGCGCGGCGGTCGCGAAAGCCGCCAGCACCGCGACGGTCACGCCGACGCACACCGCGAGCACCGCGCGGTGCGGGCGGTACGCGGCGGTGCGGCTGTCCTCGATCTCCGCCGGGAACGCGCGCAGCACCAGCACGAAGATCACCAAAGTCAGTGTCTCGACCAGGAATTGGGTCAGCGCGAGATCCGGAGCGCCGTGCAGGGCGAAGATGACGCCGCAGCCGTATCCGGTGACGCCGACGACCAGCACGCTGGCCAGGCGATTGCGTAAGACGATGGCGCCCAGCGCCATCGCCGCCATGATCGCCCCGACCGCCAGCTGGACCGGCGTGTCCCACAGCCGCAGCTGCACACGCTGGCGCGCACCCAGCATCAGCATCGCGATCGGCAGCAGGACGAGCGTGCCGAGAATGGTGGCCTGGCTCAGCGGCAGCGAACCACGCTGCACGGTGGCGGTCATCCGCCGCGACAATCGGTCCATGGCGCGCAGGGTGGCGTCGTAGGCGCGATCGGCGTTGCCCAGGCGATGGTGGGCCGCGGCGGCGATCTGCTGCCGGAAGGCGAACACCGTGGCGCCCGCCAGGAGAATCCCCGTGGTGAGCACCAGTTCGATGTTCACGCCGTGCCACAGCCCCAGGCCGGAAAACGACGTGCCCGGCAGGGTTTCCGCGTACGGGTCGATCAGCCGGCCCACCTGCGGCGAGGCCAGCCCGCCGAGCAGTCCCGCCAGCGCGAGGATCGCGGGCGGCAAGACGAACAGCTGGTCGGGCGCGTTCCAGTGCACGCCGGCCCGGTCGTCGGTGGCCGGGTCCGGCCGGCGCACGCGCGGCCGGCGCGGCGGCTCCCGATGCTCGCCGGGCAGGCGGGAGATATCGATCGGATGCCACAGCACCGGACCGGTGTCGTCGAGCTCCTCGGTGGGCCGCCAAGGCTTTTCGGCGAACGCGCCCCAGACGAACCGCACGCTGTAGGCCACCGTCAGCGTAGACGCGAGCACCACGCCGAGCAGCAACCCGTTGCGCGCCAGACCGGGCAATTGCCCCGGATCCATGACCGCGCTGAGCGCGCTTTCCTTGCCGGCGAACCCGAGCAGCGGCGGCAGTCCCGCCATACTCGCGGCCGCGAGTACGGCGATCCCGCACAACCACGGCGCTTTCCGTCCCAACCCCGAGAGCCTGCGCAAATCCCGGGTCCCCGCACAGTGATCGACGATCCCGACCACCATGAACAGGCACCCCTTGAACAGCGCGTGCGCCACGATCAACGCCACGCCCGCCAGCGCGCCCTCGGGTGTGCCGAGCCCGAGCAGCAGAATCAGGAATCCGAGCTGGCTCACCGTCCCGAAGGCCAGCAGCAGCTTCAGATCGGTCACCTGCATGGCCCGCAAGCCGGCCAGCAACATCGAGAACACCCCGAGGGTGAGCACGAGCGGATGCCACACCGGACTCGTCGCGAACACCGGCGCCAGCCGCGCCACCAGATACACGCCGGCTTTCACCATCGCCGCCGCGTGCAGATACGCGCTGACCGGGGTGGGCGCGGCCATCGCGCCCGGCAACCAGAAGTGCAGCGGCACAATGGCGGACTTGCTCAGCGCCCCGACCAGCAGCAGCGCCACCGCGACCTGGACCGCGACGCCGGTCGGCGGCTGCTTGGCGAGCAGATCCGAGAGCAGATAGCTCCCGGTGCGCTGCCCCAGAATGACGATCCCGACCAGCATCGCCAGCCCGCCCGCGCCGGTTACCAGCAGCGCCTGGATCGCCGCGCGCCGGCTCGCGGGCTGCTCCCCGTTGTGGCCGACCAGCAGGAACGACAGCACCGTCGTGGTTTCCCAGAAGACGTAGAGCAGCAGCATGTTGTCGCTGGTGACCAAACCGAACATGGCGCCCGCGAAGCCCACCAGCTGGGCGGCGAACATGCCGAGCCGCGGTTCGTCGTCGTGGAAGTAGCGCGCGCAGTAGACCAGGATCAGCGCGCCGATGCCGAGCACCAGCGCGGCCATGATCGCCGCGAGCGTGTCGAAGCGCAGCTCGATGTTCAGCTCGATGGCCGGCGCCCAGCGGATCCGAACCCGTTGATCGCCACCCCAATTCGCGATCACCCAGAGCAACGAGCCGAACGGCGCCAGCGCGAGCAGCAGAAAAGCGTTGCGTCCCCATACCCGTACGCACACCGGCGCCACCAGTGCGGCGAAGGCGTGTGCGAGCAGGATGGCGAGCAAGCCGGGCGCTCCGTGAGGTCGAAGAGGCAGGGGCGGCGGGGACTTTCGCGCGGCCTAGGCGGACGTGGCGACGGCGTCCCCGGGCGGCGCTTCGTCCGGTCTGTGTCTGTGCCGTGGACGGGCGCGATAGAGCACCAGCAGCCCGGCCGCGCACCCGGCGGTCAGCAAGAGCGCCACCCGTGCGGGCGTCCCCGGTTCGGGTAGTCCGGGCCGGTCCGGCCAGGCGATCTCGCGTCTCGGTAGCGCGGTGATCAGCGAGGGCAGGAACAGCGCCGCGATCGCGAGCACTCCGCTCGGCGGGTAGTGTGGCCGAGCCATGCCGCAGCAGTACCCGGCGATCAAAGCCAATCCGGCACTGCCGATTCCGAAGCGCACATCGCTGTTGTGCGCCCCGCTCAGCAGGTCGAACAGTCCCAGCCCCAGGATCGCCAGGATGGCCACCGTTGCCGACGGCAGCCGTGCGCCGAGGAGGATGCCGGCTCCGGTCAGCGCCAGCAGGACCAAGACCAGCCACCACGGACGCGGCGTATCGCCGAGCGCGTCCGCGGCGGCGACCAGCGGGACCGCCAGCAGTGCGCCGGTGCCATCACGTCCGGGCAGGAGCATCGCCGCGGCCAGGGCGGCCAGGGCGCTCGCGGCGATCGCCACCCCGATCTCGACGCCGTGTCCGTCGTACCGGGCCGCCTCGGTGTATTGCCGCGACAACCACTCGGTCACGGCGAGTACCACCAGCGCGAGCACCGTGGCCGCGAGGATGGGCGTGATCGGCAGCTCCACCGAGACGCCGGGTGGCGGCGGTGTCCGGCCGATCCGGGTGCGGTGGCGCAGGGCACTGATGAACAGGAAGAAGATGGCGATGGCGATGAGCGTGCGCGGCGGCGTCTCCAGGACGGAGTACGGATCCTGGTCGCGGATCTCCAGCACCTCGGCGAGGTCGCCGACCACGAAGGTGCCCGCGCCACCCAGCGCGAAGCCGAAACCCGGTCCCTGGCGGCCGGACTTCCAGCATCTCAAGGCCGCCGCGCCCAGCGCGCCCAGCAGCACCCCGCCGCACACCGAGTCCACGTAGTTCTGGGTGGTGAGCAACTCCGGGGCCGAAACCTGGCGCCCGATGATGTGATTCACCAGGAGCGCGATGGCGGCGCCGAAGGCCCACCACCACGCCGCCGCCGCGCCGACGAAGGTGCGCATCAGCACCGCGATGGCGACGGCCACGATCACGCCGATCGCCGCCCCCCGGGGCACGCTGTTGATCAGGCTGGAGATCCGGTAAGGCGTGCTGTTCTCGGTCCAGCTGAAGGTGATCGGTAGGAACAGCGTGACGCCCCCGACCGCGGCCCCGCAGTAGGCCGTGACCGAGTCGAAGAGTTCGCCGCGCCTTCGCACGCAGCGAACTTACCCCCGTTGACCTCTCGAAGCCGGGATTGCCAAAGGTTAGCTATCGGTGTCGGATTAGACCGCGGAGGCGTAGCGGCGCAAGGCCTCCACCTGAACCGGGTCCAGCGAGGGCCGCACCACCGCCCGCGCCGAGGCGATATCGGCGGCGGTCACGTCGGCCGCGCGGACATCCCGGCGCATCGCCGACAGCGCCGCCTCACGCAGCAGCGCGGCGCAGTCGGCCGCGGAGTATCCGTCCAGATCCTCGGCGAGCGCGGGCAAGTCGACGCCGCCCGCCAGCGGCACCGACCGGCCCTCGATGAGCGTACGCAGGATCGCCAGCCGCGCAGCCCCATTCGGCGGCGGCACAAAGATGGAGCGCTCCAGCCGGCCGGGCCGCAGCAGCGCCGGATCGATCAGCTCGGGCCGGTTCGTCGCGGCCAGCACCACCACATCGCGCAGCGGCTCGACGCCGTCCAGCTCGGTGAGCAGCGCCGCGACCACCCGGTCCCCGACACCGGAATCGCTGCTCTGCCCGCGGCGTGGTGCGAGCGCGTCCACCTCGTCCAGGAAGATCAGCGACGGCGCGGAATCCCGGGCCCGCTGGAACAATTCGCGCACCGCCCGCTCCGAGGAGCCGACCCACTTGTCCATCAGCTCGGCGCCCTTGACCGCGTGCACGCTGAGCTGGCCACTGCCCGCGAGTGCCCGCACCAGGAAGGTCTTGCCGCAGCCGGGCGGACCGTAGAGCAGCACGCCGCGCGGTGGGTCGACGCCGAGGCGGGCGAAGGAATCCGGATGCCGCAGCGGCCAGAGCACCGACTCGGTGAGCGCCTGCTTGGTCTCGGCCATGTCGCCGACCTCGTCGAGGCCGAGGCTGCCGATCGCGAGTTCCTCCATGCCCGAACGGGAGAGCGGGCGAATGACTTTCAGCGCGCCGAGCAGGTCGTCCTGCGCCAATTGCGGCGGCGTCTGCTCCTTGGTGCTACGGGAAGCCGCGCGTAAGGCCGCTTCCCGGCACAGCGCCGCCAGATCGGAGACCACGAAACCCGGTGTCCGCGCCGCGATCTCGTCGAGCTGCAAATCGCCGGTCGGCACCTTGCGGAGCAGCTGCTCCAGCAGTGCCTTACGGATCGCCGCGTTGGGCAGCGTAAGCGCGAGTTCGCGATCGCACAGATCGGGCGCGCGCAGCCGGGCGTCGACCCGGCTCGGATGCGCGGTGGTGGCCAGGAACGCGATGCACGGCGAGGCCACCGCCGCCCGCAATTGATCGAGGATCAGCGTGGCGACCGGCTCGGGCTGCGCGGGCAGCAGCGCGTCGATATCGCTGATCAGCAGGATTCCGCCCTGCCCGGACCCCACCTCCGCCACCGCCGCGGCGACGTGCCGCAACCGGTTGCCGCCCTCCTCCGCGCCGACGGTCGGGCCGTCCAGTTCCACCACGCGCCGTGGCGCCGCCACCGCTCGCGCCAGCGTCGTCTTGCCGACGCCCGCGGGCCCGGTGATCAGTACGCCGAGATGCGGTGTGGCCCCGAGGGTTTTGAGCAGTTCGGGTTCGTCGAGGGCGAGGCTGAGCCATTCGCCGAGCTTGGCGGCCTGGCTGTGCACGCCCGCCAGATCCTCGACCGCGACCGCCGAGAACGAGCCGCTGGTGGCGGTGCGGCCCAGCTGCCCGCCGTCGGTGGTGGCGACCGAATCCAGCGCCGCGGCCCCCGGCAGCGGCGACCCGACCTCGGCGATGTTGTGCCGCGAGATCGCGCCCGCGCCCCACACCACCGCGGTGTTGGGCTGCACGCTCACCGGGCCCGGCGGCGGATCGGTGGCCGTCACGGTGAGCAGCTCGGTGGTCCAGGCGATCCCGAAGGTGCGCGAAAGTGCCTGGCTGGCAGCCGAAGACGGCAGATCGGGGCCGAGATCACGCGGCAGCAGCGACACCGTGTCGCCGACCGTGACGACCTTGCCGAGCAGGGCCTGCCGCAGCGTCGCCGCCGGAATGCTCTGGGTGGCGTAGGCCGAGCCGCTCACCGAAATCTGCCTGGCCCCCTGCACGATCGCGGGCGACACCACGACCGTGGTGTTCTCCCGCAGCCCGGCATTGGACAGCGTGACGTCGTCGAGCAGCGCCACGCCGGCCGGTGTGCCGGCGGGTGCGATGCCGACCACGGCGGCGGTGCGGCGCGAGCCGAACAGGGCGATTCCGTCCCACTCCCGCAGGCCGAGTGCGGCCAGTGCTTCGGGATGCAGCCGCACCACCCCGCGCCGGGCGTCGGCGGCGGACGGATTCAGGCGAGCGGTGAGCGGAAGTTCAGCCACCGTGCCATTCTGCCCGCGTCGCCGCGGATGTGCGGGTGACTTTGTCTACTTGACGATCCCCGCCGCGATCGCGACCGGCTTGCTCGCGTTGTTCGACGCCAGGCATACCAGCTTGGCGGTGCCCAGGGCGACGTTCGGGCTGCCCGTGAAGCTGCTGTTCGGGTTCTCCTGCAGGATCTGCTCCACCAGCGTCTTCTGCGCGGCGCTGTCGAGCGCCTTGAAATCGGTGCAGGTGGTGCGCGAGGCGGTGCCCAGCGTGGAGGTGTCGACCGCGCTGGTGGTCGCCGCGGCGCTCGCGGTGCTGGTACTGGACGTCGAGGTCAGCGGGCCGCCTTTGCGCAGGCCGCTCGCGTCGCTGGAATCGTCGGACCCGCCGCAGGCGGTCAGTGTCAGTGCCACCGCGCCGGCGGCCAGGACCATGACGGAAATTCGCTTCATGTCGTGCTTTCCCCGGTGCCTCCGGGCGCCGGAACCTCCGGCGCGTTCGGTGCAGCGTACCGGGTGTGATCCAGCAACGATCAATGCACCTGCGACTGCCAATCGGCCGGAACCCGCTCGCGCGGACCGGGCACACTCTGATCGGCCGGGTGGCTGTGCGGCGCCGCCAACTCCGGTCCGTCGCCGTACATTTCCTCGGTCTCGTAGTTCCAGAACCAGTCCTCGCCGGGCTCGTAGCTCTGGATGAACGGGTGCCCGTCGGCCTTCGCGTGCGCGGACGCGTGCTGCGCGGGGGAGGAGTCGCAGCAGCCGACGTGACCGCACTGCGCGCAGCGGCGCAGATGCACCCACCAGCCCTGGGCGGCCTCGCATTCCACGCAGCCCGGCCCGCTCGGCGCGACCTTCGGATCGATCCCTTCGATGGCCTCAGACATCAGTTACCTCCGGTGCTGGGTTATCACGGTGCAACGGCAGTCGGACGATGAAACGCGTATTGCCCGGCTCGGATTCGACGCGGATATCGCCGTCGTGCTTGTTCACCACGATCCGGAACGAGATGTCCAGACCGAGGCCGGTGCCCTCACCGACGGGTTTGGTGGTGAAGAACGGTTCGAAGATACGGCGCAGCACCTCCTGCGGCACGCCCGGCCCGGTGTCGCCGATTTCGATGGCGGCGCAGTCGCTTTCCTGGTAGGTCCGGACGGTGAGCGTGCCCGCGCCGCCCATCGCGTAGACCGCGTTGTCGATCAGGTTGGTCCACACCTGATTCAATTCCGCCGCGTAGCAGGGGATCTGCGGGAGCGAACGGTCGTAGTCCTTGACCACCTGGATCGAATCGCCGATCTTGCGGCCCATCATCACCAGCGTGCTGTCCAGCAGTTCGTGCAGGTCCACCACCTGGAACGGGGCCCGGTCCATCTGCGAATACTGTTTGGCCGCACCGACGAGGGTGGAGATGCGCGTGGTCGAGTCGGCGATCTCGTTCATCAGCAGCTCGGTCTCGATGGTGTAGTTCAGCCAGCGGATCGCACCCTCGAACACCTTGTTCGGGCATTCCTGCAAGGCGCCGTGCACCGTCTCCAGCCAGTCGACATCGATGCCGGCCTGGACGAAGTTCGGCGCCAGATCCCAGCCGCTTGAGATGTCGTGGTCCTCGAACCACTCGCCGAGCGCCTCCTCCCGGTCGCTGGCCTCCATCGTGGTCAGCTCCGGCGCCTTGGCCACCTTCTCGGCGGCCTCCTCCTGCAAACGCACCAGCGTCACGAAGGCCTCCGGGGTGAACTTGCCCTCAGCCATCATCGCCAGCTTGTGCCGCATGCCCGCGACCCGGTCGCGCAGCCCGGAAGTCGCGCGCACCGCGGCGGCCGCCGGATTGTTCAGCTCGTGCGTCAGGCCCGCCGACAGCGAACCCAGCGCGAGCAGCCGTTCCCGTTCGGCCACCCGCTGATTGGTGTTGCGGTTGCCGTAGAACGCGCCCTCCAGCAGATGCACCGCCATCGGGAACCACTCCCGCATCATCCGGGCGAAGGCGGCCGCGTCCAGCACGAAGAAGCGGGACTGCCGGGTCACATACATCGACCCGGTGTAGTTCTGTTCGACGTTGTCGCCGAGGTAGGCGGTCCAGGCGCCCGCGTAGGCGCCGCGGAAGGCGGTGCGGTTGATCTCGATCTCGGTGCCGCCGGACAGCTTGGTGATCCGCACCTCGCCGTCGATCAGCACATAGAAGCAGGTCGCCGGGGCGCCCTCGCGGAAAACCGGTCCGGGCTCGATGTATTCGATCTTGCCGTCGGCGCACAGCTCGTCCAGCTGTGCGTCGGTCAGCTTCTCGAACAGGAACAGGGTGCGCAGCTCGGCGGGGTCACAGACCCCGTGGGACTTACGCGCCGCGATCTCTTCGGTCATTTCACCGCTCCTACGCCAGGTACCGATGCACGAACATGACGGCCATCGCGCCCTCACCGACCGCGGAGGCCACCCGCTTGGCCGATTCGGCGTGCACATCGCCGGCCACGAACACGCCGGGCACGTTGGTCTCCAAATGATGTGGCGGCCTGGGTAGCTCCCAGCCGCCCGGGCGCGAACCGTCGACGGACAGGTCCGGGCCGGCCAGCACGAATCCCGCCTGATCGCGCTTGACGACGCCGTCGAGCCAGTCGGTCTGCGGCGCCGCGCCGATGAACAGGAACAGCCGCTCGGCCTCGGCTTTCTCCTCGACGCCGGTCGCGTTGTTGCGCAACACGATCCATTGCAGGTGATCCTCGCCGTCGGCGCCGATCACCTCGGTCTCGGTGTGCACCTTGATGTTCGGGACCTGCTCGATCTGCTGGACCAGGTAGTGCGACATGGACTTCTCCAGCGAATCGCCCCGGACCACCAGATGCACCGCGCGGGCGTTGCGGGACAGGAACACCGCCGCCTGCCCGGCCGAATTCGCGCCGCCGACGATGTAGACGTCGTGGTCGGCGCATTCGGTGGCCTCGGTCATCGCCGAGCCGTAATACACGCCGCGTCCGGTGAATTCGTCCACGCCCGGCGCGGGATGCCGGCGGTAGTCGACGCCGGTCGCGATGATCACGGTGTGCGCGCACAGTTGCCCGCCGTCGGCGAACTTGACGGTGCGGGCCGACCCGTTCACCTCCAACCCGACCACCTCGCGGGTGGTGATGACCTCGGCCCCGAACTTCGCGGCCTGCCGCCGGGCCCGGTCGGCCAGCTGCGCCCCGGACAGACCGTCCGGGAAGCCGAGGTAGTTCTCGATCCGGGAACTCTGCCCGGCCTGCCCGCCGGTGGCGGTGCGCTCCACCAGCACGGTGCGCAGGCCCTCGGACGCGCCGTACACCGCCGCGCCCAGGCCCGCGGGGCCGCCGCCGACCACGATCAGGTCGTAGAAATCGCCGGCCGGGTTGACCGTCAGGCCGACGTGCTCGGCCAGCTCGCTGTCGCTCGGCTCCACCAGAGCCTGGCCGTCGGAGGTGATGACCACCGGACATCGATCGGCCCCGACGCCCGCGGCTTCCAGCAGCCGGCTGCCCTCGGCCTCCTCGGCCAGGTACCAGCGGTAGGGGAGCTGGTTGCGGGCCAGGAACTCACGTACCTGTGAGCAGCGCGGGGACCAGCGGTTGCCGATCACCTTGGTCTCGGTGACGGGCCGGTTCGCCATGCCGCGCCAGGCTTCCAGCAGGCCGTCCAGCACCGGATAGAGCTTCTCCTCCGGTGGATCCCACGGCTTGAGCAGGTAATGGTCCAGGTCGACGACGTTGATCGCGTCGATCGCGGCGGAGGTGTCGGCATAGGCGGTGAGCAGCACGCGCCGGGCGTAAGGATGCAGGTCCATGGCCTGCTCGAGGAATTCGATGCCGTCCATGCCGGGCATCCGGTAGTCGGCGATCAGCACCGCGACGGGCTGGCCGCGCAGTTTCATCTCGCGCAGGGCATCGAGCGCGTCGGCGCCGGATTCCGCGCGCAGGATCCGGTATTCGGCGCCGTAGCGGCGGCGCAGATCACGCACGACCGCCCGGGAAACACCCGGATCGTCATCGACGCTGAGAATGGCCGGCTTCGAGGCAGCTGGAGCAGTCACCTGGCCAGTATCCCGTGTGCGGGAATCGGCTGGGGCGCCCCACTCGTTCGCCTAGAGCTGATGATGCAGGACCAGATCGAGTTCGGTTGGTGTGAGCAGGCGTTCGAGCTTCTCCTCGGTCGGCCGGGCCTTCGCCGGACGTCCGTCCTCAGGTTCGATCGAAGGCAGCAGCGGAAGATCGTTGGTACGGCGACGGGGTAGGAGCGAGCGCAGTTTCACAGCCGATCACCTCACGCTGGATGGGAAAGTTGGTGGCAGTGCGTCTGTTGGACTGTCTATCAGCCATTCTGCGCCCGTCATTACATCGGGCGGTGACCAGAAGGCCAAAATGTGACCCGGTTGTATTCCAATTGGCTCCCACTATTATGTGTGACATCTCGTTACCCACACACCGGAGGCACCGTTGCCGAAGAATCTCGAAGCGTCCATCGATATCGCCGCGTCCCCGGAGCAGGTGTGGCAGGTGGTCTCCGACCTGAAGCGCATTCCGGAGTTCAGCCCGCAGACGGTGCGCACGATCCCGGTCGGCAAGATCAAGACCGGCACCTTCGCCATCAATCTGAACCGGGACGGAAAGTTGTTCTGGCCGACGACCTCCCGCGTCGTGCGGTTCGAGCCCAACTCGGCCATCGCCTTCAAGGTCCTGGAGAACCGGGCGATCTGGAGCTTCACCCTGGAGCCGACCGCCACCGGTACCCGGCTGATCCAGCGCCGTGACTCTCCGAACGGGACCACACTGTTCTCCCGTAAGTCGATCGAACTCGGGATGGGCGGTTACGAGCGCTTCGACGGGGTCCTGGTGCGGGGCATGAACGAGACTCTGCAGGGCATCAAGACCGCCGTCGAAGCGGGCCGGTAGTTACTTCCAGTTCGGGAGCGTGACCACCTGGGCCGCATAGGACAACCCGGCGCCGAACGCGATCAGCAGCGCGGTCGCGCCGGGCTTCGTCTCGCCCTTGCGCAGCATCGCCTCCATGGCCAGCGGGATCGAGGCGGCCGAGGTGTTGCCGGTCTCCTCGATGTCGTTGGCCAGCGCGCAATTCTCCGGCAGCTTCAGCACCCGGGCCATGATCTCGATGATCCGGCCGTTGGCCTGGTGCGGGATCATCGCCTCCATGTCCTCGGTGGACAGGCCGGCCCGATCGATGGCGTCGCGGCACACCTTCTCCAGTGAGTGTGCGGCCCAGCGGAAAACGGCGGTGCCCTCCATCGCGAGATAGGGGCGGACCGCGTCCAGACCCTTCTCCTCGATCTCGGTGAAGAACTCGATCCAGTCCTTGTCCTGGCGGATCGCGTGATGCTGGGTGCCGTCCGAGCCCCAGACGGTGGGGCCGATGCCCGGCTCCTCGGCCGGACCGACCACCACCGCGCCCGCGCCGTCGGCGAACAGGAACGCGGTGGAGCGATCGGTCGGGTTGATCGTGTCGGTCAGCTTCTCCACGCCGATCACCAGCACGTTCTTGGCCGTGCCGCAGCGCACCAGATCCGAGGCCAGCGCGAGCGCGTGGCAGAACCCGGCGCAGCCGGCCGAGATGTCGAAGGCCGCGGCGCCGTTCATGCCGAGCTCGGTCGCGATCCGCGGGGCGGCCGCGGGGGTGAGTAAGAGGTGGGTGGAGGTCGCCACGATGACGCAGTCGACCTGATCGACCTCGATCTCGGCGGCCTCGATGGCATCGCGCGCGGCGGCGACGCTCATGGACTGGATAGTTTCGGTGTCGTCGGCGAAGCGCCTGGTTTTTATGCCCGAACGAGTGCGAATCCACTCGTCGCTCGAGTTGATCGGCCCCGCGACTTCCTCGTTGGTGACAACCCGGGCGGGGCGATACACGCCGAGCCCGAGAATCGCGGTGTGCTCTGCTCCCGTGGTCTGGGCGATTCGAGCAGACATATGCGTCTCCTATACCTGGCGCTGCCTCATCAGTGATGCCTCTGCACAGACATGAGGCCCCCTCATATTAGCCCGGAACTCGCTCGGCGGAAGCGCGTATTCTGACTTTTGCCGGGTATACCCCCTCGAGCACGCCTTTTTGGTACGGGCGTGCGTCCCCCAATAAGTGGAGGTTTCCATGCTGGGTCTCGGGATTATCGGATGGATCATCATCGGCGGACTTGCCGGATGGATCGCAAGCAAGTTCATGGGGACGGACGCCCAGCAGGGCATCCTCCTGAACATCGTGGTCGGCGTCGTGGGCGGTTTGCTCGGCGGCTGGCTGCTCACGCTGTTCAACGTCGACGTCGAAGGTGGCGGTCTCATCTTCAGCTTCCTCACCTGTCTCGCCGGTGCGGTGATTCTGCTGTTCCTGGTCAAGCTGGTGACCGGCCGCCGCTCAGTGCACTGACAACGGTCTACGCCGTGGCCGCGTGCCACGGGCTCCGTTCCCGTAAGGTGTGATCGCTTGCGCTGGCCCTATCGTTGAGGGGCGCAAACCTTCTGCACCGAGCACGAAAGAGGAGCCTGTGGCACGCCGTCCCACCCCGCCCGGCACGCCCGATACCACTGCCGTCGGCCATGTGGTCGACCTGGTTCGGTCCGCGATTCCCCCGCTGCATCCCGCCGGGCTGCCGTTCGTCGCCGCTCCGCTCGCGGTCGCGATGCTCGGCGGCAAACGCAAGTGGGTCCGCCGGACGGGCCTGCTGAGCGCGGCCGCGATCGCGGCCTTCTTCCGGCATCCGCACCGGGTGCCGCCGAACCGTCCCGGCGTGGTCGTCGCTCCCGCCGACGGTGAGATCGCACTCGTCGACACCGCCGTTCCGCCCGCCGAACTGGGCCTGGGCGACCAGCCGGTGCCGCGGGTCAGCATCTTCCTGTCCGTGCTCGACGTGCATGTCCAGCGGGTGCCGGTCTCCGGCACCGTGCGCGAGGTGCTGCACCAGCCCGGCCAGTTCAAGTCGGCCGATCTGGCCGACGCCAGTTCGGTCAACGAACGCAACAGCATGGTCCTGGAGACCGCGTCCGGGCAGCAGCTGGTCGTGGTGCAGATCGCCGGCCTGCTGGCCCGCCGCATCGTGTGCGACGCGCAGAAGGGCGACGCGCTCACCATCGGCGACACCTACGGCCTGATCCGCTTCGGATCCCGGGTCGACACCTACTTCCCGGCCGGCACCGAACTACTGGTCCAGCCCGGGCAGCGCACGATCGGGGGCGAAACCGTCCTGGCCGTGCTGGCCGGTTCATGATGGAGGCCGCCCTGTCCCCGTCCCAGCGCTCCACTCCGACGCCCGATAAGCAGCGGCGCCGGCCGATCCGGCTGCTGCCCAGCGTCGTCACGATCCTGGCGCTGTGCGCCGGGCTGTCGGCGGTGAAGTTCGCCCTGGACGGGCGGCTCGACATCGCGCTGGCGATGATCGGTGCGGCGGCCGTGCTGGACACCCTGGACGGGCGGCTGGCCCGAATGCTGGACGCCACCACCAAGATCGGCGCGGAGCTGGACTCGCTCTCCGACGCCATCTCCTTCGGTGTGGCGCCGGCGTTGGTCCTCTACATCACGCTGCTGGACGAGAGCAGCGCCGGCTGGATCATCGCGCTGCTGTACGCGGTCAGCCTGGTGCTGCGCCTGGCCCGGTTCAACACCCTGCTCGACGACGACACCCGGCCGGAATGGTCGCGGGAGTACTTCGTCGGTGTGCCCGCGCCCGCCGCCGCGCTGATCGCGCTGGTGCCGATCGCGTTGTACGTGCAGTTCGACGACCCCTGGTGGATCGGGTTCTGGCCGGTCGCGGCCTGGACGGTGTTCGCGGCGGCGCTGGCGGTCAGCACGATTCCGACGCTGGCCATGAAGTCGGTGTCGGTGGCCCCGCAGGCCGCCGCCGGGCTGCTGGTGCTGGTCGCGGTCGCCGCGGCGCTGCTGGTGACCTATCCGATCGTGCTGCTGCTGATCCTGGTGGCGCTGTACCTGGGCCACATTCCGTTCGCCTGGCACTCCCAGCGCTGGGTGGCGGCGCGGCCGGAAACCTGGCAGCACAAGCCGGCCGAACGCCGGGCGCAGCGCCGGGCGCAGCGCCGGCGACCGGCGCTGCGCCGTCCCGCGATCCGGGGTTCCAGCGCGCGGTTGCGGCTGCGCCGTCCCGGCGCGAAACGCCCGCAGTCCGGCGACGTCAACCGCTGAGCAGGTTCTCCGGAGGATTCCGCAAGCCCCGAAAGGTACTGTCACACCTGGCAATCGAGCCGAGCACGGTGCCGAGTGCGGGAGAAGGTGACGGTGGAGTCCGACGGTCTGCGCGAATTCCCAGCGCATCGCCCGCGCTTGTTCGCGCTCGCCTACCGGCTGCTGGGCTCGGCGAGTGCGGCCGAGGAGGCCGTACAGGAAACCGCGCTGCGTTGGAACGGCGTCGGGCGCAGCACGATTCGCTCCGTCGAAACGTGGCTGACCAGTACCGTCGTGAATCTGTGCCGTACCAGGCTGGTTTCGGAGCGGGTCCGCCGCGCCGAGTATCCGGGGCCGTGGCTGCCCGAGCCGGTGCCCACCGCCCGGGGTGAACTCGGCCCGCTGGAATCCGCCGAAGAGCGCGAACAGGTTTCGCTGGCGCTGCTCAGTGCGCTGGAGCGGCTGGAACCGGTGGAGCGTGCGGTCTACGTGCTGCGCGAGGGCTTCGGGTACGCGCACCGCGAGATCGCCGACATGCTCGCGGTCACCGAGGCCACCGCGCAGCAGAGCTACCGCAGGGCCCGGCAGCGGGTGCGAGAGGTGAAGGGGCGCTTCACGATTCCCGGCGACGATCCGCGTGCACCGATCGAGCGGTTGCTGAAGGCGGCGCGGGCCGGCGATATCGACGAGCTGGAGCGCATGCTGGCCGCCGGCGTCGTGCTGACGATCGACAGCGGTGGGCGCGACGGCGTGGTGGCCGAGGCTGGGTCGGTGGCGCATTATCTGGCCGGGTTGTTCGGGTCGGAAACGCCGGGGCGGGAGGTCGGGCTCGAGGAGGTCAACGGTGTGCTCGCGGTGGTCGCGCGGGTGCGGCGGGAGCCGGTGCTGGTGCTCGATATCGAGGCCGCGGCGGACATCGTGCATTCGGTGCGCGTGGTCGTCAGTCCCGGCAAGCTGGCCTATTTCACGCGCTTGACCTGCTGATCGACGCCGTCGACACAATCGTCAACTAGTGGTTGACGATTGTGAATCGTCAACCTATCGTTGACGGCATGACTTCTTCCTTCCGTCTCGACGACCTCATCTCCGGCATCAAGAAAGCCCGCCCGGACAACGCGCTGGACCAGCTCTCCGACGCGGTCGTGGCCGCCGGTCATCTCGGCGAGCTGGCCGACCACCTGATCGGCCACTTCGTCGACCAGGCCCGCCGCTCCGGCGCCTCCTGGACCGATATCGGCGCCAGCATGGGCGTCACCAAACAGGCCGCCCAGAAGCGGTTCGTGCCCAAGGATCCCGGTGCGGCCGCGGCGGCCATGGATCCGAACGCCGGCTTCGCCAAGTTCACCCCGCGCGCCCGGCAGGTCGTGGTCGCGGCGCAGGAGGCGGCCCGGACCGCGGGCAACCCGCAAATCGCCACCGGGCACCTCATCCTGGCCTTGATCTCGGAAGCGGAAGGCCTGGGCGCGCAGGAGATCATCGCCAACGGCGTCACGCTGGAAGCGGTCGGCGCGGCTGCCCTGGCCTCGCTGCCGGCGCCGGAAGGCGAAGTGCCGCCGATGGTTCCGTTCGACGCCGAGGCGCGCAAAGTTCTCGAACTCACCTTCCGCGAGGCGCTTCGCCTGGGCCACAACTACATCGGCACCGAGCATCTGCTGCTCGCGCTGCTGGAGCAGGAGAACGGCGCGGGCCTGCTCACCGGCCTGGGCGTGGACAAGGCCAAATCCGAAGCGCATCTGCAGGAACTGCTTTCGGTGTACCTGAGCCAGCAGCCCGCGGCGGACTGAGGGATTCAGGCCGGCGAACCAGGCGCGCTGAGCCGCGAGACCGCTGCCAGGCGTACCCGGTTGGTGGCCCCGGTTTTCGCCATCAGGTTGGTGACGTGGGTTTTGACGGTGGTGACGCCGACGTGCAGGGCCGCGGCGATCTCCGCGTTGGACTGGCCATCGGCGACCAGGGCCAGGACCTCGGCTTCGCGCGGGGTGAGGCCGAATGCGGCGGTGGGGTCCGCGAGTTCGGCGGGCGTCTCGGTGCGCGCCGCGATCGCCGAATCGACCATGCGCTGCAAGACATCGGGGGAGAAGGGCCGGCCGCCGGCGGCGGCCCGGCGGATGCCGTCGAGCAGATCCGCGGGTGCGGCGTCTTTGACGAGGAAACCGCAGGCCCCGGCGGACAGCGCCGGATAGAGGTGGTCGTCATCGTCGAAGGTGGTCAAGGCGATGATCCGGGTGGCCGGGTGGTTCGCGAGAATGGCGGCGGTGGCGCGGATTCCGTCCATGCCCGGCATCCGGAGGTCCATCAGCACCACCTCGGGGCGGGTCTGCTCGGCCAGGCGCACCGCGTCGGCGCCGGTCGCGGCCTCGCCGATGACTTCGAGGTCACCGGCGGTCTGGCAGAGCATGCGCAGGCCCGCGCGGACCAGTTGCTGGTCGTCGACGATGAGTACCCGGATGGTCATGAGGCGGCCGCCGCGGTGGGCAGGTGGGCGGCCAGTCGCCAGCCGCGGCCGGTGGAGCCGGCTGTGAAGGTGCCGCCGAGCAATGCGACGCGTTCGTGCAGGCCGATCAAACCCACACCGCGTGAGCCGTTTTCAGCCGGCGCCGGGCCGGAGCCGTTGTCGGACAACAGGAAGTCGACCGCACGCTCGCCCTTCGAGATCTCCAGGCGCGCGTCGACGCCGGTGCCCGCGTGTTTGACGGTGTTGGCCAGGCCCTCCTGGGTCAGCCGCAGCAGGGTGAGGCCCACGGTCGCGTCCACGTCGGTGATGTCGCCGCCGATCCGCGTCTCGACGCGCAGTCCCAGCCGCTGGGTCCGGTGCACCGCCGTGGCGATGGCCTCCGGCAGATCCGCGGGTGCGACGAAGGATTCGCCGGTGGCCTGGGGATCGCGCAGGATCGTCACCAGTTTCCGCAGGTCCACCAGGGTGGCTTTGCCGCTGGCGTGGATGTCGTCGAGCACCTCGAGCAGGGCGGGCGGTGCATCGGGCACCGCGTGCCGGGCCACGCCGACCCGCAGCACGGTGGAGGACACGTGGTGGGCGATCAGGTCGTGCAGTTCGCGGGCGATCGCGGTGCGTTCGACGGCACGGGCCGCGGCGATCTCCGACTCCCGGCGCTGCGCGATTTCGAGAGACTCGCGCCGCGCCCGCTCCGCGTTCTCGCGGGCGGCCCGCAGCAGCACGCCGATGAGCAGCGGCGCCGCGGCCATGACGAGGGCACGATAGCCCGTGGCGGCGACGCCGCCGGTAGCCGGATGCGCCAGGTAGGCGCCCGCCAGCGCCGCCGCGGCCAGCAGCGGCCGCCAACCACCGTGGCGGGCAGCGAGTTCGGCGAGGGCGATGGCGGCGACCACCTTCGGGACCGCCGGACCGACCTGCCCGATCTCGAAGCCGATCAGCAGCAGCGCGGTCGTGGTGAGCGCGGTGGCCAGCGGCCAGCGCGGACCACCGGCCACGGCCAGCACCGCCAGCGTCGCGATCAGCCAGTCGACGGGGGCCGGTCCGTCGAGGAGCAGCAGCATGCAGCCGGCGCCGAGTGCGAACAGCACCGTCATCCGGATCGGCAGCGACCTGGCGTCCAGCAGCCACTCCACGCCACGGCCCACGCCGCTCGACTCCACCACGTACCCATAATGCCCGGTCGCCGTACCCGGGCGGCTCCTACCGAGGGAGGAGCGGACTCCGCCCCGGGGCCGCGATTCGAGCCCGCCGGACGGATTCGTTCTTCGCGCCGCACGGTCAGAGTCGAGACATGACCGATGAGATCGACAACCCCGACGTCCCGGCGGCCGCACCCGCCGCGCCGAAACCGAACCGGCGCAAGCTGTTCGGCATGACCGCTGCCGGACTCGCGGCCGGTACCGCGGTCGGGCTGGCCGGTGGGATCGGACTCGGCGCCGACTCCAACCCGCCGCGTGCCCACCATGGCGGGCAGCGCCGCTTCGCCGGAAAAGTGGTGCTGATCACCGGCGGCACCTCCGGGATCGGCGCGGCAGCGGCCCGGCAGTTCGCCGCCGAGGGCGCCCAGGTGGCGTTCTGCGGGCGGCGTACCGATCGCGGGCAGGCGGTGGAACGCGAAATTCGGGCCGCCGGCGGCGAGGCCACCTACATCCGGGCCGATGTCTTGGTGGAGAACGACATCCGCGACTTCGTCGAGGCGACGGTCCAGCGCTACGGCGGGCTGCACGTGGCCTTCAACAACGCCGGCATGACCATTCAGAAGAAGCTGCACGAATACAGCGCCGACGAGTTCGATCGCGTGCTCGGCACCAATCTGCGCGGGGTTTTCCTGTCGATGAAATACGAAGTACCGCAGATGATCCGGTCCGGCGGCGGCACCATCGTGGTCACCTCCTCCAGCAACGCCCTCGCCACCGACGCCGGTCGGGCCGCCTACACCGCCGCCAAGCGCGGGCTGGTGGGGCTGGTGCAGTCCGCGGCCCTGGACTACGCGGCCGACGGGATCCGCGTCAACACCCTCGTGCCCGGCACCACCGACACCGAGCTGGTGCGCCGGGCCGGGGGCATGGAAGCCCTGCCCGACGACGCCTATCAGGTGTTGATGAAGCAATGGGCGAAATCCAATGTGCCCGGTCTCGGCCGCCTCGCCACCGCCGACGAAATCGCCGCTTTCGCACTGACTCTCGCCTCGCCCGAGCATCCATACCTCACCGGTGCGCAACTCGTCATCGACGGCGGAAAGACCGCGCACGCATGAGCGGCGTGCGGAAGTTCCTGCGCGGCGAACACGCCTTGGCTCAGCTGATCCGTTTCGCCGCGGTCGGTGGCGTCAGCAACGTCGCCTACCTGCTGCCGTTTCTCGCGTTGCACGGCACCGGGACTCAGGTGGCCAACCTCGCGGGCTCGGTCCTCAGCACCGCGTTCGCCAACGAACTACACCGCCGCCTCACCTTCCGGTCTCGCGTCAGCTGGTACACCGCGCAGCTCAAAGGCGGTGGTACGGCCGTGGCCGCGCTGGCCGCGACGTCGAGCACGCTCGCACTGCTGGAGCTCACCGCTCCAGGGTTGAGCGGCACGGCCGCGGCCGTCGCGGTGCTGATCGTCACCGGAGTGGTGGGCGGCCTGCGCTTCCTCACCCTGCGCCATTGGGTCTTCCCCGGGGCTCCGGCGCGAATCCCGGTGCCGGCGTGATCCTCAGATATCGGGGACGTTGCGGGCGAGTTCGTCCAGCCAGGCGGCGGCGGACGCATCGCTCGGGGCGCGCCAGTCTCCCCGTGGTGAAAGGGAGCCGCCGGAACCGACTTTCGGCGCGTTCGGGAGGGTGGAACGCTTGAATTGACTGGTTTGGATGAAGCGGCGCAGGAACTCGGCCAGCCAGTGCTTGATCGTCGGCAGATCGTAGGTGTTGCGCTGGTCCTGCGGGATCAGGTCGGGCCAGCTGCCGCGCGTGGCGTCGGACCAGGCGTGCTGGGCCAGGTAGGCGATGCGGCTCGGCCGGTCGCCGAAGCGGAGCAACTGGTAGAGGTGGAAGTCTTGGAGTTCGTAGGGGCCGACGGTGGCTTCGGAACTCTGGCCGGGTTGGCTGTCGTCGCCGTTCGGGACGAGTTCCGGCGAGATCTCGGTCCGCAGAATGGATTTCAGGACGGCGCCGGCGTCCGGGCCGAACTGATCGGTGTCGGCGGACCAGGCGATCAAATACTTGATCAGGGTTTTCGGGACCGAGGCGTTCACGCTGTAGTGCGCCATGTGGTCACCGACGCCGAAAGTGCACCAGCCCAGGGCGAGTTCGCTGAGGTCACCGGTGCCGACCACCAGGGCGTTGTGCTGGTTGGCCAGGCGAAACAGGTGCGAGGTTCGTTCTCCCGCCTGAACGTTCTCGTAGGTGATGTCGTATTGCGGTGCGCCGTCGGCGGCGGGATGTTTCAGGTCGCGCAGCATCTGCGCGGCCGACGGCCTGATGTCGATCTCCTCGGCGGTCACGCCCAGCGCGTCCATCAATCGATGTGCGTCGGTGCGGGTTCGGGTGCTGGTTCCGAAACCGGGCATCGTGTAGGCGAGCACGTTCGCGCGCGGCAGGCCGAGTTTGTCCATCGTCTCGGCCGCCACGATCAAGGCCTGGGTGGAGTCGAGGCCCCCGGACACGCCGATCACCAGGCGCTCGACGCGGGCCGCGCGCATTCGGGTGCTCAGGCCCTCGACCTGGATGTGATGGACTTCGGCGCAGCGCTCGTTCAGCGCCGCCGGATCGCTGGGAACATAAGGGAAGCGCGGAATTTCGCGCTCCAGCGGTACCGCCGTCGCCGGGATCGGGAGTCCTACTTCGACCCAGCGCATCGTCGTCAATCGCTCGCGATGGTCGTGGACGTTGTCGGCGAAGCTGGTGGTACGCAACCGGTCCGCGGCCAGCCGCTGCAGGTCGAGATCGGCCAGCACCAGGCGCGGTTCGTCGGCGAATCGTTCGCCCTCGGCGAGCAGGTCGCCGTTCTCGCAGATCAGGGCCTGGCCGTCCCAGGCCATATCGGTCGTCGACTCACCGTGTCCCGCGGCCGAATAGAGGTACGCGGCGAGATAGCGCGCCGAGTGCGAGGTGCACAAGGCCCGGCGATAGTCGGCCTTGCCGATCACGATATTGCTCGCCGAGAGGTTCACCAGCACGCTCGCACCAGCGAGGGCGGCATAACCGCTGGGCGGCAGCGGAACCCAGCCGTCCTCGCACACCTCCAGGTGAAAGGTGAACCCCGCCAGGTTCGTCGCGGTGAACAGCAGGTCGGAACCGAACGGCACGCGCTGTCCGTCGATCGTGATCTCACCGCTCAAAGACTCACGCGCGGCGGCGAATTGGCGCTTCTCGTAGAACTCCCGGTAGTTCGGCAGATAACTCTTGGGCGCCGCGCCGAGCACCCGCCCTTTACTCACCGCGATGGCGCAGTTGAACAGCCGTCCCTGGCTGCGCACCGGTGCGCCGACCACCAGCACGGTGTCGATGTGCATGCTCGCCGAGACCAGCCGGTCGAGCGCCCGCTCCACCGCGTCGTCCAGGGCGTCCTGATGGAACAGGTCATCGGCGGTATAGCTGGACAACCCCAGTTCGGGAAATACCGTCAGCACCGCACCCCGCTCCGCGGCCCGCCGGGCCAGCTCCAGGGTCTGTTCGACGTTGTAGGCCGGATCCGCGACCCGCACCCGCGGCACCGCCACCGCGACCCGGGCGAACCCATGTCGGTACAGCGATTCGAACGGCACCCGCATCGGCCGCCTCCTCTCCGGAGTTGATCATGGTCGGTGTCTGATTCGCGGCGTTCACTACGCCCTCCGTGGTTACGCGGTGCTGCCTCCTCCGGGCGCTGAGCTCACACCGCGTTGCCGAATCTACGCCCGCCCGCGCAGTCCGCCACCCCAACGCGGCCAGCTGGCCTGGGGTTTCGGCTCCGGAATCAGCGAGCGCCTGCCCATGTCGGTGACGTACATCGGCAGCTGATCCGACATCGGGCCGAGCATCCCGAGCAGCTTGCCGCCGAGCGCGGCGCGGTATTCGGTCATCGTCAGCCCGACCAGCTGCCGGAACTCCACCCGGCCGTACGGCGCCTGCAGCACGCCCAGCTCCGGATCCACCACGAACCCCACCGCGTGGATCAGCGAATCCGGTCGATCCGCCGCGATCGGGCCGTTCGACTTGATGGTGTGGCCCGGCTCGAATCGCTTACCCGACTGGAAGACATAGCGCGCCAGATTCTGCAGGAACCGGACCGGCCACTGCGGCGCCCGCAGTTCTCCGTCCGCCCGCACCAGCCGGAAGGTGAACTCGAAACCCCAGCCGGACTCCGCCGGGTTGTCCCATTCCTTCTCGTACAGCTCGCTCATTCCGAAGCTCACATAGTGCCAATGCGGCACCGGCTCGCTCCGCGCGTACGCGCACACCCCGTCCAGTGGTTCCGCGCCCCCGGCCGACCACGGATCCTCGGCCCGCCACCGCCGCGGCTCGACCTCGCCGTATAACTCTCCCAGCGCCCCCTCGATCGCATCCCATCCGGGTCTACCACTCACCCGCCCAACCCTAGGTCCGCGCGGCGTTTCCCCGCATTCGAGGTCAGCCGAGGCGGGCGACCAGGTGGGCCAGCCGGTCCGCCAGCTGAACCCGCACGGCCTCGTCCCGGACCAGTCCGTCGGCGCCAACCGCCTCCCGCGACACAGTCACCCGGCCGGACGCGTCGTCGACGATCTCGGCGCCCACATAGCCGAGCACCGTGCGCAAACTGGCCACCGCGCCCTCGCCCCGGCCCTCGAAGGCGACATTGATCCAGGCGACCGGCTTGTCGCTGAGTTCGCCGCTGCCGACCGCCCACTCCAGCAGGTTCTTCAACGCGCCGGGCAGCAGGCCCGCGTACTCGGGTGTGCAGAACAGGACGGCGTCGGCGGCCGCCAGTTGCTGCCGCAGTCCGGTCACCGCCGCCGGCGCGGGCGCGTCGCCGGGGACGAACTGCGGGAGCTCGGTCAGCCCGCTGTACAGCACCGTCGTGACTCCGGCCGGCGCTGTGGCCTGCACGGTCCGCAGTGCGGCGGTGTTCGTGGACGCGTCTCGCGTGCTGCCCGAGACCAACAGGATGACCGGCTCTGAACCCATGCCGTGGCCAACGCGGGGGTGGCCGGCTTTATTCACCGCCCCTTCGTTGTGTGAAGTAACACCGGTTCATTTGTTGACCGGTTAGCTGGCGGGGCGGCGGGGGGTGCCAGCTAAGCTATAGCGATGGCGGATGACACGGATGACACGGATTCCGACCTAGTCGCGGGAGAACGTCGCTCGGACCTGCTGGCCGCGCTGTCGTACGTGTCGACGGACTATGGGCCGGACGGCGAGTACATCGTGAACGGGGATCTGCCGCCCGAGGTGGCGCCGCCCTTCATCAGGGCGATCATGCGGGTGGAAGCCGAGCTGTTGCTGCACGACGCGGAACTGGTCACGGTCGACAACGAGGAGCCGCGCACCCCGGACGAGCGTCGGACCGACGCCTTCGTCGCGCTGGTGCTGCGCATCGACGACCGTCCTTAGTCGCCGCGAGGGGGCGACCTTGCACTCGCCATCGTCGAGTGCTAGAAATGGCTTTGGCACTCTCTAGCTGTGAGTGCCAGGTCGGGCCGGTGAGACCGGGTTCCATCGACACCCTCGGTCGTCCGTCGCGGGCACCGAACCTGGCCGGCGTTAATGGGGCGATCCGACAAGCGGTCGTCCTGCGTGTCAGCCTCATTACTTGGAGGATCCACTCGCAATGGCCAAGATGATTGCGTTCGACGAAGAGGCCCGCCGCGGTCTCGAGCGGGGTCTGAATGCCCTCGCCGACGCCGTAAAGGTGACGCTCGGCCCGAAGGGTCGCAACGTCGTTCTGGAAAAGAAGTGGGGCGCCCCCACGATCACCAACGATGGTGTTTCCATCGCCAAGGAGATCGACCTGGAGGACCCGTACGAGAAGATCGGCGCCGAGCTGGTCAAGGAAGTCGCCAAGAAGACGGACGACGTCGCGGGCGACGGCACCACCACCGCCACCGTGCTCGCCCAGGCGCTCGTGCGTGAAGGCCTGCGCAACGTCGCGGCCGGTGCGAACCCGCTGGGTCTGAAGCGTGGCATCGAGAAGGCCGTCGAGGCCGTCACCGCCAAGCTGCTCGACACCGCCAAGGAGATCGACACCAAGGAGCAGATCGCTGCTACCGCGGGCATCTCGGCCGGCGACGCGTCCATCGGTGAGCTCATCGCCGAGGCCATGGACAAGGTCGGCAAGGAAGGTGTCATCACCGTCGAGGAGAGCAACACCTTCGGGCTCCAGCTGGAGCTGACCGAGGGCATGCGCTTCGACAAGGGCTACATCTCCGGTTACTTCGTGACCGATCCCGAGCGTCAGGAAGCGGTCCTCGAGGATCCGTACCTGCTGCTGGTCGGCTCGAAGATCTCGACCGTCAAGGACCTGCTGCCGCTGCTGGAGAAGGTCATCCAGGCCGGCAAGCCGCTGCTGATCATCGCCGAGGACGTCGAGGGCGAAGCCCTGTCCACCCTGGTGGTCAACAAGATCCGTGGCACCTTCAAGTCCGTCGCCGTGAAGGCCCCGGGCTTCGGTGACCGTCGCAAGGCGCAGCTCGCCGATATCGCCATCCTCACCGGTGGCGAGGTCATCAGCGAAGAGGTCGGCCTCTCCCTGGAGACCGCCGGCATCGAGCTGCTCGGCACCGCCCGCAAGGTGGTCATCTCCAAGGACGAGACCACCATCGTCGAGGGCGCGGGCGACGCGGAGGCCATCAAGGGCCGCGTGGCGCAGATCCGCACCGAGATCGAGAACTCGGACTCCGACTACGACCGTGAGAAGCTGCAGGAACGTCTGGCCAAGCTGGCCGGCGGCGTTGCGGTCATCAAGGCCGGCGCGGCGACCGAGGTCGAGCTCAAGGAGCGCAAGCACCGCATCGAAGATGCCGTGCGCAACGCCAAGGCCGCCGTCGAAGAGGGCATCGTCGCCGGTGGTGGCGTGGCCCTGCTGCAGTCGGCTCCGGCTCTGGACGAGCTCACCCTCGAGGGTGACGAGGCCACCGGCGCCAACATCGTGCGTGTCGCGCTGTCGGCTCCGCTGAAGCAGATCGCCTTCAACGCCGGCCTCGAGCCGGGCGTCGTCGCCGAGAAGGTCTCCAACCTTCCCGCCGGCCACGGCCTGAACGCCGACTCGGGCGCCTACGAGGACCTCCTGGCCGCCGGCGTCGCCGACCCGGTCAAGGTCACCCGTTCCGCCCTGCAGAACGCCGCCTCCATCGCGGCGCTCTTCCTCACCACCGAGGCTGTCGTCGCCGACAAGCCGGAGAAGGCCGCCGCTCCCGCCGGCGACCCGACCGGCGGCATGGGCGGCATGGACTTCTGAGTCCTGCCCCCAGGCAACCAGTTTCACAACCGAAGGCCGGTCCACCATTGGTGGGCCGGCCTTCGGCGTTGACAGCGGATCGGGCTACTTTGCGAACACCTCATCTAGGCTGGTCGCGGTCAACGTGCGTCGCGTCCAATAGTGCTGCTCGGCGGCAGTAGCGGTGTGGATGGTTTCCAAGATGTGTGATGGCAACTGACCGAACTTGATCGTCATCAAATCGATCAAGGTTGCGATCCGTTCTTTGGCTTCACCTCGGGCTTCGCCCCGGGCCTCACCTCGGGCTTCGCCTTCGGCGCGGAGTCGGTCGGCGGTGGTCATGAGTGCCTCCTTGGCTCGAGGGCCGATGGTCCGTTCGAAGAAATAGGCGAGGTCTTCGAGGGGTCTATCACCTGCTATCAAAATGTACGTCATGTGCGGAATGAGGGCATCGACTCCGTCCGGGGTGCTTGCGACCGCTCGAAAGTTCTCCTCCAGTGGTTCCAGGATCATCGTCATGGTCCTCGCGTCGGCGTTCTTCAGATCAAATTTGTGGAGGTAGTGCACGATATGTGCTGGTGGGGTCAGCAGCCGGGCCTGTAGTGCTGCGACGTCGATGGTGGCGATGTCGTCCAACAGAAACTGGAAACGGGGGAGATGCGATCCCAGGAGCTGGAGCATGGTCGGATCGGCGTCGTACAGATCAGCGAGTTCGGTGGGTGCCGACCACGCCCGGCCGGTGTGGTTGTTGTGCACCACCAATGGAATGACCACGGGAATTGCTCGGGCAGAGGGGTTTTGGTCCAAGTAATGGTTCCAGATACCGGTGACGTAGCTGAGCATGCGCAGCGGCATCATTCGGTCCGAACAACTCTGGTGTTCGATCAGCAGGTAGATGAACGCGTCGTGGCCGTCGCAGCGGGTCCGGAACACCAGATCGCTGTAGCTCGAGCGCAGTTCGTTGCTGACGAAACTGCACGACATTAGCTCTAGTCGGTCCCAATCCAGCCGCGCGGCAACCTCTTCCGGCAGGGCTGTCCGCAAATGCGATGCGGCGTTGGCTGGCAGGCCAAGCACTTTCCGGAAGTGTGCGTCATGCGGATTGGATGGTGTGACGGCCATGGCGCCGGACGCTACTCGGCGATCCCGTGCGACTCGCCCAAAACGCAATAATGCGTTTGCAATATTGCGATTCTGACCCGAGGGGCCTTCTGTCCCGGGAACATATAGCGCATGGCTACTGGAAGACTGCCTGATGAGGGCATGTCTGACGCCGCTTCGTTGCTAGGAGGAGGGTTCATGGGTTCGTTCGAGTACTGGCCGCCGCCCGCGTTGCCGCCCGGGTGGCATCGGTTCACGTTGTTCCACTGCCCGATCGGGTTGTGGGACATCAGGTTCGAGGATGAGCGGTACGACAGGATCAAGGGGGAGCCGCCGGAGGGGTGCACTGTCACCGAGATCGGGCGGTACTTCGCGCTGGAGTGCGCGCGGCCGGGACCGACCTTTCTGGACGCGGTGGCGACCACCTGTGCGGACATTCGGGACCGGTACGGGCTGTCGATGTACGACCTCGGCATCGAGAACGTCGACGAGTGGTCGGCCGACGGCCTGAACGGCTGGGGCGCAAAGGTTCTCGGCCAACTCGCCCTGATGTCGGTCGAGCGGGCCGAGCTACTGGGCTATCACGCCGAGGACCTGGTGCGGTTCATCCGGATCGTGGCGGGCGACGGTCGTGGCCTGGACGACGCGCGCTGGTAATGTGCGGCGCGGGGAAGGGGGCGCCACATGAATTACCAACCACAGGGCTATGCGCCATATCCGCCAGCGCAATCGAAATCCGCTGACGGTGCGGTCGGCATGGCCGCCGGGATTTTCGCGCTGCTCGTCGGGCTCGCGTACGCGGCGTTGACGTTCAACGCGGTCAGCGCGCGGCGGGAGGTGCAGCGCGACTTGGACACTCGCGTGCCCATGGATGGCAGCTACCAGGTGTTGTGGTCGGGCTACGGATTGGCGTCGGTCCTGCTGCTGCTCGGCGCGGTCCTGTTGCTCTGCCGGACGACCGTCGGCCGGGTCCTCGTCATCATCGGTTGTGTCGTCGCGATCGCCGCGACCGGGCTGTACACCCTGATCGAGCTGATCGATTCGCTGGACAGCAAGCACATGCGGGGCTCGGCGCGAGTCGTCGCCGTGATCTTCTCGCTCGGGTTCGCGATTCCGCCGGCTGCGGCCCTGGGGCTGGCGTCTGTCCGCGCCACCGGCCGCTGGATTCGGACCAAGTAGCCCCGGAGCCGCTCAGCCCGCGAGGACGAAGGCCACGAGGAAGCCTGCGGCGGTAGCCATTCCGACCCACCAGCCGCCCTCGCGGTAGGCCTCGGGCATCAGGGAGTCGGCGAGGACTGCGATGGTGGCGCCGCCGGCGAAGGCTTGGACGGTGCTGATGTGGGTGGCGGAGAGGTTGTCGGACAGGGTGTGTCCGAGCAGGGTCACCAGGACGAGCAACAGACCTGTCGCGGCCCAGAGGTAGAAGGCGCGGGCGGGGGAGAAGTCGTGCTTGTCGCGCATGAGGGTGGCACCGCTGATTGCTTCGGGCACGTTGCCGACCGCCACCGCGACCAGCAGGACCAGACCACCGCCGGAGGTGAGGGAGACGCCCAGGGCGGTGTTCTCGGGAACGCCGTCGAGGACGGTGCCGAGCATCAACGCCCAGCCGATAGCGGCGGCCCCGAGCTTCGCCTCGATGAAATGGTTTGCCACGACATAGATTCCGGCGCCCGCGAACAGCGCCGCCGCCGCGATCCAGACACCGGCTTGATGAAACGCGGGCTCGAACAGCTCCGAGGACGCGGCCGCGATCATCGTGCCCGCGCCGAACGCCATCAGCGACGCCAGCACCTGTTTCGGCAAGGTCCACCGCAGGCCGATGGCCGCCCCGATAAGCAGCGGCAGCGCGGTCCCGAGCCCGTAGAGCAGCGCTTTCAGCATGCGCCACACCCTAGGCGGCGCGCTCCCGGGCGTTCCCGCCGCCCATGTCAAGAGCAATGCTCGCTTTCATGAGCTTCGATCACTGAAATCAGATGCCTTCAACGGCAAGCACTTTGAACGGGGCGACAGGAATGCCTTCGGCCATCGGTCCGCCTTTGTCGAATTGCGACGCGGTGACCAGCGCTTTACCGCCGACATAGACCATTGTGGTTGGGATGGACAGGGATTCGTCGGTGAAGACCGCATCGCGGGTGGCGGCCGCATAATCCTCGGACAACGTCCAGCGGCTCAGGGTGTTCGTCCGGTTGTGGACAACTCGCAGCGTGGTTCCGGAGAGATCGAGCCCGTCGCCGTTCTTCAGATCGCCGCCATCGAGCCGGACCTTGTGGATGGTTGTGGATGAATCCACCGCTGTCGCAATCCGATACAGGTCTCCCGTGGGCATGTCGACGACCAGCAGGTACTTCCCGGCGGGATCGGCGACGATCCCGTTGAAGCTGAAGCCGCCGTCACGCGGCGTGATGACCTTGCTCAGATCGAAAGCCGTTGCCAGCTCCGCGGTTCCACCCTGGGCGACCTGCTCGGGAGTAACACGGTAGACGAGGGCCCGCACGGAATCGGTGAGGTACGCGGCGCCGTCGGGAGTAATGGCCAGATCGTTGACGAAACGCGGATCGGCGCCGGGCACGGTGAAGGTGGCGAGCAGAGTGCGAGTTCCGGTGTCGTACACCGAGACTCCCTTGGTCGAGTCGGTGACCCAGAGCCGCCCGGCCGGATCGACTTTCAGCCCGTTGGCCGTGCCGCGCCCGTCGGCGCCCGCGGGCAGGAACACCTCGGCTCGCGCGGCCCCGGCGGCCGCGCGGTAGATCGCTCCGGTGCTATAGGAGCCGACATAGGTTGCGCCGGTGCGCGAGTCGACGGCGATGCCCTCGGGGTAGGCGCGTTCGCCGGGAAGTTCGTAGGCGGTGCTGACGCGGGGCGCGGGCTCGCTCGACGTCGTCGAGCCGGATCCGCAGGCGGTCAGCACCGCGGCGGCGGCGAGGACGGTGGTCGCGGCGACGGGACGCGGCAGATTCATGGTCGATCCTCTTATCGAATGAAGTCACATTGAGCAACGAGGACGAACATAGATTAGAGTTCTAACTATCGTCAAGAGTCGAATGAAATGATGGACGGTTACGATGCGTGCATGACGTCGATGCCGGCCGCCGAACGCCTCGGTTCCTATCTGAAGCGCGCCGAGCAGGCGATGGCCGCGGCGAAGACGGCCGCGCTGAAACCCGCGGGCCTCACCGTCCCGCAGTACGCCGCCCTGCTCTCCCTCGACGAGAACCCGGGAATCTCCGCGGCCGCCCTGGCCCGGCTGTGCGGGGTCACCCCGCCCACGATGAACACCGTCCTGGGGAACTTGCAGGAGCGCGGCCTGATCGAGCGCACCCCGCACGCCTGGCACAAGAACGTGCTGGAGACCCGCCTCACCGCGAAAGGCGAGACGGTCATGAAGGACGCCGACAAGCGCGCGATCCACGTGGAGCGCACGGTAGCGGCCGAGTTCAGCGCGACGGAGCTGAAATCGCTGCAGAGCTTGCTGACCCGCTGCGCGGATCGATTCGACTCGATCCGCCCGGAGTAGCTAGATCGGGTCGGTCACCCGCAGTCGCTCGGCCAGTTCGTTGAAGATGTAGAAGTTCGGGATCGAGGCCACCGCCACCAGTGAGATCCAGCGCCCGTCGACCTTGATCCGCACCAGCCCGCTGCGCGCGTCGATCAGCTGGATCTGCTCCCATGGGTAGGACTCCCCGCGGAACACCAGCGTGTCCAGATTCAGCGCGATATCACCGAACTGCATGGTCTCGCCGTTGTCGATAGCCGTGACGGCGCTCGGCAGCTGGGTGGCGGTGATCGCCGACTGGATCGTCTTGCCCCACTCGCGGCCGTTGCTGAACAGGGTGTCGTCGAAGGTCGCGTACGCGCCGGGACCGGTCATCTCGAACGCGTACTCGGTCACCGCGGAGGTCTGGAACGGAATCACCCGCTGCTTCACCTGCGCGGTCTCCCAGCGGAATCCGGCGATCCGCTCACCCGAGCGGTACACCGTCATGCCGAAGTCGAACAGATCCAGCCGCGCGGACCGATGCTGCCGATTGCTGCGCGCACGCCAAGCCGCGGGCACAGCCGGGACCAGGGCGAGCAGCCCGGCGGCGGCCCCGCCCGCGGGCGCGCCGACCGCCACACAGATGACACCGAGCACCACGCAGCACCCGACGACGATGCCGCAGCCGCGTACGAACGTATCGCTCACGGGTGCGGGCAGATACGTCTGACGATGCGTACCGAGTTTCTGGTACTCGGCCATCAGGTGGATCAGTTGTGATAGCGGTACCGTGCGCCCGTCATCGGTCTCGCCCGTATCCTGCTCCAGGGTGTTCGGAGTGGCCATAGTCCCTCCACGAGGCGGTTTTCCGCGCGAAGCGTATGTCACTCGGGCCCGACTCGCCACCGCGACCCCGTGCGACGCGCCGGAGTTGGCGACGAAAGTCAGGGCGTGGCAACCATCGGAATATCCGATTTCTCTCCCACCCGGTCGAAATGCTCCTTCAAAGACGCTGTGGCACATCACTTTCAGTGCGAGCAGGGTCGTCAGTCCCGCGCGCACATCAGGATTCGGGACAGCTATGACTACGGCGCGGCCGGCGGTGGTTCCCGGCGTCGGCATGAACCCGGCAAACTTCGCGTTTCAGGGGAACCGGTCCGTTCGAAAAAAATTCTACGATTCCCCTCCAAAATTGCCCACGGGCCGCGGCCGCCTCGGTATCGTCTGTTTCGGCAAACAGCCAGTGACAGCGGAGTGGCGGCCGTTAGATCGGAGTCGTTGTATGGCAGGTGATTTCCCGCCAACTTCCGGCTAACGCGCGGTCAGCCGGAGGTTGAAGCGAAGGCCCCGATCCATGACGAGGGGATCGGGGCCTTCGGTATTGTCTGCCCCAATGTCACAGGATGCGAATACGGGACGAATGTATGCCGGGCAACCCGTAGAGGACCGGCAACGTCAGCGGCGTGCGCGTTTTCTGGAGTCGGGCCTCACGGTCTTCGCACGCGACGGCTACGCCAATAGTTCGGTGGGCGCTATCTGTAAGGACGCCGGGCTCTCCTCGCGCCAGTTCTACGAGGAGTTCACCGGCCGCGAATCGCTGCTACTCGAGCTCTACGAGCAGATCGATCGGGAGTCGCGCGAGGCGGTTACCGCCGCGCTGGACAAGAAGGCCGAAGCCAGCGCGCTCGAGATCATCGACGCGGCGGTCCGCGCCTACGTCGAAGCCATCGGGGCCGATCCGCGCAAGGCGCGCGTCGCGCTGGTCGAGGTGGTCGGCGCCGGGCCCAAGGTGGAGAAGTTCCGGTTGGAGCTGCGCCGCGTCTGGGGCTCGCTGCTCGCCAGCGCCGCCGAGGATGCCGCGATGCACGGTGAAATCCCCACCGGCGACTACGAAATGCGCGTGCTGGCCATCATCGGCGCGGTCAACTACGTGGTCGATTCGTGGAGCGGCGCCGACCCGCGACCGCCGCTGGACGATGTGATCCGAGTGCTCAGCCGGGTGATCATGGGAGCTGTCGGGGCGTAATGGAGACCGTCCCCATTCAGGTCCCGGACGGCAGCACGATTCCGGTGCGGCTGTTTCCGGCCCAGGGTGCGCACAAGCACCCCGTGACCCCCGACGCGCCCCGCCCGGTGGTGGTGCTCCTGCCCGGATTAGGCGTTCCCGGCGGGTATTACGAGTATTTCGCCGGTCAGCTGGCCGGTCGCGGCTTCGATGTCGCGATCGGTGAACTGCGCGGCAACGGCGACAGCATGCCCAAGCCGAGCCCGTCGAGCAGCTACGGTTACCACGAACTGGTCTCGGTCGACTTTCCCGCCATCCTCGAGGTGGTGCGCACCCGATTCCCTTCCAGCACTCCGTATCTGCTCGGGCACAGCATGGGCGGCCAATTCGCCGTCCTGTACGCCTCGCGCATCCGCGGGCGGCTCGGCGGGCTGATCCTCGTCGCGTCCGGAACCCCGTACCACAAGGGCTATCCGGGCGTCTTCGGTCCGGGCATCCTGTTCGGCACGGCCGCGGCCTCGCTGACGGCCAACCTGGCCGGCTTCTGGCCCGGCGACCGAATCACGGTGGGCGGCTTCGGCCGTCAATCGAAGGTACTGATCTCGGACTGGGCGCGGCTGGCCCGCACCGGGCGGTTCCGGCCGGTCGGCGCCGATATCGATTATGAGGAGCGCATCGGCCGGCTGAAACTGCCGGTGCTGTCGATCACCATCGCCGGTGACGACCTCACCCCGCCCGGCTCGGCCGAGCATCTACTCTCGAAAATGCCGAAAGCCGAAGTGACCGAATGGCATCAGCCGGAAAAGCTCGGTCACAACGGCTGGATCACCGATCCCGCAAGCACTCTCGACCGGATCGAGAAGTGGCTGCGGGACCGGTAGTCGTTCAGCGGGACTTGTTGTCCTCGCACAGCATCTGGGTGAAGAACTCGTAGATCAGGGCCGCCTGGAATGCCGACTGCTTATTGTCGGCCGCGCCACCGTGGCCGCCCTCGATGTTCTCGTGGTACCAGAAGGTGTGGCCCTGTGCTTCCAAGAGCGCGGCCATCTTTCGCGCGTGTCCCGGGTGCACGCGGTCGTCGCGGGTGGAGGTGGTGAGCAGGATCGGCGGGTACTCCGCCTCGGCGCGCACATTCTGGTACGGCGAGTACTTGCTGATGTACTCCCACTCCTCCGGCTTGTCCGGGTCGCCGTACTCGGCGACCCAGGACGCGCCCGCCAGCAGCAGGTGGTAGCGCCGCATGTCCAGCAGCGGCACCTGGCAGACGATGGCGCCGAACAACTCCGGGTACCGGGTCAGCATCACGCCCATGAGCAGACCGCCGTTGCTGCCGCCCACCGCGCCCAGCTGCCCGGCGGTGGTGATGCCGCGGGCGACCAGATCCTCGGCGATCGCGGCGAAATCCTCGAACGCCTTGTACCGGTTGGCCTTCTGCACCTGGGTGTGCCATTCCGGGCCGTACTCGCCGCCGCCGCGGATATTCGTCATCACCCAGGTGCCGCCGCGTTCCAGCCAGCCCATCCCGGAGGCGCCGCTGTAGGCGGGGGTGCGCGAGACCTCGAAGCCGCCGTAGCCCGACATCACCGTCGGGCCCGGCCGGTCCATGCGGTCGCGATGCCGGAGCACGAAGTACGGCACCATGGTTCCGTCCGCGGAGCGGGCGAAGAACTGCTCGGTCACGATGCCGTCGGCGTCGAAGTACTCGGTTTCCTGCTTCAACTGCGTGGTCTCGCCGCCGATCGAGCAGGCCAGCAGCGTCGTCGGGGTGGTGAAACCGCTTGTCATCAGCATGAATTCGTCGCCGCCCTCGAGCGGGTCCAGATTCACCACGCCGGTGGTCGCCATCGGCGGGGTGTCGGCCAGCGGCCGTCGCGCCCAGCCCTCGGAGCCCGGAGTAAGGACGTAGAGCTTGGTCTGCACGTCCTTGAGGGTGGACAGGATCAGGTGGTTCTCGGTCCAGCCGTACCCGTGCAGCGCGGTGTGCGCGTCGGGGGTGAACAGCACCTCGAATTCCCTTGTACCGGAGAGGAATTTCTCGAACTCGATGGCCAGCAGCGCGCCGGGCGGGTAGGTCTCGCCGCCCACCTCCCACGCCGACTTCAGCCGGATGGTCAGCCAATCCTTGTACCAGGATTCGCTGGCATCGCTCGGCACGTCGAGATGGCGGAGCGTGCCGTCGGCTTCCAGCAGATGGACTTCCTCGTTGAAGAAGTCCGAGGCCCGTCCGACATAGTGGCGTTCGTAGCCGGGCGTGCGGTCGTAACCGGCCGACACCGCGACATCGCCCGGCTCGCCCTCGAAAACCGTTTCGGCGGCGGCTAATTCGGTGCCGCGCCGCCAGCGCTTGGCGATCCGGGGATAACCGGAATCGGTGAGCGAGCCCGGGCCGAAATCGGTGCCGACATAGACCGAATCGATATCGATCCAGCTGATCCGCGACTTCGCCTCGGGCAGCTGGAACCCGCCGTCCGCCGCATCGATGAATTTCCTGGTCTCGATATCGAATTCGCGGACCACCTTGGCGTCCGCGCCGCCGCGCGACAGACTGATCAGCGCCCGGTGCTGCTCCGGCCGCAGCACGCCCGCCCCGCCCCACACCCAGTTCTCGTCCTCGGCGGCCGCCAGCGCGTCCACATCGATGAGCACGTCCCAAGCCGGGGACTCCTTGGCGTACTCCGCGAACGTGGTGCGCCGCCACAACCCGCGCGGATGCTCGGCATCGCGCCAGAAGTTGTACAGCCACTTGCCGCGACGACCGGGATAGGCCACCTTGGTGTCGTCGTCGAGCATGTCCAGGATGCGGCGCTCGAGCTCGCTGAACCGGTCGGAGGACGCAAAACGCCCTACGACCACGTCGTTATGGGCCCTGGCCCAGTTCAGAGACCGCTCGTCGGTCACCTCTTCGAGCCAGAGGTAAGGATCGCTCATGCCAGACATTGTCACCTGGATGACGAGTAGCAGCCGCTCGGGTCACCAATAGTGCGCCACATCGAGCACCACCCGGGAGCCGTTGCCGGGCCCGTCGAGGGTGAACACGCGGAATGGCAGCCGGGCGCGAACGCCGAGTCCGACCGTGGTCTGGCCCTCGAACGAACCCGCCCACGCGACCTGGCGGAAGGTGCTGTAGCCGGTCACGTCGGTCAGTTCGGTGCGGTTGGCGGGGTGGTAGGTGCTGTTGCCCGCGTTGTCGTAGGCCGGGGCGTAGACGGCCACGTTCAGGAAAGCGCCGCCGCGCAGCGGGACCGGGGCGCCGGAACCGTCCTGGGTCACCCGGTCCACGTAGCCGACCCGATACCCCGAGACCGGGCCCGCGAGGTCGACGACCAGGCGGTCGTAGCACTGGTGCCGGCCGGAACGGATGTTCGTCACCGGGGCGGTGGAACCGTACGGGACCGACTTGTCCAGCGAACCCCAGACCAGGCCGCAGTAGGAGGGCGTCGAACCGGCGGGGCCGGCGGTGACCACCAGGGTCGCCAGCGTCACGAGCGCGGACAGCACGACAAAGAGGGAGAATATGCGACGCATGCCGCACCAGCCTTCGGCAGAGAAACATCAGGTACCCGGTAGATCGGGCGGATCGGAGACCCCGTTAGGCACGGATCGGTCGCGGGTTCGTTGCGAAATGGGGCCGGGAACCTGCGCGGATGCGGTTTTCGTTGAGATCGATAGTCCGCGATGGAAAGGAATCCGAGTGCCGCACTTCGTGTGGGAGCAGCACTGCTGCCTGCCGCTACTGCCGTCGGCGGCCATCGCCGACGCGGCGCGCTATCCGGTGGGGTCGTACGTGTCGATCAACGTGGGGTACGCGCCGGAGTCGACCGCGGACGCGGTCGCCATGGCGGAACTGTTCCGCAAGGACGCCCTCGACGACGGCCGCTTCCGATTGGTGCAGCGCTACCGGGACATCGCCGCCTGCGCGGGCGAGTCGATCGCGCTGGCTTTCGATCTCGAGGACTCCGGGCCACTGGGCGGCGACCTCGACAACATCGAAATGTTCCACGAGCTCGGTGTCCGCTCGCTCGCCACCACCTACAACCACGCCAATGCCGCCGGCTGCGGCTGCCTGGACACCGAGGACACCGGCCTGACCGCCTACGGGCGCGACATCGTCCGCACGCTCAACGCGGCCGGCATGTTCGTCGACGGATCGCACTGCTCCCGGCGTAGCGGCCTCGACATGGCCGAGCTCACCGCGGCGCCGATGATCTACAGCCACTCCAATTTCGCTGCGCTGTGGGCACATCCGCGCAATATCACCGACGAACAGGCGCTGGCCTGTGCCCGCACCGGCGGTGTGATCGGAATCAACGGCGTAGGAATCTTTCTGGGGCACAACGCGGAATCCGAACGCGCCGAGCGCGTGGCGGCGATGGCGCGGCATATCGAGTACGGGGCCGAGCTGGTCGGGATCGAGCACATCGGCGTCGGGTCGGACTACTCGTTCGATGGCGACGAATTCAACCAGGAGATCGCGGAGCACCCGGAGAACTTCTCGGCGGAGTACACGAAATACGGTCCGCTGCAATGGACTCCGCCGGAGGACTGGCTCGGCGACGGCGAAGTCCCCGGTCTGGACGAAGTGCTCGCCGACCGGGGATTCTCCGAGTCCGACCGGGCCGCCGTATTCGGCGGCAACTTCGCCCGCATCGCGGGGGAAGTCTTCCGGGACTGAGCCGTTCAGCCGAGGCGGACCAGCATTTTGCCGGTGTTCGCGCCGGTCAGCACGCCGAGGAAGGCGGCCGGGGCCTGCTCGAGACCCTCGTACACGGTTTCCCGGGTGCGCACGGTGCCGTCGGCCAGCCAGCCCGCGGCCTTGCCGATGTATTCGCCGAAGATCGGGAAGTAGCTGCTCACCAGCATGCCGCGCAGCGTCGCCTCCTTGGTCGCGGCGTGGTACAGGTCCGGCCCGCCCGCGGCGGCACCGCCGTTGTAGCCGCTGATCGCGCCGACCAGCGCCACCCGGCCGTGCTGGCGCAGGGCGTCGACCGCGACGCGCAGGTGTTCACCGCCGACACTGTCGAGGTAGACGTCGATACCCTCGGGTGCGGCCGCCGCGAGCTGACCGGCGAGATCGCCTGCGCGGTAGTCGATCGCGGCGTCGTAGCCGAATTCCTCCAGCAGCAGCCGGCTCTTCACCGGCCCACCGGCGGAGCCGATAACCTTGCCCGCCCCAAGGGCTTTCGCGATCTGCCCGGCCACGCTGCCGACCGCGCCGGCGGCCGCGGAGATGAACACGGTGTCGCCCGGCTGGACCGGAGCCACATCGGTGAGCGCCGCGTACGCGGTCAGTCCGGTAGTGCCCAGCACGCCCAGGTAGTGCTGCGGCGCGGCCAGTTCCGGGTCGACAGGGGTGGCTGAGGCGGCGTCGAGCACCGCGTACTCCCGCCATCCGGCGAAGTGCGAAACTGTCGCGCCGACCGGGATCTCGGTGACGCGGGAGGCGATCACCGTACCGACCGCCGAGCCTTCCAGCGCTGCGCCGAGCTGGAACGGCGGGATGTAGGACGGGCGATCGTCCATCCGGCTCCGCATGTACGGGTCGACCGACATCCAGGTGTTGCGCACCAGGATCTGGCCCTCGGCCAGGGCGGGCAGTTCCCGCTCGACGAGGGCGAAGTGCTCGGCGGTGGGCGCGCCGGTCGGGCGCGCGGCCAGCTGGAACTCCCGCGAGGTGGTGGGGAGGGTGGCGGTGGTCTCGGTCAGGAGCGCGTTGTTTGTCATGCGAATGACGTTATGAGCCAGCGCGACCCGATCCGAGGTCCGCGGATGACGCGCACCGGTCCAAACGCGCCACGCTCACGCGGAGAGCGCGCGCAGCTGCGACGGCGAGGTCCCCGACCAGCGCCGGAAGGCTTTCCGCAAGGCTCGGTCATCGGTGAATCCCAAGCGGTTCGCGATCGCGGCGGTCGTCAGACGGCCCTCGCCGAGGAGGGTTTTCGCCTGTTCGTAGCGGACTGAGTCGTACTCGTGCCGCCAGGTGGTGTCGTGTTCGGACAGGTGCCGCTGCAGGCTGCGCGGGCTCATGGCGAGCCGCCGCGCGACCGTCGCCAGGGTGGGATCGCCCTGCGCGATGGCCGCCGCCAGGGCGATCCGGAACGCCTCGAGCGGACTGGGCAGCGGGCGGGCCGAGGCCAGCACCAGATCCGCGTGACTGCGCAGTAGATCGGCCAGCATCGGGTCGGCGCGGGGGAGCGGCGCCGTGGCATCGGCCGCGGCGAAGGTAATGCTGTCGGCCTCGGCGTCGAATTCGATCGCGGCGGTGCCGAACGCCTCGACCAGGACGCCGTGTTCCCGGGGCGCCGGGTGCCCGAAGGTGACGCGGGTCGGCACCACCGCGCGCCCGGTGGCCTCGCGGGCGCGGCGCAGGTAGTAGGCGAGCACATATTCGTTGACCACCGAGGCCGCCGCCGGATCGTGCGCGCTGGTGCGGAAGCCGACGGTGAGGTCGCCGTCCTGCCGCAGGTCGAAACCCTCGATGGCGGCGGTGACCAGGCGGTGGTACGGCTGGGCGGCGCGCATGGCGTCGGCCAGCGTCGCCCCGGTGGTGACGAGGTAGTCCCAGGTGGTCAAGGTTCCCAGGGGTGCGGCGGCGGCCACCGCGAGGCCCGCACCCGGACCCGGCCGGGCGGCGGCGAGCGCCTCCCACAGCTGGATCAGCGACCGCAGGGGCACCCGGGTGAGATCCCCGCTCAACGAGTGGTCGTCGGTGCCGTGGATGGCGGCGAGCCGGCTCGGATCGACCCCCGCGTGCCGGGCCGCGTCCCGGACCAACCGGACCAGCTGGGTCGAGGCCGTGCTGTCGGTCGGATCGAACGCAAGCCGTTTGCCGCCATCCGGCTCGCCGAAAACCACCCGCCCAGACTATCCAGCGCCCACGCTCGTCGCAGGTCCGGCGAATGTTCATACTGTTCGGCGCACCGGGCGGCCAGGTCGCCGCGGGTTGATGCCGGTATTTGCGGGGGGACCGGTGGGCTAACCCGGGGCGACGGAGTTAGGCTCGGGGGCGTGACTTCCCACTACGATGTCGTCGTTCTCGGCGCTGGTCCCGGCGGTTACGTCGCTGCGATCCGTGCCGCTCAACTCGGCCTGCGAACAGCGATTGTCGAGCAGAAATACTGGGGCGGTGTGTGCCTGAACGTGGGCTGCATCCCGTCGAAGGCACTGCTGCGCAACGCCGAGCTGGCTCATATTTTCCACAAGGAAGCCAAGACCTTCGGCATCTCCGGTGACGTGAGCTTCGACTTCGGCGCCGCGTTCGACCGCAGCCGCAAGGTCGCGGACGGCCGGGTCAAGGGCGTCCACTTCCTGATGAAGAAGAACAAGATCGACGAGTTCGACGGCAAGGGCTCCTTCGTCGACGCGAACACCCTCGCGGTCGAGTTGACCAAGGGCGGCTCGGAGACCATCACGTTCGACAACGTGATCATCGCGACCGGCACCGTCACCAAGCTGCTGCCGGGCACCCAGCTCTCGGACAACGTCGTCACCTACGAAGAGCAGATCCTGACTCGGGACCTGCCCGGGTCGATCCTCATCGTCGGCGCCGGCGCGATCGGCATGGAGTTCGGCTACGTCCTGAAGAACTACGGCGTCGACGTGCGCATCGTGGAGTTCCTGGACCGCGCGCTGCCGAACGAGGACGCCGACGTCTCCAAGGAGATCACCAAGGCGTACAAGAAGCTCGGCATCACCATCTCCACCGGCGCGGCCGTGCAGTCCATCGACGACGACGGCTCCAAGGTCACCGTCCAGATCAAGGACAACAAGACCGGCAACGTCGAGACCGTCACCGTCGACAAGGTGCTGCAGGCCGTCGGCTTCGCGCCCCGCGTCGAGGGCTACGGCCTGGAGAACACCGGCGTGCAGCTGACCGACCGCGGCGCCATCGCCATCGACGACGCCATGCGCACCAACGTGCCCAACATCTACGCCATCGGTGACGTCACCGCGAAGCTGCAGCTCGCGCACGTCGCCGAAGCCCAGGGTGTGGTGGCCGCGGAGACCATCGGCGGCGCGGAGACCCTCGCCCTCGGCGACTACCGCATGATGCCGCGCGCCACCTTCTGCCAGCCGCAGGTCGCCAGCTTCGGCTTGACCGAGCAGCAGGCCCGCGACGAAGGCTACGACGTGAAGGTCGCGACTTTCCCGTTCACCGCCAACGGCAAGGCGCACGGCCTCGGCGACCCGACCGGTTTCGTCAAGCTGATCGCCGACACCAAGCACGGCGAACTGCTCGGCGGCCACCTCATCGGCCCCGACGTCTCCGAGCTGCTCCCCGAACTGACCCTGGCCCAGAAGTGGGACCTCACGGTCAACGAGCTGGCCCGCAACGTCCACACCCACCCGACGTTGAGCGAGGCCCTGCAGGAAGCGATCCACGGCCTGGCCGGCCACATGATCAACTTCTGAGCCGGTCGAAAACCGCTGTGCGAGACTGACTTCGTGACGATCTCGAACGACCCGGTGCGGGTACCCTCCCGCACCGGGTCGAACTCTATGGCCTGGCTGTGGCTGGCCGTCGGCTTCGTTCTCGCCCTCATGGCCGCGGGTGTGCTGGCGCTGGTCGACACCCAGATGATTCGTTCCCAGGTGTACGAGAGCCATGCTCAGCCCGCCGGCCTCACCTACGAGAACGGCCTGGGCCGGAACTACCACGTCGAAATCGCGGAACAGCACAGCATGGTGCTGAACCGCCGCCTGCCGGACAAGATCTTCATCGGACACGGCCCGGGTGTCACCTACGGCCACCCGGTCTATCTCCAATCCACGGGCACGGAACCGTTCGAATCCCGAGCGGTCGAGTGGAGCCAGGACGGCGTGCGCATCGAATTCACCTCCGGTCATGAGCTTTTCGTCCCCGCCTCCGCGTTCACCGGTGGGCGCTGACCAAGAGACAGAGGGATTGATGCGTCGGAAGTTGCTTCTCGGTAGTGCATTGCTGCTCGTCGTGCTGCTGCTCGTCGCGGTCGGCGGCTATTACCTGATGAATTCGCGGACCTATCAGCTCGCTGGGCGGCTGGTGGATCGGGTGGATGCCAGCGCGAAGGTGGTGGCACTGACACTGGATGACGGACCGACGGGGAAGACGGCCGAGGTCCTGAAAGTGCTTGCGGAGTCGGGGGTTCCGGCGACGTTCTATTTGAACGGGCGGGATCTGGCGGCGAACCCCGAGGCCGGGCGGGCGATCGCGCAGGCAGGGCACGAGATCGGGAATCACACCTATTCGCATCGGCGGATGGTGCTCGTTTCCTCGGGAACGGTGCGGGACGAGGTGGAGCGAACCGACGCCGAGATCGCGAAAACCGGCTACCAGGGGCCGATTACGTTCCGGCCGCCGTATGGGAAGAAGCTGTGGGGGCTGCCCAGGTATTTGGCCGACCACGACCGGACGACGGTCATGTGGGATGTCGAACCCGACTCCGGGAAGGTCGCCTCGACGGACGAGATCGTGGCCGAGACGGCCGGCAAGGTGCGGCCGGGATCGATCGTGCTGTTGCACGTGATGAGCGATCAGGGTGCGAACTCGCTGGCCGCGATCCCGCGGATCGTCACCGAATTGCGGGGTCAGGGCTATGAATTCGTCACCGTGTCGAAGCTGATCAGCTGAGCATGCCGTAGGCCCCGGCGGGGGTGAACCGGGCCAGCACCCGCCGATCCTCGACCATGGCCCGGCGATATTCGTTCCAGTCCGGGTGTTCGCCGGTGGCCTCGCGGTAGTAGGCGACGAGCTCCTCGACGGTGGCGTCGTCCGGATTCTCGGCGATCGGCGTCAGCTCGACCGTGCCCTCGATGACGGCGTAGGCGAAGAAGTCGTCACGCGTGACATGCAGCGCGGCCCAAGGGTCCCGGCGCAGGTTGTGGTACTTGGCGCGGTCGGCGGTGATGGAGATGCGGATGACGCCGTCGTCGCCCACCAGGTGCAGCACGTTGGACAGCTGCGGCCGGCCGTTGCGGCGGATGGTGGTGAGCACGGAACGGCGTGCGGTGCGGGCGAAATCGACGGCTTCGGAGAGATCCATAACACAGTCAACCGCGGGTGCGGGCCGGACGTTCCCGATTCAGTCGCGGTGGTAGGCGGCCTGGGCTTCCTGAATCCGAGGCATGTTCGTTTCCAGCACCCGGATCAGCGATTCCAGATGCTCGGCGACCTGCGCGCCGATGTCGGTCAGGGTGTATTCGACCCGCGGCGGAATGGTCTCGTGCACCTCGCGATGCACCAGTCCGTCGCGTTCCAGGCCCTGCAGGGTCTGCGAGAGCATGCGCTCGCTCACACCGTCGACGCGGCGGCGCAAAGCGCTGAACCGGTACGGGCCTTCGCGCAAAGCGACCAGGGCCAGGGTGCCCCAACGGCTGGCGACATTCTGCAGAACCGGACGTGACGTGCAGTTCCGTGCGAAAACGTCGGCTTCCAGCGTGGGGTCGTCGGCCTCCACCGACGGGGTGCGCTGGGTACTCATGCAACCGATAGTACCGGACTTGACATGGGGTGCTTGCGGAATAAATAGTGCTTACTATTAGTTAGTGCATGTCGAACAGTACCTAACCTGGAGGTAGTCATGACCGTTGCAGTCACCGGAGCAAGTGGCCAGCTGGGCCGTCTCGTCGTCGAAGCGCTCGTGCGCGCCGGGTCCACTCCGGTCGTCGCGATCGTGCGCGATCCGCAGAAGGTCGCCGATCTGGCCGGGCCCGATGTCGAGATCCGGCAGGCGTCCTACGACGATCCCGCCGCGTTGGATCGCGCGCTGGCCGGCGTCGATCGCGTGCTGCTGATCTCGGGCAACGAATTCGGCAAGCGAGTCGACCAGCACACCAACGTGATTCGCGCCGCCGAACGCGCCGGCGTGGAGCTGCTCGCCTACACCAGCATCCCGAAGGGCGCCGCCAATCCGCTGATCCTCGCGCAGGAGCACATCGGCACCGAGGCCGCGCTCGCGGATTCGACTGTGCCGCATGTCATCCTGCGCAACGGCTGGTACTGGGAGAACTACCTCGGCGGCCTCGGGCACGCCGTGGAAACCGGGGTGCTGAACGGCGCCGCCGGCGACGGCCGGGTCGCCGCGGCGGCCCGCGCCGACTACGCGGAAGCCGCCGCCAAGGTGCTCACCTCCGAGGGTCACGCGGGCCGCGTCTACGAACTCGGCGGCGACGAGCGCCTCACCTATGCCGAACTGGCGCAGGCGATTTCCGAGGCGGCGGGCAAGCCGGTGCGTTACGGCAACCTGCCGGAGTCCGAGTACGCGGCGGCCCTGGCGGGCGCAGGTCTGCCCGCGCCTTACGCCAAGGCGCTCGCGGACGCGGACACCGGCATCGCTCAGGGCGTCCTCGACGTGGACTCCGGCGACCTGCAGAAGCTGCTCGGCCGTTCCTCCACTCCAGCCGTCGAGGTCTTCCGCGCGGCCCTGAGCTGACCGCCGCTCAAATCCTCAGACCCATTGCACCAGCTGGATGATGATCCCGTTCGGATCGGCCATCTGGAAGTAGCGTTCACCCCAGGGCTCGGTCTCGATCGGTGTCACGATCGGCACGCCCGCGGCGCACAGGCGCTCGTACTCCGCGTCGATGTTGTCCACGGTGAACGCGACCAGCAGGCCCTCGCCCGCCGCGCCCGCCTTGTTCGTCGGCTTGAAGGATTTCAAGCCGACGGCCAGGTAGACGACGCTCATCCCGGCCTCCGGGTGGCCGAGGGAGACGAATCCGTCGGCCGACATCAGCTCGGCGAAGCCGAGGGTGTCGATCAGGAACTTCGCCGAGGTCTGCGGGTCGGCGACGTTGAGGGAGATGGTGGATGCGGTGATGGTCATGCGGCCTCCTCGTGCTCGATGAACAAACTCTATACTTAGTACGCTGTACCTTGTAGAATAATTTCCGAGCCGCTGCACTATGAGCTGAGTCACATCGATACGATCGAGGCCCCAGCGGAGGAGGCGACTTGGCGGCAAAAGAACGCACTGGTGCGGGCGACCCGGCGCGCACGCTCGAATTGCTCTGGCGGGTACCGGGAAAGCCGGCGCGCGGACCGAAACAGCGCAGCAGTATCGACGCGGTGGTGACGGCCGCGCTGGAGATCGCGGACTCGGCCGGGTTGGAGGCGCTGACCATGCGGGCGGTGGCCGCGCGGCTCGGGCTGACGCCGATGGCGACCTACACCTATGTGCCGGGCAAGGCCGAACTGGTCGACCTGATGCTGGACACCGTCTACCAGCGGATGCCGCGCCCGGACCTGTCCGGCCTGGACTGGCGCGCGCGGGTCACCGCGATCGCCGAGGCCAACCGCGCGCTGCTGGCGCGGCATCCGTGGGTGGCCTACCTGCCGACCACCCGGCCGCCGCTCGGCCCGGGCGTCGCCGCCAAATACGACCACGAATTGCGGGCTTTCGAACGCATCGGGCTCAGCGATGTGGAGATGGACGCGGCGCTGACCCATCTACTCGGCTTCGTCACCTCGGTCGCCCGCGTCGCCATCGACACCGAACGGGCGGCCGCCGACAGCACGATGTCCGACCATCAATGGTGGGAACGCGCCGCGCCGCTGCTGGAACAGGTATTCGACACCGAGCGTTATCCGGTGGCCGCCCGGGTCGGCGCGGCCGCCGGGCAGCACCAGGACGCGGCCTACAGCGCCGGCCACGCCTGGGAATTCGGCCTCGCCCTGGTGCTGGACGGGTTGGAGACGCTGCTGATCGAGCGCTGAGCCTCAGAACCCGTCGCGCTGGATGCGCAGCGTGGTGATCGAGGAGGCCAGGCCCTCGTATTGGTTGACGAGCAGGACGATTTCGATGAGGCGGCGCTCGTCGTAGTGCGCGGCGAGCGCCGCCCAGGCGGTGTCGTCGAGGTCGCGCGTCGCCACGATCTGATCGACGGCGGTGAGCAGCGCCCGGTGCTTGTCCGACCAGCCCCCGGCGGCCGGGCCGGTGCGCAGGCGTTCCAGGATCTCGGGCGTCACACCGGCCTTCTTGCCGAGCCGGATGTGGTGATCCATCTCGTACTCGCACTGCCGGAGGTGGGCGACCCGCAGGATGACCAGCTCGGCCTCGTGCCGGGGTAGCCGGCCGCCGGGCATGAGTTTGCCGGAGTAGTGCAGCCAGCCGCGGAACAGGCCGCCGGTGCGGCCGAGCGTGCTGAACAGGTGTGCGTCACTGGTGCCTGCGGCGCGTGAAAGAATCTGCCAGACAACCCAATTGATGGGCCCGAGCTCGCGGACCCGGCCAGGGGCGATCCGTGGTTCCGTCATCGCAGTTCGCCTCTCACGTGGAGTTCCCCGCCCGTCTGGGCCAGCGCTGGCGAGCGTACCTGTGAAACCCGCGATGATCGAGAGCCGCCCGCCCGGGCGACCGGTTCGCGCTCGTCCCTAATCCCCCTGCAGTTCTCGGCTTTCGGTGGCCCCGCGCCGGTAAGGCGGGCATCATCGGAACGGGTGCGTTAGGCGAAGCAGGGCGGCCACGCGCGCTTCGAACAGGTTGGCAGGGGATAGCGATGCTGGTGAAGATCAGGGCGGGAGCGCAGCTCTCGGCGGCCGAACAGGAGTTCGTCGACTGCCTGCGTTCCTACCCGAGCACCGGCCTCGCCGCGGTGGATGTGCACGTCGGAGTGCACGGCACCCGCCAGATCGACGCGGTGGTCATCACCCCGCGCGGCCTCACCGTCGCCGAGATCCGCGGTTTCCGCAAGCGGCAGAGCGGAATTCTCAATATCACCGCCGAGGGGCCGTGGCAGGTCAGCGCGGCGCCCGCCGACCTCGACGACAGCGAAACCGATCCCGTCGACCGCCTGGAACAGTGCGTGTACGCGGTCCGCGCCAAACTGGAACGGGCACTCCAGGATCCCGGGGACGTCTGCGGTGTCGTGGTGCTGGTCCCCGAACGCGGCGCGATGGTCCGCCCGGCCCGCACCGCGATCCGGCCCGGCCTCGACGTGGTGATCGCGAACGTCGACGACGCCACCGAGCTCCGCATCTACCTGGAGGGCTTCTCCGCCGCCGCCCGTAGCTGGACCGTGGACCGGGTGATCCACGTCGCGCAGGCGCTGGGCCTGGATCACCCGCCGTCGCGGGCGGAATTGCTGGCCGACGGATTCGACGAGGTGAAACCCACCCCGCTCGGCGAGGTGACGCCGTCGGACAAACCGCCCCGCCCGCAACGTCCGCCGCACACCCCGGGCCCGCAGACCAGACGGCAGAAAGCAGGCGCGTGGGGCGCGGTGGTCGTCGCGGTGATCGGCATGATGCTCGTGTTCTGGGTAGTGGCAAAGGTTTTCGTCGACGGCTCCGCGCACCCCGACCCGGCGCCGGCGCAGACCACCTCGGTCACCCCGTCACCCCCGCCCTACACCCCCAAGAACTGCTTCCCGTTCCAAACCGCCTGCTGATCCCGTCGGCCCTGGCTAATCCCGCATGGCGCGGCCGAGTTTCGTGAGCTCCAGCGCCTGCTGTGCCCGGGCCAGCACATGGGTTCGCGACGTCTCCAGGTGTGCGAGCAGCGCCCGCAGCGCGGTGTCCGGATCCCCGGCCAGCAGGTGCTCGGCGATCGTGATGTGATCCGCCGTCATCGCGGCGATGCGTTCGGGCGTATACAGATCGAGCGTCCGCACCGGCCGCACCCGGGTGTAGACCGACGACAGCGCCTCGGTCAGCGCCGCGTTCCCCGCCGCCGCCAGCAGCGTGGTGTGGAATTGCTCGTCGGCGGCGACCAGCGCGACCCCGGGCTCGGGCGGATCGTCCCGCAGCCGCTTCCACCTGTGGAGCTCCGCGTGCACCAGCGAAAGATCGTGTGCCGCACCGGGCTCCCGCGGCTCCCAGCCGGAGAACGACGCGGGTGCGTTCGCCCGGCCCACCACGCGCTGAATCCCCCGGGTCTCCAGCAGGATGCGCAACTCGTACAGCTGATCCAGCTCACCCAGCCGGGGCCGGTACGGGTACAGGCCGTCGGATTGGCGCTCGACCAACCCGTCGGCCTGCAACCGGGCCAGCGCCTCGCGCACCGGAGTACGTGAGACACCGTAGATTTCGGCCAGTCGCTCCTCCCGCAGCCGTTCGGTGGGCACGATCGTGCCCGCGGCCAGATCCCGCCGCATGGCGTCGTACACTCGCTCGCCCAGGGATATCCGCCCCCTGCCGCTCATGGGCGACTCAGATCGCCATCGCCGAGCGGACCGCGGACTCCGCGCCCGCGCCACCGTCGCCGGTGGAACTCACCCGTCCGGACTGCAGCACGTAATAGTGTTGCGCCGCTTGCAGCGCGAAGCCGATGTGCTGCTCCACCAGCAGCACGCTCAAGCCGCCGCGCCGGGTGAGATCGATGATGGTGCGCTCGATCTCGGCGACCACCGACGGCTGGATGCCCTCGGTGGGTTCGTCGAGGATGAGCAGTTTCGGCTCGGTGATCAGCGCCCGCGCGATGGCCAACTGCTGGCGCTGGCCGCCGGAGAGCAGGCCTGCCTTGCGGGGGAGCAGTTCCCGCAGCGCGGGAAACAGGTCGAGCGCCTCATCGATCAGGGCCTTGCCGCGTTTCCGGCCGTCGGCCACGACCTGCAAGTTCTCCGCTGTGGACAGCTGGGGAAAACTTTGCTGCCCCTGCGGAACGTAGGCGATCCCGCGCTTGACCCGCCGCGACGGGGACAGCTTGGTGATGGTCTCGCCGTCGAACCGGATCGCCCCGGATTTCGTGCCGATCAGGCCGACCGCGGTGCGCAGCAGGGTGGTCTTGCCCGCGCCGTTGTGACCCATGATCGCGACCACGCTGTCGTCGGGCACGGTCACCGAGACGCCGTGGATCACCTCGGTCCGGCCGTAGCCGGAGTGGATATCGATCAGCTCGAGCATCAGGCCTCTTCCAATCCGTGCGCGGTTTCCGCGGTTTCGAGTTCGGTGCCGACCGCCGCCGCGGTGCCGAGGTAGACCTCCTGCACCTTCGGGTCGGCCTGGACCTGCTCCACGGTGCCCTCGCTGAGCACCTTGCCGCCGGCCAGCACCGTGACCGAGGTGGCGAAGGCGCGCATGAAGTCCATGTCGTGCTCCACGACCACGACCACGCGGTCACCGCCGATGCGGCGCAACAGGTTTCCGGTCTCCTCGCGCTCCTCGGCGCTCATGCCCGCGACCGGTTCGTCGAGCAGCAGCACCGAGGCGTTCTGCACCAGCAGCATGCCGATCTCCAGCCACTGCTTCTGCCCGTGCGCGAGCACACCGGCGGGCTGGTCGCGCAATGCGCCCAGTCCGGTGATCTCCAGTGCCTCTTCGATACTCGGCAGCACCGACTTGCGTCGGCGAAGTAGCGTCAGCGCTGAACGGTTGGCACCGGCCGCGATATCCAGGTTCTGCAAGACGCTCAGCTGCTCGAAAACGCTTGCCGTCTGGAAGGTCCGGCCGACGCCGAGCCGCGCGATCTGATGCACCTTCTTGCCGAGCAGCTCCGCGCCCGACTTCTGGGCCGAGCCGGTGGCGGGCACCAACCCGGTGATCGCGTCGATCAAGGTCGTCTTGCCCGCGCCATTGGGACCGATCAAGAACCGCAGGTCGCCCTGCAGCACCGTCAGATCCACGTCGGTGACGGCCTTGAATCCGTCGAAACTCACCGAGAGGCCCCGGATTTCGAGGTATTCGCTGTCCATGCCCGCGTTGCCGCCGAGCTTGGGTTCATGGGCGATTGTGGTCATCGCGATTCCACCTTCTCCGGCTCGACGGTTTCGACGGCCGGCGACTCCTGCACCACGACCGCCGTTCGGGAGCGCCGGAACCTGCTGTCCACGAAGCCTTTCAGCATCGGCCACACACCCGCCAGGCCGGCCGGAATGAACCCGACGACCACGATGAACAGCACACCTTGCAGATAGGTCCAGCCCGACGGGAACTGTTCCGAGAGCGCGGTCTGGGCCCAGGCGACGCCGATCGCGCCGAGCACCGGGCCCAGCAGCGTGGTGCGCCCGCCGATCGCGACGCCGATCAGGAAGGCGATCGAGGGCACGACGCCGATGTCGGCGGGGGAGATGATGCCGACGATCGGGGTGAACAGCGCGCCCGCGATACCGGCGAAGAAGGCCGCCACGACATACGCGACGATCTTGATATTGGCCGGGTCGTATCCGAGGAATCGGACCCGCTCCTCCTGGTCGCGCACGGCCACCAGCAGTTCCCCGTACCGGCTGTGCATGAGCTGGCGCACCAGTGCCACCACGACCAGCAGGGTGCCCGCGGCGATGAAGAACAGCATCTGACGGTTCACCGGGTCCGACAGCTTGAAGCCGAAGAACGCCCGGAAGTCCGACAGGCCGGTGAAACCGCCGATGGCTTGCTGGCCGGTGAGCAGGATGGCCAGCGCGGCGGCCAGCGCCTGGCTCAGGATGGCGAAGTAGGCGCCCTTGACCCGGCGTTTGAACACGCCGTAGCCGAGCACCGCCGCCACCAGTCCGGGCAGGATCAGGATGCCGAGGATGGCGACCGGCGCGGACGCGAAAGGCTGCCAGAACGTGGGCAATTCGCGGATGCCGGAGATCTCCATGAACTCCGGCACGTCGTTGCCGAGCCGCGCGGCGTCGGTCATCTGCAGGTGCATCGCCATGACGTAGGCGCCGATACCGAAGAACACGCCCTGGCCCAGGGTGAGCATTCCGCCCCGGCCCCAGGCCAATCCGATGCCCGCCGCGACGATGGCGAAGCACAGGAACTTGGCGAGCAGGTTCAGGCGGAAGTCGCTGAGCACCGCCGGCGCCACCGCGAACAGCAGGACGGCGGCGAAAGCGAAGCCGCTCAACGCGGTCAGCGAAGAGTGCCGCTGCAGCTTCTCGGTGAGTGTGGTCATGCCAGACTCCTTGTCCGGACAGTGAACAGCCCCTGCGGGCGGACCTGCAGGAAGATGACGATCGCGGCGAACACGATGACCTTCGCGATGGACGCGGTGGTCGAGTATTCGATGAACGAGTTGAGCAGGCCGAGCGCGAACGCCGCGATGACCGTGCCTTTGATCTGCCCCAGCCCGCCGATCACGACCACGAGGAACGCGTCGATCAGATAGCTCTGCCCGATGGTGGGGCTGGTCGAGCCGATCAGCGTCAGCGCCACGCCCGCGACGCCGGCCAATCCGGAGCCGATGAAGAAGGTGCTGATATCGGTGAAACGAGAAGAGACCCCGCTGGTTTCGGCGAGGCCACGGTTCTGCACCACGGCGCGGATCCGGCGGCCCAGCGGCGTCGTCTTCAGTACTACGGCCAGCACGGTCACGGCGGCCACGGCCAGCACCAGAATGAAGATGCGGGTCTTGGGCACCACGGCGCCCATGATGTCGACGCCGCCGCTGAGCCAGGACGGCGCCAGCACGTTCTTGGCGGGCGCGCCGAAGAGGTCGCGCGCCAGCTGCTGTAGCACCAACCCGACACCGAAGGTGACCAGCAGGGTGTCCAGCGGCCGGTGGTACATCCAGCGGATCAGGCCCATTTCCAGCGCCGCCCCCAGCGCTCCGCCGACCAGGAACCCGATCAGCAGGGAGACGAACAGCGAGACGCCCGCCGACGAGATGACCTTCTGCACAACGTAAGTCGTGTAACAGCCGGCCATGATGAACTCGCCGTGCGCCATGTTGATCACGCCCATCTGACCGAAGGTCAGCGACAGGCCCAGCGCCGCGAGCAACAGAATCGATCCCAGGCTCAACCCCGTGAAGAGCTGCCCGACAACCACATCCATGAAGGACTCCTAACGGTGTCGGCCGGACCCCGGCCCGTCACCAGGACGGGCCGGGGTCCGGCACGTGGCGAACTACTTCAGGCCTTTGGCCCAGTCGTAGGACTTCAGGTACGGGTCCGGCTGCACGGCCTTGCCCGAGTCCCACACCGTGTAGATCAGGCCGTCCGGGCGGATCTCGCCGATCCGGGCGGTCTTGGTGATGTGGTGGTTGGAGCCGTCGATGGTGACCAGGCCCTCGGGCGCTTCGAAGCTGACGCCGTCGGCGGCGGCCTGAATGTCGGCGACCTGGAAGGACTTGGCCTTCTCGACGGTGTTCTTCCACAGGAAGACCGAGGCGTAGGCGGCTTCCATCGGGTCCGAGGTCGGCTTGTCGGCGCCGAAGGCGGCCTTGTAGTCGCTGACGAACTTCTTGTTCACCGGCGAATCGACGGTCTGGTAGTAATTCCAGGCGGTGAGCTGGCCGGCGATGTTCTGCGCGCCGATGCCCGCGACCTCCTCCTCGGCGATGGACACCGAAACCACCGGCATCTCGGCGGCTTTCAGGCCCGCGTTGGTGTACTCGCGGAAGAACGCGACGTTGGAGTCGCCGTTGAGGGTGTTGAACACCGCACCGGCCTTGGCGCTGCGCACCTTGTTGATGATTGTGGAGAAATCGGTGGAGCCGAGCGGGGTGTAGTCCTCACCCTTGATCTCGATGCCGTTGGCCGCCGCGTACGCCTTGATCTCGCGGTTGGCCGTCTGCGGGAAGACGTAGTCCGAGCCGACCAGGTAAAGCGACGTCACACCCTTCTGCTTCAGGTAGTCCAGCGCCGGGATGATCTGCTGGTTGGTGGTCGCGCCGGTGTAGAAGATGTTCTTGCTGTCTTCCAGGCCCTCGTACTGGACCGGGTAGTAGAGCAGCGAGTTCAGGCTCTCGAATTTCGGCTTCATGGCTTTGCGGCTGGAGGAGGTCCAGCCGCCGAACACCGCCGCGACACAGTCGGAGCTGATCAGCTTCTCGGCCTTTTCGGCGAAGGTCTTCGGGTCCGAAGCGCCGTCCTCGAGTACCAGTTCGATCTTCTTGCCCAGCACGCCGCCGGCGGCGTTGATCTGGTCGACCGCCAGCTTGGTGGAGTTGGCGACGGTGACTTCGGAGATCGCCATCGTGCCCGAAAGCGAGTGCAGCGAACCGACTTTGATCGAGTCTTTGGAGGTGTCGACGCACGAGGCGGCGCTCGAGCCGGTGGCGGCGTCGTCCTTGGCGCCACAGGCGGTCAGCAACAGGCCGGCGAGCGCCAGCGCGGTGGGCGCGACCAAGATTTTGGTCAGGCGGGCATGTTGCCGGCGGGCGGCACGGGATTCTGGCATGGGGCGAACCCTTCTAACTTCATCAGGTGGAGCGGCGGCGCTGGATGCGCCGTGCCGAATACGCCCGCCTGCGGCACCGGCACGGTCCGTAACGGCTGCTCGCGGGTCGCCGCGGCGGCCTGTGGACCGCGCTGTATACAGCGGCTGTATTCGTGATCCGAACGGTAGCCAGAAGTTGTTGCGGCGGAATATCTCTCGGTGACGAGTCCGTTGCGAGCGTTTCGTCCAGGTGAATTAGTGCTCACCGCAAGGAGTTCCGGGAGGTGTACGAAAAGGTTGCCGGGAGCACTTGCGAAGGTCACAGTTATCTCACGGCTACCGCGTTTCGGGCCTGGGAAACCTACGGTGACGTAGTGTTTTGCCTACGGTTGCGTAGCTCGACAGCGGTACGGCACTCTTCGTTTTGTACAACGTCAGAACCCCGAATTCGTGGCTACAGGGGCCGCGGCAGTGAGTCAGGGAGGACCACGGTGGGTCACTACAAGGCGAACGCGCGAGATCTCGAGTTCAACCTCTTCGAGGTCCTCGAACTGGACAAGCTCCTCGACACCGGCGCCTACGGCGATCTCGATTCCGACACCGTCCGCGAGATCCTCGCGGAGGTGAAGCGGCTGGCGGAGGGGCCGATCGCCGAGTCCTTCGCCCCGGCCGACCGCGACCCCGTGACCTACGACCCGGCTACGTACTCGATCTCCGTGCCCGAACCGCTGCGCAAGACCGTCGAGGCCGTGCGCGAAGCGGACTGGAGCCGCCTCGGCCTGCCCGAGGGCATGGGCGGCACCGCCGCGCCGGCCGCCGTGGTCTGGGCGGTGCAGGAAATGATCACCTGCGCCAATCCGTCGGCCAGCTTCTTCAACATGGGCCCCGTGATGGCCTCGGTGCTGTTCAACGTCGGCACCGACGAGCAGAAGCGCTGGGCCACCGAGGGATACGAGCGCGGCTGGCAGGGCACCATGGTGCTGACCGAGCCGGACGCCGGTTCCGATGTCGGGGCGGGGCGCACCAAGGCGATCAAGCAGGAGGACGGCTCCTGGCACATCGAGGGCGTGAAGCGGTTCATCTCCGGCGGCGACGTCGGCGAGACCGCGGACAATGTCTTCCACCTGGTGCTGGCCCGGCCCGAAGGCGCCGGCCCCGGTACCAAGGGGCTGTCGCTGTTCTACGTGCCGAAGTTCCTCTTCGACTCCGAGACCCTCGAGCTCGGCGACCGCAACGGCGTCTATGTCACCGGCGTCGAGCACAAGATGGGCCTGAAGTCCTCCCCGACCTGCGAGGTCACCTTCGGCGGCGCGGTGCCGGCCAAGGGCTGGCTGGTCGGCGAGGTGCACAACGGCATCGCCCAGATGTTCCAGGTGATCGAGAACGCGCGCATGGTGGTCGGCATCAAGTCGACCGGCACGTTGTCCACCGGATACCTGAATGCGCTGGAGTACGCCAAGACTCGCGTCCAGGGCGCCGATCTGACCCAGATGGCCGACAAGGCCGCCCCGCGCGTCACCATCACCCACCACCCGGACGTGCGTCGTTCACTGGCGCTGCAGAAGGCCTACGCCGAGGGCCTGCGCGCGGTCTACCTCTACACCGCCGCCCACCAGAACGCCGATGTGGCGGAACTGGTTTCGGGCGCCGACGCCGAACTGGCGCACCGTGTCGACGACCTGCTGCTGCCCATCGTCAAGGGCGTCGGCTCCGAGCGCGCCTACCAGTACCTCACGGAATCGCTGCAAACCTTCGGTGGTTCCGGGTACCTGCAGGACTATCCGATCGAGCAGTACATCCGCGACGCCAAGATCGACTCGCTCTACGAGGGCACCACCGCGATCCAGGCCCAGGACTTCTTCTTCCGCAAGATCATTCGCGACAAGGGCGCCGCCCTGGCCCACATCAACGGCCAGATCACCGCCTTCCTGGACGGCCAGACCGGCCGCTTCGACACCGAACGCGCCCTGCTCGCCACCGCCCAATCCGACGTCGCCGCCATGGCCGCCACCCTCACCGGCTACCTCATGGCCGCCCAGCAGGACCCCGCCGAGCTCTACAAGGTCGGCCTCGGCTCGGTCCGCTTCCTGATGTCGGTAGGCGACCTCCTCATCGCCTGGCGCCTGCTGGCCCAGGCCGAAATCGCCGCCGCCGCCCTCTCCGAAGGCGCCACCCCCAAGGACACCCCCTTCTACCAGGGCAAAGTAGCCATAGCCACGTTCTTCGCCAGGAACGTCCTCCCCGAACTGACCGCCACCAAGGACATCCTCGCCACCCTCGACAACGACATCATGGCCCTCGACGAATCGGCCTTCTAGCCGATCAGCGGGGATTCGCAACTATCCTTACTTCATGCCGGAAGTAAGGAGGCTGTGATGGATGCGCTGGCTCGATTGACGTCCAAGGGGCAGATCACGGTGCCGAAGGCCGTGCGAGATGCCTTGGACCTGCAGGTGGGAGACAGCGTCCACTTCCGTGTGGAGGGGCAAGTGGTAGTGCTGGCTCGGACTCCGGACCTGCTCGAATTGGCGGGGAGTGTGCCGGTGCCCCCACGGATTCAGGGCAAGTCCTGGGAGGAGATCCGGAATGCGGCGTGGGCCGCGCAGTGGGGGGAGAACGAGCCGTGACGGTCTATCTCGACACCAATATCCTGGTGCGCCATCTCACGCAGGACCCGCCGGAATCAGGCAGACGTGCGACCGCGTTCCTGGCGAAAGCCGACGAGTTGCACCTCTCGGACCTGATACTGGCCGAGATCGTCTACGTAATGCAGAGCGTCTACCGCGTGCCGAGACCGCAGGTCGCCGCGTTGTCCAGAGCGATGATCGGTTCTCGGAACATCGTCACGAACGATCCCGCCCTGCTGGTCAGAACCATTGATGTCTACGAACAGCACCGGCTGGCGTTCGCGGACGCGTACCTGGTCGCTCTCGCCGAGGCATCAGCAGGATCGGCGATCGCCTCGTTCGACAGAGGTATCGACAAGGTGCCGGGCGTTACCCGGCTCGAACCCGAGGATGCGCCTCACTGATCCGGGGTCGGCCAGGCGTGGGCTTCGAGGCGGGATTGGACGCGGACGACGTCGGGTTCGGCGGGCATGTCGTTGGTGACCTTGGTGATCATCACCTGGATGTCGGTCTTGTCGGCGGGGAAGTCGCCGGTGCTGGCGAGTTCGGCGGCGATCAGGCGGACTTCGTCGTCGGAGAGGCGGCGGCGGAGCAGGGCGATCAAGGGGATGTAGTCGGATTCCGGGACACCGTCGGGGTATCCGGCGCGCAGCCATTCGATGATGGCATGCAGGAAGGGGGGCACGGCGGCTCGTCAGTCCGACTCGGTGAGCGGAGTGGCCAGGGGCCAGCCGCCTGCGGCGAGGTGTGAGGCGACGCGGGCCACGTCCTGCGGTGCGGGCTGTTCGATGGCGAAGCGGGTGATCGCGGTCTCGATATCGGCGTGGCTGATCTCGGACTTCGGGTTGCGGTCGGCGACAAGCTCTTCGGCGATGGCCACGACCTCGTAGTCGGTGAGATGGCGGTGCAGCACGGCGAACAGCGCGACGTAATCCGATTGCGGGACGCCCTGGGGGTATCCAGCGCGCAGCCAGCCGATGACGCGGCCGAGTAGTTTCTGCCGTGAGGCCTGTTGTTCCGTCATAGCGCCGCCCTTCAGGACTGTCCGAACAAGTGGATGCCGAACTTGGCGGCGAGGAAGGCCTTCGCGGTGTAGAGAATGCCGACGATGATCGCGGCGAGCACCAGCAGGAAACAGGCCCACGCGCCGGCCAGGGCCGGATAGTTACGCCGGGCCGCGCTGCCGTCGGACTGAACGCTATCCGCGGACGACCACAGCCGCACGCCGACCGCGAAGATGATCGGCAAGCCGGCGCCGAGGATCAGCGCCGCGAGCGTGACATCCCACAGGGCTTTGAGATTCGTGGTGAGCGTATGCATGCCTGCTCTCCTACTTCTTCGCCGAGCGGATACCGGCGGGCACCTCGGTGGAGGTGATCACCTTGGTCTCCACCTCCGAGACATTGACGACCTCGGTCGAACTTGGCCACTCGTTGACGTTGTGCGTGTCGACCGGGTTGCGCTTGGACCGCAGCCACATCAGCGTCGACAGCGCGATCAGGATCGCGAAGACGACCAGCACACCGGCCAGCCCGCCGATGAAATGCGCGATGGCCCAGCAGATCGCGCCGGCCACACCGGCCAGCGGCAGGGTCAGCAGCCAGGCGACCACCATCCTGCCCATCACGCCCCAGCGCACCTCGGCGCCCTTGCCCAGGCCGCTGCCCAGGATGGAGCCGGTCGCGGTCTGCGTGGTGGACAGCGGCAGCCCGAAGTGCGCCGAGGTCAGAATGATCGCAGCGGAAGCGGATTCGGCGGCCAGGCCCTGTGGGGAGTCGATCTCGACCAAGCCTTTGCCGAGGGTGCGGATGATCCGCCAGCCGCCGAGGTAGGTGCCGGCCGCGATGGCGACGGCACAGGCCGCCATCACCCACAGCGGCATCTCCGCGTCCTTGGTGAGCGTGCCGTGCGCGACCAGCGCCAGGAAGATGACGCCCATCGTCTTCTGCGCGTCATTGGTGCCGTGTGCGAGCGAGACCAGCGAGGCCGAACCGATCTGCCCCCAGCGGAACCCGGTGGTGACCTTCTCTTCGTTGGAGCCGCGGGTGATCCGGTAGACCGCGCGGGTACCGATGGCCGACACCAGTGCGGCCACGATCGGCGCGAGCACCGCGGGCAGCACGATCTTGGTGAGCACGCCCTGGGAATCACCGGTCCAGATCACCCCGCCCCAGCCCAGCGAGGCGATGGTGGCGCCGATCAGTCCACCGAACAGCGCGTGCGAGGAGCTCGACGGCAACCCGAACAACCAGGTGAGCAGATTCCACAGGATGCCGCCGACCAGGCCCGCGAACACGATCCGCAGCAGGTCTTGGCCGTGCACCGAGTCGAGCTGCACGATGCCCTTGGCCACGGTCGCGGCGACCGCGACCGACAGGAACGCGCCGATCAGGTTCAGCACCGCCGAGACCGCGACCGCGACGCGCGGGCGCAGCGCCCCGGTGGCGATCGAGGTGGCCATCGCGTTGGCGGTGTCGTGGAAGCCGTTCGTGAAATCGAAGGCGAGTGCCGTGACGATGACGATCACGAGTACCAGTAATTCGGCGGTCACGTGTCCAGTCTCCCGTATGGTCTGTCCGGATTGCCATGCGGTTGCCGTATGTCGCGCCCAGCGTATGAGCTAACGTGGATCCTCACCGCCGCGCCTTCTGGCAGCCCTGTGGCCGGTCGCCCGCGAACAATCTGTCGATCCACGCGTTCGCTTCCGGGATCCCCACGAACCCCGCGATGATGTGCTCGCCCGGGAAGATGTCGAGCTGTACCGGCACCCCCTGCGCGCACCAGTCGTCGTAGAGGTTCTCCGCTCCTTCGAGCGGAACCCACAGCTCGTGCGTGCCGTGATAGATGTACACCGGCACGGCCGGGGCGGTCTCGCCCATCCGGTTCTCGGCCAGGATTCGCTGGATCAGCGGGTCCTCGAGGGGGTCCGGCGCGTCGGTCAGCATTTCCGCGGGGACCGGCAGGATCGCGCCCAGCACCGCCTCGCCGGGGAAACAGAGGTCCTTGAAGAATTGCGCGAGGCGCCAGCCGTTGTCGTTGAGCATCCACAGCATCTCCGGGTACTCGCGGGCGACCCCGAGGGCGGCGGCGAGGAAGACACCGGAGGCGGCGTTATGGCCGCTCATGGTGTGCAGAAGAAGTTCGAAATCGGCTGGGACGCCGCCGAATACGGCGCCGACGAGAGCCAGTTCCGGAGCATAGACGGGGGCGAGCTGCGCCGCCCAACCGGCGGCGATCGCGCCGCCGGAGTAACCGGTGACGACCGCGGGCGAGTCCGGGCTCAGGCCCAATCCGGGGCTGCTGACCGACCCGCGTAGCGAATCCAGAACCGCGTGACCGGCCATTCGTCCGGCCGCGTAGGCCTGTCTGGGGCCCTCGTGGTCGGGCACGATCACCGCGTAGTTCTTGGCCAGCGGAATCTGCGCGGCGATCAGATCCGCCGACGGGCCCTTGCGTAGCTGATAGGACGGGGCGCAGGTGTGGCCCAGGGAATCGATGGCGACGTTGTAGGCAACCACCGGCCGCGCCCCCGGTCCGGTCCATGGGGCCTGTGGCACCAGCAGTGTCGCGACCACCGGCACCGGATTACCCTTGGCATCGGTGGAACGAATCAGCAGTTCGGTGGAGGTCACCGGCGTGAGCGTCAGCCCGATGCCGCCCACTCTGGTGGCGAGCACGGTGCCGGGCGCGGTCTCCTCGAAGCCGGCGGGCGGATCGTAGAACGGATCACCGATGGGCGTCGGCAACACCGTCGCCGGATCGCGCACCACCGGTCTCGCTAGCTTCTCTATCTCCTCGACCGGCGTCGCTTGTGCGGCGGTAGCACCGCCGACGCACATCACCGCTAGTAGGACGACGGCTCTGGGCGCCGTCTTTCGCAACCACTTTCGCAATGCCGAGACCCCGTTCCGAACGCGTATCGGACCAATCCCGCGAACAGTCTGGTCCATTGACCACGGCTTTCCGGGGAAGCGCACCGAAGGATTCGGAGATGTGCTCGTTGTCAGGGCAATAGAGCGCGAACAGTGTCGATGGTGTCGGCGTCGGCGGGACCCTTGTCGGGGCGATAGCGGACGACGCGGGCGAAGCGCAGCGCCACCCCGCCGGGATAGCGCGGGCTCACTTGGACACCGTCCAAGGCGATTTCGACGATCAGCTCGGGCCGCAGATACACGGTGTGCTCGTCTCGGGCGCGCTCGTGCCGCGGGAATTCGGCTGTCTGCCAACCCAGCAGCGCGTCGGTCAGGCCCTTGAAGGTCTTGCCCACCATCACCGGTTCGCCCGATTCCGGATCGCGCGCGCCCAGGTGCAGATTCGACAGATAGCCGGTGCGGCGGCCGTAGCCCCACTCGGCGCCGAGCACCATCAGGTCCAGGGTGTGTGTCGGTTTGATCTTCTGCCAGGCCCGGCCGCGGCGGCCCGCGGCGTAGGGCGCGCTCAGCGATTTGATCATGACGCCCTCGTGGCCGGAGGCCAGGACGCCGTCGAAATATTCGGCGGCGGCTTCCGCGTCCGGGCGGATCAGCGCCGGGATGCTGTATTCGGAGGCCACCTTGGTCAGGGCGGCGCGGCGGCGGGCCAGCGGGGAATCGAGCAGGTCTGTGCCGTCCAGATGCAGGCAGTCGAAGAAGTACGGGTGCAGGAGCAGTTCTCTGGTCACCGTCGCCGCGTCGGACTCGGAGACCGCCGCGCCAGCAACCGCGGTGCCGGGGGCGTCGGGGGCGGCTGCGGTGGGGGTGAGTACCGAGGTCGCGAAGCGGCTCATCGTCTCCTGGAACGGGCGTGGCCGGCCGGAATCGGTGAGCGCCAAGGTTTCTCCGTCCAGCACGACGCTGGTGCAGTCGAGCGCGGCGACCAACGCCACCAGTTCGGGCACGCGGTCGGTGATGTCCCGCAGCGTCCGGGTGAAGACCCACACCTGCTCGCCGTCACGGTGCACCTGGATGCGGGCGCCGTCCATCTTGTGCTCGACGGTCACCTCGCCCTCGAATTCGGCGAGCACCTCGTCCAGCGAGGCGCCGGGCGAGGCCAGCATCGGCTGGATCGGCCGGCCCACTTCCAGCCGGAACTCTCTGAGGGCCGACTCGCCCCCGGTGAGCGCGGCCGCGGCGGTGACCGGGAGTTGCCCGGACAGCATGTACGCGCGGCGGACCAGGTCGACCGGAACCTCCGCGGCCGCGGCCACCGCTTCGGCGACGATCGCGGTGAGCGCGCCCTGCCGGATCTCGCCGGTCAACAGGCGCAGGAGAAAGCCCTGTTCCGCCGTGGTCGCGGCGGACCACAGCGCGGTCAGCAACTCCTTGCGGCGGGTGGCCGAGCCGCTTCCGGAGACCTCGGCCAGTTCGCTGAACGCCTGGTCGACGCCCGAAACCGTCAGCGTCGCACCGGCTGCGGGACTGCCGTCCAGCCCGGTGAGCGTGCGCCAGCCGGTGCCGATGCGGCCCTGCCGCAGTTCGCCCGAGACCCACGCCACGACCGGCGCCAGCTCCTCCGTCGTGGCGGCGGCGAGCAGCGCGGAGAAGGTGGCGATTTTCGTCTTCCGGGACCGGGTGGCGCGAACGGTCTCCGAAGCCTGGACGACATCCGAGAGCAGCACCCATCGACCGTAGCGCGCCCCTGTGACAATTGGCTCAGCTCGGCTGCTAATTCTGTATTGGCAGGGGTGCGAAATGGCGCTTAAACTGGACATATGGCCAAGACTTATGTCGGGGCGCGGCTACGTCAGCTGCGGACCGAGCGGGGACTGAGTCAGGTCTCACTGGCCACCAAGCTGGAGATCTCGGCGAGTTACCTCAACCAGATCGAGCACGATGTCCGCCCGCTCACCGTCCCGGTGCTGCTGAAGATCAGCGAAGTGTTCGGCGTCGACGCCACCTTCTTCTCCTCCCAGGACGACACCCGGCTCATCGCCGAACTCCAAGAGGTGGTGATGGACCAGGAGCTCGGCATCGAAGCCGACACCCAGGAGATCGCCGACATGGTCTCCGCGCACCCGAGCATGGCCCGTGCGCTGGTCAACATGCACAACCGCTACCGCAACACCAGCGCCCAGCTGGCCGCCGCCACCGAGGACCGCTTCGCCGACGGCTCCGGCAGCGCCGCGATCAGCAAGCCGCACGAGGAGGTTCGTGACTTCTTCTATCAGCGGCAGAACTACATCCACGAATTGGACACGGCCGCGGAGAAACTCACCGACCGGATCCGGTTCCACGGCGGCGACGTGAACCGGGAGATCGCGCGGCTGCTGCGCGACCACGACGTGCGGATCGTGGAGCGCATCGACCTCGGCGAGGGCGTGCTGCACCGCTACGACCCCGAGGCCCGAGTGCTGGAGATCGCGCCGCACCTGTCCGGCGGGCAGCGCACCTTCAAGCTTGCCGCCGAACTCGCCTACTTCGAATGCGCCGAACTGCTCGAAAAGCTGGTCGAAGAAGGCAATTTCGCCACCGAGGACTCCCGCAAGCTGGCGATGCTCGGCCTGGCCAACTACTTCGCCGCCGCGACCGTGTTGCCCTACACGCACTTTCACGAGGTCGCCGAGGACTTCCGCTACGACATCGAGCGCTTGTCGGCCTTCTTCACCCAGAGCTACGAGACCATCTGCCACCGGCTTTCGACCCTGCAACGGCCGAAGCTCCGGGGCGTGCCGTTCTCCTTCGTCCGCGTCGACCGGGCGGGAAACATGTCGAAACGCCAGTCCGCCACCGGTTTCCACTTCTCCTCCAGCGGCGGCACCTGCCCGCTGTGGAACGTCTACGAGACCTTCGCCTACCCCGGCAAGATCATGACCCAGATCGCCCAGATGCCCGACGGCCGCAAATACCTGTGGGTGGCAAGAACAGTCGAGCGCCGCGCCACCCGCTACGGCCAGCCCGGCAAGACCTTCGCCATCGGCCTGGGCTGCGAACTGCGGCACGCCGCCCGCGTCGTCTACGCCGACGGCATCGACTTGGACTTGGCCACACCCACTTTGATCGGTGCGGGCTGCCGAGTCTGCGAGCGCACCAACTGCCCGCAGCGCGCCTTCCCGCCGCTGGGCAAGGTGCTCGACATCTCCGAACACCGCAGCTCCGTTTCGCCGTACGTGCTGAAATAGGCTCTCGCGGTTAGGCTGGTCGGCGATCCATGCACGGGACACGTCGGGGGGAGCACCCATGACCCAGCCGGAACCGCGCTACGAGATGCCCACCGGCATGTACATCTACGCCACCCCGGAAGGCTGGCGGCACAGCATCTTCACCGAGAACTCCATGGTCTGCGGCCACCTCTACCGCGTCGCCGCCGACGCCACCGCCTTCCAAGCCAGGCAATCGGCCACCGAAATGCTCACCGAATACGCCCGCGAATTCCACGGCGCCGACATCAGTCTCAGCTGGACCCGCGAAGCCGCCGACAAATGGATGGCCGACGTCGTCCGGAGGTCGTGACCGCAAAGATCTCAGGTCGCCAGGAGGTGGAGGAGGTGGGTTACCTCCGACTGGATGGCGGTGCGGGCGGGGGTGAGGTATTTGCGGGGGTCGGAGAGGGTCGTGTCCGGGGTGAGGGCGGTGCGGAGGGCGGTGGTGGCCTGGATGTTCAGGCGGGTGGCGAGGTTGATTTTGGTCATGCCGTGGTGGATGGCGGCGCTGAGGCCGGAGTCGGGGACGCCGGAGGAGCCGTGCAGGACCAGGGGGACGGGGACCTTGGCGGATAGTCGGGCGATGAGGTCGTTGTCCAGTTCGGCGGTGCGGGTGTGCATGGCGTGGGAGGAGCCGACGGCTACGGCCAAGGCGTCGACGGTGGTGGCGGCTACGAAGTCGGCGGCTTCGGCGGGGTCGGTGCGGGCGCCGGGGGCGTGGGCGCCGTCTTTGCCGCCCACTTCGCCGAGTTCGGCTTCGAGGAAGATGTCGCGGGTGTGGCACCAGGCGGCGATGTCCTTGGTGGCGGCGACGTTCGCGGCGTAGTCCAGGGTGGAGCCGTCGTACATGACCGAGGTGATGCCGAGTTCGGCCGCGGCGGTGATCAGTTCGAAGGATGTGGCGTGGTCCAGGTGGACGGCGAGGGGGGCGGTGCTGTCGGCGGCGATGCGCAGGCAGGCCAGGGCGAGCGGCGCCAGGCTGCCGTGGTATTTGACGGTGTTCTCCGAGATTTGCAGGACCGCAGGGCGATTCGCGGCTTCGGCGGCGGTGGCGATGGCCTCGGCGTGTTCCAGGGTGATGACGTTGAAGGCACCCAAACCGCCGGGGCGGGCGGCGGTGATCAGTTCGGGTACTGGCGTCAACGGCATGGGGGAGACTCCTAGGTGGTGGTTCGGGCTAGCTTTTCGACGACGACGGCCGGGGCGATGCGGGTCCGCAGGCAGCGATCGATTTCGCCGGCCACGGGAATGACGACGGCGGCGGCGGAGGTGGCGACGGCATTGGTGAGGATGGCCGGCCAGTCGGGGTCGCCGCGTTCGGACAGGGCGGCGATGACCGCGGCGGCGGCGGAATCACCCGCGCCGGTGGGGTTCCCGGCGAGTACCTCGGGGAGTTCGGCGACCCAGGCGCCTTCGGGGGTGATGGCGATCATGCCTTCGGCGCCCCGGGTGGCGATGATGGCGGCGACACCGCGTTTGAGCAGCGGGCGGACCGCGTGCACGATCTCGTCGGGGGTGACGGGGACCAAGCCGGTGAGGCGTTCCAGCTCTTCGGTGTTGGGCATGAGGACGACGCCGGGGATCTCGGCGGCCAGGCGCAGCGCCTCGCCGTCGACGTCGCAGATCGTCGGAACGCCGGCCTCGACGGCGATGCGGGCGATCTCGGCGGGCAGGCCCGGATCGATCCCGCCGGGTAGGGAGCCGGAGATGACGAGGCCGTTGATGTCGGGGAGCAGGCCCGCGACCCGGATCGTGAGCTGTTCGGCGGCATGCGGATTGGAGACGCGCGCGCCCGGCTCCCAGAGCGCGGTGGCGGTGCCGTCGTCGGATTCGCTGATCACCACGGTGCGCCGCACCCAGGGCAGTGCGTGCACGAAATCCACCGGCATCTCCAGCTCGGCGGCCGCGGCGAACGCATGGTCCGCGAAACCGGTTGCACGCGCGTACTTTCCGAGCTGGTTCAGCACTCTCGTGACATTGATGCCCTTGCCGCCGATGCGCTGCTCGACCGAGCGCACGCGGTGCGCCTGGCCGCGTTCGAAACGCTCCACGCGATAGGTCATGTCGTAGGCGGGATTCATTGTCACGGTGAGGATCACGACAACCACTGTCCACGTCTGAGCACCCGGCGCAAGTGCAGATCGTCATCGGCTATGACCAAGTCGGCGAACTGCCGTGTTCGCAGGTCACCGACGTCGGTCAGCCCGGCCGCCGCCGCCGGCACGGCGGTCGCCGCGCACACCGCGTCCCGCAGCGGCACATGACATTCCGTGACGGCCCACGACACGCATCGCAACAGGGTGGATGTGCCGCCGGCGATGGATCCGCTCGGCACCCGCGCGATGCCGTCGAGCACCCGCACGGACTGCGGCCCGAGCCGATACTCGCCGTCCGGCATGCCCGCCGCCTGCATCGCGTCTGTGATCAACGCCACATGGCCGGGCGCGGTAGCGAAAACCAGTGCGGCGAAGCCGGAATCGATATGCACGCCGTCGCCGATCAGCTCGACCACCGCGTCGCCCGCGGCCGCGGCAACCATCGCGGCGGCCACCGGACCGGCCGACCGGTGGTGCAGCGTGGGCATGCCGTTGGCGAGGTGCGTGACGAGGTCGCCGAACCCGCTCGGCCGCAAAGCTTCCCGGAACGAGCGGAAGTCACTGTCGGTGTGGCCGAGCGCGACGACCACTCCGTGCTCCGAAAGCAGCTGCGCCACTGTCGGATAGCCCGGGAGTTCGGGCGCGATCGTCATCATCCGCAGGTGCCCACCGGCGGCCGCGATCAACTGCTCGGCCAGCTGCGGGTCGGGATCGATTAGGAACCTAGGATCCTGCGCCCCGCACCGCGCGACCGCGAGAAACGGTCCCTCGGCGTGGATTCCGCCGATCAAGCCGTCGTCGGCCAGCTCCCGCAACACCGTCGTCTGCGCGACCATGTCGGCCGCGGCCCCGGTGACCACACTCGCCACCACGGTGGTCGTGCCCTGCGAATGATGAAATTCCGCCGCCGCCCGCGCCTCCGCGGCATCGACGGTGTCGAACCGATGCCCGAAACCGCCGTGGTTGTGGATGTCCACCAGCCCGGGCAAGACAGTCCCTTCGAACGCCGGTTCCGGCGAACCAGGATGTGCGGCGAGCCATTCAGCAAACGACTGTACGTTCGTGATTCGATCCCCGACGACGCTGACCACGCCGTCATCGAGCAGGTGTGACGCCGACACCACCCGCCCACGCACCGCGAACTCGCGGGCCGCCATCACGTACCGACCTCCAGGGCTTCGCCACACAGCTCAACCAGGCCAATTCGCGGCTGGGCCGGGTGGTTTCGGCTGGTTTCGATCCAGTGGTCGCGGCGGGGGTTCACGCGAGCTCTCCGTGGCGGGCCAACAAGGCCGCGCCCGCCAACCCCGCGCGCGCACCGAACTCGCCGAGCACCACCGCCGGTGCGGGGACCAGGCGGAGGCGCTCGGTGAGTGCTTGGTGGAGGGGGTCGGTCAGGGCCGCGCCGGCGCCCGCGAGGCCGCCGCCGAGGATGATCAGTTCCGGGCAGGTGGCGTGGATCAGGCCGACCAGGCCGTCGGCGAGGGCGTCGACGGCGTCGGCGAGCACCGCCTTCGCGTCGGTGTCGGTGTCGCGGAGGGCGAAAATCTCTGCGGCGCTCGCGGTTCGGCCGGTTCGTGTGGCGTAGGCGCGGGCGATGGACGCGCCCGAGGCGACGGTTTCCACGCAGCCGGTGTTGCCGCAGGCGCAGGGCAGGCCGTTGTCGTGCCGGACCGAGATGTGGCCGTATTCGCCGGTCTGGCCGATGCCGCCGCGCACCAATCTGCCGCCGACGGAGAGGGTTCCGCTGATGCCGGTGCCCAGGATGACCACGCACACGTCGTCGTGGCCGCGGCCCGCGCCGAAGCGCCATTCGGCCCAGCCCGCCACGGCGACATCGTGTTCGATGAGCACCGGCATATTCCAGCGCGAGCTGAATCGATCACCGATGTGCACGTCGCGCCAGCCGACGTTGGCACTGAACACGGCGATGGAGCGGGCGGTATCGATGATGCCCGGCAGCACTACCGACGCCCGGGCTACCGACGCCCGCTGTTCGGTGGTCAGCTCGGCGAGCAACCGGTCGCCGAGCACGCCCATCGTCTCGAAAGCCGCTTCGCCCTGGGGTGTTTCGAGCACGCCGGAAGCCAGCACGGCGCCGGCGGAGTCGGTGACCTCGCCCTTCATGGTGGTACCGCCGACGTCCAGCGCGAGGACCAGCGCGTCCTCCGGAACTGCGGTGGCGGGGATCGTCAGCATGTCCGTGACCCTAGCGGTCTGAACTCGCGGTTCCCCGCCTCCTCGGCAACCGCGATCCCGGCCGGTGATCCTGGGCGGCGGGCCTGGCCGGGGACGCTGCACCGGCGGTGCCCGGTACCGCGTCGGCCCGCCGTGGATTCCGTATCGTCGGACTGCATGGCGCGGCGGTTCACTGATCGAGAATGATCGAGCGGTTCAGGTTACGCGGGTGGTCGGCGTCGAGGCCGAGGTCGGCGGCGCGCAGCAGGCAGAGTTGCTGCACCCGAACCAGATCCGCCATCGGGTCGATATCGCGATGCTCGAGGTGTGCGCCGGTCACGGCGACGTCCTCGGTGAAGCCGGGTTCCAGCGCGCCGAAAGCCCACACCGCGCGACCGGGGGCGGCGATGCTGATCGGTCCGTGCCGGTACTCGGTGGCGAGGTAGCCCTCGGTCCAGGCCTGGCAGGATTCGCGCAGTTTCAGGCCCGCCTCGTCGGCGATGGCGGCGGCGAAACCCATGCCGACGAAGCTGATCTGCTCGGCGCGGCGCACCGACGCCAGTGCTTCGGCCGGGTCTTCGGCGAGCACCTCGCGGGCCTGCGCGATGACCGGAGCGAGGTCTTCGCCCAGGTGCCAGCGCAGGATCGCCAGCGTCGTCGTCGCGAATCGGGTTTGCACCACCGACTTTTCGTCGACCTCGTCGATGAGGATGGCGTCGCCCAGGTCGAGCACGGGGGTGCCGGGGCTGCTGCAGATGACGGTGCGCGGAATGTGTGCGGGGATCTGCTCCATCGCCCGCACCACCTCGGTGGTGGTGCCGGAGCGGCAGATGAACAGGTAGCGGTCGTATTCCCGGCCGAGGCGCAGCTGACTGGCGGGCCAGGCGTCGGTCAGGCCCTGACCGGCTTCTTCGCGCAGGGCGGCGATGGCGCGGGACATGAACAGGGAGGTGCCGCAGCCGACGACGGCGACGCGTTCGCCGGGTTGCGGCAGGACGGCGCGATGTGCGGCGGCGGTGGCGGCGGCCCGCGCCCAGTCGTCCGGCTGGGTCGAGACCTCGGCGGCGAGGTGCGTGGCGGAGCCTGCGGAGTGACCAGGCGTGTCTGCGGAGGTGTGAGCGGAGGTCGGCACCTTCCCAGAATCACCCCGGTGATCGTTCATGTCAACTTTACAACCAAATCAGTCACAAACGAGCACCGCGCGGGTTAGATTATCTGGCAAGGCGGTGGGTTGCTCCCCATCATCGGCGGGTCCGGCCTGTGCCGGGTGCAAATTGAAAGGTTCTGCTCGTGAAAAGAACATTCCGCGGAGTGCTCGCGGGAATCGCGATGTCCACCGGCGTCGCCCTGGCAGTCACATCCTGTGGTTTCGGCGGCGACGACAAGGCCGACTCCGACACCACGATCAACTTCCTGGCTCCCACCTACAGCGACGGCGCCACCGGCACCAAGGCCCTGTGGGACGGCATCATCGCCGAGTTCAAGAAGAAGCACCCTGACGTCACGGTGAACCTGCAGATGGAGTCCTGGGACACCATCAACGACGTGATCCGCACCAAGCTGCAGGACAAGTCGACCACCCCGGACCTGCTCAACGTGGACGCCTACGCCAGCTTCGCCGGTGACGGCATGCTGTTCCCGGCTGCCGAGATCGCCTCGCCGGCAACGCTGTCCGACATTCAGCCGGGCTTCGCCAAGAACGCCTCGCTGAACGGGACGCAGTTCGCGCTGCCGCTGTTCGCCTCCACCCGCACCCTGTTCTACAACACCGAACTGTTCCAGCGCGCCGGCGTCGCCAATCCGCCGAAGACCTGGGACGAGCTGACCGAGGCCGCCAAGAAGATCCAGGCCCTCGGCGACGGCGTGTCCGGCTACGGACTTCCCCTGGGCAGTGAGGAGGCCCAGGGTGAGACCTCGATCTGGACGTTCGGTGCGGGCGGCAAGTGGGCCGACGGCGACAAGATCACCGTCGACACCCCGGCCAACCTGGAGGGCGTGAAGGCGATGCGCGCGCTCGTCGACGCCGGTGTGACACAGCCGAATCCGGGCGCGACCGACCGCAAGGACGTGATCAACGCCTTCATCCAGGGCAAGATCGGCATGATCGAGGGCCTGCCGCCCACCATCGGCCAGATCCAGTCCAAGAACGCCGCGCTGAAGTACTCGACCGCGCCGTCGCCCACCAAGACCGGTCAGCCGGTCACCCTCGGCGTCGCCGATCACCTGATGGCGTTCAAGAAGGACGGCAAGAAGGCCGAGACGATCAAGAAGTTCGTCGATTTCTTCTACACCGCCGACGTCTACTCCGGCTTCGTGCAGAAGGAAGGCTTCATCCCGATCACCAACAGCGGTGCGGCGAAACTGGCTGGTGACCCGGTGACCAAGGCGTTCGCGGCGACCCTGCCGGTGGCGCAGTTCTACCCGAGCAACAACCCGAAGTGGGGTCCGGCTCAGGGCGCGATCCGGCAGCAGATGGGCACGATCGCGCAGGGCGCCGATCCGGCCGCGGTGCTGACCAAAATTCAGGACGCCGCGAAGTAGTCGTGGCGGTGGCGGTAGTTGTCTCGGTGTGTGGAGGGCGTTAAGTGGTTGTGAGTCAACGTAGTTCGAGGGCCAGGCAAACCCTGGGCGCATTGCCCTGGATCGGTCCGACCCTGGTGCTCATCATCGCGATCGTCGCCTTCCCGGTCGGCTACATGCTGTGGACGAGTACCCGGGACCTGAGCCAGTACGGCCAGGACCGGGGCTCGGCCGGGCTGGGCAACTACCGCGCCCTGTTCGAGATCGAGGAACTGGGCTCGGTGCTGCTGCACACCGTGGTGTGGGTGGCGGCGGTCGTCGGCATCACCCTGGTGTTGTCGGCGGCGCTGGCTCAGTTCCTGAACAAGCAGTTCCCGGGGCGCACCGCGGTGCGGATGGCGATCCTGGTGCCCTGGGCCGCGTCGGTGGTCATGACCACGACGATCTTCTACTACATGCTCGATCCGGATGTGGGCATCGCGAACCGGTTCCTGGTCGACATCGGCTTGCTGGATCGCGGTTACGGTTTCACCAAGCAGCCGACGCAGGCCTTCATCGTCGCCATCGTGGTGGGCGTATTCGTTTCCATCCCATTCACGACGTACACGATTCTGGCTGGGCTGCAAGGCATTCCGGCCGAGATCGTGGAGGCGGGCCGGGTCGACGGCGCGAGCGCGTGGCAGCGCTACTGGCATCTGCTGCTGCCGCAACTGCGTCCGGCCATCGCGGTGGCCACCATCATCAACATCATCAACGCTTTCAATTCGCTGCCGATCCTGAAGGTGCTCACCGGCAGCATCGCGGGTTTCGGCGCGGACACCACGACAACCTTGACCTTCAAGCTGATCCAGCAGAACCAGCAGCTGGACACGGCGGCCGCGATGAGCGTGCTCAACTTCGTGCTGATCATGGTGATCATCGCGATCTACGTGAAGGTGATCAAGCCGACGCGGGAGGTCGACGCGTGACGAACTCGGTAACCGAAAAGCCAGTGTCCCAAGCGATTTCGCCGAAGCCGCCGGTGGTCGAGAAAGCTCCGCGCCGGCGCTGGGGCCTGACGGTGATCGGCGTCGTCATCGCGGCGCTGTTCCTGCTGCCGTTCGTGGTGATGGTGCTCGGCTCGTTGAAGAGCGCGGCCGAGATGCTGCGCATTCCGCCGACCTACCTGCCCGAGTCCTGGCATCCGGACAACTACGCCACGATGTGGGACACCCCCGAGACGCCGCTGCCGTTCAATCTGGTGAGCACCATCATCATCTCGGTGTTCGCCACCGCGCTGGTGCTGGTGGTGGCCATCCCTGCCGCGTATTACACGGCGCGACGCCGCTTTCCGGGCCGCGCGGTGTTCCTCGGGCTGGTGCTGATCACGCAGATGATGCAGCCGACGGTGCTGGTCACCGGCCTGATCCGGGAGTTCTTCACCCTCGGCATCAACGACACCTGGCTGGCCATGATCCTGGTGAACGCCGCGTTCAATCTGTCCTTCGCGGTGTGGATCCTGCACAGCTTCTTCGCCTCGGTGCCGGTGGAGATCGAGGAGGCCGCGCAACTGGACGGGCTCAGCCGCTGGCAGATCCTCACCAAGGTCTCGTTGCCGCTGGTGTGGCCGGGCATCGTCACCGCGACCATCTTCACCGTGGTGGCCTGCTGGAACGAATTCGCCGCCAGCCTGGTGGTATTGACCACGCCGGAGAACCAGCCGCTGTCGGTCGCGTTGACCAAATTCGTCGGGCAGTACGACACCGCATGGCATTACGTGTTCGCCATCTCCACCGTCGGCATCATCCCGGTCGTCATCCTGTTCGCGCTAATCGAGAAGCGCCTCGTCGCCGGGCTCACCGCCGGCAGCGTGAAGTGATCGAGAGATGTTGCCGCGCAACGGTGTATCTGCGGTCATCTGCTTGTCCGCAGCGCTGTCAGGCCCGGTCCGCGCGGTAAACTCGAGGCGTGGCCGGGGACCCGAGGGGTGGACGCAACTACGCTGGACTGTCCAAGGAACAGCGAGTGGCCCAGCGCCGGACCAGGCTGATCGACGCCGCCCTCGAACTGTTCGGCACCCGGGGTTACGCCAGCACACCCATCGAACGGCTGTGCACTGCCGCGAATGTGTCCACGCGCAGCTTCTACGAAGACATGGGCAGTCGCGAAGCGCTGCTGATCGCGCTGGTCAACCGGATCTCCTCGGACGCGGTCGACCAGGCGATCGCCTCGCTCACTCGCAATCGCGGGGCCGGGCTTTCGGTCCGGGTGATCGGCGCCTTCCGCTCCTATCTCGCCGTGACCTGCGCGAACCAGCGCTCGGCCCGGGTGCTGTATGTCGAGGTGGTCGGCGTCAGCCCGGTGGTCGAGGACTGGCGCCGGGAACAGCGCCGGCTGCTCGCCTCGCTGCTGGTCGGCGAGGCCCGGCGCGCGGCCGAACGTGGCGAGATCAAGTCCCGGCGCTTCGATCTGTTCGCCCTGGCCGTGATCGGTTCGGTCAACGCACTGGCCCAGGAGCTGGTGCAGACCACCGTCCCGGGCGCGTCGATCTCGCTCGACGAAATCTGCGAGGAGATAGCGTTTTTCGTCAATTGCGGCCTCGGCTCGCACTGAGCTCGTTGCCACGCGTGGGCAGCACCGCGCCGTGTGGTCAGATTGGTGCCGTGGAACTTCAGATGTCCGTATGCCGGGGCGGTGTGCGATGACCGGGCCGATCGACCGCCCGCAGCGGTGGAACCGGCTGCTGGAGTTGCTGGCCGAATCCGGGCGGCTGTCGGTGGAGGAGGCCGCCGAGCGCTTGGGCGTGTCCCCGGCCACCGTGCGCCGCGACTTCACCGCGCTCGCCGAACAGCAGCTCGCCACCCGGACGCACGGCGGTGTGGTCGCCACCTCCGTCGCCTACGACCTGCCCACCCGCTACCGGCAGACCGGCGGCGAGGCCAAGCAGCGCATCGCCGAACACGCCGCGGGGCTGGTCGAGCCGTCCTCGGTGGTCGGGATCAACGGCGGCACCACGACGACCGCGGTGGCTCGCGCGCTGGCCGGCCGCACTGACCTCGCCGAAGCCGGCGGCGATCAGCTCACCATCGTCACCAACGCGCTGAACATCGCGGGCGAGATGGTGCTCCGGCCGCATCTGCGCACGATCTGCCTCGGCGGTGTCGCGCGCCGGGAGTCCTACGAACTGCACGGGCCGCTGGCCGAACGCGCGCTGGCCGAATTGCGCCTGGACTCCTTGATTCTGGGCGTCAACGCGATCACCGCCGACGGCGGCGCGCAGTGCCGGCACATCGACGAGGCCGGTGTCACCACGGAAATGGTGCGCCGCTCCCGTCAAGTCCTGGTGGTGGCGACGGCGGACAAGCTGGAGCGCACCGCGCTGGCCCGGATCTGCGGGATCGATCAGGTCGACGTCCTGGTCACCGATACCGACGCCAATCCCGCGGCCGTTGCCGAGATCCGGGCCGCGGGCGTGCGGGTCGATCTGGTCTAGCCGGCGGACACCGGCCGCGCCGGGCGCAGCGAGCGGGCCCAGACGCTGAAACCCCAAGCGACGAAACCGGCGTAGACGATGTAGAGAACGGCCGACGGGTAGTAGCCGGCTCGCAACAGCAGTGGCACGCCGACGATGTCGACCGCGATCCAGATCAGCCAGAATTCCGCCCACCCGCGCGCCATGCCATAGGTGGCCAGCACCGATCCGGTGAAGATCCATGCCTCGGCCCACGGCCCGTAGGAGCCGAGCCACTCGAACAGCTGCGCGAAGGCGATGGTGCCGAGCAGCATCGCCAGCACCAGAAACCCGCGTTCCTTGGCGGTGGCCCAGCGCGGATCGACGCCCCGATGCTCCAGCCCCGTCTCGCGGGAATGGCGATACCACTGATACCAGCCGAACACGCTGACCGCGATGAACATCAACTGCCGCCCGGCCTGCCCCGCCATGTTCAGCTGCTGCGGCGTATTGAAGACCCCGCCCACGAACACCGTGAACAGCAGCGCGTTGCCGGCGATGCCGACCGGCCAGGCCCACACTCGCCGCCGCATCCCGCCGACCGCCGAGGCCAGCCCGAACCCGTTGCCGATCACCTCGCGCCACAGGATCTCCGAGCCCGCGATATGCAGTTTGGCGTCGAGTAGCGCGTATATCGGGTTCACCAGAGGTACAACTACCAGCAGGACCGAACCCTTCCGGCACGCGCCCGGCGTAACGCTCGCGCAATCTGGGAGCTCGATGCGCAATGTCCGTGCAACCGGCCCCTTCTAGGGTGACCGGCATGAGCACGGAGATCGACCCTGATGTGCAGCGGCCGGAGGCCCCGGGAGGCACGGGGATTCATATCAGCGGACTGACGAAAACCTTCCGGGTCGGCCGCAAAACCGTGCCGGCGCTGGACTCGGTCGACCTGCACACCGATCAGGGCGCGTTCCTGTCGCTGCTGGGTCCGTCCGGGTGCGGCAAGTCGACGGTGCTGCGGATCCTGGCGGGCTTGGAGCAGCCGACCTCGGGCAAAGCGCTGATCGATGGGCAGACCCCGGCGCAGCTGATCGGCCGGCACGAACTGGGCATCGCCTTCCAGGATTCGGCGCTGTTGCCCTGGCGCTCCGTGGAATCCAACATCAAGCTGCCGTTGCAGGTCGCGGGCCTGAAGCCGGATCCGGAACAGATCGCCGACCTGGTGCGGCTGGTCGGCCTCGAGGGCTTCGAGAAGGCGAAACCGGCGCAGCTGTCCGGCGGTATGCGCCAACGGGTTTCGATCGCCCGCGCGCTCGTGGTGAAGCCGACCGTGCTGCTGCTCGACGAACCCTTCGGCGCACTCGACGACATGACCCGGCAGAAACTCAACCTGGAACTGCTGCGGATCTGGACCGAAAAGCCCGCCACCACGCTGATGGTCACGCACGGCATCGCCGAAGCGGTGTTCCTCTCCGACGTGGTCGCGGTGATGAGCCCGCGTCCGGGCAAGGTGCTGGAACTGGTCGAAATCGACCTGCCGCGCCCGCGACTACCGGAGATGATGCGCACGCCCGAGTTCCACAAGCTGCACGACTACCTGTCCGAACTGCTCTTCGGGAAGTCCGGCAAGGGCGGCGTCGCATGAAACGGCTGGGCGGACTCCTCGGCGGGACCGCGCTGATCGGCGGGTGGTGGATCGTCGCGGCCATGGGTGTCGCGGGCGGCACCGTCCCGACACCGTGGCGCGTACTGCACACCATGTACACCGACGGCTGGGGTCTCTACGGACCGAATTTCCAGATCACCGCGCAGGGCGCGCTGCAAGGTTTCCTGTGGGGCAACGCGCTCGCCATCGGCCTGGCCGTGCTGGTGATGCTGATTCCGCCGATCGAATCGCTGGCCACCCAGCTGGCCATCCTCAGCTACTGCACTCCGCTGCTCGCGCTCGGCCCGATCATTCTGGTGGTGTTCGGCGGCCGCACGCCGACGGTGTTCCTCGCGGCGATGTACTGCTTCTTCACCACGATGGTCGGCACGGTGACGGGCTTGCGCTCGGCCGACCGGACCAGCCTGGACCTGGTACGCGCCTACGGCGGCGGCCGCTGGCAGCGGCTGTACCGAGTGCAGTTGATCTCGGCGCTGCCGAGTACCTTCGCCGCCTTGAAGATCGCCGCGCCGTCCGCGGTGCTCGGCGCGATCCTCGGTGAGTATCTCGGCGGCGTGGACAGCGGCATCGGTGTCGCCCTGACCGCCGCGCAGACCGCCTACAACGTGCCGCGCACCTGGGGCATGGCGCTGGCGGCCGCCGCCCTGGCCGGGCTCGGGTATCTCCTCGTCGCTCTGGTGGCCCGCCTGGTCGCCCCGTGGACCACGCAGGAGGCACGATGAACGCGCTGCGCAGAATCGGGCGCTTCCTGTTCCCGCTGCTCACCTCGATGCTGTTGATGTTCCTGATCTGGTACGTCTTCTTGAAGGCCTTCCCGCAGGTCGGACCGCGGGTGGGCAAATCGCCGGGCGATATCTGGCGCTACCTGGTCACCGCACCCGGCGCGGCGAACGCCCGCCAGGTGATCGGCGACGAACTGCAGATCACGTTGCGCGACGCCGGCATCGGGTTCACCGTCGGCATGGCGGTGGCGCTGGTCGCGGCGGCGCTGTTCGTCTCCTTCGCGACCGTCGAGCAGACCTTCATGCCGGTGGCCATGATCCTGCGGTCGGTGCCGCTGGTGGCGCTGACCCCGATCATCGTGCTGATCTTCGGCCGGGGCCTGGGCGGGGTGACCGTGATGGCGGCGATCGTGGTGCTCTTCCCGGCGTTGGTAATGATCATGGCCGGGTTGCGCAACGCCCCCAGGCAAGCCATGGATGTGGTTGCGGCATACGGTGGCTCGCGCTGGACCGGACTGCGCATGGTCGCGATACCGGCCGCGCTGCCCTCGGTGTTCGCGGCCGCGCGCATCTCGGTGCCCGGCGCGCTGATCGGCGCGCTGATCGGGGAATGGCTGGGCAGCGGAACGGGTCTCGGAGCCGGGATCATCCGCGCCATCCCGACCTTTCAGTACAACAAGCTGTGGGCCTCGATCGTGCTGGTCACCATCGTTTCGGTGGTGCTGTACGCCATCGTCGGCGTGATCGAGAACCTCGTGCTGGAGCGTTTCGGCCCGGAGGCCGGACGACGGTGACGTCTGGAACGTGCGCTTAAAGTGTTGGAAACGGTGTCGACCTAGATTCAGCGCATGAACCCCGTGCAACGCTCTTCGTTCGGGACGGCTCTGAATCGTCGCTCCTTTCTTCGTTACTCCGCGCTGACCGGTGCCGCCCTCGGCGGCGCCGGAATACTCGCCGCCTGCGGCGCCGACGCCGCCGACACCCCGGGCGGCAGCAAGCCCGACGGTTCCAAGCACGGGTCGGTCGCCATCCAGCTGTCCTGGATCAAGAACATCGAGTTCGCCGGCGAGTACTTCGCCGACCAGAAGGGCTATTTCAAGGAGGCCGGGTTCGGGTCGGTCGACCTGATCGCCGGCGGCGCGGCCGCCACCTCGGTGGAGGCCGGGCTGGACACCGGAAAGGTGTGGCTGGGCCTGTCCGCACCGCAGACCACCGCGCCCGCGATCCTGGAGGGCCTGCCCGCCAAGATCGTCGCCACCACCTTCCAGAAGAACCCGTTCTGCATCGTCAGCTCCGCGGGCAAGCCGATCAAGTCGCCGCAGGAGATGAAGGGCCGCCGAATCGGCGTGCAGGACACCAACCAGCTGATCTTCGCGGCACTGCTCGCGGCGAACGGCATGCAGCCCGGGGACGTCACGATCGTGCCGGCCCAGTACGACCCGACACCGCTGGCCAACGGCGAGGTCGACGGCTGGGTCAGCTACGTCACGAACGAGCCGATCACCCTGGCCGCCAAGGGTTTCGCGAACACCAACTTCCTGTTCGCCGACTTCAACCTGCCGCTGGTGGCGGAGACGCTGACGGTGAAGCAGTCCACCATCGACTCCGAGCGCGACAAGCTGAAGGCGTTCCTGGTCGCCGAGATCAAGGGTTGGAAGGACGCGGTCGCGAACCCGGCCGAGGCCGCGCGGCTGGCGGTCGAGATCTACGGCAAGGATCAGAAGCTCGACCTCGCCGAGCAGACCAAAGAGGCTACGGCGCAGAACGATCTGGTCGTCTCGGCCGACACCAAGGCCAACGGGCTGTTCACCATGACCGAGCAGCTGGTGGAGCAGAACATCGCCGCCTTGCGGTCGGCCAAGATCGACATCAAGGCCGAGCAGCTGTTCGACCTGTCGGTACTGCGTGAGGTGTACGCGGAGAACCCTGGCCTGATGTGAGCACCGTGCGGCGCCGAACTACGCGGCGCCGCACGGCTTCCCGATTCACAAGGCAGTGATGAACGCCTGTTCCGCGGTGTCGTAGGCGCGGTGGTCGGTGGCCGGCGCGGTGCGCGGTGATCGGCTCTGGCCGGTGCGGCCGGAGCGGGCGGCCAGCAGTTCGGCGGCGATGGAGAGCGCGGTTTCCCCGGCGGTGCGGGCGCCCAGGTCCAGCCCGGCGGGGGAATGCATGGTGGCGAGGGTCTGCTCGTCGAAACCGCCCGCGCGGAGGTCTTCCATGCGGCGGGTGTGTGCGGCGTAGGTTCCGGCGGCTGCGAGATAGCCCAGCTCGGGCAGGCGCAAAGCGACTGTCAGCAAGGGGATTTCGAACTTCGGGTCGCCGGAGAGGACGACTATGGCGGTGCTGGAATCGATTTCGCCCGCCGCGGAGAGGGTGTTCAAGTACCGGTGCGGCCAATCCACCACGACCTCGGCGCCCGGGAAAGCCTCGGGGGTCGCGTAGGTCTCGCGGGAATCGCAGATGGTCACCCGGTACCCGAGTAGTCGGGCCTGCGTGGTGAGCGCGGCGGCGGTCGCGTTGGCGCCGAAGATGATCAGCCGGGACGGCGGCGCGAAGGAGACCACGAACAGATCCGAATCCGGTAACGCCACCAGTTCGGTGTTGTGCCGCTTGTCGGTGATCAGGTGCTGGCCGATCAGGTCGGGGTCCGGGTTCCACACCACGGTGAACAGCGTGACCCGCCGGTGCGCGGCGATTTCGGCCGCGATGGTCGGGAACTCGGGAAAGTCGCGGCGCGAGAAGGGTTCCACGAAGACATCGACCATGCCGCCGGTGCTGGAGCCGGTCTCGCTCGCGGGCACGCCGAAGCGGTGCATGCCCCGGGCGCCGGTCCGGGCGGCCTCGACGGCGGCCTGGTGCACGGTGTGCTCGACGGTGCCGCCGAGCATCGAGCCGTACACGGCGCCGTTGGCATCCACCAGCAAGGCGGTTCCGACGGTCAGCGGCCCGGATCCGACGGTCCGAACGATGGTGGCCAAGCCCCCGGTCCGGCCGGAATGCCACACCCGCAATAGGTCATCGACGATGTCGCGCACTGTTCTAGCTCCGATCCACCCATGCGTCCGCTGCCGGGAAATCACGATCGATTCCCGTCGCCAAATCGTCGCACGTGACGCACACCATATCTGCTCGAGCGACCGAATAGGTGCCCGCCCCGGAAACTCCCGCGCATTCGGCGGATATCGAGGTCCAGTGATTGTGCACGGCCACAACGAGACGCTCAGACGTGTTGTGAGACACAGTTTGAACGAGTGCCCGGCTCGGGGCGCGCGGGCGAGCGCGTTCCGGAGAGTGGGATGCGGCCATGCGCACACGGTAGTCCGGCAGCCATTTCCGGGGGGTTACGGAGAACCGACCTTAACGAAATATTTCGACACACAGCCGATGTGATCTCGCGCCTGTCGGCTAGCGGACTGCCGAGTCGTAATCGATGCTGGACCGATGACGGACGAGAGCGGTCTCGCTGGGTTGAACGCGCTGCCCGAGGCGGCGGCGACGCAGGCATTGCTTGCCTGTTGCTCCGCACCGGAATGGGCGCGCGTGATCGTCGCCGCCCGGCCCTACGGCAGTGCCGCGGAATTGTTCGCGACCGCCGACGCGGCGCTGGCGGCATTGCCGGAATCGGAGATCGATCTGGCGCTCGCGGGGCACCCGCGAATCGGCGCGCAACCCGATACCGCGGCGTCGGCGCGCGAACAAGCCGGAGTCGCGGATGCGGCGGATACGGTGCGTGTGGCGCTGGCCGAGGGCAACCGGGCCTATGAGGAGAAATTCGGCCACATTTATCTGGTGTGCGCGACCGGTAAATCCGGCGCGGAATTGCTCGACCTTCTGACCACCCGGCTCGGAAACGATCCGGCGACCGAAAGGCAGGTCATGCGAACAGAACTGGTGAAGATCAACCGGATCCGGTTGGCGCGTTTGCTGGGCGGCGCCGCATGAGTACGTTGAGCACCCATGTGCTGGACGCTGTGCGCGGAGTTCCGGCCGTCGGCATCGGCGTCGCGCTGCACGCCGGCGCGGATCAGCTCGACTCGGCGACCACCGACTCCGACGGGCGCATCGGCAAGCTGGGTTCGGACCTGCCGCCGGGGACCTACCGGCTGGTGTTCGACACCGGGGCCTACTTCGCCGGACAGCGGGCGGAGGCCTTCTTCCCGGAGGTCACCATCGCCTTCGTCGTGGCCGAGGAGCGGCACTATCACGTGCCGCTGCTGCTGTCGCCGTTCGCCTTCTCCACCTATCGAGGGAGCTGACCATGGAACTGTCCGGCCCGATCGTGCTGTCCGACAACCGATACGGCAAGGCCGAGAACCGGATCGTCCGGGTCTACCGGGACGGCTCGCGCCACGAGATCCGCGACGTGAACGTCTCCACGGTGCTGCGCGGCGATTTCGCGGCGGCCTACACCGCGGGCGACCAGTCGAAGGTGCTCCCGACCGACACCCAGAAGCAGACCGCCTACGCGTACGCGAAACTCGAGGGGCTGCAACCGATCGAGGACTACGGGCTGGCCTCGGCCCGGCGCCTGGTGGACCGGACCGAGCCGGTGCACAGCGCCCGCATCGAGATCGAAGAGTATGGGTGGCAGCGAGTCTCGGTCGGCGGCGTGCCGCACGACCACACCTGGACCCGGCTGGGCCCGGAGGTGCGCACCGCGACGGTCACGGTGGCGGGCAAGGGTGACCGGCAGCGCGCCTGGGTGATCGGCGGCGTCAAGGACCTCGTGATCCTGAAGACCACGGGGTCCGAATTCGCCGACTTCCTGGTCGACGAGTTCACCGTGCTGGAGCCCACCTTCGACCGCATGCTGGCGACTTCGCTGGTCGCCCAATGGCGTTTCGCGACCACCGAGGGCGTCGACTGGGACGCCGCCTACGCCGGCATCCGGCAGCGCATGGTCGAGGTCTTCGCCACCCAGCACTCGAAAGCTTTGCAGCAGACCCTCTTCGAGATGGGCAAGGCCGCGCTGGAGGCTTACCCGGTCCTCGCCGAGGTCCGTCTCGCCGCACCCAACAAGCACCACTTCGACTACGACCTGAGCCGTTTCGGCATCGAGAACAGGGGCGAGGTCTACCACGCCGCGGATCGGCCCTACGGCCTCATCCACGCCACGGTCGCCCGCGCCGACGCGCCTGACCCGGGACCGGCCTGGGTGGCTTGACCGGTGTTATTGCGCGGAGCCGCGCAGTAGTCCGGTGCAGGCCTGAATGATGTTCTGCACCAGCTCCGGTGCGCTCGTGTGCATCAGGCCGGCCCGCTTCTCCAGCTGACCGTCCAGCCACAGCGAGGCCAGGCCGTGCGCGATGCCCCACCAGGCGACGGACACGGTGTCGGCCCGCTGTGCCGGAATCAGCCCGGCCGTGACGCAGTCGCCGACCGCCGCGCCCAGCACGTCGAAGGCGGCCTCGCCCGCGACCATGGCATCGGGATGTTTCTCGGGCTGGGACAGCTCCGGCCGGAACATCAGCCGGAAGTACGCGGGCTGCTCGCGGGCGAAGCGCACGTAGGTTTCGGCCAGGGCGGTCAGCGCCGTCAACGGGCTGTCCGCCGCCGCCCGCGCGGCGGCGAGTTCGGCGCCGAGCCGTTGAAATCCATTGGCGGACAACGTCGCCAGCAGGGCAGCCCGATCCGCGAAGTGGTGGTAGGGCGCGCCGGTGCTGACGCCTGCCTCGCGGGCCACCCGGCGCAGGCTCACCGCCGCGATGCCTTCGGTCTCGATCAGGCGCAGGCAGGCTTCTATCAGCGCGTCGCGCAGGGCGCCGTGGTGGTAGCTGGTCCGCGTCACCGTCCGAGCCTAGGCGACGTGCTCTGGACGCTCAATCTAAACGGTGCTTAAATGATCTGAGCGGCGCTCAGATGGTGAGCGTCAGACTGGACGGACATCATGATCACACGCGTATTAGTTACCGGCGCAACAGGATTCGTCGCCGGACAGGTCATCACCGAACTACTGGAGCACGGCTACGCGGTCCGTGCGACGGTGCGCGACCTGTCCGCGACGGGCAAGCGGGCGCACCTGGCCGAGGCCGCCGCGCGTCTCGGCGGCGACCTGGAATTCGCCGCGGCCGATCTGGATCGGGAAACCGGCTGGGAAGCGGCTGTTTCCGGCTGCGCGGCGGTCTTCCATGTCGCGTCGCCCTTTCCCGCCGCACCGCCGGACAACGAGAACGAACTGATCACTACGGCCGTCGAGGGCACCTTGCGGGTGCTGCGCGCGGCGGCCGCGAGCGGCAGCGTGCGCCGGGTGGTCCTCACCTCCTCGATCGCGGCCATCACGCACGGCCACGACGTCCACGATGTGGTCCGCACCGAGGCCGACTGGTCGGTGGTGGAGAAGAGCGCCGCGTATCAGAAGAGCAAGACCCTCGCCGAGCGCGCGGCCTGGGATTTCGTCGCAGCCCTCCCCGCGGCTGCGCGCTTCGAACTCGTCGCGGTCAATCCGGGCATGATCCTCGGCCCGGTGCAGTCCGCCACGGCCACCAGCACCTCGCACGAACCGGTCCGCCTGCTGCTGTCCGGCGGTGTCCCCGGGTCGCCGCGAGTCGGCTGGGCGACAGTGGACGTGCGCGACCTCGCGGTCCTGCACCGCCTGGCCCTGGAGACGCCCGCGGCCGCGGGCCAGCGCTATGTGGCCGCGGGCGAGCATGTCTGGATGCGCGACTTCGGCCGTACGCTCGCCGCCGAATTCGGCCCGCGCGGCTACCGCGTCCCGACCCGGGTCCTGCCGGACTTGCTGGTGCGCGCGATCGCGCTCTTCGACAAGACCATCCGCCTGACCGTGCCCACCCTCGGCATCGAGGAACGGCTCAGCTCGGAGAAGGCGCGGCGCGAGCTGGGCTGGACCATGCGCCCGGTCCGCGGCTCGCTCCTCGACACCGCGGAAAGCTTGATCCAGCACGGCGTCGTCCCCGGCCCGCGCCGCGCTGCGGCACCGGTCCCGGCCCGGTCGACGAGCGCGTAGGAGACACGGAGATGTTGATGGCCACGCCGGTGCGGGTGACGGCATCTTGCCGCAGTGCTGAGTTCCCAGATTGTGGACACCTGTGCACAGGTCCGGCGGGTGGTTCGGCCGGAACCGGGCCGGGGGATGGGTCGCTCCCGATCCCGTGAAGACCATCCGGAATGCTTGTGGGGTACGGCCGGGCCGGTCGCCGCTTTCGGCGGACCGGATCCGGCGCGCCATGCGAGAAGGAGAGCAAGGGTGACGTCCACGCGGTTGCCGGAGAATGTCCGGGCCAGGATCGAGTCGATGCTGGATTCCGTCGACGCCGAACTGCAAGCCCATTACCCCGGCCCGGACGGTCGTGACCAGCCGATTCACACCGCCTACGTCGGTGCTGATCGGGCGACGGTCGAGACGCCGAAGGAATGGGGTGCGGCAGCTGTCGAGTTGCTCGACAGCCAGCAGACGCTGCTGTCCGAACTCGACGCCACCGGCTCCCTGGCCGCCGTGCGGACCCGCCTGGAGCAGGAACCGATCCAGGACATGCGGATCGACTTCGAGGACGGTTACGGCTTCCGCAGCGACGCCGAGGAGGACGCGGCAGCGGCCAACGCGGGGGCCGTGCTGGGTGCCTGGGCCAACAATGGCGCTCCCCACAGCTTCGGTATCCGGATGAAGGGTCTGGCGGGCAATGAGCGCCGCCGCGCCCTGCGCACGCTCGAACTGGTGCTGGACGGCATGGGCGGGGTGCCCGAGGGCTTCGTGTTCACCGTGCCGAAGATCCGCTCCGCCGGGCAGGCCGCCGCGCTGGCCGCCATGTGCGAGGGCATCGAGCGGGGCTCCGGCCTGGCCGAGGGCACGCTGCGCTTCGAACTGCAGATCGAGAGCCCGCAGGCGATCATCGCCGCCGACGGCACCGCCCCCATCGCCACGATGATCGCCGCCTCCGGGCAGCGGTGCAGCGCACTGCATTTCGGCACCTACGACTACACCGCCGCATGCGGCGTCGCGGCCACCGATCAGGCCCTCGACCACCCGGCCGCGGATTTCGCCAAGTCGGTGATGCAGGTGGCGGCGGCGCAGACCGGCGTGTGGATCTGCGACGGTTCCACCCAGATCGTGCCGGACGGCGATCCGGAGTTCGCCCTCCGTAACCACCACCGGCTGGTCGGCCGGGCCCTGACCCGCGGCTACTACCAGGGCTGGGACATGCACCCGGCGCACCTGGTGACCCGCTGGCTGGCGACCTACGACTTCTTCCGCAAAGCTATCGACGTGGCCGTGCCGCGCCTGGAGGCCTACCTGGATCGCCGCTCCGGCGGCGTCATGGACGAACCGGCGACGGCGGAAGCCCTGGCCGCCACCGTCCTGCGCGGCCTCAGCTGCGGCGCGCGCACGGCCGGCGAACTGCCCGCGCAGTTGACGCCGGAGACGTTGCGGGCGCTGGTCGCCCGCACGCCCCTGTCCTGAAAGCACGACCCGGAAGGCACGATGAGCGAACTATCCGACTTCACCCTCCTGCCGGATCTCGCGGTCCGGCCGCTCGGCGGCTCGGTGATCTGGGCCGATGACGAATTCTTCGCCGAGAAGGAGAATTTGATCAACCCGGGCCCCGCCGGCTATCGCCCATCGACCTTCGGGCACAAGGGGCAGGTCTACGACGGCTGGGAAACCCGCAGGCACCGCGGCAAACCGGGCGACGACAGCGCCATCGTCCGGCTCGGCGTCCCCGGTGTGATCCGCGGCGTCGTCGTGGACACGGCCTGGTTCAAGGGCAACTATCCGCCCGCGATCTCGCTGTCCGCCTTGGAGATCGACGGCTACCCGGCGGCCGAGGAAATCGCGCGGCGCACGGATTGGGTCACGCTGATCGATCGCGCCCCGGTGGCGGGGGACAGCCGCAATCCGCTGCGGGTGGACAGCGAAACCCGGTGGACCCACGTCAAACTCACCATGCACCCGGACGGCGGCGTGGCCCGGCTGCGCGTGCACGGCGAAGGCCGGCCCGATCGGAAACTGTTCGGCTTGGGCCCGCTCGACCTGGCCGCGCTGGAAAACGGCGCCCTGGTGCTGGACTGCTCGAACCGCTTCTACAGCGAACCGAACCAGATGCTCTATCCCGGCCTGGCCCGGGAAATGGGCGACGGCTGGGAGACTGCCCGCCGCCGGGACGACGGAAACGACTGGGTGCGCATCCGTTTGGCGGGCCCCGGCCTGATCCGGCTCGCCGAGATCGACACCTCCTACTTCCTCGGCAACAGCCCCGGCGCGGCGAAGCTGACCGGCACCACCACCGACGGCACCGAGGTGGAGCTGTTGCCGCGCACGGAGTTACAGCCCGACACCCGGCACCGTTTCGCGATCACGCCGATGGCGGCTTCGGTCGAAGAGGTCCGCTTGGACGTCTACCCGGACGGCGGCCTCGCCCGCCTGCGGCTGTACGGGGAGCTGGGCGCATGAGCGACCATTTGTACGGCCCCGACCGCGATTTCATCGGCTACGGCCAGCATCCGCCCGACCCGCGGTGGCCCGGCGGCGCCCGCATCGCGGTCCAGTTCGTCCTGAACTACGAGGAGGGCGGCGAGAACAACGTCCTCGACGGCGACGAGCACTCCGAGACCTTCCTCTCGGAAATGACTCCGGCCGTGGCCTTCCCGAACCGGCACATGAGCATGGAATCGCTCTATGAGTACGGCTCCCGGGCCGGACTGTGGCGCATCCTGCGCCTGTTCGAACGGCGCGGCCTGCCCCTCACCATCTTCGCGGTGGCCCAGGCCATGCAGCGAAACCCCGAGGCGGTGGCGGCTTTCCGGGAGCTCGGCCACGAAATCGCCAGCCACGGCCTGCGCTGGAAGTCCTACCAGCTCACCGATGTGGAGACCGAACGCGCGCAGCTGGCCGAGGCCGTGCGCATTCTGACCGAGCTGACCGGCTCGGCCCCGCTGGGCTGGTACACGGGCCGCGATTCGCCGCGCACCCGCGAGCTGGTCGTCGAGCACGGCGGTTTCGTCTACGACTCGGACTCCTACGCCGACGACCTGCCGTACTGGGTCAAGGTGCACGATCAGGATCACCTGGTGGTCCCGTACACCCTCGACACCAACGACATGCGGTTCGCCTCCCCGGCCGGATTCCCCACGGGCGAGCAGTTTTTCGCGCACCTCCGGGACGCGTTCGACGTGCTCTATCGCGAGGGTTCCGAGGGCAGTCCGAAGATGCTCTCGGTCGGCCTGCACTGCCGCATCGTCGGCCGACCGGCCCGCCTGGCCTCGCTGGAGCGCTTCCTCGACCACATCCAGTCGCACGACAAAGTCTGGATCACCCGCCGCATCGACATCGCCAACCACTGGCGCGCGACGCATCCCGCCTGATCCGCGAACGACGAAGGCCGCCTTCCCTTTATCGGGAAAGGCGGCCTTCGTCGTTCTGGGCCTACTTCTCGGCTTCGAGGGCCCGGCGGCGCACCCGCCGCGCGGCCGCGACCATGTTCCGCAGCGACGGCTCCAGCTGCCAGTAGTGGCGGGTCTTCAGGCCGCCGTCCGGGTTGGCCCAGAGCCGTTCCGGCGTCACGGCTTTCGCGGCCGCGGTGAGCAGCTCGTCCAGCTCGTCGATGTCCGGGATACGCGCCGAACGGCTTTCGTACACGCCCGGGCCGACGCCGTGGCTCAGGCCGTGGCCCGACGCGCAGTCCTCGGTGAGCGCGTTGAGCACCCATTCGATGGAGCGGGTCGCGACGATCGCGGTGACGTCGCAGTCCAGTTCCTCGATCGCCTCCACCACTTCGGAGCGGCCGGAATAGGAGATGTGCGTGTGGATCTGGGTCTCCGGCTTGACGCCCGAGGTCGCCAGCCGGAAGGCGCCGACCGCCCAGCGCAGGAACTCCGCCCGGCCTTCCGGGCGCAGCGGCAGCAACTCGCGGATCGCGGGCTCGTCGACCTGGATGATCGCGATGCCGGCGCGCTCCAGATCCACCACTTCGTCGCGGATGGCCAGCGCCACCTGGTCGGCGGTCTCGTACAGCGGCTGATCCTGGCGCACGAACGAGCGCGCCACCATGGTGACCGGACCGGTCACCATGCCCTTGACCGGCTTGTCGGTCAGCGACTGCGCGTAGGTGATCCAGTCCACCGACATCGCCGCGGGCCGGGAGACGTCGCCGTAGATGATCGGCGGTCGCACACACCGGGATCCGTACACCTGCACCCAGCCGAAGTGGGTGGTCGCGAAGCCGTCGAGCAGCTCGGCGAAGTACTGGATCATGTCGTTGCGCTCGTGCTCGCCGTGCACCAGCACGTCGAGACCGATGTCCTCCTGCAACCGGATGGTGGCCTCGATCTCGGCCTCGATCCGCTTGCGGTACTCCTCGTAGGACAGCCGGCCCTCGCCCAATTCGTAACGGGCCTGGCGGATCCGGTTGGTCTGCGGGAACGAACCCAGTGTGGTCGCGGGCACCGGCGGCAGATTCAGCTTGGCCTGCTGCGCTTCCCGCCGCACCTCGTACGGTTCGCGCTCGCGCATCGCCGGCGTGACCGCGTAAACCCGTTGCCGCACCGCGTGCTTCTGCTTGAAGTGCACCTCGGTGGGCCGCTTGCGCCACTTGTCCGACGGGCCCTCGGTGAGCGCCTTGGCGAGCGAAACCACCTCGCCCACTTTTTGTTTCGCGAACGCCAGCCGGTCGGCGACATTGCCCTCGATGTCGTACTCGACGAGCAGGTCGTAGGGCACGTGCAGCAGCGTGCTGCCGGTGGAGACCACCAGATCCGGACACACCTGCGCCAGCGCGTTCAGGTATTCCAGTGTCACGTAGCGGTCGGCCCGCCACACGTTCTTGCCGCTGATCACGCCCGCGTACAGGCGCTTGCGCCGGATGCCGGGGATCGCGGCCAGCTCTTCGGGCTGGATCCGGTAGCTGGACAGGTCCAGGCCGATCGCCTCGACGTGAGTCCGCGCCAGAATCCGCAGCGCCTCACCGAAATCGCCGTACTGTCCGGTGACCAGGATGCGCGGGCGCAGCGGGGCCTTGGATAGTCGCTCGTAGGCCCGCTCGAACGCGGCCAGCTCGGCGGCGCCGCGGTCACTGGTGAACGACGGCTCGTCCAGCTGCACGCAGGTGGCGCCGCGCTTGGCGAGGATCTCGAAGAGCTCCTCGTACACCGGCAGCAGCTTGTCCAGCAGGCTCAGCGTGTCGAACTCCGCCGCACCGGGCACATGGCCCGCCTTGGACAGCAGCAGCAGCGACACCGGGCCCAGCATGACCGGGCGCAGCTCGATGCCCTTGGCCTTGGCCCGGTCGAACTCGTCCAGCAGCGCCTCGGCGTGCAGCGAGAACGCGGTGTCGGGGTCCAGCTCGGGCTGGCGGTAGTGGTAGTTGGTGTTGATGTACCGGACCAGTTCCAGCGGCGGCAGATCGGGCCGGCCGCGCGCCATCAGGAAGTAGAAGTCCAGCGGATCCATCACGTCCTGGTAGGCGCGGAAGCGCTCGGGCACCGCGCCGAACATGAGCGCGTTGTCCAGGATGTGGTCGTAGAAGGAGAAGGTGTTGCCGGGCACCTGGGTCAGGCCGGTGGCGGCCAGCTCACTGAACTGGCTCTCCTGGATTTCACGGCCGACTTCGAGGAGTTCCTCGCGCGGGATCGCACCGCGCCAATAGGCCTCGAGTGCCCGCTTGAGTTCTCGGTGCGATCCGATCCTCGGGTAGCCGAGAATGCTGGATCCGTAGCCGTCGGTCACGTTCACCATGAGCGCTAATCCCTTTCGATGCCTGTGCGGCGCCCACTACTACGAATGGACGCCGCACATGTTGCGCTTGGGTTGCCGAAGTTCAGTATCAGGCGCGGTTGTACTGGTAGAAGCCGGCGCCGGTCTTTTTGCCGAGCAGCCCGGCTTCGACCATACGCATCAGCAGCGGCGGCGCGGAGTACAGCGGCTCCTTGAATTCCTGGTACATCGAATCGGCGATCGACTTGACCGTGTCCAGACCGACGAGGTCAGTCAGCGCCAGCGGGCCCATCGGGTGGGCGCAGCCCAGCACCATGGCCTTGTCGACGTCTTCCTTGGTCGCGAAACCGGACTCCACCATGCGGATCGCGGACAGCAGGTACGGCACCAGCAGCGCGTTGACCACGAAGCCGGAACGGTCGGCGGAGCGCACGCACTGCTTGCCGAGGACCTCGGCGGCGAACTGCTCGGCGCGCTGGGACACCGACTCGCTGGTCTTCAGCGTGGTGACCAGCTCGACCAGCGGCAGCACCGGCACCGGGTTGAAGAAGTGCATGCCGACCACGCGCTCGGGGTTGGCGGTGGCGACGGCGATCTTCATGATCGGGATGGAGGAGGTGTTGGAGGCCAGCACCGCGTTCGGGTCGGTGACGACCTTGTCGAGCTCGGCGAAGATCGAGGTCTTGACCTCTTCGCTCTCCAGCACGGCCTCGACGACCAGCTGGCGGTCGGCGAAGTCGCTGAGATCGGAGGTGAAGCGCAGTCGCCAGGCGGCCTGCTCCCGCTCCCGCTCGGTGATCTTGCCGCTGCTCACGCCGCGGTCCAGCGACCGCAGGATGCGAGCGCGGCCGGCGGCCGCGAGCTCCCGGGTCTGTTCGTAGACGAGCACGTCGACATGCGCCCGGGCGCACACCTCCGCGATTCCGGCACCCATCTGTCCGGCGCCGATAATGCCGACGCGCTGAATCTTCTCGCTCACGGTCCCGCTCCTGCTGGGTCTGGTCTGGCTGTGGGCTGACTTGTGGTCTGGATCAAAATATAGGGACGCCCTCCCCGCCGAGGGCTGTTCAGCGGGGAGGGCGGTACACCCCTACTGGGGATTTTCAGTTCTCAGGTGCCTGAGAACCGTGGGGACTCAGTGGAACTGGCCCTCTTCGGTGGAGCCCTTCAGCGCAGCGGTGCTGGTGTTGGGGTCAACCGTGGTGGCGATCGAGTCGAAGTAGCCGGCGCCGACCTCACGCTGGTGCTTGACGGCGGTGAAGCCACGCTCGGCGGCGGCCTTGAACTCGCGCTCCTGCAGGTCGACGAACGCGGTCATGCCCTCGCGGGCGTAGCCGTGCGCCAGGTCGAACATGCCGTAGTTCAGCGAGTGGAAGCCGGCCAGGGTGATGAACTGGAACTTGAAGCCCATCGCGCCGAGCTCACGCTGGAACTTCGCGATGGTCGCGTCGTCCAGGTGCGCCTTCCAGTTGAAGGACGGCGAGCAGTTGTAGGCCAGCAGCTGGTCCGGGAACTCGCCACGGACGGCCTCGGCGAACTTGCGCGCGACCTCGAGGTCCGGCACGCCGGTCTCCATCCAGATGAGGTCGGAGTACGGGGCGTAGGCCTTGGCACGCGCGATGCAGGGCTCGATGCCGTTCTTCACACCGAAGAAGCCCTCGGCGGTGCGGGTGCCGTCCAGGAACTCCCGGTCGCGCTCGTCGACATCGGAGGTGATCAGGGTGGCGGCCTCGGCATCGGTGCGGGCGATGACGACGGTCGGCACGCCGGCGACGTCGGCGGCCAGGCGAGCCGAGGTCAGGGTGCGGATGTGCTGCTGGGTCGGGATCAGCACCTTGCCACCGAGGTGGCCGCACTTCTTCTCCGAGGCGAGCTGGTCTTCCCAGTGCGAACCGGCGACGCCGGCCGCGATCATGGCCTTCTGCAGCTCGTAGACGTTCAGCGCGCCACCGAAACCGGCTTCGCCGTCGGCGACGATCGGGGCCAGCCAGTTCTCGACCGAGGTGTCGCCCTCGACCTTGGCGATCTCGTCGGCGCGCAGCAGCGCGTTGTTGATGCGGCGCACGACCTGCGGCACCGAGTTGGCCGGGTACAGCGACTGGTCCGGGTAGGTGTGGCCGGACAGGTTCGCGTCACCGGCGACCTGCCAACCGGACAGGTAGATGGCCTTCAGGCCGGCGCGCACCTGCTGCACGGCCTGGTTGCCGGTGAGGGCGCCGAGGGAGTTGATGTAGTCCTCGTTGTTGACGAGATCCCACAGGATCTCCGAGCCGCGACGCGCGAGGGTGTGCTCCTCGACGACGGTGCCCTGCAGCTTCACAACCTGCTCGGCGGTGTAGCTACGGGTGATGCCCTTCCAACGGGGATTGGTGTCCCAATCCTGCTGGATTTCCGCAGCGGTCTTCGGGGTGCCGGTGGTCGACATCTCTGACTCCACTTCCTCTGGGTTCTCGAACTGCTGGAGCAGCAATTTGCAGGCTTGCTAGGCCCATGGGGTGTACTTCCACACGATGGCACATCAGGAAATAGCCGTCTACCTGTTGCTAATGTGAATCTCAGCTAGGTTTCAGGCAGTGTTTGCTAACTTTGTGAAATTTGCGGGCTAATTGCAAGCATCCAACTTACCCGCCGGTAGCGCTGACGTGCGGTTTTACCGTAACGCTCGTACTGTTTGAGATCTCGCGCGGATCGGAGGCCGCGCCGAGTGGTTGTGCGGGCTTGTGAGTCGATTCACAGGTTCGGGCGGGTGCCCGCGGTGTGGGACGCGCCACCCGATGCGTCGACTCCGGTTCGGCAATCGGGCACACTGAGCCGGAATCATCTCGGGCAGGCGTCCAGTAGCGCCTCGATTCGATCGAAGGAGCCACCTTTGCGGAAACTGTGCGCCGCCGCCCTCGTCGCGGCCGCCTCCCTATTATCGCTGCCCACAGCCGGTGCCGACCCGATCCTGGGCAGTGTGGAATCGGTGACGGCGCTGGCCCCGGCGGCGACCCTGCCCGGCTCGGTGGACGCCGCGCGCCTGCTCTACCGGACCACCACCGCGGGCGCCGCGGAGACCACCGCGAGCGCCGCGGTTTATTTCCCGCCGGGCCCGGCGCCCGCCGGCGGCTGGCCGGTGATCGCTTGGGCGCATGGCACGGTCGGGCTCGGCGACGACTGCGCCTACAGCGTCGCCGGACCTTCCGCGGTGGAACGGGACTGGGCCTATCTGGGGACCTGGCTGCGGCAGGGCTACGCGATCGTGGCCGCCGATTACGCCGGCCTCGGCACGGAGGGTGAGCATCCGTACCTGAACGGGACCGTGGAGGCGCACAACGTCGTGGACGCGGTCAAGGCCGCGACCAGGCAGTACAGCTCGCTGTCGAAGAAATGGGTGACCGTCGGCCAGTCGCAGGGCGGCGGCGCGGCGGTGTACGTCGCGCGCTATGCGAGCGAGTTCGGCGGCTCCGAGCTCGACTACCGCGGCGCGGTGGCCACCGGCGTACCCGCCTATATCGAGGACGTCCTGCTGCCGCTCGGACCGGGCGTACCGCCGGTCAAGCTGGGCGCGCACAGCACCGCGTACGTGCTCTACATCCTCAACGGCCTGCGCGCCAGCTACCCGGAACTGGATATCGAGTCCTACCTGACCGATTCCGGCAAGCAGTGGCTGGCCCGGGCCTCGACCTCCTGCATCGAGCCGTTCGGCAACGAGCTCAGCGCCGCGGGCGTCGTCCTCGGCAATCTCTTCGCCCGCCCGCTGCTGCAGATCCCGGACCTGCTCGGTGTCCTCACCCGCACCATGGGCCTGCCCGAAACCGGCTACGACAAGCCGCTGTTCCTCGGTCAGGGGCTGCGGGACACCGACGTGATCACGCCGGCCACCTTGCTCTTCGCCGAGAAGTTGCAGGCCAACGGCCAGCCGGTCACGCTGCGCACCTACAACGAGGACCACAGCGGCGCGGTGAACGCGTCGCTCGTCGACTCGATTCCGTTCGTGCGCGGCCTCCTTGGCTGAGCGCTCACTCCGGCGGGAGTTGACCCGCGAGCGCGCGCAGCCCCGTGCCGATGGCGTCCGGGCCCGGGGCGTGCTCGGGGTCGACCAGCCATTGGATCAGCAGGCCGCCGATCAGGGTCTGCAGGACGGCGCCGACGGCGTTGTCGTCGCTCGCGGGGCCGAACAACTGGGAGAGTTCGCGGCGGGCGCGCTCCTGTGCGGCGCCGAGTTCGGCGCGCAGCTCGGGGTCGTGCAGGGCCTGGGGGAAGCTTTCGACATTGGCCGACCAGAGCGCCGGCTGCTCGGTGAACGATGTGGTCAGCCGGGTCAGGAAGGTGTTCAGGCGCGCGGTGGGGTCGGCGGGATCGCCGGTGGGCAGCGAGTCGAGGATCTGCTGCACCGCGGTCGCGCTGGACTCCATCATCGCCTGCGTGAGCAGCTTGTCGCGGGTGCCGAAGTGGTAGTTGATGGCCGCCAGGTTGGTGCCGGAGGCGGCGACGATGTCGCGCACGGTGGTGCGGGCGTAGCCGCGGTCGGCCAGGCACTGTTTGGCTGCGGCGAGCAGGTCTTCTCGGGTTCCCACCCTGGGCACGATAACAGGCGGACATACGGTTGTTCGTGACGGGTGTTTCAAACAAGCGTTTCTGACAAGCGTTTGAAACGTGTGTATGGTCGGGCTTATGACGGCACAGCGACTCGTTTCCCCCTTCGAATCCCGCTATTTCGGCGTCGGCACGCTCGGCAGCGTCCCGACCGGCGGCATGCCCCTGTTCATCGGATCCACGGTGCGGGGCATCGTGGACCCTCAGCTGCTGCGGCGGGCACTCGACGAACTGGCGGCAGCGCATCCGCTGCTCCGGAGCCGGGTGCGTACCGACGGCCCGGCGCGGTTCGTCCGTGACGACGACTTCCGGCCCCAGCTCGAGATCTCCGAGGGCGGCGCCGCCGAGTACTCGAAACTGGTCAACGCGGAACAGGATTGGCGGGACGGCCTGTTCGCGGCGCACCTGCTGCGCGAGGGTGCGCGGCAGCAGGTGGTGCTGGTCCTGCATCACGGAATCAGTGACGGCAGATCGGCTTTCGCGCTACTGGCCGAACTGTGGGAGCGCTATACCGCGCTGCATTCCGGTTCCGCGCTGCCGCAACCGGATTCGACGGAACTGCCGGAGGCAGTCGACGGCCGGCTGGCCACGATCGTGACCGACGCCGAGGTGACGGGCTGGCTGGATCGGATTCGCGCCGGTGCGGCCACGATGGGGCCGGAAGCCGCGCCGCGCACGCTGTTCCGGGACGGGGACGGCGCCGGCAACGACCCGCTCGGGCGTTTCGCGATGCGGCGCATCGCGTTGGATCCCGGCGAAACCGCCGCGCTGGTCGCGGTGAGCCGCGCGGCCGGGTTGTCGGTCAACAGCGTGCTGACCGGCGCGGCGCTGATCGCGTTCCGGGCACAACTCGCGCCCGCGGCGGGTGCGCTGCCGATGTTCTGCGGGCACGCGGTCGACCTGCGGCCGGAATTCCGGCCGGCGGTGCCGGCGGGAACCGTCGTCAACTACGCCTCCGGGGTGGGTACGCCGGTCGAGGTGGCGCCGGACGCGGATCCGCTCGAGGTCGGGCGGGCGGTCGCCGCGGGGATGCTGGTGGCGACGGAACATCGGGAGGCGGCGGTCTTCCTGCTGGCAGCTCAGCGGGTCGACGACGAGTTCACCGCCGCGTTGCTGTCCGCGCCGCCGACGCTGGCGATCTCCAATATCGGCCGGCTGCCGGCGCATACGCTGCCCCGGGAACTCGTCTTCGTCCGGGACGACGTCTACGCGATGGGGCCGGGGATGCCGCCCAAGCTCACCGTGTTCACCGTCGGGGACCGCCTGACTATCCAGGTCGAGTACGACACCGCGCTGTACAGCAGGCCGCAAATGGCGCGGATCAGCCATACGCTCACCGAGACGGTGCGGCGCGCCTGCTCGGTCACTCCGGCGACGGGCGCCCGATGAATCGAATCGTCATTTGGCGGGTCCACTTGCGCGGCTTCTTCTTCGGCGGTTCCGGCGGGATGTCGTCGATGTCGGTCTTGACTTCGTAGCGCCGGATATAGGCGCCCGCGAACGCCTGAACCGTAGCCGTGACGGGGATGGCGAGCAGTGCGCCGGTCGGTCCCAATATCGCCGCACCCGCCAGCACCGCGCCGAAGGCGACGGCGGGGTGCATGTCCAGGGTGGTCGCGGTGATACGCGGTTGCAGCACATAGTTTTCGAACTGCTGGTAGAGCAGGATGAAGCCGAGGATCCACAGTGCGGTGGTTGGGCTGTTCACCAGGGCGACGATCACCGGCAGCGCGCCGGCCAGGTAGGTGCCGACGGTGGGGATGAACTGGGAGAGCACGCCCACCCAGAGCGCGAGGGCGAAGGCGGACGGCACGTCCAGCACGCGCAGCGCGACGTAGTGCGCGAGGGTCGAGCACAGCGCGAGCAGGCCGCGGGAGTAGATGTAGCCGCCGGTCTTGTCCACGGCGATGTCCCAGGCGCGCAGCACATGTCGCTGCTTGCGCGGCGGCAGCAGGGAGCAGACGGCGTTGCGGAAGCGGGGACCGTCGGCGGCGAAGTAGTAGGTGAACAGCAGCACGCCGAGGGCCTGGAAGAGCACTCCGACCGCGGCCGTGCCTATGCCCCAGGCATTTCCGGCGAGACCGGTGAGCAGGCCCTGGAGTTTGTCGCTCCACTGGGTGGCGTACTTCTGGATGTCGGTGCCGGAGATGTCCTGGTGAAAAGTGTTGTTGAACCAGTCGACTGCTTCATCGGCGTACTGCGGCGCGTTCTCCACCAGGGTGGTGACCTGGTCGACGAGCAGCGCGCCCAGGGTCCACACGAAGCCGACCACGATGAGCAGCAACCCGAGGAACACCACGCCGGTGGCCGGGCCGCGCCGCACGCCGCGGGCGGCCAGCCAGTTCACCGCGGGCTCGATCGCGAAGGCCAGGAACAGCGACACCATCAGCACGGTGAGCAGGCCCTGAAGTCGTTGCAGCACCCAGAATCCGGCGATCAGCCCGGCGACGGTGGCGGCGGCGAGCAGGAACGCGCGCAGCAGCCAGGGTGGCGGGCCGGCTGTCATCTCGGCGGTGACCACCGCGTTGGTCGTCGTCTCGGGCAGCAGGTTCTCGGCGGGTTCGGTGGGTGGCGTGATGTCGTCTTCCCCAGGCACATCGTCAACGTACCCACGGGGGAGGCGGTTAGCCCGCAGGCTCGTCGCGAGTCACAGCCGCTCGCCCGGGCGGGACCGCGGGCCGAGCGGCTGCGCCCGGCTCAGGCCAGGATCACCGCGTCCGGCGGCGAGTCGCCGAGGTCGACCATCTTGCGCAGGATGGCCGGAGCCAGGGCGAATTCGAATTCCGAACCGCCGCTTTCGAATACATACGTCAGGTAGTCGTCGCGGCCGACCTGTGCCCGGCGCACCGAGCAGTTCTCTCCGACGATGACCCAGGTTCCGATGGACAAATGCTCGAACATCACGCCTCCCACCCTCTGGACTATGCCAATCTGACGCCGTGGACTATGCCAGTCATAGCGGGTGGCTGTCAATGGCAATTCGCCGGGCGCGCAACGGGCTACGAGCCGATCGAATACTCCTGCTGGAAAGCCCACCACTCCTGCGGGTACACGGCCTCGTCGAACTGCAGCACGGTCGCGTCCAGCGCGTGCACGGTGAGCCGATAGGCCAGCACCGCAGCGGGATTCGGCAGCCCGAGATGGGTGCGCTCGGTCTCGGTGGCCAGCCGGGCGCTGACCTGATCGCGGGCGTAGGTGACCTTGCGGCCGGTCGCCGATTCGACGTACTGGGCGGTGCCGCCGGACAGGCGCTCGCGGCTCAGCAGGCCGGGGGCGGTCTCGGCGAGCGCGCCGGGGAACCAGGAGGTGGCCAGCTCGCTCAGCCCGGATTCGTTGGTGACCAGACGGCGCCGCGCGATCACACTGCTGCCCTTGGGGATTCGCAGCGCGGAGGTGACGTGATCGGGTCCGTCCAGCAGCTCTGCGGACAGGATCGTCACCGACTCCTGCTCGGTGTACATGGTGCCGTAGCGCCGTGCCCGTTCGTAGCGCTCACGGGCCTGCGGCGCTATCCGGCTGTCGGCGACGAAGGTGCCCGCGCCGCGCTGGGAGATCACCAATCCCTGCTGCCGCAGTGTGTTCAGCGCCTTGGACGCGGTCGGTCTGGCGACCTTCCAGGCCGCGGCCAGTTCCCGTTCCGAGGGCACCTCCGCGCCGGGCGAGAGTTCGCCGCTCATGATCTGGTCGCGGATGTAGCCCGAGATCTGCAGGTACTTCGGGAGCACTTCTTCGATTTCCGGCACCGAACGCCTTCCGCTGGCGAGACCTCCATAGACCACCGGCCAGTGTAGCAATCTGCCGGCAGCCCAGGGTGCGCTACATCACAGGGGTACGGCACCGGCAAGTGGGGAGCGACGGATTTACCGGCCGGTAGAGTCTGGATTCTGTCTGACCTTGGGGTGCAGGCGCGTTGGTGGACCGAGCAGAAGGGGTTGCGACCCAGATGGCGGTACCGGATATCGGACAGCACAGGGCCCGTGAATTGTATGCGGCGGCAACCGGATCCGGTGGCGACCGCTTCGAGCTGGCGCCGGAGGTAGCGCAGAACCTGGCGGCCGCGTGCGACAAACTCATCGAGGATCTGCGAAAGGCCACGGCCACCGGCGATCTCGTCACGGGTGTGGCGGGTTTCCCGCAACTGCCCTCCGGGCAGGCGCTGACCAAGGGCTTCGGCGCCAAGGGGCGTGAATTCCTCGACACCGTCACCGCGTTCCAGGAGACGGCGCTGCTGTTCAAGGCCGCGTACCTGGCGGCAGGCCATCGGCTGGCCGAGGCCGACGCGGCGAACAAGGCCGCGCTGCAACTGATCTCCGACTACCTGGATCCGCGATGACGGGCCGCGCGCGGGGGTGATGGTGCTGGATGCCATGGCCGCGGCGGCCGCCGACGAAATCCGGGTCCGGCAGCGGGCGCTCGCCGCCGACGCTGAAACCGCCGGAGCTGGAATCGATCCCGGCTACGTACCGGAGCGTGAGCGCTTCGGCGGATACTCCCACCAGGAGATCTGGGACCGTGTGCACGAAGCGCTGGACCCCGCGGCGCTCGGCCGGGCCGCCGCGGCGTGGCAGGTCAACGCCGACGCCCTCGGCGCCGCGTTCGAGGGTTTCGCCGCGGTCGCCGGCCGCGAATTCGCGGACTGGACCGGGCGTTCGGCCGACCAGGCGCTGCGCGCCACCCAGGAGTTCGTCGCCCTGGGCCTGGGCGCGCAGGAGGTCTGCGACACCATCCGCCGGCTGCTGGAGCTGAACGGCGAAGCCGCCCAGACAATTCGGGGGGCGATCGCGCCGCCGCCGCGGTATCTGCCGCTGGACGATCCGGTGGCCGAGGCCGTGCACGGCGGCCGAAGACGGATGGAGCACGACCTGTCCGCCGCCGCCGCGCAGGCCGAGGCCCAGGACGTCATGACCTACCTCTACAACCCCACCATGCCCGCCACCGGCGACAGTGTTCCCCGCTTCGCAGGCGGGAGCGGCACACGGTGAGATGGGTACTCACCCCGGACGAATTCACCTACGTCTGGGCGAACGAAACGAATCTGGACCGGCGGCCCTATCCGGTCAACCTGATGCCCGCCTCGCTGGTACGCACCGAAACCGAGTACGCCGCACTGCGTTTGCCGCAGCGCTTCGCCCGCCAGGCCGATCCGGATCTGGCCGCCGCGCTCATGCTCTGCGCCCGCAACGACGCCACCACCCTGACCCTTTCCGGCGATCGCGGCGCCGATCGGGTGCTGGTCTTCGCGGCGGCCGTGCACCACCACGCCGCCATCCTGGTCGGCACGCCCGAGAAGATGACGGTGCAGATGTGCCACGCCCGCAACCTCGGCGAGCGCCTGGTCCAGATCATCGGCCCGAACCGGCCGGGCCGCCAGGGCGCGCTACGCGAAGCCCAGGACGCGGTGCTCAACCAGGGCGAGGCGAACACCAACGGGCATCGCGGCGCCAACCGGTTCCGCAAGATGCTGCGCCAGCCCACCGACGGCCGCGGCTTCCTCACGGTCACCGTGGAACCCGACAACCCGATGTCCCCGCCGACCCGGCACCGCACCTGGCTCGATATCAGCGGTGACGGCCGCTACCTGCTCACCACGTCGCACGACCTGATCCTCACCCCGGTTTCGGACGCGGACTTCGCCGCCCAGTTGTTGCGCCTCGCCCAAATCCGCTGACCGCCGTGGTTCTCTTGAGAGATGCCGAAGTGGACTCAGCCCGTGACCGAGGCTCTGCAGGCCGACGGCTTGCGCCTGGAAGATCTCGACACCTCCGGTACGCCCGGGTTCAGCGGTGACAAGAAGTCCGGCCAGCAACTGCTGGCCGAGCGCGCCACGGTGCTCTCGGGTCTGCAGGAGCGCCTCTACGCCAACGGCCGTTCCGGCGATCACCGCAGCGTGCTGCTGGTGTTGCAGGGCATGGACACCGCGGGCAAGGGCGGCATCGTCCGGCACGTCATCGGCTCGGTCGACCCGCAGGGTGTCGACCACGCCGCCTTCGGCGTGCCGACGCCCGAGGAGCAGCAGCACCACTACCTCTGGCGCATCCGCAACGCCCTGCCGCGGGCCGGCCAGCTCGGTGTCTTCGACCGTTCGCACTACGAGGACGTGCTCGTCGTCCGGGTGCACAATCTGGTCCCGCCCTCGGAGTGGGAACCGCGCTACGACGAGATCAACGCCTTCGAGCGGGAATTGGTGGAACAGGGCACCACGCTGGTGAAGGTCGCGATGTTCGTCTCGCTCGACGAACAGAAGCGGCGCCTGCGCGAACGGCTGGAACGACCGGACAAATACTGGAAGTTCAACCCCTCCGATATCGACGAACGCGCGTACTGGCCCGCCTATCACGAGGCATATCAGGCCATGCTGGACCGCACCAGCACCGACTGCGCACCCTGGTATGTGCTGCCCACCGACAAGAAATGGTTCGCCCGGCTCGCGGTCACCGAACTGCTCATCGACGCGCTGCAGAAGCTGAAACTGGAGTGGCCCCCGGCGGATTTCGATGTCGCCGAGCAGTTGCGCCGCCTCGAGAAAGCGTGATCGGTCTCACCACCGGCATTTTTCGGAAACTCTCAGGTTCACCCAGGAGGATGTGGGCCGTGCCCGACCGTGCCCGGAAGTTTCCCGCAACTACCATCGGGTCGGCAGAGCTGAAACCGGCAAGGCGAGCGAAAGGCGTGGTGAACGCACGGTGAGCAAGAAACCGGGTGGGCGAAAGAATCCGAATCCGCTGGCGAAGGTGCAGCGGGCCGACCGGAACCGCAATCTCGCGATCCAGCTCGGCGTGGCCGCCGTCATCATCGGCCTGATCGCGGCCATCGGGATCGGGATCGCGCTGAAGAAGAAGGAAAAAGACGATCCCGGGCCGACCCCGGCCATCGCCACGGCCCCGGCCGCGAACGGCATCACCGGCTCGATCACCGACAACGGTTCGATCCGCATCGGCAAGCCGGACGCGAAGACCACCGTGCGCGTCGTCGCCGACCTGCAGTGCCCGGCCTGCCAGAGCTTCGAGGCCCAGTACAAGGACGTGCTGGAGAAGAACGTCGCCGACGGCAAGATCGCCGTCGAGTACAACATCATCTCGTTCCTGGACAAGGCGTCGGGCACCCAGTACTCCACCCGCGCGGCCAATGCCTCCTACTGCGTCGCCGAGACCGATCCGTCGAAGTACCAGGCCTGGCTGGGCGCGATGTTCGCCCAGCAGCCGCTGGAGGGCGCCGGCGGCCTGAGCAACGACAAGATCATCGCGATCAGCAAGCAGGCCGGCTACGGCGATGAGATCGCGAGCTGCGTCAACGATCAGAAGTACAGCAAGTACATCAAGCGGATGACCGATCAGGCCTTCAGCGAGGGCATCCAGTCGACGCCGACGGTGTTCGTCAACGGCAAGCAGATCCAGCCGACGCAGCTGGAACAGGCGATCGCGGGAGCAGCAGGGCAGTGATCGACGCGCCACCCCGGTCCGCGTGGCTGGTCCTGCTGGGCGGACTGGTCGGCTGGCTGGCCTCGGTGACCCTGACCGTCGAACGGATCAGGCTCTACACCAACCCGGACTACCAGCCGTCCTGCAGCATCAACCCGATCCTGTCCTGCGGGACCGTGATGGGGCGCCCGCAGGCGTCGGTCTTCTTCGACGTACCCAACCCGCTGATCGGGGTGGTCGGCTTCTCGGTGGTCGTCACCCTCGGCGTGCTCGCGGTCTCCGGGGTCCGGATCCCGCGCTGGGCCTGGGGCGGACTGTGGGTGGGCACGCTGCTCGGCACCGGCTTCATCTGCTGGCTGATCTTCCAGAGCCTGTACCGCATCAACGCGCTGTGCCCGTACTGCATGGTGGTGTGGGCGATCATCACGCCGTTGCTGGCGGCGATCACCCAGATCCTGTGGGGCGGCGCGCGCGGCCCGCTGGGCGTGGCCGCCGAATGGCGCTGGACCGTGGTGGCGATCTTCTACGCGGTGGTCCTGCTGCTGGTCTTCCTGCAGTTCCAGGACTACTGGCTGACTTTGGTTTAGCCAGTAGCCGCCGTGCGGCGGTGGTAGGCGGCGTCGAGCACCCGGGCCAGCTCCTCGTTGAACTGTTCGTGCGCTTCGGTGTTGCCGAGATGGCCGGTCGGCAACACCGCCATCCGCACGAAACTGCCGGTCTGCCGGAGCATCTCGGCGATCTGCTCGGCGTGCGCCACGGGCGTCATGTCGTCGAAGGAGCCGGCCAGGATCGTGGTGGGCACCACCAGGTTCCGCGCCGACTCGCCGAGATCCATCTCCGCGAGCAGGAAACCGAACCGGGCCCGGACCAGCGCCGGGCAGGAGCGGACGATGTTCAGGCTGAAGTCGAGCAGATCGCCTTCGGCGGCGGTGCTCATGATCTGCCGGGCGAAGAGCCACTTCACCGGGGCGATCGGGGGGAAGACGATGGGGAATCCGAGGCCGAAGCGGCCCATCAGGAACGGCAGCGGGACCTTGAGTTTCAGCAGCCGGGCCGGCCGGTTGAACAGCGGCACCACGGTGGTCTCGAAGATCAGGTGCGCGGCGGCGGTATTGGTGAGCAGGACCGAATTCGCCCGCGCCGGTACCTGTTCGGGGTAGCGGCCCGCCCAGGCTTGCAGGGTCATCCCGCCCAGGCTGTGGCCGACCAGGACGGCGCGCTGATCGGCGGCCAGGGTCGCCTCGAGCACGTCGGCGAGGTCGTCCGCGAGCAGGTCCATGCTGAGCTTGCTCGAGCCGAACTGGCTGGCGCCGTGGCCGCGCTGGTCGTAGGCGATGACGCGGTACTCGCCGGCGAAGGCGTTGATCTGGGCGTTCCAGTATTCGATGGCGCAGGTCCAGCCGTGCACCAGCACGATGGCCGGTGCGTCCTCCGGGCCGTAGGAGTGCACGCGCAGCTGCGCGCCGTCTCGGGTGGTCACCGGAATGACCTGGTGGGAAACGGTCGGCGGATTGAACGCCGCGGTCGCGTAGGTACGGGAACGCAGGTTCGCACGATGGGTGTCGAACAGGGCGCTGGATAGGCCTGTCCACACCGTCGTCAGCAAGGCACGCATCGGACACTCCTTTGTGTTACTGATCGACACAGTAACGCGAAGGGGTGCCCGCTAGCTAGGGCTAGCAGTGAAAAGTTATGGAGTATTCAGCCTTACCAGCGTGGCCCCCGCTGCACCTCGTCCACTTTCGGGCGGACGTCGGCGAGGTAGATACCGGTGGCGATGATCGCGATGAAGGTGAGCAGCCCGAGGCCGCCCAGCCCGCCCGCGAGCAGCGGAATCACCAGTAGGAACAGGGAGACCCCGAGAATCGCCAGCCACAGCTGCTTGGTCTGCTTGTCCACCGCGGTGAAGGCGTCCGGACGCTGGCGGATCGCATGGATCAGCGCGAAAATCGTCGCGCCGAGCGCCAGCAGCCACAGCGCGGCCTCAATCCAGAGTCTCACGTGCAAGACAGTCACCTCACCATCCTAGGAGCAACCCGGCCGCTTCCTTGTGCACCGACCAGCGCACGCGGGGAGTCGTCCGGACAATTGTCCGCCTGGGAGGGGTCATAGCGGGCGGTTCTGTCGTGCCGGATGTGTGAAATCCCTTGAACAGCAAAGCGACCCCGCACCGGAAACGATGCGGGGTCGCTTTGCGAAAGGTTTACGCCTTCTTAGGGGCGGCCTTCTTCGCGGGGGCCTTCTTCGCGGCCGGAGCCTTCTTCGGGGCGGGGGCCTTGACCGGCTCGGGGGCCGGCACGGTCTCGGTGGTGACCTCGACGACCTCGGCCTCGACGACCGGGGCGGCGTCGACGACGGGCGCGTCCTCGACCTTGGCCGGGCGGCCGAGCAGGCCGTTGACCCGCTCCAGGGCTTCCTCGGCGCGCACGGCGGCATCCTTGTACGCGGCCTCGGCCCGTGCGGAGGCATCCTTGTACGCCGCTTCGACGCGCTCGATCTGGTCCTCGACCAGGTGGTTCGCGCGCAGCCGCTCGACGGTCTCCTCACCGCGCACGGCCAGGTCGGCGTAGAGCTCGAGCACCTTGGCCCGGTACTCGTCGGCCAGCTTCTTCAGCTCGTCGGCGGTGAACTTCTCGCGCAGCTCGGCGAGGTCCTCGGGCAGCTCCGAGGGCAGGCCGGCCAGACGCTCGCGCAGGCTCTCGAACTGGGCCTGCACGTCGGCGGGCACGTTGGCGAAGCGCTCCCGGGCCTCTTCGACCCGGCCGGTGACGTCGGTGCCGGCGGCGCGCTCACGCACCTGGGTCACCACATCGGTGACGACGGCGTAGACGGCATCGCCCGCGCCCACGGCGGCGAGCAGCGGCTTGGTTACGGTGACATTCTTTTCGGTCATAATTCTTCGTTCTCCTGGCGTGGCGGAGTTTCGTTTGTCGTACGCGGAACGGCGCTGTCCCATGCAATTCCCCCCTGCTCGTCTCCTCCGTTTTCCCGGCGAAACGATTCATAGATATCCAGCAGGACCTGCTTCTGCCGCTCGGAGATCGAGGTATCGGCCAGCAGGGCATCCCGGACCGGACTGTGCGGCCGTTGTTCCAGATAGCCAGCCCGTACGTACAACACCTCCGAGGACACCCGCAGTGCCTTGGCGATCTGCGCGAGTACTTCGGCGGACGGATTTCGCAATCCACGCTCGATCTGACTCAGGTACGGATTGCTCACTCCCGCCAGTGCGGCGAGCTGTCGCAGCGAGACTTGCGCGGCTTCTCGCTGAGATCTGATGAAACCTCCGATGTCGTGCGCTGCACGTCCCACTTTTTCTCCGACACCTTCGGATTGCTCGTCGGGTTGTGCGGTGTACTCGGCGGGAACCTCGGGCTGGTCTGCCATCACTCACCTTCTGGCGGTTGTACGGGTTCAATTCTAGGGCAGGGTGCTAGCTCTTGCAAGCACTCTGTTAGCACCAATCGGGCAAATGCCGGGCGGCGCTCGATCCGCAGTGCTCGCAATGGTTTTCGCGGCACGACTTACGGCTCGTCAGCCGTGGAACAGCAACTCGGAAATCGTGTAGATCGCGAGCCCGGCGAGCGCGCCGACCACCGTGCCGTTGATCCGGATGAATTGCAGATCACGCCCGACCTGCAATTCGATCTTCTTGCTCGCCTCCTCGGCGTCCCACTTGGCCACGGTATCGGTGACCAGGGTGGTGATCTCGGCGGCGTAGTTCTGCACCAGGTAGCGCACGCCGCGATCGAGCCAGCCGTCGACTTTGGCCCGCATCTCGTTGTCGTCGCGCAGCCGCTCACCGAGCTGCTGTACGTTCTCGGCCACCTTACGGCGCAGCGTACTGCCCGGATCATCGGCCGACTCCAGGATCAGCCGTTTGGCGGCGCGCCACGTGGCCTCGGCCATGCCGGTGATTTCCTCGCGGCCCATCACCTGCGCCTTGATCCGCTCCGCCTTTTTGATCATGGCGTCGTCGTGCTGGAGATCGAAGGCGAATTCCTCCAGGAAACGATTCGCCGCCAGCCGCACCTCATGGTCCGGATTGGAACGCACCTTCCAGGTGAACTCCACCAACTCCCGGTAAATCTTTTCCGCCAGCAGGATATTGGCGAATTTCGGGGCCCAGGACGGCGCGTCGCGCATGACGACCCGGTCGATGGTCTCCTGGCTGCCCAGCGCCCACTGGTGCGCGCGCTCGGCGAGCATGTCCAGCAGTGGCAGCTGCCGGTTGTCGGCCAGCAGTTCGGCCAGCACCCGGCCGATCGGCGGGCCCCACTCCGGTTCGGCGATCCGCTTGACGATGGTGTTGTCGATGATCTGCTGCACGTCCTCATCGCGCAGCACCCCGACGACCGCGCGCAGAAGCGTCGAACTCTCCTCCGCCACCCGGGCCGCGTGCCCCGGGTCGGCCATCCAGCGCCCGATCCGCAGCGACACCTCTGCCGACTGCACCTTGGCCGAAACCACCTCGGGAGCCAGGAAGTTGGTACCGACGAAACTGCCCAGGCTGGCGCCGAGCTGGTCTTTCTTCTTCCGGATGATCGCGGTGTGCGGGATCGGCAGGCCCAGCGGATGCCGGAACAGCGCGGTCACCGCGAACCAGTCGGCCAGCGCGCCGACCATGCCCGCCTCCGAGGCGGCGCGGACGTAGCCGACCCAGTCGCCGCCCTGCCCCCGCGATTCCAGCCAGCGGCAGAACAGGTACACGAGCGAGGCGAAGGCCAGCAGCCCGGTCGCAAACGCCTTCATCCGGAACAGGTCGCGCCGCTTGCTCTCGTCGTCGACGAAGAATCCATTGGGCACGGACGGGACGGACGGGGTGGGCGCAAGCGTCGTTGGCGCGTTCTCCATGATGTCCATTCTGCTGTGTCGTAGTGACGGGGCCCGGTCGCGCGCGGCCGGAATGTGTGGGATGCCCCGCATCGGGGACCCAAACGTGACGCAGTCCGGTAGCCGGGACCTAAGCTGGGAGGCAAAACCACCGCAGCGAAGAGCGCAAATTCACCAGGTTCCACGGAACCTCCGACCGAGGGAGCTAACGCTGTCCACCGAAGACCTTGTCGACGTCGACGCACGTGGCGAGCGTCCGGCGGCGCGCGGCACCGCAGTGGACGGCCGCAAGCGCCGATGGCGCCAGCACAAGATCGACCGCCGTGAGGAACTCGTCGACGGCACCCTGGCGGCCATCCGCAAACGCGGCAGCAACGCCGGCATGGACGAGATCGCCGCCGAGATCGGCGTCTCCAAAACCGTCCTCTACCGGTATTTCTCCGATAAGAACGACCTCGTGCACGCGACCATGCAGCGGTTCATCGAGACCACGCTGATGCCGCGGATCTACGGCGCGATCAACCTCGACGCCGCCGAATACGAGCTGGTGCGCTCGGCGCTGGCCGAATACGTCGGCACCGTCGACGAGGACCCCGAGGTCTACCGGTTCATCATGGGCAACGGCTCGGGTGACCAGTCCTCGCTGGCGGAGTTCGAGAAGCTCTTCGCCGAGGTGGTCTCCACGGTCATCATCGACCGCGGCCGGGCGCACGGCGCCGAGACCGAGGGCGCGCTGCTGTGGTCCTATGTGCTGGTCGGCGGCATCCAGCTGGCCACGCACTGGTGGACCACCGACAAGACGATGTCGCGCGATCAGGTCATCGATTACCTGACCATGATGGCGTGGAGCGCGATCGAGGGCATGATGCGCGCGGGCGGTTCGCCGGCGAAGTTCGCCCAGATGCCGCATGTGCTGCCCGAGAAGGAATCGGACTGACGCCACCGGGTGTGACGGGCGACTCGCGTGCCTTGCGCGGTTGGTTAGTCTGAGACGGATGCGGTGCGCCAGGGGGCACCGTCTGCGCGGTCGGCACCAACGGAGGTACCTCGATGGCGAAGCAAGTCCCGACTTCCCGGCTTGCTCGCGGCACCAAACTGGGTGCCGTCGCTGCCAGTTCGGTGTTGCGCAGTCAGCGCACCCGCCTGTCCATGCGCGGCAGATCCGAGGCCGTGCGCGCGAAGATGGCCGAGGAGTCGATGATCCGCACCACCGAGCAGGTGGTCATGGTGCTGGGCACCATGAAGGGCGTCGCCATGAAGCTGGGCCAGATGCTGTCGGTGCTGGATCTGGACCTGGTCCCTGAGGCGCATCGGGAGCGCTTCCAGAAGCGGCTGGCCGTGCTGCGCGACTCGGCGCCGAACGTGTCGTTCGAGGCGATGAAGCAGGTCATCGAGGAAGACTTCGGCCGCACCCTGGACGAGGTCTTCGCCGAGTTCGACCCGGAAGCGGTGGCGGCGGCCTCGATCGGCCAGGTGTACCGGGCGCGGCTGCACGACGGCCGGGATGTCGCGGTGAAGGTGCAGTACCCCGGTATCGACGCCGCGGTGCGCGCGGACCTGAAGAACCTCAACATGTTCCGCAAGGTGCTGCAGTCGGCGCTGCCCTGGGTGACGCCCGCGGTACTGGACGAGCTGCGGCTGAACATGGAGGGCGAGCTCGACTATCACGCCGAGGCCGCCACTCAGCTGGAGATCGCCGAGCTCTACGCCGGGCATCCGTTCATCGTGGTGCCGCGGTCGCTGCCGGAGCTGAGTTCGACCCGGGTGCTGGTCAGCGAGTACCTGCCGGGCCGGGGCTTCGAGGAGATCCGGCAGCTGCCCGATGCCGAACGGAATCGGATCGGCGAGATCATCTACCGGTTCTACGTGGGTTCGCTGTTCACGTTCAACGAGTTCTGCGGTGACCCGCACCCCGGCAATGTGATGCTGGCCGACGACGGCCGCGTCGGCTTCCTGGATTTCGGTCTGTTCAACCGGATGGATCCGGACTACGTGAAGTTCGAGGCGATCTGCCTGCGCGCGGCCGCCGAGGACCGCGCGGAAGACTTGCAGCGGTTGATGATCGAGCGCGGCGTGATCGAATCCCCGGAGGAGGTCGGCCCCGAGGAATGCCTGGAATACGTGCTGGCCGCCTCGGAATGGTGCCTGATCGACGAGGAGCTCACCATCACCCCGGACCTGGCCAGCGGCGCGTTCCTGCTCGCGGTCGACCCGCGCGCCAGTGAATTCGCCGGCATGAAGCAGCAGAATCTGCCGCCGGAACATCTGTTCTCCCGGCGCGCGGATTTCCTCACCTTCGGCATGCTCGGGCAGCTCAACTGCACCGCGAACTGGCATCGGGTGGCCCGCGAATGGCTCTACGACGAGCCGGCGGTCACCGAACTCGGCAAGATCCACGCGGAATGGCTGGCGGAGCATCCGCCGGTAACTCCGAAGAAGAAAACGCGCGCCAAGCGCCCCCGACGTACCTGAGCGAAAAGAGTCTTCCCCATGGCAGAGAATCGCGAATTCGACCTGATCCTGTTCGGCGCGACGGGTTTCGTCGGCAAGCTGACCGCCGAGTACCTGCGTGACGCGGCGCCGGCGACGGTTCGGATCGGGCTGGCCGGGCGGTCGCTGGACAAGCTGACCAGCGTGCGCGCCGAACTCGGTGCGGGAGCTGCCGATTGGGGCCTGATCGTGGCGGACTCCGGCGATCAGGAAGCGCTGGACGCGATGGCGGCGCGCGCCAAAGTCGTTGTCACCACGGTGGGCCCGTACCTGCGCTACGGCATGCCGCTGGTCGCGGCGTGCGCCAAGGCGGGCACGCACTACGCCGACCTCACCGGTGAGCCGTTGTTCATCCGCGATGCCATCGACGCCTACCACGACGAGGCCGTGGCCAGCGGCGCGAAGATCGTGAATTCCTGTGGCTACGACTCGATTCCGTCGGATCTGAGCGTGTACCAGCTGTACCGGGCCACGGTCGCCGACAACACCGGCGAACTCGAGGACACCACGCTGATCGCCTCGCTCAAGGGCGGCGTCAGCGGCGGCACCATCGACTCCGGGCGGGCCATGATGGAGGCCATCGCCGCGGATTCCTCGAAGGCGTCGGTGATGATGCACCCGTACTCGCTGAGCCCGGACAAGTCGATGGACCCCGACGTGGGCCGCCAATCCGATCAGGCGCTGGAGCGCGCCAGCAAGATCGATCCGAGCCTGGACGGCTGGGTGTCGACCTTCGTCATGGCCGCGCACAACACCAAGGTCGTGCGGCGCAGCAACGGCCTGCTGGGCTGGGTGTACGGCAAGAACTTCCGCTACCGCGAGGTAATGAGCGCGGGCAAGTCCGCCGCCGCGCCGCTGGTCGCCGCCGGTATGGCCGGCGGCATCGTCGCGACCATGGCGGTCGGCGCGGTGCTCTCGCGCGCCGAGGTGGGCCGCAAGCTACTGGACCGCGTGTTGCCCAAGCCGGGCACCGGGCCGAGCGAAAAAGCCCGCGAGAGTGGCTGGTTCGCCATGAAGACCTACGCGCGCACCACCTCCGGCGCGAAGTACGTGGCCACGTTCTCCGGCAAGGGCGACCCGGGCTACAAGGCCACCGCGGTCCTGCTCGGCGAGTCCGGGCTGTGCCTGGCGCTGGACACCGGCAAACAGCCGGAGCTCGCGGGCATCCTGACCCCGGCCGCCGCCATGGGCGAAGCACTCACCGAACGGCTGCGTGCGGCAGGCATGACCATTGAAGTCGAACGCGCCTGACCATACTGCGTTGCGGCGGCATCGAAACCGGTGCCGCCATGTGCGACCGGCGCGCAGGCTGTGCGCCGAGCTAGCTCCGCTTCCGGAGCTCCCCAACGACGAGGAGCCGCAATGAATCTGGCCCGCCGCGCGATGAATCACCCGGCCTTGGCGGCTGTTTACGAGCGCGCCTGGCGACCCGCGGCGTTCTTTGCCGCCAGCGGACGCACCATGGACACCGACCGCCGCGACGCGGTCCGGCAGTTGCGGCTCGGGGGATCACAGAAAGTGCTCGATATCGCTTGCGGGCCCGGCAATTTCACCAGGTATTTGAGTAATACATTGTCCGGCAATGGCTTCGCGGTCGGCTTGGATTACTCGCAGCCGATGTTGGCTCGCGCGGTCTCCGACAACACGGGCCCGCGGGTCGGCTATCTCCGCGGCGACGCCGCCCGGCTACCGTTCGCGGACGGCACTTTCGACGCGGTCTGCTGCTTCGGCGCGCTGTACCTGATCCCCGACCCGATCACCGCCACCCGCGAAATGGCGCGGGTGCTGGCACCGGGCGGCCGGATCGCGATCAGCACCAGCCACCGCGACAACTCCGCGTTCGGTCAGGTCAGCAAGGTTGTCGGCGGCTGGAGCGGGCTGCGCGTCTTCGACAGCGCGACCTTTCCCGGCCTGTTCGCGGAGCTGGGTCTGGTCGAGGTCGAGCAGCAGGTGCACGGCCTGCTGCAATACGTCAGCGCGACGCGGCCGGCCTAGATGGTGGCCGTGTCGATGACGAAGCGGTAGCGCACGTCGCTGGCGACCACCCGGTCGTAGGCGTTGTCGATCTCGTCGGCGGAGATCACCTCGATCTCCGCGCCGATCCCGTGCTGGGCACAGAAGTTCAGCATCTCCTGGGTCTGTGCGATACCGCCGATCATCGAGCCCGCCAGTGACCGGCGGTAGCCCGCGATCGTGAAAGGCTTGACCGCCAGCGGCTTTTCGGGCAGGCCGAGGATGACCAGGGTGCCGTTCAGGTTCAGCAGCCGCATGTAGCTGTCGATCGGCAGGTCCGCGGAGACGGTGTTGATGATCAGGTCGAAGCGGTTGCGCAGTTCCTTGAAGGTCTGCTTGTCGCTGGTCGCGTAGTAGTGGTGCGCGCCGAAGCGCTTGCCGTCCTCCTGCTTGCTCAGCGAATGGCTGAGCACGGTGACCTCCGCGCCCATGGCCGCGGCGATCTTCACCCCGACGTGTCCGAGCCCGCCCATGCCGATGATCGCGACCTTCTTGCCGGGACCCGCGTTCCAGTGCCGCAGCGGCGAGAACAGCGTGACGCCGGCGCACAGCAGCGGCGCGGCCACGTCCAGGCCGATGCCCTCCGGGATCTGCACCACGAAGTTCTCGGTCACCACGACCTGGGTCGAGTAGCCGCCCATGGTGTAGCCGTCCGGCTGCACCGACGGATCGACCTCGGAGTTGTAGGTCATGGTGTTGCCGTTGGCGCAGTACTGCTCCTCGTCGGCCAGGCACGGGCCGCACTTGCCGCAGGAGTCCACCATGCAGCCGACGCCGACCCGGTCGCCCACCTGGTGCCTGCTGACGGCGCTGCCGACGGCGGCGACCACGCCCGCGATCTCGTGGCCCGGCACGCACGGATATTTGGTGCCGCCCCACTCGTCGCGCGCGGTGTGGATGTCGGAATGGCAGATACCCGCGAACTTGACGTCGATGAGCACGTCGTGCGCGCCGAGCTCCCGTCGTTCGATGGTGACCTTCTCGAAGGCGCCGTCCGGCGCGGGGATGGCATAGGCTGCGGCGCTCGTCATGAATACATGCCTACCGCCGCATGCCTCGGTTTGCCAAGCACCCCCGGTGGGGATTGCCATTCGGTGGTGGTGATTGTTCCGCCACAATGGAAAAGGGTGTCCTCCGGAGGCAGGAGCGGCGATGGACGAGCAGTGGCGTTTCCTCAGCGATGACGTCCGGCCGCCGCGCACCGACCGGTCGGGCGGCGGCGGACGGGTGCTGGCGGTGATCGTGGTCGCGATCCTCGCGGTCACCACCTTCCTGGGGTTCCGGGCCGAGCTACCCCAGTGGGCGCCGTTCGCGGGCCCGGAGATCGTCGACGCGACCTATACGACCGAACCGATCCCGACGCTGGACGCGCCCACCGTCACCGCCGCCGTCCGGCCCGCCCTGGTGCATATCAGCACCTCCACCCGGCCGTTCGGGCTGGGCGCCGCCGGCTCCGGCATCGTGCTCACCGCGGACGGGCAGGTGCTGACCAGCCACCACGTGGTCAAAGGCGCGGACACCGTCACGGTGACCGACGTCGGCAACGGCGAGGTCTACCAGGCCAGCGTGCTGGGCTACGACTCCGGCGCCGACATCGCGCTGCTCGAACTGACCGGCGCGGCCGATCTCACCACCGCCACCATCGGCAACTCCGGCGACGTCCGGATGCGCGACGAAGTCCTGGCCATCGGCAACGCGGGCGGCGTCGGCGGCCAGCCGGCCGCGGTGCCCGGCGTCATCACCAACCTGGATTCCACGATCGTCGCCCTGAATTCGGCGGACCTGTCCCGAAAAGCCTTGTCCGGCATGTTCGAGATCGCCGCGCCGGTGTCCTCGGGACAGTCCGGCGGCGCACTTGCCGACCGCAACGGCGCCGTCATCGGCGTGATCACCGCCGCCTCCGGGGACCCGGCCCAGAAATCGGCCGACGATGCCAACGGGTACGCGGTCCCGATCGAGCGAGCCATGCGCATCGTGCGCCAAATCCGTTCCGGCACACCTACCGACACCGTGCACATCGGCCCCACCGCCACCCTCGGCGTCATCGCCTCCAACGCCGAGCCGAGCGGTGCGGGCGCCCGGGTCGAGGCCGCGATCTACGGGATGCCCGCGCACGCGGCCGGACTGCTCGAAGGCGAGGTCATCACCGCTGTCGACGACCACGCCGTCACCACCACCCAGTCCCTGCACGCCGCCCTGAACAGGTACCGCCCCAACGAAACCGTGGCGCTGATGGTCACCGGCCCGCGCGGCAACCGCACGGTGCACGTGCTCCTGACCGTCGGTCCACCCAACTGAGCCGGGCTGGCAGAGTAGGGCCGGTGCGACTCTTTGCCGCGGTGCTGCCGCCGGAGGACGTGACCGCCGAACTCGCCGCCGCGGTCCGGGATTTGCGGACGATCGCGGGCGCGGACCGGCTGCGCTGGACCGGGCGGCTCGGATGGCATTTCACGCTGGCCTTCTACGGCGAAGTCGGCGCGGACGCCGTGCCGGAGTTGTCGGCGCGGCTGCGGCGGGTGGCACAGGGGAGCGACCCCTTCGACCTGGCGCTGCGCGGCGGCGGGCATTTCGGGGACCGCGCGCTCTGGGTCGGCGCCCGCGGCGGTGTGCCCGCGTTGCGGCGGCTGGCCGAAGGCGCGGCGGCCGCCGGGCGCGCGGCGGGTATCGAGCCGGGGGAGAGCCGCCGGTACCGCCCGCATCTCACGCTGGCGCGCGGCTCCGGCACGGATTTCACCGATTATGTTGCCGCGCTGGAGGATTGGGATGGACAGGCGTGGACGGTCGACGCCCTGTGCCTGATCCGCAGCCGGCTCCCCAGGTCCGGGGTGCCGGGGGAGCAGCCGCGCTACGAGACACTCGAGCGGTGGTCGTTCAGTTGAAGACGACGGTGCGCCGGCCGTGCACGAGGACCCGGCCCTCGAGGTGCCAGCGCAGGCCGCGGGCCAGCACGACGCGCTCGATGTCGCGGCCCTGCCGGACCATGTCGCGGACGTCGTCCGCGTGATCGATGCGGGAGACGTCCTGCTCGATGATCGGGCCCGCGTCGAGTTCGGCGGTGACGTAATGGCAGGTCGCGCCGATCAGCTTCACGCCGCGGGCGAAGGCCTGGTGATACGGGCGCGCGCCGACGAAGGACGGCAGGAAGCTGTGATGGATGTTGATGGCTTTGCCGGACCAGTGCTCGCACAGCTCGGCCGGGAGGACCTGCATGAAGCGGGCCAGCACGACGGCGTGCGGGTCGTGGGCGTCGACGAGCTTGCGGACCGTGTCGAAGGCGGGGCCGCGCTCGGCGGGGTCTTTCGGGAATTCGACGTGATGGAATTCGATGCCGTGCGCCTCGGTCATCGCCGCCAGGTCGGGGTGGTTGCCGATGACGGCCTCGATGGTCGCGGGTAGCTCGCCGCTGGTGGCGCGCCCGAGTAGGTCGTGCAGGCAGTGCCCGTCCTTGCTGACCAGCAGGACGATGCGGCGCTTCGCCCCCGAGTCGAGCAGGTCCCACTCCGTCTCCGGCCCCAGATCCGCCGCCACTCCGGCGAAGCGATCCCGCAGTTCCGCGAGTCCGAACGGCACGGTGGCGGCTTTGATCGCCTGCCGGGTGAAGAACCACCCGCTGTCGGTGTCGGAGTGGTAGCCGGCCTCGATGATGGAGCCGCCGAACTCGGCGATGAACGAGGTGATCCTGGCGATGATGCCCGGTTTGTCGGGGCAGCCCAGGGTCAGCACGTAGCGGCGGTCGTCATCGGACAAGCTCATCCGGCCATTCTCCCAGGTGAGCCCGGACGGCCGCGCAGCCGGGATTACTGTCGGCGGCTAGAGCTTGTAAAACGGTTCGGCGTAGCGGAATTCGCCGCTGATCTGCGGTTCGTAGGCGGTGAGGGCGCGCACCTGGAAGTGTGTGGTCCAGCTCGGCTCGTCGGGGGCGATGCCGAGCCGAGCGGCGGGGACGAAACCGAACTGCGGGTAGTACTCGCGGCTGCCGAGCAGGCCGACCAGGGGTTCGTCCAGGGCGTCGGCGGCGCCGAGGGCGGCGTGCATGAGGGCCGCGCCCGCACCGGCCCCCTGATGTTCGACGCGGACGCCGATCGGGCCGAGCGCCAGCACCGGGTAGGGGCCGACGGTGGCGCGGGTCAGGCAGACGTGGCCGATCACCGTGTCGTATTCGACGACGACCAGCGACAGCGTGGGGATCCAGCCGGAATCGCTGCGCAGCCGGGCGACGAGTTCCACCTCCGGTGGTTCGGCCCGGGCGCTGCCGCCGCGCTCGGCGGCCTCCGGATCGTCCTGGTACGCGATCGCGTCACCGTTCGCGTACTGCGGTCCGAATGCGCTGCGGTGGACGGCGGCGATCTGAAGGACATCGTCGGCACGCTCGCGACGGATCAGCACGTGTCGACACCTCCAGTTGGATTACCCGCCCGTTCACCGACCATACGAGTGTGCGGGAAAGCACCGCGGCCCCGCAACGGAATTCGCCACAACACCACGCGGCCTAGACTCTGGCCCTATGGCCGACTCCTCCGTACTGACCCGGGCCGACGTGGCCGCGATGATCGATCACACCCTGCTCGCCCCGGAGGCGACCGCCGCGGAGGTGGCCGCGCTGGTGGCCGAAGCGCGCGAGCTCGGCGTCTACGCGATCTGCGTCTCGCCGTCGATGCTGCCGGTGCGCGCACCCGGCGTGGTCGTCGCGACCGTCGCGGGTTTCCCCTCGGGCAAACACCATTCGCTGATCAAGGGCGCCGAGGCCAAGTTCGCCGTGGACCAGGGCGCCGCCGAGGTGGACATGGTCATCGACGTGGGTGCGGCGCTCGCCGGTGACTTCAACGCCGTCCTCGCCGACATCATCACCGTCCGCGAGGCCACCGCCGACCGCGCCGTCCTGAAGGTGATCATCGAATCGGCCGCCCTCCCCGACGAGGCGATCGTGCGGGCCTGCCGGGCCGCCGAGCAGGCCGGCGCGGATTTCGTCAAGACCTCCACCGGTTTTCACCCCGCGGGCGGCGCGAGCGTGCACGCGGTGCGGCTGATGGCCGAGACCGTCGGCGGACGCCTCGGCGTCAAGGCCAGTGGCGGCATCCGCACGGCCGAGGCCGCCGCCGAGCTGATCGCGGCCGGTGCGACCCGGCTGGGCCTGTCCAAGTCCCGGGCCGTGCTGGCGGGCTTCCCCGCCTAATCCGTTACCCAGTCGGCCATTACGGCGGCGAGTGCCTCGGCGCCGTAATGGCAGTCCTCCGGACGGGCGTATTCGGCGGGAGAGTGCGAGATGCCGGTGGGATTGCGGACGAACAGCATCGCGGTCGGGACCTTGGCGGCGAGGATGCCCGCGTCGTGCCCGGCGGCGGTGGGCAGGACCGGGAGGTCGCCGAGCCGGCTGAGCGCGCGGTTGATGCGGGCGCGCGGCGCCGCGGGGAATTCGACCAGGGGAGTGACGGACTCGGCTGTCACGCGGAGCTCGACGCGATCGCCCGCGGCGTGCTTGCGGGCCTCGGCGCTGATCCGCTCGACCAGGCGGGTGAGGGTGGGTTCGTCGGCGGCGCGGGCGTCGAGCCAGGCCAGGATCTCGGAGGGGATCGCGTTGGCGCCGTTGGGGAGTACCCGGAGTTTGCCGAAAGTGGCTACGGCCGCGTGTAATTCGGCGGCCTGGCGGGCGGTGTGCACCGTGGCGGCGTAGGCCGGCATCGGATCGCGGCGATCGATCAGGCGGGTGGTTCCGGCGTGATTGGCCTCGCCGGTGAAGGTGAACAGCCAGCGGCCGTGTGGCCAGATGGCCGAGGCGACGGCCAGCGGCCGGTCCAGGAGATCGAGGGCGCGGCCCTGCTCGACGTGCAGTTCCACGTAGACGCCGACCCGGTCGGTCAGCGTCGGATCGGCGCCGAGGTGGCGGGGATTGCGGCCGGCGCGGGTCAGCGCCTCGGCCAGGGTGACGCCGTCGGCGTCGCGCAGCGCCAGGGCCCGTTCGGGTTTCAGCTCGCCGGTGCTGAGTTGTGATCCGGCACAAGCGACTCCGAAACGCGCACCTTCCTCGTCGGCGAAGGCCGCGACGGCGACCGGCCGCCGCGGTGCGATACCGCGGGCGCGCACCAGATCGATGGCGGCGAAGGCGGACACCACGCCCAGCGGTCCGTCATACGCCCCGCCGTCGGGCACCGAGTCCAGATGCGATCCGGTGACGAAGGCGTCCACCGGATCGCCCTGCCACCCCGCGGGCAGCCACCAGGCCCACAGGTTGCCGTTGCGATCCTCCTCGACCGGCAGGCCGCGCTGCTCGGCGCAGTCGATGAACCACTCGCGCAGGGTGAGATCCGCGTCGCTCCAGGCGAATCGGCGATAGCCGCCGGTCGACGGCTCGCGGCCGACCTCGAGAATCGATTCCCACAGCGCGTCGAAGCTCATGCTGCGTAGTGTGCGCCGCGCCGCCGCGTTCCGCCGCGGTTCCGGGGATCAGCAGCGGACGTCGGTATTGCCCTGCGACGCGGGCAGTTCCGAGCGACCGCCCGACAGCTGCACGGTGATCCCGTCATCGGTCACGCCGATCGAGGTCGGCTTCATGTCGAAGGGGTAGCTCTGCAGGCTCTTGGAGATCACGTCCACGATGCCCTGCACCAGGTCGGTCGGCAGGCCGAGGCCGAGCAGTTCCGCGGACTGCGTCTGCACCTCGACCACCCCGTTGGTCACCACCGGCTTGACCTGGAGTTCGGCCAGGCCGCCCAGTACCTTCAGGGTCAGCATGCCGCTCGACTTCGACGAGCTCACGCCGGTGACCAGGCCCGCGAGGGTTTCCTTGATGCCCTCGTTGCTCCAGTCGACGTCGGCCGAGGAGCTGCCGATGGTGCCGCCGCCCCGGCCTTCGTCCACCACCTCGAGGTCGTTGAACTTCGCGTGCACCACCATGCCGACCGCGGGGCCGAACTTGGTGTCGTCACTGTCGACGGTGACCCGGCCGACCTTGCCGTCCAGGTAGGTGATCAGCAGCGGCTTCACGCCGAAACCCACGTCGATCTTCGAGCCCATCTCCTGCTCGAACTGCGCGGAGATGCAGTTGGCGACGCGGTGGCGGGCATAGGCCTCGCCGCCGATCAGGAGCGCCGCGAGGAGCGCGACGACCACGGCGAGCGCGATCGTGAGGGTGCGCCGGCTGACCCGAGCGGGGGGTGGGGCTGTGTTCATGCCGCCGATTCTTCCCGACGATTTTGTGTCGGCTCTGTGGGCGCGCTGAGGAGTTGACTACACGCGCTGCCGGTCAGGACGGTGAACGCGCCGTCGATTGTGATATGTGACACAAGATTCGAGCGTAGCCTGATTGCCATGGCTGGCGATGCGGCGGGCCGCGCACCCGAATCCGTAGATCATGGGTGGCGTGTACTGCGGCGGCTGGCCGCCCGGCACGCCGGATACTTCACGACTCGGCAGGTGCTGCGCACCGGATGTGAAACACGTGTACGCGCCGGACTCGGCGACGGCACGGTGGTGCGGGCCGGGGTCGGCCTGCTCCGACTAGCCGAGTGGCCGGACGGACCGCTCGACGAGTACGCCATGTGGGCGGCCTGGTTCGACGGCGCCGCCGCGGTATCGCACCAGAGCGCCGCGGAACTGCACGGCCTGGGCAGCCTGCGCCCCCGATTCCTGCACCTGTCCGTCGGCGCGGGCCGCCCGCCGGTGACGCCGCGTCTGGTGGTGCTGCGCCGCTCGCTGGTCGGCACCGACGTGGAATCGGCGGGCCCGTTCTTGGTCACCACTCCGGTGCGCACGGTGCTGGACCTGGCCGAAGCCGATATCGGCCAGACCGCGCTGGACGAGGTGATCGGCGACGCGGTCGCCATCGGCCGCTGCCGCCGCGACGAAATCCATTCCGCCAGCGTGCGTTTGCCGCCCCGGGCGGCGGGCCGCATCCACCGTGCCCTCACGCGGCTGTGAATGCGCACTGAAACCGCCTGCGCGGTGCGGTATGTCGGCTATCGGGCAGGGTTGTCATCCGCATGCGCCGGACGCGCGATCGTGGCAGGGTGACTGATCATGGGGACGATGGGTCACGGTAGGTGGGATCTCGTCTTTCCGTCCGGCGCGCCCGAGCGAGTGGGCGACATGTTCGCTACCGCGGTGGTCGCGGACGCGGTCCGCGGGCACGACGCCGATCTCGCGCAATCGGTGGAAACCTGCCGGGATTGGAACCGCCGCTACCGCACCATCTTCCGGGCCATGACCGCGCTGTCCGCCTGCTCGCCGGCGCACGCCGCCGGTATCGCCGCCGATGGCCTCACCTCGGCTCGTGGCCTGCTGCGGTTCGTCACCGAGTACGTCGTCGCACCGCTGGACAGTTTCGATGTCAGCGCGGTGCAGCAGCCCGAACCCCTGGGCACCGGCCGTATCGCGGGCAGCGCGGAACCGCCCGCGCGCTTGGAGGTGCCGTATCAGGGCACGGTTCTCGTCGAGGAGACCCTGCGCGGCCGGCTCACCGACTGGCGGCATCGCGGCATCATCGAGCCCGGCTTCGCGGCCGCGATCGAGCGGGTGATCGATCATCCGGAGTGGTTGTCGCTGCCCGGCTTTCGCGTCGTCGTCGCGGGCGCGGGCGAACTGGCGCCGGTGCGTCCGCTCTTGCGCTGGGGCGCGGACGTGCTCGCCATCGCCCGGCCCGGACCGGCCCGCTGGAAAGAACTCGAGGAACTGGCCCGCGCCGGCGCCGGCGTGCTGCGTTACCCGATCACTCCCGGCCCGCGCCCGTTCAGCGGGGGACCGGGGGCCGATATCACCACCCAGTTCCCCGCGCTGATGCATTGGCTGCGTGCGCATCTCGCACCCGCCGAGGGCGGGCCGCGCCCGGTGTTCGGCGGCTACGCGAACCGTTTCGGACCCGGTGGCGTCCGGCTGGCCGCCGCCATCGACGTCCTGGCCGAGGACCTGCTCAGCTTCCGGCCGGACGCGGCGCTGGCTGTTCTCGGCTCCGCGACCGACTGCTATGCGGTACCGGAATCCGTTGTCGCCGACGCGCATCAGCGGCTGCACGCGCGCGGCGCACGGCGCCTGGGCCAGGACTTGCTGCGCGTGCTCACCAGATCGGCGCTCTACCAGCCGAATTACGGCATCCGGCTGGCCGATCGGGCGGGCGATCTCTGGAGCGTGGCCGACGCCATGATGCCCGCCCAGGGTCCGAATCACGTCCTGGCGCAACGGATCCAGCGCTGGCGCGGCGTCCTCGCGCACAGCTCGGGCCGCGATGTCTCCTGCAATGTCGCGCCCCTGATCTGGACCCGCAACCTGGCCGCTCAGCCCCGGCTGGCCGCCGCCTACCGCAGCGCGCATCGGTTCGGCATCGAGATCTTCGAATCCGAAACGGCCCGCACCCTGCTCGCGGCGAAACTCGTCGCCGATCTCTCGGCCCCGGCGGCCGATGCCGAGGTCAACCCGGAAGGCTTGTTCGCCATGGGCGCGGCGCACAGCGGCCTCTGGCGGCAGCCCTTCGAACCGCGCTCGATCCTGCCGATGGCGGCGCTGTCCGGACGCGTGCGCTCGCTGCTGCGCCGCGCCTAGACCGCCGCGGCGTCCTTCGGCGCGACCGCCGACCACGGCACCGACAGCACGCAATCGCGCATCCGCCGCCGGTACTCCCGGACCGGAAAGCCTTCCTCCCGCAAGTACTTCGACGCTTGCCGCCAGCGCACGCGCGGGCCGAACGGGGCCAGCGCCGCCGCGCGCGCCCAGGACCGGTCCGCCGCGGTGAGCAGCGTGTGCACCGGCTCGCCGGGGATGTTGCGGTGTATCAACGCTTTCGGTAGTCGCTCGGCGATATCGGAGGGCCGGTCCACCGTGAACGGATCCCAGGCCAGCGTCAGCGACAGCGGGCCGGTCCGGTCCAGCAGGACCCAGGCGCAGCGGCGGCCCAGCTCATCACAGGTTCCGTCGAGCAGCAGGCCATCCGGGGCCAGGCCGGACCGGATCGTCGCCCAGGCGGCGGGTACCGCGGACTCCGGGTACTGGCGCAGCACGTTGAACGCGCGGACGAAAACCGGTCGTAGTCCGGCCAATTCGAAGCCGCCGCGCGCGAAAGTCACCCCGTCCTGTCCAGGTACCACGCGTTCGGGATCGATCTCCAGTCCGACCACCCGCACGTCGGGCCGCACCGTACGCAGCCGGGCCGCCAACTCCAAGGTCGTCCACGGGCTGGCCCCATAGCCGAGGTCCACCACGAGTGGATCGGCGGCCGCCCGCAACCGCGCGCCGACCAGCTCGTCGTGCACCAGCCAGCGATCGCTGCGGCGCAACCGATTGACCCCGGTGGTGCCCCGGGTGATGGTCCCGAGTGGTTTGTTCAGCTGGTGGGGTTGCGCGCTTCCAGCCACTTCACCGTCTCTTCGGCTTCGGCGCGGAACAGGTCGACCAGGTTCACCAGCATCAACTGTTCCAGCCGGGGACCGACCATCGGAATGAACACCTTCGCCTCCGGCGAGAACCGCATGGTGCAGCCGGTGTCGGTGGGGAACAGGCGAATTCCGCCGCCCAGGCTGCCGGGGCCGGCCGGAATGGACGCCGAGAACTTGCCGACGGTTTCCGCGCCGTCGAACGGGCCCCAGCTCTCCTTGCGGGTGATGATCATGTCCTTGCGCATCACGGCCTGCGCGATTTCGGGGAGCATCTCCCGCGGCAGCGTGTGGTGCAGCACGACCTCGATGCCCGAGTCGCTCACGTCGAGGCTGACGACCTCGTTACCCGGCGTGTACTTCCGCATTTCGGCGACCCGCGCCTCCCAGTACTCCCGAGTCGACAACGCCTCGTAGAGCTCTTTGGTGGTGTGCAGCGGGTAGCGAGCGGAGTAATCCAATCGACGTGCCATGCCCGCACACGTTACCGGGATCGATTGCTGGCCCATCGCTCGGCGCGCATCTCACAGTGGGTGCGGGAAAACTTTGGCCGGGACCACAGCGCGCTGCCGGTCCCGGCCGAAAGTGTGATCAGTGCGCGGCGATCCAGGTGTTGGTGAACTCTTCCTCGGACTGCAACAGCTCGGTCAGGTGTTCCTGGATCGCCTTCTCGATCTTGCCGCCGAACAGCGGGATCTTCACCTCGATCTGGCCCTGCACGGTCGCGGTCGAACCGGCGCCGTCCTCGCTCAGGGTCACGGTGCCGCGCACCTGGGCGGGCGCGCCCTCGACGGTGGCCTCGAAGGTCGCCGTGTCGCCGGTCCAGCTCTCCACCCGCGGAATGATCAGATCGCCGGGGCGGACCGCGGTGATCGCGGGCGGCAGCAGCTCGGCGGCGATGGCCTGCACCATATCGACCCGGACCTGATCACCGTTGGCGCTGAAGGAATTCAGCTTCGCGTTGTCCCCGCCGACCTCGGCGATGCGGTCTTTCCAGTACTGCTCGTCGGCGAGTGCCGCACGGACGGCGGCGGCCGGGTGGGAGTAACGAGCCGTGTACGCCAAGGGTGTAGCCATGGACGAACACGCTACCGTCTGGGGCGTGCGAACTTCACGGGTGGTGTCATCGGACAACCTGCGCGATCTGCTGGCCGGAACGGGCGCGGAATTGCGTGAATCGGTGCGGCTCGCGGACCTGACGACGTTGCGGGTCGGCGGTCCGGCCACGGTCGCCGTCTGCGCCTCGACGGACACACTGGTGCGGACCGTTGGCGCGCTCGACGCAAAGGGCGTTCCGGTGCTGCTGGTAGCGGGCGGCTCCAATCTGCTGATCAGCGACGACGGTTTCGACGGCGTGGTCGTCGAGATCGCGACGGGCAACGTCGAGCTCGGCGCGGACGGCGTGCTCGCCGAGGCGGGCGCGAATTGGGACGGCGTCGTCGCCCGGACGATCGAGGCGGGCTTCGGCGGGCTCGAATGTCTTTCCGGGATACCGGGTTCCGCGGGCGCGACCCCGGTGCAGAACGTCGGCGCCTACGGCGTGGAGGTCGCGACCCTGCTGCGTCGCGTCCAGCTCCTGGAGCGCGCGAGCGGTGCGATCCGCTGGGCCGAGCCCGCCGAACTCGGTTTCGGATACCGCACCAGCAAGCTCAAGCACAGTGACGACGCGGTTGTCCTCGCGGTCGACTTCGCACTCGACCCGTCCGGTACCAGCGCCCCGCTGCGGTACGGCGAGCTCGCCCGGACGCTGGAGGTCACCGACGGCGGCACCAGGCCCGCCGCGCTGGTCCGCGCGGCCGTGCTGGGGTTGCGCGCGGGCAAGGGCATGGTGCTCGATCCGGCCGATCACGACACCTGGAGCGCGGGCTCCTTCTTCACCAATCCGGTCGTTCCGCACGCGCGCGTGGACGCGGTCCGGGCGCGGATCACCGCCCATGTGGGCGATGTCACGATTCCGACCTATGCGGCGCCGGACGGCGTCAAGTTCTCGGCCGGTTGGCTCATCGAGCGCGCCGGTTTCGCGAAGGGTTTCCCGGGGCCCGACGCGGCGGCGCGGCTGTCCACGAAACATACGCTGGCCCTGACGAACCGGGGCGCCGCCACCGCGGCCGACCTGGTGGCGCTGGCCCGCATGGTGCGCGAGGGTGTCGAGGCCCGCTTCGGCATCCACCTGGAGCCGGAACCGGTGACGGTCGGCCTGACCCTCTAACCAGGCAAAACGGGCATCATACCGCTTCGATAGCCGATCGAACCAACACTGCCGCGTAAATTCGAGGCAGTGAACAACCGTCCAGTGATCCGCAGACCGGTCGGCGTGCTGTCGATGCTTCTCCTCGTAGTCGTCGCCCTCGTCGTCGGCTGCTCGAAGGAGGAGGGCGGTCCTGCCGAGGCGGGCGGCCCGGTCGCGAAGGTGACGATCACCCCCGGCAACGACAGCGCGGACGTCAACCCGACGGCCCCGGTCTCGGTCGAGGTCGAGAACGGCGCGATCGATCAGGTCGCGCTGACGAACGCGAACGGCAAGCAGGTCAAGGGCGAATTCAGCCCGGACAAGCGCAGTTTCAAGATCACCGAGCCGCTCGGCTACGACGCCGCCTACACCTGGTCCGGCACCGCCCGCGGCACCGACAACCAGCCGGTCCCGATCGAGGGCGCTTTCCGCACCGTGGCCCCGAAGTCGATCGCCGGGGCGACCTTCCAGATCGCCGACGGTCAGGAGGTCGGCATCGGCGCGCCGATCATCCTGCAGTTCAAGGGCCATGTCTCGAACAAGGCCGAGGTGGAGAAGGCCATCACCGTCACCACCAACCCGCAGACCGAAGGCGCGTGGGCCTGGTTCCCGGACGACAACGGCGGCTCCCGCCTGCACTGGCGGCCCAAGAACTACTGGCAGCCCGGCACCACCGTGCACGTCTCGGCCAAGCTCTACGGCCTGGACATGGGCAACGGTCTCTACGGCGACTCCGACCTGACCTCCGACTTCACCGTCGGGCGCAGCCAGATCGTGAAGGCGAACGCGCCCAGTCACCGCATGCAGGTGGTCCGAGACGGGCGGGTCGTCATGGACTTTCCCGCCAGCTACGGCGAGGGCAACGAGCCGCGCAACGTCACCCGCTCCGGCATTCACGTGGTGAGTGAGAAGCATGAGCTGGTCAAGATGTCGAACCCGCCGTTCTACACCAATGTCGACGAGCGCTGGGCGGTGCGCATCTCCAACAACGGCGAGTTCATCCACGCCAACCCGGAATCCTCGGCCGCGCAAGGCAACTCGAACGTCACCAACGGGTGCATCAACCTGTCCACCGACAACGCGCACGAATACTTCGTGACCGCGCTCTACGGCGACCCGGTCGAGGTCACCGGCACCTCGATCCCGCTGTCGGCCTCCGACGGGGACATCTACGACTGGACCATCTCGTGGGAGCAGTGGAAGACGATGTCCGCGGCGCAGGGTAAGCCGGCCCAGATTTCGGCCACCCCGGTCGCCCCGGCCGCGCCCCGGTAAGCGCCGAGAACGACGCACGCCCACGGTCTTTCCAGGCCGTGGGCGTTTGCGTTCTCCGATCAGCCGCGTCGCGCGAACCGTCCGGGCTCGGTGCCCTGATCCCGCGGCCTGACAATGATTTGATCCAGATTCACATGCGGCGGCCGCGACGCCACGAACCCGACGATCTCCGCGATATCTTCCGCCACCAGTGGGTCGATGCCGTCGTAGACTTTCGCGGCCCGCTCCTTGTCGCCGTCGAACCGCACCAGCGAGAACTCCGTCTCGACCGCGCCGGGCGCGATTTCGGTGAGCCGCACCGGCTTTCCGAGCAGCTCGCCGCGCAACGTCCGGTGCAGCACCGCCTGCGCGTGCTTGGCGGAGGTGTATCCGGACCCGTTGTCGTAGTGCTGGAACGCGGCCACCGAGGTGATCGTGACGATCAGCCCGTCGCCGGAATCGATGAGCTTGGGCAGCAGCGCCTTGGTGACTCGCAGCGTGCCGAGCACGTTGGTCTCCCACATCCAGCGCCAGTCGTCGAGATCGGCGTCGGCGACGGTGGCCAGGCCCTTCGCGCCGCCCGCATTGTTGACCAGCACCGCGACATCGGCGACGGCGGCGCAGAAGGCCTGCACCGATTCCGCGGAGGTGACGTCGAGTTCGAGTGCGGTGCCGCCGATTTCGTCGGCGAGCCGCTGCAGGCGGTCCAGCCGGCGGGCGCCCACGTAGACGTGATAGCCCTGCTTGGCGAGCTCCCGGGCGGTGGCCGCACCGATGCCCGAACTAGCTCCGGTCACGACCGCGCTGCGCTTACTCATGACCACCGATCCTAGGTGCCGGCAGTTAGCCAGGCCTGCGGATGTCGCCGGAATCACCGCTACCCGACGTCGCGGCTGAGCAGATCGCCCGTCGTCTCGCGGCGCAGCAGTTCCCGGCAGTGGCCGTCCTTGATCGCGACGATCGGCGGGCGGCCGACGCCGTTGTAGGTGGAGGCCAGGCTGTGGTGGTAGGCGCCGGTGACCGGCACCGCGAGCACTTCCCCGGGATGCAGGTCCGCGGGCAGCCGCACCTCGGCGGCGAGGATGTCGCCCGCCTCGCAGTAGCGCCCGGCGATCGTGACGGCCAGGTCCGGGCCGACGGGGTGCCGGTTGGCCAGCACGGCGTCGTAGCGCGCACCGTACAGGGCGACGCGCGGGTTGTCGCTCATCCCGCCGTCCACGGTGACATAGGTCCGGCCGTTGTCGAGGTGCTTGACCGACAGCACCCGGTACAGCGTCAGCCCGGCCCGCGCGACGATGGCCCGGCCCGGTTCCAGAGCGATCCGCGGCCGCGGGAAACCGTGCCGCGCGCAGGCGGCGTCGAGGGAGTCCTCGATGACGTCGGCGAGTTCGGCCAGATCCAGTTCGGGGTCACCGCAGCGGTAGGCCACCGCGTGCCCGCCGCCGAGGTCCAGTTCGGTGAGGGTGTGGCCGCTCTCGTCGCGCACCACGGCCATGGCCGCGACCAGGCGGCGGACCGCTTCGCTGAACGGGAAGGTGTCGTGGATCTGCGAGCCGAGATGGCAATGGAAGCCGACCAGGCGCAGATTCGGTTGCCGCAGTACGCGTTCCACGGCTTCGGCGGCCAGCGCGCTACCGATCGGGAAGCCGAACTTCTGGTCGGCCACGCCGGTGCGGACGGCCGGGTGCGAGTCGATATCGATGTCCGGGGAGATCCGCAGCAGCACCCGCTGCGGTGTGGTGGCCAGCGCGGCGATCAACGGGATCTCGTGCAGTGAGTCGATGACGATCCGACCGACACCGGCCTGCACCGCCGCCTGGAGTTCGTGGAACGGTTTGCCGTTGCCGTGCAGCACGATCCGCTCCGGGTCGACACCGGCGGCCAGGGCGATGGCCAATTCGCCCGCGGAGCAGACGTCGAGGCAAAGCCCTTCGGCGGTAACCCATTCGGCGACCGCCCGGGTCAGCAGCGCTTTGCCCGCGTAGTAGATCTCGGCCTCCGGGAAATGCTTGCGATAGGCGCGGCAGCGGTCCCGCACCTCGTCCTCGGCGAGCACGTAGGTCGCGGTGCCGTACTGATCCGCGATGTCGGCCAGGGCGACCCCGGCGACGGTGATCCGGCCCTCGGCGTCGTAGTGGGTGTCGGCCGGCCAGACCGTCGGCGCCAGGCGCGGCGCCATGGTCGAGCCCAGCGAAGGAAACATGTCGAGCAGGGTCACGGTGTCTCCAGGTGTCGTCCCCGCTGTTCCGTATGCGGGGCCGAGGTCAGGACTACGCCGGTGCCGGGGGCCGCGGTATCGCCGATGACGTTGTCTTGACGTTTCGCGGGCCGATCTTGACGCCCTCTTTGCCCGGACACAGCGACCGTTAGCCTGTGGGCATGGCTATACGGGAAGCGGTCAGCGCGGACGGAACCACCCTCGTCTACCGGGTCAGCGGGCCCGCCGGCGCGCGCCCGCTGGTGCTGGTGCACGGCTGGTCGGCCAATCTGCGCTGCTGGGGCACCGCCGCCGACGAGCTGGCCGAGCGCTACCGCGTGATCGCCGTCGATCTGCGCGGCCACGGCTACTCCGATATCCCGGCCGCCGGTTACGACGACCCGAAGAACTGGGCCGCCGATATCGCCGCCGTGCTGGCCGCCGAGGGTGTCGAGCAGGACGCGGTCCTGCTCGGCTGGTCCTACGGCGGCATCGTGATCAGTGATTATCTGACCGCCTACGGCACCGGCGCGGTCGCCGGGGTGATCTACACCGGGTCGATGGCCAATATCGGCCGGGCGCCCGGCGCGGCGACCGGGACCGCGATGGATGCCGCGATCCCGGGGGTGTTCGAGGAGAGCCCGGGCCGCGCCACCCGCGCGTTCGCCGCGTTCGGCAATGCCAACACCGGTCCCGGCGCGGACAAAGGTGTCGACGCGCAGCGCCTGTTCGGCGGCAGTCTGTCCACTCCGCCCGCCGTCCGCAAGGCCCTGTTCGTCCGGACCGTCGACAACACCGAAACCCTTCGCGCCCTGGATATTCCGGTGCTGGTGCAGCACGGCACCGCCGATCCGGTGGTGCCGATCGCGAACGGCCGCTACATCGCCGAGGCCGTTCCGAACGCGCGATTCTCGATCTGGGAGGACGCCCAGCACGGCCTGTTCATCGAAGATCGGGCCCGCTTTCTCGCCGAGGTCACCGACTTCATCGATAGCCAACTAGCCTAATAGCACATACATTCGAATTAAGCACCCTGAGCGGCGTGATCGTGCTCACAAAATCGCTGTGATCGCGGTCACTTGCCCCGCTCCGGGGCGTCTGAGCCGGTGATGCACCGTGCACTATGGATGATGTGAGTCAACGCCCGGACCTACGGCCGAATCGGATCGCCGTGTTGTCGGTGCACACCTCACCACTTGCCCAACCGGGCACGGGTGACGCGGGCGGCATGAACGTCTACGTCCTGCAAACCGCCCTGCAACTGGCTCGGCGCGGCATCGAAGTGGAGATCTTCACCCGCGCGACCTCGTCGAATATGCCGCCGGTGCAGGAGGCCGCGCCCGGCGTCCTGGTGCGCAACGTGGTGGCGGGCCCGTTCGAGGGCCTGGACAAGCGCGACCTGCCGACCCAGCTGTGCCCCTTCACCGCCGAGGTGCTGCGCCAAGAGGCGCGGCACCTACCCGGCTATTACGACCTGGTGCATTCGCACTACTGGCTGTCCGGGCAGGTCGGCTGGCTGGCCCGGGACCGCTGGCGGGTGCCGCTGGTGCACACCGCGCACACCCTGGCCGCCGTCAAGAACCGCGCGCTCGCCGACGGTGACTGCCCCGAGCCCGCCACTCGGGAAATCGGCGAGAAACAGATCGTCGTCGAAGCGGACCGGCTGGTGGCCAACACCGCCGAAGAGGCGAGACAGCTGATCGAGCTGTACGGCGCCGAAGCCCGCCACATCGACATCGTCCCGCCCGGCGCCGACCTCACCAGATACCAGCCCGGCGACAAGCTCCGCGCCCGCGCCGAACTCGGCCTGCGCCCCGACGAGCAGATCGTCGCGTTCATCGGCCGCATCCAGCCGTTGAAGGCGCCCGACGTTCTGATCCGCGCCGCCGCCGTCCTGCTCGACGAGGACCCGGGCCGCAACCTGCGCGTGCTGATCGTCGGCGGGCCCTCCGGCACCGGCCTGGAACGCCCCGACTCCCTGATCCGGCTGGCCGCCGAACTCGGCATCACCGACCACGTCACCTTCCTGCCGCCGCAGCCCCCGGATCGCCTGGTCCAGGTGTACCGGGCCGCGGACCTCGTCGCGGTGCCCAGCCACAACGAATCCTTCGGCCTGGTCGCGATCGAAGCGCAGGCCAGCGGCACCCCGGTGCTCGCCGCCGACGTGGGCGGGCTGAGCACCGCCGTGCGGCATGGTGAAACCGGCCTGCTGGTGCCCGGGCACTACATCCCGGACTGGGCGGCCGCGCTCGGTGCCCTGCTCGACGACCCGAACCGGCTCCGCCGGATGAGCGCGGGCGCGGTCGAGCACGCCGGGAACTTCTCCTGGGAGCACACCGCCGACGGGCTGCTGGCCAGCTACTCCGCCGCGCTGGGCGATTTCCACGCCGCGCTCGCGCACCGCGAAGGCCACGAGGTGCTGCTCAACGGCCTCTACGGTGCTCCGGGCGCTCGCGCGCGCACTGCGTCCCGCTAGCGGAATCGGGTAACCGATACTTGTCATCCTGAGCGCAGGATCCACGAGGACAGGAGAACGACGCCGATGTCGGTGCCAGCCACCGCGCAGTTGATCGACGAGACGCTGCGCGATCGGGAAATCGAATACAGCCGCACCGGCGAGGACGTTTTCGTTGTCATCCTGCCGGGCGAGCGCAAACTGAAGACCACGGTGATGCTCACCGTCGGCAAGCACGGTCTGCGCATCGAATCGTTCGTCTGCCGTAAGCCGGACGAGAACTTCGAAGGCGTCTACAAATTCCTGCTGCGCCGCAACCGCCGCCTCTACGGCGTGGCCTACACCCTGGACCGGGTCGGCGATATCTACCTCGTCGGCCGCATCGCCACGCACGCGGTCACCGCCGACGAACTCGACCGTGTCTTCGGGCAGATCCTGGAGGCCGTCGACGGCGACTTCAACGTGCTGCTGGAACTGGGTTTCGCCGAATCCATTCGCAAGGAATGGAAATGGCGGGTCTCGCGCGGTGAATCGTTGAAGAACCTGCGCGCTTTCGAACATCTGGTGGACGCCTCCGACAAGTAGGCCCGCGCCCAATATGATCCTTCGGGCCGCCGCGAACGCGGCGGTCACGGTGCTGCTGTCGGAAGTGGGGGCCTGATGACCATTCTCGCGCTGGATGTCGGGGCGACGAAAATCGCTGTCGGCGTGGTCGGAACCGACGGGATGACCCATGAGGTCGGGCGTATCCAGGTGCCGGCGGCCGGGGTCTGGGAGGCGTGCCAGGAGCTGCTGCTGTCCGTGGCGGGGGAGGACGATGTGCCGATCATCGGCATCGGCGCGGCCGGTCCGGTGGACGCGCCGTCCGGCTCACTGTCGCCGCTCAACATTCCCGAGTGGTCGAGCGGGTTTCCGATCGTGTCCGCGGTGAAGGAGCTGTTCCCTTCCGCCTCCGTGCGTTTCGCAATCGACGGGGTGTGCCTGGCGCTGGCCGAACGGCATTTCGGCGCGGCCCGGCAGACGCCGGACGCGCTGGCCATGACGGTGTCCTCGGGCATCGGCGGTGGCGTGATCGTCGGCGGCATGGTCGCGGTCGGCCACACCGGCAACGCCGGTCATATCGGTCACATCGTGGTTCCGGGGTCGATGGATCCGTGCGCGTGCGGGGGCGTGGGCTGCGTGGAAGCCGTTGCGAGCGGGCCGTCTTCGGTGCGCTGGGCGCAGGGACGGGGCTGGACCGGCACCACCGGGGTCGAGCTGGCCGAGGACGCGGTGCACGGCGACCGCATCGCCAAGGCGGCGCTGCGGCGCGCGGGAATCGCGCTGGGGCAGGCGATTTCCTCGGCGGCGGCGTTGCTGGACGTCGACCTGGTCGTGGTCGGCGGCGGGTTCGCGCAGGCGGGGGAGCCGCTGTGGCGGCCCATGCAGGAGTCGCTCGGCGCGCACGCCCGGATCGGATTCCTCAAGGATCTGCGGGTCGTTCCGTCCGAACTGCAGGACCGGGCGACGTTGATCGGCGCCGGTCTGCTCACCGCCCTCTCAGCGCCCGCCTGAGTTCGGCCTGCCAGAATGGGCCCCATGACGTACACCCTCGTGTTGCTGCGCCACGGCGAGAGCGAATGGAATGCCCTGAATCTGTTCACCGGCTGGGTGGATGTGCACCTGACCGACAAGGGCATCGCCGAGGGCAAGCGCGCCGGTCAGCTCATGGCCGAGAAGGGTGTGCTGCCGGATGTGGTGTACACCTCGCTGCTGCGCCGCGCCATCAGCACCGCCAACAACGCTCTCGACGCCGCCGACCGGCACTGGATCCCGGTGATCCGGGACTGGCGCCTGAACGAGCGCCACTACGGCGACCTGCAGGGCAAGAACAAGGCCCAGGTCAAAGAGCAGTACGGCGACGAGCAGTTCATGCTGTGGCGCCGTAGCTACGACACCCCGCCCCCGCCGATCGCCGCGGACAACGAGTACAGCCAGGAGGGCGACCCGCGCTACGACGGCATCGAGGTCCCCAAGACCGAATGCCTGCTCGACGTCGTCAAGCGGATGGTCCCCTACTGGGAGTCCACCATCTCCAAGGACCTCCTGACCGGCAAGACCGTCCTCGTCGCCGCCCACGGCAACTCCCTGCGCGCCCTGGTCAAGCACCTCGACCAGATCTCCGACGACGACATCGCCGGCCTCAACATCCCCACCGGCATCCCCCTCGTCTACGAACTCGACGAAAACCTCCGCCCCCTCCGCCCCGCCGCCTACCTCGACCCGGAAGCCGCCGCCGCCGGCGCCGCCGCGGTCGCCAACCAGGGCGGCAAGTAACCAGCTGAACTACCGAGCGCCGTGGTCGTTTTCGACCACGGCGCTTCGTCGTCTCAGCAGTCCGCCTCGAACGACGCCTCGATCTCGCCATCGGTCGGATAGCGCACGTCCTCGATCGGCTCCAACCCCATATGCGCCAAGATCCTGTTGACGCCCACCGTCAGCTCGGTCCCCGACCGAGTGGCGTAGAGCCGCACCCCGCGAATGTCTTTCGGCATCGTGCTCTCGATGTCATCCACGCGCTTCTCCAACTTGCCGACGCGGCGATCGAGCTCGACATAGGTCATCAAATCCCCCTTGCTAGATCGAATGATGCGGGAAGGCTATCGGATACCACCGACAGGAACCAGGCCGTTCAGCGCGTTGGTTTGGCGGCGATCCGAGCAGGCAAGCCGCGGCGGCGACCGCCTAGAAGAAAAGTGGGACCGGGGCGGTTAACTATTGGCGTGGACAACCGGTTACGGTAAGCCCAGATTCTGATGTCTGAAGTGGGGGATTTGCGGCTATACGCTGGGGCTATCGTCAGCCGTGCGGCGTATGTGAACTGGTATTCACCAGATTTTCCGTTAGCCGGATGTTCTTACCGACGAGTAGGTTCGGTATGCTTCGGGCGTTCGATCAGTCCGAGAGGTGGATCACGTTCGATGAAGTACGCGTTGCGGGCCACGGTGGCTTCGGTAGCCACTGCTGTGCTCCTTCCTTTCCTCACCACCGGCGCCGCGGCGAATGCCGCGCCCGCGTCCACGGGGCCTGACGGCGGCGCCGCGGGTGCCGCCTGGACCGCCACCGAAGACGGCGCCCAGCAGTACCCCAACGTCAACATCCAGTGGGATGTGCCGATCACCATGAGTGACGGCACCGTCCTCAAGGGCAATCTGTACCGGCCCGCGGATGCGGCAGGACGGCCGATCGACACCCAGACGCCGACCATCGTCAACCTGACGCCCTACACCAAGCTGGTGTCGAACCTCGGCGACAGCGCGCTCTCCATCCCCGGCTTCTCCGACGCTCTGCTGGCGCTGTTCCGTCAGATCGACATGTCGGGCACCCCGCTGTCCGGCGTCACCGACCTGACCAAGGCCTTCGGCGGCGGCGAACTCCGCAACTTCGCGGTGGATCGGCAGATGATCAAGAGCGGCTACAGCTGGCTCGTGGTCGACGTCCGCGGCACCGGCTTCTCCCAGGGCACCTGGGACATGCTGCGCCAGCGCGAACAGCAGGACACCGTCGAGGTCATCGACTGGGCGTCCAAGCAGTCGTGGTCCGACGGCAAGGTCGGCATGAACGGCATCTCCTACTCGGGCATCAACCAGGTGCAGGCCGCGCAGCAGAACCCGCCGGCGCTGAAGGCGATCTTCCCGGTGGTCCCGGGTAGCGACCTGGTCCAGGACGTGCTGGCCCCCGGCACCGGCTTCGGCTTCAACTTCATCCCGCTGTGGCTGACCGCCATCAACGGCCTGAAGTGGGTGCCGGACGTCGCCTCCATCGTGAACGGCCAGTTCGACACCAAGTGGCTGGCCGACCGCGCCGCGGACCCGATGACCTTCATGGACGTGCTGCTCAACGTCTACACGACCACGAAGATCGACGACCTGGATCCGCGCGCCAAGGCGCTGCTCACCGATTCCGAAGGCCGCCGAAAGGATTGGTGGAGCGACCCGGGCAAGATCAAGATCCCGACCTTCGTCACCGGTGGCTGGCACGACCTGTTCACCTACTCGGAATCCAAGATCTACGAACAGATTCCGCTGCCCCCGGGCCAGAAGCAGCTGCTGATGGGCAACACCTACCACGTCAACTCGGGCAACGAGTACGGCAAGCCGGGCCTGCCCCCGCGCCTGGACGTGCTGCAGCGCGCCTGGTTCGACAAGTGGCTCAAGGGCATCGACAACGGCATCGACGGCTACGGCCCGGTGACCCTGCGTCAGCAGGGCGGCGGCTGGATCACCACCAACGGTTTCGGTTTCGGTTCGGTGTCCAGTCGTGAGGCCGATGTCGAGTCGGCACACCGCCGGATGTACCTGTCCGCGGCCAACAGCGGCACGGCCCAGTCGGTGCACGACGGATCGCTCACCGCCGCGGCCAATTCCGATACCCAGCGACTCACTGTCGCTCCGGGCCTCACCACCCTGTGCTCCAACGACGCGGCACAGGGTAGTGCGGGCGTGCTCTCGGTCATCGACGGCTGTGCGAAGGATTCCCGGGTCGCCGAACTCAACGGCCTGACCTTCACCAGCGCGCCGGTCGCCGAGGAGACCGCCATCTCGGGCCCGATCGCGGTGCGGCTCAACACCGTGCACGACGCCGCCGACGGCTACTGGGTCGTCACGGTGAACGATGTCGCGCCCGACGGTCAGTCGACGGTGCTCTCCTCAGGGCAGCTGATGGCCTCCATGCGCGAGATCGACGACGCGAACAGCGCCAAGTCGGCCAACGGCGACTACACCGATCCGCGCCCGTTCACCTCGCTGGATCGCCGTCAGCAGACGGTGCCGGGCGAGGCCACCACGCTGGATATCGCGCTGCCCGCGACCGAGGCGGTTCTGAAGCCGGGTCACCGCCTGCGGGTGGATGTCTTCGCGGGCAACTTCCCGAAGGGCCTGCCGGTGCTGCCGATGCTGGTCGACACGGGTCTCAAGCCGCAGCACGTGCAGCTGGATCCGAACCGGCCGAGCTTCGTCAACATTCCGGTGCGGGGCAAGCCTGGCTGGTGAGCCCGGCTCGCTGAAAAGCCCTGAAGCGCCTCCGTTTCCCTGGAAACGGAGGCGCTTTGTCGTTGCGCCATGCGGCATTTCGACGAGTCCGCGCCCCGTGTCCTGTGCGCGTGCACCAAATCGCGGGTCTTTCCGCGGTTTCGGAGTCCGGCGTGACTACTCGCAAGTAATTTAGGAAGTAGCTACTCCCTAAGAAAGTGAGCGCTACGACGATGCGTGCCGCATTGCGTTCCGCGGTGGTGTTATTCGCCGCCGGACTCCTGAGCCCTCTGCTGACCCCGAACGCCGCGGCCGGCCCGATCCCGGTCGGCCCGGACGGCGGCGCGGCCGGCGCCGCCTGGGCCGCCACCGAGGACGGCCCGCAGCCGTACCCGAATGTCATCATCGAATGGGATGTCCCCATCACGATGAGCGACGGCACGGTACTCAAGAGCAATGTGTACCGCCCGGCCGACGCCGCCGGCCGGCCCATCGCCGAACCCACGCCGACCATCGTCAACATGACGCCCTACACCAAATTGGGCTCCATGATCGCCGACAGCCTGATCTCGATACCGGGCCTTTCGGACGCGGTGCTGCAACTTTCGCGCGATATCGACATGTCCGGCACCCCGCTGTCCGGCGTCACCGATCTGACCAAGGCCCTCGGCGGCGGCCTGATCCGCAACTTCACCGTCGACCGCCAGCTGATCAAGAGCGGCTACACCCAGGTCGTCGTCGACGTCCGCGGAACCGGCTTCTCCCAAGGAATCTGGGACATCCTGCGGGCCCGGGAACAGCAGGACACGGTCGAGGTGATCGACTGGGCTTCGCGTCAGCCGTGGTCCAACGGACGCATCGGCATGAACGGCGTCTCCTACTCGGGCCTGAACCAGTTGCAGGTGGCGGCGAAGAACCCGCCCGCGCTCGCCGCGATCTTCCCGGTTGTGCCCAGCCGCAACCCTTTCCGCGATCTCGTCGCACCCGGAGGGGCGCTCGGCGTCGCCTTCATGCCGATGTGGCTGGCCGCGGTGAACGGCGGCAAGCTGGTGCCGGATCTGACCGGACTCGCGCAAGGTCGTTTCGATACCCGTTGGCTCGCCGACAGGATGGCCGATCCGTTCACCTTCCTGGACGCGCTCTTCAGTGTGCTGACCGCGCCGCAGATCGGTGATCTGAACCCGAAGGTCGCCGAACTGCTCGACGGGAACAGCGCGGCCCGGCGGTCCTGGGAGACCGACGCGACGAAGATCCAGGTACCGACCTTCGTCACCGGCGGCTGGCACGACGTGTTCATCAACTCACAGACCGACGTCTACCACCGAATCCCGTTGCCACCCGGCCAGAAGCAACTGTTCATGGGCGACGGCTACCACATCAGCAACGGCAACGAATCCGGCCGCCCTGGCCTGCCGCCGCGCATGGACGTCTTGCAGCGGGCCTGGTTCGACAAGTGGCTCAAGGGCATCGACAACGGCATCGACAAGTACGGTCCGGTGACGATGAAGCAGGAGGGCGGCGGCTGGATCACCGAAGGTTCCTTCCAGCAGCCGGTTTCGACTTATCGCCGGATGTATCTGTCGGCCGCCCGCAGCGGCACCGCGAACAGTGTGTACGACGGTTCGCTGTTCACCGAGCCGAGCCCGGACATCGCCCGGGTCTCGGTGGCGCCCGGGCTCACCGGTCTGTGTTCCCGGGACACCACCCAGCAGCTGGTAGGCATTCCGCAGATCATCGTCGCCTGTGCCGAGGACTCGCGGATCCAGGAGCTCGGCGGTCTCACCTTCACCAGTGCCCCGGTCGCGGAACAGGTCTCGATCTCCGGTGCGATCGCGGTGCGGTTGAACACAGTGCACGACGCGACCGACGGATACTGGGTCGCGACGGTGAACGATGTCGCGCCGGACGGACGTTCGACCGTACTGTCCTCGGGTCAGCTGGTCGCCTCGCTGCGCGCCATCGACGAATCCCGCAGCACCCGCCTGCCCAACGGCGACTACACCGAGCCGGTGCCGTACTTGTCCTTGGCCGACCGGCAGCCGACCGTCCCAGGTGAGCCGGCGCAGCTGGACATCGCGATCCCAGGAGTGAATGCCGTCCTCCAACCCGGTCATCGCCTGCGGGTGGACGTGTACGCAGGCAACTTCCCGAAGGGCCTGCCACCGATGCCGATGCTGCTCGAAACCGGTTTCCGCCCACAGCATCTGCTGCTGGATCCGAATCAGCCGAGCTATGTGAACCTGCCCGTCTCGGGCGATCCGGGCTGGTAGTTCCCGGCCGGGGCGACAGGGGGTCAGTCCTCGACGGCGAAGGCTGATTCCAGCGGTGGGAACATCGCCCGGACATCGTGGCCGCCGAACCACAGTCCCACGATGAAATTCGCGGTGGCTTCGAGATATCGGGCCCGCGACAGCCCGCCCGCGCGGACCGGATGCAGCTTCAAGTCCTCGACCAACCCGGCTACCGAGTCGAGCGCCGCCGGGTCGTCGCCGCAGAGCGGCACCGCCAGTGCGCGACCCTCGAAGGAGCGTTCGGGCCCTTCCCAGACCTCCGCCGCCAGCAGGTTGAACGCCTTGATCACGTGCGCGCCGGGCACGGTGGCGGCAATGCGCTCGGCAACGGCTTCCTCCGACAGCGGGAAAGTCGTCGGCCCGTGCGGATTCGCGAAGTCCGGCGCGAACGCGTTCGTGCAGTCGATGAGCGTGCGCCCGCGCAGCACCTCGGCATTGCCCCGCAGCACCTCCTCCAGCGCACCGACCGGCAGCCCGAGCAACACCGCCGCACCGAATTCCGCCGCCTCGGTGATACTCCCGTCTCGCGCGCCGATCGCGACCGCCAATTCCGCTGCCGCCTTCCGGTTCCGGGCTCCGACCATGACTTCGTGCCCGGCCGCGACCCACCCGCCGCCGAGGGCGCGCGCCATATTTCCGGCGCCGATGATTCCGATTCGCATATCCAGCTCCTAGCGGGGTGTGACAACTGTGGATGAATCCGGCACCGACGCTAGGGAATTCGATAGGCACCCCGAGGTGCCGAACGCCGATGGCAAGCTGGTGTCATGACAGCCGTGCTCTCCGCGCCGATCACCGCCGAAGAGGTGGAATTCCCGCCGGTCGACTACATCTCCGACTGCCCGGTCCGGATCGGCGTCGACATCCTCGGCAACTCCTGGCTACCGGTCATCGCCTATACCCTGCGCCACGGCCCGATGCGTCCCGGCGAGTTGCGCACCGCCATCGGCGGCATCAGCCAGAAGATGCTGACGCAGACCTTGCGCCGGATGGAACAGCTCACCCTGGTGCGGCGCCGCCGCTACGCCGAGGCCCCGCCGCGCGTGGAGTACGACCTCACCCCCGCCGGCCGGGACCTGTTGATTCCGATCTTCGCGCTCGGCGAATGGGTCGACAAGCACGGCCGGGCGGTCAGCGCCGCGCTCGCCGGGGCCGACGACGAGTCCTGACGGCCCGGCGCCGGGGTGACACTGCTCTCATCCACGTGCGGAAGACCCGCGACACGCCTCCGACACGCTCTGCGACGTCCCGGTGAAACAGCGCGTGAACAGGCAGCAAACGGGCTTGGAAGAGGCCATGACCTGGGGGAAACTTCATGCACCCCGGTCGGGGTAGCCGGTCGGCGACCGTACGATTCAAGGGTGAGTGTTCCGCAGGCCGTGTTGCTGGCAGTCCTCGCGGCTGTCGTAGGCCTGGCAGTCGGCGGGCTACTGATTCCGTATGTGAACGCCCGCCAAGCCGCGCGCCGGCAGGCCGACTCCGGCTTGACCATGTCGCAGGTGCTGGACCTGATCGTGCTGGCCTCGGAGAGCGGTATCGCCGTGGTGGACGAGTACCGCGACGTGGTCCTGGTGAACCCGCGCGCCGAGGAATTGGGCCTGGTCCGCAACCGGCTGCTCGAGGAGCGCGCCTGGGCGGCCGTGGAGAAGGTCCTGGCTACCGGCGAGGACGCGGAGTTCGACCTGACCGCCAAGCATCCGATTCCCGGCCGCAGCCGGATCGCGGTGCGCGGTGTGGCCCGCCCGCTCTCACCCGAGGAAACCAGCTTCACCGTCCTGTTCGCGGACGACGATTCCGAGCAGGCGCGCATGGAAGCGACCCGCCGCGACTTCGTAGCGAACGTCAGTCACGAACTCAAGACCCCGGTCGGCGCGATGAGCCTGCTGGCCGAGGCTCTGCTGGAATCGGTCGACGATCCCGAAGCCGTGCGCCACTTCGGCGAACGCGTGCTCGGCGAATCCCGTCGCCTCGGCAAGATGGTGACCGAGCTGATCGCGCTGTCCCGCCTGCAGGGCGCGGAGAAGCTGCCCGAACTCGAGGTGGTCGACGTCGACACCGTGGTGATGCAGGCGGTCGACCGCTCGCACACCGCCGCCGAGGCCGCCGGTATCACCGTCAGCACCGACCGGCCCAGCGGGCTGGAAGTGCTGGGCGACGAGACCCTACTGGTCACCGCCCTGTCCAACCTGGTCGAGAATGCCATCAACTACTCACCGCGCGGTTCGCACGTCTCGGTGAGCCGGTCGCTGCGCGGCGAGCATGTCGCGATGGCGGTCACCGACCGCGGTATCGGCATCGCCAAGGAAGACCAGGAGCGAGTGTTCGAACGATTCTTCCGTTCGGACAAGGCGCGCTCGCGCGCCACCGGCGGGACCGGACTCGGTCTGGCTATCGTCAAGCACGTGGCCGCCAACCACAACGGTGAGATCACCCTGTGGAGCAAGCTGGGCACCGGTTCGACGTTCACCTTGCGTATCCCCGCTCACCTCGAAACCGACGGCGACGAAGAGCCCGAAGTGAGCACGAGAGAAATCAGCCCGCGTCCGCAGGGACCGGGCCGACCCAATGGTGTGGAGGCACGCAGATGACGAGTGTTCTGATCGTCGAGGATGAAGAGTCGCTGGCCGATCCGCTCGCGTTCCTGCTGCGCAAGGAAGGCTTCGAGGTGACCGTGGTCGGCGACGGGCCGTCCGCGCTCGCCGAATTCGACCGGTCCGGCGCCGATATCGTGCTGCTCGATCTGATGCTGCCCGGCATGAGCGGCACCGACGTCTGCAAGCAGCTGCGCACTCGCAGCGGCGTGCCGGTCATCATGGTGACCGCCCGCGACAGCGAGATAGACAAGGTGGTCGGCCTGGAGCTGGGCGCCGACGACTACGTCACCAAGCCGTACTCGGCGCGCGAGCTGATCGCCCGCATCCGCGCGGTGCTGCGCCGCGGCGCGGGTGACGAACTCGACAGCGGCAGCGAGACCGGAGTGCTGGAGGCGGGCCCGGTCCGGATGGACGTGGATCGGCACACCGTGCTGGTCAACGGCAAACCGGTCACCCTGCCGCTCAAGGAGTTCGACCTGCTCGAATACCTGCTGCGCAACTCCGGCCGGGTGCTGACCCGCGGCCAGCTGATCGACCGCGTCTGGGGCGCCGATTACGTCGGCGACACCAAGACGCTGGACGTGCACGTGAAGCGGCTGCGGTCGAAGATCGAGGCGGATCCGGCCAAGCCGGAGCACCTGGTCACCGTCCGCGGGCTGGGTTACAAGCTCGAGGCGTGACGGGGGCGGATCCTTCGCTCCCTACGAGCGAAGGATCCGCGCTGTCTAGGGCAGGTAGGTCCAGGTCGGGCCGACGCCCGGGACCTCGACCAGGCGCAGGCTGATCCAGCCCAGGTCGTCTTCCTGCATGCACTCGTAGATCGGCACGTCGGCGTTGTTGCCGCGGCAGGCGATCGTGCGGTTGGTCCCGTACGGGCTCATGACCAGGTGCTTGCCCTGCTTGACGGCCTCCAGGGCGGCCGGGGTGTTGGCGGGCACGAATTCCGCGGTGAAATCGGCGTACTTGGCCGGATCACCGTTCGGTTCCGCGTGCGCGACGCCGGTCAGCGAGAGGGTCGTGCCGAGGGCCAGGGTGGCGAGTGCGAACGCTTTCTTCATGGTCAGCCATCCAACCGCAAACAAATGAAGCGCGCATGGCGAGCAGGTAGCCGCGGAGATTACTTACTGCTCCCGGAACTGCCGGCGGAGCTGCCGCTGGGCGGGCGGCCGCGATTGGAGCCGCCGGCGCTGCCGGGACTGTCGGGCTGGGGCCGGCGCACTTCGACCTCGATCGACCACGTGCTCTCGCCCTGCTGCGCGATGACGGTGTAGTCGATGGCGTGGACCGGTTTCCAGTACACGATGGCGGTGCCGTCCGGGCCCGGCACGGCCACCCCGAGGAATTCTCCGTTGCCGGTGAAATGTACTGGTAGGTCGGCGGATTCGCCGCTGACCTCCGCGGTCAGAGCGTATTCGCTGCCGATGTACTTGTAGCCGGATCCCGAGATCCGCAGCTGGGTGACCTCGGCGTGCGCCGCGGGCGTGGCGAGGGTGATCGCCGCCGCCAGTGCGACCAGGCCGAAACCGGTTCGGCGGCAGGGAATTCTGGATGCCTGCATGGGTCTTCTCCTGTGCTGCCCGTGGTGTCGGGCCATGGACACGGTAGATAGCGCCGGGTCCGGAACGTGTGCGATAGAACAAATACTGGACAACTGACCGGTCCGGCACGGGTTTGCGGCAGCGAGATCGGATTCTGTTGTGAATGTTCAACATTGCGAGACCCGCGCACGGCGGAGCGGGTGACCGGTCGAGGACCGGTCACCCGCTCGCCGCACCGCCCTAGCTACTGCCGGCGCTACCGGATCCGAAGCTGCCGGTGCCCGAACTCCCGGTGCCGCTGCGCTTGCTGCCGCTGCCGGAGCTGCCGGTACCGGGGGACGACGCCTTGCTCACCTCGACCACGATCGACTGGGTGTGACCACCCTGCTCGACGGTGATGATGTGCTGCCCGGCGCTGCTCGGCTTCCACTCGATGCTCGAATGACCCGGCGGCCAAGGCACTTTCGGTGCACCGATGAACTCGCCGTTGTCGCTGAAGTAGACGAGCAGCCCGACCGACGCGCCGCTGAGCTCGGCGCTGATCGTGTACTTCTCGCCGACCACCAGCTTGTCGTCGGAGACCGAGACCGAGGTGGGCGCCGCGTACGCCGACGGCGCCGCGAGCACGGTGGCCGCGGCCACGGCGGCAAAGGCGGTCAGCCCGGCGCCTGCTCGGCGCGGGGTGATTCGGGGTGTCTTCATGAGAGGCTCCCTAGCTGACGTTTCCGAGCGCCTTGCCCGCGCTGCCGGTGTTGGGCGTTCCGGGATTGCCTGGCGTCCCGGGATCGGGGTCGACCGGATCCGACGGATCGATGACATCCACGATCAGCGATTTCGTGCTGCCGCCCTGTGCGCACGTGATGATGTGGCGGCCCTTGGTCTTCGGGGTCCAGTCGATCGATGACTCTCCGACCGGCCAGGGCACTTTCGGCCCGGTGAGGTCTTGGCCGTTATCGGTCCAATAGACCAGTAGTCCGAAACCCGCACCGCCGACTGTCGCCTTCAGCTGGTAGGTGGTGTTGATCGCGTGGTTGGACCCGGACACGGTGAGGGTTTCGACCGCGGCGTGAGCCTGGGGCGCGGCGAGCACGACGATCGCCGATGCCGCGGCGAAACCGGTGAGCCCGGCGCCGAAGCGACGCATGGAATTCATGGTGTTCTCCTGTGCTGCCCGCAGGGGAGCGGGCTGTGCGCACAGTAGGTCAGCCAGTAAGTGAAATGTGCGTGTTTCGCAAAACTGACCAAGCGCCCGTTTGGTTAGGCGTGTTCGGCATTCCGCTGCGCGTGCACCGTCGCCGGATGAATCGCGACCAAACCGAGGCCCTCGCGACGCTTGCAGTGCCGGGCCAGCTCCTCATAGGCCGGTACGCCGAGCAACTCCTTGAGCTCCGGCGCGTAGGACTGCCACACCGGCTTGCTCCCGACATGCGCGTCCGGCGACCCGGAGCAGTACCAATCCAGATCCTCGCCGCCCGAACCCCAGCCGCGCCGGTCGTATTCGGTGATCGCGGTGCGCAGGATCTGCACGCCGTCCGGCCGGTCCACCCACTCCTGAGTGCGGCGGATCGGCAGCTGCCAGCAGACATCCGGCTTCACCGTGTGCGGCTCCAAGCCCTGGCGCAACGCCATGGTGTGCAGTGAGCAGCCGACGCCGCCCTCGAAGCCGGGGCGGTTCAGGAAGATGCAGGCGCCCTCGAAGCGCCGGGTGCGCAGCGCGGGCTCGTCCTCGAGTTCGTCGAGCTCGAGATAGCCCTTCTTGGTCACCTTGCCGCCGGCGTTGGTGGCCTCGCCCATCAGCTGCCAGTCGGCGGGTGTGAGCATTTTCACAGCAGCCTTCAGGCGCTGCTGGTCGTCGTCATCGGACAGGAAGGCGCCGTGCGAGCAGCAGCCGTCGTCCGGGCGCTCGGCGATGATGCCCTGGCAAGCGGGCGTCCCGAAGACGCACGTCCACCGCGACAGCAGCCAGGTGAGGTCCGCCGCGATCAGATGCTCATCGTTTGCCGGATCGACGAACTCGATCCACTCGCGCGGGAAATCGAGATCGACTTCCGGGCTGGGATCCATTTTCCCCGCTGGTCGAGGCCGGGTGGAAGCGTTTGCGGAGGCACCTTCCGTCACACGTCGAACGCTAACAGCTCCCGCGCCTCGGCTGTAGCGCGGACGGACCCAGTACCGTGTTCATGTGCGGCTCGGTGTGCTCGATGTGGGATCCAATACCGTCCACCTGCTGGTGGTGGACGCGCACCGTGGTGGCCACCCGATGCCTATGAGCTCGACAAAGGCGACTTTGCGCCTGTCGGAGAACATGGATGACGCGGGCCGGATCACCGTCCAGGGGGCTGAGCGTCTGCTCTCCACCGTGGCCGAATTCGCCAGCATCGCCGAAACATCCGGGTGTGTCGAACTGATGCCGTTCGCCACCTCCGCGCTGCGCGAAGCCAAGAACTCCGACGAGGTGCTGGCCCGGGTCCGGGCCGAAACCGGCGTCGATCTGCAGGTCCTGTCCGGGGTCGACGAGGCCCGGCTCACCTTCCTGGCCGTGCGCCGCTGGTACGGCTGGAGCGCCGGCCGCATGCTGAACCTCGATATCGGCGGCGGCTCGCTGGAAATGAGCAACGGCGGTGACGAGGCCCCCGATGTCTCGCTCTCGCTGCAACTCGGCGCCGGTCGCCTGACCAGGGATTGGCTGCGCGAGGACCCGCCCGGCAAGCGGCGCATCGCGGTGCTGCGGGACTGGCTCGACGCCGAGCTGGTCGCGCCCTCGAAACAGCTGCTCGAAGTGGGGAAACCCGATCTCGCGGTGGGTACTTCGAAGACTTTCCGGTCGCTGGCGCGACTGACCGGAGCGGCACCCTCTGCCGCGGGACTGCGTGTGCGTCGTACACTCACCGCCTCAGGTCTGCGCCAACTGATTGCGTTCATCTCGCGGATGACGGCGGCGGACCGTGCAGAATTGGAAGGCGTAAGTTCGGATCGGTCACGGCAATTGGTGGCTGGCGCATTGGTCGCGGAGGCGAGTATGCGTGCACTATCGCTGGAATCTCTCGAGATTTGTCCGTGGGCGCTGCGGGAAGGACTCATCCTGCGCAAACTGGATACCGATATGAACGGCGGACCCAGGGCGACGCACCTGCCGTCGGCGGGCGGCGCCGCGCTGCCAGGACCGTTCGCGGCGCCGGATTCGACAGAAGTGGTGTCGTCATGACTGATGAATCCAAACAGCTATCCGTCGCGGAGCTGCTCGCGCGCAACGGCCAGGGCGGCTCCGGTTCCGGCGGTGGCGGCCGGCGCCGGCGCGGTGGCCGGGGGATCTCGGTGGCCGAGCTCAGCGGCGACATGCCGGTCGTCGGCGGTCGCGGCAGCCACGCGGCCCCCGATCCCGAACCCGAGGCGCCCGAACCGGCGGCCTATCAGGCGCCCTACGAACCCGCGTCCTACGAACCGCCCGCTTACGACCCCGCGCCTTACGCGCCCGCCGCCTACGAACCGCCGCAGTTCGATCCCGTTGCACCGGAACCGGTTTCCTATACTCCGCCGGTTCCGGAACCGGAAATGCCCAGCTACTCGCCGATGTCGGGGCCGATCACCCGCTACGACCCGCTGGCGAATTTCGGTGACCCGGCCACCGCGTACCAGCCGCCGACGGCGGAGTACCAGTCCCCGGACTATCAGCAGGATTACCAGTCGCCGGTACCCGATTACCCGGCTCCCGGCCGGTCGAATCTGGTGATGCCCGGGCGGGAGATGCCGCCCGCCACGCCATCACGGCACAGCGCGCCCGCCGACTCCCCGGACCCCTACGGTCAGGCCCCGGGCCCGTATGGCCAGGCTCCGGATTCGTATGGCCAGGCCCCAGGTCCCTACGGTCAGGCTCCGGACTCCTATGGTCAGGCTCCGGATTCGTATGGCCAGGCCCCGGGCGCATACGGTCAGGCTCCGGACCCCTACGGTCAGGCTCCCGGCGCCTATGGCCAGGCTCCGGACTCCTATGGCCAGGCTCCAGGCGCCTATGGTCAGGCTCCGGATTTGTATGGCCAGACCCAAGATCCGTACGCGCCGGCGCCGGATGCGTACGGCAAGCCCCAGGATCCGTATGCCTACGTCCCCCCCGACGCACCGGCCGCCGACTCGGCCCCGCCGCTCGGCTCCGGTCGCACCGGCCGTCGCCGCAGGCACGCCGAGCCCGACGACGACACCACCGATGTCGGCCCGCCGCTGCACGATCTCGGCCACCACGACCCCGAACCACCCCGCCCGGAACCGCCGCTGCCCCGTAACGGCCGGGCCGCCCGTCGCCGCGCGCAGGCCGAGGAGGTCGACACCGGCGCCTGGTCGCCGCACGACGAGGAGGTCGATACCGGCGGCTGGTCACCCCATGACGAGGATTCCGCGCCCCTGCCGCTGACTCCGCTACCCGCGCCGCCCGAGCAGCGCCGGGCCACGCGGCGCGACAGCGGCCTGCCGGCTTGGTCGGCCCGAAGACGCAAACCGAATGCGGACGACGCACCGGAGTCCGGCGGTATCTCGACGGCCGCGTGGTCCCTGGCCAGCCAGGACCAGCAGCTGGTCTCGGGGTCCACGGTGGCCGGCGATCTGTTGCGTGACGGCGTCGAGCGCGCCGAACGCCGGGACGCCGAGCGCGAGAACGGCAGCCGGGGAAGGCGTGGCCGCTCCAAGCGCAAAGAGCGGGAGATCGATCCGGACGACGGCTACACCGATGTGCACGACTCGTTCGACGACGACGAGGACGACGACGAAGAGCACAGCGGTGGCTTCGCCGCGCGTCTGGCCGCCGGCCGGGCCCGGTTCACCCGCCGCCTCGGTGCTGACCGGGACACCGAGGACGACGACGAGCACACCGGCGGCCTCGCCACCCGGCTGGCCGGTCGCGGGTCCCGGACCGCGCGCCGGTCCGAACACGAGGCGAACCGCCGCCAGTGGGTCATCCTGGGCAGCCAGAGCACCGGCGCGGCAGTCGCCGGAATGTTGCTGTTCAAGGGTTTCGAGCGCATGTGGGAGATGCTCCCGTGGGTCGCGCTGGCGCTGGCCATGATCGTGATCCTCGGCTTGGTGGCGCTGGTGCGGATTCTGCGCCGGACCGATGACATCCTCAGCACCGTGATCGCCGTAGTGGTAGGCATCTTCGTCACGCTGGGACCGCTAGCCTTTCTACTCAGTACGAATTGAGTAGGGAGTCGCTGTGGGGCACATCGGGCAGGCGGACGACACAGAAGCGAGCGAAGTGCAGGGCGACGCTCGCGAGACCGAGCGGGCCGGATCTGGGTCGGTGGGTGAGCACGGCCCACCGGGTCGGGGCATCAAAGTAGGCCTGTCCACGGCCTCGGTATACCCGCAGAACACCGAGGCGGCATTTCGCTACGCGGCCGAAATCGGTTACGACGGTGTGGAATTGATGGTGTGGGCGGAGCCGGCCAGTCAGAGCCTGGCCACCGTGCAGTCCTACGTCCGCAAGTACGACGTGCCGGTGCTGGCCGTGCACGCGCCGTGTCTGCTGATCTCGCAACGGGTTTGGGGTTCGGACCCGATCGCGAAACTGGAGCGCAGCGTGCACACCGCCGAGGCGCTGGGGGCGAGCAGCGTCGTGGTGCATCCGCCGTTCCGCTGGCAGCGCCGCTATGCCGACGGATTCGCCGAGCAGGTGGCCGAGCTCGAGGAGCACAGCCCCGTCATCGTCGCGGTGGAGAACATGTTCCCGATGCGCGCCGACACCTTGTTCGGGCGCGGCGCGAACTCCGCCAAGCGGCTGGAGCGCCGGGGCGGACCCGGCTGGGGCCTAACGGCTTTCAGCCCGTCCTACGATCCGACCGACACGGGTTTCCGGCACTACACCCTGGACCTGTCGCACACCGCGACCGCGGGCACCGACACGCTCGCGCTGGCCACCCGCATGGGTTCGGGCCTGGCCCACCTGCATCTGGCCGACGGCCGGGGCGCCGCGCACGACGAGCACCTGGTCCCGGGGGAGGGCACCCAGCCGTGCGCCGAGGTCTGCGCCATGCTGGTGCGTTCCGGCTTCTCCGGGCACGCGGTCGCCGAGATCAACACCCAGAACGCTCGCACCACCGCCGAACGCGCCGCGATGCTGCGCCGCACGCTGGCCTTCGCCCGCGTCCATCTCAACGGTCTGGCGCCGGCCGCGGCGACGACGCATCCGCGCGCCGATCTGATCTGAGGCCAATTCACAATCCGATCCGGAATACGGATCACATTCCGGCTCGTTCTACGCTGTACGAAAGTCGTCGCACGCCACCGTGCGCGACCGACCATTTTCGAGCGACCTGCAAGCAGTCGCTACGGAGCCGTACGACAGGAGTGACGATGCCGGAGCTGACCGTCGATCTGGAGGCGCCGTTCAGTCGGGTGTGTGCCCTGACCGAACTCGCTGCCCCTGGTCGCTACGCGGGCGTCATCGACCCGACCTGGACCATCGGCAAGAAGGTGCACGGCGGCACCATGGTGGCGGGCAGCGCCGCCGCGGCGACCGCCTTCCTGCGCGGCACCGACCCGGCGCTGGCCGAGATGGCGCCCATCTCGGCGAGCTCGGACTTCCTCGGCGCGCCGGAACCCGGCGAGGTCGAATACCAGGTATCCCTCCGCAAGGTCGGCCGCCAGATCTGCCTGGCCGACGCCGAGCTGATCCAGGACGGCCGCACCTGCGTGCGCACCGCGTTCACCTTCGGCCATCTCGACGACATCGATCCGCTCTACGCCTATGAGCACTCCGACATGCCGGCCGAGCCGCCCGCCGACGCCCTCGGCTACGACGCCGATTCGCCGATGGGCAGCATCGTGCACGTCGGCCAGGGCGCGCGGGTCTTCATCGACCGCGAATGGGCGCACTTCCTCGACGGCAAGCAGGGTGAACCGCGGTTGCGGCTGTGGATGCGCCCGCTGGACGGCGACCAGGCCGACCCCGACGTCGCGATGTACTTCGCCATGATGGCGGCCGACATGAGCCCGCCGGTCCCGATGAACCTGGGCCACTTCGGCTGGGCGCCGACCGTCCAGATGACCACCTACCTGCGGCGCAGGCCCGCACCCGGCTGGCTGCGCATCATCGCCTCCAGTCACGAGGTCGGCGGCCGCATGTTCGACGAGGATCAGCTGATCCTGGATTCCACCGGAGCCGTTGTCGCGCAGAGCCGCCAGCTCGCGCTGATGCCCCTTCCCCGCTGATTCGTCCCACGACACGCCGCGATTAGGGTCTAGGCCCATGACGAGAATTGCGGTGATCGGTGGTGGCCGGATCGGTGAGGCGTTGGTCGCCGGTTTGCTCGAGTCCGGGCGGGCGGGCAAGGACCTGGTCGTCGTGGAGACCCATGCGGATCGGGCCGAGCTGATCGCCGGCCGGTTCGGCGTGCGGGTGACGCACTCGGTGGCCGACGCGGCCGTCGGCGCGGACCTGCTGGTGATCGCCGTCAAGCCCGGTGACGTGGACAGCGTGCTGACCCAGCTCGGCAAGGCCGATCTCAACGGCGGCGACCAGGATCAAGTGCTGGTGTCGCTGGCGGCTGGTGTGCCGACCGCGCGCTTGGAGGCCAAGCTGCCCGCAGGCTTCCCCGTGGTGCGGGTGATGCCGAATACCCCGATGCTGGTCGGCCAGGGCATGAGCGTGCTCGCTCCGGGCCGTTACGCCCGTGCTGAGCAGCTGGAGCTGGTGACCGACGTGCTGGCCTCGGTCGGCAAGGTCGCCACTGTCTCCGAGGCGCAGATGGACGCGGTCACCGCGGTGTCCGGTTCCGGGCCCGCGTACTTCTTCCTGGTGGTGGAGGCCATGGTGGAGGCCGGCGTGGGCCTCGGCCTGACCCGCGCCGTCGCCACCCAGCTGGTGGTGCAGACCATGGTCGGCTCGGCCGCGCTGCTCGACGAGTCCGGTCAGAGCCCCGAGGAACTGCGCGCCGCGGTCACCTCGCCGGCCGGAACCACCGCCGCCGCCCTGCGTGAGCTGGAGCGCGGCGGTGTGCGCTCGGCCTTCATGGAGGCGCTGCACGCGGCCAAGGCGCGGTCCGCCGAACAGGGCTCCGGGGACTCCGGCTCCGCGAATTAACGCCATACGACTTTTTGGTGTCCGGCGGACTCCCAGCGTGTGACGCTGATTTCTCACACCCGTCGCAGTAATCCCACTGGCACCGCTAAGCTTCAAGGAGCACGTGCGTGTCTGTTCCGCCGGTGGGGAAGCCGGTGGCGCGGACGTGCCGGAGGTCAATGGTGCAATGATGTCTAACAAGATGTCTGCGAACAGCTCGGGCTCGTCACCAGGTTCGTCAGGTCCTTCGGGCAGCAGATCGAGCGCGGGGCAACCCCTGCTCGGCGGCGGCACGCAGTTCCTGACGGTCGCCGAGGTGGCCAGTTTGATGCGTGTTTCGAAAATGACGGTCTACCGCTTGGTGCACTCGGGTGAACTACCCGCGGTGCGGGTGGGCCGGTCCTTCCGGGTGCATGCGAAAGCAGTGCACGACTATTTGGAGACGTCCTACTTCGACGCCGGTTGACAGTGGGTTTTTCGCACTGATGGTGTCCAGGTAGAAGGCGGTTTCATAGGTAGCAAGGTGCCCCGGTAGGATGAACCCTCGGTTCGTGTTCGCCTGCCGGCGGCACCGCTTCGTGGTGTCCGGTGTCTGCTGGCGGCGCGGGCACTGAAGTAAGGCGCACGTCACTGACGTGCGCGCCGAGTACTACTGAGAACGCGAGGAAACCCTATGGGTTCTGTGATCAAGAAGCGCCGCAAGCGCATGTCGAAGAAGAAGCACCGCAAGCTGCTTCGCCGCACGCGTGTTCAGCGGCGCAAACTCGGCAAGTGAGCGACTGCCGGATCTGAGCGGTCCGGCTGGGCGCCCCTGCCAGCGCAGGTAGTTCAGCGAGCCCGTCACCCTAGTGGTGACGGGCTCGTTTTTTGTGCCGAACTCCGAATCTTTGTGGGCGGTGACAGAAATCATCGTTATAAGCAGGTAAACACCCTCGGTGTCTCGGACGGTAGCGGCTACGCTGGAACCGCACACAATTCAACTGGGGGGCCTGGTAGGTGGGATCCGGCGCTGTGGGATCTGAAGTACGAGACGGCAATTCGCCCAAGGTGGTGCTCGTGACGGGCGCCAGTCGCTTCTTCGGCGGCAACGTGGTGGCCAAGCTCGCGCAGGACCCTTCGATCGAGCGCATCCTCGCGGTGGACACCATGACGCCGAGCCGGGAGCTGCAGCGCCGCATGGGCCGCGCCGAACTCGTGCGCGCCGACATTCGAAACCCGTTGATCCGCAAGGTGATCGACAGCAACGAGGTGGACACCGTGGTGCACGCCGCGATGCTGACCCGGCCACCGGCCGGCGGTACCCGCGCGGTGATGAAGGACCACAACGTGCTGGGCGCGATGCAGCTGCTCGCGGTCTGCCAGAAGGCGCCTTCGATGCGCCGGGTGGTGGTGCGTTCCACCTCCGCGGTGTACGGCTGTAGCGCGAAAGACCCGGCGAAATTCACCGAGGAAATGAGCGCGCGCACACCGCCGAAGAGTGGATTCGCCCGTGACCTGATCGAAATCGAGGGTTTTGTGCGCGGTCTCGCCCGGCGCCGTCCCGATATTTCCACGTCGATATTGCGTTTCGCGCCGATCATCGGCCCGCGGCTGGCCGGGCGGGCGGTGCAGTATTTGCGTTCGCCGCTGGCGCCGACGGTGTTCGGGCGGGACGCGCGCATGCAGCTGCTGCACGAGGAAGACGCTGTCGCCGCGCTGGTGCAGGCGGCGCGGATGGCGCCCGGCGGCACCTTCAACATCGCCGGTGACGGCGCGCTGGCGCTGTCGCAGGCGGTACGGCGTGCGGGCCGGGTCGAGCTGCCGCTGCCGTTCGCGCTGTTCCGCACCGCGGGGCGCGCCCTGATGGGGCCGGTGATGCGGGAATTCAGCGGCGAACAGCTCGACTATTTCCATTTCGGTTGTGGCCTGGACACCACGCGGATGCGGACGGAACTCGAGTTCGTGCCGCGCTGGACCACGGTGCAGGCGTTCGACGACTTCATTGGGGGCGCAGCGTCGCGACCCGTCTTCGATCCCGCGTGGATCGATGCCGCAGAAAAGAAACTGCTCGGCCTGCTCGGGGCCGGTACGGGAGCACAGTCATGAACCACGTAGCGAAAGTCATCCCACTCCACGATTCCCACTTCGAGTCCCGTCCGCGTGCGACGGCTCGGCGCTGGCCCGAACCGGGAGAATCGGCGCCGAGCCAGGTGACTTCGCTGACCGAACGGCTCGCGGCGGCCGAACCGCCGGAGCCGCAGTCGCTGTCGGATCTGGTGCGGGGCGCGCTCGGCACCGGCATCAGCCGGACCGCGGATTTCGCGCGGCGCCGGCTCACCGGCGACTACCAGGTCGACGAGTTCGGCTTCGACGAGCACCTGCTGGAATCGGTGATCCTGCCCGCGCTGCGGCCGATGTCGGATCTGTGGTTCCGCGTGCAGGTCAGCGGGGTCGAGAACATTCCGGAGGTGGGCGGCGCGCTGCTGGTCGCCAATCACGCGGGCACCGTTCCGCTGGACGGCCTGATGTTGCAGCTGGCCATCCATGACCATCACGTCAAGCAGCGGGCGTTGCGCCTGCTCGCCGCCGATCTGATCTTCGAGCTGCCCATGCTCGGCGTGCTCGCCCGCAAGGCCGGTCACACCCTGGCCTGCCGGGAGGACGCCGAAAGGCTGCTGCGCGCCGGCGAATTGACCGGCGTGTTCCCCGAGGGCTTCAAGGGCATCGGCAAGCACTACTCCGACCGCTACAAGCTGCAGCGTTTCGGCCGTGGCGGTTTCGTCGCGGCGGCGGTGCGCACCGGCGCGCCGATCATCCCGGTCTCGATCGTCGGCTCGGAGGAGATCTACCCGAAGATCGCCGATCTGAAGCCGCTGGCCCGGCTGCTCGGCCTGCCGTACTTCCCGGTGACGCCGCTGTTCCCGCACCTGGGCCCGCTCGGCGCGCTGCCGCTGCCGTCCAAGTGGTACATCGAATTCGGCGAGCCGATCCCCACCACGAGCTACGACGCGGAAGCCGCCGACGACCCGATGACCATGTTCGAGGTCACCGACCAGGTCCGCGAAACCATCCAGGGCACGCTGTACAAACTGCTCACCAAGCGCCGCAATCCCTTCACGGGCTGACGCGGTTTCACCGCACCGTCCGGATGAGCCAGAGCGGCGGGTAGGTCACCGACACCATCTCGACGTCCTCCTCCGCGCTGGTCACTCCTTGGGCGCCCATGGGCAGGTAGAGGACCTCGCCGGCCCGCGCCGTGACCGTCTCGCCCGAGGTGTGCACGGACAGCATCCCTGAGATGACGATGTGGACTTCGTCATAGGGAAAGTGGTGTTCGCCGCTGACCCCGGCCCGGACGCGCTCGAGTTTGGCACTCATAGCCGCGCCCGGATCATCGAGAACGACGGCCGAGAAGTACCCGAGATCCCCGACCTGTTCCAGCTTCTGATCCGCGCTGTCGAACACGCGGACATCCGGCGCGCCCGGGTCGGATTCGGCGAGTTGCCATGCGGGATCGGTGAATTGCCAGTACGGCGGGTAGAGAACGTACACCGCCTCGGTGTCTTCGTCGGCGCGACCGACGGCCGCGGCTCCGGTGGGGTAGAAGGCCAGGTCACCGACGCCTTGGGTCCGGGACTCGCCGCCGATCTGCCAGGTGATCGCGCCCTTGGTCACCACAAGGATCTCGTCGTAGGCGAAAGCGAAATCGAAGGTGGCGCCCTTGTCGAGCCGGGTGAACCCCGCCGTCAGCTGACCGTCGCGGGCGTCGTCGACGGCATTGCGCAGCGACATCCGGCCACCCTCGAGACCTTCCCAAGCCTCGCCCCCGGCGCTGCTGAGCCGTCGAATGCGCTGTTGCCGACCCGGATTCAAGCGGACTTCGACCGCGACGTCGAGCTTGGTCGAATTGGCTTCGACTTCGGCCCGGCCGTACTTCGTATGGAATTTCTCGACGATGGCGGCGACGCTGCCCGGATCGGTGACGGCTGTCGCGCCGGAATCGACTACCGCCGCAGCAACACCGGGGACCGCCAGCCGGACCCGCGGCGTGGCGAGGACATTCCGGTACCAGGAGCTGTCCGAACCATGGATCGGCAGCAGGTACAGCGCGCCGCGCTCCTCGACGAAGCCCACGGGGCGGTCGGTCGCCCGGCCGGTTCGCCGGCTGCGGACGGTGAGCTGGATTTCGCTGGAGCTCTGCGCGGCCAGGCGGAATTCTGCGATTCCCACGGAATCATCTCCGATCGCATTGCCCGATAAGGGCATTCGGATGCAAGGGTTCCGCTGGGTACAGCGCGCCGGGCGCGCTGTCGATTCCCGCGTCCGTCAAGCCCCGGCGACAGCCAGGGCCGACAGCGACGTGCTAGCGATCGCGGCGGCGGGTGACCGCCGCGGCTACCGCACCGCCGGCCGCGCCGAGCGCCAAAGCCGTGGGGACGCCGATCTTCGCGGCTTTCCGGCCGGTGCGGAAGTCGCGGATTTCCCAGCCGCGGTTTTTCGCGACCTCGCGTAAATCGGAATCCGGGTTGATGGCGACGGAGGTGCCGACCAGCGACAGCATCGGCACGTCGTTGTGGCTGTCGGAATAGGCGGTGCAGCGTTTCAGGTTCAGTCCTTCGCGAATTGCCAAGGTGCGCACCGCGTGTGCCTTGCCGAGGCCGTGCAGGATGTCGCCGACGAGCCGGCCGGTGAATTTGCCGTCCACGCTTTCGGCGACCGTGCCCAGCGCGCCGGTGAGCCCCAGTCGCTTGGCGATAACCTGCGCCAGTTCGACGGGCGTCGCCGTCACCAGCCACACCTGCTGGCCGGCGTCCAGGTGCATTTGGGCCAGCGCCCGGGTGCCCGGCCAGATCTTGTCGGCGATGATCTCGTCGTAGATCTCCTCGCCGAGTTCGGCGAGTTCGGCGGTGGAGCGCCCGGCGATGAACGCCAGCGCTTTCTCGCGGCCGGAGGCCATGTCGGCGCTGTTCTCTTTGCCGGTGACCCGGAATTTCACCTGTTTCCAGGCGACGTCGACCAGGTCGGAGGTCTTGAAGTATTTGCGCGCGGCCAGCCCGCGGGCGAAATGCACGATGGACGCGCCCTGCACCATGGTGTTGTCCACGTCGAAGAACGCGGCGGCGGTCAGATCGCGCGGGATCTCCGGCCCGGTGGAGTCGGCGGCGAGTTCCGCGTCGTGCAGCGACAGGGCGGCGTCGGCGCTGGCCTCACCGGCCAGATTCGCGCGCACCTCTTCCTCACTCGGCCCGAACGGACTGCGCGGCAGCCGGGTGAGCTGATCGTGCAGGCTCTGGCCGAGACGACCCTGATTCCATCTGACCGGGAATTCGCCGAAGCGCCCCGCGATGAATCCGGTCCTTTCGACCTTCTCTCGTTCCGGCACCAGTACCTCCGCCCGGCGTAGCGACTGAGGTCCACCCTAACCGGCGGCGGCGACAACGACTGGAAGGTACGCAGGGGATTTAATGAACGTCATGACCAATCCCACACATTCGGTGACTTTGCTGACGCGAGCGGGCTGCGGCCTGTGTGGCGTGGCTCTCGAGCAACTGCGCCGGGTTTGCGGCGAATTCGGCATCGAACCGCAGACGCTGGATGTCGACGAGGCCGCCGCCACCGACCCTGGCCTGCGCGCGGAGTACGGCGATCGGTTGCCGGTAGTGCTGCTCGACGGGCGTGAGCACAGCTATTTCGACGTGGATGAAACCCGGCTGCGGGCCGATTTGACGCGCTGAACCGGAGCTGTTCGCGCCGTTTTTGGACGCTTGCCTGGTCGCAGCCGAAAATGAGGCCAATTTCACCGACTTTGTGAAGGGCTGCACAAGCAGTTACGGTGGTGGCACGCGACCCGCTTGCCGAGGCTGCGGAACCGCCCCCTGAAATCCGACACTTCGACCATGGCACCGGACCGTCCCGGGCCAGAGGACGAGCAAACCGGACCTCGAGTAGTCCGGAACGAGGAGCCGATACGTGACAGAGCAGCATGAGGCGCCTGGCGGCGTCTCCGGCAGGGCTCTGCAGAAGCCGGTGTCCACGAAGGACATCCCGCAGGCCACCGTGGCCCGGCTGGCTACCTATCTCCGGGTCCTCGCCATGCTGGCCGATGACGGAGTACTCATCGTATCGAGTGAGGAACTCGCTGTCGCGGCGGGTGTCAATTCCGCCAAGTTGCGCAAGGATCTCTCCTTCCTCGGACCCAACGGCGTACGGGGTGTCGGCTATGACGTGGCCAAGTTGCGCACCAGGATCGAGGATGTGCTCGGACTCTCCGGAGGACATCGTGTGGTGCTCGTCGGCGCCGGGAACCTGGGCCGGGCCCTGGTCGGCTACGGCGGGTTCAAGCGGCGTGGCTTCACCGTGGTCGGGGTGTTCGACCACGATCCCGCGGTGATCGGGCTGCCGGTCGCCGGGCTACAGGTGCGGGACGTGGCCGAACTGCCCGCCGCCGTCGGACACCTGGAACCCACCATCGCCGTCATCACCGTGCCCGACGCCGCGGCGCAGGACGTGTGCGACCTGCTGGTCGCGGCCGGTTTGCAATCCATTCTGAGTTTCTCCCCGTCGGTGCTGATGGCGCCGGAGACGGTGGAGGTCCGGCGGGTCGATCTCGCGGTCGAGATGCAGATGCTCTCCTTCGAACGTACTCGCAACAACGAGCCCGAATCGCTGCCTGTGGCGCACGCCGGATCCGGGCGCATCGCCCGCCGCGTGCCGCCCGCCGCGCACCGGGCCCTCGAACACACGAAGTCCTCGCATCAGGCAACGGAGCCAAGCAGCAAGGGATCGGTGGTTACCCCGTGAGTGTCCTTCTCGTCGGTATCTCGCATCGGAGCGCACCGGTCTCCGTCTTGGAGAAGGTGGCGATCACCGACGCCGACCGCCCCAAGCTGATCGACCGCATGCTGGAATCCAGCCACGTGTCCGAGGCGATGATCGTCTCCACCTGCAACCGCGTGGAGATCTACGCGGTGGTCGACGCTTTCCACGGCGGTCTCGCCGAGGTCGGCGAACTGCTCACCAAGCACGCCGGCATGCCGCTGGCGGATCTGACCAAGCACGCCTACGTCCGCTACAGCGAGGCCGCCGCCGAGCACCTGTTCGCGGTGGCCAGCGGGCTGGACTCGATGGTGATCGGCGAGCAGCAGGTGCTCAGCCAGATCCGCAGCGCCTACGCCACCGCCGACGCGCAGCAGGCCGTGGGCCGCACGCTGCACGAGCTGTCCCAGCACGCGCTGCGGGTCGGCAAGCGAGTGCATTCGGAGACCGGCATCGACCGGGCCGGCGCTTCGGTGGTGTCGGTGGCGCTGGATCGGGCGCGTACGGTCCTGGGTTCGATCGAGGGCCGCACCGCGGTCGTGGTCGGCGCGGGCGCGATGGGAAGCCTTGCGGTGGCGCATCTTTCGCGCGCCGGCATCGGCCGGATCATCGTGGTGAACCGCACCATGGATCGGGCGCAGCGGCTCGCGGAGACCGCGGGCAGCTACGGCGTCGAGTCCACCGCGCTGGAACTTTCCCGGCTGACCGAAGCGATGGCCGCCGCCGATGTGGTGATCACCTGTACCGGCGCGGTCGGCGCCGTGGTGACGCTGGCCGATACGCACCGGGCGCTGGCCGATCGCGATCGGGCCGCCGCCTCCGCTCGGCCGCTGGTCTTCTGCGACCTCGGGCTGCCGCGCGATGTCGAGCACGCGGTGGCGGGCCTGCCCGGCGTCGCGGTCATCGATATCGAGACGCTGCAACGTGATCCGGCCGCCGGCGCGGCCGCCGACGACACCGCCGCCGCGCGCTCGATCGTCGCCGACGAGCTCGCCAAGTACCTGGCCGGTCAGCGCATGGCCGAGGTCACCCCGACCGTCGCGGCCCTGCGTCAGCGCGCGGCCGAGGTGGTGGAAGCCGAACTGCTGCGGCTGGATTCGCGGCTGCCGCTGCTGGCCGATCCGGAACGCGACGAGGTCGCCCGGACCGTGCGCCGGGTGGTCGACAAGCTGCTGCACGCGCCGACGGTGCGGGTCAAGCAGCTGGCGTCCACGCCCGGCGGCAACAGCTACGCCGAAGCTTTGCGTGAGTTGTTCGAGCTCAAACCCGGTGCGGCGCAAGCGGTTGCGGCACCGATGGAAATCTCGGCACTGGCCGGTGAACACCGGGGCGGCGAAGCCGGGATGGGCGAGATCAGCTTGGCGGACGACTTCACGGCAGGTCATCTCGGTGATGAGGAGGCCCAGGCATGACTGTGTTCACCCAAGCCAGCGGCTCCGCCGCCAGCCATCCCCCTGAGGCTCAGGAAATCGAGGGCAACGTGACAACCCGCGGCATTTGGCGCATCGGCACCCGGGGCAGCCTGCTGGCGCTGACCCAGTCCGGCACAGTGCGGGACGCGCTGATCGCCGCCGGCCACGAGGCCGAACTCGTCGTGGTCAAGACGCCCGGCGACCTGTCGTCGGACCCGGTCGCCAAGATCGGCGTCGGTGTCTTCACCTCCGCGCTGCGCGACGAGCTGGCCGCCGGGAACATCGACATCGCGGTGCACTCCTACAAAGACCTGCCGACGGCGCCGGACGCGCGTTTCACCATCGCCGCCATCCCGCCCCGCGAGGATCCGCGCGACGCCCTGGTGGCCCGCGACGGACTGGTGCTGGGTGAACTGCCCGCCGGTTCCCGCGTCGGCACCTCCGCGCCGCGCCGGGCGGCGCAGCTGCGCGCGCTCGGCCTGGGCCTGAACATCGTGCCGTTGCGCGGCAACCTCGACACCCGGCTGCGCAAGGTCGCCGAAGGCGAACTCGACGCGGTGGTCGTCGCCCGGGCCGGACTGGCCCGGATCGACCGCACCGACGCGGTGACCGAGGCGCTGGAACCGGTGCAGATGCTGCCCGCGCCGGCCCAGGGCGCGCTCGCGGTGGAATGCCGCAGCGACGACACCGCGCTGGTCGAGGCGCTGACCCGGCTCGACGATGCCGCCACCCGGTCGGCCATCACCGCCGAGCGGACCCTGCTCGCCGTACTGGAGGCCGGTTGCACGGCACCGATCGGCGCGCTCGCCGAGGTCGTCGAATCACTCGACGACGACGGCCGGATCGTCGACGAACTGTCGCTACGCGCGTGCGCGGCGGCCATCGACGGATCCGATGTGATTCGGGCGTCGGTCGTGGGTTTGCCGCAGGACGCGGCCGAGCTCGGCCGTGCACTGGCCCGTGAATTGCTGGAGCTGGGCGCCCGTGCGCTGCTCAGCACAGCCGAACCGGAGAACGGTTCCTCAGACTTCGCCAACCCGAGCCCAATGGAGAACAGCCAATGAGCCGCGCAACCAAGAAGCAACCAGGTCGGATCCTCTTTGTGGGGTCGGGGCCCGGTGATCCGGCGTTGCTGACCGTTCGTGCGCGCGAGGTGCTCGGGCGGGCGACGCTGGCTTTCACCGACCCCGACGTCGACAAGGGCGTGCTCGCCCTGATCGGCTCGGCCGTCGAGGAGAACGAGGACGGCACCCGCCCGGTGGACGTGCGTCCCGCGCTCGGCGAACCCGCCGAGGTCGCCAAGACACTGATCGCCGAGGCCCGCAACGGGCACGACGTGGTCCGGGTCGTCGCCGGTGATCCGCTCACCGCGGATTCGGTGATCACCGAGGTCAACGCCGTCACCCGGTCGCACATGGTGTTCGAGGTGCTGCCCGGCCTGCCCAACGCCTCCGCGGTGCCCAGCTACGCCGGCATCGCGCTGGGTTCCGGGCACACCGAGGCCGACGTGCGCGGCGAGGTCGACTGGGCCGCGCTGGCCGCCGCGCCCGGCCCGCTGGTGTTGCACGCGACCTCCGGCCACCTCGCCGAAACCGCCAGCGCGCTGGTGGAACACGGTATGGCCTCGCAGACTCCGGTCGCGGTGACCGTGCGCGGCACGACCCGCCAGCAGCGCACCATCGAGGCCACCCTGGCCACGCTGAACAGCGCCGCTTCCGAACTGGTCGGCCCGCTGATCGTCACCATCGGCAAGGTGGTCGCCGCGCGGTCGAAGATGTCCTGGTGGGAATCGCGGGCCCTGTACGGCTGGACCGTGCTGGTGCCGCGCACCAAGGATCAGGCCGCCGAGATGAGCGAGCGGCTCGTCACGCACGGCGCCATCCCCATGGAGGTGCCGACCATCGCGGTGGAGCCGCCGCGCAGCCCCGCCCAGATGGAGCGGGCGGTCAAGGGCCTGGTCGACGGCCGCTACCAGTGGGTGGTGTTCACCTCCACCAACGCGGTGCGCGCGGTGTGGGAGAAGTTCGCCGAATTCGGTCTGGACGCGCGCGCTTTCAGCGGCGTGAAGATCGCCTGTGTGGGCGAGGCGACCGCGGAGAAGGTGCGCTCGTTCGGCATCAACCCCGAGCTGGTGCCGTCGGGGGAGCAGTCCTCGGAGGGCTTGCTCGCCGATTTCCCGCCCTACGACGACGTTTTCGACCCGGTCAACCGGGTGCTGCTGCCGCGCGCGGACATCGCGACCGAAACCCTGGCCGAGGGTCTGCGCGACCGCGGCTGGGAGATCGACGACGTCACCGCCTACCGCACGGTGCGCGCTTCGCCGCCGCCCGCCGAGACCCGCGAGATGATCAAGACCGGCGGCTTCGACGCGGTCCTGTTCACCTCGTCCTCGACGGTGCGCAACCTGGTCGGCATCGCGGGTAAGCCGCACGCCCGCACCATTGTCGCCTGCATCGGGCCCAAGACCGCCGAGACGGCCATCGAATTCGGCTTGCGCGTGGACGTGCAGCCGGAGACGGCGCAGGTCGGACCGCTGGTGGAGGCTTTGGCCGAGCATGCCGCCCGGCTGCGCGCCGAGGGCCTGCTGCCCCCGCCGCGCAAGAAGAGCCGCCGCAGCAGCAGCCGCTAGGAACGAAACGCTCACTGCGCTGTGAGCGTTTCGCCCTCGGGCCGGGCGTCGCACCGGTCCGAGCCTTTTCGGGTCAGCGGCTGTATCGCATCAGGGTACGCACCAACCGGCAAGTAGTGTCCGATGGCGGCCGAATTCCGATGACTTCGGCGGTGCGCCGGATCTTCTCGTTGGTCGCCTGATCCGGCAGATAGGTGCCCGAATCCAGCAGGGCGATGGTCAACCGCATGGCCTTGAGCCTGCGGTTGTGCCGGATGTACCACTTACGCGGCCGTCCCGCCGGCAACGGCCGCTTCTCCAGCGGCACGTACGGAGCATCGATAAAGGTCGTTTTCGCGGGCAACTGCGTTCTCCCCTCGCGATCGGGGATCCTTGTGGATCCCCTCGAACACAATGTCGATTTTACTCCTACCCACCGACAAAAACGCCTGGCAGCAATGGTTTTCGCGCCCGGCTCAATCGGTGCAGACCGACTCCTTGATCTGCGGGTTGCGCCCCGTCGCCGCCGCCTTCGCCTTCGCGTTCGCCGCCGACTTGGTGGAACCCCGTCCGATGGACCAGGATCCGTCCCGCGCCTGCGCCACCGCCCCGCACTTGTTCACGAAATTCAGCGCCACCTTGCAATCGGACTTCTTGCAGGTCTCGATCGCCGCCCGCTCGGCGCGCTGCTTGGTGCTGTAGTTGCGCCCCCATCCGGTCTCCCCGGTCGACGGCGAGTAGGCGATCGCCCCCCACTCATCGGATTTCGCGTTCGCGGGCCCCGCCACCACGGTCAGCACCGCGGCGGTCACCGCCGCGCTCAGCGCGACCCGCGCCAGCACGCTGTTCCCGAACTTCTTCATGATCGTCCCCGCAATCCTTTGTGCGGCAAGCCATTGCGCCGCGTTCCCGCCAACAGTCCCGCCGGCGCCTTCTCGCCGACCGAACATTTCCTTAACGACTTTCGATCAGTCCATGGCCCACCCCGCCTCAGCGGCCATCGCGGGGGAGGGTGCGCAGGAGCTCGGCGGCGAGGCGCTGCGCGGCGGGAGCCGCTGCGCCGGGATCGCCGCCGGGGCAGGACACGTAGATCTCGAGGAACAGCAGTCCGTCCCGGAGCCAGATCTCGGCGTTGTCCGCCCGCTCGTCCACCGCGAGTTTCGCCTCCTGGCCCAGCGCACTGACCGGCTGGAAAGCGGTTCCACTCCGGGAAGTCGCGTTCGCATAGGAGCGGCGCGCCGCCGCCAGCCGTTCTTCCACGGTGTCGTAGCGGGTCGTGTCGGGCCGGTACGCCCGGATCCAGACTCGTCCGCCGCCAGGTTCGGCGGGGTCGCGCTCGAAATCGCAAGTGGCCGAATTGCGGTCGAGATCTCGGTCGTCGACGTCGGGCCGCAGCAGCGGGTCGGGCAGGATCGACGCGGGTAGTGCGCACAGGTCGGGGAGCGCGGTGTAGACCGGGTACGCGTCCTTCGAATAGCCCAGCAGCGGGCCGGGTTTCCAGACTGCGGACATGGACAGCAGCAGCGCGAGCAGCACTGCCGGCACCGCGCACAGCGCCCAGGTTTCCCACCCGCTGAGGGGTGCTTTCCATCGGCTCACCGCAGCGCCTCCGTGACCGCACGGGCGACCTCGACGACTTGCCGTTCCGCGGCGGCGGCATCCGCCGTGCCGGAGAGCGCTACCGAGACCCGGTATCCACCGACCAGCGTTCGCGCCTCGGCATCGATGTTCCCGTTGCTGACCGAAGTCCAGAAATAGCCCGGCAGGTCCGCGATGTCGACGGTGTTGTGCTCCGCGTCGTCCTGTAGCCGGACCTCGGCGAATTCCGATCCGGCGTACCGCGGCGCGCTCGCCGTGACCAGCACCGCCAGCTCCCTGCTGCCGTCCCGCTTCCCGCTGGCGGTCCAATAGCATTGCCAGCCACTGGATTCCGGCGTCACCTTTGCCCCGGGCAGCGCCTGTTGCACTTGCTCCGCGCTGAGCACCGAGCAACTGTCCACGGCGGCGGGCTTCCCACCCAGCAGCCAGGTGACGGCTCCCCAGCCGACCGAGACAGCCACCCCGACGCTGACCAGCGTGATCGTCCATTGGCGTAACCGAGGCGGCCCTTCGAACGGCGGCACGGCGACTTCCTCCGCCCTGCGCCCGATCGCCGCCCGATGACGCTCCCGCAGCGGATCGAGCATCTCCGCGAACCGGCGATCAGCGGTCGGCCGATTCGGCGCACCCACCCAAACAACGCTCCCGTCGTCCAAATGCAGCACCGGCCGCCACCGCCCGAACCCCTTTCGCGCCTCGATCGCGACAATCCGCGTCCATGGGATACGCACGTGTCCCGGCCGCCACGGTCTACCCAATTGACGGCAGCTGATCTCCGCATCGGTGAGAACCGTCTTGTTCCCACGCAGGTACAGCGCGTAAAGCACGAGCAACACCACCGGCAGCACATACGCCAGCGGACGCAATTCGAGGGACTTGTCCAGTATCGGCGTCAGATACACCGTCGGAAGCGCCGGGCCGATAGCGATCAGCGGCAGCCACCATTGAACTCGCGACGGCCGGATCACCTCGGGTCCCCGCGACGCAACGTCGAGCTCTGTCATCTCAGCGACCGTCCTGGGGGAGGGTACGAAGAAGTTCGGCGGCAATGCCTTTGGCGACGTCACCTGGTGCGAGGGGATCGTTGCCCGGCATCGCCACGTAGATGTTGATCAGCAGCACGCCGTCGCGAACCGCAAGGTCGGCGTATGCGAAGTCTTCCAAGGTGGCGACGGCGAGTTTGGCTTCCTCGCCGAATCCGCCGACCGGAGCGAAAGGCGTTCGGGTGCCGGATTTTTCCTCGTCGTAGCCGCGCCGCACTTCGATCAGACGGTCGGCCGCGCTGTCGCCGGTGTCGGCTCCGGGGCGGGACACGGCAACCTGAATGCGGCCCAGTACCGGTTCGTCGTCGCCGGGCGCGAAGACACAGGTGCTGTTGTTGCGATCCAGGTTCTGATCAAACGTCTGCGGGTGCAGAGCCGGATCGGGAAGCAGCGCTGGGGGAATTGTTGTGCACAGGTCCGGGAGTGCCGCATGGACTGGATACGCGTCCGGCGCAAAGCGCTCGGGTGAATTGGACTTGGCATAGCCCACCAGAACGGCTCCGAGCAATGCCGTAACGCCGAGAGCCGCTATCAGCCAGCCACGCTCCCATCCACTGAGTGGTGCCGCTGGGCGTCTCATAAATCCCCCTTCACGATTCGCGTCGCAGCGCGGTGACCACGGCCCGAGTAACGGCGGTGACCTTTTCTTCCGCGGCCGCGGCGCCGCCGGAAACCGGGCGGATGACGACCGCTACGAGGTATCCGCCCACCACGGCATGGGCTTCGGCTTCGACGTCGCCGCTGCTGATCGCGCTCCAGAAATAGCCGGACAGGTCCGGGGCATCCTTGACAACGTGCTCGGCGGAATTCTTCAGCCGATCTCGGCGGAACGATTTCCCGGCAGAGTGGACGCTGCGATCGGAAATGGATACCGAGAGTTTGGTAGCCGGAACGTAAGTGCTGTCTGTACGTTTTTCGGAAGTAGCCCAATCGCAGTAGCTGCCACCGTATCCGGGTTTCCTCTGCGCGCCGGGCAGGACTTCGGCAACCAACTCCGCGCTGAGCAAAGCGCAAGCGTCCGCCTCGGGTACCTGGTCGCGATTCGGCGCGTTCACCGCCCCGAACATTGTCGCGATCAAGCCCGCGCTGCCGGCGGCGATCAGCCCTTGCCGCAGCATGCTCGGCCGGTCCTTCAGCTGCGGCACTTCGATGTCCGAGGCCGCCTGACCGGTTGCCGCCAGATGCCGCTGCCGCAGCGGATCGAGCATTTCGTCGAACCGGCGGTCCGCGACCAGACCGCTCGGCGTGCCCGCATAGACGACAGTCGCGTTGTCGAGATGAATTACCGGACGCCAGCTTCCGTAGAACCTGCGCGTTTCGATCGCCACGACCTGCGACCAGGGAATGTGCGCCCGCCACGCCCGCCATGGCCTACCGAGTTGATGGACTGTGATCCCGGAATCGGTCAGGACTGTCCGGATGCTGATCAAATACACCGCGAATATCGTGTACACCAGAACCGGAAGCGCGATAGCCGCGGTGCGCACCAATACGTCGGAGGAAACCGGCCACATCATGAATGGAAAGGCCAGCGTCGGCATGGCCACCACGAGCGGCGGCAGCCACTGCGACCATCCCGGCCGGATGACCTCGTCCGCGCGCGGCGCGATCTCGAGTTCTACCAACTTCCCCCCTTGATCCCCGCGTCACGGTACAACACAGGCGCGCAGCTGGTACAGCGGAACGCTCCGCCCGCTATCGATGGCCGGGCGGCGCAGGCATATATTGAGGTCATGACCGGAATGGACCGCCCGCGGCGGTTGCGCCGCACCCCGGCAATGCGCCGGCTCGTCGCCGAAACCACCCTGGAGCCAAGGCAATTGGTGTTGCCGATGTTTGTGGCGGATGGGCTGGATGAGCCGCGTGAGATCAGTTCGATGCCGGGGGTGATGCAGCATTCGATGGATTCGCTGCGGAAGGCGGCGGTCGAGGCGGTCACGGCCGGGGTCGGCGGGCTGATGCTGTTCGGGGTGCCGCGCCCGGAGGACAAGGACGCGAGCGGCAGCCGGGCCAGTGATCCGGACGGCATTCTGAATCGCGGGCTGCGGGCACTGGCCGACGAGGTCGGTGGGTCCACGGTGATCATGGCCGATACCTGTCTGGACGAGTTCACCGATCACGGGCACTGCGGGGTGCTGGGCGCGGACGGGGCGGTCGACAACGACGCCACCCTGCACCGCTATGTCGATATGGCGCTGTCGCAGGCCGACGCGGGCGCCGACCTGCTCGGTACCAGCGGCATGATGGACGGCCAGGTCGGCGCGATCCGGCGCGGGCTGGACGCGGTCGGGCGCACCGACACCGGCATCCTCGCCTACGCCGCGAAGTACGCCTCCGCGTTCTACGGCCCGTTCCGCGAGGCGGTGGGCTCCTCGCTGGAGGGTGATCGCCGCACCTACCAGCAGGATCCGGCCAACCGCCGGGAAGCCATCCGGGAACTGGAACTGGATCTGGCCGAGGGCGCCGACATCGTCATGGTGAAGCCGGCCATGTCGTACCTGGACATCCTGCGCGATGTCGCCGATCGTTCCACCGTCCCGGTCGCCGCGTACCAGATCTCGGGCGAGTACGCGATGATCACCGCCGCCGCCGAACGCGGCTGGATCGACCGCCGCGGCGCGGTCCTGGAATCGCTGACGGGCATCCGGCGCGCGGGCGCGGACATCGTGCTCACCTACTGGGCCACCGAAGCCGCACACTGGTTGTCGTGACGCATCACCTACCGCCGATGCCGGGACCCATCCCGTCCCCGCAGCCGGCCCCGTCCATGCCCGAGGACATCGGCACGGCTCGCCAGCTCTGGTGGGGCGTGACCGGTGTCGGCGTGGTGCAGTTGATCGCCTCGTTCCTCGCGATCAGCGGTCAACGGAACGAGATCACCAAGCAATACTTCGATCAGATGCACGAGGCCGATCCCACGTTCACGATGGCGCAGGCCGAGCAGATGACGTTGGCGATAATGATCTTCGGCGGCGTCGTCGCGGGGCTGGTCCTGGTCGGTCTGACTCTGTTGTTCGCGCATCTGATGGCCCGCGGAAAGTTCTGGGCGCGCGCGGTGCTGACGATGATGGGCATCTGGCTGGTGCTGATCGCGCTGCTCAATGTGTTCGCGCACTTGTTCGGCGCCGGCTCGGTCGATACCGGCGGGGCGATGCTGGTGGCGGGCGGCGCGGCGATCGTACAAGGCGTGCTCGCGGGCGGCGCCGTCTACCTGATGCACCGCAAGGATTCGACCGCCTATTTCCTGGCGCATCGACGCCGCTGAGTCGCGTACTCGGCCAACCGATTACAGACCGGGTGGTTTAGCTACCGCCCGGTATGGGCATGTATGGTGAGGGTTGTCACAGCGGACTTGGGAACCGGTTGCCGTCGGTAAGACGTTCGGCGCCGGGGGATCGGAGGCATTGATGCGAGTGGTCATCCAACAGCCGCAGAGCATTCGGCGAGACCTGCTCGTGCTGAGTCTGCTGATCCTGTTCGGCTTGGTCACTGTCGCGCTGTTGCTGCTGCCAGGGATGGTCGGCTGAGCCGACCCAGTGTTGTTCGCCGAACCTGGCGCGCGCTGGCGCGCGGTCGCCTACGGGCCCCTCCTGTGCCTGGTCATCCTGCTCCTCGAACTGGTCACCGGTAGCCCCGTGCACTGGTTCGCCCTGCTTTTCTGTGCCGCGTTGATCGCGGGTTTCGTTGCGCTGCAAGTGATCGCCGGACAGCGCCATGTGAGTGTCGAACTGACCGAGAGCGCGCTGCGATCGGGCACCGAGTTGCTGCCGTTGACCGAGATCGCCGAGGTCCTGCCCGCGCGCGCGGACGTCGAGTACGAGGAAGAGTGGGAATCCGCCCGCGCGCTCGGTGAACTGAGCGGGGTGCCGCGGCGACGCACCGGCATCGGGTTACGCCTGCGCGACGGTAGCGTGGTGCAGGCTTGGGCCAAAGACCACCGCGGCTTGCGCGCCGCGCTCACCGCCGCGCTGCCGGCCGAGGAGAACGGAGCGGACCGTTGAGACGAGGGATCGCGTTCGGCGAACTGGCGCTGGTGGTGCTGTGCGTACTCGGCGCGGTAGCGAGCTGGAACCGGGGGCTGGTCACCACCTCGTTCGCGGCCGCCGGTGACATGCCCGCCTTCGACGCCACCCGCTACGTCGCGCCGTGGCTGCTGCTGGCCACGCTGTTGCTGGTATTCGCCGGGCTGTTCGGGATCGACGCGGTTTCCCGGATCCGTCGCGGCATCACCTAGTAGTTTGTCTGCAGGCTCGTGGGTGATCGCCTGTCGCCCAGGCCTTTTCGATGAGAGGTGTTGTTCGTGAAAACTCTGTTTGCGAAATTCGGTGTGGCCCTGGTGGCTGCCGCCGCGCTCGGACTGGCGGCCGGACCCGCCGCGGCGCAGGGGTTGCCGCTGGAACAGGCCCCGGCGGAGGAGGTCTTCGCGCCGGAAACCGGATCGGCGGGGATCTACAACAACGCCATGTGCATGCTCCACACCATCAGTGCCTCGGTGCCCTGCATGTACACCTAGTTATTCGCTCCAGTGCTGGTAGACGTCCATCACCCGGCCGCCCCGGGTGCCCGGCGCGTTGAACAGCAAGCTGATGGTGCCGTCGGGGTGTGTCGCGGACTCGGCGACGACCTGCCGCAGCGAGGCGTACACCCCGCCGTACTGGTCACGATAGATCTCGGTGTCCGGGTGCAGGCCCGCGCCGATCTTGGTCAACGGAACGAACATGGTGACCAACGCCGGCACGGGGCCCGCGGCCACCGCCACGGTCTCGTTGTGGCTCAGCCGCACCCCGGCCCGGCCCTGATCGAGCTGAAGCACCGGATCCACTGCGGCGGCTGTCCCGCTACCCAAGGCGGCGCACGCGGCACACAGTGCGGCTAGCGTGAATGTCCTGGTTATAGCGATCCGCATGGAACCCTCCCGATCGTTAGCGGATGAATCGATGGCTCGAGGTTACGCACCAGCAACCTTGCGGTGACCGATATCCGCCGAAACCAAGATCGGCGTGTTGCCACCCGCCGGGTGGGGTTCGTCACCTCGACTACACCCTGTCGTCGACCGGTTCCGGGACAGCTGAGAGACTGGGGGCCGTGAGTTCTTCTCCGCGTGTGGTTCCGGTTTCCGCTCAGCTCTTCGAACGAGCTGGTTCGGTGATTCCCGGCGGCGTCAACTCGCCCGTGCGGGCCTTCCATTCGGTGGGCGGTACGCCCAGATTCATCGCCTCGGCCAAGGGGTGCACCCTCACCGACGTCGACGGCAACGACTATGTCGATCTGGTCTGCTCCTGGGGGCCGATGATCCTCGGTCACGCGCATCCGGCCGTGGTCGAAGCGGTGCGGCAGGCTGCCGTCGGTGGTCTGTCCTTCGGCGCGCCGACCGAGGGCGAGATCGAACTGGCCGAGCTCATCGCCGAGCGCGTCGACCCGGTAGAGCGGGTCCGCCTGGTGAACTCCGGCACCGAAGCGACCATGAGCGCGGTCCGCTTGGCCCGCGGCTACACCGGCCGTTCCAAGATCATCAAATTCTCCGGCTGCTATCACGGTCACGTGGACGCGCTGCTCGCAGACGCCGGTTCCGGTGTCGCGACCCTCGGCCTGCCCACCTCGCCCGGCGTGACCGGCGCCCAAGCCGCCGACACCCTGGTGCTGCCCTACAACGACCTCGCGGCCGTCGCCGCCGCGTTCGCCGCGCACCCGGGGGAGATCGCGTGTGTGATCACTGAGGCGGCCGCGGGCAACATGGGCGCGGTCGCGCCGGTGCCGGGATTCAACGAGGGCCTGCGCCGGCTCACCACCGAGCACGGCGCGCTGCTGATCATGGACGAGGTGATGACCGGATTCCGGGTCAGCCGTTCGGGCTGGTTCGGCATCGACGGCGTCGCCGGGGATCTCTACACCTTCGGCAAGGTGATGAGCGGCGGCCTGCCCGCCGCCGCGTTCGGCGGTCGCGCCGAGATCATGAACCGGCTGGCCCCGCTCGGCCCGGTCTACCAGGCGGGCACCCTGTCCGGTAACCCCGTCGCCGTCGCCGCCGGAATGGCGTCGCTGCGCGCGGCCGACGACGCGGTGTACGCGGCCCTCGACGCCAACGCCAAGCGCCTCGGCGGCCTGCTGGGAGACGCCCTGGCCACGGCGGGCGTCGAGCATCAGGTGCAGTTCGCGGGCAATATGGTGAGCGTGTTCTTCGCCGACCGCCCGGTCACCGACTATGCCGCCGCCAAAGCCAGTCAGACCTGGCGTTTCCCCGCCTTCTTCCACGCCCTGCTCGACGGTGGCGTGTATGCGCCGCCGAGCGCGTTCGAGGCCTGGTTCGTCTCCGCGGCACTCGACGACGACGCATTCGACCGTATCGCCGCCGCCCTGCCCGCCGCCGCCTCCGCGGCGGCCGCGGCAGCAAATCCCGAAGGATCCCGCGCGTGAGTTCCGATCTCGAACAGCCCGGCGCCGACAAGCGCGAGCTAACCAGCTTCGCCCCCGATACCGCCGCCACCGGCGCCGAGTTCAGTGGTGACCCGGCCGCTGTGCAGGCCGCCGCGGCCGCCTTGGACGCCGGTCTCGCCGCCGCCGATGTCGAGGCGGAGGCCGTTGCCGCCGCCGTCGTGCACGCCGTCGCCGCGGATCTGGCCGCGGAGGGCGATGCCCGGGCCGCCGCCGAGTTCGCGGCCGCCGGCGAGCCCGACGCACCCAGCCAGGACGCGCCGTTCAGCGAAGCCGAGGCCACCGCGAGCGAGCGGCAGGTGTCCGCGCTGATCGACCGCGCCGAGGCGGACGACGCCGCCGACCCACTCAGCGATGCCGTTGTGGCGGAACAGGTTTCGGGCGAAGCCGCCGCACAGGTGGCGTTGACCGAGGGCGCCGAGGCCGCGGACGCGGTGGCGCGCGCGGGCGAACCGGAACACGAGGCGCCCGCCGAAGCGGCGCCCCGCGTCGGCGGCGCGGTCGCTCGACCCCGCGCGGTCGCGCCGGACGAAGAAGACCTGGCCCCGGTCGACGACAGTGTCGAGACCATCGTGCACGTGGTGCGCCACGGTGAGGTGCACAATCCGCGCGGCATCCTCTACGGCCGGCTCCCCGGATTCGCCCTGTCGGCGGCCGGCCGAGCGCAGGCCGGTGCGGTCGCGCGCTCGCTGTCCGACCACGACATCGCGCTGGTCATCGCCTCCCCGCTGCAGCGCGCACAGGAGACCGCCGCGCCCATCGCGGCCGAGCACAACCTGATCGTGCGCACCGACGAGAACCTGATCGAAGCCGGCAATACCTTTGAGGGCCTGCGGGTTTCGGTCGGCGACGGCGCGCTGCGCAAGCCCCGGCACTGGTGGAAGCTGCGCGACCCGTTCACCCCGTCCTGGGGCGAGCCGTACCTGCAGATCGCGCACCGCATGCTGGCCGCGGCCAACAAGGCCCGGGTCGAAGCGGCCGGGCACGAGGCCGTGCTGGTCTCGCATCAGCTGCCCGTGTGGACGCTGCGCCGTTTCCTGCAGGGGCAGCGTCTCTGGCACGACCCGCGGCACCGCCAGTGCTCGCTGGCCTCGCTGACCTCCCTGGTCTACCAGGGCGACACCCTCGTCGACATCGTCTACTCCGAGCCCGCCGGCGGCTCGGATCCCACGGTGCACGGCGCATGAAATCGGTGCTGCCCGGCAAGTCCCGTCGTCTCGCGCCGGTGCTGTTCGCGTGCGTGGCGCTGATCGCCGCACTCACGGGCTGCTCCACCGGCACCGACGCGGTGGCTACCGGCGGCACCTTCGAATTCGTCTCGCCCGGCGGCAAAACCGATATCTTCTACAACCCGCCGAGCGCCCGCGGCACCATCGGCACGCTCTCCGGCCCGGATCTGATGACCGGAAAGCCGCTGTCCGCCAGTGATTTCGCGGGCAAGGTCCTGGTCATCAACCTGTGGGGTCAGTGGTGCGGACCGTGCCGGGCGGAGGTGCCCGCGCTCGAAAAGGTCTACGAGGCAAGCAAAGACAAGGGCGTCGCGTTCCTCGGGATCAATGTCCGCGATCCGCAGCAGGACAAGGCGCAGGACTTCGTCACTTCGAACAAGGTCGGCTACCCCTCGATCTACGACCCCGCCATGCGGACGCTGCTCGCCCTCGGCGGCAACTTCCCGACCAGTGTCATTCCCACGACGCTGATCCTGGACAAGCAGCACCGCGTCGCTGCCGTCTACCTGCGCGCGCTCACCGCGTCCGACCTGCAGTCGGTCGTCGACGATCTCGCCGCGGAGGCGAACGCGTGATCCACGGCTCCACACTGCGCACCGGTGCGCTCCGATGACGGTCCTCGCGAACGTGGGCGATTCGTTCCAGCAGACCGCGGCCACCGGGCCGCTGCTGCTGGCGCTCGGAGCGTGTGTGCTGGCCGGACTCGTCTCCTTCGCCTCCCCGTGCGTGGTGCCGTTGGTGCCTGGGTACCTGTCCTATCTCGCGGGCCTGGTCGGGGCGGAAGTGCCGCCGGTCACCGTGGCGCAGGCGAAAGGCGCTGGGGCACAGCCGGGATCGGTCGCGGTCGAGGAATCCCGGCGGGCGATGCGGGCCGGACGACTCCGAGTCGCCGGTGCGGCAGGGCTTTTCGTCGCCGGGTTCACCGTGGTGTTCGTGCTGGCCACCGCCACCGTCTTCGGTGTCATCAATACCTTGAACGTGAATCGTGAACTGCTACAGCGCATCGGTGGCGTGGTCACGATCGTGATGGGTTTGGCGTTCATCGGGTTGATCCCCGCGCTGCAGCGCGACACCCGGATGGAACCGCGACGGTTCAGCAGCATCGCCGGCGCGCCGCTGCTCGGCGCGGTGTTCGCGCTGGGCTGGACGCCGTGCCTCGGGCCGACGCTGTCCGGGGTGATGGCGGTGTCCGCGGGTACCGACGGCACGACCGCCGCCCGCGGCGTGGCGCTCATCGTCGCCTACTGCCTGGGGCTCGGATTGCCGTTCGTGATCCTGGCTTTCGGGTCGGCGAGCGCGTTGCGCGGGGTGGGCTGGTTGCGCCGGAACTCGCGCACCATTCAGATCGTCGGGGGACTGCTGCTCGTCGCGGTGGGCATCGCGCTGGTCACGGGGGCGTGGGATCTGTTCGTGGCCTGGGTGCGTGACGCGTTCGTCTCCGAGGTGACTCTGCCGATATGACCGTGACCGAAACTTCCACGGCTGCTGCTCCGAAGCCGCCGCGTCAGTCGCTGCCGGGCCGGTTGTGGGCGCTGGTGCGCAACGCCTGGCGCGGGCTGACCAGCATGCGCACCGCCTTGGTGCTGCTGTTCCTGCTGGCGCTGGCCGCGATTCCGGGCGCGCTGCTGCCGCAGCGGAACCTGAACGAGCAGAAGGTCAACGAGTACATCGCGAACCGGCCGACGCTGGGTCCGTGGATGGACCGGTTCGAGCTGTTCGACGTGTTCTCGAGCTTCTGGTTCACCGCGGTCTACGTGCTGCTGTTCGTCTCGCTGGTGGGCTGCATCCTGCCGCGCTGCTACGACCACTTCAAAGCCCTGCGCACCGCGCCGGTGAAAGCGCCGCGCAATCTGTCCCGGCTGCCGCACCATCATTCGGAGACGGTGGCGCGCACCCCCGAACAGGTCATCGAGCAGGCGCGCGCGCAGTTGCGGGGCTGGCGCACCGAGGTCCGGCCCGGGCAGCGTGACGGGGAGATCACGCTGTCGGCGGAGAAGGGGTACACCCGCGAACTCGGCAACCTCGTCTTCCACCTGGCCCTGGTCGGCCTGCTCATCGCGATCGCCGTCGGCAAGCTGTTCGGGTACGAGGGCAACGTCATCGTCATCGCCGACAACGGACCGGGTTTCTGCACCACCTCGCCCGCGGTGTTCGACTCGTTCAAGGCCGGCAACGTCAACGACGGCACCGGGATGACCCCGATCTGCGTGCGGGTCAAAGACTTCAAGGCCGAATACCTGAAGACCGGTCAGGCCGAGATGTTCACCTCGAACATCCAGTACCAGGCCGGGGCCGACCTGAACTCCAACACCTGGCGCGACACCACCATCCAGGTGAACCATCCGCTGCGCGTCGCCGGTGACCGGCTGTACCTGCAGGGCCACGGTTTCGCGCCGACGTTCACCGTCACCTTTCCGAACGGGCAGACGCGCACCGAGACCATCCAGTGGCGGCCCGACGACGCGCAGACCTTCCTGTCCAGCGGTGTGCTGCGCATCGATCCGCCCGGCGGCATGTACGCCACCGAGGAGGAGCGCCGTAAGAACCAGATCGCGATCGATGGCCTGTTCGCGCCGACCGCGATGTTCCACGGCAGTCTGCTGACGTCGGCGTTCCCGAAGATGGAGGACCCGGCGGTCGCGGTCGACATCTATCGCGGCGATACCGGCTTGGACACCGGGAAGCCGCAGTCGCTGTTCGCGCTGGATCGGGAGATGATCGCGCAGGGCCGGCTCAACAAGGAGGCGCGGATCAACCTGCGCCCCGGTGAGTCCACCACGCTGCCCAACGGGACCAAGGTGAGCTTCGACGGCGCCAAGGAATTCGTGAATCTGCAGGTCTCGCACGATCCGGCGCAGCAGTGGGTACTGGTCAGCGCGCTGGCGATGATGGCCGGGCTGCTGGTGTCGCTGGTGGTGAAGCGCCGGCGCATCTGGGTGCGGGTCTATCCGTCGCCGGATGATGCCGGTACCGTTGACCAACGACGCGCCGTAGTAGAGATGGGCGGCCTCGCCAGAACCGATCAAGCGGGCTGGGGCGGCGAATTCGACCGGCTGCGCGCGCGCCTGCTGGACCCCACCAAGACCACCTCGGGAGAGTGACCATGCCGATCGACGAGACGCTCGCCGGGTACAGCAACCTCGCCTTCAAATCGGCGTGGGTTGTCTATGTGCTCATGCTCGCGCTACTGATCGTGCAGTACTCGGCGGCGCAGAAGCAGCTGTCCGAACGCGAACTGGTCACCGCGGGCGGCGGTCTCGCCCCGAACACCCCCGGCCGGATCGAGGAAGTCCCGAAGCGGCCCTGGCCGGAACGCTTCGGCAACATGGCGTTCTCGGTGCTGATGGTCGGCATCGTCCTGCACGTCGGCTCGATCGTGCTGCGCGGCTTCGCGACCCATCGCTTCCCGCTCGGCAACATGTACGAGTTCGTCGTGATGGCCACGGCCGCCGCGATGGTCGTCGGCGTCGCCTTCCTCAATGAGCGCAAGTTCCGCTCGATGTGGGTCTTCCTGCTGGTCCCTGTCCTGGTCCTGATGTTCGTCGCCGGCCAGGTCCTCTACGCCGAAGCCGCCCCCGTCGTCCCCGCCCTGCAATCCTTCTGGCTCCCCATCCACGTCACCGTGGTCAGCATCGGCAGCGGCATCTTCCTGCTCTCCGGCGTAGCCAGCCTGCTGTTCCTCTTCCGCCTGCGCCAGCCCGAAGGCGAAGAATCCAGCACCTTCGTCGGCCTCATCGCCCGCCGTCTCCCCGACGCCCGCACCCTCGACCGCCTCGCCTACAAAACCACCATCATCGGCTTCCCCCTCTTCGGCGCCGGCGTCATCCTCGGCGCCATCTGGGCCGAAGCCGCCTGGGGCCGCTTCTGGGGCTGGGACCCCAAAGAAACCTGCTCCTTCATCGCCTGGGTCCTCTACGCCGCCTACCTCCACGCCCGCGCCACCTCCGGCTGGCGCGACACCAAAGCCGCCTGGATCAACATCGCCGGCTTCGTAGCCATGCTCTTCAACCTGTTCATCATCAACATGGTGATCAGCGGCCTGCACAGCTACGCGGGCCTGAACTAGCGCAGGCGGTTTCGGCTCAGGCGCGGGAGGAGATCTGCTGGACGCCCCAGCTGTTGCCGTCGGGGTCTTCGAAGAAGAGGAAGCCGACGTTGTCGAGGGGATCTGCGGTGGGGGAAGGGTTTTCGCCCAGCACCTGGATGTCGGTTACGGTGACGTCGCGGGCTACCAGTTCCCGGTGGGCCTGGTGGATGTCGGGGACGACTAGTTGGAGGCCCTTGATGGAGCCTGGTTCCATGTGGGGGACTGCGCCTTCGCCGATCACGATGGAGCAGCCGGAGCCGGGTGGGGTCAGCTGGACGATTCGCATGTCGTCGCCGACCTTTGTGTCGTGGTCGACGATGAAGCCGAGCTGTTCGCTGTAGAAGGCTTTCGCGCGGTCGATATCCGAGACCGGGACGATAACGACCTCGAGGGTCCAGTTCATGGTTGGTCCTTTCGGAGGGGTGCTCGGTGGGGGCGAGGGTCAGCGGGGCCGGCGGGTGAACAAGGGCAGTGCCATTACAGCCGATGCCCAGAGCCAGATCAGGGAACCGCCGGTGAGCATCCAGCGGAAGTCGCTGGCGGCGAAGGTGATCGCGGAGAGAATCAGGTAGACCGTGGGGATGGCGATGGTGGCGGCGAACCAGGTGGTGCGGCCTTCCTGGCGGAAGCGGCGGGCGAAGACGATGGTGGCGGCGATCAGGGCGAGGGCGGCCAGGACGGGGGCGACGGCGTGCAGGGCGCCGTGCCAGGTCAGTGATGCGGGGGCCTCGTCGGGGGTGCCGATCGGGTAGCCGAAGCCGGGGTCGACGACGAAGACGCCGCCCGCGATCAGGCCGAAGCCGTAGGCGGCGAACAGGCGCGGGCCCCAGGTGCTGCCGATTCCGGTGGTCAGGACGCGGGAGAGGCCGAGGGCGCCGGCCAGGACCAGGAGGCCGCTGAGGATGAAGTTGGTGATCTGCATCCAGCCGAGTTCGCTGAGGCTGAGCATGCTGAGGGGGTGCTTGACCGGGTCGAAGCCTTCGCGGGTGGCCGCCTGGATCAGGACGCTGCCGACGAACAGCGGGCCTGCGATCGCGCCGCAGGTCAGCAGGGCTGTAGTGCTGGCGGCCTGCTTCCGTGCGGCGGTGCCGGCGTAGGAGAAGAAGGAGGTGGTCATAGCGGGTACTCCTGGCAGGTTTTCCGGAGCGGTATGCCGCACCGAAAGCGATTGTTATCCCTTCTGACGTCGCACCATCGCGGAATTCATCGCTGGGCCTGCGGGAACCTCAGCCGCGGCGAAATCGGTTCAGTCCTCTTGACGAATCGGCCCGGAATCGGGCCGTGACAGCAGGCGTCCGCACCTACTGTGACTTGCATGGACATCAAGTTGCAGGCGAACGTCATCATGCTCGGCGTCAAGGATGTCGATCGCGCCAAGAAGTTCTATGTCGAAGGTATGGGCTGCGAAATCGAGCAGGACTACCCAGGTTTCGTCCGGCTCGGACTGGGTGCGGGGTCCTCCGCGCTAGCCCTCTACGAGTGGGACGCGGTGGCTCAGGAAGCGGGCGTCTCGGCCACGGGTTCCGGCTTCCGCGGCTTCTCCTTCCACTTCCTCGCCGACTCCCGCGACCAGGTAGACGAGGCCATGCGCACCGCCGTCGCGGCCGGCGCCACCGTCCTCAGGGAACCCACCGAAGCTGAATGGGGCGGCTACGACGCCTACTTCACCGATCCCGACGGCTACATCTGGAAGGTCGCCACCGCCTCCTAGCTCGGCATGCGAAAGTCGCTGGGGCGGGTCAGATGTGGAACGATCGCTGGCGTGAGTGGGGTGGACCAGCGGGTGGAATCGTTGTCGTGGCCGGCGGAATGGAAGCGGAACGACAAGCGCGAGCGCAAGTATCGGGCCCGGGGTAGCGACGGCGTGCACGTCGTCTGGGTGGATCATGACGGCGTCGGTGAAGAAGGCTTGCTGGTCCCGTCGGTTCGGTCGAGCAAATTGCAGGGGATTCTGTTCACCGTTTTCGGCGGCCTGTTCACCGCGGCGGTGCTGGCGAGCGTGCCGTTCATCGTCATCGACGGTGCGTGGGACGCGATCGGCGGGGTGCTGTGTGTCGGCGCCTTCGCGGTGCCGACGCTGCTCCTCGGGATCCATTCCTGGCGGCACGCGGGCAGTAAACATCTGACCGGCTTACGACTGACACCGACTCGGGTGATCTTCGGCAGCTACGACGGCAGTCACGTCGCGATGCGCTGGGAACAGATCTCGCGAGTTCGCCCGTTCCTGAACGCGGGCACCTCTCGCCAATGGTGGAACGCGTTCGCCATCGAGGTACACGATCTGGAAGCGGTCCTGAGCCACGTCGGCCCGAAAGCCCTTCGCCTGCACCGGATGGCGAACGGCCCGGCCGCGGTGACATTGCACGACAACCATCTGGCAGTACACCCACTCCTGGCGTACCACCTGGTCCGGTATTACTTCGACAACCCAGCCGATCGCCCGAACATCACGCAAGCACTCGCGTGACGCCGGACGACCTCAACGCTCGGAAGACCCGTCCCCGTCCCGCCGCTGCTTCGACAGCCGCCACAGGAAATCGGGATCATCATCCGGCCCCAGAACCCGCTTCTGCGGGGCTCGCGGGGCCGGCTCGCCCATCCGTTCCGGACCGAAAGCCTTCCAGCACAGCACCGCGATTACTACGACTGCGATGAGTGCCAACAGGTACGTCACGTGGCTCACCTCCTGGTTAGAAGGTTAGCCGCGTGCGTGCCCGATGCACACCGCAGACACGAAATTGTTGGGTTGGACCGGGCGCGGGCATTGACAGGGACCCGCGCCCCCCGGGCACTCAGCGGACGGATGCCTCGGTGGTCAGCGAACGCAATAGCTGCAGGACTTCGGACTCACGAAACCGGCGGTGACCGCCGGGGGTGCGCAGCGACCCGAGGCGCCCGGCATGGGCCCAGCGGGTGACGGTCTTGGGATCGACGTGGAACATGGCAGCAACTTGTCCCGGTGTCAGCAGGGTGTCCTGGCCGCCGACGGTGATCGCACTCATAGCAAACCTCTCCGTTCTCGACAGTTCCCTCATCAGATGGCGCCATCGTTGCACCCCAACCCCTAGGTACGCGAACCACCTACATTTGGTAAAGGCGAAGTAATGGACAAAACGGATAAGCGCCCGACCTCGGCGATGGGTAGGGACCGAGGGCGGGCAACAGCTTCGCATACGCTGGCAGACGTGAGCGACGCAACTCAGCCAGATCGGGCATCCGCCCAGCAACCCCCGCAGCCGAACAACAAGCGGCTGGTCCGCAATCTCGCCCTGTACACCCTGGCCAGGCTGGTGCTGGTCGCGGTCATCACGGCCGTGATCGTGCTGGTGGCCAAGCTGGTGAAAGTCGAGATCCCGATCGTGGTGGCGGCGCTGTTCGCGCTGATCATCGCGATGCCGCTGTCGCTGACCCTGTTCAAGAAGCTGCGCACGCAGGTCAACGAGGACATCGCGGTGGTCGACGCCCAGCGCCGCCAGGACAAGGCGCAGCTGCGCGCCCGGCTGCGCGGCGAGGCGGAGGACAAGTGAAGTTCTGCGATCAGAGCGCACCGCGGGACTGGGTCGACAACGCGGTCCGCCTGATCGACGCCGACACCCAGCGCAGCGCCGACACGCATCTGCTGCGCTATCCGCTGCCCGCCGAGTGGGGCATTCAGCTGTACCTGAAGGACGAATCGACCCACATCACAGGCAGTTTGAAGCATCGGCTGGCGCGCTCGCTGTTCCTGTACGCGATCTGCAACGGCTGGGTCACCGAGGGCACCACCGTGGTGGAGGCGTCCTCGGGTTCGACCGCCGTCAGTGAGGCGTATTTCGCGAAACTGCTCGGGCTGGACTTCGTCGCGGTCATGCCCGCGAGCACCTCTCCGCAGAAGATCGCCTTGATCGAAGCGCAGGGCGGCCGTTGCCATTTCGTGCAGCGCCCGCCGGATATGTACACCGAGGCGGCGCGGCTGGCCAGCGAGTACAACGGCCACTACATGGACCAGTTCACCAACGCCGAGCGCGCCACCGACTGGCGCGGCAACAACAACATCGCCGAATCCATCTTCCAGCAAATGGAATTGGAGCCGTGCCCGGTCCCGGAGTGGGTCGTGGTCGGCGCGGGCACCGGCGGCACCAGCGCCACCATCGGCCGCTACATCCGCTACCGCCGGCACGCCACCAAACTGGCCGTGGTGGATCCGGAGAACTCCGCGTTCTACGGCGGCTACGAGACCGCCGACGTGGGCTATCAGACCGGAATGCCGTCCCGCATCGAGGGAATCGGCCGGCCGCGGGTGGAGCCGTCGTTCATCGGAGAGGTCATCGACCGGATGATCCACGTGCCCGACGCCGCCTCCATCGCGGCCGCGCGGCACGCCAGCGTCGCCCTCGGCCGGCGGGTGGGCGGGTCCACCGGCACCAACCTGTGGGGTGTGTGGGCGTTGATCGGCGAGATGATCGCCGCGGGCCGCTCCGGCAGTGTCGTCACGTTGATCTGCGATGGCGGGGACCGCTATTCGGGTACCTATTTCGACGATTCCTGGGTCGCCGCGCAGGGCATGAGCCTGGCCGAGCCCACCGCGATTCTGGAGAAGTTCCACGCCACCGGGGCCTGGACCGCTTAGGCCCGCATGCCGGACACCCCCGCGCTCCGCTCGGAGCGCGGGGGTGTTTTTTCTGTGGGCGAACAGCCGCAGTCGTCAATTTTTGTTGACACGAGGCCGCGCGTCAACCAAAATTGACGACATGACAGAAGCAACCAACCTGGCGGCCGCCGCCGGCAGTCCCGACCCCACGGTCGGGCTGCGCGCGGTACTCGCCCTGCGTCGGCTGCTCGAACGATTGGAAGCGATCCAGGTCGCCAACGCCCGCGAACAGGGCTGGTCCTGGCAAGCCATCGCGGAAGCGCTCGAGGTCAGCAAGCAGGCGGTCCACCAGAAGTACAACCGGAGAGGCAGGAGCCGCTGATGTTCGAACGGTTCAGCAAAGAAGCCCGCATGGCCGTGGTCGTCGCGCAGGAAGACGCGCGCGAACTGCACGCCCCGACCATCGATGTCGAGCACGTGCTGCTCGGTCTGTTGTCGCAGGGCGACGACACCTTGAAGGCGCTCCTGGCAGCGTCGGGTCTCACCCACGCGGGAGTGTGGGGCGCACTGTCCGAGCAGGGCGCCGCCGGACCGCTGGGCCAGGCCGACGCGGAGGCGCTGCGTTCCATCGGCATCGACCTCGACGCCGTCCGGGAGAGCCTGGAGGCCACCTTCGGCGAGGACGCCCTCGACCGGGCAGTGCCTGCCGAGGGCAAACGCGGATTCTTCGGGCGGGGCAAAGGCTTCGGGCACATCCCCTTCACTCGCGAGGCGAAGAAGGTGCTGGAGCTGTCGCTGCGGGAAGCCCTGGCCCGCAAGGACAACGGCATCGAAGCGGGACACATCCTGCTCGCCGTCCTGCGCGCGCCGAACGCGACCACCACCCGGCTGCTGGGTGGTTCCGAGGCGATCAGCGAGTTGCGTCCCAAGGTGCACGGACTGCTCGACCGCGCGGCCTGAGGTGTCCGGGGCGATCGGAACCGGACTGGACACCGTGTTGTGCGCGCGCCCCGTCCGCCCATCGGGCCTAGCATGGCCCCATGCAGCTTCTGATTCGGTTGATCATCAACGCAGTGGCCATCTGGCTGGCCGCCGCCTGGGTCGACAAGATCGACATCGTCTATCCGGCGGACCAGGGCAACGGCGGGAAAATCATCACGGTGCTCGTCATCGCGGCGGTGTTCACCCTGGTGAACGCCCTGGTCAAGCCGCTGGTGAAAATGCTCTCGCTGCCGCTGGTGGTGTTGACGCTCGGACTGTTCCTGCTGATCGTCAACGCCCTGATGCTGTTCCTGACCTCCTGGATCACCGACGCGTTCTCCGATTACGGCCTGCACATCGGCAGCTTCTGGGCGGCGCTCCTCGGCGGCATCATCATCTGGCTGGTCAACTGGGTGCTGGGCATCCTGGTGCCCGACAACGACTGACCGGACCGCGGCACTGCCCGGCGCGACGCACCCCCGGTGGACATCCACCGGGGGTGCGTCGCCGGTATTCGGACCTAGGCGAAGGCCAGGGCGAGCGCCGTCAGCGCGGACCACACCAGCAGGGCCAAGCCGGAATCGCGCAGGGCCGGAATGAGTTCCAGCCCCTGTTTGCCGCCGCGCACCGGGGCGTTGGCGCGCACCGCGAGCGGAATCGCGAGCAGTCCGACCAGCACGAACGGCGTCTTCGCGACCAGCGCCAGCGTCGCGATGAACGGGATCACCAGCAGCGCCAGATGCAGTGTGCGGGTGCGCGGATCGCCGAGCTTGACCGCGAGCGTGGTCTTCCCGGACTCGGTATCGGTCGGAATATCGCGCAGATTATTGGCGACCAGCACCGCGCTGGAATACGAACCGACCGCCACCGCGAGCACCACGCCGACCCAGTCGATCTTCTCGGCCTGCACGAACTCGGTGCCGAGCACCGCGATCAACCCGAAGAACACGAATACCGCGATCTCGCCGAATCCGCTGTACCCGTAGGGCTTGCTGCCGCCGGTGTAGAACCACGCGCCCGCCAGGCAGGCGACGCCGACCAGCAGCAGCCACCACGCGGTCGTCGCCGCCAGCACCAGGCCGAGCACCGCGCCGATTCCGAGGCTGATGATCGCCGCGTTCTTCACCGCGCCGGGCGTGGCCAGCTTCGATCCGACCAGCCGCAACGGCCCGACCCGCTCGTCGTCGGTGCCGCGGATACCGTCGGAGTAGTCGTTCGCGTAATTCACGCCCACGATCAGCGCCAGCGAAACAAGCAGCGCGAGAACGGCTTTCCACCACACGAATCCGTCCAGTGCGGCGGCCGCGCCGGTGCCCGCCAGCACCGGCGCGATCGCGTTCGGCAGAGTACGAGGGCGCGCGCCCTCGATCCATTGCGCTGCAGTAGCCATGCGCCGAGCCTAATGGGCGCGCCCGTCCCCGGCCTCCTGGGCGTGCGGCACACCACACGCCCCCCGCCCCGCCACGCGCCGGAAAACCAGGAGGACCGAGCGGGTGCCGCTGGCTTAGGATTGCCGAGGAATGTTGCCGGAACACAGCGGCCCGGACGGGCACAGTCGAGGGACGATGCCCGCAGGCGAATCGGTCGTGGTGGCCCTGCTGGGTGAGATCGCGCTACGCCGCGACGGCACGCTCACCGCGGTCCCGGGCAGCCGATCCCGCCTGCTGCTGGCCGCTCTGGCCCTGCACCCGGGCCGGGCCCGCAGCGCCCAGGCCCTGATCGAGGACGTCTGGGGCGAGCAGCCGCCGCGCGCTCCGATGAACGCCCTGCACACTCAGGTCTCGCGGTTGCGCTCGTCGCTGCCGGACGGTGCACTGGAGATCGGCCCGGCCGGGTATCGGCTGAGCCTGCGGCCCGACCAGGTCGACCTGCCCTTGACGGCGGATCTGCTCCGGGACGCGCGCGCCTGCCTGGACAACGGCGATACGGCGGGCTGCGTCCAGGCGGCGGCGCAGGCGCGTTCGCTCTGGCGGGGTGAACCCGCTGCCGATCTCCCGCCCGGCGGAGTGGCCGACGAACTGTCCACCACCGCCGCGGCCCGGCTGCGCGAACTCGACACCCTCGAACTGACCGCCCGTCAGTCCGGCGGCGACTTCGACGGCGCACTCCGCATCGCCCGTCAGCTGGCCGCCGAACAACCGCTCGACGAACCTGCCCAGCAGACCCTCATGCGCCTGCTGGCGCTGACCGGCCGGGGGAACGAAGCGCTGGAGTCCTTCGCCGCCTTTCGCACTCGGCTCGGCGACCAGCTGGGCGCCGACCCGGGCCGCGACCTGGTCGACCTGAACACCGCGATCCTGCGCGGAGAACCTCTGGGCAGCAACGGCATCGGGCGCCCGCCCGGTTTCGGGCCGATCCACCCCAGCACTCCGCCGCCCGGAAGCGCGCAGCTCTCCGCGGCCGGATCACCACCCGTCGAGGCACCGGATTCGGCACATGGCCGCAATGTGGCAGATCCGGCTCGCCTGGCGACTACTGATCTCGAAAGCCGGGAAACCAGTCGGCCGTCGACCGACTCGCGCGGTACCAGGGGTGTGCCCGCAACACCCGGCAGAACCTCGTCCACTAGTCGGGACCCCTATGCGGATCTAGGCGTGGCGAACCTTGCTGCGCTCGGCGTCACTGATTTTTCCGGCGAAGGTGGCAGTCGCCGAGCCGGTGCAGGCGAAGCGTTCAGTGGCGCCACAGATCCCAGTGTCCGCCGCGAGGGTGGCGCGGCTGTCGCGCCCGAGGCGTCGATGGCGAGCGGGCTGCGCGCCGCGCCGAACGCTCTGCTGGGGCGCGAAGACGATCTGGCCGCGCTCGCGTTGCTGCTGCCCGAGTCGAGGGTGGTGACCGTGCTCGGCCCTGGCGGCACCGGAAAGACCCGCATCGCCAACGAAGTGGGAGCCCGTGCGGCACAGCATCTCCCGGTGGTGCTGGTGGAGCTGGCCTCCATTCGCGCGGACAGCACCGAGGAGGGCGCGCGAGCCGAGATCGAGGGCACGATCAGCGCCGCGCTCGGTTTGAGCGAATTGCCGATGGACACCACCGGATTGCGCAAGCAGTACGTCGCCGACGCTCAGCAGCGGCTGCGTGAGGCGGCGGTCTCCGGTGCTGAGATCTACGAATTGGCTTCGCTGCGAGGGCATTACGTGCCCGAGGCGCGCCAACGCCTGCGGGACGCGCTGGCGGCGCGGCCGATGCTGCTCATCCTCGACAACTGTGAGCACCTCGTCGAAACGGTCGCGGTGGTGGTCGCCGATTTGATCGGCGCCGGTCCGCGGCTGACCGTGCTCTGCACCAGCCGCGCACCGCTGATGATCACCGCCGAGACCGTGTATCCGCTGCCGCCCTTGGCCATCGACGCGGCGGGTTCACCGGCGACCGATCTGTTCATGTCGCGGGCGCGGGCGGTGCGGCCGACGGTCCGGCTGGATCCGGAGGTGGTCGCAGAGCTGTGCCGCACCCTCGATGGCCTGCCGCTCGCCATCGAACTCGCGGCCGCGCGGGTGCGCACGATGAGCGTCGAGGAGATCAACGATCGGCTCACGGATCGATTCACGTTGCTGCGCAGCGGCGATCGCAGTTCCCCGGAACGGCATCGCACGCTGCACGCGGTGATCGATTGGAGCTGGAATCTGCTGGAATCCGATCAGCAGCTGGCCCTGCGCCGAATGTGCCGATTCCCAGCGGGATTCACGCTGTCGGCCGCCGAGGGTGTGGCGGGTGACCTCGGCGATGTCGCGGCGGCCGTGGACGGGCTGGTCAACCAGTCGCTGCTGACCGTGCTCGACGACGAGCAACTCGGCACCCGCTATCGCATGCTGGAAACGGTCCGCGAATACGGCGAGGAACAGCTCGCGCTGGCGGGTGAGTCCGATCAGGTGATGGATCGAATGGTGTTGTGGGCGCGCCGTTTCGCCGTCGAGGCCGCCGCCACCCGGGAGCAGGCCGATCAGATCCGGTTGGCGCTGTCGGTGGCCGCGGAACTCGACAATCTGCTGGCGGTGCTGCGCTACGCGGTGGAGCGGCGCGACTCGGTGACCATGTACACGGTGTTCCCGGTGCTCGGCTGCCTCTGGGTGATCCGCGGGTCGCACGTGGAAGTGATGGCCTGGGTGCGCCGCCTGCTCGCTCTCGACCCCGTCGGCGATCCGGACGAGCCGTCCATCGAGCTACAGATGACCTGCTACCTGCTGGTGTTCCTGCACCTCGCCTACATCGGCGACGACGTGCGCGCCCTGGCCCGGCTCCGGATCCGGGTGCGCCGCTTGCTGCGCCGCCGCGATATCAGCCCGCACGAACAGTTCCTGGGCCGGATCATGGTGACCCGGGCCGACGGCAAGGGCGTCGGCAGGCTGCTCGCCGGGGGCGTCCGCTCCGCCGATCCAGCCACCCGATCCAGTGCGCTGATGCTGCGCGCCAACGTCCGCGAGAACCTGGGCGACGTGCGCGGCTCCACCGTGGACGCCATTCGCGCGCTGGAGGAATTCCCGCCCGCCGAGGTCTGGAACGTGGCCATGGTGTGCCGGCATCTCGGCGGCGTCTGCGGGCAGGTCGCGCGTTACGACGAGGCGGTCACCTATTACACGCGGTGCCTCGAATTGCTCCGGAAACTGGGCACTTCGGAGGAGAGCATCGAAACCCGGGCCCACCTCGCGGCGGCCCTGGTCGGCGCCGGCCAGCTGGCCCGGGCGCGGCAGGAAATCGATCTCGCGCTCGGACCGGACGCCGCGGAGATCGACGCGATCTCCGGCGCGCCGAACCAGCTCGCGGGCATGGTCACCGGCGCCGCGGCCGAACTCGCACTGGCCGAAGGCGATATCGAAGAGGGGCTGCGCCGGCACTGGCGCGCGCTCGAGCTCTACAACTGGCCCGAGCCCACCCTCGGCCCGGGCCCCGGCAGCATCATGCTCGGCGCGATGGCCTTGGACGCGCACATCCTGCACGGCGCGGTCGCCGAATCCGGTGACCTGGCACCCCGCCTGATCGACAACGCCTTGGCGATCCTGAACCAACTCTACGACCTGCCCCAACTCGGCTCGGTAGCCTGCGCGATCGGCTCCTACCTCCTGGCCACCCGCGCCGCCCCGGCCCGCGGCCTGGAACTCCTCGGTCTCGCCACCAGAGTCCAAGCCCGCCAGGACTATCCGTCCATGCAGGTCACCCGCCACCTGGACGCGGCCCGAACCGCCGTCGGCCCCGACCGCGTCGCCGAAACCCTCAACCGCGTCACACATCTGGGGCGCAAACGCGCCGCCGATCGAATCATGGAGCTACTGCAAAAGATTCACGACGGCCGCTGAGCGACAGCGAAAGGCCGAGGGATTCCAGGGAATCCCTCGGCCTGCGCCGGTATTCAGCTGATCACGCCCGGCGCATGTACGCGCGCACCGTGATCGGCGCGATGATCAGGATCACCGCGAGGGAACCGAGCAGCGACCACGCCAGATTCGGGCCGTAGTGGTTGCTGTTCATCAGCTCCTGAGCGGCCTTGACCATGTAGTACACCGGATTGGCGTGGTTGATGGCCTGCAACCAGCCGGGCATCGAGGAGACCGGGGCGAAGGCGCCGGAGACGAAGGTCAGCGGGAACATGATGATCATCGAAATGCCCTGCACCGCCGAGGCGCTCTTGCCGGTGACGCCGACCAGCGCCCAGATCCAGCTGATCGCGAAGGAGCACACGATCACCATCAGGCACGCGGCCAGCACGCCGACGAAGCCGCCGCCGGGGCGGTAGCCCAGGATCAGGCCCATGATCACGGTGAGCGTGGTCGCGATCAGATAGCGGACCATGTCGGCGATCAGTGCGCCCGACAGCGCCGAAATGCGGGCGATGGGCAGCGATTTGAATCGGTCGAAGACACCCTTGTCCATGTCCTCACGCAGCTGGGTGCCGGTGACGATGGAAGTCAGCACCACGGTCTGGACCAGGATGCCGGGGATGAACAGGGGCAGGTAGTTGTCCACCGAGCCGAACATCGCGCCGCCGAAGATGAAGGCGAACAGCGCCGTGAACAGGATCGGCTGGATGGTGACGTCGAAGAGTTGTTCGGGGTTGTGCTTGATCTTCAAGAGCCCGCGATAGGCCATGGTCAGCGAGTGCCGCACCGTTTGGCGCAGGCTGACCCGGTTGCTGACCGCGGGGATCTCGGCGAGGGTGCGGCCGGAATCGGCTGGGGCGGTGAGGGTTGCGGTCATGCCGCGCTCCGTTCGGTGTCGTCGGAGGTCTCCGTCGCGGCCGGGCGGCCGGTGATGGTGAGGAAGACCTCGTCCAGGCTGGGTTTGGAAACGTTGATCTCTTCGACCCCGATCTCCCACTCGCGCAAGCGAATCAACAGATCGGTGGTCATGTCGGCGGTGCGCAGCGGTGCGGTGAGCCGACCGGCTTCGGGGGTGATCTGGGCCTCGGCGCCGAGGAAGTCGCTGACGATGCGGCGGGCTTCGTCGAGCTGGGCCCGGTTGACCAGGGTCAGGTGCAGCGAGGAGCCGCCGACCGAGGCCTTGAGCTCGTCGGCCGTGCCGTCGGCGATCACCTTGCCGTGATCGATGACGGCGATCCGGTCCGCCAGCTGATCGGCCTCGTCCAGATACTGCGTGGTGAGCAGCACCGTCGAGCCCGCACGGACCAGACGGCGGATGGTCTCCCACATCTGGATGCGGGTGCGCGGATCGAGTCCGGTGGTCGGCTCGTCCAGGAACAGCAGCGGCGGCGCGGAGATCAGGCTGGCGGCCAGATCGAGCCGGCGCCGCATGCCGCCGGAGAACTGCTCCAGCGGCTTGCCGGCGGCCTCGGTCAGGTCGAACTCCTCGAGCAGCTCGGCGGTCTTGCGCCGGGCGTCGGCCCGGCTCAGCCCGAGCAGCCGCGAGAAGATCATCAGGTTCTCGGTGGCGGTCAGCTTCTCGTCCACCGAGGCGTACTGCCCGGTGACGCCGATCAGCGAGCGCACGGCGGTCGGCTGCTCGACGACGTCCCGCCCGAAGATCCGGGCGTTACCGCCGTCCGGCCGCAGCAGCGTGGCCAGCATCCGGATGGTGGTGGTCTTGCCGGCCCCGTTCGGTCCCAGCACGCCGTACACCGAACCTTGCGGCACGGCCAGGCTCACGCCATCAACGGCGCGCTGCTCCCCGAACACCTTGACCAGCTCGTTCGCCTCTACGGCGAGTACTGAGGTGGGTGCGAATGAAGTCATGCGACTACAGTGCGCGGCCCGTCTTGCACCGCCCTTGCACGCCGATCACACCGGCTCTTGCACGCCGATCACACCGGCATTGCACGGCGCGCGGTCGAGCTAGTTCGCGGTGTGCTCGGTGAGCAGGAGTTCGCGGACCTTGGCGCGGTTGGGCTTGCCCGGGCCGTGCAACGGGAGCTCGTCGAGGATGGCGAGTTCGCGGGGGGCGGCGATGGCGTCGAGTTCGCGGACGACGTGGTCGCGGAGTTCGTCGAGAGTGGGCGGGGTGGCGCCCTTGGCGGGGACGACCGCTACGGCGACGCGCTGGCCGAGGCGTTCGTCGGGCAGGCCCAGGACGACGCACTCGCTGATCGCCGGGTGGGTGCCCAGCACGGCTTCGACGACCTGGGGGATGACCAGAAGGCCACCAGTCATGATGGCTTCGTCGAGGCGGCCGCTGATGGTCAGGACGCCGTCCTCGTAGACGCCGGCGTCCTCGGTGCGGAACCAGCCGGGTTCGGCGAAGGCCGGGTGGTCGGGCTGATAGCGGTAGCCGACCGCGACCATGGCGCCCCCGAGGACGACGCGGCCGTCTTCGATGCGGACCTCGGTGCCGTCGAGCGGGACGCCGTCGTAGACGCAGCCGCCGCAGGTTTCGCTCATGCCGTAGGTGCGAACCACGTTGATACCGGCGGCTTTAGCGCGTTCGTAGACGTGCGGGGGCGTGGCCGCGCCGCCGACGAGCACACCGTCGAGCTGGGCGAGCGCTTCGGCCGCGACCGGCGCGTCCAGGGCCTTGATGAGCTGGGTCGGGACCAGCGCGGTGTAGCGGCGCGGCCCGCGCATTCCGGAGATGGCTCCCGCCAGCGCTTCCGGGAGGAACCCGCCGGAGACATCGAGCACGGTCGGCTCGGTCCCGGCCTGAATGCTGCGCAGCAGCACCTGGATTCCGGCGATGTGATGGGTCGGCAGCGCCAGCAGCCAGCTGCCCGGTCCGCCCAGCCGCTCATGCGTCGCGGCGCCGCTGGCGCGCAGTGCGGCCGCGCTGAGCATCGCGCCCTTCGGCACACCGGTGGTGCCCGAGGTGGTGACCACGAGCGCGACATCCTCGTCGATCGGTTCGCCCGGGCCGAGCGCGTCGGACAGGCGACGCGCCTCGCGACGGTCGCTGGTGGGGATCGGTAGCCACGCGGGCCCGTTGCCCTCCAACGCTTCCCGCAGATGCGGCAGCACATCGCCGACACCGGACCCGGTGGGCATCGGCAGCGTGCGCAGTTTTCTACTCACGCTCGCACCTCGCCTGCCGTTGATCCTGTCGTGCCCAGAGGCAAGATGCCCATGGTTCGATCGCTGCGCCCTCTCACGGTAGGGATCGTGTCATGCCCGCGCCGCCGCACGCGGAACGGGTCGGTTGGAAAAGAAGCTCAGCTACGCCTGGCATGGTGTCTGCGATTCACTCGTCGGACGGTATGCGTCGGGTGCCCGGACATCGGCGGTCGGACACCTCGGTAATTCGATGGGTGGCAGGGCGCGAGTCACGCTGCCGGACTCGGCGAGAACGCCGCGGGTATCAACGTTATCGTCCTCGCCCGGCCCGGGGTTGGCAACTCGGCCGCCGCTACAAGATCGTTGATCAGTGATCTGAACTGCGGGTATCCCGACGGATCGGATGATCCGGCGGAATTTCGACCAGCACCACCGGTACGCCGTCGGGATCCCGCACCCACATTTCGATCAGGCCCCACGGCTCCCGCACGGGCGGGCGATCGATGGGAATCCCGCGCAGCGCCAATTCCGCCGCCGCGTCCGAAGCCGAGCGCACCTGCAACCAGATCGCCCCCTCGAACCTGCCGGGGGAACCCGATCCGCCGTGCGCCGCCACCTCGACCAGCGACTGCCCAGCGAAGAAGACGGTGCCGCCCGGATACTCCCGCGCGATCGCCAGTCCGAGCGCGTCGCGATAGAACGCGAGCGTGGCCGGATAGTCGGCGGGCCGCAGGATTATCCGGCTGCTGAGGATCTCCATCGTGTCCGTCCGGGTCAGAAGTACCAGGGGTACGGGGTCCAGTCGGGCGCGCGCTTCTCCAGGAAGGAGTCGCGGCCCTCGACGGCCTCGTCGGTCATGTACGCCATCCGGGTGGCCTCGCCCGCGAACAGCTGCTGGCCGACCAGCCCGTCGTCGAGCAGGTTGAACGCGTACTTCAGCATGCGCTGGGCCTGCGGGGATTTGCCGTTGATGTCGGCGGTCCACTCCAGCGCGACGTTCTCCAGCTCGGCATGGTCGACGACCTTGTTCACCGCGCCCATCTGATGCATTTCCTCGGCGGTGTAGGGCCGGCCGAGGAAGAAGATCTCGCGCGCGAACTTCTGGCCGACCATCTTGGCCAGATAGGCGCTGCCGTAGCCGCCGTCGAAGCTGCCCACGTCGGCGTCGGTCTGCTTGAAGCGGGCGTGCTCGCGGCTGGCCAGGGTGAGGTCGCAGACCACGTGCAGGCTGTGCCCGCCGCCCGCGGCCCAGCCGTTGACCAGCGCGATGACGACCTTGGGCATGAAACGGATGAGGCGCTGAACCTCGAGGATGTGCAACCGGCCCGCGCGGGCCTGGTCGACGGTGTCGGCGGTCTCGCCGCTGGCGTACTGGTAGCCGTTGCGGCCGCGGATGCGCTGATCGCCGCCGGAGCAGAAGGCCCAGCCGTCGTCCTTGGGGCTGGGGCCGTTGCCGGTGAGCAGGACCGCGCCGACGTCCGGGGTCATCCGCGCGTGATCGAGGGCGCGGTAGAGCTCGTCGACGGTGTGCGGCCGGAAGGCGTTGCGCACCTCGGGGCGATCGAACGCGATCCGGACGGTGCCCTGGTCGACATGTCGGTGGTAGGTGATGTCGGTCAGGTTCTCGAATCCAGGAACGGGCCGCCACAACTTCGGATTGAACGTCACGCCAGAGATTATCGTCGCGTGGCGCGCACTAGCCAGTGGGCGGTTGGCGAGACTTAGGACTTGACGGTGTAAAAAGACGCGTTACCGTGCAAGTTATGAACGATCGAGTGGAACCTGTTTCAGGCAATGGTGCGCGGCCGCGAATCGACCGCAGCATGGTCGACGAGAGCCGCTACGAGAAGCATGGCGGCTTCCCCAAGGTCTCCCAGGCCGAGATCGGGACGAACTTCGGCCCGTTCGTCGAGGCGATGCGCACCCTGCAAGATCTCGCCGTCTGCGTCGACGCGCCCGATGAGGTCTTCGGCGCGGCCCTCGCCCAGGCGAAGGAGCTGATCGATCTGCTCGAGCCGCATCGCGCTCCCGAACTCCAGGGTCCCGCCGGACGCGCCGTGAAACTTCCCGGCCGCGGTAGCCTGCTGCTCTTGCCCTGGCGCACAGTCGAAGCCGGACCGGACGGCATCACCATGGCGGGCGAGTTCCGCCGATTCCATCTGGGCGGCAACGGCGCCGCGCACGGCGGTGTGCTGCCGCTGCTGTTCGACGACCTGCTCGGCATGATCGTGCACTACGCCGGCCGCCCGATCAGCCGCACCGCGTATCTACATGTGAACTACCGCAAGATCACTCCGCTGGAAACGCCGCTCGCGGTGCGCGGGCGCGTCGACCGGATCGACGGGCGCAAGACTTTCATCACCGCGGAATTGGTCGATGAGCAGGGCGAAATCCTCGCCGATTGTGAAGGACTCATGGTTCAGCTGCTGCCGTGGCAGCCCTGAATCGGGCAGCGCCACATCTTCGCTGCCAGTGGTGCGTATAGTGGCCAGCGCTCGTTCATCGACATCGATCCGGAGGAACCTGAAAGTGGTTGCAGCACTGTCTGAATCCCTGCTCAACGACGCCAATCGTACGGCTTTCCTTGCCGATGCCAAGGAGGTTCTGGACGCCGAGGTGTCGGACAAGGGTGGTGCGTCCGGCCTGGCCGTGAAGGGCGCCTACGCGGCGGCCAAGAAGGTCAGCCCGACCATCGTGCCGGATGCGCTGGAGTCGTTGGCCCCCAAGCTCGTCGAGCAGCTGGAGCCGTTCTGGCAGGAGCACGTGGCCAGCGGCTCGGGCAAGTTCGCCGACCTGCTCGTCTCGAAGTCCGACGCGGTCGCCGAGTCGCTGCTGGCCGTCACCGACGCCCGCGCCGACGCGTCGACCCGCCCGGCTCTGCAGAAGGCCTACTCCGCCGTCCGCTCCTCGGCCAAGAAGAACGTCATCGAGGCCCTGCCGCGCGTCGGCGATCTCGTTCAGCGCCACGCCGGCTGAAATCTCTGCCCGCCGCACACCGAAAATGCCCGCCCCACGGGCACTTCGGTGTGCGGCTTTTTTTCTGCCCGGGGAACCGCTCTGTGCTGGCAGTTACTGTGAGCAGGGTGACGAAGACTCGGGACCTACTGTCTGAGAGGCTGGAGGCGTGAACCCGTCTACAGCACAGGCGCAGGTAGTCGTCGACGAACTTGTGCGCGGGGGTGTGCGGGATGTCGTCCTGTGTCCCGGCTCCCGGAACGCTCCGCTGGCTTTCGCGTTGCAGGCCGCCGACGCGGCCGGGCGGCTGCGACTGCACATGCGGATCGACGAACGCACCGCAGGCTTCCTCGCGATCGGTCTCGCGGTGGCCAGCGGTTGTCCGGTCCCGGTGGTGATGACCTCGGGGACCGCGGTGGCCAATCTCGGTCCCGCTGTGCTGGAGGCGAACTACGCGCGAGTGCCGTTGATCGTGCTCAGCGCGAACCGGCCCTACGAGATGCTCGGCACCGGCGCCAACCAGACCGTCGAACAGCTCGGCCTCTTCGGCAGCCAGGTGCGCGCGACGATCAGCCTCGGGCTGGCCGAACTCGGCGTCGACAACGGCAACGGCTGCTACAGCCAGCAGAACAGCGTGTGGCGTTCGGCGGTGTGCCGGGTGCTGGCCGCCGCGCGCGGCACCCGCTCGGGCAACGCGGGCCCGGTGCATTTCGACATCCCGCTGCGCGAGCCGCTGGTGCCGGATTCGGATGCGGTGGGCGGGCTTCCGGTGCCGGGTGAGGTCGCGCCGCTGGGCCGGGAGGCGGGCCGGCCGTGGACCGCCACGCAATACGCCACGCTCGACGTTCCGCTCGAGATCGATCTCACGCCCGACACCGTGGTGATCTCCGGTCACGGCGCCGGCCTGCGCCCGGAGCTGGCCGCGCTGCCGACCGTCGCGGAACCCACCGCGCCGCTGCACGGCCCGGCCCTGCACCCGCTGGCGCTGGCGCAGTTGCGGCCGCGGCAGGCGATCATCACCGGACGGCCCACCCTGCACCGCCAGGTGTCGCGGGTGCTCGCCGATCCCGAGGTCACCGTTTACGCGCTGACCACCGGCCCGCGCTGGCCCGATGTCTCCGGCAATGTCGTGGGCACCGGAACGCGCGCGGTGACCAGTGGCGCGCCGCGCCCCGAATGGCTCGCGCGCTGCCGCGAATTCAACGCGAAGGCGAGCCAGGTGGTGCGCGAGGAACTCGCACGGCATCCGAAGCCGACGGGCCTGCATGTGGCGGCCGTGGTGCTGGAGGCGCTACGCGACGGCGATCAGCTGCTGCTGGGCGCGTCCAACCCGGTGCGCGACGCCGCACTGGTCTCGCATCCGCGCCCGGGGATCAAGGTGCTGTCCAACCGCGGTGTCGCGGGCATCGACGGCACGGTGTCCTCGGCGGTCGGCGCGGCGCTCGCGCACAGCGGCCGCACCATCGCGCTGATCGGCGACCTGACCTTCCTGCACGACGCGTCCGGCCTGCTGATCGGCCGGGGCGAGCCGCGCCCGGCCGATCTGACCATCGTGGTCGCCAACGACGACGGCGGCGGCATCTTCGAGCTCCTGGAACAGGGCGATCCGCAGTACGCGGGCGTGTTCGAGCGGGTCTTCGGGACACCGCACGGCATGGATCTGGCCGCGCTGTGCGCCGCCTACCGGATTCCGCACCGTCAGGTCGACCCCGGCCAGCTGGCGGTGGAACTGGCCGGGAACGCGCACGGCCTGCGGGTGCTGGAGGTCGCCACGGAGCGGTCCAGCCTGCGGGAACTGCACGCTACGGTGCGCGCGAAGATCTAGATTTCCTCGGTGTACTCCGGGCCGCCCGCCGCGGCGGGTGCGTCCGGATCACCGCGGTACTCGTCGTCCAGCGGCACCGAGATCGACTGCTCGACCACATCGGCCGCGTTCGCCGTGAACGCGTCGCGATCCAGGTGGTCGGCCAGCTCGCGTGCGGATTCCTCGGATTCCGCGGCCGGATCGGGATAGGCCGGGACGGACTGCTCGATCAGGTCGGCTTCGGGAACCTCGTCCAACGTGCGGGTCGTGCTGCGATCGATCATCGTGCGCTCCTCTCCGCGACTGTGTGCTCACCGGATACCCAGAGCCCGGTGCGGGACACCCCCACACTGCGCCGTGCGGGCATATCCGGCAACCAGGCCACCCTGACCGGGCGTTATTCGCTGTCCAGCGCCCCCGTCCCGTTGGCGGGGTACTCCACCAGCGCCAAGGTGCGGTTGGCCATGAACCGCGCGGTGCGCACCGCGGTGCCGGTGCGCGTCACCTCGCTGACTTCGACTACTCCGCGCGCGATGCGCACATCTACTCGCCGCCCCGCTCGGGTGGCGGCGATTTCGTAACTGCGAGACCCGGCGCCGAAGTCGACGACGATCTCCACACGATCACCCTTCATCTTCCAATTCTCCTCTTTTCCAGCGGTTTTCGCCGTTACGACTTGGTGTCGGAGGGTGCTCGGCGATGAGTTCCGGCGGCTCGCGCCGTCTTATCGGCAGAGGATGTCCCTTGCCCGAAGGAGCCCCATGAACCCCGCATTCGACTTCGAATCCGCCGCCTCCGCGATGGCGGCGGTAGTCGCCGGTATCTCCGGTGACCAGCTGGCCGCCCCGACCCCGATGGCCGAGACCGATGTGCGCGATCTGCTCGTTCATGTGATCGGTCTGACCGAAGCCTTTCGGCAGGCCGCGACCAAGGAGGCGGTCGGCCGTTCCGAAGCGCCCCGGATCGGTCCGGAGGCCGAACTGGTTCCCGATTGGCGGGACCGTGTTCCGGCGCAGTTGAAGGCTTTGGTCGAGGCGTGGCGGGAGCCCGCGGCCTGGGCGGGCGAGACCGAAGCCGGCGGCGTCACGATGCCCGCCGAGATCATGGCCGTCGTCGCGCTGGACGAGCTGGTCATCCATGGCTGGGATCTCGCCCAGGCCACTGGTCAGCAGCTCACCGTCCGCGACTCCGACCTTGCCGTCCTGCTCGAATTCCTGCGCGACACTCCGCCGGAAGGCACCCCCGGCCTCTTCGGCCCCGTCGTCCCGATTCCGGACGACGCACCCGTCTTCCACCGCGTGCTCGCCCTGACGGGCCGAAACCCGGCATAGTCAGCAGAGTTCGCCCGCCCGTCGCCCGACCACCACCCCCCACGGAATCGCTCCGCGATGCTGTGTGGACCGCCATAGCCCGGTGATCATGCTTCGCATTAGTGTCGGGGTGTGGCGAAAACAGAGCGGCGGGAATCGGTTCGGGCCTCGCTGGACAAGCAGCCGCACGAGGTCGCGTCGATGTTCGACGGGGTCGCGAAGCGGTACGACATCACCAACACCGTTATTTCCGGTGGCCAGGATCGGTATTGGCGCTGGGCGGTGCGGAAAGCGGTAGCGCCGCGCCCCGGTGAGCGGGTGCTCGACCTCGCCGCCGGCACCGGCGTGTCCACCCTGGATCTGGCGAAGTCCGGCGCCTGGTGCCTCGCGGCCGATTTCTCCCAGGGCATGCTGCAGGCCGGGCAGTACCGGAACGTCCCGATGGTCGCGGCCGACGCGACCGCGCTGCCGTTCGCCGACGACTCCTTCGACGCGGTGACCATCTCCTACGGACTGCGCAACATCTCCGAGAGCGAGCAGGCGCTGCGCGAGATGCTGCGCGTCACCAAGCCCGGCGGCCGGTTGGTGGTGGCCGAGTTCTCCACGCCGGTGATCCCGGTGTTCAAGACCGTCTACATGGAGTACCTGATGAAGGCGCTCCCGCAGGTCGCGCGGGCCGTCAGCAGTAACCCCGACGCCTACGTATACCTCGCCGAGTCCATCCGGGCCTGGCCGAATCAGCGGCAGCTGGCGTTGCGGATCGCCGACGCGGGCTGGTCCTCGGTGAAGTGGCGCAATCTGACCGGCGGCATCGTGGCGCTGCACCGCGGGTACAAGCTCTGAGACGTGGTGAGATCACTCACGCATGAGGTTTCCGGGCGGTAAAACGCCAGGTCAGCTCCAGATCTCACGGCCGGAAATTTCTCCGGTGAGGAAAATTGTCATCTGCCGCTAACGCGGGGTAAATGGCCCGCAATGGCTGATCGCCATGATCGGTGGCATGACCGACGCAGGAAGGACTTCCGCCCGCACGGCGTGCTCGTACTGCGGCGTGGGCTGCGGCATCACGGTCGAGACCAAGCCGGGTCCGGATGGTGCGCCGGTGATCGCGAAGGTCAGCGGGGACAAGCTGCACCCGGCGAACGCGGGCCGGTTGTGCACCAAGGGCGCCACGCACGCGGAGCTGATGCGCGCGCCGGGCCGGATGGCCACCGCATACCGGCGGCCCGAACGCGGGCAGGCGCCGGTGCCGGTCCCGGTGGACGCGGCCGTGCGCGAAGCCGCCGACCGCTTGCGCGCCATCCTCGACGCGCACGGCCCCGACGCCCTCGCGCTCTACGTCTCCGGTCAGCTGTCGCTGGAAGCGCAGTACCTGGTGACCAAGCTGGCCAAGGGTTATCTGCGGACCGTCCACCTGGAAGCCAACTCGCGGCTGTGCATGGCCAGCGCGGGCACCGGCTACAAGCAGTCGCTCGGCGCCGACGGCCCGCCCGGCTCCTACGACGACTTCGAGCACGCCGACCTGTTCTTCGCGATCGGCGCGAACCTGGCCGACTGCCATCCGATCCTGTTCCTCCGCATGGCGGATCGGCTCAAGGCCGGGGCGAAATTGATCGTCGCCGACCCGCGCCGCACCGACACCGCCGCCCGCGCCGACCTGTTCTTGCAGCTGCGGCCGGGCACCGATCTGGCGCTGTTGAACGGACTGCTGCACCTGCTCGTCGACAACGACGACATCGACAAGGATTTCATCGCCGCGCACACCGAGGGCTGGGAAGCGATGCCCGAGTTCCTCGCCGAGTACACCCCGGCCCGGGTCGCCGAGATCACCGGTTTGGCCGAGGCCGACATCCGCACCGCCGCCCGGTGGATCGGCGAAGCGGGCGAGTGGATGTCGCTGTGGACGATGGGGCTGAACCAGTCCACCCACGGCACCTGGAACACCAATGCCCTGTGCAACCTGCACCTGGCCACCGGCGCGATCTGCCGGCCGGGCAGCGGGCCCTTCTCGCTGACCGGTCAGCCGAACGCCATGGGCGGACGCGAAATGGGCTACATGGGACCGGGTTTGCCCGGTCAGCGCAGTCTGCTCGTGCCCGCCGATCGCGCGTTCGTGGAAACCGCCTGGGGCCTGGCGCCCGGGACCATTCGCACCGAGGCCGGGCCGGGCACCGTCGAGATGTTCCGCGAGATGGCCGACGAGAAGATCAAGGCCGCCTGGATCATCTGCACCAATCCCGTTGCCTCCATGGCGAACCGGAAGACGGTCATCGCTGGGTTGGAAGCCGCGGAACTGGTGATCGTGCAGGACGCCTACCTCGACACCGCGAGCAACGCCTACGCCGATCTGCTGCTGCCCGCGACGCTGTGGGCCGAAGCCGATGCGCTGATGGTGAATTCGGAGCGCAACCTGACCTTGTTGCAGCGCAGCGTGGACCCGATCGGCGAGGCGCGGCCGGACTGGCTGCTGATCGCACAGGTCGCCACGGCCCTGGGCTTCCCCGGGTTCGACTACGCCTCCAGCGCCGAGGTTTTCGCCGAGATCAAGCGCTTCGCCAATCCCGCCACCGGCTATGACCTGCGGGGGATGAGCTACGAAGAACTGCGCGCGGGACCGATGCAGTGGCCGTGCCCGGAGCCCGGTCGGCGCCGCAACCCCATTCGCTACCTGAACGACGGCGTCAGCCAGGATCTTTTCGTCGACGAGGCCGGGCGGCAGCCGCGGCTGGCGTTCGCCACGCCGAGCCGCCGGGCGGTGTTCTGGCCGCGCCCGCACATGCTGCCCGCGGAGATGCCGGACGACGACTACCCGTTCGTGCTGAATACCGGCCGCCTGCAACATCAGTGGCACACCATGACCAAGACCGGCCGGATCGACAAGCTGACCAAACTGACCGGGCAGCCGTTCGTCGAAGTGCATCCCGAGGATGCCGAGCGGCTCGGGCTGGCCGCGGGCGATCAGCTCGAAATCGCGTCCCGGCGCGGGCGGGCGGTGCTGCCCGTGCGGATCAGCGACCGGGTGCGCCCCGGTGACTGTTTCGCGCCGTTCCACTGGAACGACGAGCAGGGGGAGTATTTGACCATCAACGCCGTCACCAACGACGCGGTCGATTCTGCCTCGCTACAGCCGGAATTCAAGGCCTGTGCGGTACAACTGCGCCGGGTCGCTGTCGTTCCCGCCCCGGAAACCCCTGCCGTCCTATCGCCGACCCAGCATCCCCTGGCGGTGATGCTGGGGCTCGAGGCCGGCGTCGCGCCCACCTTGAGCGATGTCGAGCAGATCTACCTGAGCGGGTATCTGGCCGCGCTGCAATCGCTTCCGGTGGCGGGCCAGCCGGTGCTACCGGAGTCCGCGCCGTTGTCCAGCCGCAGCCGGCTGTGGATCGACGGGCTGCTGGCCGGAATGTATTCCCGCACCGCCGGCGCCGAGGCGGGCGCCCCGGCCGAAGAGCTCGCGGCCAAACAGGTCACGGTGCTGTGGGCGTCGCAGACCGGCAATGCCGAGGAGTTCGCGGCCTCGGTGGCCGAGCAGCTCGCCGAATCCGGTTTCGCGCCACGGCTGCTCGCGATGGACGCCTGTGCACTGAGCGCGCTGACCGGGGATGTGCTGGTGATCACCAGCACCTTCGGCGACGGTGGTCCGCCCGACAACGGCGCGGACTTCTGGGAACGCCTGGACGACAGCGTGACCCGGTTCACCGGCCTGCGGTACGCGGTGTTCGCCCTCGGCGACTCCTCCTACGACGACTTCTGCGGGCACGGACGCAAACTCGATCAGAAGCTCGCCGAACGCGGTGCGACCCGGTTGCTTCCGCGCGTCGACAGCGAGCCGGACTACGAGGAATCGGCTGCCCGCTGGCTGGACGAGGTGCGCACCGCCCTCGGCGGTGACACCGATCCCGACGGTGGCTCGGCCGATCGTGTGGTGGAACAGCTTCCGGCGGAACGGGAGTTCGCCGGCGCCCGGATTCAGACCCAGCCCCGGCCCAGCGGATCCACGCTGCTCCTGCCGAGCGCACCCGCGCCGAGCCGTACCCGCCGACCCGGACCGGCATTGTTCACCCGCAACGCCCCGCTCTCGGCGCCGCTGGTGCGCAACGAGATCCTGTCCCGGCCCGGTTCCCCGAAGGAGGTGCGCCAGTTCGGGTTCGACCTGCGCGGCCTCGAGGCCGGGTACGAGGTCGGCGACTCCCTGGGCATCTGGCCGTCGAACTCCGAGTCCCTGGTCGCCGAGTGGCTGGCCGCCACCGGCCTCGACGGCCGTCGCGTCATCGACATCGACGACCGTGAACTGCCTTTGGCCGAGGCGCTGCGCACCCGCTACGACATCACCAAGGTCAGCCACGACCTGCTCAGCTTCCTCGCCGAGCGCAATCCCAGTGTGCGACTGGCGAAACTGCTGCGCCGCGACAACCGCAACGAGCTCGACAGCTACCTGTGGGACCGGCAGGCCGTGGATGTCCTGCGCGATTTCCCGGTGCAAGCCGATCTCGTCGAATGGCTCGGCGCCCTGAAAAAGCTACAGCCGCGCCAGTATTCGATCTCCTCCTCGCCGCTGGTCGACCCGGACGAGGTGCAGCTGACCGTCGGCATCGTCCGCTACGGCGATCCGGTCGCCTCGGCCGACCGCCGCGGCGGCGTCTGCTCTACCTTTCTCGCCGACCGCGGCGCCGACACCCAGGTCCCGATCTTCCTGCAGCGCGCGCCGCACTTCCGCCCGCCCCTGGACCCGACCGCTCCGATGATCATGGTCGGTCCCGGCACCGGCATCGCGCCTTTCCGCGGTTTCCTCCAGGAACGCCGGGCCCTGGGCGCCACCGGACGCAACTGGCTCTTTTTCGGCGAGCAGCACGCCGCGCAGAATTTCTACTACCGCGCCGAACTGGAGGACATGTTCCGGTCCGGTTTCCTCACCCGCCTCGATCTCGCCTTCTCCCGGGACCAGCGCGAGCGCGTCTATGTGCAGCACCGGATGATCGAGCACGGCGCCGAACTGTGGTCCTGGCTGCGCGACGGCGGCCACTTCTACGTCTGTGGCGACGCCGCGCGCATGGCCAAGGACGTCGACGACACCCTGCTCGCCATCGCCCGCATCCACGGCAAACTCGACGAGGACGCGGCGCTCGCTTTCAAGAAGCAGCTGATCGCCGACAAGCGCTACGTCCGCGACGTGTACTGACCTGTGCGCCACCGGAACCGTTAGACGGCAGGCGGATTGAGCCGGGCGAAGTCCGGCAGACGGTAGTACGGGTAATAGGGGTAGGGCGGTGTGGTGGCACTGGCCTTGTCCAAACGGGCGACCTGCTCGGCCTCGAGCTCCCAGCCGACGGCGCCCAGGTTCTGCCGCAACTGTTCCTCGTTGCGCGCGCCCACGATGACCGTCGCCACCGTCGGCCGCCGGAGCAGCCAGTTCAACGCGATCTGCGGCACGGTCTTGCCCGTTTCCGCCGCGATCTCGTCGAGCACGTCGACGACGTCGTAGAGCACCTCGTCATCCACCGGCGGGCCCGCCTCGGCGGTCTGATGCAACCGGCTGCCGGCCGGAAGCGGCTGTCCGCGACGGATTTTGCCGGTGAGCCGGCCCCAGCCGAGCGGGCTCCACACGACCGCGCCGACACCCTGGTCCTGGCCGAGCGGCATCAGTTCCCATTCGTAGTCGCGGCCGACCAGCGAGTAGTAGACCTGGTGCGCCACATAGCGAGTCAGCCCGTGGCGGTCCGCGGCGGCGAGTGATTTCATCAGCTGCCAGCCCGCGAAGTTGGAGGCGCCGAGGTAGCGGATCTTGCCTGCCCGGACCAGATCGTCCAGCGCCGCAAGGGTTTCCTCGACCGGGGTGTGCGCGTCGAAGGCGTGCAGCTGGAACAGGTCGAGGTGATCCACGCCGAGCCGTCGCAGCGATCCCTCGACCGCGCTGATCAACCGCGCCCGGCCGGACCCCGCGTCGTAGGGCCCGGGTCCGGTCGGCAGGCTCGCCTTGGTCGAGAGCAGCAGCTGATCGCGCCGGCCCTTGATGGCCGCGCCGAGCACCTCTTCCGAAGCGCCGTCGGAATAGACGTCGGCCGTATCGAACATGGTCACGCCGGCTTCCAGGCTGATGTCGACCAGCCGCCGGGCCTGCTCCGCATCGGTATCACCCCAGGCGCTGAACAGCTCACCTCGTCCGCCGAAGGTGCCCGCGCCGAAGCTCAAAGCCGGGACGACCAAACCTGAGGCGCCGAGCCGCTGGTACTCCATGATGACTCCTAAAGGGTCTATAGTTCCGTTAACGCGGAGAACGCTACACCCAATTGGCCACAAATGGAACTGGAGACCCATTAATGCCTGAAGAAGAGCTGTCACCAGGCTCGATCCGACCCGGCGGCCGCACCGCCCGGGTCCGCGAAGCGGTCCTGCGCACCGCCGGCGACCTGCTCGCCGAGCACGGCTTCGCTCACCTGGACCTCACCGAGGTCGCCGCCAAAGCCGAAGTCGGCAAGACCACCGTCTACCGCCGCTGGGGCACCGTCCCGGCCCTGGTCGCCGACCTCCTCGCCGACATGGCCGAGCAATCCGTCGCGCGCGCCGACACCGGCTCCCTGCTCGGCGATCTCACCGCCAACGCCCGCCTGGTCGCCGCAACCCTCGCCGACCCCCGCCAGGGCCGCCTCTTCCGCGCCGTCATAGCCGCCGCCACCTGCGACGAAACCGCGGCCACCGCCCTGCACCGCTTCTACGACATCCGTCTCACCGAGTGGGGTCCCTGCGTCGAAGCCGCCATCTCCCGCGGCGAAGCCCCGCCCGGCACCAACTCTCGAGCCGTCCTCTCCGCGGTCTCGGCCCCCCTCTACTACCGCCTCCTCGCCAGCGGCGACCCCATCACCGAAACCATCGCCGACCAATCCGCCTTGGCGGCCGTAAACGCCGTCACCGCAGGCATATTCGTCACCAGCTGAGAGAGCCATTCGCAGGTCGCCGTGCACGTGGCGGCGCGCCCGATCAGGCGGTGTGCGGCAACTGAATTCGGGTGCCGGTGACGTCGGCGTAGTGGCCCATCAGCTCGGTACAGATCGCGGGCCAGGTGCGATGCAGAACGGATTTGCGCGCGGCCCTGGCGAATCGGGCGCGAATGTCTGGATCGCGGAGGGCGCCAACGGCACTCGGGAGAAGTTCGCTGAACCGGTCGACCGGCAGCAGGTATCCGTTGCGGCAGTGGGCGATCAGGTCGCGGGGTCCGCCCGCGTCAGGGCCGATCACCGGGACGCCCGAGGACAGGGCTTCCTGCACGCCCTGGCAGAAGGTTTCGTGTTCGCCCGCGTGGACCATCACGTCGAGGGAGGCGTAGGCCTCGGCGAGTTCGGTGCCACCCAGTTCGCCGGTGAAGATCGCTGTGGGCATCAGGGCCGCGAGCTCGGCGCGATCCGGCCCGTCGCCGACGATGACCAGCTGGATGGCCGGGTCGTCGGCGAGGACGGCCAGGCGCTCGACATGCTTCTCGGGGGCGAGGCGGCCGACGAACCCGACGAGCAGTTTCTCGTGTCCCGCCAGCCACCGCGCACGGAGCTCGGCGCGCTGGGCATTGGGGTTGAACCGGGTGATGTCGACGCCTCGGCCCCAGCGGTGGACGCGTGGAATGCCATGGTCGGCAAGGTCTTCGGCGGCCGCCGTGGAGGGGGCGAGGGTGCGGGTCGCGCCTTCGTGCAGGCGGCGGGTCCAGGCCCAGGCGGCGCGGCTGGCCAGGCCGAGGCCGTAGCTCTTGGCGAAACCGGCGACATCGGTCTGATAGACCGCGATCGTCGGCAGATCCAGGCGCAGAGCCGCGCCGAGACCGCCCGCGCCGAGCAGGAAGGGGGAGGCCAGGTGCACGACGTCGGCGTCGAAATCTCGGATGGCGGCGGTGATTCCGGGCTGCGGCAGGCCCACCGGCAACGAGCTGATCTTCGGGACCATCATGGCGGGGACCCGGTGCACCGGAAAGCGACCCTGTGCGCGGGGCGCGGGCGGGACGCCCCGGACGGTGTCGGGCGCGATGATCAGCGCGTCATGGCCGTGCTGGTCCAGATGATCCAGCACCCGCAGAACTGAGTTCACGACGCCGTTCATATTCGGCAGAAACGACTCCGCGACGATCGCTACACGCACCTGCTCAGACTGACCGGCGCAGCGCGCCGGGCCTCGACGGCGACGTGAAGCGCATGGAAAGTTCCGGCGAACTTATCTGCGCCGCATGGTTCAAACGTGCGGCGCGCGCCAGCGCGGATCGCCCAGATTCTCCGGGGTCGTGATCGTTTCCAGCAGCGTGCGCAGGTTCCGCACCGCCGCCGCGCCATGCGTTTTGACGAGCTTGCGCTCCACGCCGCGATGGAATCGGCGGGCCGCGGCCAGCGCGCTGTCGCCCTTCTCGCTGAGATAGAGCAGCTTCGCCCGGCCGTCGCTGGGGTCGGGCCGGCGTTCCACGTACCCTCGCTTCTCCATCTCGTCGACCAACTGCGCCGCGCCCTGCTTGGTGATCGTGAGCCGATCGGCTAGCTCGCTGATGTTCATCGGACGCAGGTCGAGACTGCGGAAGACGTAACCGTAGGAGGGCCCGGCATCGCCGAAGCCCCGTTCGGCCAGGGCTTCTCGCAGCTCGTGCACGAATTGCTGGTAGCCAAGGCCGAGCAGAATTCCCAAATCCAGGTCTTGCGCGGAACGAGTCATGCCGCCATGATAGTCAAGTCAACTTGTTCAAGTTAACTTGTCTATTTAAGGAGCCGTATGCACCTCATCACCGCCGCCGACGCCCCGCAGTTCGAACTACCGCACGCACAGTTCAGCGGCATGGCCTCGCCCAGTCGCGGCTCGTCGCAGCTGTGCACCTGGCGGCTCACCGTGCCGCCGAACCTGGAAACCGGAGCCGCCCACGTCCTGGACCGGGACGAGGTCTTCATGCTGATCTCGGGTCAGCTGGAAATCAGCGGTCAGCTGCTCGAGGCGGGCGACGCGCTGGTCGTGCCCGCGGGCAGTCCGATCGCGGTCGGCAATCCGGGCGCGGAGCCCGCGGTCGCGCACATCGCGATCGCCGCGGGTTTCCAGGCCGAGATGGCCGACGGCAGCAAGCTCAGCCCGCCGTGGGCGCAGTAGCGCGCCGCCGCATCCGCCGGATCACCCACAGGGCGGGCAGCGCCACGCCCCAGGCCACCACGATCACCGAGGCCGCGGGCAGCAGCGCGACTCGCGCGTCCCGCCCCGCGACCCGGACCAGATCGGGATCCTTGCGGCTGTACTCGACCTTGATCCGCTCACCCCGGGTGAGATTGGTCGGGTACAGCACGCCGACCTTCGGGTTGTGGTTCTTCCCGTCCGGCGTCACATAGCTGACCGTCGAACGCAGCCGCCCCGCCGAGAGCACCTCGGCCGTGGTGGTGCCTTTGTCGGAGCTGATCAGATAGTCGTCGCGCCACGCGGCGAACACCAAGAGGACCATCAGCACACTGATCACCGTCGCCGTGGCGACCACGGCGGTAAAGGTCCGGCGCAGGCGCACATCCCGCGCATCGCCCCCCACGGAATCGCTGCGCGATGCTTCAGACCGCTTGGTTTCCGACACCAATCCAGCCTACTGAGCACCTCCACTAACCTGGCGCCCATGTCCCGAAAATTCAGCTTCACCGTGCCCTACAGCATCCCGGTCGAAGATCTTCACCGGGCACTTACCAACGACAACGCCTGGCAGACCCGGTTCGCCGAAGCGACGACTGCCACTCTCGAGCTCGCGCATCCCGACGGCGCGGACACCATTCGCATCCATATGACCGAAAAGGCCAGCGAGGACAAGATTCCGAGCCTGGTCACCAAGGTGCTCAAGAGCGAGCTGCACTTCACCCGCACCGACAACTGGGGCCGTCTCGACGGCGAGATCGCCCGGGGCACCGTCGTGGCCGCGACCGGCGGCATCAACTCCGAGATGTCGGGCACCTACGAAATGCGCCCGACCGCGGAGGGTTCCGAGATCGAGGTGGTCGGCACCGTGGATGTGAAGGTCCCGCTGGTGGGCGGCGCCATCGAGCCGCTGGCCGAGCAGTTGCTGCACCGCGTGCTCAACAGCGAGCGCGAGTTCATGCAGGAATGGGTGGCCAGCCAGGCCAACGCCTGACCTTCCTGCCGCGCCACCCCACTCCCGCGCCGGGTGCTCAACGACGAGCCCCGGCGCTCTTCGTCCCGCTATTCGGTGCAGGCCTCGAAATCGCCCATCGCCTTCGGATCGAATTCCTTCGGCTCCACCAGCACCAGCCAGTTGCCGGAGTTGTCCCGGATGACCGCCTCGGTGCCGTACGGCCGTTCCGCCGGTGGTTGCACGAACTCCACCCCTTTCGCGGTCAGCTCCTCGAACGCCTTCTGACAGTTATCGGTCCGCAGCCCCAGTGCGCCGTGCGTCCCGTTGGCCAGCGCCCGCCGGATCGCGTCGGCGAGATTGTCGTCGAGCGGCGGCCCCGGAACCATCAATGTCACTTCAAGTTCGAGATGATCCGGCTGCGCCACCGTGACCCACCGGAACCCGTTCTCGCCCATGGTGACGTCGCTGGTCTCCACGAAACCCAGCTTGTCCACGTACCACTGCTTGGCCTCGGTCTGATCGTTCACATAGACCGTCACCAGGGAAACATTCGAAATCGTTGTCATGCGTCCAGGCTATTTGCCCAGGCCACTCCCGGGCTTCTCCGAAATTGCGCAACTACGGATCGCCGGGTTTCCGGTCGGAGAGGCCGTGCATGAAGATGTAGCAGCCGGGGATGTGCGGGGCGCCGCCCGCGAACTTCGCCTGATATTCGGAGGGGCTGACGCCGACCAGCTGGCGGAACTTGGTGCTGAAGGAGCCCAGGCTGCTGTAGCCGACCAGCATGCAGATTTCGGTCACCGTCAGGTTGGTGGCGCGCAGCAGATCTTGGGCGCGTTCGATGCGGCGTTCGGCGAGGTAGACCGCAGGGGTCCGGCCGTAGACGGCGGCGAAGGCGCGCAGGAAATGGAACTTGGAAATTCCTGCGGCGGAGGCTAATTCGTCGAGGTCGAGGGGGTCGGCGTAATTCCGGTCCGCCAGGTCCCGCGCTCGCCGCAAATGGGGGAGCAGATAGAGCGCGGGCAGGCCGGACATCAGGCGAAGGGTTGCAGCTCGTCGTGGCGCATGGACGCGCGGCCGGCCAGTCGCCAGGCGCGGGCGGTGATGTCGAGGTCCTCGTCGGTGACCAGGTTGCCCATCACCCGGACGGCGGTGCGCTGCAGGTACTTCGACCGCATCACCGGCGGACCGCCGAGCGGGACCATGCGCGGGTGGGTGGCCAGGCCCGCGATACGCCGGGCCGCGGAGAAGGTCCGGCCGTAGCGGGCCCGCAGCAGTTCCGGCCAGATGTGCGTGAGATCGGGTTCGTCGAGCAGTTCGGACAGCATGTGGCCGCCTTCGAGCCCGTAGTCGATGCCCTCACCGTTGAGCGGATTCACACAGCCCGCGGCGTCACCGATGAGCACCCAGTTGCGGCCTGCCACATTCGACACCGCGCCGCCCATCGGCAGCAGCGCCGAAGCGACCGCGCGCAGCTCTCCTTCGAATCCCCACTCCTCGAAGCGCTGCGAAGTGTAGTGCTGCAGTAGCGGTTTCAGCGCGATGTGCGACGGCCGGGCCTCGGTGGCCAGCGACCCGACGCCGATGTTGACCTCGCCGTTGCCGAGCGGGAACACCCACCCGTACCCGGGTACCAGATTGTTCTCGGCGTCGCGCAACTCCAAATGCGAAGTGATCCATTGATCGTCGCTGCGCGCGGACTTGATGTAGGCGCGCGCCGCGGTTCCGTAGGCGTACTGCCGATGCCATGTCCGCCCGAGCTTCTTGCCGATGGGGGAGCGCACGCCGTCGGCGACGACCAGCGTCGCGCACTCGATCGTGCGCGTGCCGTCCGCTGTCTGCACCGTCACCCCGGTGACGCGGTCGCCCTCGCGGGTGACATCGATCACCTTCGTGCCGTCCAGCATGGCCGCCCCGGACTTCACCGCGGTCTCGCGCAGCTTGTCGTCGAGTTCGGTTCGGGGAACGGCGCTTCCGTAAGTCGGGAAGGAACCGTCGGGCCAGGGCAGCAGGGCCTCGCGGCCGAAACCGGTCATCCGCAGACCGTGATTCACGGTGTGCGCGCGGACCCAGTCGCCCAGCCCTAGCTGCTCGAGCTCTTTGGTCGCGCGCGGCGTCAGCCCGTCACCGCAGGTCTTGTCCCTGGGGAACACGGCGGAATCGATCAGCAGCACCTCGCGGCCCGCACGCGCGGCCCACGCCGCGGCGGCCGAGCCGGCCGGGCCCGCGCCGACAACCAGAACCTCGGTGACATCCGGTGAACCCATGCGCTCAATACTTGCAGGACCGTGCTGTTCGTGTCGACGCGGTGTGCCCGCCAACACGGCGAATCCGGCGCGGCCGAGCCGTCTCGCGCGTCCACGATATGGAAGGCTGGTTGGTGCACCACATAGTGACGGTGTTCATGGGCCGCGTGGCTGGGACACGCTAGGTTCTTACCGTGGGGTCGGACGCATCGCTGGGAGAAGAAATGAGCACATCGGCTGTGGATGAGCAGAATACGGTGGTGGCCGGGGTGGACCTCGGTGACCTCGAGCTCGCGAACACCGTGCGCAACGGCCTGGAGCAGGTCGAGAAACTCCTGATCGACGAGCTGTCCGACGGCGAGGACTTCCTGCAGGAAGCGGCGCTGCACCTGGCCAAGGCCGGCGGCAAGCGGTTCCGCCCACTGTTCACCATTCTCACCGGTCAGCTCGGCCCGAATCCGACCGATCCCGCGCTGATCACCGCGGGCACCGTCGTCGAACTCGTGCACCTGGCCACCCTGTACCACGACGACGTGATGGACGAGGCCCCGATGCGCCGCGGCGCCGCGAGCGTTAATTCCCGCTGGGGCAACAGCATCGCGATCCTCGCCGGCGACTACCTGTTCGCGCACGCCTCCCGGCTGACCTCCACCCTGGGCCCGGACGCCGTGCGCATCATCGCCGAGACCTTCGCCGAACTGGTCACCGGCCAGATGCGGGAAACCATGGGCGCCCGCGAATCCCAGGATCCGGTCGAGCACTACCTGCGCGTGGTCTGGGAGAAGACGGGTTCGCTGATCGCCGCGTCCGGTCGTTTCGGCGGCACCTTCTCCGGCGCCGACACCGACCATGTCGAACGCCTGGCCCGCCTCGGCGACGCCGTCGGCACCGCCTTCCAGATCTCCGACGACATCATCGACATCTCCTCGGCCGCGGAGCAGTCCGGCAAGACGCCCGGCACCGACCTGCGCGAGGGCGTGCACACCCTGCCGGTGCTGTACGCGCTGCGCGAGGAGGGCGCCGACGGCGACCGCCTGCGCACGATGCTTACCCACCCCGTCGGCTCCGCCTCCGACCATCCCCGTGTGCTGGCCCGCCCCCTGGAGACCGACGCCGAGGTCGAGGAGGCCCTGGTCCTGCTCGGCCGTTCCCGCGGCATGGTGCTGGCCAAGGAGAAGCTGCAGGGTTACGCCGACATCGCGCACACCGAGCTGTCCGCGCTGCCCGCCGGCCCGGCCAACGACGCCCTGGAGCGACTGGTCCGCTACACCATCGAGCGCGTCGGCTGAGCCACACATCGCGCGGGAACCTTGCCCGCCGTCCTATCGTTGACCTCGTGTAATGCCAGCGCAGTGACGATGGCCCAGGGCTGCCCGACGCGACTGCTCATTTCGCGAGGACATGGGTAACTCGTCGGGTACCGGCTAACTCGGCCACCACGTCACCGCGGCCGCCAGCGTCACTGTCGTGGCACTCGAGTCTGGCCTGAATACGCGGAGAGGCGGATGAGCGAGGTATGCACGGCGGTTACGCGAACGGCTTGAAGACCTTCGGGCTCATGGTCGGGCTTTCGGCGCTGATCGTGTTCGCCGGGGCCATGTTCCGCAGTCCGACGATCTTGGTCATCGCGATCCTGATCGCCGTCGGCACGAACGCCTACGCCTACTTCAACAGCGACAAGCTCGCGTTGAAGGCCATGCATGCCCAACCGGTGAGCGAGCTGGAAGCGCCCGTCATCTACCGCATCGTGCGCGAACTCGCGACGACCGCGCGCCAGCCCATGCCGCGGCTCTACATCTCCCCGACCAATGCCCCCAACGCCTTCGCCACCGGCCGCAGTCCGCGCCATGCCGCGGTCTGCTGTACCAGCGGCATCCTGCAGATCTTGGACGAGCGGGAGCTGCGCGCGGTGCTCGGGCACGAGCTGTCGCACGTCTACAACCGCGACATCCTGATCTCCTCGATCGCGGGCGCGCTCGCCGCCGTCATCTCCGGCCTGGCGAACCTGGCCTTCCTGGCCTCGATGTTCGGCGGCAACCGCGACAACGGCGGCGGCCCGAATATCCTCGGTGTGCTTTTGATCTCATTACTGGGCCCGATCGCGGCGACCCTGGTGCGGCTGGCCGTCTCGCGCTCGCGGGAGTTCCAGGCCGATCAGTCCGGCGCCGAATTGACCGGCGACCCACTCGCTCTCGCGTCGGCGCTGCGCAAGCTGGAGCGGGGCGTACAGGCCGCTCCGCTGCCCCCGGAGCCGCAATTGACCACCCAGTCGCACCTGATGATCGCCAACCCGTTCCGCGCCGGCGAGCGGGCCGCGCGCTGGTTCTCCACCCACCCCCCGATGGCTGAGCGCATCGCCCGCCTGGAAGAACTGGCGGGCGGCCCGCGCGATCACTGAAATCGCAAGCCGCCCAGCCGTTTTCGCGTCTATCGGTAGTTGACGAACTGCAGCGCGATACCGAAATCCTCACCCTTCAGCAGCGAGATCACCGCCTGCAGGTCATCGCGCTTCTTGCTGCTGACTCGCAATTCCTCGCCCTGGATCTGCGCCTTGACGCCCTTGGGGCCTTCGTCGCGGATCTTCTTGGAGATCTTCTTGGCGTGCTCGGTGTCGATCCCCTGGACCAGCGTGCCGGTGATCTTGTAGATCTTGCCGGAGGCCTGCGGTTCGCCGGCGTCGAACGCCTTGAGCGAGATATCGCGGCGGATCAGCTTCTCCTTGAACACCTCGAGCGCTGCCCGGACCCGCTCCTCGGCCTCGGCGGTCAGCACGATGTTCTCCTCGCCGGACCATTCGATCGTGGCGCCGGTGCCACGGAAGTCGTAGCGGGTGTTCAGTTCCTTCTCCGCCTGATGCAGGGCGTTGTCGACCTCCTGCCGGTCGACCTTACTGACGACATCGAACGACGAATCGGCCACACTGCGCTCCTGTTCCTGACGGTACTCCGGACATCGTTAGTTCTACCCGGAAGCTCGACGGTAGTCCCGCCGCATCGCGGCACGGGCACTCCGGGCAGCACGGTGATGCCACGTGGAGCACGCCTTAAACCGGCATTGTGCAGCCGGTTTGCATTGAGGGTGCGGGTTCGATGTATTCTCGTCACCGCGCCTAGCGTGATGGCAGATTGCCCGAGCGGCCAATGGGAGCAGACTGTAAATCTGTCGGTGAAAGCCTACGTAGGTTCGAATCCTACATCTGCCACTCCACTCGATAGAGGGCTCGTGCTCGTAGAGAGCACGAGCCCTTTCTCGTTTCGTCGTGTTTTTTGGGGGTGCAACCCCCAAAACCCGCCCGGCGGGGCTGCGCCCCCCGGACCCCCTCCTTGGCTCTGGTCCGGATGGCGATCTCCCGCTAAACCGGCTCTGACCAGCCGATTTGGAGGGTGGACCCGGGAGTGTGTAATCTCGTTCAAGACTTCGCCGCGCCGAGTCAGTCAGTGAGACCCGGAGCGGATGCTGTCATGCCCCCTTAGCTCAGTCGGCAGAGCGTTTCCATGGTAAGGAAAAGGTCAACGGTTCGATTCCGTTAGGGGGCTCGCCGGATTGCCGGTGGTGACCGACTCGGCATCGCTACGTGTCCCACACTGTGGGGCTGGGTGCGACGACACCAATTGGCAATGCGCACCGTGGCGGTGTAGCTCAGTCGGTAGAGCAAACGACTCATAATCGTTGTGTCGCCGGTTCAAGTCCGGCCATCGCTACCAATAACCCAGACCGCTAGGTTGACGCGAAAGAAGGAAAGTCGTGGCCGCGAAGTCCACCGATGTCCGGCCAAAGATCACCTTGGCCTGCGAAGAGTGCAAGCATCGCAACTACATCACCAAGAAGAACCGGCGCAACGACCCGGATCGCTTGGAGATCAAGAAGTACTGCCCGAACTGCAACACCCACCGGGCGCACAAGGAATCCCGCTAACCCCGGGATGACATACAGCTAGAGCTGCTCGAGGCCGGACGAGAGTCCGGCCTTAGCGCTATCCAGGGCAAGAGCGATATACGGACCGACGCTAGTGACTGCTCGCAGGTCACTCGAAAAGGTCAGCCGCCATTCGCGGTCACGCCGGGATCCCTTGTAAGTCGGCGTGATTGCTCCGCCGACTCCGGGCTGCGGGGTCAGATAGGTACAGTCCTCCCGTGACAATGAACACCACCGGTACAGCAGACGAAGTCCAGGCGAGTGTCGAGTTCGACGCCGCCGCCCATGCGGCGGCCATGGTCGGTCACCACTACCGCGTCGACGACTACTACGAGGTCGGCCGCGAGAAGGTCCGCGAATACGCCCGCGCCGTGCAGGACTACCACCCGGTGCACTGGGACGAAGATGTCGCGCACGAGTACGGCTACGAGAGCCTGGTCGCGCCGCTCACCTTCATCTCGCTGGTCGGCATTCTGGCCCAGCGCAAGCTGTTCGAGCAGATCGTCACCGGCTACGACCTGAGCCAGATCATGCAGACCGATCAGATCCTGGAATTCCACCGGCCGATCAAGGTCGGCGACCAGCTCACCTGTGACGTCTACCTGCACTCGTTCCGGCAGGCCTTCGGCGGCGACATCATCGTCACCAAGAACATCGTCACCGACCAGCACGACGAGCTGGTGCTCACCACCTACACCACGCTGATCGGCCGCAGCGGCGGCGATATCGACCCGAACCTGCAGGGCGCCGTGCGCGGCGTGCTGATGCACGGCATCGGCGGCGAGCTGCCCGACCACCGGCCGCGCACCAACGGCCTGGACGGCCACGCGATCCCGGCCAAGGCGCCGAAGATCGAGCCCTCCAAGCACGCACTGCGTTTCGAGGACATCGCGGCCGGCGACGAGCTGCCCGCGCGCACCGTCCGGCTCACCCGCGGCGATCTGGTCAACTACGCCGGCGTCTCCGGCGACGCGAACCCGATCCACTGGAGCGACGAGGTGATCAAGCTCGTCGGCCTGGACAACGTGGTCGCGCACGGCATGCTCACCATGGGCCTGGGCGGCGGTTTCGTCACCTCGTGGCTCGGCGATCCGGGCGCGGTCAAGGAATACAACGTGCGCTTCACCAGCCCGGTCTTCGTCGGCGCCGACGAGGCGGCCGAGGTCGAATACACCGGCAAGGTGAAGTCGGTCGATCCGGAAACCCGCACCGCGGTGATCGCGATGGTCGCGAAGTCGGCCGGGCGCAAGATCTTCGGGCGCGCGACCGCGACCGTGCAGCTGTCCTGAGCGAGCCTGGCGACCCCGGATTGGTAATTCGCGCGGCAGGTAACGTAGACTCGTGCTCCGGGGTCACCAGCCGCTGCGCGCTGCTCTCGAGCAGCGCGCGTGTCATGTGACAACCGGAAAGCTATAACTGAATACACAAGCGGTTGGACGCTTTACAACGGTCCAGCCAAAGGGGCGTAGCTCAATTGGCAGAGCAGCGGTCTCCAAAACCGCAGGTTGCAGGTTCAAGTCCTGTCGCCCCTGCCCTAATGCCAGCGACGAGAGAGGATCGACGTGGTCGACGAGCGGGATACTCGCCACGACGCGGCCGACGATGGCGATGACAGCGCCACGGTGGCTCGGCCGAGTGGTAAGCGGTCCGCGCGCCGGGGTCGCGGTTCCGCCGCGGACACCGGATCGATCGCCACGATCGATCGCCCGTCGCTGAAAAAGGCAGACAAGACCAAGGCCGAGAAGCGGGGAAACCCGTTCAAGCGCCTGAGCAAGTTCCTGCGCGAGGTTATCGCGGAACTGCGCAAGGTGATCTGGCCCAACCGGAAGCAGATGGTCACCTATACGACCGTCGTTCTGGTGTTCGTGATCTTCATGGTCGCGTTCATCAGCGGGTTGGACCTGGCGTTCATCAAGGGTGTCAACTGGCTGTTCGGCTAGCCTGGGACTCCGGTGCAGCGCCGCTACGCCGAGAAGTTCGGTAGCCGATAGTCCGGCAGGCAGACGATGTACGTGACGACACAGGAAGTGAGTGCCCAGTGAGCACCCCGGAGAACGACACAAACGACGAGTTCCCGGTCGACGACGCGGTGGAAGCCGCCGAGACCGCCGGGGAATCCGCTGCTGTCGACGAAGCCGAGGCTGCTCCGGCCGCGCCTGAAGCGCCCATCGACGCCGAGCCGGCTGATCCGGTTGCCGAGATGACCGCCGCGCTGCGTCGCGCTCCGGGCGACTGGTACGTCATCCACTCCTACGCCGGCTACGAGAACAAGGTGAAGGCCAACCTCGAGACCCGTGTGCAGAACCTGGACCTCGAGGAGTACATCTTCCAGGTCGAGGTGCCCACCGAAGAGGTCACCGAGATCAAGAACGGCCAGCGCAAGCACGTCAACCGCAAGGTGCTGCCGGGCTACATCCTGGTCCGGATGGAACTCAACGACGAATCCTGGGGCGCGGTCCGCAACACCCCCGGCGTCACCGGTTTCGTCGGCGCCACCTCGCGTCCGTCGCCGCTGACCATCGCCGACGTGGTGAAGTTCTTGGTCCCCGCCGCGCAGCAGCAGAAGAAGCCGACTGCCGCCGAAGCCGCCGCCGGCGCTGCCACCTCCTCCGATGTGGCCCCCAAGCCGACCATCGAGGTCGACTTCGAGGTCGGCGAGTCGGTCACCGTCATGGACGGCCCGTTCGCGACGCTGCCCGCCAGCATCTCCGAGGTCAACGCCGAACAGCAGAAGCTCAAGGTGCTGGTCTCGATCTTCGGCCGCGAGACGCCGGTCGAGCTGGCGTTCACCCAGGTCGCCAAGATCTAGTTTTTCGAAAATGGGGCCCCGCCGTGGGCCCCATTTTTGTACGACGGGACCCGCTCGATAGTCGAGGTCGCGATCCCGGTAAGGTATATGGGTTCGTGCGTGAATCCAGGAAAAGTCGTCCTGGCTTCGCCGCGCCCGCCTAAGGCTTACGGCAACCGTAAGGAACCGAAACCAAGGAAGAAAGATGCCCCCCAAGAAGAAGAAGCTCGCCGGGCTCATCAAGCTGCAGATCGAGGCCGGTAAGGCGAACCCGGCTCCGCCGGTCGGCCCCGCGCTCGGTCAGCACGGCGTGAACATCATGGAGTTCTGCAAGGCGTACAACGCCGCCACTCAGCAGCAGCTCGGCAATGTCATCCCGGTCGAGATCTCGGTCTACGAAGACCGCACGTTCGACTTCAAGCTGAAGACCCCGCCCGCCGCCCGGCTGCTGCTCAAGGCCGCCGGTGTGCAGAAGGGTTCGGCTGAGCCGCACAAGACCAAGGTCGCGAAGGTCACCATGGATCAGATCCGGGAGATCGCCAAGACCAAGCAGGAAGACCTGAACGCCAACGACATCGATCAGGCCGCGAAGATCATCGCCGGCACCGCGCGCTCGATGGGCATCACGGTCGAAGGCTGAAAAGCCGCAATCCATGTGGGAGGGCCGGCCAGGCCCGGAAACCACATCTGAACTAGAAACAAGGACAGAGCAACATGGCAAAACGAAGCAAGGCGTACCTCGCCGCGGCCGAGAAGGTCGACAAGGACAAGCTGTACTCCCCGCTGGCCGCCGCGCGGCTGGCGAAGGAGACCGCCACCACCAAGACCGACGCGACCGTCGAGGTCGCCGTTCGTCTCGGTGTGGATCCCCGTAAGGCCGACCAGATGGTCCGCGGCACGGTCAACCTGCCGCACGGCACCGGTAAGACCGCCCGCGTCATCGTGTTCGCGGTGGGCGACAAGGCCGCCGAGGCCGAGGCCGCCGGTGCGGACGCCGTCGGCGCCGAGGACCTGATCGAGCGGATCCAGGGCGGCTGGCTGGACTTCGACGCCGCGATCGCCACCCCGGATCAGATGGCCAAGGTCGGCCGCATCGCGCGTGTCCTGGGCCCGCGCGGTCTGATGCCGAACCCGAAGACGGGCACCGTCACCCCCGATGTGACCAAGGCCGTCAACGACATCAAGGGCGGCAAGATCAACTTCCGCGTCGACAAGCAGGCCAACCTGCACTTCGTCATCGGCAAGGCGTCCTTCGACGATGCCAAGCTGGTGGAGAACTACGGCGCCGCGCTGGAGGAGATCCTGCGTGTGAAGCCGTCGACCGCCAAGGGTCGCTACGTCAAGAAGATCACGGTTTCGACGAACACCGGACCGGGCATCCCGGTGGACACGAACCGTACCCGCAACCTCCTCGAAGAGGATGCGGTCTAAGTAGCACCCGGCTGTAACGCCTGAAGGGCGGGAACGCGAATCGCGTTCCCGCCCTTTGCTATCGGCGGACTACTCGGAGTCTTCGGACTTCCGCCAGCCGAGCAGCACGGATTCGCCCTCCTGGACGCCCCAGGGCAGGAAGATCGCGACGATCACGGCGCAGACGACCACCGCGCCCGCGGCGACCAGCGAGGCCGCGTGTGATCCCTCCAGCGCGGCGGATTTCATTGCGGTGATGAGGTTTTCGCGCTGGCTCTCCAGGAAGGAGGGCAGCTCCTTCTTGCGGATCTCCAGGACGCTGAGCGGGCTGGCCTGGACGAGACTCTTCTGGTCGTCGTTCATGATCGTGGCCGGCACCTTGGCGATCAGCGGTTCGACCCGAGTTGTGTAGTAGGAGGCCACGATCGAGCCGAGCACCGCGACGCCGAGCGTGCCGCCGATCTCGCGGGTGGTGTCGTTGACCGCCGAGCCGGCGCCGGCCTCGTCCATCGGCAGTGCGCCCATGATGGATTCGGTGGCCGGGCCCTGCACGATGGCCAGGCCGAGCGCCATCGCGACCATCGAGGGCAGGACGTCGGTGAGGTAGCCGCTGGTCACGGTGACCTGGCCGCCGAGGTAGAGGCCCAGCCCGGTGAGCAGCAGGCCGAACACGATGACCGGCGTGGTGCCGAGCCGCTGCGCGAGCAGGGTGGCGACCGGTGCGCCGATCGCGACCGAGAACGCGAACGGCAGTGAGGCGATACCGAATTCGAGCGGGGTGTATTCGCGCACGCCCTGGAAGTACTGGGTGATCAGGAACAAGAACCCGAACATCGAGAAGTAGCCGATCGCGATCGACAAGGCCGGCAACGAGAATCGGCGGTTGCGGAACAGCCGCATGTCGAGAATCGGTGCGCGGGTACGCAATTCCCAGGCGATGAAGGCCGCCGAGAGCGCCACGCCGAGGGCGGCGGTGCCGAGCGTGGTCAGGGACAGCCAGCCGTTGTGCGGCGCCTCGATGATGGCCCACACCACCAGCGTGATGCCCGCGACGGACAGCGCGATGCCCGGCAGATCCAGCTTCCCGGCGTGCGCGGAGCGCGATTCCGGCACCCAGAACCAGGTGGCGGCCAAGGCGATCATGGCTACCGGCACATTGATCCAGAACACCGAATGCCAGGAGAAGTGCTCCAGCAGCCAGCCGCCGGAGATCGGGCCGATCGCGATGGCGAACCCGGCCATGGCGGTCCAGGCGGCGATCGCGAGCGCGCGTTCGCGGCGGTCGGTGAAGATATTGATGATCAGCGCCAGGGTCGCGGGGAACACGGCCGCCGCGAAGACGCCCATGGCGGCCCGCGAAGCGATCACCGCGCCCATGGATTCGGAGAGCGCACCGGCGATCGACATGGCGGCGACGCCGGCCAGGCCGAGCATCATCATTCGTTTACGGCCGTAGCGGTCGCCGAGATTGCCGAAGGCCAGCAGCAGGCCGGCGAACGTGAGGGTGAACGCGTCCACCACCCATTGCAGGCCGCTGACGCTGGTGCGCAGCTCGACCCCGATGGACGGTAGCGCCACGTTGACGATGGTGTTGTCGAGGACGACCAGCAGTTCGGCCAGGCAGATCACGGCCAGGGCGAGAAAGCGCTGCGCTCGTCGTTCCAGCAGCTGTGGTGGATCGACTATGGAGGTTGCCATAGTTCAGCAGCTAAGCAGTAAGTGTCACCGTAAGTAACACCTGCAAGCGGCGACTTCGGCCACATTCAGTAGTCGATTGTGATCGGGAACACAACGATGGAATGGCGGATCGGCACCCGTTCGACCCCGTTTTGGCAGATGGGGGGAGGTGCCTGTACCGTAGGAGCAAGTAATCGACCAGTTCGATAACTACCCAATCCGTTCTACCGAAGACCGTTGGTCGCTGCGCCCGTCCGGGCGCGGTCGAAGGTCCGGCAATATTGCCGGCGGCCCACGCAGGGATGAACCGAGGTTAGGGAAATGATTCGGTCAAACGAATGATTCCTGTGCGCCCCGGAACGCCTTGCGTTCGGGGCGCTTGCATTTCCGCCGGCCCCTGGTTTTTGGAAGTTCGATACGAACCGACCATCCAGAGAGGAGGCGAAGTATGGCAAAACCCGAGAAGGTCACCGCGGTCGCGGAGATCACGGAGCAGTTCAAGAGCTCGACGGCCACCGTTGTCACGGAATACCGTGGCCTGTCGGTCGGCAAGATCACCGAGCTGCGTCGTGCCCTGGGCGACAACGCCACTTACTCCGTCGCCAAGAACACCCTGGTCAAGCGCGCTGCCGCCGAGGCTGGCGTCGAAGGCCTGGATGACTTGTTCGTCGGTCCGACCGCTATCACCTTCATCAAGGGTGAGCCGGTCGACGCCGCGAAGGCGCTCAAGGCTTTCGCCAAGGACAACAAGGCGCTGATCATCAAGGGCGGCTACATGGACGGCGTCGCGCTGTCCGTGCCCGAAGTTGAGCGGATCGCCGACCTGGAGTCCCGCGAGGTCCTGCTGGCCAAGCTGGCCGGCGCGATGAAGGCCAACCTGTCGAAGGCTGCCGCTACCTTCGCCGCTCCGGCGACGAAGATGGCCCGCCTGCTCGTGGCCCTCGAGGAGAAGCAGCGCGCCGGTGGCGCCGTTGCCGATGCTCCGGCCGCCGACGCCGAATAAGTCACCCAATACCCCCAAACATTTCATCGCCGCTCACGCGGAGATGACCCCATCGAAAGGAAATATCAATGGCTAACGTTGACGAGCTGCTCGAGACCATCGGCGGAATGACCCTGCTGGAGCTGTCCGAGTTCGTGAAGGCGTTCGAGGACAAGTTCGACGTGAAGGCTGCCGCTCCGGTCGCCGTCGCCGCCGCCGGCCCGGCCGGTGCCGCGCCCGAGGCCGCTGACGAGCAGGACGAGTTCGACGTCGTGCTGGAGTCGGCCGGCGACAAGAAGATCCAGGTCATCAAGGTCGTTCGCGAGATCGTCTCCGGCCTGGGCCTGAAGGAAGCCAAGGACCTGGTCGAGGGCGCCCCGAAGGCGATCCTGGAGAAGGTTGCCAAGGATGCCGCCGAGGCCGCCAAGGCGAAGCTGGAAGAAGCCGGCGCCAAGGTTGCCGTCAAGTAATTCAGCTGAATTGCTCGAAACGAGCGGTCCCGATTCCGGGGCCGCTCGTTTTGCATTTCCGGACTCGCATACCGGCGGTCCTTACCTGGCACGGGTGTCTGGGTTACTCTTCGGTCAGGTTGGGGTGCGCCGCATCTCGCACGTGAGATACAGTGACCGGACCCACTGTGACGTGACACACCGCGAAGACCGCGCGCGGTTCGGCACGTGGGGGGCTCGCTGAAGAATTTGTGGAGGTTGGCGTGGGCGTCGAAGTCAGGACCGAAAGTGTAACCAAGTCCTTTGGTTCGCAGCGTATTTGGCAGGACGTGAGCATTACGCTGCCGTCGGGCGAGGTCAGTGCGCTGCTCGGCCCGTCCGGTACCGGTAAGTCCGTCTTCCTGAAGTCGTTGATCGGCCTGCTGCGCCCCGAGCGCGGCTCCATCTTCATCGACGGCACCGACATCACCACCTGCTCCAACAAGGAGCTCTACGAGATCCGCAAGCTCTTCGGTGTGCTGTTCCAGGACGGCGCGCTGTTCGGCTCGATGAACCTCTTCGACAACACGGCGTTCCCGCTGCGTGAGCACACGAAGAAGTCCGAGACCGAGATCCGCAATATCGTCATGGAGAAGCTGGAGCTGACCGGTCTGCTCGGCGCCGAGGGCAAGCTGCCCGGCGAGATCTCCGGCGGTATGCGCAAGCGCGCCGGTCTGGCCCGTGCGCTGGTGCTGGACCCGCAGATCATCCTCGTCGACGAGCCCGACTCCGGTCTGGACCCGGTGCGTACCTCGTACCTGTCGCAGCTGCTGATCGACATCAACGCCCAGATCGACGCCACCATCCTGATCGTGACGCACAACATCAACCTGGCCCGTACCGTGCCCGACAACATCGGCATGCTGTTCCGCCGCCAGCTGGTCATGTTCGGCCCGCGCGAGGTGCTGCTCACCTCCGACGAGCCCGTGGTCAAGCAGTTCCTCAACGGTCGCATGATCGGCCCGATCGGCATGTCCGAGGAGAAGGACGAGGCGCAGATGGCCCGCGAGCAGGCCATGGTCGACGCCGGTCACCACCACGGCGGCGCCGAAGAGGTCGAGGGCATCATCCCGCAGATGAAGGCGCAGCCGGGTATGCCGGTTCGCCAGGCGGTTGCTCGTCGCCAGGCCCGGGTCCGGGAAATCATGCACACGCTGCCCCGCGCCGCGCAGGACGCCATCCGCGAGTCGCTCGCCGGGGAGGGTGACACGCAGGTGCTTCCCGCCTACACGCAGGCGGGACCCAACTACGACGGTGGCACACCGGAATTGGGCGGCGGATACGACACGACCGTGCGCCACAACACAACTAAAGGGTAACCAGCAGGTAGCATTCGCCGGGTGAACCCCACCCTGGTGCGTTTCCGGACTCCGGTCGAGTCTGCATTCGGCCAGGCAGGCAACATCTTTGCGCTCCTCGCCGATGTGGCGCGCAAGACGTTCAAGCCACCGTTCCAATGGCGTGAGTTCATCGAGCAGTCCTGGTTCATCGCCAGCGTCTCGATCCTGCCCAGCGCGCTGGTCGCGATCCCGTTCGGCGCCGTCGTCTCGCTGCAGACGGGTTCGCTCGTCAAACAGCTCGGCGCCGAATCCTTCACCGGCGCCACCAGTGTGCTGGCCACCGTGCAGCAGGCCGCTCCGGTGGTCACCGCGCTGATCATCGCGGGCGCCGCGGGTTCCGCCGTCGCCGCCGATCTCGGATCGCGCACCATCCGCGAGGAGATCGACGCGATGGAGGTGCTCGGCGTCGACCCGATCCATCGGCTGGTGGTACCGCGGGTGCTCGGCATGATGCTGGTCGCGGTGCTGCTCAACGGGTTGGTGTCGGTGGTCGGCATCGCCGGCGGCTACTTCTTCAACGTGCTGCTGCAAGGCGGCACGCCGGGCGCCTATCTGGCCTCGTTCTCCGCGCTGGCGCAGCTGCCGGACCTGTGGATCGGCGAGATCAAGGCGCTGATCTTCGGGCTGCTGGCCGGAGTCATCGCCGCGTATAAGGGCTTGCATCCCGGCGGGGGCCCGAAGGGCGTCGGTGAGGCCGTGAACCAGTCCGTGGTGATCACCTTCCTGGTGCTGTTCTTCGTGAATTTGGTGCTGACGCTGGTCTATTTGCAGGTTGTCCCGGCAAAGGGAGCCTGAGCCATGGCGACCCAGTACCGAGCTCCGGTGGTGGCGAAGTCCATCCGCCTGGCCGAGCGGGCCGCCAAGGCGCCGGTGACGCTCATCGATCGCGCCGGTGAGCAGATGCTGTTCTATTCGCGCGCCATCGCCTGGATTCCGCGGACCGCGGTGCACTACCGCAAGGAAGTGCAGCGGTTGCTGGCCGAGGTGACCTTCGGTTCCGGTGCGCTCGCGGTGATCGGCGGGACCATCGGCGTGATCGTGTTCATGTCCGCGTCGGTGGGTTTCGTGGTCGGCCTCCAGGGTTTCAAGGCCCTGGACGCGCTCGGCACCTCGGTGCTCACCGGCTTTCTCACGGCTTATATCAACACGCGCGAGATCGCGCCGCTCACCGCGGCTTTGGCGTTGTCGGCGACGGTGGGCTGTGGTTTCACCGCGCAATTGGGCGCGATGCGGATCTCGGAGGAGATCGACGCGCTCGAGGTGATGGCGGTGCCCGGCATTCCGTTCCTGGTGACCACCCGGGTGATCGCGGGCTTCCTCGCGGTCATTCCGCTCTACATCGTGGGCCTGCTCGGCACCTACCTGGCGTCGCGGACGGTCAGCATCTGGTTCGAGGGGCAGTCCAGCGGCGCCTACGACCACTATTTCAGCCTGTTCCTACCACCGCAGGACGTGCTGTATTCGTTCCTCAAGGTGCTGATCTTCGCGTTCGTGATCATCCTGGTGCACTGCTACTACGGGTTCAACGCCAGTGGCGGGCCGGCGGGCGTGGGCATCGCGGTGGGGCGGGCGGTGCGCTCGGCGATCGTGCTCGTGAACGTGCTGGATTTCTTTCTCAGCCTGGCTATCTGGGGGACGTCGACGACGGTGCGGATCGCGGGATGAACCGGGTGGAGCGGTGGCGCGCGACGGAACCGATCCGGATCCGTCTGCTCGGCGTCGCGTTCTTCCTGATCCTCGCGTTGTTCGTGTGGGTGTGCGTCGCCGTCTACGACAAGCAGTTCGTGAAGTCGGTGGACGTCGAGCTGGTCACCGACAGCGTGGGAAACGCGCTGACCCGCAATGCCGAGGTGAAGGCGCGCGGGGTGACGGTCGGGGAGGTGCGATCCAGCCGGTCCCAGGACGACGAGGTCATCCTGGATCTGGCCATCGATCCCGGCAAGGCCGCCATGATCCCGGTCAACGCGACCGCCCGCCTGCTGCCCAAGACCCTGTTCGGCGAACGGTATGTGGACCTGGTGATCCCAGGTGCTCCCAGCGCGCAGCACCTCACCAATGGCGTTGTGCTGCAACAGGATCGAAGCGGCAACGCGATCGAGTTGAGCCGGGTCTTCGACGACCTGCTGCCGCTGCTGCAAGCCATCCCGCCGCAGGATCTCGCGGCGACGCTGGGTGCGTTGGCGCAGGCACTGGTGGGCCAGGGCGATGAGCTCGGCGCGGGCCTCGACGACCTGGAGAATGTCTTCCGGCAGGTCAACGGTGTGCTGCCGGAATTGCAGGATGGGCTGCGCAGCCTGGCCACTGTCGCGGGCACCTACTCCGAGGCGCTGCCGCAGCTGATCGACGCGCTCGACAACCTGCGCACCACCAACGCGACGATCGTGCAGCGCCGCGGCCAGCTCGACGAGCTGTACGCGATCCTCACCCCGGCCTCCGCCAGCACCGCGGATTTCCTGATCGCCAACCGCGACAACATCATCGACCTGGCCGCCGACTCCCGGCCCGCCCTGGAGATGCTCGCCGAGTACTCGCCGACCTACACCTGCGTGATGGCGAACTTCGCCAAGATGAAGCCGCGCATCGACGACATCTTCGGGCAGGGCACCGATCGGCCGGGTTCGCGGGTGAGCATCGAATTGACCAATACCCGCGGCAAATACCTGCCGAACCAGGATGAACCGCGCTGGCTCGACACCCGCGGGCCGGCCTGTTTCGCGGAGTTCCCGGTGGGCGTGGACGCGGGCCAGTATCCGGGCGGGCCGAACAACGACGGCTCTTATCAGCCGCCGACTCGCTACCCGGGCGATCAGACCATCGGCTTGATGACGGCCCCGCAGTACGCGATGTATCCGACGCTGGCGGGCACACCCAGCGAGCAGCGCTCGCTCGGCGCGATCTACGGTGCGGCGCACGGGGTTTCGCCGGAGCAGGTGCCGAGCTGGCTGACCCGGGCCGGGGCGCCCGCCTTCCGCGGCAGCGAGGTGAGCGTGCGATGAGGCCGATGTTGCGTGGTGCGGGACCAGCTCTGCTCAAACTGATCATCTTCGTGATCGTGACGCTCATCGCGACCACCGTCCTGGCGCTGTCCATCGCCAACTACACCGGCGGCGGCACCCCGTTCAAAGCGGTGTTCGCCGACGCCACCGGGCTCAACAAGGGCGACGAGGTGCGCATCGCCGGCGTGCGGATCGGCAAGGTCACCAAGGTCGCTATCAAGGACAGGCGCCTGGCCCTGGTGGAGTTCCAGGTGCAGGACCGCAGCTGGCTGCCCGCCTCCACGATCGCCGCCATCCGGTACCGGAATCTGGTCGGCCAGCGCTATCTCGCGCTGGAACAGGGGACCGGCGCGCAGGGCCGGAAACTGAACAAGGGCGCGACCATCCCGATCGAGCACACCAAGCCCGCGCTCGATCTCACCACGCTGTTCAACGGTTTCCGCCCCCTGTTCCGCACCCTCACCGCCGAGGACGTGAACAAGCTGGCCTTCGAGATCATCCAGGTCTTCCAGGGTGAGCAGGGCACCATCCACGATCTGGTGGCGAGCACCGCGAGCCTGACCAACAAGATCGCCGACAAGGACGCGGTGATCGGCGATCTGATCACCAATCTGACCCGGGTGCTCGACGCGGTCAACAAGCGCGACGACCAGTTCGACGAACTGATCGTGAACACCTCGGCGCTGGTCGCCGGGCTGTCCGCGCAGCGCGACGTGATCGGGTCGTCGGTGAGTTCGCTGGGCAACCTGGTCTCGGCCACTTCCGACCTGCTGGTGCCGGTGGTGCCGACCTTGCAGGGCTCCATCGCCGGATTGAGTCAGCTGACCGGCACGGTGAACGCCCGCTCCGGCGAGGTGAACCAGTCGCTGTCGAACCTGCCGCGGAAGATGGAAAAGCTCGGCCGGGTAGGCAGTTACGGCTCCTGGTTCCAGTTCTATCTCTGCGGTATCGACATCGTGGTCGGCCCGGGCGCGGTGGACGCCCCACAGTTGAACCTGCCCGCCGCGATGCCGACGATCAATCAGCCGCTGTACACCAACGCGGCGCCGCGCTGCTCCGGGAAGGCCCGCTGATGGACGACCGGATCCTGCTCGGTAAACGCAGCCCTGCCTTTCTGGGCACGCTCGGGCTGTTCCTGATCCTGTGCGCGACGGTGTCGGCGTTCTACCTGGACCGGCTGCCGATCATCGGCGCGGGCACCCGGTACACCGCGGAATTCTCCGAGGCGGCGGGCCTGAAGAAGGGCAACGAGGTCCGGATCGCCGGGGTGAAGGTCGGCTCGGTGCACGACATCAAGCTCGACGGCGACAAGGTGCTGGTCGACTTCCGCACCCAGAACGCCTGGATCGGCAATCAGACCACCGCGTCCATCCAGATCAAGACGGTGCTGGGACAGAAGTATCTCGCGCTGGATCCGCAGGGCCCGGCGGCGGCCGACCCGGCCAAGCGGATTCCGTTGTCGCGCACGGTAACTCCCTACGACGTGATGGAGGCGTTCACCGACGCCACCCGGCAGATCGAGCAGATCGACACCGCGCAGCTGGCCACCAGCATGCGGGTGCTGTCCGAAGCCTTCGCGACCACGCCCAGTGAATTGCGCGGCTCCATCGACGGTCTCGGCCGGCTCTCGGAAACCTTGGCCAAGCGCGACGAGCAGCTGAAGAAGCTGTTCGCCGCGACCCGGCAGACCACCCAGGTGCTCGCCGATCGCAACGCCCAGTTCGAGCAACTGCTCGCCACCGGCGGACAGTTGTTCGCGGAGTTGAACATCCGGCAGCACTCGATCCGGCAACTGCTCACCGGCGCGCGGACCGTCGCGACCGAATTGAGCACGCTGGTGCGCGACAACGAAGCGCAGATCGGGCCCGCGCTGACCAATCTGCGCGGCGCGATCGATCTGCTCAACGCCAACGAGCAGAACATCTCCAAGACGCTGGAACTCGCGGCGCCGTTCTACGGGCTCTACGCCAATGTGCTCGGCACCGGCCGCTGGTTCGACGCGGTGATCGTCAACCTGATGCCGCCCGCGCTGCCGGAGCTCCCCGGCTACCGCGATCCCGTCCGGAACATGGGAGGCAGCTGATGGCCGGCAAGTGGCGCGCACCGCTGACCGCCGTACGGACGAGCAGCCGGGGCGCGAAAACCATCGCGCTGCTGGCTGTTGCCGCGGTGGCGTTGTGCGGGACGGTCTGGTGGCTGGATTCCCGGTTGAACACCACGCACATCACCGCCTACTTCGATCGCGCCGTCGGCATCTACGAAGGCTCGGACGTGCGGGTGCTCGGCGTCGCGGTGGGCCGCATCGATGCCATCGAGCCGATGGGCGACCAGGTGAAGGTCGTGATGAGCGTGGATCGCAGATACGACATTCCCGCCGACGCCAAAGCCGCGCAGGTCACGCCGTCGGTGGTAGCCGACCGCTATATCCAATTGATGCCGGTCTACCGCGACGGCCCGAAAATGCCTCGCAACGCGGTGATTCCGAAAGAACGCACCGTCACGCCGGTGGAAGTGGACGAGCTTTATCGGAGCATCACCGAACTCACCGAGGCACTCGGCCCGAACGGGGCCAACAAAGACGGCGCGGTGAACGATCTGGTGCGTACCTCGGCCGCGAATCTCGCGGGCAACGGCGAAGCGCTGGGCCGCACCATCACCGAACTCAGCAAAGCCGCCAAGCTGCTCGCCGACGATCGCGGCGATATCTTCGACACGATCAAGAATTTGCAGGTCTTCGTCAGCATGCTGGCGGAAAACGATCAGCAGGTCCGGCAATTCAACGCTCAGTTGGCCGACCTCGCCGGCTTTCTCGGCGACGAACGCGAAAACCTCGGCGAGGCATTGCACCTGCTGTCCATCGCGCTCGGTGACGTAGCCCGCTTCCTGGACGAGAACAACGCGCTGATCGGCGACAACGCCGTCGCGCTCACCTCGCTGACCCGGACCTTGGCCGAGCAGCGCGACGATCTGGCGACGGCGCTGCCGGTGCTGACATTGGCGCTGAGCAATCTGATCAACGTGCACAACGGCGAATCCGGCACCCTCGACATGCGCGCCAATTTCACCGATCTGCAAGACCCGTTCGGGGTCATCTGCAAAATGATCGACCTGTCCAAGCTGATGCCCGGCGACCCGAAATTCGAGGCGGTGGGGCGGCAGATGCGCCCGATCATCGAGCACTGCAAGGAGATCGCCGACCAGATCACCGCCGGCGTCCAGACGCCCTCGCTGATCCTGCCGTTCGGCATTCTCAGCGGGGAGAACCAGCAGCGGAATCCGGTGCCGGGCACGGTACCCGGCACGCCGTCCGACCAATTGCCTCCGTCGCGGCAGCCGGGAGGTATCCGGTGATATTCCGGAAGGTCTGGGCCGCGAGCAGTCTGCTCGGTCTCTGCGCGATCGTGCTCACCGCGTGCGGCAATGGTATTTACAGCGTTCCGCTGCCGGGTGGCGCGAATATCGGCAAGCACCCGATGCGCCTGCAGATCGAATTCGACGATGTGCTGGATCTGGTTCCGCAGTCCGCGGTGAAAGTCGAGGGCGTGCCCGTCGGCCGGGTCGAGGCGATCGACCTGGGACCAACCGGCTGGACCGCGAATGTCCGTGTCGTGGTGAATGATTCCGTCGATCTGCCGGCCAACGCCCGCGCCGAGGTGCGGCAGTCGAACTTGCTGGGCGAGAAGTTCATCGAACTGTCCACGCCGGCCGACGCGGTTCCGGCCCGGCTGGTGAGCGGCGCGGTGATCCCCGTGGACCGCACCCGCGCCGCCGTCGAGATCGAGCAGGTGCTCGGCGCGCTGTCGCTGTTGCTCAACGGCGGCGGCGTGGCCCAGCTGGCGCCCATCGTCTCGGAACTGAACAAAACCCTGGGCGGGCGCGAGGATCGGGTCCGTTCGCTGCTGGAGCAGGCGAACACCCTGATCGGCGGCTTGAACCAGCAGGTCGAGGACATCACCCGGGCGATCGACGGCCTGGCCGTGCTGAGCAGCCGGGTCGGCGCCCAGACCGGTCAGATCGACAAGATCCTGGCGGAACTGCCCGAAGGCATCAGGATCCTGGATGAGCAACGGCCCCAGTTGGTTTCGCTGCTCGCACAATTGGATCGGGTGGGTCAGGCCGGATTCGACGTGATCAACACCTCCAAGGACAACCTGATCCGCGACCTCACCTCACTGCGACCCACGCTGCAGCAATTGGGTGCGGCCGCACCGGATCTGGTGACCGCGTTCCCGCTCATCCCCACCTATCCGTTCCCCGACTCCTCGCTGCTGGGCACCTTCGGCGGCCAGGTCAACACCTGGCTGTCGGTGGACCAGCAGATCGGCGTCACGCTGGGCAATCTCGGTGTGGGCAAACCGGACCCGGTCTACGTTCCGCCGCCGTACGGCCCGCCGGTACCGGTGAATCCGGCTAATCCGTACTACAACGGCAACGGGCCCCGCCCCGGCTGGCCGACCGTCTTCGCGGCCATCCCGGTCCCGAGAAGTCTGGTGCCGGAAGGGACGCCGAATCGCCTGGGCCCGGTCTTGGAGGGCTTGGGCGTGACACCGCAGGGGATGGGGCCGCGATGAGTCGTCTGGTGCGCTTTCAGCTGATCGCGTTCGTGGTGATCGCCGTGCTCGGCGTCGTCTATGTGGGCGCCAAGTACATCCGGCTCGATCACATGCTCGGTTTCGGGCAGTACACGGTGCGGATCCAGGCCGCCCAAGCCGGTGGGGCCTACAAAGGAGCCGAGGTCACCTATCGTGGCGTGGCCGTGGGCCGGGTCGGCGACCTGGAACTCACCGGCGACGGCGTGATCGTCCCGCTCGTCATCGATACCAGCGCGCCGCGGATTCCGGCGACGGCGAAAGCCGTGGTGGCCAACCGTTCCGCGATCGGCGAACAGTTCGTCGACCTGCAACCGGACAACGACAACGGCCCGTATCTGCGGGACGGCTCGGTGATCGAGGGGCTGGACACCCCCGTCTCGGTGGAACGGCTGATCACCAGCGTCGACCACTTCACCAGCACCGTCGACCTGGCCGCGCTGAGCACCACCGTCACCGAACTCGGCAAGGCCTTCGAGGGCAAGGGCGGCGATCTGCGGACCCTGGTGAAATCGCTGACCGAGTTCAGCGCGGCCTTCGACGAGAATCTGCCGCAGACCATCGAACTCATCCGCGCGAGCCGCATCGCCCTGGAAACCCAGGCCGCGCAGTCCGGCGAGATCTTGCGTTTCAGCGACGGCCTGGACCGGCTCAGCGCGCAACTGCGCTCCAGCGACCCCGACATCCGCCGGTTGATCGGCACCGGCACCGACGCGGGCTCGGCCGTCAGCGACCTGCTGCAAGAGAGCGGTCCGGCCCTCACCGAGGACCTGGCCAACCTGCGCAGCCTGCTACAGGCCGTCTCGCCGAAGTTCTACGCGCTGCGCCCGCTGCTGCAAATGCTCCCGCAGCTGTCCATCGGCGCCTCGGCCACCGCCCCCGGCGACAACACCAGCCACTTCGGCTTGGTTCTGGAGGTGAACAACCCACCCGCCTGCACCGTCGGTTACGAGGGCACCCAGGCGATTCTCGAGGAGATGAAGCGCCGCGATCCCGACTTCGACGACACCGTCGACGAATTCCCGTTCAACAAGGACGCGAAATGTACGGTGCCCTTCGGTAATCCGACGGCCGTGCGCGGCGGCCTGCGGGCCGAACTGGCCGATCCGGCCATCGCGCAGCCATGGGACAAGACGCCCAAGACCGATCCGCCCAAGCTCAACCTGAACCCGATCGCCGTGCAGCTGGCCACCCTGATGGGGGTCACGCCCAAGCATTGACCGCAGACCGAAGACGTGAGGTGTGTGCGCAGTGAGTGTTGATTTGTCGAAGGAAGTTCCGGAGAACGCCGAGCTGACAGCGGAAGCTCCGCCCGAGTTGCCCGCGGCCCGCAAGCCGGCGCCTTTCGTGGCGACCGCGCTCGCCGCGGGCGCGCTGGCCGTCGCGGTGGTGGCGGCGCTGTGGTTCGGCACGGGTTGGTTGCAGGCGGCCTATTTCACCGACGGCCCGCGCGCGGCCGCCCGGGACAGCGCGCTCGACGCCGCCCGCCAGGCCGCCCTGAATATGACCTCCATGCGCCTGGCCGATGTACCCGGTTCGCTCGCGCTGGCCCGGTCCTCGATGACCGGCGAGATCCTGGCCTCGGCGGAACAGAACACGGCCCAGTCGGTCCAGCTGGCGACCCAGACCGGGGTCGAGATGTCCTCCAAGGTGCTCGGCGCGGCCCTCACCTCGCTGAACAGCGAACGGGACAAGGCGGCGGCGCTGATCGTGCTGCAGGTGACCGAGGCCAAACCCGGCGCCGCGGTGTCCAACTATCGCTACACCTGGAATCTGGAGATGACCAAGGTCGGGGAGGTGTGGAAGGCCGAGCAGGTGGCCTCGCTGACCCAGCCGGCGCTGCTCGACGGCCCGGTCGCCGGCACCGCACCGCAGGAGGGACCGAAGTGACCGCCCGCCGTCCCGTCAACCGGGTCACCTCCCGCCCCCTGGCCGGCGCCCGCCCGGCGGTCGCGCCGGAAACCGCCGCCGCGGCGCCCGCCGGGCGCGGTTTCGTCCTGCGCGCACCCGATCTGCCGGCTCGCTCGTCGTGGTTTTCGGTCCTCGCGTGCCTCGGCGTGACCGTTCTGCTCGCCGGAATCGCGGGACTCGCGGCCCTGCGCCCGGGCGTCGACGACAGCAACGCCGCCTTCCTCGACGCCGAGGCCACCGAGGAGGTCCGGGCCGCCGCCGAGCACGCCCTGCGCACCATCTACGGCTACGACCTGAAGCAGATCGACGGCTATGAACAAGCGGTACGCCAGGTGGTCACCGGGAAGATGCTCGCCGATCTGGAGAACTTCTCCGGCACCACCGTCGACGCCATCAAACAGGCCGAGACCAGCGCCGATGCCAAGGCCGACCCGATCGGCGTGACCCTGCTCGACGGCGAACGGGCGGAGTTGCTGGTCAACCTGGTGATCAGCGCGAACAAGGGCGGTCAGGCCCAGCAGAGCGTGGCCGGTCCGGTGGTGCTGCACATGAGCAAGATCGACGGGCGGTGGCTGGCCAGCGACATCGTGGACCGGTGAGCAGGGCGAGATGCGCCGGTGGAGCGGGCGATCTCGGATAACCGGCTGGTCGGTCCTGGCACTTGACGGTTTTCGCCGGAGCCGTCACGCTATTCACAACAGCGGCAGCTGTCACAGTGGCTCCAGATGCCCCGTTGCTCTCGACGCAGCCAGCGATTCGAGCACGGCGCAGGCGCCAGCCGCGCCGGTTTTGCACCCGGCGCGCCAGCCACGCGGACGCTCGTCCGGGTGGTATTTTCACACCTGGCGGAGGTGTGCCTTTGACACCACCGGGTCAGGTGGTGTAAGTTTGGACGTTGCGCTGGCTGCCTCCTGTCCATACCTCGATTTGCACACGTAAGTTCCACCCCTTCCGGTGTTACTTCCGTTGTTTGCTGTTCGGGTTTCGTTCGGGTTGTGACCAGCGGAATTCGAAAGCGAAGCAAGCGACGGCCGCGGACCACCACGCGGCGCGCGTGAGGTGCTGGAAGGACGCATCTTGGCAGTCTCCACCCAGACCAAGGCAGTTGCCGGAATCCCCGGAGCCCCTAAGCGGGTGTCTTTCGCGAAGATCCGTGAGCCCTTGGAGGTGCCCGGACTTCTCGATCTACAGACAGATTCTTTTGCATGGTTGATCGGCTCGCCGTCATGGCGTGAGAAGGCCGCCGCGCGCGGCGACGGCGGTCTCGTCGGTGGGCTCGAGGAGGTGCTCGAGGAGCTCTCGCCGATCGAGGACTTCTCCGGCTCCATGTCCCTGTCGTTCTCGGATCCTCGTTTCGAAGAGGTCAAGGCCTCCATCGACGAGTGCAAAGACAAGGACATGACCTACGCGGCGCCGTTGTTCGTCACCGCGGAATTCATCAATAACAACACCGGTGAGATCAAGAGCCAGACGGTCTTCATGGGTGATTTCCCGATGATGACCGACAAGGGCACGTTCATCATCAATGGCACCGAGCGCGTCGTCGTTTCGCAGCTGGTGCGTTCGCCGGGCGTCTACTTCGACCACAGCGTCGACAAGACCACCGAGAAGGACCTGCACAGCGTGCGCGTCATTCCCTCGCGTGGCGCGTGGCTGGAGTTCGACATCGACAAGCGCGACACCGTCGGTGTCCGCATCGACCGCAAGCGCCGTCAGCCGGTCACCGTGCTGCTGAAGGCGCTGGGCTGGACGAACGAAGAGATCGTGGAGCGCTACGGCTTCTCCGAGATCATGATGTCGACGCTGGAGAAGGACAACACCGCCGGTCAGGACGAGGCGCTGCTGGACATCTACCGCAAGCTGCGTCCGGGCGAACCGCCGACCAAGGAATCCGCGCAGACCCTGCTGGAGAACCTGTTCTTCAAGGAGAAGCGCTACGACCTGGCGCGCGTCGGTCGCTACAAGATCAACAAGAAGCTCGGCATCCACGTGGGCGAGCCGGTCACCAGCTCGGTGCTGACGAAGGAAGACATCGTCACCACCATCGAGTACCTGGTGCGCCTGCACGCCGGCGATCGGATGATGACCGCCCCCGGCGGCCAGGAAGTTCCGGTCAACGTCGACGACATCGACCACTTCGGTAACCGTCGTCTGCGTACCGTCGGCGAGCTCATCCAGAACCAGATCCGCGTGGGCCTGTCCCGCATGGAGCGCGTGGTCCGCGAGCGGATGACCACCCAGGACGTCGAGGCCATCACGCCGCAGACCCTGATCAACATCCGCCCGGTCGTCGCCGCGATCAAGGAGTTCTTCGGAACCTCCCAGCTGTCGCAGTTCATGGACCAGAACAACCCGCTGTCGGGTCTGACCCACAAGCGCCGCCTGTCGGCGCTGGGCCCGGGTGGTCTGTCCCGTGAGCGCGCCGGTCTGGAAGTCCGCGACGTGCACCCCTCGCACTACGGCCGCATGTGCCCGATCGAGACCCCGGAAGGCCCGAACATCGGCCTGATCGGTTCGCTGTCGGTGTACGCGCGGGTCAACCCGTTCGGCTTCATCGAGACCCCGTACCGCAAGGTCGTCGACGGCCGCGTCACCGATGAGGTCAAGTACCTCACCGCCGACGAAGAGGACCGCCACGTTCGCGCGCAGGCCAACTCGCCGGTCGACGCCGAGGGCCGCTTCCTCGAGGACAAGGTGCTCGTGCGCCGCCTCGGCGAAGAGGTCGAGTTCGTCACCGCCGCGCAGGTCGACTACATGGACGTCTCGCCGCGCCAGATGGTTTCGGTCGCGACCGCGATGATTCCGTTCCTCGAGCACGACGACGCCAACCGTGCCCTGATGGGCGCGAACATGCAGCGTCAGGCCGTGCCGCTGATCCGTTCCGAGGCGCCGCTGGTCGGCACCGGCATGGAGCTGCGCGCCGCGGTGGACGCCGGCGACGTCGTGGTCAACGAGAAGCCCGGTGTGGTCGAAGAGGTTTCGGCCGACTACGTGACCGTCATGCACGACGACGGCACCCGCAAGTCCTACCGGATGCGCAAGTTCAACCGCTCCAACCAGGGCACCTGCTCCAACCAGCGCCCCATCGTCGATGAGGGTGTCCGGGTCGAGCAGGGCCAGGTTCTGGCCGACGGCCCCTGCACCGAAAACGGTGAAATGGCCCTGGGCAAGAACCTGCTCGTGGCGATCATGCCGTGGGAAGGCCACAACTACGAGGACGCGATCATCCTGTCGCAGCGCCTCGTGGAAGAGGACGTCCTCACCTCGATCCACATCGAAGAGCACGAAATCGACGCCCGCGACACCAAGCTGGGCGCCGAGGAGATCACCCGGGACATCCCGAACGTCTCCGACGAGGTGCTGGCCGATCTGGACGAGCGCGGCATCGTGCGCATCGGCGCCGAGGTCCGCGACGGCGACATCCTGGTCGGCAAGGTCACCCCGAAGGGCGAGACCGAGCTGACCCCGGAGGAGCGCCTGCTCCGCGCGATCTTCGGTGAGAAGGCGCGCGAGGTGCGCGACACCTCGCTGAAGGTGCCCCACGGTGAGTCCGGCAAGGTCATCGGCATTCGCGTGTTCTCGCGCGAAGACGACGACGATCTGCCTCCGGGCGTCAACGAGCTGGTCCGCGTCTACGTGGCCCAGAAGCGCAAGATCCAGGACGGCGACAAGCTGGCCGGCCGGCACGGCAACAAGGGTGTCATCGGCAAGATCCTCCCCACCGAGGACATGCCGTTCATGCCCGACGGCACCCCGGTCGACATCATCCTGAACACCCACGGTGTGCCGCGTCGTATGAACATCGGCCAGATCTTGGAGACCCACCTCGGGTGGATCGGCAAGGCCGGCTGGGACGTTCATGGCGCCGACGGCGTCAAGCCCGACTGGGCCGCGGCCCTGCCGGAGGAGATGCTGGCGGCTCCGCAGGACTCCAACATCGCGACCCCCGTCTTCGACGGCGCCCGCGAAGAGGAGCTGACCGGTCTGCTCGCTTCGACCCTGCCGAACCGCGATGGTGAGCGCATGGTCGACGAGAACGGCAAGTCGATCCTGCTCGACGGTCGCTCGGGTGAGCCTTTCCCGTACCCGGTCGCGGTCGGCTACATGTACATCCTGAAGCTGCACCACCTGGTCGACGACAAGATCCACGCCCGTTCGACCGGCCCGTACTCGATGATCACCCAGCAGCCGCTCGGTGGTAAGGCGCAGTTCGGTGGTCAGCGCTTCGGTGAAATGGAATGTTGGGCCATGCAGGCGTACGGCGCCGCGTACACCCTGCAGGAACTGCTCACCATCAAGTCCGACGACGTGGTCGGCCGCGTGAAGGTCTACGAGGCCATCGTCAAGGGCGAGAACATTCCGGAGCCGGGCATTCCGGAGTCGTTCAAGGTGCTCCTCAAGGAACTCCAGTCGCTGTGCCTCAACGTCGAGGTGCTGTCTTCGGACGGCGCCGCGATCGAGATGCGTGACGGTGACGACGAGGACCTCGAGCGTGCGGCCGCGAACCTGGGCATCAACCTGTCCAGGAACGAAGCCGCCACCGTCGACGACTTGGCGAACTGATGCGTTCGGCGTCCCCCTGTCGCCCGCTCGCGCGGGCGACAGGGTGGCGCGCTCGACCCACTAGTGAACTTTTGCTCGAATTCGACCCGAACAGGGGAAAGGAAGTTACGTGCTAGACGTCAACTTCTTCGATGAACTCCGGATCGGCCTGGCCACCGCCGAAGACATCCGCCAGTGGTCCTACGGCGAGGTGAAGAAGCCGGAGACCATCAACTACCGCACGCTCAAGCCGGAGAAGGACGGCCTGTTCTGCGAGAAGATCTTCGGACCTACTCGCGACTGGGAGTGCTACTGCGGTAAGTACAAGCGCGTCCGCTTCAAGGGCATCATCTGTGAGCGCTGTGGCGTCGAGGTGACTCGCGCCAAGGTGCGCCGTGAGCGGATGGGCCACATCGAGCTGGCCGCTCCGGTTACCCACATCTGGTACTTCAAGGGCGTTCCCTCGCGCTTGGGCTACCTGCTCGACCTGGCGCCGAAGGATCTGGAAAAGATCATCTACTTCGCCGCCTACGTCATCGTCGGTGTCGACGAGGAGCTGCGCCACAACGAGCTCAGCACCCTCGAGGCCGAGATGGAGGTCGAGAAGAAGGCGGTCGCCGATCAGCGTGACGCCGACCTGGAGGCCCGCGCCCAGAAGCTCGAGGCGGATATCGCCGAGCTCGAGGCCGAGGGCGCCAAGTCCGACGTGCGCCGCAAGGTCAAGGACGGCGGCGAGCGCGAAATGCGTCAGCTGCGCGACCGCTCGCAGCGCGAGCTGGATCGTCTCGACGAGATCTGGAGCACCTTCACCAAGCTGTCGGTCAAGCAGCTCATCGTCGATGAGGTGCTCTACCGCGAGCTGGTCGACCGCTACGGCGAGTACTTCACCGGCGCCATGGGTGCGGAGTCCATCCAGAAGCTGATGGAGAACTTCGACATCGCGGCCGAGGCCGAGAACCTGCGGGAGACCATCCGCAGCGGTAAGGGCCAGAAGAAGCTGCGCGCGCTCAAGCGCCTCAAGGTCGTCGCGGCCTTCCAGACCAACGGCAACTCGCCGATGGGCATGGTGCTCGACGCGGTGCCGGTGATCCCGCCGGAGCTGCGCCCGATGGTTCAGCTCGACGGTGGCCGTTTCGCCACCTCCGACCTGAACGACCTGTACCGCCGCGTGATCAACCGCAACAACCGCCTCAAGCGACTGATCGATCTGGGTGCGCCCGAGATCATCGTCAACAACGAGAAGCGGATGCTGCAGGAGTCCGTGGACGCGCTGTTCGACAACGGCCGTCGCGGCCGTCCGGTCACCGGTCCGGGTAACCGCCCGCTGAAGTCCCTGAGCGACCTGCTCAAGGGCAAGCAGGGTCGTTTCCGGCAGAACCTGCTCGGTAAGCGCGTCGACTACTCCGGCCGTTCGGTCATCGTCGTCGGTCCGCAGCTGAAGCTGCATCAGTGTGGTCTGCCCAAGCTGATGGCGCTGGAGCTGTTCAAGCCGTTCGTGATGAAGCGTCTGGTCGATCTGAACCACGCGCAGAACATCAAGTCCGCCAAGCGGATGGTCGAGCGTCAGCGTCCCCAGGTGTGGGATGTCCTCGAAGAGGTCATCGCCGAGCACCCGGTGCTGCTGAACCGCGCGCCCACCCTGCACCGCCTCGGCATCCAGGCTTTCGAGCCGCAGCTTGTCGAGGGCAAGGCGATCCAGCTGCACCCGCTCGTCTGTGAAGCGTTCAACGCCGACTTCGACGGTGACCAGATGGCCGTGCACCTTCCGCTGTCCGCGGAGGCGCAGGCCGAGGCCCGCATCCTGATGCTGTCCTCGAACAACATCCTGTCGCCGGCCTCCGGCCGACCGCTCGCCATGCCCCGTCTGGACATGGTGACCGGCCTGTACTACCTGACCCGCCTCGTCGATGGCGCCAAGGGTTCGTACCAGCCGGCCGGCAAGGACAGTGCGGAATTCGGCGTCTACTCCTCGCCCGCCGAGGCGCAGATGGCCGTCGACCGCGACGAGCTCACCGTGCGTTCGCTGATCAAGGTCCGCCTGACCGAGCAGCGTCCGCAGCGCGAGATCGAGGATGTCCTGTTCCCGGACGGTTGGAAGCGCGGCGACGCGTGGACCGCCGAGACCACCCTGGGTCGCGTGCTGTTCAACGAGTTGCTGCCCGCGGACTACGCGTTCATCAACGAGCAGATGCCGAAGAAGCGGCAGGCCACGATCATCAACGATCTGGCCGAGCGGTACCCGATGATTGTCGTGGCGCAGACCGTCGACAAGCTGAAGGACGCGGGCTTCTACTGGGCCACTCGCTCGGGTGTCACGGTCTCCATGTCGGACGTTCTGGTTCCGCCGGAGAAGACCGAGATCATGGAGCGCTACGAGGCGCAGGCCGATCAGATCGACAAGAAGTACCAGCGCGGCGCGCTGGATCACACCGAGCGCAACAGCGCCCTGGTGAAGATCTGGCAGGAAGCGACCGAAGAGGTCGGTACGGCCATGCGGGCGCACTACCCGCCGGACAACCCGATCATCACGATCGTCGAGTCGGGCGCGACCGGTAACTTCACCCAGACTCGTACCCTCGCCGGTATGAAGGGCCTGGTTACCAACCCGAAGGGTGAGTTCATCCCGCGGCCGATCAAGTCCTCGTTCCGTGAGGGCCTGACCGTTCTCGAGTACTTCATCAACACCCACGGTGCCCGTAAGGGTCTGGCCGACACCGCGCTGCGTACCGCCGACTCGGGTTACCTGACCCGTCGTCTGGTGGACGTCTCGCAGGACGTCATCGTGCGCGAGCACGACTGTGGTACCGAGCGCGGCATCGTGGTGCCGATCGCGGAGAAGATGGCCGACGGCAGCATCATCCGCGACGCGCACGTCGAAACCTCCACCTACGCACGGACGCTCGCGACCGACGCGGTGGACGCCAAGGGCAACGTTGTCGTGGCCAAGGGCGCCGATCTCGGCGACCCGGCGTTGGACGCGCTGCTCGAGGCCGGCATCACCGAGGTGAAGGTCCGCTCCGTGCTGACCTGCACCACCGGCACCGGCGTGTGCGCGACCTGCTACGGCCGCTCGATGGCGACCGGCAAGCTGGTCGACATCGGTGAGGCCGTCGGTATCGTCGCCGCGCAGTCCATCGGTGAGCCCGGTACCCAGCTGACCATGCGTACCTTCCACCAGGGTGGTGTCGCGGGCGATGACATCACCGGCGGTCTGCCTCGTGTGCAGGAGCTCTTCGAAGCGCGTGTGCCCAAGGGCAAGGCGCCGATCGCGGAGATCTCCGGCCGGGTGCGCCTCGAGGATGACGATCGTTTCTACAAGATCACCATCATCCCCGACGACGGTTCGGAAGAGGTTGTCTACGACAAGCTCTCCAAGCGGCAGCGGCTGCGGGTGTTCAAGCACGACGACGGCACCGAGCGTCTGCTCTCCGACGGTGACCACGTCGAGGTCGGCCAGCAGTTGCTGGAAGGCGCGGCGGATCCGCACGAGGTGCTGCGCGTGATGGGCCCCCGTCAGGTGCAGGTCCACCTGGTCCACGAGGTCCAGGAGGTCTACCGCTCGCAGGGTGTGTCGATCCACGACAAGCACATCGAGGTCATCGTCCGGCAGATGCTGCGGCGTGTCACCATCATCGACTCCGGCGCAACGGAATTCCTGCCCGGTTCGCTCACCGAGCGGGCCGAGTTCGAAGCCGCCAACCGTCGCGTGGTCGCCGAGGGTGGCGAGCCGGCTTCGGGTCGCCCGGTGCTGATGGGTATCACCAAGGCGTCGCTGGCCACCGATTCGTGGCTGTCGGCGGCGTCCTTCCAGGAGACCACTCGAGTCCTGACGGACGCGGCTATCAACTGCCGCTCCGACAAGCTCATCGGCCTCAAGGAGAACGTGATCATCGGCAAGCTGATCCCGGCCGGTACCGGTATCAACCGCTACCGCAACATCCAGGTGCAGCCGACCGAGGAAGCCCGTCAGGCCGCGTACGCGGTGCCGTCCTACGACGACACCTACTACAGCCCGGACAGCTTCGGCGCCTCCACCGGCGCCGCGGTGCCGCTGGACGACTACGGTTTCAGCGACTACCGCTAACCAGTAGCCAGGCAAGCGCTTTCGGCCCCCGCTCCCTTCGGAGCGGGGGCCGAAGTGCGTTGTATGTCAGTCCCACCAGACACTGAGCACCCTGTGGCGGGTATGCCCACACCCCAGTGCGAAGGACAATTCTTCGACGTTGTCCTGCACCGCTACCTCGTCGGCCTGCCACTTGTCTGTTTCGGCGACGCGGGCCAATTCCTTTGCCTTGTCGAGGTCTTCGGTCAGCACGACAAGTGTGTCGACATTCCATAGATCGCCGCGCAGATCACGTAGCTTGATCAACGAACCTGACGCGAACCAGTCACGATGCTCCTCGTGCGCCAGGCCGAACCGATCGATGTAGACCGCCAGCCAGAGATCGCGGTGCCGTTCCAGGCTGCCCGCAACCAGCTCCCCGTCGAAGTTGTTGAAGCTAGATCTGCGGATCAATTCCAGCTGAATTTCTTGGACAGTTGCTTCGGACAAGCTCGGACCGTTCATCACTCGCTCCCTCTGCCGTCTGTGACCGCAGCCCATCGTAAGTGGATGGGGTTGCGATGAAGGAGCCCCGGCGTTGATGCAGGTTGTGGTGGTCGACGCGCTCAGGGCCCTGGGCTGGCAAGGCTCGAGAGCTGAAGTGGACTGTAGTCCGGAACATTTCGATAGCCGTGTGAGTTATTCGGGGCATGGAGTCGTTGGTTTCCGAGCGTCGAGTCTGGATCGATAAGCAGCATCCGGAGGTGTATCGGGCGTTGACGGGGGTGGCGGTTGCGGTGCGGGCGGCGGGGACGCGGGCCGGGCTCGATCGGAAGCTGATCGAGCTGGTTATGGTGCGGGTTTCGCAGCTCAGTGGGTGTGCGAGTTGCTTGGATAAGCACCACGCCGCGGCGTTGGCGGCGGGGGCGTCCGAGCGCCAGTTGGCAGTGTTGCCGGCGTGGCGGCGGACGGAGTTTTTCTCCGAGGCCGAGCAGGCGGCGTTGGCGCTGGCGGAGGTGACTGCGGTGTTGCCGGAGGAGGCGACGGTGCAGCGCGAGTACGCTTTCGCGCGCCAGTATCTTTCGGACGAGCAGATGTCTGCGGTGATCTGGGTGGCGACGACGATCGCCGCGTTCAATCGCGTTTCCATTTTGAGCAGACATCCGGTACGACAGCAGAAGGAGAAGCACATGAGTGAGTCGACTCCGGAGGCCACGGTCGCTCGCAACGACGAGAAGAAGCGGTACGAGGTCTTCTACGACGGCAAGCTCGCGGGGTTCGCCGAGTACGAGGAGCGCGGCGACGAAACGGTGTTCACGCACACCGAGATCGATGACGCGTTCTCCGGCAAGGGGCTCGGGAAGGTGCTGGCCAAGGTGGCCATCGAGGACACCATCGCGCTGCAGCGCGTGATCCGGCCGCTGTGCCCGTTCATCAGGGCCTACCTGGAGAAGCATCCGGAATACGACGCGCATGTCATCGGTAAGGGCGTTATTCGTGAGTGATCTCGAGGAGCATCCGGCCGAGCAGCTCTGCGAGCCGACCGCGGGTCCCGGCCCGGTCGCCGAGCTGTTCCCGGCGCGTGAGGTGCCGCTGGGCGGGGTGCGCGGCGTGTTCGTCGAACGTGTGCTGCCGCAACGGGATCTGCCGACCGTCGGGGCCTGGTGCTTCTTCGACCATTTCGGTTCGCCCACGGTCACCAAGACGGATGCGCCGCCGGACATCGATCCGCACCCCCACATCGGTTTGCAGACGGTGACCTGGCCGTTCACCGGACAGATCCGGCACCGTGATTCAGTCGGCTCGGATGTGGAGATCCATCCGGGCCAGCTGAACCTGATGACCTCGGGTCGCGGGATCGCGCACTCGGAGTACTACTCCGCCGACGCCCCGGCCGGGCACGGACTACAGCTCTGGATTGCGCTGCCGGGCAACGCGACCCGGGTCGACCCGCATTTCGAGCAGCATCGTGACCTGCCGGTATTCCGGGCCGACGGCATCGAGGCGATCGTGTTGATCGGTTCGCTCGCCGGTCACGCCTCGCCCGCGCGGGCCTACACCCCGATCGTCGGCGCCGACGTCCGCCTGGAGCGGGGCGCCGCGGTGACGCTTCCGCTGGAACCGGGCTTCGAACACGCGATCATGGTGATCGAGGGCGAGGTGACGGTCGCGGACACCGAACTCGCCGCGGGCCCCTTGCTCTATCTGGGCACCGAACGAAACGAGCTGCGGCTCACCAGCTCCGGCGGCGCGCACTTCCTGCTGATCGGCGGCGAACCGTTCGGCGAGGAACTGGTGATGTGGTGGAACTTCGTCGGCCGCAGTCACGAGGAGATCGTGGCGGCCCGAAACGACTGGGAGAACCACGATGTCGCGCGCTTCCCGGACATCGCGGGCCACACCCCGGAGCAGCGTATCCCGGCCCCGCCGCTGCCCGCCCTGCACTTGAAGCCGCGCAAGCGCCGCGTCGGTTCGGATCGCTCCTGAATTCGACAGCCGTACACGGCTATTCGGCCTCGGCGTGGCAATCACGCTGAGGCCGAACAGCTTCCGGGTCAGCCGGCGAGCAGCCGGTCCAAGGCGAGGTAGCTTTCGTTCATGCCGGCTTCCATGCCGGAGCCCAGCATGCCGTCGCGTTCTTCCTGGGTGTGGAAGATGCTGTCGGTGACCACTTTGGTGCGGCCGTCGCCGAGGTCGACGAACGTGGTGGTGTCGATGCTGATGTGGGCGGGCATGCCGTCCCATTCGAAGGACTGCACGATGCGTTCTTCCGGGGTGATCTCCCGGAAGCGGCCTTCGAAGCCGTGGGTTTGGCCGTCGGAGTGTTCGACGAAACGCCAGTGCCCGCCCTTGCGGAATTCCCAGCGCTCGATGTCGAGCTGGTGGCCGCGGCCCCACCACTGGGCCAGTTGCTCGACCCGGCTGTAGGCGGCCCAGACGCGCTCGCGCGGGGCGTCGAAGACGCGCTCGACGTGGCAGTCGCGATCGCCGGAGGTGGTGACGACCGCTTCTTTCGTGGAGGTGCTCATTGGTTGTGCTCCGTTCGCTCGAGAAATTCACCGAGACGGTCCATCCGGGCTTCCACCATGCGCCGATAGTTCTGCAGCCACGCCACTTCGCGGTCGAAGATGTTCTCGCCGAGCCGGCAGTACCGGACTCGACCGCGTTTTTCGGTGACGATCATGCCCGCGTCCTCCAGCAGTCGCAGATGCTTCTTGATGCCGGTCAGGGTCATGTCGAAGCGGCCGGCGAGCTCGGTGACGGACGCGGGCCCACGCCCGAGGTGCTCCAGGATCCCCCTGCGGGTGGGATCCGCGAGCGCCGCGAACGATGCGCCTAGGAAGTCATACTGAACCATCTAGTTCAGTGTTGCGCGGCGCGAGGACGAAGTCAAGAGGCCCTCGACCGAGGCCGATTTGTCTACTACGGTGTGTCGTAGAACGGGATCGGACAAAGGGGGCGTCATGGAGAACACCACGTGCTGCATCGTCGGCGGCGGACCGGCGGGCATGATGGCCGGGCTGTTGCTGGCCCGCGCCGGGATCGAAGTCACCGTGCTGGAGAAGCACCGGGACTTTCTGCGCGACTTCCGCGGGGACACAGTGCATCCCGCGACCCTGCGCCTGCTCGACGAGCTGGGCCTGGGGGCCAAGTTCGCCGGCCTGCCGCACAGCAAGCTGGCGCAGATGAAGATGCATTTCGGTGACCGCACCATCGTGGCCGCCGATTTCGGCCGGATCCCCGGCCCGCACCGCTACATCGCGATGGTGCCGCAGTGGGATTTCCTGGACCTGCTCGCCGCCGCGGCGGCTCAGGAGCCGTCCTTCACGCTGCGCATGGCCACCGAAGTGACTGGGCTGCGGACGGATTCGGACCGGGTGACCGGCGTCGACTACCGCACCGCGGACGGTGCGCACGGCAGCCTCGCCGCGGATCTGGTGCTCGCCTGCGACGGCCGCGACTCGGTCGTGCGCACCGCGGCCGGGCTGCGGCAGACCATGTTCGAAGTGCCGATGGACATTTGGTACGTCCGCGTCCCCATGCCCGCCCGGCGTCGCAACGAGAGCATGGTGTTCGCGAGCTTCGGCGACGGCCGGGCCGCGGTGACCATGGATCGCGGCGACTATTTCCAAACCGGGTACCTGATCGAGAAGGGTGCCGACGCCGCCCTGCGCACCCATGACATCCAGTGGTTCCGTACCGAATTGGCGGCGCTGTTCGATTGGCAGCCGGACACGCTCACCGCGATCCGCTCCTGGGACGACGTCAAGCTGCTCGAGGTGTCCATGGGCCGGCTGCGGCGCTGGTACCGCGACGGCCTGCTCTGCCTCGGCGACGCCGCGCACACCATGTCGCCGGTCGGCGGCGTCGGCGTCAACCTGGCGATCCAGGACGCGGTGGCGGCGGCGCGCCTGCTCGCGGGCCCGCTGCGGCGCGGCCAGGTGCCGACAGCGGACCTGGCCCGGGTACAGCGGCGACGGAGCCTGCCGACCGCCGTGATGCAGAAATCCCAGCTCGGCGACCATGACTCACTGCTGCGCCCAGCCCTCGCGGGCACCCTCACCACGCCGCCGGCCGCGCTCCGGCTGATCGACAAGTTCCCGCCGCTGGCCGGGTTGACGGCCTACCTGGGCGGCATCGGCATCCGGACGGAGCACGCGCCGGACTACGCGCGGCGTCCACTGACGGTCGGCTGACATCAATGCGTCAAACAGCCTGGAGCCCTGCTGAAGTCGGTCCGCGGCCGGTATCTTCGTACCGACGAATCGGCGCTAGGGGAAGAACACGATGAGGATCAGCAGAATCACCGCGACCGCACTCCTGAGTTTGGCGGCTACCGGCCTGGCGAGCGGAGTGGTGCAGGCGGAGCCCGCGCCCGCGCCGCCCGCGCAGGTCGCTCCCGCCGACGACGCCCCGCTGGATCTGCGGGGCAGCTTCAAGGAGGTCGGCTACCAGGTCGCGGTCGCCGAGGATCGCAAGTCCACCGTCACCACCCTGCAAAATGGCCGTTTCGCGCTGGTCGCCGACGAGAAGGTCGTGACGGTCGCCGACAGCGCCGGCCAGATCATCGCCGCGCTGCCGATGACGATCGATGTCGAAGGCCGCAAGATCGACCTCCGCCCGGTCATCGACGAGGCGGGCGCGCGCCTGTCGCTCGCGCCGAACACCCCGGTGGACGGGCCGGTGCGCGAGATCAGTTCGCAGGAGCGCTTTTTCGCCGATATCGAGCGCTATCAGCCGCAGATTCTGGAGGGCGCGGCCATCGGCGCGGCGATCGGCTTCCTGGCCGGCTTCCCGTTGGGGCTGTTCGTGTTCGACGTGGTCACCGTGCCGATCGCCACGGTCGTCGGCGGCGTCATCGGCGCCTTCGCCGGTCTGCACCAGGCCGGCGGGCAGGAGTCCATCGACGCCGCCATCGCTTACATGACCGGTCAGCCATAAATCCGCCGTAGCTATTGCGACGCTCGTCACAGTCCGGCTATCCTCAGCGAATTCTGACACCCGCCGGGTTCAGATTTCCGGCTAGGGCTAGCCGGATGAGTGATGAGGACATTGCATGAATTCTCCACTGGTATCGGTGGCGCTTCCGCTGGCGCTGGCCGTGATCATGTTCGGCCTCGGTCTGTCGCTGACCGTCGACGATTTCCGGCGCATCGCGTCGAACCCGCGGCCGGTGGCCATCGCGCTGGCCTGCCAGCTGGTGCTGTTGCCCGCGGCGGCCTTCGGGCTGGTGCTGCTGTTCGATCTGTCCCCGCTGCTCGCCGTCGGCATGATGCTGCTGGCGGCCTCGCCCGGCGGCACCACCGCGAACCTGTTCAGTCACCTCTTCCGCGGCGATGTCGCGCTGAATGTGTCGCTGACAGCGGTGAATTCGATCGTCGCGGTGGTAACCCTGCCGCTGGTCACCAATTTCGCCATCGACTACTTCGAGCCGGGCGGCAGCGCGGGGCAGGTCGGGCTGCAATTCGGTAAGGCAGCACAGGTTTTCGCGATCGTCCTGATCCCGGTCGCGCTGGGCATGTTCACCCGGCGACGGGCGCCCGGTTTCGCCGAACGGATGGATCGCCCGGTCCGGATCGGCTCGGCGGTGACCCTGCTGCTGGTTATCCTGGGCACGATGCTGGCCGAACGGGAGAACCTGACCGGTTACCTGGTCGACGTCGGCGCCGTCACCACGCTGTTCTGCCTGATCAGCCTGACCGCCGGCTACTTCGTGCCGCGCTGGCTCGGGGTGACCGACCGCCAGGCGATCGCCTGCTCGATGGAGATCGGCATCCACAACAGCACGATCGCCATGACGGTGGCGATCAGCGTGCTCGACAGTACCGAAATGGCGGTCCCGGCAGCGGTTTACGGTGTGCTGATGTTCCCGCTGGCGGCCGCGGTCGGCTGGCTGATCACCCGGCGCGCCGCGCGGCCGGCCGAGGCGCCCGCGCAGGCGTAGGGGTCACTTCCGGCGCGGCCGCAGCACGGCGGTGAATGCCGAAGCGGCCACCTGCTTTCCAGTGTTGTCGGTGATGGTCACCGGCACTTCCAGCTCGATGTCGACCTGGTCCGCGATCTGCGCGCGGACCTTCTCGAGGGTTTCCGGCTCGATGTCGGAGATCGCCAGGAACGGCCCGGCCGTGCCCTTGGCGCGAGCCAGGTATTCGATCCGGCCGTTCCTGGCGACGATGAACGTCTCGGCCATCAGGTCCACGATCCCGGACACCGACGCGCCCATCGCGGCGGTCTCCGCCAGCCCGAAGAGCACGGCGGCGTGCAGATCGCCGTTGTGGTTGAGGTGCTCCGGCTTCGGTTCGATCGACACGATGTTGTGGCCGGGGCCGAACTCGACGCCTTCGATGCCGGTGTACTGGATGAATCCCAGCTTCTGGAACCCAGCCATCACCATTTCGCCCACGGCCGCGCTGTCCATCGAAACTCCCGCATCACCAGAAATGAAACCTGTTCTAGTTTCATACCCTGTAGCACGGCAGTTGTCCACCAAAGCGATGCCGAGCAGGCCCTATGCGTCGGTGAATCGCCGCATCTGCAATGGCTCGGCCAGGATGTCCTCCATGTCGGCGATGCACTGCTTCAGGTGCGGAGTCTGGAAATGCTCCGCCAGCGCGGCCACGTCCACCCATTCCTCCAGGAGCACAACGCGACTCGGGTCGGTCGGGTGCAGGTACAGCTCGTAGCCGAGGCAGCCCTCCTCGGCAAGCGTCGGTTCGATCATGTTCTGCAGGGTTTCCCGCAAGGCGGCTTCTTGACCGGGCTTGGCGGTGAAACGGACGTTCAGGGACAGTGTGGACACGTCTGTGCTTCCTGTTCTGTTGCGCTGCTTGCTATTCCCGGCCCGCCGAGGTGAAGGACATGTCGGCGTAGCGGGGGCCGGCGACCTTTCCGGCGATCGGCTCCAGGCCGGCCAGCTCGTCGGTGGTCAGGACCAGTGTTGCGGCAGCGACGTTTTCCGCCAAACGCTTGCGGCTGCGGGTGCCCGGGATCGGGACGACCGGCAGGTTGTGCGCCCCGGCCTGGGCGTGCACCCACGCCAGCGCCACCTGGGCCTGGGTGACGCCACGGTCTGCGGCGATGGCGGCCAGCGGCGCCAGCAGTTCCGCGTTGTGCACGGCGTTGTCGCCGGAGAAGCGGGGCATGTTGCGGCGGAAGTCCGTCGGGTCCGCGGTGCTCAGCCGGCCGGTCAGGAAGCCGCGGCCCAGCGGCGAATACGGCACGAACGCGACGCCGAGGTCCGCGGCGGCGGGCACCGCGGTGCGCTCGACATCGCGGGAGAACAGCGACCACTCGGATTGCACGGCCGCGATCGGATGGACGGCGTGCGCCGCGCGCAGTTCGTCGCCGGTCACCTCGGACAGGCCGAGCGCGCGGACCTTGCCCTGTGCGACGAGTTCGGCGAGCACGCCGACGGTGTCCTCGATCGGCGCCTGCGGGTCGCGGCGGTGCATGTAGTACAGGTCGATGACGTCGATGCCGAGCCGGCGCAGGCTGTCGTCCACGGACTTGCGGATATAGCCGGGGGAATTGTCGAAACCGCGGTAGGCGGGGTCTTCGGTCTTGCGCACGATGCCGAACTTGGTGGCGAGCACCACCCGGTCCCGGTTGGCGCGCACGAAATCGCTGAGGAATTCCTCGTTGTGGCCGGAGCCGTAGATATCGGCGGTGTCGAACAGGGTGATGCCGAGTTCCAGCGCGTGGTCCAGCGTCGCGCGGGATTCGGTGAGGTCGGACTCGCCGTAGAACTCGCTCATTCCCATGCAGCCCAGGCCCTGCCCGCCGACCTCGATGCCGTCGGTGCCCAGAGCGGTGACCGGAAGAGTCATTTCTGAATTCCTTTGCTGTCGTGCGCGATGAGTAATGCCGGCCGGACCGCCGAGTCGTCGCCGGAGTACAAGGCGATCTTGTAATCCAGCACTTCGACGGTCCTGCGGAGTTCCTCGATCTGGGCGAGCACTTCAGCGCGGGTGTCCCGGAACATCTGCAACCGTTCCGGCAGCGTCGCATCGCCGGACCGCACCAGCTCGGCATAGCGGACCATGTCGGCGACCGACATCCCGGTGGTGCGCAAGCGCCCGATCAGCGCCAGCCACTCCAGGTCACGGTTGCTGAATCGCCGCTTTCCGGTGTGGTCGCGGCCGACGTAATCCATCAGCCCGATCCGCTCGTACCAGCGCAGGGTGTCCCGGCTCAGCCCGGACCGCTCGGCGACCTCGCCGATCGAATACCGCGGCCGATCATGGTCGGTGACACTGCTCTGACCTGCCGGAAGACCCATCTACCCTCGCCCTTCTCGAAGAACATGACCGACGCTACCCACCTGGAGTGCACTCCAAGCAAGGCCAATTCTTCACGAGTCGAGGGGCGGTCGCTCAGTCGTACTTGGGCAGCTGCTGCACGGCCCACCGGTTGCCGTCGGGGTCGGCGAAGAAGGTGAACAGGCCCCAGCCGAAGTCCTTGACCGGGGTGGCCTCCACGCCGGCCGCGACCAGCTGCTGATACGCCTGCTCGGCGTCGGCGACGACCATCTGCATGCCCTCGACGCTGCCGGGAGCGGCTTCGGTGAGCCCGGTGCCGATACAGATCGAGCAGCCCGAGCCCGGCGGGGTCAGCTGCACGAAGCGGACGTCGTCGCTGGGGGAGTGATCATGGTCGGCGTTGAAGCCGATCGACGTGTAGAAATCCTTCGCGCGGTCGACGTCGGTGACGGGAATCGCGATGAGTTCGATTTTCCAATCCATCGCCTCAGCCTCCCACCGGGCACCGCCGCACGCAGCGGAAATCGGCCGATTCCCAGACAACGGGACGCCCCGGATTTCCGCGCCTACCCTGGGGAACATGGCTAAGGAAATTGATCGTGTCCGGGCTCGTTCGGCATTGGCCACGGTCCGGGAAAGTCCCTTCATCACCGCGGTCGCGGTGGCTCCGGTGCTGCTCGCGCTCGGCGTGGTGTGGTGGCTGACGAACGGGTTCGTCGCCTTCGTGCTGCTGCTGATCCTCGGCGGCGTCGTCGTGGTCGGCGGCAAGCTGCTCAAGTAGTCAGCGCGGCACGTGGAAATAGGTGAGCTCGCCGGTACCCGGATCCACCTCGGCCCAGGGCCGGTCGAATTCCAGCACCGCCAGCGCTGAGGTGGGGAACTTCCGGCTGAGCTCGATCGCCTGCTCGGAGTTGCGGTTGGCGGCCAGCTCCCACGCGGTCCACGGCATCCCGGGCGCGTGCCCGATCAGCATCAGGGTCGACACGTCGTCGTCGCAGATCTGGACCAGTTCGATCAGCGTGCGCGGAGACGCCTCGTAGATGCCGCGCTCGAAGACCACGGGGGCCTGGATTCCGGTGGCGGCCAGGGTTTCCCGTGTCCGGACCGAGGTGGAGCAGCGCGCCGCGTCGACCGGCGGCTGGGTTTCGCGCAGCCATTGCCCGGCCAGGCCGGCTTCGCGCAGACCACGGGTCGCCAGCGGGCGCTCATGGTCGCCGACGCCGTCCGGGTAGCTCGACTTGCCGTGCCGCATGAGGATCAGAGTCCGCGCCATGCGCATACCGTAAGGCCGATCCCTCGCTGTCTCACGATGTGGTGGGGGATTGACGCGCACGAGAGCCGCTGTGATAGGACCGTGGCAGTCCGGAGAGAGGCGTACGCCACTCTTCAGGCACACTGAAAGCGGCGTCACAACCGCGCACGCTCGACCCTGTGACACCGCCGGTCCACCGCAAACCCCCGGGTGGCATACAGCCCACGCACATTTCGAGGATCTGCACACTATGGCCTACGTCATCACGCAGCGTTGTTGCAACGACGCCAGCTGCGTCTCCGAGTGCCCGGTCGATTGCATTCGTCCCACCCCGGATCAGCGGGAGTTCGCGACGACCGAGATGCTCTACATCGACCCCGACACCTGCATCGACTGCGGTGCCTGTGTCGACGCGTGCCCGGTGGAGGCCATCTTCTCCGAGGACGATCTGACCGCGTCGCTGGCCCGCTATCGCGACATCAACGCCGCCTACTTCCAGCGGCATCCGCTGGAGTCGAATTTCGATCCGATCGTGACGCCCGCGCGTCCGCCGAAGGAACTCGGCACGCTGCGGGTCGCCATCGTCGGCGCCGGGCCGGCCGCCTGTTACGCGGCCGACGAGCTGTTGCGGCGCTGCGATGTCGAGGTGGAGATGTTCGACCGGCTGCCGACCCCGTGGGGTCTGGTGCGCAACGGCGTCGCCCCGGACCATCCGGGCACCAAGACCGTGTCGAGCCTGTTCGAGTCCGCGTTCCGGCGCGAGACCCTGCAGTACTACCTGAATGTGGAAGTGGGCACCCACATTTCGCACGAGGAACTGCTGAAGCACCATCACGCCGTCGTGTACGCGGTCGGCGCCGCGTCCGACCGGCGGATGAACGTGCCCGGCGAGGATCTGCCCGGCAGCCACTCGGCCACCGAGTTTGTCAACTGGTACAACGGTCACCCCGATTACGCGGATCGCCAGTTCGACCTGTCGGCCGAGCGGGCCGTCATCGTCGGCAACGGCAATGTCGCCCTCGACGTGGCCCGCGTGCTCACCGTCGATCCCGACGAGCTCGCCAAGACCGATATCGCCGACCACGCGCTGGATGCCCTGCGGCGCAGCAATATCCGCGAGGTCGTCGTGCTCGGCCGCCGTGGCCCGCTGCAGGCGGCCTACACCTCGCCGGAGTTCCTGGCGCTGGCCCACCTGAAGGGTGTGGACATCGTCGTCGAGGACGCCGACCTGGAACTGGACGCGACCAGCCGCGCCGTGCTCGACGACCCGGACGTGGAACCGCACCTGCAACTCAAGTACACCCTCGCCAAGGAGTACGCCGCGGGCCGTCGCGATCCGGCCAACCGCCGCATCGTCTTCCGCTACCTGGGCTCCCCGACCGCCGTCACCGGCGTCGAGCAGGTCGAGGGCCTCGAGTTCGTGCACAACGAACTGGTCGAAGAGGGCGGCCAGGTGGTGGCCCGCGCCACCGACCGCGCCGAAGCCTTGGAAACCGGTCTGGTGCTGCGCTCGATCGGCTACAAGGGCGAACCGGTCGCCGACCTCCCCTTCGACGAGGGTCGCGCCGTGGTCCCCAACGAACACGGTCGCGTCCTCGGCGAGGACGGCGCACCGCTCGCCGGCGTCTACGTCAGCGGCTGGATCAAGCGCGGTCCGCGCGGCGTCATCGGCTCCAACCGCACCGACTCCGAAGAGACTGTGGAACAGCTTGTTTCGGACTTCACCAGCGGAAAGCTGAACAAGCCCCAAGCCGACCGCGCCGCCCTGAAGGCCCTCATCGCCGAACGCCAGCCCGACCTGGTCGACCGCGCGGGCTGGAAGTCCATCGATCAGGCCGAGAAGACCGCGGGCAAGGCGGCACGCCGCCCCCGCGTCAAGTTCACCACCCGCGAAGACCTGCTGAAAGCCGCTCGCGGCTAGGGGATTTCGCTCGTCTCAGCTCCGTCCGAGCCGTGTGATCAAGCCGTGTACGTGGGACTCGGCGGCGGCTCGGGCGGATGCGGGGAGCCCGGATTCGAGGGCCTGCAGGATGCCGCGGTGCTCGTGCAGGGCGGTGCGGCGGTTTCGGGCGGAGTGCCAGAGGTCGCCGCGATAGAGGTGGGCCTGGGCTTCCAGCCGGGACAGTTCGTCGGTCAGAGGTTTGCTGGCGGCAGCGTCCCGGATCAGGCGGTGGAAGGCCAGGTCGAGCTGGGTGTCGCGGGCGGTGTCGGCGGCGCCGTGCAGGTTGTGCTCCTGTGCGGCAACGAGATCGGCCAGTTCGTCGAGATCGGCGTCGGTGAGGCGGGTGGCGGCGCGTTCGGCGGCCAGGCCGTCCAGTACGGCGCGGACCGCCAGCACGTCCCGGATCTGGCCGTCGTCCAGGACGGCGACCCGCGCGCCCGCGTGCGGCACGTTGACGGCCAGACCCTCGTAGATGAGCTGCTGGACGGCTTCGCGCACCGGGCTGCGGCTGACCCCGAGCCGGGCGGCCAGCGCGGGCACGCTGAGCGGCTGACCGGGTTCGAGTTCGCCGGAGAGGACCAGCTGGCGGACTTGCCGGTGCACGTGCTCGCCGAGCAGAGCCCCCGGCGGCGCTTCCGGATCGGTCATGACAGTGGTCCCCTTCCTGCGGGCGTCGAAGCTATCCTTGCGGCCGATAGTTGGCCCGCACCCGCTGGGTGAGGAAATCGGCGGCGGTGACCGGGGGATAGGTGCCGCCCGGCCCCTGGATGACGGCGTCGCGGTCGGCCTGGGCGAAGTACGCGATGCTGTAGCGCTCTCCCTGGTATTCGCCTTCGCCCGGGCTGCGGACCCGGTGGAAGTTGGACGGCAGCAGATCATCGCTCCAGCGGGTGAGCATATCGCCGATATTGCAGGTGATCAGGCTGGACGACGGCGTGATCGAGGTCCACTCCTGCTCCTGCATCTCCCGGCCCGGGCACACCTGCAGCCCGCCCTGACCATCGCGCTGGAAAAGCAAAGTGAGGCAGTCGAAGTCGGTGTGCGCGCCGGCCCGCCAGCGACCGGGTACACCGCGCAGTTCGGCGGGGACCGCGAAGTAGTGCAGCAGCCGCAGGGTGCTCTGATATTCCGGCGATTCCGGGTTGTGCGCCGCGGTGAAATGGTCGCGGTCCATCCCGAGACGATCGGCGAAACAGGACAGCACGCGCATGGCCACGGTCCAGGCCTGGTGCTCGAAAGCCAATACAGCGCTACGGAATCCGGGCAGTTCCGCCGAACTCGGCCACAATCGGTCCATGTGCGGGCGGGTGATCTGGTACGACTCCTTCTGGTCGGGCACGCCGATCGACGGCCGCACCTGACTCATGCTCTCCCAGCCCGCGTTGTTCGCCTTGACCAGCGGATACCGGCCTTTCACCGAGTCCGGGAGCGCGAAGAACCCCGCAGTGCGGGTGAATACGTCATCGATCAGGGTCTGCGGAATTCCGTGCCCCGACAGCTGGAAGAAGCCGATCTCGGTGGCGGCCTGCCAGAGTTCTTCGGTGATCTCGGCGCGGCGGTCCTCGAAGTCGGTGAGGTCGATGACCCGGATCTCGCGGTCGGTCTCGGTGCCGAGGCCGCCCATCTGCTGCTCCCGGGAGACTTCGGACAGGTCGTAACTGGTGGCCATGCTCAGTTCCTTACGGTCGGATCGAGGAATTCTTTGGTGACGAGGGCCCGGGCGGACAGTCCGTCGGGTACTTGTGCGCCGCCGCGGCGCAGGATCGGGGCGAACTCCGCGATGACGCGTTGCACCCGGGCCTCGTCGAAGCTGCCGATGACGCCGTCGGTGTCGGGACCGACGAGTCCGCCGGAAATCAGTGCACGGGAGCCGAATTCGGCGAGCTCGGCACTGTAGGGGCTGAAGTTGAGGCTCTGCGAGACCACGTCGACCACCACGTCGTCGACCGGTGCCGGATCGGCCAGGAACCGCGCGGTCGAGCGCTGGATCATCGGCACCAGCCGTCGCAGGCAGGGCCGCAGCTCGTCGAGCCGGTCGGCGCGCACGTTGACGGTGCGGGCATAGCCTTCGTAGCCGACGTCGCGCAGCAGCTGGTAGCCGACCGGTTTGCCCCAGGCCCGCACTTCGTGCTCGTAGACGTAGGGCTCGGAGTTCACGAAACCCTGCTGCGCGAACGACGGCCCGGCCACGAATCTGGACGGCGAGTTGTCGAAGGAGCTGTCGATCTGCCCCGGCTGCAGCAGTCCCCGCGCCACCAGCCAGTCGGGGTACAGCTGCCCCTGTGAAACCACTACCGGCGCACCGGATTTCCCGATGTCGGCGATACCGCGCCAATCCGGATGGGTGCCCGGATCCCACATCAGCATTTGCGGGCTGGCCCGCAGCAACGTGGTCACCGCGACGATCGGCTGCGTGGCCGCGGCGGCGATGCCGTGTTCGGAATGGGCCAGCCCCAGCGTGATCGAGGAGTCGACATACATCTGCGAGGGCACCGTCTGGAAGCCGATGGCCGGCCCGCCCGCCCGGATCTCCAGATCGACTCCGGTGTCCTTGCCGTCGATCGCCAGCGGGCCGGTGACCAGGTTGCGGTCGGAGTCGACCCGGTAGCCGGGACCGAGCAGGCCGAAGATCGGACCGGAATCGGTCTCCGGCTCCCATTGCAGCTGAACGACAACCTTTTCCGGGCAGATCCCGGAGAGCAGCTGTTCGGCCGCAGCGGCGGGCAGGTCGGGGGCGGTCTCGGTCCCGGAACCGGAACAGGCCGCGCTGGAACTGATTACGGCGGCCGCGAGGGCGAACGCGCCGAAGGTACGAATACGCATGGCATCCTCCAGATAGGGGCTAGCGACCGGCGGCGTGCCAGCCGCCGGTGGTGATCCGCTGTGCGGCAGTGAAAATCGCGAACACGAGTACGCCGAACAAGCCGGCCAGCAGCAGCGCCGCGAGCAGGTCCTCGGATTGCAGCCGGGCGCGGTAGTTGTCCAGCAGGGTCCCGATACCCGGGCGTCCCTGCGCGAAGAACATGTCGCCGATGATCGCGCCGGTCACCGAAAGTCCCGCCGCGGTACGCAGACTCGTCATGATCGAGGGCAGCGCCGCGGGCAGCTCCAGCGCGACCATGGTGCGGATCCGGCCGGCTCGGCCCAGGGCGAACAGCTCCCGCAGGTTGCCGTCCACCGATTGGATGCCGAACAGCGTCATCGCGATGATCGGATGGATCGCGATGAGCACGCAGACGATGGTGCGCGAGCCGAGTCCGTACCCGAACCAGAGCCCGATCAGCGGCACCACGGCCAGCACCGGGATCGCCTGGAGGACCACCGAGTAGGGGTACACCACGCGTTCGATCGCCTTGGCCTGGCTCATCAGCACCGCGATCGCGACGCCGAGGACGGCCGAGAGCGCGAGCCCGGTCAGCGCCACCCGCCCGGTCACGCCGAGCGCTCGCAGCATCACTTCGAGCTTGGCCGGGTCGGCCAGGGATTCGGTGAACACGGCGTGCGGTGGCGGCAGGAGGAAGCGGCGCTGTGGGCTCAGCACCAGCAGGGAGACCGCGTACCAGGCGGCCAGCGCCACACCGAAAGAGACGACGGGTGCGAGAACTTTGGTGAGGCGAGGCATCAGCAGGCCGCTTTCAAGGAGTCCGAGGTGCGTGCCACCAGCTCGGTGAACGCGGGATCGAAGCGCGACTCCCGGCTGCGCGGGTAGGGCAGATCCACATCGATCACCTCGTGCACCCGGCCGGGTCGCGCGGACATGACCACCACCCGCGAGGCCAGGAACACCGCCTCGGAGACCGAATGCGTGATGAACAGCGCCGTGAACTCGTGGTCCCGGTAGAGGCGCAGCAGCTCCTCCTGCATGCTCAGGCGGGTCAACTCGTCCAGGGCGCCGAAGGGTTCGTCCAGCAGCATCAGTTCGGGTCGCAGCGTCAATGCCCGCGCCAGCGAGACCCGCATCCGCATACCCCCGGAGAGCTGGTGCGGCAGACTGGTCGCGAAGTCGGTCAATCCGACGGCGCCGAGGGCGGTGGCGGCGCGGGCTCTGCGGGTCTTGCGGTCCAGGCCTTGCAACTCGGCGGACAGCTCCACGTTGCGCAGCACCGTGCGCCAGGGCAGCAAGGTCGCCTCCTGGAAGATGAAGCCGATCGAATCGGTGCGCACCGCAACCGATCCCGTGCTGACCCGCGTCAGTCCGGCGGCCAGCCGCAGCAGCGTCGACTTTCCGCAGCCGGAAGGCCCTACCACCGCGACGAATTCGCCGGTCCTGATGTCGAGATCGATGCCGGTCAGGGCCCGGGTGTCGCCGAATGTCTTGCCCGCCTGGGCGAATGAGACGTCGAGGCCGGACAGCAAGGTCCGGGCATCGGCGTCGCGTCTGGTGTCGAAGAGTGTCACTGTTCGTGCCTTCCCGCGCCGGGTCGATCTTTGTTGCGTGCAACCCGTGCGCAAGATCAGTATCGTTGCCTTGAATTACATGTAATCGCCGCGCGGTTTCCGGCTGATTAACTTGTCATCGCATGCTGATCAGTTGGCGCCCAAGCAGTTCGGCATCCACCCGGGTGCTGCGGCCGTCCCGGATGACCGGTTCGCCGTCCACCCAGACCGTGTCGACCACTCGCGCGGACGCCGCGGTGAGCAGCGTCGCGCCGGGATCGAGCACCGGCAGGCAGGCGAAATCCCGGTCGAAGCGGAACAGGGTGAGGTCGGCGCGGTCCCCGGCGCCGATCCCCGGGCCGTGGCCGGGCCGGCCGAGCGCCCGCGCCGCGCCGCTGGTCGCCATCCGCAGCATGTCGTCGAAACCCAGCAGATCAGCGCGTTTCCGGGTGACTCGCTGCAAGTAGGAACCCATGCGCAGGGCCAGGAGCAGGTCCTGCGTGTCGTTGCTGGCCGCGCCGTCGACGCCGAGCCCGACCGCGATACCCGCCGCCAGCATGTCCAGCACCGGCGCGACGCCGCTGCCCAGGCGCATATTGCTGATCGGGTTGTAGGAGACCGCGACGCCGCGGTCGGCGAAAACCGTGCGGCCGTGCGCATCCAGGTTGACGCAGTGCACCGCCAGGGTGCGATCCCAGAGGAACCCGGAGTCGTCGAGATAGTCGACGGCGCCGCGGCCCGCATGCAATCGGCACATTTCCTCGTCGGTTGTGGTCTCCAGGACATGGATCGATACGGTCTTGCCGCCGCGTACCGCGAACTCGTGAGCGGCGGCCATGCCCTCGGGCGTCAGGCACCGCGGATTCGGCACCGCCAGCGCCGTGCTGATGCGCGATCCCCGCAACCGCGCGTCGAGTTCCTCGATATGCGCGAACACCTCCGGCAGTGGTTGCATCAGCCGCGGATCCAGACCCCAGCGGCGCGAGGCATCGGCCCGATCGGCGAGACCGCGGCCGAGGATCACCCGGATCCCTAGCTCGTTCAAGGCGCGAATCATCGCGTCGTGCACCGCTTCCGAGCGATTCGGCCACATGTGCTCGACTACGGTGGTGACGCCGCCGCGTAGCAGCTCCAGCCCGCCGGCCAGCGCCGACAGATAGGTCTGCTCGGGTGTGGCCGCGACGGTGCGCTCGCCGACGCACCGCAACCAGGCCAGCAGCGGCAACCCCTCGCCGAGGCCGCGCAGCACCGCCTGCTGCAGATGCGTGTGGGTGTTGACGAAGCCGGGCACCAGGTGCCCGCCGCTGCCGTCGGCGCGCGGGAGTTCGGGGTGCGCCCGCCGGGCGTCGGCGCCGATTTCGGTGATGACGCCGTCCCGGATCACAACGTCCTGTCCAGGTTGCCAGCGCGGATCCGGTTGGCCGCGTAGGTAAACGGTGACGTCGGTGATAACAGTGGACTGAGCGCGCGCGGGCACCATGCGGCATTCCTCCTCGGAAATGCGGCTGGTTCGCCCGCCGGTTCAGCGGTCCGCGTCGCCCGTTGCAGCCATGAACGACGTGCCGGCAAGCCTAAAGGCGGTGTATTGCGCGGTTGTTAACCTTCAGGGCTTGAGATCCGCGCCCGGTTGCAAGATCTCGACGACCGGTTCCTTGTCGGCTTCCAGGAAGGCGAGCAGCGCCAGGGCCTCGGCTTCGACCTCGGCGCATTCCGCGGCCGACCAGGGGCGGGCGGGACTGATCCGCAAGCGCGCGACGCCGCCCTTGGGGAAGATCTTGTAGATCCCGGCCAGATAGCCGTCGAGGAAGATCGAGGACACCAGGCTGGCGAAGGCGCGCAGTGGCGGAGCGTTGCCGTCGGGGACGATGCGGGTCCGGTCCTGGTGTGCGAGCACGGCGTTGTCGTACCAGCCGAGCAGGCGCACCGGTGCGGGCAGATCGGGATCGGCGAGTTCGGCGTCGGCCAGATCGTAGAGGGTGCGGCCGCGCTCGTCGCTGTAGGTGCGCAGCCGGTCGCCGAGTTGGTCGACGGCCTTCTTGATGCCGGTCAGCCGGGACCAGGCCTGCATGTCCATCGTGCTGGCCGGACCGAAGGCGCGCAGATAGCGAACCAGCAACTCCGCCAGCGGATAAGACGGGTCCGGCGGCGCGCCGAGCCAGGGCTCGATCCGGGACCAGACCGGCCTGCTGTTGTCCTTCCACTTGCCGCGGGGCGGGGTCTGCAGGACCGGGAGCTGGTACAGCCAGGTTTGCAGCACCGCGCCAGGATCACGGTCCGGATAGAGTTCGGCGGCGCGGGCGCGCATCTCGGCCGCCGGCATGGGTTCGTCGCCGAGGACCGCCTCGCCGTTCTTGCGCACCTCCGCCGGGTCCAGTCCGACCATCGCGCCGAAGTTGAAACCCTTGCGGAACGGCGTCTTTTCGAGCTCCGGCTGGATGTGCGGGGCGATCCGCAGTGCGTCCGGCGGCGTCACCAGGTGAATGGTGCCCCGCATCAACGTGATCCGGACCAGGGAACGGTCGTCGAGCGCGTCCGAGACCGTCGCCGGATCGAAATCCGCTATCCGGCTCCACAGCCCGACGAACGGCGGCGGAACATCCTGTGCCTGCAGGCCGACCAGATGCTCACACATCTGGTGTGCGGTCAGCGTGGACCGCTCCAGCAGGTGCTGGCGCGCGAGGAGCGTCCGATTCAGGACCCGATTCGACAGCTTCATGATGCGCTCACAGTACGAGCCCGCCAGGCCGCTGTCGCCCGCAAAACCGTGACGGGATTCGCCGCCTGGGCGCGGCGGTCCCCGCGCCCAGGCGCCGGGCGCTCAGCGCAGAGTGACGACGACCTTGCCGGTCGCGGTCCGGTTGTCCAGGGACGCAACGGCTTCCGCGGCCCGCTCCAGCGGGTACAGCACCGGCTGCGGCGGCGTGATCTTCCCGGCGGCGAGCAGCGGCTCCACCTCGGCCCACTGTTCCTGCAGGTAGCCCGGGTGGGTCATCACCCACTCACCCCACGCGGCGCCGGTGACCTCGACGTTCTTGAGCAGCAGGCGGTTCACCTTCACCGTGGGGATCTCGCCCGCGGTGAAGCCGACGACCAGCAGTCGCCCGGCCGAACCGAGCGAACGGATGCTGTCGGTGAACCGGTCGCCGCCGACCGGGTCGAGCACGATGTCCACGCCGCGCCCGCCGGTGATCTCCTTGACCGCGGCCAGCCAGCCCTCGGCTTGGGGGCCGGCCGGAGGCGTAGCCGACGGGGTCGGTGGGCACAGCACCACGTCGGTGGCGCCGTTGGCGCGCGCGACCTCGGCCTTGGCCTCGGTGCTGACCACCGCGATCACCTTGCCCGCGCCCAGCGCCTGCGCCATCCGCAGCGTGGAGGTGCCGATGCCGCCGGCCGCGCCGTGCACCAGCACCGTCTCGCCCGGGGCCAGCCGGCCCCGGTTGCGCAGGCAGAAGTGCACGGTCAGATCGTTGAACAGGATGCCGGCGCCGGCCTCCAGCGAAATGTTGTCCGGCAGTTTGAACACCATCTGCGCGGGCGCCACCGCGACCTCGGCCATGGCATTGCCGAGCAGGGTCAGCGCGACCACCCGGTCACCGGCTTTGACGTGCGCGTCCGCCGGGGCTTCCCGCACCACGCCCGCGATCTCGCCGCCGACGACGAAGGGCAGTTCCGGCTTCATCTGGTACAGCCCGCGGGTCATCAGCACGTCCGGGAAGGCCACTCCCGCCGCGTGCACGTCGATGACCACCCCGCCGGGATAGCCCGCGGGCTCCGGGATGTCCACCACCTCGATCGCTTCCGGTCCCTCCAGTTTGCTGACCTGAGCTGCGCGCATGGGCCGACCTCTCTGTCCTACCGCGGCGACGCGTTCGGCCGCCGACAACATCGTGACCAACATAACCGGAGCATCCGAAGGCGTCTGCCCGCAGATGCCCTTCACGGGGATGCCGGCCGGAGCGCCGCCGGTCGGCCAATGGTTCGGCGCCGAATCCGGTGCGCCGCGGCCTGTCCACACGGTGGGATTTTGGCTAAGCTTGCCGCGAATTCAGGTCGGGGAGAAGGGGGTTTTCCATGGCAGGACCGAAAGACGACCAATTGCAGGTCAGCACCGAGGCGCTACAGAAGTTCGCGACCAATCTGCGCACCGAGGCGACCGATGTCAGCAGTCTCGGCGCCGGCGAAGGCTTCAACTTCGCCTCGGGGGCATTGCCGGGCACCGACTTCGGCACCGTGGTCACGAGTGCGACCGACACGCTCAACAACTGCCTGACGCGCATCAACGAGCGCCTCTCCACGGTCGCGGACAACATGCAGAACGCGGCGGGCAAATTCGAGCTGGCCGAAGAAGAGTTCACGAACAAGCTGAAGACCATCGGCCTGGAGGTGAAATGACGCTCACTATCCCGGATGTCGCCAAGTGGGAGCCCACCAAGCTCACCGCCGCCGGCACGCACGCGAACACCGTCTCGACCAAGCTGGACGGCCTGTTCACCAAGAGCGTCACCGACACCCAGGGCCTGACCTGGTCTGGCACGGCCGCGAGCGCGGCGACCGCGCGCATGGAGATCGAGAAGACCCGCGGCTCGGCCGTGAGCGCCGCCCTGCTGGAGCTGCAGACCGCGTTCAACGAGCAGGTGGAGAACCTGAACAACGCGAAGTCCAAAGTGCTGCAACTGCGCGACGACGCGCTGAACCAGAAGCCGGCCTTCGAGGTCTCCGACGCCGGCGTGGTCACCGCCACCGCGCGGATCGCCGAGATCCGCAAGGCCGAATCCGACGGCCGCGGTGGAGCCGACCTGGCCGTGCTCAATGAAGAGCTGGCGGCCGCGCAGCGGCAACTGGACATCACCAACGCCCTGGCCGCCGCCGAGGGTGTCGCGACCGCCGCCAGAGCCAAGGTCGCCACCGCGGTCGCGAAGCTACAGACCGCCTATGACGGCCTCGGCGACCCGAAGCTCGGGGTGGAGCAGGCGCCGACCACGCCGGCGACCACCCAGCAGCCGGTCACCACCCAGCAGCCGAGCACGCAGAGTCCCAGCAGCAACCTCACCTCGAATACCAATGGATCCGGTTCGGGCAGCCAGTACACCAGCGACGCACCGACCACGATGCCCACCGGCGAGCAGAAGGAATGGATCGAGAAGGCGATCCAGGAGCTGCGCGCGGCGGGCTACGACATCAGCGACAGCGACGCCGCCATCATCGCCAAGATCATCGAGAAGGAATCCGGCGGCAACCCCAACGCGATCAACCTCTGGGACAGCAACGCGGCGGCGGGAATTCCGTCCAAGGGCCTGATGCAGACCATCGACCCGACCTTCAATGCCTACAAGCTGCCCGGCCACGACGACATCTACAACCCGGTCGACAACATCATCGCCGGCAGCCGCTACGCCATCGAACGCTACGGCTCGCTGTCGAATGTTCCCGGCATCGCGGCAATGAGCAAGGGCGGCAGCTACGTCGGTTACTGATCCGACGCCCGGGTGGTGCTACGCGCGGGTACGCCGATCTCGACGCGAGGGTGTGACGTACGCCCCGTAAAGTCGTCTCAGAAGAGCACCGCAAGAAAAAACGCGGCACATCGTGCAGCGCGAGGAGCACCAGTGTCACTCGATCAGCCACTCGCCCCGATTCCCCAGGGCACGGGCTTCGCCTCCGCGTGGCCCGTCCGGGCTGGTGATGTGGATCCGTATGACCGCTTGCGGTTCGACAGTGTCGCCCGCTACTTGCAGGATATCGCCTGGGAGCAGCTACATAAGACCACGTTGCATCGCACCGATCCGAGCTGGATCGTCCGGCGCACGGTCATCGATGTGATCCGGCCGATCCAGTGGCCCGACGAGGTGCAGCTACTACGCTGGTGCTCGAGCATGTCGACGCGGTGGACGAATATGCGGGTGCGGATCACCAGCGGTAACGGCGGCCTGATCGAGACCGAAGGCTTCTGGATCAATATCAGCGAGTCGAACAACATGCCCGCCCGGATCAGCGACGAGGGCCTGGCATACCTAGCGCAAACCACGCAGGAACATCGGCTGCGCTGGCGCCCCTACCTCACCGATCCGACCCCGCCGGAATCCGACACCGATCTGCCGTTTCCGGTGCGCGCCACCGACATCGACAGTTTCAACCACGTCAACAACGCCTGTTACTGGCAGGCCGTGGAGCAGTTCCTGGTCGAATATCCGAAGCTGGTGGCGGCCCCGCACCGCGCGGTCATCGAGTACGTCGCGCCGGTCCTGGCACGTCAGCATGTGACCGTGCGCAGCCGCTACGAGCCGGGCGATCGCTCCGGGCGCCCGAGCCTGCGCCTGTGGTTCGTGGTCGGCGGCACCACCACGACCGTGGTGCGCGTGATGCCGTTGCCCGGCGCCTGATCAGCGGTCGTGCGGCTCCCGGTAGGCGGGCGCCTTGCTGCTGTGCGTCGGGGTGAGGGTGCGCAGCAGCGGCAGCGTGCGGCGCGGCACCACGGTGGAGAGCACGATGACGCTGTGCGAGCGCACCACCGAGCTGGTGCGGTCGATGCTCAGTAACACCGTTTGCAATCCGGCATGGGAGTCGGCGCCGATCCGGCACCACACATCTCCGGATCCGGTGGTCGCGTACGCCTCCAGCACCCCCGGAATCGCGTCCAGTTCGGCCGCGACCAGGTCCAGCGCGCCCTGTGCGATCTCCAGCGTCACGAACGCCTGCACGTCGAAACCCGCTGCGGTGACGTCGATCTGCGGATCGTAGGAGGCGATGACGCCGGACTCCTCCATCCGCCCGATCCGCGATTGCACCGTCGCCCGGGCCACCCGCGTGCGCCGGGACAGCTCCAGAATCCCCGCCTTCTGGTACTCGTGCATGGCGGTGAGGATGGCGAGATCGAGCTCGTCCAGTTTCGCCGGCGTACGCGACATTGCGGCCTCCCTTGGTGTACAGCCTGTGCTATTCAAATTGTCCAGCATCAGCGAGCTCCAGCTAGCCGAATTCGCCACAGTGTCTATAGAAAAATGTCGCTGTTGCCTACCGCCATGTGACGCCGGTCTCCTAAGGGTATGACCATCGAGCACCTGCCCTCCGACGGCGAGCTGCGCGGCCTCGTCGGCCTCGTCGACCATGACACCAGTGTCGATCCGTTCCCGGTCATCGGCTGGGACGCGCTGGTCTGGGTGGTCGGCAACGCCACCCAGAGCGCGCACTTCCTGCAGTCCGCCTTCGGCATGCGCCTGGAGGCCTACTCCGGCCCCGAGACCGGCAACCGCGACCACAAGGCCTATGTCTTGCGCAGCGGCGCAGCCCGTTTCGTCATCACCGGCGCGGTCGACCCGGACAGCCCGCTGATCGGTCACCACGACCGGCACGGCGACGGCATCGTCGACATCGCCCTGGAAGTGCCCGACGTGGACCGCTGTATCGAGCAGGCGCGCAAGCAGGGCGCGACCATCCTGGTCGAACCGCACGACGACACAGACGAATTCGGCACCGTCCGCTCCGCCGCCCTGGCCACCTACGGCGAGACCCGGCACACCCTGATCGACCGTTCCCGCTACGACGGCCCCTATCTGCCCGGCTTCGTCGCCCGCACCGCCGGCTACGAACCGCGCCCCGGCCGCCCCGCCCGGCTGTTCCAGGCCATCGACCACGTCGTCGGTAATGTCGAGCTCGGCAAGATGGACCACTGGGTCGAGTTCTACCGCCGCGTCATGGGTTTCACGAATATGGCCGAGTTCGTCGGCGACGACATCGCGACCGACTACTCGGCGCTGATGAGCAAGGTCGTGGCGAACGGCAACCACCGGGTGAAGTTCCCCCTGAACGAGCCCGCGGTGAGCAAGAAGCGCTCGCAGATCGACGAGTATCTGGACTTCTATCGCGGCCCCGGCGTCCAGCACATCGCCCTGGCCACCAACGACATCCTGACCTGCGTGGACGCGCTGCGCCGCGAGGGCGTCGAATTCCTGGACACCCCCGACACCTACTACTCCGACCCGGAACTGCGCGCCCGCATCGGCCACGTCCGCGTCCCGGTCGAGGAACTGCAGCGCCGCGGCATCCTGGTCGACCGCGACGAGGACGGCTATCTGCTGCAGATCTTCACCAAACCGCTCACCGACCGCCCCACCGTCTTCTTCGAGCTGATCGAGCGGCACGGCTCGCTCGGCTTCGGCAAGGGCAACTTCAAGGCGTTGTTCCAGGCCATCGAACGCGAGCAGGAGGCGCGCGGGAATCTGTAAGCGACCCAGGAGCTCTCGTCCGGAGCCGTCGCCCCCGAACCCAGTAGAGTTCGTGGCATGCGGATCTCGTCGGCGCTCATCACCGGTATGGCCTTGGCGTTGACGCTGTCGGCCTGCGGGGCCGGCGGCGGCTCCGATGCGGACGACACTCCGCTACGTCCGCCGCCGCGGGTCGCCTCACTGGGCCCGTTCGTCGGCGAATGCGGTCACGTCACCGACCAGGAGATTCAGGACATCGCTGGGCTGGGGCGGATCTCCCGGGTGTTCAAGAACGCCACCGGGTGCAACTGGCAGGCCGCCGGCGCCGTCTCGCCGAGCGTCACCTTCGCTTCCTACCGGGGCAGCCCGATCGATCGCGAGAAGGCCTGGGTGAGCACCGCGGGGCGGGCGCCGGAGACGATCGAGGTGGGCGGTCGCCCGGGCTGGAAGGGCCTGGACCCGAGCGGGAAGATCTGCGATCTCGCCGTCCAGCTCGACGACGACTTCTTCGAGTGGTCGATGTCCTACGGCCTGTTCGCGGCCACCGCGAACCCGTGTGACAACGCGTACAAACTGGCCGAGCTGACCGTGCAGCGGCTCAAATGAGGGGGACTACAGGGATGGGGTTGTCCAGTGTCGCCCGGTCCGCCGGTATCGCGTTGAGCGCCCTCGCGGTGGCGCTCACGGCCGGCTGCGGGCAGACGGTGCCGGGTACGGCCTATCCGGCCGGCGGGAGCGGCAGCGGGTCGATCAACACCAACTTCGACAAACTGCTGCGCGAATGCGAGGTCGTCTCCCAGGAGAAGATCGGCGAGGCGGTCGGGAAGTCGCAAATCGTGCAGAGCTCCTTCAACGGCGCGGTGTGCATGTGGGATGTCGAGGACGCACCCGGCGGCGTGGCAATGGTCACATTGGCGTGGTATGAGGTCGGTTCCCTGAACAATGAGAAGGCGAACAACGACAAACTCGGCTACACCAGCGAGAACATCACCGTTGAGGGCAGTCGCGGCCTGCAAACCCGGCGCCCGAACGACCCGGACTCTTGCGGTGTCACCGCAAGCGCCGCCGACACCGGCGTCGTGAGCTGGTGGATCAACTATCGACCGGGGGCAAGTCACCCCGATCCGTGCGTGGGCGCCAAGCAATTGCTCGAGTTGACCTTGAACAGGGCCCGCTAGCTGGGGGATTTCGGACCCCGTTTTGCACCTCTCTCGAGGTCACGGGTATCGTGGACCGCTGTGCCCGGAAGCATGCGGGCAAGTTCGTGATTCGACGTAAGCCAGCGAAAGCGGCCGACCTTCTCGGCGTGCCCGGAAAAAGGTCGTTACTCGGATCGCGACACGCCCGACCTCGGGACGCGAGAAACGTGGACGGACGTGCGAGTTCGATAGCTCGAACCACAAAGACATGAAGTTCCAGACACCGCGTTAGACAAAAACAAGGAAAGCCGGTCTATGCCAACCATCAACCAGCTGGTCCGCAAGGGTCGCCGCGACAAGGTCTCCAAGACCAAGACCGCGGCCCTCAAGGGGAGCCCGCAGCGTCGTGGCGTGTGCACCCGCGTGTACACGACGACCCCGAAGAAGCCGAACTCCGCGCTGCGTAAGGTCGCGCGCGTTCGCCTGACCAGCGCGGTCGAGGTCACGGCGTACATCCCGGGTGAAGGCCACAACCTCCAGGAGCACTCGATGGTGCTCGTGCGTGGCGGTCGTGTGAAGGACCTCCCCGGTGTTCGCTACAAGATCATCCGCGGCTCCCTCGACACCCAGGGTGTGAAGAACCGCAAGCAGGCCCGCAGCCGCTACGGCGCCAAGAAGGAGAAGAGCTGATATGCCACGCAAGGGCCCCGCACCCAAGCGTCCGCTGATCAACGACCCGGTTTACGGTTCGCCGCTGGTCACTCAGCTGGTCAACAAGATCCTGCTGGACGGCAAGAAGTCCACCGCCGAGCGCATCGTCTACGGCGCGCTGGAGCAGGCACGCGAGAAGACCGGCACCGATCCGGTCGTCACCCTCAAGCGTGCGCTCGACAACGTCAAGCCCGCCCTCGAGGTGAAGCCCCGCCGCGTCGGTGGCGCCACCTACCAGGTGCCGGTGGAGGTCCGTCCGGGCCGCTCCAACACCCTGGCGCTGCGCTGGCTGGTCAACTACTCCCGCGCCCGTCGCGAGAAGACCATGATCGAGCGCCTGGCCAACGAGCTCCTCGACGCCAGCAATGGCCTGGGTGCTTCGGTCAAGCGTCGTGAAGACACGCACAAGATGGCCGAGTCCAACCGGGCCTTCGCGCACTACCGCTGGTGATTACCCCCCGGCCCATCGCTCGTGTGGGGGCCGGAAGGTAGTCACAGTCGGGGGCGGCACTTCGGTGCCGTTCCCGACGTTGACATAGTGGACCTGACCAAGGTCCGACACCCGAAGATCCCAACACGCTGATATACGACAAGCAGAGCGGGGAAGATTTCCGTGGCACAGGACGTGCTCACCGACCTCAACAAGGTCCGCAACATCGGCATCATGGCCCACATCGATGCGGGCAAGACCACCACTACCGAACGCATCCTCTTCTACACCGGTATCACCTACAAGATCGGTGAAGTCCACGATGGCGCCGCCACCATGGACTGGATGGAGCAGGAGCAGGAGCGTGGTATCACCATCACCTCCGCGGCTACCACGTGTTTCTGGAAAGACAACCAGATCAACATCATCGACACCCCCGGGCACGTCGACTTCACCGTCGAGGTGGAGCGTTCGCTCCGCGTCCTCGACGGCGCCGTCGCGGTGTTCGACGGTAAAGAAGGTGTCGAGCCGCAGTCCGAGCAGGTGTGGCGCCAGGCCGACAAGTACGACGTCCCGCGCATCTGCTTCGTCAACAAGATGGACAAGCTCGGCGCGGACTTCTACTTCACCGTGCAGACGATCAAGGATCGCCTGGGCGCGAAGCCGCTGGTCATCCAGCTGCCGATCGGCGCTGAGAACGACTTCGAGGGCATCGTCGACCTGGTCGAGAACAATGCCAAGGTCTGGAAGGGCGAGACCAAGCTCGGCGAAGAGTACGAAGTCGTCGAGATCCCGGCCGACCTGAAGGAGCGCGCCGAGCAGTACCGTCAGGAACTGCTCGAGACCGTCGCCGAGTCCGACGAGGCGCTGCTGGAGAAGTTCTTCGGCGGTGAGGAGCTCTCGATCGAGGAGATCAAGGGCGCCATCCGCAAGATGACGGTCAACTCCGAGCTCTACCCGGTGCTCTGTGGTTCCGCGTTCAAGAACAAGGGCGTGCAGCCCATGCTCGACGCGGTCATCGACTACCTGCCCTCCCCGCTGGACGTCGAGGCCACCACCGGCCACGTGCCCGGCAAGGAAGACGAGCTGGTCACCCGCAAGCCGAACGTCGACGAGCCGTTCGCGGCGCTGGCGTTCAAGATCGCCGTGCACCCGTTCTTCGGTGAGCTCACCTACGTGCGCGTCTACTCCGGTGCGGTCGCCTCCGGCGCCCAGGTCGTCAACTCGACCAAGGGCAAGAAGGAGCGCCTGGGCAAGCTGTTCCAGATGCACTCCAACAAGGAGAACCCGGTCAGCACCGCCTCGGCCGGCCACATCTACGCCGTGATCGGTCTGAAGGACACCACCACCGGTGACACCCTGTCCGACCCGCAGAACCAGGTCGTCCTCGAGTCGATGACGTTCCCGGATCCGGTCATCGAGGTCTCGATCGAGCCCAAGACCAAGTCCGACCAGGAGAAGCTGGGCACCGCGATCCAGAAGCTGGCGCGCGAAGATCCGACGTTCTCGGTGAAGCTCGACGCGGAGACCGGCCAGACCGTCATCGGCGGCATGGGCGAGCTCCACCTCGACATCCTCGTGGATCGCATGAAGCGCGAGTTCAAGGTCGAGGCGAACGTCGGTAAGCCGCAGGTGGCCTACCGCGAGACCATCACCAAGACGGTCGAGAAGCTCGAGTTCACCCACAAGAAGCAGACCGGTGGCTCCGGCCAGTTCGCGAAGGTCATCATCGCCCTCGAGCCGTTCGTCGGCGAGGACGGCGCGACCTACGAGTTCGAGAACAAGGTCACCGGTGGCCGCGTTCCGCGCGAATACATCCCTTCGGTGGACGCCGGTGCGCAGGATGCCATGCAGTACGGTGTCCTCGCGGGCTACCCGCTGGTGAACCTGAAGGTCGTCCTGCTCGACGGCGCGTACCACGACGTCGACTCGTCGGAAATGGCCTTCAAGATCGCCGGCTCGCAGGCCCTGAAGGAAGCGGCCCGTAAGGCCGGTCCGGTGATTCTCGAACCGCTGATGGCGGTCGAGGTCATCACGCCCGAGGACTACATGGGCGATGTGATCGGCGACCTGAACTCCCGCCGTGGCCAGATTCAGGCCATGGAGGAACGCAGTGGTGCCCGTGTCGTCAAGGCGCTGGTTCCGCTCTCGGAGATGTTCGGTTACATCGGTGACCTGCGGTCGAAGACCCAGGGCCGAGCGAACTACTCCATGGTGTTCGCCCAGTACGCGGAGGTTCCGGCCAACGTGTCCAAGGAGATCATCGCCAAGGCGACCGGCGACTAATAGCCGGGAGTCAGCACGACCCCCCTTTATAACCGCACTGCTGCAACTGCACGCACCAACAAGTCCAGGAGGACACCACAGTGGCGAAGGCGAAGTTCGAGCGGACGAAGCCGCACGTCAACATCGGCACCATCGGTCACGTCGACCACGGCAAGACCACGCTGACTGCAGCGATCACCAAGGTGCTGGCTGACAAGTACCCGGATCTGAACGCGGCGTTCGCGTTCGATCAGATCGACAAGGCGCCGGAGGAGAAGGCTCGTGGTATCACGATCAACATCTCCCACGTCGAGTACCAGACGGAAAAGCGCCACTACGCGCACGTCGACGCTCCGGGCCACGCGGACTACATCAAGAACATGATCACCGGTGCGGCGCAGATGGACGGCGCCATCCTGGTGGTCGCTGCTACCGACGGCCCGATGCCGCAGACTCGCGAGCACGTGCTGCTCGCCCGTCAGGTCGGTGTTCCTTACATCCTGGTCGCGCTGAACAAGTCCGACATGGTCGACGACGAGGAAATCCTCGAGCTCGTCGAGATGGAGGTCCGCGAACTGCTGGCCTCGCAGGAATTCGATGAGGAAGCGCCGGTCGTGCGCGTCTCCGGCCTCAAGGCGCTCGAGGGCGACGAGAAGTGGGTCGAGTCGATCGTCGAGCTCATGAACGCGGTCGACGAGTCGATCCCGGAGCCGGTCCGTGAGACCGACAAGCCCTTCCTGATGCCCGTTGAGGACGTCTTCACGATCACCGGTCGTGGCACCGTCGTCACCGGTCGTATCGAGCGCGGCATCCTCAACGTGAACGAGGAAGTCGAGATCGTCGGCATCCGCGAGAAGAGCACCAAGACCACCGTCACCGGTATCGAGATGTTCCGCAAGCTGCTCGACCAGGGCCAGGCCGGCGACAACGTCGGTCTGCTGGTTCGTGGCATCAAGCGCGAAGATGTCGAGCGTGGCCAGGTTGTCGTGAAGCCGGGCACCACCACCCCGCACACCGAGTTCGAGGGCCAGGCGTACATCCTGTCGAAGGACGAGGGTGGCCGCCACACCCCGTTCTTCAACAACTACCGTCCGCAGTTCTACTTCCGTACGACTGACGTGACGGGCGTTGTGACCCTGCCCGAGGGCACCGAGATGGTCATGCCCGGTGACAACACCGAGATGTCCGTCAAGCTGATCCAGCCGGTCGCCATGGACGAGGGCCTGCGTTTCGCGATCCGTGAAGGTGGCCGTACCGTCGGCGCCGGTCGCGTCACGAAGATCATCAAGTGAGTCTCTGACTTACTGACACCGAACGGCGTCGCTCCCTCGGGAGCGGCGCCGTTCGGCGTTTTCCGGGAAGTTGATCTCTAGCAGGGGTTTTCCGGGGCAGGCTGGTGAAAATCCCAGGCGCACGGGGGTTCTCGGGGGCTATCGTCGAGCTTGGGGGGTATATCCACCAGCTAGTCCAGGGAGAAGGTGTTCCGGTGGCTAAGGCGAAGTTCGACCGGACCAAATTGCACGTCAACATCGGCACGATCGGTCATGTCGACCATGGCAAGACGACGCTGACCGCGGCGATCACGAAAGTGCTGACCGACAAGTATCCCGGGCTCAATTCGATGGCCGCTTTCGATTCGATCGACAAGGCGCCGGAGGAGAAGGCGCGCGGCATCACGATCAATATCGCGCATGTCGAATATCAAACGGAGCGCAGGCATTACGCGCATGTGGATGCGCCCGGTCACGCCGATTACGTGAAGAACATGATCACCGGTGCGGCGCAGATGGACGGCGCGATTCTCGTCGTGGCGGCTACCGACGGGCCGATGCCGCAGACCCGTGAGCATGTGCTGCTGGCGCGTCAGGTCGGGGTGCCCTACATCCTCGTCGCCTTGAACAAGGCGGACCTGGTCGACGACGAGGACATCCTGGAGCTGGTCGAGCTCGAGGTGCGCGATCTGCTGAGCGCACAGGAGTTCGACGAGGACGCGCCGATCGTCCGGGTTTCCGCGCTGAAGGCCTTGGAGGGCGATCCGGCGTGGACCCAGTCCATCATCGAATTGCTCGACGCCGTAGACGAATTCATTCCCGAACCGGTCCGCGAGACCGACAAGCCCTTCCTCATGCCGATCGAGGATGTCGTCACCATCACCGGCCGCGGCACCGTTGTCACCGGACGGATCGAACGCGGCGTCCTGAAGCTGAACGACGAAGTCGAGCTCGTCGGCATGCGCACGAAGCGCATCAAAACCCACGTCACCGGTATCGAGATGTTCCACAAACTCCTCGATCAGGGCCAAGCCGGTGATGCCGTCGGGCTCCTGCTCCGCGGCGTGAAACGCGAAGACGTCGAACGCGGCCAGGTAGTCGTCAAGCCTGGAACCACCACCCCCCACACCGAATTCGAAGCCCAGGTCTACATCCTCGGCAAGGACGAAGGCGGCCGCCACACCCCCTTCTTCAACAACTACCGCCCCCAGTTCTACTTCCGCACCACCGACGTCACCGGCGTAGTCACCCTCCCCAAAGACACCGAAATGGTCATGCCCGGCGACAACACCGAAATGACCGTCAAACTGATCCAGCCGATAGCCATGGACGAAGGCCTCCGCTTCGCCATCCGCGAAGGCGGCCGCACCGTAGGCGCCGGCCGCGTAACCAAAATCCTCGTCTAATCCTCACCGCCCCACCGAGTCACGCATCCGCCTGCGTGGTTCGTGCGGGCTGGCGTTGGATTTGCCAGCGTGGGGGTGGGGCGGTGGCGGAGCGGGCGATGGCTCGGCGCCAGCGGGTGGCGGTGGCGGTGAAGTCGTCCAGGTCGGAGGTGGTCCAGCGGACGAATTGGCCGCCGAGGTCGCGGAGCGCGTCTTCGCGGCCGTCTTTGGATTGGCCGTCGAATTCGCCGATCACGTTGTGCTGGGGGAGGAAGAAGTTCACGCGGGCGACGAAATTGCCGTGCTCATCGCGGATTTCGGTGTGCAGCTCGGGTGTGGGGAGGAAGGCGTAGTGCATGGCGACGCGGCTGCGTGATTCGCCGGGGCTTTCGCTGCGCGGATCCATGAAGAGGATGGCCTGCCGGGCCTGCGACAAACCGCGCCGGCGGTGCCAGCGCTGGAGGGCGTCGATCAGCTGGTCGGTGGCGAGCGCGTAGGTTCGCATCGCCGCGTCGCCGGTGACTACGGCCGCGCAGAACGAGGTGGTTCGGGCCAAATCCGCGACTGTCCGGGCCGGAGTCGTCGTCAAGATTCCGTCGACGAGCACCACCTCGTCCGCGTCGTATCGCGTGCTGTGCAGGTGCAGGCTTTTCGTCAGGCGCCCACCGGTCACCCGATTCACAGTCGCATGCACTTGTCCGCCGGGCGGTTCGAGCAGCGGCAATCCGTGCAACACCGCCGCCGATTGATGACTGATCGCGACACCCGCACCGACAGCCCTCGCCGCCGCTCTGATCGCCAGCCGATGCCGTCCGTACGGATCAGCGGGTCCGTTCGAATACGCGTACGCGCCGGGGCGCAACCGCGTCAGCCGGCCACTCGCACAGGCCCGGCGCAAGGCGTAATCCGTGACACCGCGCTCCAACGCGGTTTTGCGAAGCAACAGTTCCTCGGTCATGCCGCAATAGTGCGCCACTCCCACTCCGGCATCAGGTGATTCAACCCGCCCCTGTGGATAACTTCCGCCCTGTGGATAACTGCGAATCCCGATGCATTGCAATGAGTTCGGCTGTCGGTCCGGTGCCATCCAGACGTCGGAAAAGAGAATCTGAGAGCGGCCTTGCGGCGTCAGGGTTTGGCGCCGAGGAGGCGGCCGGGTTCGAAATGGGCGGCCGAGGAGGGGAGGGTGCCGGGGCGACCGCTGGTGAGGACGGTGACTTCGCCGGTGCCCGGGGGGAGGTTGAGGGCGTCGAGGCGGCGGAGGGTTTGGGCGGCTACGGCTTGGGCGCTGTCGAAGAGTCGGACGCCGGGTGGGAGGGCGGCGATGATTTCGTCGATGACCAAGGGGTAGTGGGTGCAGCCGAGGACTACGCCTTCGACGTCGGCGGGCGATTGTTCGGCGGCGCGGGCGATGGATTCCTTTGCGGCGGTGAGGTCGCCGCGATCGATCGCGTCGGCCAGGCCGTGGCAGGCGACGCCGACGACCTTGGCGTCACCGGCGAACTGGGCGATCAGGTTGGCTTGGTACTTGCTGGCGGTGGTGGCCGCGGTCGCCCACACCGCCACCGAATTGCAGACGGCCGCAGCGGGTTTGATAGCGGGGACGGTGCCGACCACCGGTACGCCGGGGCCGACTTCGGCGCGGACGTGCTCCAGGGCGGTGACGCTGGCCGTGTTGCAGGGCAGCACGATGACCTGCGCCCCGTGCCGCAGCGAGTTCCGCGCCGCTTCGACGACCCGGTCGGCCACCCACTGTTCCGGCTTCGGTCCCCAGGGCGCGCCGTCCGGGTCGGACTGCAGCAGCAGATCGACCTCGGGCCGCAGTTTGCGCAGCCACGCGGCCGTGGGTAGCAGCCCCAACCCGGAATCGATGAGCGCGACGATCACCTGACCACCGTATTACAGTGCCTCCGCCGCACCCCCATCGAAGCCTTAGCGTTCCCATAAGCCATCCGGCGCGAACCGCGGCCGGGCGGTGCGGTCGGGTCTAGGTGGTGGCCGGGGTGAGGAGTTCGGTGACCGGGGTGCGGGTGGCCAGTTTGGCGCGGGTTTTCATGACCTTGGCGGTGAGGCCGGCGCCGACGACGCCGGTGAGGATGCCGTCTTGGGAGTAGTAGACGAGGAATTTGCGGCCGTCGTCGCTGACGATGGTGACGTCGTCGGCGGCGTTGGGGGTGCCGAGGGCTTGGATCTTTACCTCGTATTGGTCGCTCCAGAAGTACGGCACCTGGGCGGCGGTGGGCGCCGCGAGGCCGAGCAGGGCGCAGCTGAGGAGTTTGGCCTGTTCGCCCGCGTTGGTCCAGTGTTCGACGCGCTTGCGGTGGCCGGTGTCGTGCAGCCAGGCGGCGACGTCGCCGACCGCCCAGACGCCGGGGGCGGAGGTGCGTCCGACCTCGTCGGTGAGGACACCGCCGCCGACGGCGGGTTCGGCGAGTTCGATACCGGAGCCGGCCAGCCAGTCGGTGACGGGCCGGGAGCCGACGCCGATGACGACGAGGTCGGCGGGGATCTCGGCGCCGTCGGAGAGCCGGGCGCCGCGCACGCGGCCGGAGTCGTCGGCGAGGAAGGTGTCCAGACCGGTGTTGCAGCGCAGGTCGACGCCCTCGGCCCGGTGCATGCGCGCGACCAGCGCGCCGACCTGTTCGCCGAGCACCGAGGCCAGCGGTGTCGGCTGGGGTTCGACGAGCACGACTTCGACGCCGCCGGCCCGGAAGCTGGCCGCCACCTCGCAGCCGATGAATCCGGCGCCGACCACGAGAGCCTTTTTCGCGCCGGCCAATTCGGCGCGCAAGGTCGAGGCGTCGGTGTGATCGCGCAGGACGTGCACGCCCTTCAGGTCCGGCAGTCCGGGCAGCCGGCGCGGACGCAGGCCGGTGGCGATGATCAGCTGGTCGTAGTCGAGCAGGCTGCCGTCGGCGAGGCGGACCTGGCGGGCGGCGGTGTCCACGCCGACCGCCGCGGTGTCGAGTCGCAGCTCGATCTGGTTCTCGTCGAAGAACTCGGCGGGCCGCAGCGTGGTGTCGTCGGTTTCACCGCGCACGAACTGCTTGGACAGCGGCGGGCGGTCGTAGGGCAGCCGGGATTCCTCGCCGATCAGGACGATTCCGCCCGCGTAACCCGCGCGGCGCAACTCCTCGGCGGAACGCAATCCGGCCAATCCGGCTCCGACGATCACAATCGGCGCTGTCATACCGCCCTACCTTTCGATGCCAGGACGGTGTGACCCGCCGGAAACTGGGATACCCGCGCGCGGCCTCGGTGCAACCTCGCTGTCCGTGCGTCCACGATTCTCACCCTAACGGTTGCTTGGTTTGCCGGATTGTGTGGGCAGTCACATCTGGGTGTCGGTGCGAAACCGTAGCCAAAAGAGTATTGATCGGGCGGTCAATCAGGTCTATACCGGGAGGTACGAACAGTTTCGAAGCCTTTAGGAGGCACACCATGTTCACCGATAGCCGTGCACAGGACGGCCTTGCCGTCGCACTCGGCGTAATCGCCGCACTGTCCACCCTCTGGGTCGCGACCAACGACAACGCGTTCTGGGCGCTGATCATCCTCGGCGCGCTGATCGCGCTGACCGGTCTGGCGCAGATCTACCGCGCGTCCATGGCGGCGCTCGACTACGCGATGGCGCTGTTCGGCGCGCTGCTGTTCCTGTCGCCCTGGGTGTTGGACTTCACCGCCTACTCCGGCGCATCCTGGACCGCATGGGTAGTCGGGGTAGCGACGGTAGTGGTCGCGGTGGCGGCGCTGCCGACGGTGTCGGGTCGCCTGCACAACATGGCGCCGCACCACTGATGCAGATGCCGAAACCCCCTCGACGGGGGGATCGAGCCGGGCGTCGCCGTAGCGCGAAAGTGGACGGCGACGCTCGACAGCTCATTCTGGATGCCGCCGAAAGGCTTTTCGCCGCCAAGGGATTCGACGCGACGCCGACGGCAGCGCTGGCCGCCGCGGCCGGGGTCCCGAAAGGCCTTGTTTTCTACTACTTCCCGACCAAGGACGCGATCCTGTCGGCCCTCATGGCCGAACGCGTGCCCGCACAGCCGATCGACGACATCGGCACTGTCGTCGCGCCCGGCGATCCCGCGGCCAGTCTCGTCAACCTGGATGCCGCGCTCAATCTTCGCGACCACCATTCCTCGGTGCTGCGCGTGATCATGTGGCGCGAGGCCGATACGCATCCGGATGTCCGTCTGCAGCTGCGTCAGCTGCGGGATCAGCTGCTGGAGCTGACCGTCAAGGTGCTGGAGGCCAGTGCGCCGACCAAGGTGCGGCCCGGCACGGTGAAAGCTTGTGCGACGGCCTGGGTCTCGGCGATGTTCGCCATGGCGAGTACCGATCGCCTGCAGGCGTTGGACGGGGTGTCGCTGCCGCACGCCGATGAGATTCTGAATATCGCCCAGGTGGTGGCGGCCGGTATGACGCAGTTGGGTTGACCGGCTCTACCAGGTTTCGCGCCGGTGGGAAGGGGCCACGCGCCGGAGTTCGGGAGTGTCCGTGCGCGCGACCTGGCCGGGGGCGTCGGTGCGCCAGCGATGCTGACAGGACGGGCAGGCCCAGCGGGGTTCGGTGCCGGTGATCACGCAGCCGCCCATTTGCGCTAGGCCGGCCTCGACCTTGTCCATCACCGCGGCGGAGGGAAAGCCGTAGATGATCGGGATTCCGTCGGTGCCGCACTGCGGACAGTTTGCGTGTTCGGCCATCTGTTCAGTGTGCACCCCGGGGTGCACTGGCCGGTGTCGCCCGGTTTGCCCTACCGAGTGAGGAAGCCGGTGACATCCGGCGCGAAGCGCGGGTGTTTGATCGCGCCCATGTGACCGGCGCCGGGATAGATGATCAAGTGCGAGTGGGGGATTCCGTCCGCGGTGCGCCGGAAGTTCTCGACCGGATAGAAGCCGTCGCGCTCGCCGCCGATCACCAGAGTCGGGGCTGTGACATCGGCGAGCCGGCCGTCGAGGTCGAAAGCGTCTTCGGCAAGGACGAAGGCGAGGGTGTCGGCGGGGTTCTTCGGGCGGGCCAGCGGGTCCAGCAGCCACATTCCGGCGGCGGCGAGACGGGCCACCACCGGATTGGCGAAGCCGACCGAAGCCATGTGGTGCAGCGCACGTTCGCCGCGTGCGGCCGCCTCGCCGAACTTCACCTGTGAATCGGACGCGGCACGCTCCAGCCGGTAACCGGAGGAAGCGATGACGAGCTTGCGCACGGCCTCGGGGTGATCAGCTGCCAATTGCAGCGCCACCGAACCGCCGGAAGAAATGCCGAGAACATCTACGGCACCGCCGAATTCGGTACGCAACGCCTCCGCGTGCTGCGTCGCGATGTCGGCCATGGTGGTGCCCGCCGCCATGCCCGGCGCACGCCCGACGGCGTAGACGCGGAAGTTGCGGGCCAGCGGTGCGAGCGCCTTGAGCTCGGCGTCCCGCATCCATCCGGTCGGGTTGGCGTGATCGGCGGAGAACCAGCGCAGGAACACCAGCGGGTCCCCGGAACCCATTGCAAGATAAGGCAACCCGTGCTTCAGTGTGCCTTCGGCGACTGCCAGTTCCGCGGCGAGGGTGGATCGGCCCATCAGTTCCTCCTACGCTTTGTAGTACGTAAATCCGAGACTACTCGCGGTCACCGACAGGTTCGGATGTCCCCCAACGATATTCGCAAGCAGGGCAGGCCCAGCGCGGATCCGGACCAGGCCCGGTTCCGTAGGCGTACAGACCGTCGTCGAGCGGGTCGAGGAGTTCCGGTAGGAAAATGACAGGACCGTAGAGGATGGGGATTCCTTCGGTCTCGCACCGGGGACAGTGGGGCATTCGATCTCCCTAGCAGCGCATCGCAGCCACTATTGAACCTCGGCTTCGTGAAACCTGCGTAGGCCGGACCAGCGTCGTTTGCGGCGGCGGGGGGCGGGGCTGACTTCCTGGGGCCGTGCGAACAGGGCTGAGAGTGCGCGAGCCGCGCCTTCCTGGTCTTGCCAGAGCTGCCCGCATTGCGAGCATTCCCATTGTGGGTCATCGGCCGACACCACGCAGCCCCCTAGTCGGAGCTGCCCGCGGACCGCCATGACTCGCGCTGTGGCGATCGGTAGTCCATACAAAATCGGTATTCCGTCGTGCCCGCACTCCGGGCAACGACCTGAGCTTGCCATTCTTCCGTGTCCTTCCCGCACCGGTGGGGTAGCCGGGTTATCGGGTCGCTACTACGACACGTACCCGCGACACGCCTGGGCAATCAGGACAGCGCCGCCGCCGAACAAGCGGCGGCGCTGTCCTGTTGTCAGCCGGCCTTCGCGATGATCTCCTTGGCGACGGCCGCGGGGACCTGCGCGTAGGAGTCGAAGACCATGGCGTAGTTCGCCCGGCCCTGCGTCTTGGAACGCAGGTCACCGATGTAGCCGAACATCTCCTTCAGCGGCACCCGGGCCCGGATGACGCGCGCGCCTCGACGCTGCGTCATCGCCTGCACCTGGCCGCGCCGGGAGTTCAGGTCGCCGATGACATCACCCAGGTAGGCCTCCGGGGTGACGACTTCCACGGCCATGATCGGCTCCAGCAGTGCCGGATGCGCCTTGGCGATCGCCTGGCGCACTGCCTGCGCGCCCGCGGTGCGGAACGCCAGCTCCGAGGAATCCTGTACGTGCGCGGCGCCGTCGAGCAGCGCCACCCGCACATTCATCATCGGATACCCGGCCAGCACTCCGGTGCGCAAAGCATCTTGCGCACCGGCGTCGACCGCGGGAATGTATTCCCGCGGCACCCGCCCGCCGGTGACCCGGCTCTCGAACTCGTAGACCGCGCCGTCCTCGCCCGCGAAAGGCGCCACCGCGATCACGACTTTGGCGAACTGGCCGTGTCCACCCTGCTGCTTGCGATGGGTGTACTCGTGCCGGTCCACCGCGGCCGTGATGGTTTCGCGGTAGGCCACCTGCGGCTTGCCGACGTTGGCCTCGACCCGGAACTCCCGCTTCATGCGGTCGACCAGGATGTCGAGGTGCAACTCGCCCATGCCGCCGATGACGGTCTGCCCGGTCTCGGCGTCCACCTTGACCGAGAAGGTCGGATCCTCGTCGGCCAGGCGCGCGATGGCGGCGCCCAGCTTCTCCTGATCGGACTTGGTTCTCGGTTCGATGGCCACCTGGATGACCGGGTCCGGGAAGGTCATGGATTCGAGCACGATCTGGTCGTGCGGGTCGCACAGGGTGTCACCGGTGGTGGTGTCCTTCAGTCCGATCACCGCGCAGATCTGCCCGGCCGTCGCCTCCTGGATCGGGTTCTCGGTGTTCGAGTGCATCTGGAACAGCTTGCCCAGGCGCTCCTTTCGTCCTTTCGTCGAGTTGACGACCGCGGTGCCGGTGCCGGCGCGGCCGGAGTACACCCGCAGGTAGGTGAGCTTGCCGAAGAACGGATGCGCCGACACCTTGAACGCCAGCGCCGCGAACGGCGCGGTGCTCTCGGGTGCGCGGTGCACGGCCACGGCTTCGTCGACCGGCGAATGTCCCACTGCCACACCAGCGTCCAAGGGCGAGGGCAGGTAGTCGACCACCGCGTCGAGCAGTGGCTGCACGCCCTTGTTCTTGAACGCCGAACCGCACAGCACCGGATAGGCCGCCGACCGCACCGTCAGGTGACGGATCGCGCCCTTGATCTCCGCTACCGACAGTTCCGCGCCGCCGAAGTACTTCTCCAGCAACGCCTCATCGGTTTCGGCGACGGTCTCCAGCAGCTCGTGCCGGTACCGTCCGGCGAGTTCGCGCAGCTGCTCCGGGATCTCGGCGATCTCGTAGCGCTCACCGAGCTCGGTCTCGCCGCGCCACAGCAGGGCCCGCATGCCGATCAGGTCGACGACGCCTTCGAAGGTGTCCTCGGCGCCGATCGGCAGTTGCACCACAAGGGGTTTCGCGCCCAGCCGCTCCTGGATGGTGCGCACGGTGTAGAAGAAATCCGCACCGAGCTTGTCCATCTTGTTGACGAAGCAGATCCGGGGCACGTCGTACCGGTCGGCCTGCCGCCACACCTGCTCGGACTGCGGCTCAACGCCTTCCTTGGCGTCGAAGACCGCGACCGCGCCGTCGAGCACCCGCAGCGAGCGCTCCACCTCGACGGTGAAGTCGACGTGGCCCGGGGTGTCGAGGATGTTGATCTGGTTGTCGGTCCAGAAACATGTGGTCGCCGCGGCGGCGATGGTGATGCCGTGCTCCTGCTCCTGCGGCATCTTGTCCATGGCGGAGGCGCCGTCGTGCACCTCGCCGATCTTGTAGGTGACGCCGGTGTAGTACAGGATGCGTTCGGTGGTCGTCGTCTTGCCCGCATCGATATGCGCCATGATGCCGATATTCCGGACCCGGCCCAGATCGGTGGCCATTGCACGCGTCATGGGAATCCCCCACTCCATCAACTGGTTTCGTCTGTTGGTAGACGCTCGCCTAGGTGGTGCGTTCCGGGGGACGGCACGAGCAGTCGGTCTGCGGCGCTGCGACAGCGCGCCTGCGAGACACCTGCCGTAACTACCGCGAATGCGGACGTGCTGTAACCATGCCCCCATGTCTACCGGCCCCGGCGGGTCTTGTCGACCGAATATTCGAACCGGGTGTTGGATGTTGTTCGTGACTGGAGAACTGACGGCCGCACAGGTGCGGGCGGCGCTGGCGGAAGTCGCCGATCCCGCCGACGCGATCCATCTGCAGCGGTTCTTCAAGACCGGGCCCGGGGAGTACGGCGAGGGCGATGTGTTCCTCGGCGTCCGCGTGCCGGCCACCCGCGCCGTCGCGAAACGCTTTGCGGGACTGCCGCTCTCCGAGCTCGAGGACCTGCTGGACAGCCCGGTGCACGAGGAGCGGCTGGCCGGTCTGGTCATTCTCAACGCCCGGTTCGCCAAGGCCGCGAAGCCGCGCACCCTGGATGTGGCCGCGCAGGAAGAGATGGTCCAGTTCTATCTGGACGCGGTGCGGCGCGGCCGGGTCAACAACTGGGATCTGGTCGACGTCTCGGCCGAGAACATCGTCGGACCGTGGCTGCTCGAGCGCCCCCGGGATCTGCTTTTCCAACTGGCACAGTCGGATTCGCTCTGGGAGCGCCGCGTCGCCATGCTCTCGACGTTCGCTTTCATCAAGGCGGGCGACGCGTCGACCACCTTCGAACTCGCCGAACAACTCCTGGACGACCGCCGCGATCTGATCCAGAAAGCCGTCGGCTGGATGCTGCGCGAGGTAGGCAAGCGCGTCGACCGGCTGCTGCTGATCGGTTTCCTCGACAAGCACGCGGCCCGGATGGGCCGCACCGCTTTGAGTTACGCGACCGAGCATCTGACGCCGGATCAGCGCGCGCACTACCGCGCGCGCTGATCGCTCAGAACTGGATCTTGAGGTGGTCGGTCACCGGCCGCGCCTGGCAGCCGAGGATGTAGCCGTTCTCGATGTCCTCGGGATCGAGGATCTCCGCATTCTCCATCTCCACTTTGCCTTCCAGCACGGTGCAGGCGCACGACCCGCACTCGCCCTCCTGGCAGGAGTAGGGCACGTCCAGGCCCTTGGAGAGCATGATGTCGACCAGCGTCTGCTTGCGCGGCCAGGACAGCTGGTGCACCTCGCCGTCGAGCTCCACCTCGACGGTGGCGGCGTCGGCGGCCTCCTCGTCGGAGACCTCGGCGGGCGCCTGATCCGCGAACGGGTCGCCGGCGAGGGAGTTGAAGACTTCGGCGTGCGTGCGGTTGCGCGGCACCTCGAGCTGGGCGAGCGCGTCGTGCACCCGATCCATGAACGGCTTGGGCCCGCACATGAACGCCTCGTAGGAGGTGTACGGCTGGACCAGCGTGGCAAGTCCGTCCACGGACGGCAGGCCCTGCAGGTGCTCGAGCCAGTGGATAACGGTGAGCCGCTGGGTGTGCTTGTCCGACAGCTCGCGCAGTTCGTCGGCGAAGATCACCCCGTGCGGGTCGCGATTGGCGTACACCAGCACGATGCGGCCGTCGCCGCGCGCGAGCGCCGACTTCAGGATCGACATCACCGGGGTGATGCCGCTGCCCGCGCCGAACAGCAGCAGGTCCTCGTCCAGGTTCTTGGGCGTGAAAACGCCGGAGGGCGGCAGGACTTCGAGCTGGTCGCCCGCTTTGACGTTGTCGCACAGCCAGTTCGAGCCGTACCCGCCCTCGGTCCGCTTGACCGTGACCTTCGGCTTGTCGTCGGTGTAGGGCGAACTCGCCAGCGAGTAGCAGCGCGCCACCGAGCCGGTCTGGTCGCTCGGTACGCGCAGGGTCAGGAACTGGCCCGGCTTGTAGTCGAACTTCGCGCGCGACTCCTCGGGGACGTCGAAGACCAGCGAACAGGTATCGGCGGTTTCCTCGATCACCGCGGCGACCCGCAGCACGACGGAGCGGGAGCCGTGGGGAACTTCGACCGTTGTCATCGCTGCCTCTCGAACGTGGTCTGGTGGCCTGGGGCCAAAACTAGAACGTGTTTCAGTTTCATCGTACGTCGGGGTCGGGCTGCCGGACAAGCTGAGCCTCCAGACCGGCGATGAGAACCTCCATGCCGAAGTCGTAGGCATAGCGCCCGCGCAGGTCGGTGATGTACTTCGTGGCCCGGTCCACCACCTCCGGCAGCGCCACATCCGAGATGGGCGAGCGGTCGCGCGGGTTCACCCGGCTGCGGCCGAAGAGATAGGTGTGGATGGTCGCGTACGCGGCGAGCACATTGCGATCGCTGAACCCGGCCTCGGCCAGGATCTCCATGATCGCGGCGATCAGGTCCAGCTGTTTGCCGAGCATCTGCTCGATCAGCACATCGCCGAGTCCGGGATGCTTGCGCAGCTTCTCGTCGATCTGATCGATGAGCTCGCGCAGCCGCTGCTGCCAGGGCCCGGATTCCGGTGGTGGCTTGCGCACTCCGGCCAGCGCGGCGGAGGCGACCAGGTCCAGCAGCTCGCGTTTGTCGGCGACGTAGTAGTACGGCGCCATGGGGGAGACGCCTAGTTCGCGGGAGAGTCGCCGCATGGACAATTTCTCCACGCCGTCTTCGCGAACCACACGCAATGCGGCTTCGACGATCTCCGGCTCCGACAGCGTATTGCCGCTCCCGCTGGCCTGCATCCGTCCGACTCCCATGCCACCTCTGCACCGCGGGCGTGTGGCGCCCGTCACGTTCTGTTCAGCTGCTTTCCACCGGAAGTCTAGAGTGCGGACTACCGGGGCGGTCCTCGCGCAGGGTGCTGGGGGCGGACTGGGGAGCATGGCCCGAGCCTGGGCAGCCGCCCGCGCGGTCGCAAGAAACAGTCCCATCGATTGGAACGTGTTTCATTTTTGTACCGCTTCTGGCTATCGTGTGACTGGTACTACACACACGGAGGTTGTCATGATGCACACGTTCCACGCACCGAGCGACACCGAGAGCGCCGAGCTCGTCGAGGAAACCCTCATCGAAGAGGTCTCCATCGACGGCATGTGCGGCGTCTACTGATCCGGCGGTGACCAGAATGCTCGATCTCGATACCCCTTGGCAGCTGCATCCCCGGGTCTCGCTCCGGCCCGAGCCGTTCGGCGCGCTGCTCTATCACTTCGGCACGCGCAAGCTGTCCTTCCTGAAGAACCCGAAGATCGTCGAGATCGTGCGATCGCTGCCCGAACACGGCACGGCTCGTACGGCACTGGAGGCGGCCGGGATCTCCGGCGATCGCGCCGCGCCGTACCTGCGTGCGCTTGCGCAACTGGCCGAGGGTGAGATGATCGTCGGCGCGCCGGCGCGTGTGGCCGGTGCCGCGGGCGTTGTGCCCGCGCCGGCGCATGCCGTCCGGCCTGATGCGGGGGTGGTCCCGCGGTCGGACGGTGCCGCCGCGGACAAGGCCGTGCGACTCATTGATCGGTTCGAAACCGGTCTGGCCGCCCCGATCTGCCTGACCTGGGAACTGACCTACGCCTGCAATCTTTCCTGCGTGCACTGCCTGTCCTCCTCGGGCCGGCGGGATCCGCGCGAGCTCAGCACCGAACAGTGCAAGGCGCTGATCGACGAGTTCCAGCGCATGCAGATCTTCTACGTCAACATCGGCGGCGGCGAACCGACTGTGCGACCGGACTTCTGGGAGCTCGTCGATTACGCCACCGCGCACGATGTCGGAGTCAAGTTCTCCACCAACGGTGTTCGGATCACGCCGGAAGTCGCGCAGCGGCTGGCCGCGAGTGACTATGTGGATGTCCAGATTTCGCTGGACGGCGCCGACGCGGCGGTCAACGACGCGGTTCGCGGTCCGGGCTCCTACGACATGGCGATCCGCGCGCTGGAGAACCTGGCCGCGGCCGGATTCAAGGACGCGAAGCTGTCGGTGGTGGCGACCCGCCACAACATCCCGCAGCTCGACGAGTTCAAGGCCATCGCCGACAAGTACGGCGCCACACTGCGTTTGACCCGCCTGCGGCCCTCCGGTCGCGGCGCGGACGTGTGGGACGAGCTGCACCCCACCCAGGACCAGCAGCGCATGCTCTACGACTGGCTGGTGGCCAACGGCGACGGTGTGCTCACCGGCGACTCGTTCTTCCATCTGTCCGCGTTCGGCGAGGCCCTGCCCGGCCTCAATATGTGCGGCGCGGGCCGGGTGGTGTGCCTGGTGGATCCGGTGGGCGACGTCTATGCCTGCCCGTTCGCCATCCACGACACCTTCCTGGCCGGAAATGTGGTGTCCGACGGCGGTTTCCAGAGTGTGTGGAGCACCTCGGAGCTGTTCTCGGAGCTGCGTACGCCCAGCGGCGGTGGCGCCTGCTCCAGTTGCGCGCACTACGACGCGTGCCGGGGTGGCTGCATGGCGGCGAAGTTCTTCACCGGACTGCCCGCCGACGGCCCCGACCCGGAATGCGTTCAGGGATACGGCGAGGCGGCGCTGGCGGATTCGGGACGCACGATTCCGCGTTCCTCGGTGGACCATTCGCGCAAGACCGCGCGAAAGCCGCGCAAGTCCGGGCCGATTCCGTTGACGCTCACCACCCGTCGGCCGTCGCGGTCCTGCGACGAGAGTCCGCTGGGCTGAAATGTCCGAGTTGCCAGTAATGCGCTGGCATCGGGAAACTGATGGGCCGACGCGCCGGGCGCCTTCAATTGCCATTGGTTTGCTGAATGGTGGAATCTGCGCCGTGGCAATCACATCGCAACGCACGCGCAAAGATTTCCGTCCGATTCCGGGTGCCAATGATGCTTACGCGTGAAAACCCGCCTAGCATGCCAGGAATGCGCCAAGATCGTCTGCCCGATGGATTCGGGGTACGGATCGATCCACGAGTACGTGCGTACTCCGGGGGCCGCATCCTGATCGGCGGCTCGCCCGCACGGTTGCTGCGACTTGCCCCGGAGGCGGCCGAGATGATCGGCGACGGGTATCTCGAGGTCACCGATCCGAAGTCCGCCAGCGTTGCCCGGCGACTGCTCGACTCCGGTGTGGGTAATCCGCGTCCGCGGTTGCTGCCCTCGCTGGAGGACGTGACAGTTATCGTGCCGCTGTACAACAACGCCGAGGGTCTCGTGCGTTTGCTGGCGGCGCTACGCGGCCACAACGTGATCGTCGTCGACGACGGCTCGGATCAGCCGGTGCAGATCCCGCGCAATCGCGGGACGCGCTGCCGGGTGACGGTGCTGCGGCACGATCGCCGGCAAGGTCCGGCCGCCGCGCGCAATGCCGGACTACGCGCGGCGACAACGGACTTCGTCGCCTTCCTGGACTCCGACGTGGTGCCGCGCAGCGGCTGGCTCGAGGTGATGCTCGGGCACTTCAGCGATCCGGGCGTGGCGCTGGTCGCGCCGCGCATCGTGGCGCTGGATCCGGAGTCCACCACGCTGGCCCGCTACGAGCACACCCGCTCGTCGCTGGATCTGGGCCGGCGCGAGTCCGCCGTGCACTCCCGCGGGCTGGTGTCCTATGTGCCGAGCGCGGCGTTGCTGGTGCGGCGGCGGGCGCTGCTGGCCGAGGGCGGCTTCGACGAGTCCATGCAGGTGGCCGAGGACGTCGATCTGTGCTGGCGGCTGGAGAAGTCGGGCTGGCGGCTGCGCTACGAGCCGGCCGCGCACGTGGCGCACGACCACCGCGTCTCCTTCCGGTCCTGGTTCGGCCGAAAGATGTTCTACGGCACCGGGGCCGCGCCGCTGGCGCACCGGCACGAGCCCGGCATGGTGACGCCGCTGTCGCTGCCGACCTGGACGGTGGTCGCCGCGTTCCTGTTCGGCACCTTGTCGAAGTGGGGACTGTTCGGCGGTGTGATCACCCTCGTGACGGCGCTGGTGCGGCTCCGCCGCGTCTTCGCCGGGCTGGACAATCCGACCCGGATCGCGGCGATCTATCTGTCGCGCGGATTCTTCTCCGGCATATGGCGTTTGGCGTCGGCGGTGTGCCGGCACTACTGGCCGGTGACCTTGCTGGCGATGCTGTTCTCGCGGCGGATCCGGCGGATCGCGATCACCTTGGCGCTGGCCGACGGGTTGGCGGATTGGTTCACCCATCGGGATGCCGGCGGGCTGGATCCATTCCGCTATATCGCCTACAAGCGGCTCGACGACATCGCCTACGGGTCCGGGCTGTGGCTCGGCGCCTACCGGGCGCGCAGCGTCGAGGCGTTGAAACCCACGGCGCCACCGCACTGATCGATGGACGCGGTAGCCCCGGGGGACGGCGGGAGACATAGCCGAAGGGGTGGGCCGGATCGGCCTGGCACGGTCATCGTCGGCGGCGGTACCGCGGGGTGTGTGCTGGCGGCTCGGCTCAGCGCGGATCCGGACCACACCGTGTGCCTGCTGGAGGCGGGCCCGGTGTGGGCCCGCGCCGCGGAGTTCCCCGCGGACCTGCGGCTGGCGGGCCGGATGCCGATCGGCCCGGCCTCGCCGTGGGTGTGGCGGTATCCGGTGCGCCTGGCGGAGGGGCCGGTCGAGGGAAATATCGTGCGCGGCAGAGTGCTCGGCGGCTCGTGCGCGATCAACGGCGGTTACTTCGTCCGCGCGCTCGCGCGGGACTTCGCGGCGTGGGGCCGGCAGTGCCCGGAATGGTCTTTCGAGGCGGTGCTGCCGGGGTATCAGCAAATAGAGCGCGATCTTGATTACGGCGAGTTACCCGGGCACGGCAGCGGCGGTCCGATTCCGGTTCGGCGGGCCGTAGATCCGGTACCGGTGAGTGTCGAATTCGCGACGGCGGCACTGGCGGCGGGGTTTCCGGAAATACCGGACCTGAACGCGCTACCGGAGACGCTGCCGGACACCGGCGTGGGACCGGTGCCGTGCAATGTCGATTCCGGAATGCGCGCGGGATCCGCGACCGAGTATCTGCTGCCCGCGTCGACCCGGCCGAATCTGACGGTCCGGGGCGCGACAATGGTGACTCGCATTCGGTTTCGCGGTACTCGGGCGGTCGGCGTCGACTTTGTGCGGGACGGGCGGCCGGGCACGATCGAGGCGGATCGCATCGTGTTGTGCGCGGGCGCGGTGGAATCGGCGGCATTGTTGCTGCGCTCCGGGGTCGGGCCGCCCGAACAGCTTCGAGCGCTGGATATTCCGGTGGTGTGTGCGGCTCCGGTCGGCGCCTGGTTCACCGACCACCCGGAGATCGGCATCGACTACCGGGGCGGCACGGCGCCGGCCTCGGACACTGTCGCACTGGAATATGTGCTTGCGCTCGGGGACGTCGAAATACGCCCATACGCAGTGGGTTTCGGGCCGGATCCGGAAACCCGGCGGCTCGGCGTCGCCTTGATGCGGCCGCGCTCGGCGGGGGAGTTGCGGCTGGTCTCGGCCGATCCGGCGGTCGCACCGAGCATCGATTATCGCTACCTCGCAGCCGAGTACGACCGCGAGCGGTTGCGGGCGGCGGTGGGCGTCGCGACGGAGCTACTGCGCGGAATTCCCGGTGCCGCGGTGCCGGTCCGGCCCCCCGATAATTCCTGGTTACGCGCAAATCTCGGGACTTCCCAGCATTTGTCCGGCACCTGCCGGATGGGACCGGCGACCGACGAAAACGCGGTGGTGGACCAGCGGTTCCGCGTGCATGGTCTGTCCGGATTGGCGGTGGTGGATCTGGCGGTGGTTCCGGTGCCGCTGAGCCGGGGGCCGCAAGCCACCGTGCTGATGATTGCCGAACGGGCCGCCTCGGGCCTTCTCGAACGGGTGTGAAAGACGTGCAGGTCACAAAACTCGGTGATCCTAACCGGATGTGACCTGGCAGACAAACGGGAATTTCCACCCTGCCCCTGGTATATGCGCCGGTAAAGTCAGCGCCGGAAAGAAAGGCAAATGGTCAGCAATCTCGCAGGTGGGCGGCCCCCACGGCACGGCGTCGAACCGGGCACCCAACTCGGCGCCCTGGAAGCCTATGCCGCACAAGCCCATGGATACCTCACCGCCGGTGACGACCAGCTCTCGCAGCTGGCCGGTTTGCTGCGCCCACTCGTGCTCGAGTCCTGGCTGCGCAGTGTGCGCACCGGAATCGACCCGATGGACCCCGGCAGTGAACGTGGTCTGCGCGGCGCGGACCTCCAGCGCTACCGCGACGCGCACCCCATCGCGCCGCTGTTGCCGCTGATCGACAAACTGCTCGTACAGGACACTGCCAGAACGGGTTTGATCGTCGTGGTGGCCGACCAGTTCGGCCGTGTGCTGTGGATCCACGGCAACCCCGAGCAGGTCGCCGTCGCCACCGAGATCGGCCTGCGCGAGGGCGACGACCTGAGCGAGCGCCGGGTCGGCGCCAACGCCGTCGGACTCGTGGTGCGCGCGGGCCGGGCGGTCTGGATCCACGGCCCCGAACACTTCCTGCACCGCCTGCACCAGCTGACCGGAGCCGCGGCGCCGGTGCACGATCCGGACGGCCGCCTGGTGGGTGTGCTGATGATCGCGGGCGGGGTCCGGGTCGCCAAGCCTGAGATCCTGGCCTTGGTGAAGGCGACCGCGACCGCCGCGGAGATGGATCTGCTGCTGGCGGCGATGCGCGGGGCCCAGCACGCGCCCCGGGATCCGGCCCCGGCGGATTCCGGCCGCCTCGGGCTCGACGTGCTCGGCCTCGGTCAGCCGCAACTGAGCAAGTCGGGCGATCGAGTTCCGTTGTCGCAGCGGCACGCCGAGATCCTGTTGCTGCTCGCCGAACACGCTGAGGGGCTGGGCGCCGACCATCTGGCGCTGTTGCTCGACGACACCGATCTGGACAACGGGACCATCCGCGCCGCCATGTCGCGGTTGCGCACGGTGGTCGGGGCGAATGTGATCGGTTCGCGCCCATACCGTTTGCGGGCGCATGTCGCAACCGATGTCGAGGCGTTGCGGGCGGCATTGGACTCCGGTGATGTCGAATCCGCATTGCAGCTCTATGCCGGACCGGTGCTGCCGCGCTCCACCGCGCCCGGAATCGTGGACCTGCGTGACGAATTGCGGGTGCGGTTGCGTACCGCTGTGCTCGGTTCCGGTGACGCCGCTGTGCTACGGCGTTGGACGGCGGGTGCGGACGGCCGCGACGATGCTGCAGCATGGGCCGCCTATCGTGCCGCCGTTGATCGTGATTCACCACTGTATGCGCAGATCGAGGCCAAGATCCGGGTCCTCGATCGGCGGCTCGGCGCCGATGCAACGCGGATGCAACGTTCCGGCTCATAGTCTGCACTTCTGAAAGTGCCCTGGCTCACATCGGGGCGTTCCGGGCCTTGTCGCGCCCTTGTTTTTCCGCCGCTTCCGGCCACTGGACAACTGACCAGAATATTTTGTCGGATTTAGTTCCTTTTTATTCACCAAGGGCCTAATGTTCGGTTTGCGCGGAACATGCGTGTGATGCAGGAAACACCGTCGCGGCAAACGGAACCGGCCGCGGCTGACCCATTCGAGCGAAACATCTGTGGTGACACGGGGCCTCGGGCCTCTGGTTCGCGCTGCCCGAAAGAAGGAGGCTCTGGTGCCCGGTACCCCGGAGCAGTTTCCGCTGGCCCCCGCTCAGCTCGGCCTCTGGTATGCGCAGTTGCTCGAACCCGAGGTGCCGATCAACATCGCGCAGTACGTGGATGTCCGGGGCGAGCTGGATGTAGCTGCGCTGCAAGAGATTTCGCGGGACGCGGCGCTGGACTACCAATCCACCATGGTCCGGCTCGGCGAGTCCGGCGGGCAGCCGTATCAGTGCTTCGATCCCGAACTGCCGATCGAGCTGCCGCTGATCGACTTCCGGGGTCATCCGGATCCGGCTGCCGCCGCCCAGGATTGGATGCGGGCCGACGCCGGCGCGCCGATCGACCTGCTCCGGGACCGGCTCTTCGCCGGGGCGATCCTGCGGGTGGGCGAGCAGCGCTGGTTCTGGTACTTGCGGGCCCACCACCTGGTGCTCGACGGCTACGGCGCGCTGACCAATACGATGCGGGTGGCCGAGCGCTACACCGCGCGGGTGCTCGGCACCGAGGTCGAGCCGGTGCGACCCGCGCCGCTGGCCGAGCTGGTCGGCGGTGAACTGACCTACCGGGAGAGCTCCCGGTTCATGGCGGATCGGGCGCACTGGGCGCAGCGGGTGGCCGGGCTGGACGCGGTCACCAGCCTCGACGGGCGCACCGCGCCGCGGGCGGCGGCCAACCTGATCGCCGGCCGCGCCCTGCCGGACGACCTGGTCGAGCGCATGAACCAGGTTGCGGCAAGCCAGGATTCGACCATCGCCGTGGTGCTGCTGGCGGCCTTCGCGAGCTACCTCGGGCGGTTCACCGATCGCGACGACGTGGTGCTCAGTCTGCCGGTCACGGCGCGGACCACCGCGGCGATGCGGCGGTCGGCGGGAATGCTGTCGAATATCGTGCCGCTGCGCGTCGGGGTGGGACGCGCGGTGCGCTGGTCGGAGGCGCTGCGGGCCACCCGGGTGGAGCTGGCGGGGGCGCTGCGGCATCAGCGCTACCGGCACGAGGACATCCGGCGGGACGCCGCCCACGACGCCCCGCGGAATCGGGCGCTGTTCGGGCCGCTGGCCAACATCATGCTGTTCCAGCGGGATCTGACGCTCGGCGCCACCGTCGGCCGGTATCACGTGCTCTCCACCGGCCCGGTGGAGGACTTGAGCCTCAATGTCTACTACGGCGAACGCGACTGTGTGCACGTCGATTTCGAGGCGAACCCGAATCTGTACGCGGCCGAGGATCTGGCCCGGCACCACGCACGGTTCCTGCGGTATCTGGAACGGCTGGTCGAGTCCGGCCTCGACACACCGCTGGGCGCGGTGGATGTCGCAACCGAACTGGAAGTCGAGGTGAGCACCCGGCTGTGGAACACGACCGATTTCGAGGTTCCGGGCAGTGGTGCGGCGACGCTGGTTTCGATGTTCGAGGCGCAGGTGGCGCGGACGCCGGACGCGGTCGCGCTGCGCTTCGGGACCGAGACGCTGAGCTATCGGGAGCTGGCCGGGCGCGGTAATCGGCTGGCCCGCTGTCTGATCGAGCATGGGGCCGGGCCGGAGACGGTGGTGGCGCTGCACCTGCGGCGGTCGGTGGACCTGGTGGTCGCCATGTACGCGATCCTCGCGGCCGGCGCGGCCTACGTGCCGCTGGATCCGGATCATCCGGCGGAGCGGACCGCGCACATCCTGGAGACGGCGCGGCCCCGCTGCGTGCTGAGCACCGAAGCCGATCGGCCGGCCGGTGTTCCGGGCGTGATCGTGCTCGATGATCTCGATCTGTCCCGATACCCGGACGGGCCGGTGTGGGAGCGGGAGCGCACCGCCGCACTCGCGCCCGCGCACCCGGCGTACGTGCTCTTCACCTCTGGATCGACGGGCCTGCCGAAAGGCGTCGCGGTCAGCCACGCGGCGATCGTGAATCGGCTCGTCTGGATGCAGCACGCCTATCGGCTGCGCGCCGACGACGTGGTGCTGCAGAAAACCCCCGCGACCTTCGATGTGTCGGTGTGGGAGTTCTTCTGGCCCTTGCAGATCGGCGCCACCCTGGTGCTGGCGGCGCCGGACGGGCATCGCGATCCGGCCTACCTGCGGGCGGTGATCGCCGAATTCGGCGTGACCACCGCGCATTTCGTGCCCTCCATGCTGGAACTGTTCCTGGCGGGAGAGCAGCGCCCGCGAGAAACCGGTCTGCGGCGGGTGTTCGCTTCCGGGGAGGCGTTGCCCGGCGCGCTGGCCCAGCGGTTGCGGGTGCTGACGGGGGCCCGGCTGCACAACCTGTACGGTCCCACGGAGGCTGCGGTCGACGTCACCTTCCACGAGGTGACCGATGCCGATACCCTCGCGGTGCCGATCGGCGCACCCGTGTTCAACACCCGGGTGTATGTCCTGGACAGCGGCCTTCGGCCGGTCCCGGTCGGAGCTCCGGGTGAGCTGTATCTGTCGGGGGTACAGCTCGCCCGGGGTTACGTGGCGCGGCCCGCGCTGACCGCCGAGCGTTTCGTGGCCGACCCGTTCGGGGCCGGGGCGCGGATGTATCGCACCGGGGATCTGGTGCGCTGGACCCCGCGCGGGGAACTGGAATACCTGGGGCGCACCGACTTCCAGATCAAGCTGCGGGGGCTGCGGATCGAGCTCGGCGAGATCGAGGTCGTGCTCGGCGCGGTCGACGGTGTGCGGCGTGCGGTCGCGGTGGTGCGCGAGGAGCAGCTGGTCGCCTACGTGGTGGGCACGGTCGAGGTCGAGCGATTGCGGGCCGCGGCCGTTCGCGCGCTGCCCGCCTACATGGTGCCTGCCGCGTTCGTCGTGCTCGAGACGCTGCCGGTGACCGCGTCCGGCAAATTGGATCGGGCCGCGCTGCCCGCGCCCGGCCGGATCGCCGCGCGGTACCGGGCGCCGGCGACACCCGTCGAGGACGCGGTGGCGCGGGTCTTCGGCGAGGTGCTGGGCCGGGAACGGGTCGGACGCGATGACGACTTCTTCGCCCTGGGCGGAAACAGCCTCACAGCCACCCAGGTCTCGGCGCGGTTGGGCGCCGACCTGGGATGCCGGCTCGGAGTTCGCGAATTGTTCGGCGCCGCCACGGTGGCCGAACTCGCCGGACTGATCGAGCGGGCCCAGGGAACCAGCGGCGGCCGCGCGGCCGTGTTCCTGCGGTCACGGCCGCGGCCGCCGCTGGTTCCCCTGTCGCCGGCGCAGCAGCGGATCTGGTTCCTGAACCGGTTCGAAGGCGGCGCGGACTACAACATGCCGTTCGTGGTCCGGCTGCGGGGCGCGGTCGACCTGGACGCGCTGCGGTCGGCGCTGGAAGACGTGGTCGCCCGGCACGAGGTGTTGCGCACCGTTTTCCCGGCCGTCGCCGCGTCCGAGGTGGGTTTCGCACAGCAGGTGGTGCTCGCCGAGACCGTGCTGATCGGTGCGCCGGTCGCGATCGAAGCGGAGGCGCTGGATCAGCGGTTGCGGACCTTCGCCGCGGCCGGGTTCGATCTCGAATGCGAGATTCCGATCCGGGCCCGGATTTTCACGGTCGACGACGACAGTTGCGCACTGGTGCTGGTGTTGCATCACATTGCCGCCGATGGACTTTCGCTACCCGTGCTGGCGCGGGACGTGATGATCGCCTATGGGGCAAGGCATTCCGGTCGCGCGCCGGAGTGGACGCCGCTGCCGGTGCAGTACGCGGACTACAGCCTCTGGCAACGGGAACTGCTCGGTGCGGCCGATGATCCCGAATCCGTGCTGTCCCGGCAAGTGGCGTTCTGGACCGATGCGCTGGCCGGTGCGCCGGACCAGGTGGAGCTGCCCGCCGACCGGCCGCGGCCCGCGATCGCCTCCGGAGGTGGTGCGGTGCACCGGTTCGAGCTGCCGGCGGCGGGCATCGCGGAGCTGGCTCGGGCGCACGGAGTTTCCCCGTTCATGGTGTTGCACGCCGGGTTCGCGGCACTGCTGTCGCGGATTTCGGGCAGTGGCGACATCGTCCTCGGCACACCGGTCGCGGGCCGGGGCGATCGGGCGCTGGACGACCTGATCGGGATGTTCGTGAACACCCTGGCGCTGCGCACGCCGATCGATCCCGCCGCGCCGTTCTCCGCCCTGCTCCAGCAGGTGCGTGACATCGATCTCGCTGCCTTCGGACACGCGGAATTGCCATTCGAGCAGCTGGTCGAGGCCATCAACCCGGTCCGCTCCCGGGCCCGGCACCCACTGTTCCAAGTGCTGCTCGCCATGGACACCGCGGCGGCAATCCGATTCGAATTGCCCGACTTGTCGGTCTCCAGCAGTAGTGTGAACACCGGAGTGACCAAGTTCGACCTACAACTCACGGTCACTGACGGCTTCGCCGGTGCCGAGCACAGGGAAGGTTCGGCACCGGCGGAGGTTCCCGCCGAACTCTCCTACGCCACCGATCTGTTCGATGCGGCGACGGTCGCGGGGTTCGCGCGATGGTTCACGGTGCTGCTGCGCGCGGTGGTCGAGAATGCCGACACCGTGGTCGCCGATCTGCCGCTCCTGGATGCCGCCGGGCAATTGCGGGCCCTTGAAGCTGGTGTCGCGGCAGTGCATTCCGGAGTTCGGCGATACGAAGCCGCGGAGTTTTCCGGGGACGTGCTCGAGGCATTCGAGGCGCAGGTGCGCCGGACGCCCGATGCGGTCGCGCTGATCGATGGTGGACGGGCGCTGACCTACGCGGAGTTCGCCGCCGAGGTGCACCGGCTGGCCCGGATGCTGATCGAGGCGGGTGTCGGGCCGGAAGCGCTTGTCGTACTCGGTATGCGGCGCTCGGCGGAGTTCGTCATCGCGGCATACGCAGTGCTCACAGCGGGTGGGGCCTATGTTCCGGTGGATCCGGACCAGCCGTCCACCCGGCTCGCGCACGTGTTGTCGACCGCGGCACCGGTGTGTGTTCTTACCCGCTCGGCCGATGGGTGGATGGGGGGACTCACGGCGGCGATACCGGTAGTCGCGATCGATTCGATCGACTCCTCGGCATATTCGCCTGGGCACTTGACTGATTCGGAGATCCCGCGCACTGTGCGGGCGAGCAACACCGCATACGTGATCTTCACGTCTGGGTCGACGGGACTGCCGAAAGGTGTTGCGGTACAGCGGGCGGCGCTGTCCAACCAGATCCGGTGGATCGCCGGGGAGTATGGCATCGGGGAGCCCGATGTGGTGCTGTTCAAGACGCCCGCGACTTTCGATGTGTCGGTGTGGGAGCTGTTCGCGCCGTTGGTATCCGGAGCGCGCATCGTCGTTGCCCGGCATGACGGGCATCGCGACAGTGCCTATCTGGCCGAGATGATCGACGCGCATACGGTGACGATGACCTCGTTCGTGCCGTCGATGCTGTCAGTGTTCGCGTCCGCCGTGGACGCCGAGCAGATCGCCTCCCTGCGAACGGTTTTCGTGGCCGGCGAGGCGATGACCGGGGCAGCGGCCGCCGCGTTCGCCGAGATCAGTGCGGCACGGCTGTACAACCTGTATGGGCCGACCGAGTTCACCGTGCACGCCACGCACGCTCCTGTGGTCAGTGCGGAGGCCGGACCGGTGCCCATCGGGCGCCCGGTCGACGAGAGCCGGGCGCTGGTGCTGGACAGCCGGTTGCGGCCGGTGCCCGACTTGGTGGTCGGCGAGCTGTACCTCGCCGGTGTGCAGGTGGCGCGGGGCTACCACGGACGGGCGGAGCTGACAGCCGAGCGATTCGTCGCCGCTCCTTACGGACCGGCCGGGGACCGGATGTACCGCACCGGTGATCTGGTGCGGCGCGACCGGAATGGCGTGCTGGAGTATCTGGGCCGCAGTGACTTCCAGGTGAAACTGCGCGGGCAGCGAATCGAGCTCGGCGAGATCGAAGCAGCCTTGCGCGCGGTGCCGGAAGTGCGCGCGGCGGCGGTGCGGATATTCGCCGCAGCCGCAGGCGAAATGCTCGTCGCCTACGTGGAATCCCCTCTCGCGGAGCAGGATCTGCCTGCGGTACTGGGTGACCACCTGCGAGCTGTGCTGCCTTCGTACATGGTGCCGTCCGCCTACCTGGCGCTGGACGCGTTGCCCCTGACCAGCTCCGGCAAGCTGGACCGAAAGGGCCTCCCGGATCCGGTACTGGGGGCCACCGAGTTTCGTGCCCCGTCGACCCGCTTCGAACTGGTTGTCGCAACGGTGTTCACGCAAGTCCTCGGTGTACCGCAAGTCGGGCTGGACGACGACTTCTTCGCCCTCGGCGGCAATTCCCTTGTCGCCAACCGAATCGTCGCCCGCATCGCGGACACCATCCAGGCCGACGTACCGATCCGCCTGCTGTTCGAGCACCCCACCGTCGGTGCGCTGGCAGCCCACCTGCCCACTACCGGTACGAGGAACCGACTACCACTGGTGGCAGGCCCCCGCCCCGACCGAGTCCCGCTGTCCTACGCCCAGCAGCGAATGTGGTTTCTCAACCAGTACGACGCCAACTCCTCAGCAAACAACCTCGCAACCGCGATAAGACTCACCGGCGCCCTCGACCTCGCCGCGTTGACCGCCGCCGTCACGGACGTGCTGACCCGCCACGAAGCACTGCGAACGAGATACCCCGCAGTGGAGGGCATTCCGTATCAGGAGGTATTGGCTGCTGACCAGATTCGCCCCGACCTCGAACCTGAAGAAGTCTCCGCCGCCGACCTATCCACACGAATTCGTGCCTTCGCAGCAGAACCGTTCGCCGTGCACGAGCAGCCACCCATCCGACTGGCGCTGCTGCGCCCGATCGACGCACACCCGCCAGCCGATTCCGCGGGAGTCGGGGCTACGGCCGGAGGGAAGACCAATGTTGCGGGGGCCCTGGCTGATTCGGCTGATGACGTCGTGCATGTGCTGGTGGTGTCGATGCATCACATTGCCGCGGACGGGTGGTCTATCGGGCCGTTGACGCGGGATTTGATGGTGGCGTACGCGGCGCGGTGTGCCGGGACGGCACCGGGTTGGGCGGCGTTGCCGGTGCAGTATGCGGACTTCGCGTTGTGGCAGCGGGCGGCGCTCGGGAGCGAGTCGGACGCAGAATCGGTTATTGCTCAACAGGTTCGGTACTGGGCCGGGGAGCTCGAGGGGTTGCCCGAGGAGTTGGGGCTGCCTGCGGATCGGCGGCGGCCGGCGGTGGCGTCGGGGCGGGGGGCGCGGTACTCGTTCGGGATTTCGGCGGAGACGCGGCGGCGGTTGCGAGGGGTGGCCGAGGGGGCGAATGCCTCGGTGTTCATGGTGTGGCAGGCGGCGTTCGCCGTTGTGCTGGCGCAGCTTTCGGCGCAGCGGGATATCGCGATCGGTACGCCGGTGGCGGGGCGTGGGCACGAGCGGCTGGATGAGCTGGTCGGGATGTTCGTCAACACGGTGGTGTTGCGTACCGAGGTGCGGCCGGAGGTGTCCTTCGCCGATTTGGTCGCGGCGGTGCGGGATCGGGATTTGGCGGCGTTCGCGCATGCGGACCTGCCGTTCGAGCGGTTGGTGGAGGTGCTCGCGCCGGAGCGAACGGGGGCGCGGCATCCGCTGTTCCAGGTGATGCTGGATTTCCAGAACACCGCGCAGACTGCACTCGAGCTGGCCGGTCTCACCGCGGCGCGGCTGGAGATCGACACTCGCACAGCGAAATTCGACCTGCAGCTCACCGTGCGGGAGGCGGCGGCCGGGTTCGACGCCGTGTTCGAATACGCGACAGATCTGTTCGACGAAGCGACCATCGCCGCGTTCGCCGGGCGGATGGTGCGGGTGCTGGACGGCGTGTGCGCGGATCCGGGGCAGGCGGTCGGGGACATCGAGTTGTTGTCGGCGGCCGAACGGTCGCTGGTGCTCGACGTTTGGAACGACACGGCGTACGAGGTGGATTCGACGGCGACGCTGGTGTCGCTGTTCGAGGCGCAGGTGGTGCGGAGTCCGGCGGCGGTGGCGGTCGCGTTCGAGGGCGCCGAGCTCACATACGCGGAATTCGCGAGCCGGGTGCATCGGCTGGCGCGGTTGCTCGTCTCGATCGGGGTCGGGCCGGACAGCACGGTCGCTGTGGCCATGCGCCGGTCGCTGGATCTGCTGGTCGCGATACACGCGGTCGTGGTCGCGGGTGGCGCGTATGTGCCGGTGGATTCGGAGCATCCGATCGAGCGGATCGCGCATGTGCTGGACAGCGCGGCACCGGTCTGTGTGCTGACCCGGAGTGACGACGGGCTGGAACTCGATGCCGACGAGGCGTATTCGCGGTTGTGGGCTGTGCTGGATGTGGATCAGTTCGACACCGGCGAATACTCGGACGCACCGCTGACCGACGAGGAACGACTCGGGGCGCTCCATCCGGAGAACACCGCGTACGTGCTGTTCACCTCCGGGTCCACCGGCAGGCCGAAAGGTGTGGCGGTTTCGCATCGGGCGATCGTCAACCGCCTGGTGTGGATGCAGGACACCTACGTGCTGACGGATGCCGATGCGGTGTTGCAGAAGACACCGGTCACGTTCGACGTCTCGGTGTGGGAGTTGTTCTGGCCGTTGCAGATCGGCGCTCGGCTCGTGGTCGCGAAGCCGGATGGGCATCGGGATCCGGCCTACTTGGCCGAAGTCATCACGGATGCACAGGTCACGGTGGCGCATTTCGTGCCGTCGATGCTGAGCTTGTTCGTAGCGGAACCAGCTGTAGCGCGGTGTGATTCGCTGCGGCTCGTCTTCGCCTCGGGCGAGGCGCTCCCGCCGGGCCCGGCTCAGGCCGTGCGCGAGCTCACTGGTGCGCGGGTGTTCAACCTCTACGGTCCGACCGAAGCCGCCGTCGACGTCACCAGCCACGAGGTGATCGACGCTGACGCGCACACCGTCCCGATCGGCGCACCGGTGTTCAACACCCAGGTGTTCGTGCTGGACAGCCGGTTGCGGCCGGTCCCGGTGGGCGTTCCCGGCGAGCTGTACCTCGCCGGTGCGCAGCTCGCCCGCGGCTATGCCGGGCGACCGGATCTGACCGGAGACAGGTTCGTAGCCAATCCCTTCCGGTTCGGCGAGCGCATGTACCGCACCGGAGACCTGGTCACCTGGCGTGGCGACGGCGAGCTGGAGTACCTGGGGCGCACCGATTTCCAGGTGAAGTTGCGCGGCCAGCGGATCGAGCTCGGCGAGATCGAAGCCGTGCTCGCGGCGGCCCCTGGCGTCGCCCAGGCGGCGGCGATCATTGCCGCCACCGCGCACGGAGAGCAGCTGGTCGCCTACATCACCGCTACGGCCGACCCGGCGGGCTTACCGGAAGCGGTGCGTCGCAGCGCGGCTCGGGCGTTGCCCGCCTACATGGTCCCGTCGGTGGTCCAGGTCCTCGACGAGTTCCCGCTGAACTCCGCCGGCAAGCTCGACCGGAAGGCGCTGCCCGCGCCGGTCGTCGAGCTCGCGGCCTTCCGGGCGCCCGCGACCACCGCGCAGGTCACCATCGCGGCGATCTACGCCGAGGTTCTCGGTCTCCCCGCCACGCACCGCGTCGGCCTGGATGACGACTTCTTCGCGCTGGGCGGCAATTCGCTGACCGCGACCCAGGTGGTGGCCAGGGTCGGGGCGGCGTTGGACGCACACCTGCCGGTGCGGGTGCTGTTCGAGGCCCCAACGGTGGCGGAACTGGCAGCCCGGGCCGCGGCACGGCAGGGGAGTGGCCGGATGGCGCTGGCGGCGCGGCAACGACCGGCGCGGATCCCGTTGTCGGCGGCCCAGCAGCGAATGTGGTTCCTCAACCGGTTCCTGACCGGCGGTGACACCGGTCCCGGCGACGCGGTGAACCATATTCCGGTCGCGTTGCGGCTCACCGGTCAGCTGGATGTCGCGGCACTCTCGGCGGCGCTCAGCGACCTGATCGCGCGCCACGAAACCTTGCGGACGGTCTATCGCGAGGGTCCGGACGGCGCGGAGCAGATCATTCTGCCCGCGCCGCAGGATGTCTCCGAGCTTCGAGCGATCGAGGTGCTCCAGGCTGATCTCCGCACTCGGCTGTCCGGTTGCGTAGCGGCGATATTCGACCTGAGTCAGGAGCCGCCGCTGCGCGCGCATTTGTTCAGCGAGACCGAGACCGGAGCGCACGTGCTCCTGCTGGTCCTGCATCACATCGCCGCCGACGGTGTTTCTCTCGCACCGCTGGCGCGCGACCTGATGACCGCCTACGCCACCCGGCGCGCGGGATCGGCGCCGCAGTGGGACGAGCTGCCGGTGCAGTACGCCGACTACGCCCTATGGCAGGCCGAAACCCTGGGCGTGGACACCGAACCGGGCACCGCCGCGTACCAGCAGCTGGACTTCTGGCGGCGAACCCTGGCCGGTCTGCCCGAGCAACTCGAGCTTTCCACCGACCGGCCGCGCCCGGCCGAGACAACTTATCGTGGCGCGACGCACCGGCTGCGCATCGACTCCGACCTGCACGGCGAACTGCGCGAGCTGGCCCGCAAGCGGGAAGCGACCCTGTTCAGCACGGTGCACGCCGCGCTCGCGGTGCTGCTGGCCCGGCTGTCCGGCGCCGGCGATATCGCGGTCGGCACACCGGTCGCCGGCCGGGGCGAGGCCGCGCTCGACCAGCTGGTCGGGATGTTCGTCAACACGCTCGTGCTGCGCACCCAGATCGATCCGCGGGCGCGATTCGAGACGCTGCTCGACACGGTGCGTGCCCACGATCTGGACGCGCTGTCCCATGCGGACCTTCCGTTCGAGCGGCTGGTCGAGGTGCTCGCACCGGCCCGCGCGCGGAACCGGCATCCGCTGTTCCAGGTCGCGCTGACCTTCCAGAACTTCCCGCTGCCCCGCCTGGAGCTCGACGATCTCACGGTCTCGCCGCTCGAATTAGACACCGCCGCAGCGAAGTTCGATCTCCAGTTCACCGTGCTGGAATCCGATGACGCGGACGGCCGCGCCGACGGCATGGACATCGAGATCAGCTACGCCACCGACCTTTTCGACGCCGACTCGATCGCGGTACTGGCCCGCCGATTCACTCAGGTGCTGGCGGCCATCGCGGCCGACGCGACCGTGGTGGTCGGGGACATCCAGCTGCTCAGCGGTGAGGAGCAGCAGCGGGCGCTGTACGAATGGGCGGGCGCCGGTGTGGCGGGCACGGTGGTGCGGGAGACGCTCGCGGACCGGTTCGCGAGTGCCGCACTGCTCGACCCGGCTGCCGTCGCGGTCCGGGCCGGGGAGATCGCGCTGAGCTATGCCGATCTCGATGCCTGGTCCAATCGCCTCGCTCGCAAGCTGACGGCCGCGGGCGTGGGGCCGGAAACCCTCGTGGCGGTCGCGCTTCCGCGCACGGTCGAGTTGGTCGTGGCACTGCTCGCGGTGATCAAAGCCGGTGGTGGCTATCTGCCCATCGATCCGAACTATCCCGCCGATCGCATCGAGTACGTACTCGACGACGCGCGCCCGGTCTGCGCGATCAGCAGCGCCGCAACGGGTCTCCCACGGGACTGGTTCGGCGGCCCGGTCATCGATCTGGACGTCACCGACCTCGAATCGCTGGACGCCGCACCGTTGACCGACGCGGACCGGCGCGCACCGCTGGATCCCGGGCACACCGCCTACGTCATCTACACCTCCGGCTCCACCGGACGGCCGAAGGGTGTCGTCGTCCCGCACCGTAATGTGCTGCGGCTCTTCGACAACACCCAGCGCCACTTCGATTTCGGCGCCGCGGATGTGTGGACCATGTTCCACTCGTACGCCTTCGACTTCTCGGTGTGGGAGCTGTGGGGCGCGCTGCTCTACGGCGGCGAGCTGGTCGTCGTCGACTTCTTCACCTCGCGGTCGCCGCAGCAGTTCCGGGAATTGCTGGTCGGCGCGGGTGTCACGGTACTCAATCAGACCCCCTCGGCGTTCTATCAACTGATCGCCGCGGACGCGGACGCCGAGCCTGCCGAATACGCCTTGCGCACAGTCATATTCGGCGGTGAGGCACTGGAACCGCAGCGTTTGTCCGCCTGGTTCGAGCGGTATCCCGAGCAGCCGCGCCTGGTGAACATGTACGGCATCACCGAGACCACGGTGCACGTGTCCTACCGGCCGATCGCACCCGGTATCGGATCGGCGAGTGTCATCGGCAGTGCGATACCGGGTTTGGTGGTCCGCGTGCTCGACTCCCGGCTGCGCCCGGTACCGGTCGGGGTGCCCGGTGAAATCTATGTCTCCGGTGGCCAGCTGGCCCGCGGCTACCTCGGTCGCCCCGCGCTCACCGCGGCCCGGTTCGTCGCCGACCCCTACGGTGCGGCCGGGACGCTGGCCTACCGTTCCGGTGACCTGGCGCGCTGGACCGCTAACGGCGACCTCGAATACCTGGGCCGCGCCGACCAGCAGGTGAACCTGCGCGGCTTCCGGATCGAACTCGGTGAGATCGAAGCCGCGCTGCTCGACACCGCCTCGACCGTGCGGGAAGCGGTGGTCGTGGTGCGCACCGATCTGGTCGACGAACCGCGCCTGGTCGCCTATGTTGTCGCCGGAGCGCTCGACACCGCGCGGCTGCGCAAGGATCTGGGCCGGGTGCTGCCCGAGCACATGGTGCCGGCCGCGATCGTGGTGCTTGATCGAATCCCGCTGACCGTCAACGGAAAACTGGATCGGGCGGCCCTGCCCGCACCGGCCTTCGAGGCCACGACCTATCGTGCGCCGGCCACGCCGGCGGAGGAGATCGTCGCCGGGGTGTTCGCCGAAGTGCTCGGGTCCGCCGATCGCGTCGGCGCCGACGATGACTTCTTCACCCTCGGCGGGAGCTCGCTGCTCGCCGCCAAGGCTGTCGCCCGGATCGGCACGGCGCTGGGACGGACGGTCTCGGTGCGCGCGCTGTTCGAGGCATCCCGCGTCGCCGACCTAGCCGCCCTGGTGACGGCAAGCGCCGCGGAGGCGCGGCCCGCGCTGGTCGCCGGGGTGCGGCCCGATTCGTTGCCGCTGTCGCCCGCGCAGCAGCGGATGTGGTTCCTGAATCGGTTCGACAGCGGGTCGATCGCCTACAACATTCCGATGGCGTTGCGGCTGACCGGTGCGGTGGATATCGCCGCACTGCGTGCCGCGGTCGCCGACGTGATCGCGCGGCACGAGTCGCTGCGGACCAGGTATCCGGAGGTGGACGGCGTCGCGACGCAGGTGATCCTGCCCGCGGACCAGGCCCTTCCGGACCTCGAGGTATTCGTTGTCGCCGAAGACACACTGCTGGAACACATCCGGCAGCTGGCCGTGACGACGTTCGACATCACCGCCGAAGTGCCGGTACGGATGCGGCTGTTCCAGACCGGCGCGACGGAGTTCGTGCTCGCAGCCGTGCTGCATCACATCGCCGCCGACGGATCCTCCCTCGCGCCTTTCGCCCGTGACCTCATGCTCGCCTACACCGCGCACCTCGACGGAGCCGCACCCGTGTGGTCTCCGCCGGCGGTGCAGTACGCCGATTACGCGCTGTGGCAGCGGGCGCTGCTCGGCGCGGAGGACGATCCGGAATCGCCGGCGGCGCGTCAGATCGGGTACTGGACCGAGGCGCTGGCCGGGATTCCCGATCAGCTCGCGCTTCCCACCGACCATCCTCGCCCGGTCCGGCAAAGCCTGCGCGGCAAGAAGGTCGAGCTCACCCTCGACGCGGAACTGCATGCTGCTCTGGTCGGCCTCGGCCAGCGCAGTGGCGCAACGCTGTTCATGGTCGTGCACGCCGCGTTCGTGGCACTGCTCAGCCGGTTGTCGGGTACCGGCGACATCACGGTCGGCACGCCGATCGCGGGCCGCGGAGCGGCCGAACTGGACGACGTTATCGGCATGTTCGTGAACACCCTTGTCCTGCGCACCCGGGTCGACGGGGCCGAGACCTTCGCGGAACTGCTCGCACGGACGCGTACCGGCGATGTGGCGGCGTTCGCCCATGCCGACGTCCCGTTCGAGCGGCTCGTGGAAGTGCTGAACCCGGAACGGTCCACCGCCCGTCACCCGCTGTTCCAGGTCGGCTACTCGTTCCAGAACCATGAGCGCGGCGAGCTGCGGCTGCCCGGCCTCGAGGTTCGAGCGCTCGAATACGACAGCGGCGTCTCGCAATTCGACCTGCACCTGTTCGCCGTCGACAACTACGGCCCGGACGGGTCCGCCGCCGGTTTGGAACTCGCCCTCGGCTATGCGACCGACCTCTTCGAAACAGGCACGGCTGAACGCATCGCCGGCCAACTTCGCCATGTGCTGGAAGATGTTGCGGCACAACCGGAAACCGTCATCGGCGACTTGGATCTGCTCGGCTCGGCCCGCGCTCGCCTGCTCGACGACTGGAACCGCACCACATATCCGATCGAACCCGCCACCCTCGCCGACCTGATCGAGGCACAGGTCGCACGCTCCCCCCACGCCGAAGCGCTCATCGACGCGACCACCGAGAACTGGCTCAGCTACCAGGATTTCGATGGCGCCACGAACCAACTGGCGCGCAAACTGATCAGCGTGGGCGTCGGCCCGGAAACCACCGTCGTTCTCGCCATGCGACGCTCGGTGGAACTGGTCGTCGCAATGTACGCGGTAGTCCGCGCCGGCGGCGCCTACGTCCCGATCGACCCGGACCATCCCACCGACCGAATCACCCACATCCTCGACACCGCGGCCCCCGCCTGCATCCTCACCACCGCACGCGACGGCCTGCCCATCGAAACCACCATCCCCGCATGGGAAATCGACCAGCTCGCCCTGAGCGACCTCGCCGAAGACCCCATCCGCGACAGCGAACGTGTCCGCCCCCTACGCCCGGGCCACCCCGCCTACGTGATCTTCACCTCCGGCTCAACCGGCGTACCGAAGGGCGTCACCGTCCCGCACTCCGCGATCGTCAACCAATTGACCTGGCTCCACGAAAAATTCGCCCTCAACGGCAACGACTGCGTGCTACTGAAAACCCCCGCGACCTTCGACCTCTCAGTCTGGGAATTCTGGTCCCCCCTCGTTACCGGCGGTCGCCTCGTAGTCACCCCACCCGGCACCGAACGCGAACCCGAACGCCTACACGACCTCATGACCCGCCACGGCGTCACCGTCCTACACGCAGTCCCTTCCCTGATCGGCATGCTGCTGGCCACCAGCGCGGACGCACCACTTCCCGCGACCCTCCGCCACGTACTCGCCATCGGCGAAGCCCTCCCCCCAGCAACCGCCGCAGACTTCCTCCGCCGCGCCGGATCCACTCCGGAGGCTGGTGGCTCGGGAGACGTGGTTCCCGTGGATGTCGCGAAGGTGCTCGCCGTGGCCGCCGGTGCGGAGATCAGTGCTGCTGATGCAGCGGACATGTTGGACGGTTTGGCGCGGTATCGGCGTGATGCGGGGGTGCGGCAGTTCGATCGGGCTGCGGGAGCCGGTGATTCACGGGTTGGTGAGGTGACGGTCGATCGCGTCGCGCTGCCGGTGCGCAAACCTGTGGATGGTTGTGCAGAAATCCGGGGTGCCCGGCTTTTCAATTTGTATGGGCCGACTGAGGCTGCGGTGTCGATTACCGCGTACGAGGTTGTGGATGAATCGGCGCAGGTGGTGCCGATTGGGGGGCCTGTTTGGAATAGCCGAGTTTATGTGCTGGACGGGCGATTGCAGCCGGTGCCGGTGGGTGTGGCGGGGGAGTTGTATCTGGCGGGGGTGCAGTTGGCGCGCGGGTATCACGGGCGGGCGGGGCTGACGGCGGAGCGGTTTGTCGCGGATCCGTTTGCGGGGGTGGGGCGGATATATCGCACCGGGGACATGGTGCGGTGGCGGGGGGACGGCGCGCTGGAGTATCTGGAGCGGGCCGACTTTCAGGTCAAGATCGGCGGGTTCCGGATCGAGCTCGGGGAGGTCGAGGCGGCGTTGCGGCGGTTGCCGCAGGTGCGGGCGGCGGTTGCGGTGGCGCATCGTGGGGTGAAGCTCGTGGCCTATGTCGAAGTCGTTCAACAGGATTCGGAGAGCATTGATCTGCGAGCGGCAGTGTCCGCCGAATTGCCCGGCTACATGGTGCCCGCCGCGGTCGTGGTGCTGGAGTCGTTGCCGCTCAACGCGAACGGGAAGGTCGATCGGTCGCAGCTGCCGGAACCGGTGTTCGCCGTCGCCGAATTCCGGGCCGCAGGCACCGAGCTGGAGCAGTTGGTCGCGGTCACCTTCGCGGAGGTGATCGGGTGCGTGCGAGCCGGTCTCGATGACGACTTCTTCGCGCTCGGCGGCAACTCGCTGCTCGCGACCAAGCTCAGCGCTCGCCTCGGGGCTGCCTTGGGTACGCAGGTGCCGGTGGCCGCGGTGTTCGAAGCGCCGACGGTCGCGGCGCTGGCCGCGGGGCTCGCTGTCCTCGAATCGGCGCAGCTTCCGCCGCTGGTGCGGCGCAACGCTTCCGGGCCTGCCGCGTTGTCGCCGGCGCAGCAGCGGATGTGGGTGCTGAACCGGCTCGCGCCGGACAGCTCGGCCTATAACATCCCGGCCGCCGTCAAACTCACCGGAGCGCTCGACGTGCGCGCGCTGACAGCCGCGCTGGCGGATGTGGTCGCCCGGCACGAGACGCTGCGCACTCGCTATCCCGACACCGCGGACGGCCCGATTCAGGATGTCGTTCCCGTCGCGGCGGCCACCGCTGACCTGACGCCGGTTCCCCTGCGCCGCGGTGACGTCGGCGCGCGCCTCCGCGAGTTCGTCGCAACCGGATTCGATGTCACGGCCGCGCCCCCGGTGCGCGCCGCACTCTTCGAGATCGCCGACGCGGCACCGGAGTGGATCCTCGTCGTCGTCCTGCACCACATTTGCGCGGACGGCTACTCCGTCGCGCCGATGACGCGGGACCTGATCGGCGCGTACGCCGAACGAGTAGCAGGCCGTGCTCCCGGATGGACGCCACTGCCCATCCAGTACGCCGACTACAGCGACTGGCAGCGCACGCTGCTGGGCGCGGCCGACCACCCGGACAGCCGCCTGAATTGTCAACTCGACTACTGGACAAAGGAATTGGCGGGACTCCCGGAGGTCCTGGCACTGCCGACCGACCGCCCGCGCCCAGCCCGCCGCGAAATGACCGGCTCCGAAGTGCGATTCGAGGTCGCGGCCGATCTGACCACGCGCCTCGCACTGGTCGCTCGCGAGCACGGCACCACCTTGTTCACGGTCCTGCACGCCGCGCTCGCGGTCCTGCTGTCCAAGCTCTCCGGCAGCGCCGACATCGCGATCGGCGCACCGGTGGCCGGTCGCGGGCCGAAGGAGCTCGACGACCTGATCGGCATGTTCGTCAACACCGTGGTGCTGCGGACCGAGCTCGATCCGCGCGCCGAGTTCACCCAGCTGCTACGCCAGGCCCGGGATCGGGACCTGGCCGCGTTCTCGCACACCGATGTTCCGTTCGAGCAGGTCGTCGAGACTGTCGGCGGGAACCGGTCCAGCGCCTACACGCCGCTGTTCCAGGTGATGTTCACCTTCCAGAATCTGCCGGAAGGCCGCATCGCACTGCCCGGGCTCGAGGTGGAGGTGCTCGAACTGGACCTCGGCGAGGCGAAATTCGATCTGCATCTCACCGGCATCGAGCGGTTCACCGCCGACGGCGCGTCGGCCGGCCTGGATATGCGGTTCGGTTACGCCACGGACATTTTCGACGCCGAGACCATCCAGCTCTACGCCGAGCGCTTGCTCCGGGTATGTACCGCTGTCGCCGAGGATCCGGCAATCATCTTGCGGGCCATCGATATTCGGACCGAGTCCGAACAAGGCAAGACCGCCGCGGCACAGCCGGAACCGGCCCTCGCGGACCTGCCCGAGCTGGTCGCCGCGGCGGCCCGGCTCGCACCCGGCGATGTCGCCTTCACCCACGGCGCGCACACGGTGTCCTATCGCGAGCTGGACGCGAAGCTCCGCACTGTCGCCAAGGCGATGGGCACGGCCGCTACGCCGGAAACCCTGGTCAATGTCGGTCTCGCCGGGCTGGTGCCCGGTGTTCTCGCCGCACTCGGCGGTGATGGCCTCGCGCAGGCCATCCGCGCCTTGCTCAGCGCCGCCCAGGCCGTGGTCGCACGGCCGGCGCAGGTTATCGATTCGGAAGGAAACAGCTGATGTCGCAGACGGATTCGGCCACATCCCGCGCCCAGGGCGCCCGTATCGAGCCACGCCCACATCCGGCGTTGCGGCGGGCCTACGGCATCGAGGACCTGCCCGGCCTCATCGCCACCGTCGCCGAGCTGGCGCCGGACCGGATCGCGTTGCGCCACGGCGACACCGCGCTCACCTACGCGGCGCTGCACACCGAGATCGCGGTGCTGGGTGCGGCGATGGGCGGCGGGCTCGGCGCGGATGTCCTGGTGTCGGTGGTCGTGTCGAGTCAGCTGCCCGAGCTGCTGGAGTCGACGGACGGAGCGCTCGGCGTGGTGCTCACCGAACTCGTGGACGACGCGCTGACCGCGGCCGGCCCGGTCCTGCCGACCAGTTTCGCTCCTATCGAAACGTTGGCGAGCGAGTTCGAGGCGCAGGTGCGCCGGACACCGGACGCCGTGGCGCTCGAATACCGCGGCGCGACAATGACCTACGCCGAACTCGATGCCGCGGCCGAGTCCCTGGCCCGGCGCTTGGTGCGGCTTGGCGTCGGACCGGACGCGCTGGTGGGCTTGGCGGTACGCCGATCCTTCGAGTTAATAATCGGGATGTACGCGATCGTCAAAGCGGGCGGCGCGTACGTCCCGATCGACCCGGAGCATCCGGCCGAGCGCATCGGTTACGTGCTGGAGGTGGCCGATCCGGTCCTGGTGCTCACCACGACAGCCGACGAGCCGCCCTTGCCCGCGGGCGTGCCGGTGCTGCGGATCGACGAATTCGAGCCGGTGGACGCCGATGCCGGGCCGCTGCCCAGTCTGGACCCGGACAACCTCGCCTACGTCATCTTCACCTCCGGCTCGACGGGCAAGCCGAAAGGCGTTGCCGTGTCCCACCGTTCGATCGTCGCGAACCTGCACTGGCGGCAGCGCGGCTACCGGCTCGGCGAAACCGATGTGGTGCTGCAGAAGACGCCTTTCACCTTCGACGTCTCGGTGTGGGAATTCTTCTGGCCGTTGCAGATCGGCGCGCGCCTGGTCATCGCCGAACCCGACGGCCACCGTGACCCGGCCTATCTGGCCCGGACCATCGCCGAAACCGAGGTCACCGTCGCGCATTTCGTGCCGTCGATGCTCGCGGTGTTCGTCGCCGAGCCGCTGGCCGAGGCCGCCGCGGCGACGCTGCGGCTGGTGTTCGCCTCCGGCGAGGCGCTGCCCGCCGCCACCGCGGCCGCGTTCCGGGAGATCAGCGGTGCGACGCTGCACAACCTGTACGGCCCCACCGAGGCCGCGGTGGACGTCACCGCGCACGAGGTGACGGCGGCGGACCGCACGACCGTCCCCATCGGCGTCGCCGCCGACGACACCGAACTGCTTGTCCTGGACGACAATCTGCGCCCGGTCCCCGGCGGCGTGGTCGGCGAGCTGTATCTGGCGGGCGTGCAGCTGGCGCGCGGCTATGTGGGCCGGTCCGGGCTGACCGCGGACCGCTTCGTGGCGAATCCGGAGGGTGCGCCCGGCGACCGCATGTACCGCACCGGCGACCTGGCACGCTGGGTGACCGACTCGGACGGCGGCCCCGGCGAACTGGAGTACCTGGGCCGCACCGACTTCCAGGTCAAGCTGCGGGGGCTGCGCATCGAACTGGGCGAGGTCGAGGCGGCGCTGTCCCGCCGCCGGCAGGTCGCCCAGGCCGCGGTGGTGCTGCACCGGCACGCGGGTGGCGACCATCTGGTCGGGTTCGTGGTGCCTGCCCCGGGCCTGGTGCTCGACACGGCCGAGATTCTCGAGGACGCGCGTAAGCAGCTGCCCGAGTACATGGTTCCGTCGCTGCTGCTCGTACTCGACGAGATGCCGCTGAACGCGAACGGCAAGCTCGACCGGCGCGCACTTCCGGAGCCCGAATTCGCCGACGCCGCGATCGAATACCGGGAGCCGGCCACCGCCGCCGAGCGCGCGGTAGCCGAGATCTTCGCCGACCTGCTGGGCGTGCCGCGCGTCGGCGCGGCGGATGACTTCTTCGCGCTGGGCGGCAATTCCCTGCTCGCCGCCCGCGCCATCGCCCGGGTATCCGCGGCCTTGGGGACGGTTGTGGATGTTCGCGATTTCTTCGATACGCCGACGGTCGCGGCGCTCGCGGCCCGCACCGGTGGCACGGCGGCCCGTCCGCCGTTGGTGGCCGCCGACCGGCCGGACCGGATCCCGCTCTCCCCCGCGCAGCGGCGCATGTGGTTCCTCAACCGGTACGGTTCCGGCTCGCATGTCACGGCTGTGGACAACATTCCGCTGGCGCTCCGGCTGCGCGGCCCGCTCGATGTCGCGGCGCTGTCGGCCGCGGTCACCGATCTGGTGGCCCGGCACGAGATCCTGCGCACGGTGTATCCGCAGACCGGCGCCGGGCCCGTCCAGGTGGTGCGAGCGGTCCATCCGGCGTTCGATCTCGCCCCGCGCGACGTACCCGCGGACGCTGTCACCGGCGCGATCCTCGAAACCGCCACCAAGGGTTTCGATGTCGCCGAGGAAATCCCGATGCGGGTGTGCCTGCTACGCAGCGCCGCCGACGATCACACGCTGGTGTTCGTCGTCCATCACATCGCCGCCGACGGTGTTTCGCTGGGCCCGCTGATGCGGGATCTCGTCACCGCCTACGCCGCGCGCGCGGCCGGTCGGGTGCCCGCATGGGTACCGCTGGCCGTGCAGTACGCCGACTACGCGTTGTGGCAGCAGGCCGTGCTGGGGGAGGCCGAGGACCAAGATTCCCCGGCCGCTCGCCAACTCGCCTTCTGGCAGACGGAACTGGCGGATCTGCCCGCCGAGCTCGCGTTGCCCGCCGACCGGCCGCGGCCCGCGACCGTCTCCTACCGGGGTGCGACCTATGCCTTCGCCCTCGACGCGTCCCTGCGGACGGCTGTGGACAACACCGCACAGCGTTGCGGGGCGACGCCCTTCATGGTGCTGCACGCCGCGCTCGCCGCACTGCTGGCCCGGTTGTCCGGGACTACCGACATCGCCATCGGCACCCCGGTCGCGGGCCGCGGTGAGCGGGGGCTCGACGACCTCGTCGGCATGTTCGTCAACACCCTGGTGCTGCGCACCGAGGTCCGGCCGTCGCACACCTTCGCCGACCTGATCGCCCACGCCCGCGAGCGGGACGTGCGAGCTTTCGCGCACGCCGATATCCCGTTCGAACAGCTGGTGGAAGCGCTGAACCCGGCCCGCTCCCGAGCCCGGCATCCGCTGTTCCAGGTAGCGCTGTTCATGCAGAACATGGCCCCGGTCGCCCTGGCGCTGCCGGGCCTGGACACCGAGCTCGCCGACTTCGACTCCGGCTTCTCGAAGTTCGATCTACAGCTGACGCTGACCGACAGCGCCGACGGGTACCGAGCCGAATTCACCTATGCCACCGACTTGTTCGACGCGGCGACGGTCGCCGAATTCGGTGCGAAGTTCGTCCGGCTGCTGCGCGCGGCCGTCGCGAACCCGGCCACGGTGATCGGCGATATCGAGCTGCTGGACGCGGGCGAACTCGATTACGTCACCGCCAGCTGGAACGCCAGCGGGCACCGGGTGCCCGACCGCTTCCTGCACGAGGGTTTCGACAACCAGGTCCGCCGGACACCAGCGGCCGTGGCGCTGCTGGCCGACGCCGATCCCGACAGCGCGCTGACCTACCGCGAACTCTCCGATCGGGCCAACCGGCTGGCCCGGCTGCTGATCGCGGCGGGCGTGGGGCCGGAAACCCTGGTGGTGCTGGCCATGCCGCGGTCGGTGGAGCTGGTGGCGGCCATGTACGCGGTGCTGCGCGCCGGTGGCGCGTATGTACCGGTCGACCCGTCGCACCCGGCCGAGCGCATCGGCCACATCCTCGCCACCGCGCGACCACATTCGGTCTTGACTACGCGCGCAGCGGGATTCATCGCCACCACGGCGGTGCCGGTGCGCTACGTCGACGAGCTCGACCTCACGGATTACTCCGACGGCACCCTCAATGACCGGGAACGCCTTGCCCCGCTGCACCCGGAGCACCCGGCCTACGTCCTGTTCACCTCGGGCTCGACCGGCAAGCCGAAGGGCGTCGCGGTCAGTCACCGCGCCATCGCCAATCAGCTGGCCTGGATGCACGACGAGTACCGCCCGCGCACCGGGGATGTGTACCTGCAGAAGACCGCGACCACCTTCGACGTCTCGCTGTGGGGCTACTTCCTGCCGCTGCGTGCGGGTGCGACCTTGCTGCTCGCCACCCCGGACGGTCATCGCGATCCGCGCTACCTCGCCGAAACGATTGCCCGCCACGGCGTCACGCTCACCGACTTCGTGCCGTCCATGCTGTCGGTGTTCGCGGCGCACGTCGAACCTGGCGAACTCGATTCGCTGCGTGATGTTTTCGTCATCGGGGAGGCGCTGCCCCCGGAGACGGTCGCGGCCTTCGGCGCGGTCTGCGCGGCCGGGCTGCACAATCTGTACGGACCCACCGAGGCGGCGGTCTCGATCACCTCTCGCGAGGTGACCGGGGTGGACTCCGGGCCGGTGCCGATCGGTGAGCCGGAATGGAATTCGCAAGTCTACGTCCTGGATTCGCGGCTGCACCCGGCGCCGATCGGGGTGCCCGGCGAGCTCTACCTGGCCGGTGCTCAGCTGGCCCGGGGCTACCACGGCCGGGTCGATCTCACCGCGGATCGCTTCGTGGCGAACCCGTTCGGCTTCGGCGGCGAACGCATGTATCGCACCGGCGATCTGGTGCGGTGGACCCAGGACGGTGAGCTCGTCTACCTGGGCCGTGTGGATTTCCAGGTGAAGTTCCGCGGGCAGCGCGTCGAACTCGCGGAGATCGAAACCGCGTTGCTGGCCGTCCCGGCGGTAAGTCAGGCGGCGGTCCGGCTGATCGCCGCGGATACCGGCGACTACCTGGCCGGCTACGTCGTTCCCGCGCCCGGTGCGGATCTGGATCTGGATCTGGATCTGGTTAAAGAGATACTGTCCCAGCGCCTTCCGGCATACATGGTGCCTACCGCGCTGGTCGAGCTGAGCGAATTCCCGGTCAATACGAGCGGCAAGCTGGACCGCAACGCCCTCCCGCTGCCGGTCCTGCGGGCCAAAGCCTTCCGCCCACCGGTCGACGCGGCGCAGCGGCTGGTCGCGGCGGTGTTCGGCGAGGTGCTGCGGGTACCCCGAGTCGGGGTGGACGACGACTTCTTCGCCCTCGGCGGCAGTTCGCTGGACGCGACTCAGGTGACCGCGCGCACCGGCGAGGCCGTCGGTGTGCGCATTCCGGTGCGAGCGCTGTTCGAGGCCGCCACCGTGGCCGGGTTCGCCGCCGTGGTGGACGAGCTGAGCCGAACCGGTGCGACGCGACTGCCGCTGACACGGCAGGAACGCCCGGAGCGGATCCCGCTGTCGCCCGCCCAGCAGCGGTTGTGGTTTCTCAACCGGCTCGAAAGCCAGGACGGTGGTGCGGGCGTCTACAACTTGCCGGTGGTGCTGCGGCTGCGCGGCCGGCTCGATGCCGGCGCGCTCGAACAGGCCGTGCTGGACGTGCTGGCCCGGCACGAATCGCTGCGCACCTGCTTCCCGGACCACGAAGACGGGCCGTACCAGGCGATTCTGGCGGCCGAGGACATCGAGCTCAGCTTGGCTCCGGTGCGGGTGGGGCACGGGGAGCTGAACGCCGCGATCACCGCGGTCGCTCGCGCGGGCTTCGACGTCACCACCGAGATCCCCGCGCGGGCGGCGCTTTTCCTGATCGATCAGACCGACGATGCCCGCGGGCTGCCCGGCGACGAATACGTGCTGGTGTTCGTGGTGCATCACATCGCCGCCGACGCGCTGTCGATGACGCCGCTGGTGACCGATCTGGTGCGCGCCTACCAGGCCCGGTTGCTCGAGCACGAGCCCGACTGGGACGAATTGCCGGTCCAGTACGCCGATTACAGCCTCTGGCAGCGGCGTCTGCTGGGGTCCGGAGAACGCGCCGGTGATCCGGCGCGGCGGCAACTGCGGTTCTGGCGGGACGCGCTCGCCGGGCTGCCGGGGGAAGCGCCGCTGCCGGCAGATCGGCCGCGACCGGTACGGCCGACGAATCATGGTGCGGCGGTGGGTTTCACCGTCGACGCCACCGTCGCGGCCGGCTTGCGCAGGCTGGCCGAACGGCAGGGTGCGACCCTGTTCATGGTGCTGCACGCGGCTTTCGCGGCGACGCTGGCGCGGCTCGGCGGGACGGCTGACATCGTCCTCGGTTCGCCGATCGGTGGTCGCGGCGAGCGCGAGCTCGACGCGCTGGTCGGCATGTTCGTCAACACGCTCGTGCTGCGTACGGAGGTCGCGCTCGACGTTCCGTTCGCTGATCTGGTCGGCAGCGTCCGAGACGCGGATCTCGCCGCGTTCGGCAATGCCGATCTGCCGTTCGAGCGAGTGGTCGACGCCATGGCGGTGGAGCGCGGGACCGGCGCGCACCCGCTGTTTCAGATCATGTTCAGCTTCGGTGGCGTGGGGCTGGAACCGGGCAACGCGTTCAAGGTGCCGTGGCTGACCATCGAGCCGATCGAAATCGAGGACACCACTGCGAAATTCGATCTGCACCTGGTCCTGAACGAGCAGGCCGACGCGACGCTCTCCGGAAGCCTGCGTTACGCCACGGATCTGTTCGATCCCGCGACGGCCGCGGCCGTCGTCACCCGGCTGGAGCGCATGCTCGCCGGGGTGGCGCTGGGGCCGGAAACCCTGGTCGGCGATATCGAGCTACTGGACGCGGCCGAACGCGCTGAAGTGGTGGATCGCTGGAACGCGACGACGCACGCCGTGGACGAAAACCACACGCTCCCTGGGCTGTTCGCCGCGCAGGCGCGGCGCACGCCGGAGGCGCCCGCGTTGACCTTCGAGGGGACGACGCTGTCCTATGCCGAGGTGGCGGCACGGGTGTACCGCCTGACGCGCTGGCTCATCGATCAGGGTGTCGGTCCGGAAAGCCTTGTGGCGCTGGGTATGCAGCGTTCGGTCGATCTGGTCATCGGCATGTACGCGATCAGCATGGCCGGCGGCGGCTACGTGCCGCTGGACCCGGATCATCCGGTGGAACGTATCGGGCACATCCTCGGCACCGCGGCCCCGACCCTCGTGCTCACCGCCGGTGCCGACCTGGATATCACGGTGCCGCAGTCCAGGATCGATCTGCTGGATCTGAGCGAGTACTCCTGCGCACCCGTCACCGACGCCGATCGGCACGCGCCGCTCCGGGCCGCGAACACGGCATACGTCCTCTTCACTTCCGGGTCGACCGGCGTGCCCAAAGGCGTTGCGGTCAGCCATGGCTCGATCGTCAACCGGCTGCTGTGGCTACAGACGGCGCACGTGGAGCTCGGCCCGGATGACGCGCTGTTGCAGAAGACGCCGGTGACCTTCGACGTCTCGGTGCCGGAATTCTTCTGGCCGCTACAGGTCGGCGCCCGGCTGGTGCTGGCCCATCCGGACGGTCATCGCGATCCCGGATATCTCGCCGAAACCATTCGGCGAGAATCGATTACGGCAGTGCATTTCGTCCCGTCCATGCTGGCGGTCTTCGTCGCGGAGGCGTCCGGCGAGCTGACCTCGCTGCGCCACGTGTTCTGCTCCGGCGAGGCGCTGCCCGCGCCCGTCGCGCAACGGATGCGGGCGCTGACCGGCGCGCGCGTGCACAACCTGTACGGGCCGACCGAAGCGGCCGTCGAGGTCACCCGGCACGAGGTGAGCGATGCCGACGTCACCGGCGTCCCGATGGGCGGGCCCGGGTGGAACACCCAGGTGTACGTGCTCGACGCCCGGCTGCGGCCGGTACCGATCGGCGTTCCGGGCGAGTTGTACTTGGCCGGTGCGCAGTTGGCGCGGGGCTACCTCGGCCGATCCGATCTCACCGGAGATCGCTTCCTGGCCAATCCTTTCGGGCCCGCGGGTGATCGCATGTATCGCACCGGCGACCGGGTCCGCTGGAACACCCGCGGTGAACTGGAGTACCTGGGCCGCACCGACTTCCAGGTGAAGCTGCGCGGCCTGCGCATCGAGCTCGGGGAGATCGAGACGGCGCTGCTCGCGCTGCCCGCGGTCGCGCAGGCGGTGGTGCTGGTCCGCGACGATCACGGCACCGGCGATCGGCTCGTCGGATATCTGGTTCCCGCCGCACCACTCGAGCTCGACGCCGTGCGCGCCGCTCTCGCCGCGGCACTGCCGGGATACATGGTGCCCGCGGACTTCGTGGTGCTCGAGGCCTTACCGCTCAGCGCCTCGGGCAAGCTGGATCGCACCGCGTTACCCGCCCCCGTCCTCGAATCGGCAGGCTTCCGCGCACCGGAGTCCGACGCCGAATGCCTTGTCGCCGAGACTTTTCAGGCGCTTCTGGGCGTCGACGAGGTGGGCGCCGACGCCGACTTCTTCGCCCTCGGCGGCAACTCCCTCATCGCCACCCAGCTCGCCGCGCGCCTGAGTAGAGCCACCGGAACCCCGGTGCCGGTGCGCGCCGTCTTCGACGCGGCGACCGTCGCCGCGCTCGCGGATCGTCTTACGCTGCGGACCGGCGCGAACGCGGATACCGTACCGGTGATGTTGCCGCCGCTCGTCCCGCAGAACCGCGACGACGCCATCCCGCTCTCGATCGCGCAGCAGCGGATGTGGTTCCTCAATCGATTCGACAGTGCCAGTGCGGGATACAACATCCCGTTCGCCTTGCGGCTGACCGGCGCGCTGAATGTCGGTGCCCTGCAAGCGGCTATCGGCGACGTGATCGGCCGGCACGAGACGCTGCGCACGATCTATCCCGAGCACGACGGCGACGCCACCCAGCTGGTGCTGCCCGCCGGCACCCGGCTGGTGGACCTGGTGGTGCGGACCGTGGCGGTCGCCGATCTGCCGCAGCTGATCGCCACGGTCACCCAGGCCGGTTTCGACGTCACCTCCGAGGTGCCGCTGCGGGTGCGGTTGCTGCGACTGGACGACGGCAGCGCCCGCCCGGACCATGTGCTGCTGTTCGTGGTGCACCACATCGCCGCGGACGGTTGGTCTTTCGGGCCGCTGACCCGTGATCTGACCGCCGCCTACGTCGCGCGCTGTGCGGACTCCGCCCCCGCGTGGGCGCCACTTCCGGTGCAGTACGCGGACTTCGCGCGCTGGCAGCGGGATGCGCTCGGGTCGGCCGGTGACCAACACTCGGTGCTGGCGCGCCAACTGGCCTACTGGACCGATCGGCTGACCGGCCTGCCCGAGGTGCTCGGCCTGCCTTCGGACCGGCCGCGTCCCGCTGTCTCGAGCAACCGCGGCGCGGCGTGCACCGGGCACCTGGATTACGCGCTGCATCAGATGGTGCATGATCTGGCGGCCGCGCACCGGGTGACGCCGTTCATGGTGCTGCACACCGCCTTGGCCGTGCTGCTGAGCCGCCTGAGCGCGACGACCGACATCGTGGTCGGCGCGCCCGTCGCCGGACGCGGTGCGCAGGCCCTGGACGAGTTGGTCGGCATGTTCGTCAACACCCTGGTGCTGCGCACCGAGGTGCGCCCGGACGCGACCCTGGCCGAACTGCTCGCCACCGTCCGCGACACCGACTTGGCCGCGTTCGAGCACGCGATCGTGCCGTTCGAGCAACTGGTGGAGACGCTGAATCCGGCGCGCTCCCAGTCGCATTCGCCGCTGTATCAGGTGGCGCTGACGCTGCAGAACCACAGTAGGCCGGACTTCAAGCTCCAGCGCTTGGCCATCGCGGCGCTCGAGGTGGGCCCGGCGCCGATCCAGGTGGATCTGGACTGGACCCTCACCGACCGCTACGACGCCGACGGCAACCCCGGCGGCATCGATATCCACCTGCACTATGCGCTCGACCTCTTCGACGAGCACACCGCCGCCGGCTTCCTGGACGCGTTCGAGCGGGTGCTGCGGGCCATGGTGCGCGACACCCGCACCTTGGCCGGGAATGTCGAGATCATGTCGGTCGCCGAACGCGGCCTGCTGCTGTCGGACCGCAATGCCACCGCGCGTCCGCTGCTGCGCGAAACGCTCGACGATCTGCTCACCGCGCGGGCCGGGGCCGAGCCCGGCGGGATCGCGGCGCGCTACGAAGGCGACGAGATCACCTATGGCGACTTCGCCGGTCGCGTGAATCGACTGGCACGCTGGCTGATTTCGGAAGACGTGGGGCCGGAGACCATCGTCGGCCTGGCGGCTGCGCGGTCCATCGACATGCTGGTCGCCATGTACGCCATCGTGCGGGCGGGTGCGGCGTACCTGCCGATCGATCCGGCGCATCCGGCCGACCGCATCGCCATGGTCGTCGACAGTGCGGCGCCGGCGCTGATATTGGCGGTGGGCGGCGCGGAGCTGCCGCCGCTGGACGGTGTCCGCGTCGTCGATGCGTCGGCATTGGACCTGTCCGGGTTCGCCACCGGCACTGTGCACGACGACGAACGGCTCGGCCGGCTGCGGCAGGGCAACACCGCCTATGTGCTGTTCACCTCCGGGTCGACCGGGCGGCCCAAGGGCGTCGCGGTCACCCACCGCGCCATCATGAACCAGCTGCGCTGGCTGGAATACCGCTACCAGGTGACGGCCGCCGACCGCATCCTGCAACGCGCTCCGTTGACCTTCGACGTCTCGGTGTGGGAATGCTTCCTGCCCATCGCCGTGGGCGCGCCGCTCGTGATCGCTCGGCCCGGTGGACATTTGGACCTCGACTACTTCGCGGGCCTGCTGCGCGAACACGGCATCACCATCGCCGAGTACGTGCCGTCGGTCCTCGCGGCGCTGATCGGCGAGGGCATGGGTGACGCACTGCGTTCCTTCCGGCACTTGCACTGCGGCGGTGAGGCCTTGACGCCGGATCTGCTCGCGCAGATCCGCGGCAGCTTCGACGGCGCGGTGCACAATGCCTACGGCCCCACCGAAGCCGCGATCTCGGCGATCTATCACGAGTTCACCGACTCGGACGCGGAATCCGGGCGCGAGGTCGCGATCGGCAGGCCGTGCTGGAACACCCGCGCCTACGTGCTGGACCGGCGGCTGCGGGCGGTCCCGATCGGTGTCACCGGCGAGCTGTACCTCGCGGGTGACCAGCTGGCCCGGGGGTATCACGGCCGCTCCGGGCTGACCGCCGAGCGGTTCGTCGCGGATCCGTTCGGGGTGCCCGGGCGAGTCATGTACCGCACCGGTGACCTGGTGCGCTGGAATCGCGACGGAGATCTGGTCTACCTGGGCCGCAACGACTTCCAGATCAAACTGCGCGGCCAGCGGATCGAACTCGGGGAGATCGAATCCGCGCTGGCCGCCGTGCCCGGCGTGGCCAACGCGGCCGTGGTCGTCGCGAAGGACCAGGCCGGATACGACAATCTGGTCGGATATGTCAGCGGCGCAGCGCTTTCGGCGGACGACGTGCTCGACGCGGTGCGCGGTCAGCTGCCCGCCTACATGGTGCCCGCACATCTGGCGGTGCTCGCGGAGATGCCGCTGACGACGGTCGGCAAGCTCGACCGCGCCGCCCTGCCCGCGGTCGAGTTCAGCGGTACCGCCGCGGGATTCCGGGCACCCTCGGAGGGGGTCGCCGCCGTGCTCGCGACGCTCGTCGCGGATCTCCTCGGTGGCGATCCGCGTATCGGCGCCGACGACGACTTCTTCGCCCGCGGCGGCAATTCCTTGCTCGCCATGCGGCTGGTCGCCCGCGCCAACGCCACTTTCGGCTCCGGACTAACCGTGCGCGAGGTGTTCGAAGCCCCGACTGTCGCGGAACTAGCCGGACGGGTAGCACTTTCGGCCCGGCTCGGCGCACAGTCCGAGCAGCCGGTACTCGGTCCGCGTGTGCGACCTGAACGGATTCCGCTGTCGCTGGCCCAGACCCGGATGTGGCTGCTCAATCGGATCGACCCGGAGTCGGCGGTCTACAACATCCCGATCACCATCCGGCTGGCCGGCGCGCTGGACGCGGCCGCACTGCGCGCCGCGCTGTGCGATGTCGTCGCACGGCACGAATCGCTGCGGACGGTGTTCCCCGCCGACGCCGCGGGTCCGACGCAGCTGGTCCGGCCCGGCGCGGAGTACCCGCTCCGCACCACCGAGGTAGCCGAGGACGGGGTGCGCCCGGCGATTCTGCGCTGCGCCGCCCAGGGCTTCGACCTCCGCACCGAACTGCCGTGGCGCGCCGAATTGTTCCGGATCGCACCGCAGGACCACGTGCTGGCCTTCGTGGTGCACCACATCGCCGCGGACGGCGTCTCGACCGCGCCGCTGGCCCGTGACCTGATGGTGGCCTACACCGCCCGCGCCGCCGGCGCGGCTCCGCAGTGGGCGCTGCTCCCAGTGCAGTACGCGGACTTCACGCTCTGGCAGCACGAGGTCCTGGGCTCGGCCGCGGAGCCGGACTCCCTACTGGCCCGCCAGATCGAGCATTGGCGGGCCGAGCTGGACGGGCTCGCCCCGGTCCTGGAAATGCCCGCCGACCGCCCGCGCCCGCCGGTGGCGTCCGGTCGCGGTGCGACCGTGGCGTTCCAGGTACCCGCGCGGCTGACTTCCGCACTGTCGGAGTTGGCTCGCAGGCACGGTGTTTCGACGTTCATGGTTCTGCATGCCGCCTACGCCACCCTGCTGTCCCGGATGGCGCGTACCGAGGACATCGCGATCGGCACCCCGGTCGCCGGTCGCTCCGAGGAAGCTCTGGACAACCTCGTCGGCATGTTCGTCAACACCCTTGTTCTGCGCACCCCGATCCACCCTGAGGCGACCTTCACCGAATTGCTCGCCCAGGTGCGGGCCATCGATGTGCGCGCGTTCGCCAACGCCGACCTCCCGTTCGAGCGTCTGGTCGAAGAGCTGAATCCAGTGCGTTCACAAGCCCATTCGCCGATCGTGCAAGCCTTGCTCACCTTCGAGCATCGCGACGACACCGTGCTGCGACTACCCGGGCTGGAGGTTTCGGCATATCCGCTCGACAACCAGGTCGCCCAGTTCGACCTGGCGCTGGAACTCAGCGAGCATGCCGACGGCGCCGGCACCGCCCTACGCGCGGTGCTGCGCTACGCGACCGATCTCTTCGACGACGCCACCATCGCGGGTTTCGGCGCTCGGTTCCTGCGCGTGCTGGCGGCCGTGGCCGCCGATGCCGGAACCCGACTCGGCGACATCGAACTACTGGACTCCGGCGAACGCGCCCTGGTCCTGCGGCATTGGAACGACACCGCTTTCGAGGTCGACACGACCGCGACGCTGGCGTCGTTGTTCCAGGCGCAGGCCGCGAAGACTCCTGATGCGGTCGCGCTCACGTTCGAGGGGACGAGTCTGTCCTACGCGGAGTTCAGTGGCCGGGTGAATCAGCTTGCCCGGCATTTGATCTCACTCGGTGTGGGCCCGGATTCGATGGTCGCGCTGGGTATGCGCCGCTCGCTGGAGTTGGTGGTCGGCATGTACGCGGTCGCCGTGGCTGGTGGTGCGTATGTGCCGTTGGATCCGGATCATCCGGCTGATCGCACGCGGTATGTGCTCGACACGGCCGCACCGGTGTGTGTGCTCACGACCACGGGTGATGGGTTCGATGCTGGTGCCGTGCGGTCCGTGGTGCTGGATCTGGTGGATTACTCCAGCTACTCCGCGGAACCGATCGCCGACGCCGAACGCCGAGGCGTGCTGCGTCCGTCGAACACCGCGTATGTGATCTTCACGTCCGGTTCGACGGGCCGTCCGAAGGGTGTCGCGGTCTCGCATGCCGCGATTGTGAACCGCCTGCTGTGGATGCAGGACCGGTACGCCTTGCGCTCCGACGACACGGTGCTACAGAAGACCCCAGCCACCTTCGATGTCTCGGTGTGGGAGTTCTTCTGGCCCTTGCAGATCGGCGCGCGGCTGGTCGTCGCCAAGCCGGACGGCCACCGGGATCCCGCTTACCTGGCGCGCGTTATCACCGAACAGCACGTCACCACCGTCCATTTCGTGCCGTCGCTGCTGGCGGTGTTCCTCGGCGCGCCCGCCGTGCCGAGGACATTGCGGCGGATTTTCGCCTCGGGTGAGGCGCTACCGGCCGCGACCGCGCAACGGGCCCGGGAACTCACCGGAGCGCGAGTGCACAACCTGTACGGGCCCACCGAAGCCGCCGTGGATGTCAGCTTTCACGAGGTCACCGCCGCCGACACTGTGTCGGTGCCCATCGGCAGACCGGTATTCAATACCGCACTGCTGGTGCTGGATTCGCGCCTGCGGCCGGTGCCCATCGGTGTCCCGGGTGAGCTATACCTGGCCGGTGCGCAATTGGCGCACGGCTATGTCGCACGACCGGACCTGACCTCCGACCGGTTCGTCGCCAACCCCTACGGTGCGGGCGGCGAGCGCATGTACCGCACCGGCGATCTTGTCGCTTGGACATCCGACGGCGAACTGGAGTACCTGGGCCGCACCGACTTCCAGGTCAAACTGCGTGGCCTGCGCATCGAGCTCGGTGAGATCGAGGCGGTGCTGACAGCGATCGAGGGGGTCGCGCAGGCCGCGGTACGGCTCGTCTCGGATGGCGGCATCGATCATTTGGTGGGATACCTGATTCCCACCGCGGACGGGGACGACCTGATCGACCGCGCCCGGCTATCCGCCGCCGCGGCGCTCCCCGCCTACATGGTGCCCGCCGCCTTCGTGCTGCTGGACGCGTTCCCGCTCAACGCCTCCGGCAAACTGGACCAGAAAGCCCTGCCCGCACCGGTTTTCGAGGCCGCCGCCTTCCGGGCTCCGGCCACCGCGGCGGAGGAACTGGTCGCCGGAATCTTCGGCGACCTGCTCGGCCGCGAACGGCCCGGCGCGGACGACGACTTCTTCGCCCTCGGCGGCAACTCGCTGATCGCCACCCAGGCCGTCGCCCGGCTCGGCGCGGAACTCCAAGCGGAGATCCCGCTGCGGCTGCTGTTCGACGCGCCGACCGTCGCCGGTCTCGCCGCGGCGGCGGCACGGTTGACCGGCACCGGTCACCGCCGGCCGCTCACCCCGCAACCACGCCCGGACCTGATCCCGCTGTCCCCGGCGCAGCAGCGCATGTGGTTCCTGAACCGCTTCGACCCCGCCGATACCGTCAACAACATCCCGGTCGCCATGCGGCTCACCGGCGCCTTGAACACCGCCGTCCTCACCGCCACGATCGCCGACGTGGTCGGGCGGCACGAGACCCTGCGCACGCTGTATCCGGATCTCGAGGGCATCGGCTACCAGCGGATTCTCGACCCCGCCGAGGTGCCCGCTGTCACCGTCATCCCGGCGAACACGCGGACCGTGGCCGCCGCGCTGGCCGACTTCGCCGCCGGCCCCTTCGACGTGACCAGCGCCGTCCCCGTCCGCATCGGCTTGGCGCGGCTCGCGGAGCGCGAGCATCTGCTCGCCCTGGTGATCCATCACATCGCCGCGGACGGGTTCTCCATGGGCCCGCTGGCCCGCGATATCGCCCTCGCGTACGCGGCGCGAGCGGCCGGGGCGGCGCCCGAGTGGTCCGATCTGGCGGTGCAGTACGCCGATTACGCGCTGTGGCAGCGGGACTTCCTCGGCGCGGAGTCCGATCCGGAATCGGTGGCGGCACAACAGCTCCGGTACTGGCAGCAGGCATTGCACGGGCTGCCCGCTCAGCTGGACCTGCCCGCCGACCGGCCACGGCCCGCTGTCGCGAGTCATGCCGCCGCCTGCACCACGGTGCGCGTGGACGCGACGGTGCTGCGTGGCATCGACGCTGTCGCCGCGCACCACGATGCGACCCCGTTCATGGTGGTGCATGCCGCCCTGGCCGTGCTGCTCGCCCGCCTGTCCGGCGCCGCCGACATCGTCATCGGCGCACCGCTGGCGGGACGCGGCGACGCCGCGCTGGACGATCTGGTCGGCATGTTCGTCAACACCCTGGTGCTGCGCACCGAGGTGCCCGGCTCGGACACCTTCGCCTCGGTGCTGCGCCGGGTCCGCGAAGGTGACTTGGACGCGTTCGCGCACGCCGACGTGCCGTTCGAGCGCCTGGTCGAGGTGCTGGATCCGCCGCGTTCGGAAGCCCGGCATCCGCTGTTCCAGGTGGCGCTGTTCTTCCAGAACCTGGCAACGGCCGCGGTCGACCTCGACGGCTTGACCGTAGCCGAGTACGAATTCGACTACCGCAGTAGCCGTTTCGATCTACAACTGACCGTCTCGGGCGATCTGCTCCGATTCGACTACGCCACTGATCTGTTCGACGCGAGCACCATCGCCACCCTCGCCGCCCGGTTCCTTCGCCTGCTGGCCGAGGTGACCGCGGATCCGAGCCAGATCGTCGGTGACATAGACCTTTTCGATGCCGGGGAACTGCACCGCGTGGTCGAGGAGTGGAACGACTCCGCGCACACCGCCTACGTCGCCGAACTGCTGCACGACGAGTTCGAGGCCCAGGCCGCCGCCACCCCGGACGATCCGGCCCTGGTCTATGTCCCGGACGGCGGCGCGGCCGCGACGGTGTTGAGCTACGGCGAGCTGGACCGGCGTTCCAATCAGCTGGCCCGCCACCTTCTCTCGATCGGCGTCGGCCCGGAAGCGCTGGTGGGGCTCGCGATGCGCCGTTCCATCGATCTGGTGGTGGCCATGTACGCGGTGCTCAAAGCCGGTGGCGCGTATGTGCCGATCGACCCGGATCACCCCGCACAACGGATAGCGCACATCCTGGATACGGCCCGGCCCGCGGCCGTGCTCACCCGGGCCTCCGATCGCGTAGATCTCGGCAGCCACGGTCCAGTCGTCGAAGTGGACACCGTCGAGTTGCACCGGTATGCCGATGATTCGATCACCGCCGGTGAGCGCACCGCGCCGCTGCATCCGCAGCACCCGGCGTATGTCATTTTCACCTCCGGATCGACCGGAAAACCGAAGGGCGTCAGCGTCTCCCACGCGGCCATCGTCAACCAGACGACCTGGATGCAGGCGGAGTACGGCTTCGGCGGCGACGACGTGTACCTCCAGAAGACCGCCAGCACCTTCGACGTCGCACTGTGGGGCTACTTCCTGCCGCTGCGCGTCGGCGCCACCCTGCTCATCGCCACGCCCGACGGCCACCGCGACCCCGGCTACCTGGCCGAGGTGATGCGCGCGCACGGCGTCACCGTCACCGATTTCGTGCCGTCCATGCTGAGCGTCTTCGCCGGCCACATCACGACCGCCGGCACGCAGGCCGCGCTGGCGGCACTGCGCACGGTCTTCGTCATCGGTGAGGCGCTCCCCGCCGAGACGGTGCGCGCGTTCGGCGCGGTGAGCGCGGCCCGCCTGCACAACCTGTACGGCCCGACGGAGGCCGCGGTGAGCATCACCTACCGCGAGGTGACCGGCGAGACCGACCGCACCGTCATGCCGATCGGCAACCCGGAGTGGAACAGCAAGGTGTACGTGCTGGATTCGCGCCTGCGCCCGACCCTGCCCGGCGTGGCGGGGGAGCTGTATCTCGCGGGCGCCCAGCTGGCCCGCGGCTATCACGGCCGCGCCGATCTGACCTCGGATCGCTTCGTGGCCAACCCCTTCGGCGCGCCCGGCGAACGGATGTACCGCACCGGCGACCTGGTTCGCTGGGAACTCGTCGACGGCGGCCCGGCCGCGGAACTGATGTATCTGGGCCGCACCGACTTCCAGGTGAAGTTCCGCGGTCAGCGCATCGAGCTGGGGGAGATCGAATCGGTGCTCGCCGCGGTGCCGGAGGTCGCGCAGGCCGCCGCGGCGGTGGTAGGCGAGCACTTGGTCGCCTACCTGACGCCGGTGTCACCCACTGCCGCGGCCACCGTCGCCGATCAGGTGCGCGCCGCCGCGGCCCGTGCGCTGCCGTCGTACATGGCGCCGTCGGCGGTGGTCGTGCTGGACGCGTTCCCGCTCAACGCTTCCGGAAAGCTGGACCGGAAAGCCTTGCCGGAGCCGGTGTTCGACAGCGTCGCCTACCGCGCGCCCGGCACCGGAACCGAACGGCAGGTGGCCGAGACCTTCGCGGAAGTCCTCGGCCGCCAGCGGGTCGGCGCGGACGACAGCTTCTTCGAGCTCGGCGGGAATTCGCTGAGCGCCACCCAGGTCCTCGCGCGGCTCGGCGAACGGCTCGGCCGGCGAATTCCGGTGCGCGCGTTGTTCGAAGCGCCGGTGGTGCACGCGCTGGCCCGGTACCTCGAGGCGGAGGGCGCCGCCGCGCCGTTGCCCGCGCTCCAGGCGGGCCCGCGTCCACAGGTCATTCCGCTGGCCCCCGTCCAGCGCGGCATGTGGTTCCTCAACCGGCTCGATCCGGAATCGGCCGCCCACAACATCCCGGTCGCGGTGCGCATCACCGGCGAACTGGATGTGGCGGCGCTGGAAGACGCGTTCCTCGAGGTGATCACCCGCCACGAGGCCCTGCGCACCCTGTACCCGGTCGGCGCGGACGGCGCGGGCCACCAGGTCATCCTGCCCGCCGAACCGGCCCCGGTCCGCCTGGCGGTGCGCGCCGCCGACCAGGTACCGGACCAGATCCGGGAATTCCTCAGGGCTGGTTTCGATGTGACCACCGAGGTGCCGGTGCGCGCGGTGTTGTTGCGCGAAGGCCCGGCCGCCCACGTCTTGGTCGCTGTGCTGCATCACATTGCCGCCGATGGCTTTTCGGTCACGCCGCTGCTGCGTGATCTGCTGGGCTCCTACCTGTCCCGGGTCCTGGGCGGCGCACTGCCGGGTCCGCGACTCGCGGTGCAGTACGCCGACTACGCGCTGTGGCAGACCAGGGCGTTGGAAACCACTGCCGCGGAACAGCTTTCGTTCTGGCGCGAAACCCTGCGCGACCTGCCCGAGGAACTCGCGCTCCCGACGGATCGCCCGCGCCCGGCGATCGCGTCCAAACGCGGCGGCACGATCCGCGCCCGGATCGGCGGCGGAGTCGGTGCGCGGGTGCGCGAACTGGCCGTGCGGCACCACGCGACTCCGTTCATGGTCGTGCACGCGGCCCTCGCGACGCTGCTGTCCCGGCTGTCCGGTTCCACCGACATCGCCATCGGCACCCCGGTCGCCGGTCGTGGCGCGGCCGCGCTGGACGACCTGGTCGGCATGTTCGTCAATACCCTGGTGCTGCGCACCCACCCCGTCGCCGGACAGTCCTTCGCCGACCTGATCGCCGAGACCCGCGCGGTCGACCTCGCGGCCTTCGCCCACGCCACCGTCCCCTTCGAACGTGTCACCGACGAGCTGGGCGTCGCGCCCTCGCAGGCCCGGCATCCGCTGTTCACCGTGGCCCTGAGCTATCTGAACACCGGCGCGGGCACGGTCGGGCTGCCCGGCCTGGAGCTGTCGGCGGTCGAATTCGACGAGGCGGTCAGCCGCTTCGACCTCCAGTTCACGGTGGCGGCCGAGCTCGATGCCGACGGTCATCTCGCCGTCGAACTCGACTACGCGACCGATCTCTTCGACGCGGGCACCGCCGCCGGTCTGCTGCGGCGTTTCGGCCGGATCCTCGGCGGGCTCAGCGCCGACCCGAACGCGCCCCTCGGCGCGGTCGACCTGCTGGCTCCGGCCGAGCGGGCCGAGTTGCTGGGCCGCCGGGGCAAGAGCCCGGTCCCGGCGCAGACCCTGGCCTCGGTGCTCGGGGCCGCGGTGGCGCGCAATCCGCACGGCGTCGCGGTGCTGTACGGCGATCTGCGCCTGTCCTACCGGGCGCTCGACGAGCAGTCCTCGCGCTTGGCGCGCATGCTGATACGGCACGGTGTCGGCGCGGAAGACGTGGTCGCCCTGGCTATTCCGCGATCACCGGAGTCGGTGCTCGCGGTGTGGGCGGTGGCCAAGACCGGAGCGGCGTTCGTGCCGGTCGACCCGGCCTATCCCGCCGAGCGGATCGCGCACATGCTCGCCGATTCCGGTGCGGCGCTGGGCTTGACCGTGCGCGCGGCGGCCGCGGCGCTGCCGGGCGACGCCGAATGGCTGGTGCTCGACGCACCGGTCACCGCCGCCCGGATGCGGCACTGTAGTGCCGCCCCGGTGACTCCCGATGAACTGGTGCGCCCCGTTCGTCCGTACAACCCGGCGTGGATGATCTACACCTCCGGCTCGACCGGCACCCCGAAGGGCGTGCTGGCCACGCACGCCGGTATCGCCGGAGTGGCGGTCGCGCAGCGTGATCGGTACGCGGTCGGCGCGGGATCGCGGGTCCTGCATGTCGCCTCGCCCAGTTTCGACGCCTCCATGCTGGAACTGCTGCTCGCGGTCGCTGCCGGGGCGGCGCTGGTGGTCGCGCCCGCCGGGGTCTACGGCGGTGCGGAGTTGACCACGCTGGTGCGAGACCAGCGGGTGACGCACGCGTTCCTCACCCCGGCGGTGCTGCAAACCCTCGACCCGGCGCGGCTGCCCGAACTCGCGCACGTGACCGTCGGCGGCGAGGCCTACGGCCCGGAGGTGGTGCGGCGCTGGGCGACCGGCCGCACGTTCTACAACACCTACGGCCCGACCGAAACCACGATCATCGCCACCATCAGCGCACCGCTGCGGCCCGGCGAGCCGATCGACATCGGCAGGCCGATCCACGGGATGTCGGCAGTCGTTCTGGACGGGCGGTTGCAGCCGACGCCCGCCGGGGTGACCGGCGAGCTGTACCTGCGTGGACCCGGTCTGGCGCGGGGATACCAGGCCCGGCCGGCGCTGTCGGCCGACCGGTTCGTCGCCGATCCCTTCGTGCCCGGCGGGCGGCTGTACCGCACCGGCGATCTGGTGCGCTGGATCGGCTCCGGGGCCATCCAGTACGTGGGTCGCGCGGATCAGCAGGTGAAGGTGCGCGGCCTGCGGATCGAACTCGGTGAGATCGACGCGGTGCTCGCCGCGCACGAATCCGTCGATTTCGTGACCACGGCCGGACACACCGGCAGCGGGGGCGCGACCTCGCTGGTCTCGTATGTGGTCGCCGCCCCGGGGCACACGATCGATGCCGGCGAGCTGACCGCTTTCGCGAGTAGGTCACTGGCGGCGTACATGGTGCCGTCCAGCATCATGGTGCTCGACGCCATTCCGTTGACGCCGGTCGGCAAGCTCGACCGGAAAGCGCTGCCGGAGCCGATCTTCCAGGCCGCCGAGTTCCACGCGCCGGAGAACGCCGCCGAAAGCGCTGTCGCCGAGATCATCTCCGAGGTGCTCGGTGTGGACGGCCCGGTCGGCCGCGCCGACGACTTCTTCGCGCGCGGTGGAAACTCGCTGACGGCAACCCAATTGGCTGCCCGGCTGGGCGCGCGGTTCGAGGTCACCGTCGGGGTCCGCACGATCTTCGAGAACCCCACGGTGTCCGCGCTGGCCGCTGCCCTGGGCGACAGGCCGGTCGCCACCGCGGCCCGGCCGCGGCTGACCAGGCGCGGCGGCGACGGACCGGTGCCGCTGTCCCTGGCTCAGCAGCGCATGTGGTTCCTGAACCGCCTGGACCGCCAGTCCACCGCCTACAACATCCCGCTCGCGATCCGGTTGACAGGCGAGCTGGACGTGCCCGCGCTCAGCGCCGCCATCGCCGACGTGGTCGAACGCCACGAAGTGCTGCGCACCGTCTACCCGCAGCGGGATTCCGGTCCGGTCCAGGTCGTGCTGCCGCTCGCGGACGCGCCGATTCCGGTGCTGGCTCCGGTGCCGGTCTGCGCCGACGACTTGCCCACGGCGATCGCCGATTTCGTCGGCGCGGGCTTCGATGTCACCGAATCCGTCCCGTTGCGCGCGCGCCTGTTCGTGCCCGAGACGCCTACCCGGAGCCGGCCGCACTCCGCCGACGCCGAGCGGGCCGAACCTGCCGCACCGCAACGGGGCGCCCGGGTCGCCGAAGCCGCGGGCGAACCCGATCTCGGCCGCCGCTGGCAAGCCGTGGTCGCCGGTGTGCACGCCGTCGTGGACGCGGCCCGGGCGGGCGCCTTCGGCAGCCTCGACCCGGATACCCAGCCGCAGCGGGTCGCCGAGGTGGCGGCGCCGGCCTACCTGGCCCGATCGGCCCAGGAGCACGTAATGGTCGTCGTGCTGCACCACATCGCTGCCGACGGCTCCTCGCTGGTTCCGCTGGCCCGGGATCTGATGGTCGCCTATGCCGCCCGCAAGACGGGCCACGCTCCGGCGTGGTCGCCGCTGCCGGTGCAGTACGCCGATTACAGCCACTGGCAGCGCGCCCTGCTGGGTTCCGAGGAGTCGCTGGATTCGGTCATCTCCCAGCAGCTTTCGTACTGGACCGGCGCGCTCGCCGGGCTCCCGGCGCAACTGAGCCTGCCCACCGATCGGCCGCGCCCGCCGCTGGTCTCGACCCAGGGCAGGCACGTCGACTTCACTCTCGACGCCGCCCTGCACGCCCGCCTGCGAGACCTGGGGCGCGACACCGGAGCCACGCTGTTCATGGTGCTGCACGCCGCGTTCGCGGTGCTGCTGTCCAGGTTGTCGGGGACCGCGGACATCGCGGTCGGCACACCCGTCGCCGGGCGCGGCGAGGCGGAGCTCGACGACCTCGTCGGCATGTTCGTCAACACCCTGGTGCTGCGTACCGAAGTGCCCGCCACCGCCGGCTTCGGCGCCCTGCTGGCACGCGTCCGCGCCGCGGACCTCGCCGCCTTCGCGCACTCGGATGTCCCGTTCGAGCGGCTCGTGGAGGTGCTGAACCCGGAGCGCTCCACCGCCCGGCACCCGCTGTTCCAGGTCGGCTTCTCCTTCCACAATCAGGCCGAGGCCGACCTCGAACTGGACGGATTGAGTGTCGCGGCTGTCGATTTCGACTCCGGTGTATCTCAGTTCGACCTGCACCTGGTGATCACCGATCGCTACCACCCGGACGGCGCGCCGGCGGGTATGGCCGCCTCGATCACCTACGCGACCGCGCTCTTCGACGAATCCACGGTGGCGGGATTCGCGGGCCGTCTGCACCGGCTGCTGGCCGTGGTGTGCGATGCGCCGGACCTGCCGGTCGGCGACCTGCCGCTGCTGGACCCCGCGGAGTCGGAGCGGGTACTCACCGCCTGGAACCAGGCCGATCGAGTGTTCGCTCCGGGCACGCTGGACGCCGGATTCCAGGCGCAGGCGGCGCGCACTCCGGAGGCGATCGCGGTCGACGACGGCGAAAACCTGCTGACGTACGCGGAGTTCGCGGCGGGCGTCAACCGGCTGGCCCGGGTGCTCATCGCGCGCGGCATCGGCCCGGAATCGCGGGTGGCCCTGGCGATTCCGCGCAGCATCGACCTGCTGACCGCCATGTACGCGGTGGTCACGGCGGGTGGGGCCTACGTGCCGCTCGACCCTGCGCATCCACTGGACCGCACCGTGCGGGTGCTCCTGGCCGCCGACCCCGAACTGGTGCTCGTCTCCACCCGGCAGCCGCTGCTGCCGCCGGAGGTCTCCGAACACGAGCTGCTGCTGGATATTTCGGTCGTCGACGAGGCCATCGACGCGAGCCCCGTGACCGACCGGGATCGCCTGGGCGCGCTGCGCCCGGAGCACATCGCCTATGTCATTTTCACCTCGGGCTCCACCGGCATGCCGAAGGGCGTCGCGGTCTCGCACGCCGCGGTCACCCATCAGCTCGACTGGATGCAGTCCGAATATGTTCTGGACAGCGGCGATTCGGCCTTGCTGATGACCTCGGCATCCTTCGACCTCTCGGTGTGGGAATTCTGGTGGGCGCTGCGGACCGGCGCGCACGTGGTCCTGGCGCCGCAGGACGCGCAGCGGGACCCGGCGGCTCTGCTGGAATTGCTCCGCCTCGAAGAGGTGTCCACCGTGACCCTGGTCCCGTCGCTACTGGCCATGCTGGCCGAGGCATCCGGGACACGGCGACTACCCGGTGCGCTGCGCCGGATCCTGGTCATCGGCGAGCCCTTGCCCGCCGCGACGGTGGACCGGGTGCGACCGCTGACCACCGCCCGGATCGACAACCTGTACGGCCCCACCGAAGCCGCCGTCTCCGTCACCCGGTATCGCACCGGCGCCGAGACCGCCGCCGTCGTCCCGATCGGCACCGTCGAAGACGGCAACCAGGTCTATGTCCTCGACGACCGTCTGCACCCGGTCCCGGTGGGCGTCACCGGCGAGCTGTATCTCGGCGGCGCGCAGCTGGCCCGCGGCTACCACGGGCGTTCCGACCTGAGCGCGGAACGCTTCGTAGCCAACCCCTTCGGGGTCGCGGGCACGCGGCTGTACCGCACCGGCGACATGGTGCGCTGGGCCGCCGACGGCAACCTCGACTACGTCGAACGCCGCGACTTCCAGGTGAAGGTGCGCGGCTACCGCATCGAACTCGCCGAAATCGAGCACGTACTGCGCGCCCAGCCGGGTATCGGGGATGTCATCGTGGTGGCGCACCAGTCCGGCAGCGACAACGCCTTGCTCGCAGGCTATTTCACGGCGACAGCGGCGGTGGAGCAGAGCGAGTTGCGCTCGGCGCTCAGCGAAGCGTTGCCCGGCTACATGGTTCCGGCGGTGCTCACGCAGCTGGACGCACTGCCGCTCAACGCGAACGGGAAGGTCGATCGGGGCGCGCTGCCGCGGCCCGAGCTCGGCGAGCGCGAGTTCCGCGCCCCTGCCACCGATCTGGAGCGGACGGTCTGTGCCGTCTTCGCCGAGGTCCTGGGCCTCGATCCGATCGGCCTCGACGACAACTTCTTCGAGCGCGGCGGCAACTCGCTGCTGGCGACCAGGCTGTCGGTCCGGTTGAGTTCCGCACTGGCCGAGGAGGTTCCGGTCGTCTGGCTGTTCGCGGCGCCGACCCCGGCCGCGCTGCTGGCCCAGCTCACCCTCGCGCGATCCGGCCGCGGCCAGGTCGACGCGGACGCCGCCTTCGACGTGCTGTTGCCGCTGCGGCCCGGCGGCTCGAAGGAGCCGGTGTTCTGCCTGCATCCCGCGGGCGGCGTCGCCTGGTCCTTCGCCGGGCTCGCCGCGCACATCGACCCGGACCGCGGCATCTACGGCCTGCAATCGCCGGTCCTGAATTCCGAGGCCCCGCTGCCGGATTCGATCGAGGACTGGGCCCGGCTCTATGTCCGCGAGATCCGCGCGGTGCAGCCGGACGGTCCGTACCACCTGCTCGGCTGGTCCCTCGGCGGTGTGCTCGCGCACGCTGTCGCCATCCAATTGCAGGACGACGGCCGTCATGTCGCGCTACTGGCCATGATGGACAGCCCGCGCACGGTGGCCGCGGACGCGACCGCGCGCATCCCGGTCGCCGACCTGCTCGGTGGTCTGCTCGGGGATCAGGCCGCGGCGGCCGATCTGGACCTCGACCAGCTCTCGGCCCGCCTCACCGACTTGCCCGAACCGTTCGCGTCGTTCGGCGCGCACCGCCTCGCCCGCCTGCTCGACGCGGGCGCGCACTCGCTGTCCCTGATCACCCGCTACCGGGCCCGCCGCTACAAGGGCGATCTCGTGTATTTCACCGCGGCACTGGACGATCCGACCGGCGCCGCCGGCGCGTCCAGCTGGTCCGAGGCCGTGGACGGCACCGTGCACAACCACGCCGTCCAGGCCACGCACTGGCGCATGACCTCCGGCTCAGCCCTGTCCCGCATCGGGCACGTCCTGACCACGCTGTGGTCGACCGGCGCCTGACCCCCGGCTCCCACCAGGAAGGCAAGTTCCATGACCAACCCGTTCGACGACCCGGACGCCCAGTTCTACGTCTTGATAAACGACGAGGGCCAGCACTCGCTCTGGCCGGTCTTCGCCGCCATCCCCACCGGCTGGACCATCGCGCACGGCGCGACCACCCGCACCTCCTGCCTCGACTACGTCGAAGCGCACTGGCTCGACATGCGACCCAACTCGCTGATCGCCGCCATGCACCCCGAGACCGCCTGAATAGCGGGGCGCGCCGGCCACATCCCCCCTTGCCACCGGCGCGCCCCGCACCCCGGGGCGGCTCTCAGAGCAGTTGCTTGCTCTTGCGCATGCGCCGGCGTACGTCCGCGACCAGCGTGTAGCTGGGGCTGTGCCGCAGGAAGCGCGGAATGAAGCGGTTCACGAAACCGACGAAGACGAACAGGTGCTCGAAGCGGCGCTGGTCGGTGGCGGTCCATTCGACCTGGAGCTGTTCGCGGAAGTGCGGCGCCAGAAAGCCGATGGTGAGGAACTTCAACAGGTTCCGGAACGGCAGCCGCAGATACCAGTGGATCATCCGCAGATTCAGCAGATCGTCGAGGTAGGAGCGGACGTAGTCGTCGAGCACCGCGTGCCGGCTGGCCTCGTTCCAGTAGACGTCGAAGTCGGCCCGGGTGGCCGGCCACATGTCCTCGGTGACCTGCAGGGTGGTGCCCAGCGTGGACGAGGTGCGGTAGAACGCCTCGGCCTGCTCATCACTCATCCGGCCGTGCAGCAGTTGGTAGGTGTCCTCGAAGCCGATGTAAAGGCTTGCGGCGACCCATAATTGGAGATCGCGGTCGAAGGCGTTGTATTTCACCGCCGCGCCGGGCGCCGAATGAACCTGGCGATGAGCGACATTCACGGCCTCGCGGTAGGCCAGCCGCTCCTCCTCGGTGCCCAGGATCGCCACGGCCAGATACTGGGTGGTGGTGCGCGCCCGCTTCCACGGATGTTTCAGCAGCGCACCGGATTCCACTTTGCTCTCGGCCACGCCGTAGCCGACGCCGGGCCGCGCCATCTGCATGACCACATTGGCGGCGGCGCCGGCGAAGGCCCAGAAGTCGAGCGCGTCGGACAGTTTCAACGGTCGCTTGGTGACCGGGCGATGTGCCGAACCGATCTGGATCCGGGTCCGATCTTTGGTCAGCGGTTCGAGTTCCTGGTGCTCAGCGGACTGGGCGACGGCGCTCATGATGAGTCCTATGTTACTAGAAATTCTCGGTTGTTCTGCCGCACTCTACCGGCTTGTTCTGCACTACAGAGCGGGATTGCTTGAAATAAGTATGCTCAAGTTCTTCCAAATTCGGATGTGTTCTGCGTAACATACCGAGCCATGCCCATGCTCCAGAAGCTGGATCGCTTGTTCAGCTACGAGATGAAGGTCTCCGAGTTCCTCGGCACCCTCATCCTTCTCGGCATCCCCTATGGCCTGATCGGTGTGATCTGGTCGCTGACCCACACCAGTCACCTGAAGGACATGCACGGCATCGACGTCGTCATCTCGTTTCTGGGGTCCATCGTGTGCTGGCCGGTGCTCACCTTCTCGAATGTGGTTATGACCTGATGATGCTGCTGGTCCGGCTCATCGACATCTTGGTCATCGTGATCAAGATCCTCGGTGGGCGCATGAAGGTCAATCCAGTACTGCGCCTGGGGCTTTGGCTCACCGTGCTGAGCGTGGCGGCCGCCGGGATCGCGACGCTGGGCTTCGGACTGGTGCTGTTGCAGCAGGAATTGAGTGGGGGAGCATGACGATTACCGAAACGCGCGCGATTGCCGAACAACCGCCGCGGCAGACCGATCTCGAGCTGGCGCTGCGTGATCTGCGGGGGCTGTGGCAGCGCCATCCGCAACGCTCGCTGGAGACCCTCGGGCGCCAGGTGATGCTGGGCCGCGACGCGGTGCTCGAACTGTTCCGCGCCTTGGCCGCGCGCCGGTTCCCCTATCAGGAATTCATCAAGCAGTGCGCGTTCATGTCGAACGTCTCCGCCGCGCCGACGGTGGTGGTCGCGATACCCATCGCCGTGGTGGTGTCGATTCAGGTCGGGGCGCTGGTGAATCAGGTCGGCGCGACCACCTTTATCGGCGCGGTCGCCGGGCTCGGCATCATTCGTCAGGGTGCACCGCTGGTGACTTCGCTGATGATCGCGGGCGCGGTGGGTTCGGCCATCTGCGCGGATCTGGGCTCCCGCACCATCCGCGAAGAGATCGACGCCATGCGGGTGATGGGCGTCGACCCGGTCCGCCGTCTGGTCGCGCCGCGGTTGGTGGCGGCCGTGCTGGTCAGCATGCTGCTGTGCGGGTTCGTCGTGTTCGTCGGGTTCGCGACGTCCTACATGTTCAACGTCTACGCCCAGGCCGGGACACCGGGCTCGTTCATCGCCTCGTTCGCTTCGTTCGCCGTCGCCAACGATCTCATCGTCGCCTTGGTGAAGGCGGCGATCTTCGGCGCGCTCACCGCGATCATCGCCTGCGACATCGGATTACACGCCAAGGGCGGACCCGGCGGCGTCGCGAACGCGGTGAACTCGGCGGTCGTGACCTCCGCGCTCATGCTGTTCGCGACCAACATCATCCTCACGCAGCTGTACAACACCCTCTTCCCGACCAAGGTGATCTGAGGTGGGCAGCAGATACACCCCGCCCGCGCTGAAACCGTTCCGGGCGGCCGGCGTGGTCGCGGGCGCGCCGTACCGGGCGAATCAGCGGCTGGGTCATCAGGCCATCACCTTCTTCCAGGCGCTGGCCGCGATTCCCTTCGTGACCAAGCACTATCGCAAAGAAGTGCTGCGCCTGACCGCCGATGTCGGCTGGGGCAACGGGTCGCTGGTGGTCGGCGGCGGCACCGTCGGCGTGGTGATCATCCTGTGCGCTTTCGGCGGGATCACCGTCGGCATGGAGTCGTTCACCGCGCTCAATCTGCTCACCATGGGCCCGCTGACCGGCGCGATCTCCGGCTTCGCCACCACGCGTGAACTCGCCCCGATCCTGGCCACCCTGGCTTTCGCGATCCAGGCCGGTTGCCGGTTCACCGCCCAACTCGGCTCCATGCGGATCTCCGAGGAGATCGACGCGCTGGAGTCCATCGCCATCCGCCCGCTGCCGTACCTGGTGAGCACCCGGATGATCGCCGCGACGCTGACCATCGTCCCGCTCTACACCGTCGGCCTGGCCACCGCCTATCTGGCCACCAAGCTGTCGGTGCTGTTCCTCGGCGGCACCTCGGCGGGCACCTACGACCATTACTTCTTCCAATTCCTGCTCGGGCCGGACGTGTTCTTCTCGATCCTCAAGGTGGTGGTGTTCGTGCTGCTCGCCACCTTCATCCAGTGCTACTACGGCTTCGTCGCCACCGGTGGTCCGGAGGGCGTCGGGGTGGCGGCCGGGCAGGCCATCAAGATGGTGATCGTCGTCATGGTCTTCGCGAATCTGTTCATGACCCTGGCTATCTGGGGCATCGACCCCGGCTTCCGGATCTCGGGATAGGGGGCCGCGATGTTGCTCGATCCCAGTGGCCGCGGCCCCACCGCCCGGCAACTCACGCTCGCCGGTATCGCGATGGTGCTGGCCTTCGCGGTGGCGCTGGCGGTGCTGATGCTCCGCTACAACGGGTACTTCGACAAGAAGGTCCCGGTGATCGCCGAACTGACCAGCACCGGTGACGGCTTACCCGAGCTTGCCGACGTGAAGTTCCGCGGCATGGTGGTAGGCAGCGTGGCGGAGGTCGAGGTGGTCGCCAAGGGCGCCCGCCAGCGCGCCAGCATTCACCTGAAACCCGCTGTCGCATCGACCATTCCGGCCAACGTGACCGCGCGTCCGATACCCAACAACATCTTCGGCGTCACCGCGATCGAGCTGGTCGACAACGGGGACTCGCGGGCCAAGCTGGCCGCGGGGGCGATCATTCCCGAGGACACCAGCACCGGCACCACCCAGTTGCAGACGACGCTGACCGTGCTGCGCGACGTGCTCGACAATATCCAGCCGGAGAAGCTGGGCCGGGTACTGGCCACACTGGCCGCGGCGCTGGATCCCGGTGCGCGCGTGCCGGGTTCGACGATCGAGCGGCTCGACAACTGGCTGACCCAGGTGCACGCCACCCCGGGCATCGGCAACCTGCTCGGCGACCTGGGCCGGGCGACGACGGAATTGAGCCGGTCCGCGCCGGAGCTGGTCGGGGTGCTGGCCGAATCCGTGACCGCCGCGCGCACACTGACCGAAGGCCGCGCCAATCTCATCGCGCTGCTGTCGAATGCGAGCAACACCATCGATTCGGTGAACGGCTTGTTCGCGGCCAATCCGAACTCGGCGAAGGAGCTCGTGCCCGGTCTGGACCAGCTCTTCGGCAGCTTGGCCCAGGACACCGAGGCGATTCCCACCACCGTGCGCAACCTGAACGACGCGCTGGCCAAGCTGGCGACGGTGTTCCACTTCGGGCCCAGCAAGCAGATGGTGTGGGCCATGGACGTGAGTTTCACGCCGTTCCAGCAGTACACCGCCCAGGATTGCCCGCGGTACGGGGAGCTGGCCGGTCCGCGCTGCGGTGGCCCGACGGTGCCGGAAGTCGCACCGGCGCAGGAATATCCGGCCCAGTTGACGCCGCGCTGGCTCGACGCCGCCGGCCCCGCGCCGGTGCCCGAGGTCCCCGGACTGCCTGGTGTCTCGATTCCGGGTGTCCCCGGCGTCTCGATCCCCGGTCTGCCGGGCATCGCGATTCCCGGCCTGCCCGCTATTCCAGGGCTGACCGCGCCCGCGGCGGACAACCGAGCCGTTCCGGGTGTGCGCCCGATCGCGGCCGGGCGCGGTTACGCCGGTGTCGCCGCGATCGTCGGTGGTCAGCCGACCGCCGCGCAATTACTGCTGCTCACGCCGCTGCTCGCGGGCGGCAGTGTGACCGTGTACGAGACCTCGGGGGGTAACCGGTGAAATCTGGGAAAGCACTGGCCGGGTTCAGCCTGTTCGCGGTGCTGGCCATCACGCTGACCTACACGATCTGGTCCACCCTGCAACGATCCGTGCCGGGGGACACCAGTACCTACTCGGCGACCTTCTCCGATGTGATGGGCGTGCGGGTCGGCGACGACGTGCGGATGGCGGGCGTGCGGGTCGGCCGGGTCGACAAGATCGATTTCGAGCCGGACTACAAGGCGCGCATCGATATCCGGATCCAGTCCCGGCAGCGGCTGAGTACCTCGACCAAAGCGCTGGTGCGGTACCAGAATCTGATCGGCCAGCGCTATATCGCGCTGACGCCGGGCCAGGACGAGGGGCAGCCGCTGGCGGCCGGCGGGCACATCCCGCTGGAGCGCACCGAGCCGTCCTTCGACGTGTCCTCGCTGCTCTCGGGTTTCGAACCGCTGTTCAGCGTCTTGCAGCCGGATCAGATCAACTCGTTGTCGGAGACCCTGATTCAGGCGCTGCAAGGTGACGGCGTTTCGCTCAGCACCCTGATCACCCAGGCCGCGGATCTCGCGGCCACCTTCGGGCAGCGTGATCGCATCCTCGGCGATGTGATCAGCAACCTGAGCAGTGTGATCGCCGGATTGGCCAATCGCACAAAGGAATTGGAAACACTGATCACGCAATCGCGCGCACTGGTGGAGGCGCTGTACGCGGAGGGCGAATCCCTGAAGAGCTCTGTCGATCAGGTCGCGCACTCCACTAATTCCCTTGTCGCGCTGATCGATCAGGTGAAACCGGATCTGGCGCGGGCGCAGAACGACGCCACCACCGGCGTCGCGCTGCTGCTGCTCAACGGCGCGGCGCTGGACAAGGCGGCGGTGCAGCTCCCGTCCCTGCTGAATGCCCTGGCCCGGTTCACCAGTTATGGCGGCTACGCCAATGCCTATATCTGCCGCCTCGACGTCTCGCTGTGGGGTGTGCTGCTGCCGCCTGGGCTGATCTCGCAGATCGGCGGCGAATCGCAATCGGAGGTGTGCCGATGAGGATCCGGGTACCGCGTTATCGGGAGAACCGGCCGCTGTGGCTGGGTGTGCTGGCCGCGGCCTTCGTGGTGGTGCTGCTGGCGGGGTCCAGCGCGCTGTCCCAGGCCCGGGTGAGCGACAAGACGATTCAGGCGGAGTTCGCGCAGGCCGCCGGACTGCGCGCGGGCGCGACGGTGGACGTGTCGGGGATCGAGGTCGGCGCGGTGCGGACGGTGCGGCTGGTCAACGACAAGGTGATCGTCGATCTGCGGGTGCGCCGGGATCTGCGGCTGGGCGCGAACGCCCGGGCCGCGATCAAGATGTCGACCATCCTCGGGCGCCTGCATATCGAGCTCACGCCCGGTGACGGTAAAGGCCTGCCGGACAATACGATCCGGCTCGTCAACACGTCCGTGCCCTACAACCTGGGCAAGGTCATCCAGGATCCGCAGTACAAGCATTCCTTCGAACGGATCGAGCGCATCGACCCGGTGAAACTCCGGCAGTCGCTGGACCTGCTGGACCGGCAGATGGGTGACTCGCCGCAGCTCACCGTCGCCGCGCTGGACAGCATCGGCGCGCTGGCCAAGGTGATCAACGACCGCCGCGACGAGGTCGACTCGCTGCTGAAGAATCTGGACGCGGTCGCGCAGCTGGTGTCGGACAACCGGAACAGTGTGCTGCTCTTGCTGACTCGCGGCGAGGCGATCGGCAACGCGGTCGCGCTGCGCCAGAACCTGTTGCGCCAGTTGCTCGACAATGTCGCCCAGCTCTCGGGGCTGTTGCAGGAGATGGGCATCGAGAACAACGGCCAGCTCGGCCCGCTGATCCAGAACCTGAACACGATGACCGAGGGCTTGCAGAAGAACCGGGAGAACCTGGACCGGCTCTACGAGATCATGCCGGTGGCGGTGCGCCAGTTCAACAACGCGCTCGGCAACGGTCCGTACGGAGATGTCTGGGCCCCTTGGGTTTTCCCGGACAACTGGCTGTGTTTCGCGCAAGCGGTTCCGGGGTGCAACTGATGGTGAATGTACTGAAGCTGGCCGTGCTCTGCGTGGCGGCGTCCGTGGCCTCGGGGTGTTCGCTGCTGCCCGACAGCCTGAGCAAGCTGCCCGAGCAGTATCTCGGCGAAAGAATGCACATCAGTGCGGATTTCGAGAATGTCGCCGGGCTGTACGCGGGCAACGAGGTGGCGATTCTCGGCGTGCCGGTCGGGCAGGTGGACACGGTGCAGGCCAAGGGCAGCTATGTCCAGGTCACCATGTCCATCGACAAGGATGTGCCGGTCCCGGCGGAGGCGATCGCGGCGCTGGTGTCGCCGCAGCTGATCACCAACCGGCATGTCGAGCTGGCGCCCGCCTATACCGGCAGCGGGCCCACGCTGGCCGACGGTGCGCATATTCCGCTGGCGCGCACCAGGACTCCGGTCGAGCTCGATCGGATCCTGCAGAACTTCGATCAGCTCGGCGCGGCGCTGAAGGGTGACAACGAGAACGGCCCGATGGCGAGCCGGGTGCTGTTCCCGCTGCTGGACGGCAACGGGGACCGGCTCGCGCAGACGCTGGACGCGCTGTCCTCGGCGTTCGAGGTGTCGCTGGCGAACAAGGATCAGATCGCCAATACGATCATCAAGCTCAACGAGATCACCCAGATCGTCGCGGCCAACGATCAGACCGTGCGCGATTTCAGCGGCCGGCTGACCGAACTCGTACAGCTGATGGGTGACCAGTCACCGGGCTTGCACGCGGTGCTCACGCAGCTGAACGATTTCGTCGCCAATACCTCGACGGTGGTCGGCCAGAATCAGGATCAGCTGGCGGGCGCGCTCAGCCGATTCGTCACCATCACCGAGCAGATGCGCGCGAACGCGCGCGGATTGACCGAGATCGTGGACGTCACACCGCTGTTCTTCCAGAATCTGTCCAACGCGATGAGCACCGAGCATCGGGCCCTGCGCCTGCACGGCCTACTCGACAAGGCCGTGCTCGACGGTGAGGCGCTGGCCCTGTTCTGCGAGCGCATCCAGATGCGCCTGGACGGCTGCCGCACCGGCAAGATCCAAGACATGGGACCCGACTTCGGGCTCACCGCCGCACTGCTGGGGATAACCAAATGATCAGGCGAATCTGCGCGGCGCTGCTCGTCGCGAGCGCCGCGAGCGGGTGCGCGGTCACCGTCGACAACGTGCCGCTGCCCAAACCGGGCATCGGGGCGCCGGGCTACCACATTCACGCCACGTTCAAGGACGCGCTGAATCTGCCGGACCGCGCGCACGTGAAGATCGGCGGCACCGATATCGGCGTGGTCACCGGCATCGACACCACCAATTTCCTCGCCGACGTGGAAATGCTGATCCGCGAAGACATTCGGTTGCCGCGCGGCACCATCGCCGAACTGCGCCAGGCCACCCCGCTGGGCGACATCTTCATCGCGATGACCCTGCCCGAAGCGCGGCCGGACGCCGAAATCCTGCGGGCCGGCGACGTCATCGGCACCGAGCACACCGCCGCCGGCGCGTCCGTGGAACAGCTGATGGTGTCGATCTCCATGCTGCTCAACGGCGGCGGGCTCAATCAGGCCGCGAAGATCACCGCCGAGATGAACTCCATGGTGGGCGGCCGGGCGCCGCAGCTCGCACATCTGCTCACCGAGATGAGCAGCGTGATCACCGCGCTCAACCAGCGCACCGGCGATATCGACAGCATGCTGAGCGGACTCACGGTGCTGACCGGCGAGTTGGCCGCGCGCAAAGCCGAACTCGGGCAAGCCGCGGACACCTTTCCCGGCCTGCTCGGTCTGTTCGCCGCGAACAACCGGGACATCGCCCAGCTGATCAGCAAGGTGTCGGTCACCATGGCCGCGCTCGGCGACTTCACCGAGACCACCGGGCCGGAGTTCGTCAGTCTCTTCGACAGCATCCAGAAGCTGATGTCCGGATTCACGCAGATGGGTGACGAACTCGGGCAGGCGCTCGAGCGTTTCGATCAGCTCTATCCCTCGATCATGGCGTCCTACCAGGGCCCGGCGCTGTCGGTGGCGGCGACGGTGTCGTTCCTGAGTATCGGGGCGCTCACCGATCCCGCCGGCAGCCGCGCACCGGAGCTCGGCGACGTGCCCGCCTTCGTCGGCAGCCTCGCGCAAGTGCTGGAGAAAGTAATCGGGCGGCTCCAGAGTCCGCCGCAACAGGGTGGTCCGCGATGAGAATTCCGTTGTGGGAGTGGCTGGTTCGCCGCCGCATCGCGGTGGCCAATGTCGGGCTGGTGCTGGTGTTGATCGCCGGTTCGGCCTATCTGGCCGGGGCGGTGCTGCGCTTCAACCCGCTGCCGAACCGCTACTCGGTGACCGTGGAGCTGGCGAATTCCGGTGGGCTGCTGGCCAATAACGACGTCACCTTCCGGGGCGTGCGGGTCGGCCGGGTGAGTGAGGTACGGGTTTCGGGCGCCGGTATCGCGGCGGTCGCCGAAATCGATGGCGGAGCGCGGATTCCGGTCGGCGGCGTGGTGGCCGTCGGCCGGTTGTCCGCGGCCGGTGAGCAGTACCTGGACTTCCGGCCCGATGCCGACACCGGCCCATATCTGGCCGACGGGTCGGTGGTCGACATGTCCGCCACCAAAACGCCGGTGACCGTGCAGTCGGTGCTCGCGAATATGAGCGGCCTGATCGGCGGCATGAATCCGCAGCGGCTCAACGTGATCATCAACGAGCTCGACAAGGCGCTGGCGGGCGGCCCGGATCGGTTGCGCAACATGATCTCCGGCATCAGCCGCGCGATGGCCGGGCTCAACGATCTGCTGCCGCAGACCCGGCAGCTCATCGAGAATCTCGAGGTGATCGCCGAGACCACCTCGCACGCACAGCCCGATCTCACCACCCTGACCACCGGCGCGGGCGCGCTGTTCGAGCAGCTCACCGCCGCGGACCAGGAGGTGCGGGCCTTCCTGGAGCTGGCCCCCGGTCAGCTCGCCACGCTCGGCGGATTCGTGCGGGACACCCACGACCCGATCACCAATCTGGTCACCAACTTCGTCGCCATCACCAAGGCGGCGAAACTGCGCGCCCCGGCCATCGCGACCCTGTTCCCCGCGCTGCGCGAAGGTTCGGCCGCCCTGGGTATTCCGGTGTGGGACAACGCGTTCCATACCCTGGTGGATCCTTGGCCCCGTCCGACCTGCGATTACGACACCATCCCCGTCGTGCCGACGCTGGCCACCACCGATACCCGGGTGCGCCTCTACAACTACTGCGTCACCGACAATCCGGCCCTACAGGTCCGCGGCTCGGCCAACGCACCGCGGCCCAATGTGCCGGACAACGGTTCCGGCCCGCCGCCCGGTGTGACCGGAAATGAACTCTCCCAGCCCGCCCCCGGCAGATAGGAACGAAATCGTATGAGTGACAAGGACACCGGTAAGGCAGCAGACGAGACTGTGTCGCTGGACAAGGAAGTCGAACCCGAGACGCCTGAAGATTCGGCGGTGCAGGAGAAGACAGCGGAACCACGCATCTCGGCAGGTGCTCGCACGATCGCCCTGCGGGCCGCGGCGGGCGTCGCGATCGGCGCGGCCGTCGCGTCCTCGGTCTACTTCTTCCTGGAGGATCGACAGGCCGACAACCTGGCCCAGGCGCGCGAGGAAGCGCAGGCAGCCGCCTGCAAGTACGCGCCGATCCTCTCCGACTACGACGCCAAGAATCTGGACACCTACTTCGCGGCCGTGCTGGACGGCGCCACCGGCGACTGGAAGAAGCAGTTCGGCGACACCAGTAAAGAGCTGAAAGAGGTGCTCTCCCAAGGGCAGGTGGTGTCCAAGACCACCGACGTCCAGTGCGCCATCAAGACCGGCGACGAGAACTCGGCCGAGGCGATCGTGGTCATCGGGCAGACCATCACCAGCCTCGGCACCCAGGGCAAGCCCGCACCCGGCCAGCTCTCGATGGTCATGCGCCTGGAGAAGTCCGGCGGCAAGTGGCTGGTCAACAAGGTGAACTCGCCGCTGGCCCCCGCGCAGCAGCAGTAGTCAGGCGGCGGGCCGCCCGAAGAGGATGGCCTGCATCAGATGGGTGACCCGGGAGCGGTCACAGATCGGGTTGTCGGGGCCGAGCCACTGGCCCAGGTCGACCACCAGCGCGAGGGCCGCGTGCACCAGGACGCGGGCTGCGGCGGCGGTCAGTTCCGGGCGGACGGCGGCCAGGAGTTTGGCCCACTCTTCGACATTGAGCCGCTGGATGTTTCGCAGCACCGTGCGGTCGTCGGCCGGGACGTTGCTGATCTCGGCGTAGTAGACGAAGGTCAGTTCCCGTTCCTCGAACGAGCCCGCCACATACAGCTCGATCAGGCTGGTGAGCGCCTGCTCCGGGCCGTCGGACTCGGCGATGGCGGGCCCGATCGCCGCCGAAACCCGGTCTGCCGCACGGCGGAACGCGGCGGCGAGGATGTCGCCCTTGCCGCGATAGAACCGGTACACCGCCGAGGAGGCGGGCAGCCCGGCGGCGGTGGCGATGTCCTCGACGCTGACATTGGGGTAGCCGCGCTCGTGGAACAACTCGATCGCGCGCTTCAGCAGCAGCTCGTGTTTGAACGTGAGCGGAACCTCGGCCGCGCCAACGGCTTCCGGCTCGTCGCCGATCGGGGGCAGCTCGGCCTCGAAGACCGCCGCGCAGGCCGAGCGCAGCAGGTTCGCCAAGGCGCGGGCGGGCACCGAGACGTGGTGATCGGAGATGCTGCCGATCACGCTCAGCGCGGCGGTCGCCAGCACCGCACGGTCCGCGCCGTTCAGGCCGGGCCGGGTTTCGCCGAGCAGCTCGCCGAGCACCGCGTAGGTGCGGACCAGGTGCTCGATCAGGATCTGATAGTCCTCGGGTTCCAGGTAGCGGCTCTGCCAGCGCAGCAAGGCGGCGCTGCGGCGATTGGTGATGGACTTCGCGATCAGCGCGTCCACGATGTGCTGAAGTTTGTGTGCCGCAGTCGAATTCGCCAGCTCCGCGGGCAGCCGGACCGCTTCGGCGCTGAGCGCGCTGAGCCGCAGCGCCTCCTCCCGGAACAGTGCGTACTTACTCGGGTAGTGCCGGTAGAGCGCGGTGGAGGTGATGTCGAGCCGGGACGCGATGTCCTCCATGCTCACCCCGTGGTAGCCGAGCGCCCCGAACGCCTCGGCGGAGGCCGCCGCGATCTGGGCTCGCCGATCCCGCGGCCGCCGGCGCACCCGGGGCGTCTCACCTTCTCGTGCGGCACGGCGATTCTCGGCACTCATCCCGCGATGTTATCCCACGCAATCGATCGGAACAGCGCGTTACAAGAAAGCCCTAAGAGGGGCTGGAGCACGGCATCTTCGAAATAGTCTGCAAAGAATTGCCGTTAACATTGACAATGTGGGGGCGGTTACTTTCCGGGCCGCCCGAACAGCACCAGTTCCATCAGCGCGCAGACCCGGGCCTGGCCCGCGAACGGCTCCGCGTCGAAGGCCCGGCCCAGGTCGATCACGAGCGCGAACGCCGCGTGGATCAGGAACCGCGCCTCGGCCGGGGAGAGCTCCGGCCGTACCTCGCGCAGCAGCCGCGCCCACTCCTCGACGCTGAGGCGCTGGATATTGCGGAGCGCCGTCCGGTCCTCCGGCGGAACATGCTGGAACTCCGTGTAATACACGAAGGTGAGATCGCGCTCGGCGAACGAACCCGAGACGTAATGCGTGATCAAGGCGCGCAGCGCCGCCTCGGGGCTGTCCGCCGCGGCCACCGCGGGACCGATCGCGCCGGAGACCCGCTCGGCGGCCCGCCGGAACGCCGCGGACAACAGGTCGGATTTGCCCCGGTAGAACCGGTACACCGCGGAGGCGGCGGAAAGCCCCGCCGCGGTGGCGATGTCCTCGACGCTGACATTCGGGTAGCCGCGCTCGTGGAACAGTTCCACCGCTTTGCGCAGCAGCAGCTCGTGCTTGAACGAATCCGGGATCTCGGCGGCCACCATCGGTTCGGCGGCCACGGCGGGCGGCAGCTCGGCCTCGGCCACCTTCCAGCACGCCGAACTCAGCAGGCGGGCAAGCGGTTTCGCGGGCAGCGCGGCGTGGTGGTCGGCGATGCTGGTGATCGTGCTCAGCAGGGTGACGCGCAGCGCCCGGCGGTCGTTCTCGTCGAGTTCGGGCCGCAGCGCGGCCAATTGCGCGCCGAGCGCGTCGAGCACCTCGCTCTGCAGGCCGGCCAGGATCTCCTGGTCCTGCGGCTCCAGATAGCGGCCCTCCCAGCGCACCAGGGTGACGCTGGCCCGGTTCTCGATGGTCGCGCCGATCAGCGCGTCGATCACCTGCCGCAGGCGCTGGGCGGGGGCGGGGGAGGGGGCCGCCTCGGGCAGGCGCACGGACTCGGTCATCGCGTTGCCGACGCGCAGCAGTTCCTCGCGGAACAGCGCGTACTTGCTCGGGTAGTGCCGGTACAGCGCGGCCGAGCTGATGCCGAGACCGGAGGCGATGTCCTCCATGCTCACACCGTGGTAGCCCAGTGAGCCGAACGCGGCCGCCGACGCCGCCGCGATCTGCGCGCGCCGATTCTTGGGCCGGCGCCGAACCTCCCGTGGTGCCGGGTCGCCGCTGACCGCCTTACGCGCCGTACGGCGATTGTCGACACTCATGCCGCACATGGTATCGGCCTGCTCCGGCCGGTGATTTGCCCAGGTCGCCGAGCACGGCCGACAAGGTTCGCCTTGCTAACATTGCGTCTCGCTCATTCGTTAAGGACCTGATGTGCAGAAGCTCTTCTTCGTCACCGCGGTGACCGCCGCCGCGTTGAGCCTCGCCGCGTGCGGCGGCGACATCGCGACCGCCGCACCCGCCGCATCCGAAGTCCCCACCCCGGCGCCGACCACCGCGGTCCCGGTCGGCACCGTCGAACCGACGGCCCTGATCATGATCGACCCGGACGGCGACAAGTGGAACCGGGCGCGCACCGTCCGGGAGGCGCGCCGGCTCGTCGAATCCGTCCGCGAGGCCGGCGCCCAGCTCCCCGCCAACTTCTGCGAACAGGGCTATATCGAAGGCCTCGAGGGCGGCGGGCAATTCCCCTCCGGCAAGCAGGCTTGGCTGGACGCCTGCGAAGAGGGCGTGCGCCAGGCGGGTTGATCCGCCCTTCGCGAGCTATGGATGCTGTTCGGCGTACCAGTCCAGCAGATCGGGGTTGTCGACCGCGCTGCGTTCTACGACGCGGGACGGGTCCGCGCCCTGGAACAGCTTCTTGATCGGGACCTCGAGCTTCTTGCCGGTGCGGGTGTGCGGGATGCCGGGGGCGAGCAGGATCTCGTCCGGGACGTGGCGCGGGGAGACCTCGGTGCGGATCGCGGTGTTGATCCGGGTTTTCAGGTCGTCGGTGAGCTCGGTGCCGGGCGTCAGGGTGACGAACAGCGGCATCCAGTAGCCGCCGTCGGGTTGTTCGGCGCCGATGACGAGGGCCTCGGTGATTTCCGGGAGGCGCTCGACGACCTGGTAGATGTCGGCGCTGCCCATGCGGATGCCGTGCCGGTTCAGGGTGGAGTCGGAGCGGCCGTGCACGACGACGCTGCCGCGGTCGGTGATCTCGATCCAGTCGCCGTGCCGCCAGACGCCGGGGAACATGTCGAAATAGGCGTCGTGGTAGCGGTTTCCGTCCGGGTCGTGCCAGAAGTGGATCGGCATCGACGGCATCGGCTGGGTGATGACGAGCTCGCCGACCTCGCCGCGCACCGGCTTGCCTTCGGGATCGAAAGCCTCGAGCGCGGTGCCGAGGTAGGGCGCGGAGAGTTCACCCGGCCAGACCGGGACGGTGCGCACGCCGCCGAGGAACGCCGACACCACGTCGGTGCCGCCGCTGATCGACGAAACCTGCACGTGGTCACCGATATTCTCGCCCAGCCACAGCGCCGAGGACGGCGGCAGCGCGGAGCCGGTGATGCCGACGGTGCGCAGTGCGCTCAGGTCGTGCTCGGTGCGCGGGACCGCACCCGCCTTGATGCAACCCAGCACGTAGCCCGGGCTGGTGCCGAGCACGGTGGCCCGCACCTCGGCGGCCATGCGCCACAGCGCGTCCGGGCCGCCATGGGTGGGGCTGCCGTCGTAGGTGACGATGGTGGCCCCGGTCAGCAGGCCGGCGACCTGGAAGTTCCACATCATCCAGCTCGGGCTGGTGTACCAGAAGAAGGTGTCGTCGGGTCCGATATCGGATTGCAGCGCAACGGCTTTCAGGTGTTCGAGCACCACGCCGCCGTGGCTGTGCACGATGCCCTTGGGTAAACCCGTGGTGCCGGAGGAGAACACGATCCACAGCGGGTGGTCGAAGTCCAGCACCTCGGTCTCGATGACGGCGGCGTTGTTGCCGGTGTCGGCGACCGCCTCGGCCCAGGAGATGGTCTCGGGCACCGCCAGGCCCAGCTGCGAGATCGCGATGGTGGCCCGCACGGACGTCAATCCGCTTTGCAGAGCGGCGATGTCGGCGCGCTTGTCGTGTGCCTTGCCGCCGAATCGGTATCCGTCGGCGGTGACCAGCACGGTCGGCTCCAGCTGGCCGAGCCGGTCCAGGGCCGCCTTGGCGGAGTAGTCCTGCCCGCACGCGCTCCACACCGCGCCGATGCTCGCGGTCGCCAGGAACGCGATCACGGCCTCGGGGATGTTCGGCAGATAACCGGCGACCCGATCGCCCGGCTGGACGCCGAGTTCGCGCAGGGCGCGGGCGAAAGCGGCGGTGCTGTCGATCAATTCGGCCCAGGACACCTCGCGCGGCTCGGCCTGCTCCGAGAGTGCGACGATCGCGGGCCGATCGGTGCGGAACTGCCGCACGATCTGGTCGGCGTAGTTCAGCTTGGTGCCCGGAAACCACTGTGCCCCCGGCATTTCGGTGCTCGCCAGCACTTCGCCGTCGATCGCGCCGAGCTCGAAGTAGTCCCACAGTGCGTGCCAGAAGCCGGGCAGGTCGTCGACCGACCACTGCCACAGCGCCCGATAGTCCGGCGCTGCCACACCTGTCCGAGCCTCGACGAACCGCGCGAAATCGGTGACCCGGGCGGCGGCGATATCGGCTTCGGTGGGCACCCACTGGGGTTTCATAAGTACTACCTTTCGTGCTGGCTAACTGGTTTGCGCGCGCCGCAGGACCTGCTCGGCGTGCCGCAGGACCGGTGCGTCGACCATCCGGCCCTCGAAGGCGAAGACGCCGCGATGGTTCGGCACCTCGGCGAGTAGCCGCCGGGCCCAATCGATCTCGGTGTCCGAGGGCGCGTACGCCGCCCGGATGACCGGCATGTGGCTGGGATGGATGGCGACCTTGGCGTCGAAGCCCACCGCCACCGCGTCCTCCGCTTCGGCGCGCAGCCCGTCCAGGTCACCGATGTTCAGGTACACCGAGTCGAGCGCGAACTTGCCGTAGGCCTTGGCCGCGAGCAGCGCGGTGGATCGCACCTGCCGGGCCACCTCCCGGTAACTCCCGTCGGCGTACCGGCTGGAGGTGCCGCCGAGCCCGGCGACCAGATCCTCGGCGCCCCACATCACTCCGATGGCGTTGTCCACGTGCACGGCCTCGGCGACCGTGAGCGCGCCCAGCGGCGACTCGATCAGCACGATCACCTCGCAGTGCGCGAGCGCTCGGACCTGTTCACCCGATTCGCATTTCGGCAGCATGACCCGCCGATACCCGGTCTGCGCCAGCGCATGCAGGTCGAGGGCATGCTCCTCGGTGCCGTACGCGTTGACCCGCACCACCGTGGTCTCCGGGTCCAGCGGGGTGTCGACGAGAGCTTTGCGCGCGGCCGCCTTGTCGGCGGCGGCGACGCCGTCCTCGAGATCGAGGATCACCACATCGGCTGCCGCCGCGGCCTTTTCGAACCGTTCCGGCCGATCGGCCGGGCAGAACAGCCAGGCGGCGCCCGCCATCTCCCACCTCATGCCGGCCGCTTCCGGACCAAAGTGCTGCGGGTGGCGGTGGCCACGATGTCGCCGTGCTGATTGCGCGCGGTGTGCACCAGCGTCACGATCCCCTCGCCCGGACGGGATTTCGACTCCCGCTTCTCGGTGACCACGGTCTCGGCGTACATGGTGTCACCGTGGAACAGCGGTTTCGGGAAGCTGACCTCGGAGAACCCGAGATTGGCCACCAGGGTGCCCTGGGTCAGCTGCGCGACCGACAACCCGATCAGGGTGGACATGGTGAACATCGAGTTCACCAGCCGCTGGTTGAACGGCGGCTGGTGGTCGGCGAAGGCCGCGTCCAGGTGCAGCGCCTGGGTGTTCATGGTCAGCGTGGTGAACAGGACATTGTCGGCCTCGGTGATGGTGCGTCCGGGCCGGTGCGCGTAGACCGTGTCGGTCTCGAACTCCTCGAACCAGAGGCCGCGCTGTTCCACGGTTTTCACAGCCCCAACTCCCGACCGATCAGCATCAGCTGAACCTCCGTCGTACCCTCGCCGATTTCCAGGATCTTGCTGTCGCGATAGTGCCTGGCCACAGCGTATTCGTTCATGAAGCCGTAGCCGCCGAAAATCTGGGTGGCGTCGCGGGCATTGTCCATCGCGGCCTCGCTGCCCACCAGCTTGGCGATGGCGGCTTGCTTCTTGAACGGCTTGCCGGCCAGCATCAGCGCGGCCGCGTCGTAGTAGGCGGTGCGGGCCGCGTGCGCGCGGGCCTCCATCCGGGCGATCTTGAAGGCGATGGCCTGGTTGCGGCCGATGGTCCGGCCGAACGCCTCGCGCTCCTTGGCGTAGCGCACGCTCTCGTCGACGCAGCCCTGCGCCGCGCCGACCGACAGCGCGGCGATGGCGATCCGGCCCTCGTCGAGGATGCGCAGGAAGTTGGCGTAGCCGCGGCCGCGCTCGCCGAGCAGGTTCTCCTCGGGCACGCGGACGTCGGTGAAGCTGAGCGGGTGGGTGTCGGAGGCGTTCCAGCCGACCTTGTTGTAGGCCGGTTCGGCCACGAAGCCGGGGGTGTCGGTGGGCACCAGGATGGTGGAGATCTCCTTCTTGCCCTCGCGCAGACCGGTCACCGCGGTCACCGTCACCAGCCGGGTGATGTCGGTACCGGAGTTGGTGATGAACTGCTTGCTGCCGTTGATGATCCAGTCACCGCTGTCGAGGGTGGCGGTGGTGCGAGTACCGCCCGCGTCGCTGCCCGCACCCGGTTCGGTGAGACCGAACGCGGCCAGCACGCGCCCGGAAGTCAACTGCGGCAACCACTCCTGCTTCTGCTTGTCGTTGCCGAAGCGGAAGATCGGCATCGCGCCGAGGGAGACACCGGCCTCCAGGGTGATCGCGACGCTCTGGTCGACCTTGCCGAGTTCCTCGAGCGCCAGGCAGAGCGCGAAGTAGTCGCCGCCCATGCCGCCGTACTCCTCCGGGAACGGCAGGCCGAACAGGCCCATGTCGGCCATACCCTTGACGACTTCGTACGGGAAGGTGTGGTTGGCGTCGTGCTCGGCCGCGACTGGGGCCACCACCGAATTGGCGAAGTCGCGGACGGTCAGGGCCAGGTCACGGTAGTCCTCGGGCAGGGTGCCGGTGGATAGGAAGTCGGTCATGCGGGAAGTCCTTCGGGTGCGGAGGTATTCGATGCGATACGGGCCAGCGGCTGGTCCAGGCGGACCTGGGTGCCCGCTGCCGCGAGAATGTCGACGGTGCCCGCGGTCGGCGCGGTGAGCGTGTGCTCCATCTTCATGGCCTCGACCACCACGATCGGGGTGCCCGCCGCCACGGTGGCGCCCGCTTCGACGAGCACCGCGATCACCGAACCCGGCATGGGGCTGCGGATTTCGGCGTCACCGACCTGTTCGGCGTCCTTGCGGACGCGCTCCTCGGGCACGGCGCGCAGCATCGCGACTCCGGTCGGGCCCGAAACCCACAGCTGCGCCTCGTGTTCGGCGACGCGGTAGTCCTGGCGCAGGCCGTCCAGCGTGACGGCGACGCCGCCGTCGACGTAAGCGACTGTGAGCGAGCACGGTTCGCCGCTGTTCAGGTGGACCGATGCCGCCGCGGGCGTGCCGCAGAGGTACACGTGCTCGGTGCGCTCACCGCCGGTCAGCCGGATGGTGGTGGGTGCGGGGGAGCCGATGCGCCAGCCGGTGGGCAGTTCCCACGGATCCGCCGGACCGGCGGGCCAGTCGCGCAGCCAGTGGTAGGCGGCCGCGGCGACGAACATATCGTCGCCGACCTCGGCCGGCTGAAAATCGCCGAGCCGGCGATCCAGCAGCGCGGTGTCGAGCCGACCGGCCGCCACCTCCGGATCGGCCAGCAGGAAGCGCAGGAACTCGATATTGGTGGTGACGCCGAGCAGCACCGTATCGCCCAGGGCCCGATCGAGTTTCGCGATCGCGGCGGTGCGGTCGGCGGCGTGCGCGATGACCTTCGACAGCATCGGGTCGTAGTCGCTGCCGACCACGGTTCCGGCCCGCAGGCCCGAATCCACCCGGACCCCGGCGCCTTCCGGCTCCGACAGGCCGAGCACCGTGCCGCCGGTGGGCAGGAAGCCGCGGCCGGGGTCCTCGGCGTACACCCGGGCCTCGATGGCGTGCCCGACCATGCGGATGTCGTCCTGCTCCACCGCGAGCTTCTGGCCGGCCGCCACGCGCACCTGGCATTCCACCAGGTCCACGCCGGTGACCAGCTCGGTGACCGGATGCTCCACCTGCAGCCGGGTGTTCATCTCCATGAAGAAGAACTCGTCCGGCCGGTCGGCGGACACGATGAATTCGACGGTGCCCGCGCCGACGTAGTTCACGCTGCGCGCCGTATTGCAGGCCGCCGCACCGATTCTGGCGCGGGTCGCGGCGTCCAGCAGCGGTGAGGGCGCTTCCTCGATCACCTTCTGGTGCCGGCGCTGCAAGCTGCATTCGCGTTCGCCCAGGTGCACGACATTGCCGAACTGATCGGCCAGCACCTGCACCTCGATGTGGCGCGGACGGGTGACGAACCGCTCCAGGAACAGCGTGTCGTCCCCGAAGGCGGCGCCCGCCTCGCGGCGTGCGCTGACCAGCGCGGCGGGCAGTTGCGCCGGATCCTCGACCATGCGCATGCCCTTGCCGCCGCCGCCCGCGGACGGCTTGACCAGCACCGGGTACCCGACCTCGGTCGCCGCCGCGATCAGCTCGTCGTCGGTCAGGCCGGGCCGGGCGATACCGGGCACCACCGGCACATCGAAGGCGGCGACGGTGTTCTTGGCGGCGATCTTGTCGCCCATGATCTCGATCGCCCGGGCGGGCGGGCCCAGGAACACCACCCCGGCCTCGGCCAGCGCGGCGGCGAAAGCGGCGTTCTCGGAAAGGAATCCGTAGCCGGGGTGCACGGCCTGCGCGCCGGTGCGCACGGCGGCGGCGACGACTTTGTCGATGGCCAGATAACTGTCGCGCGCGGGCGCCGGGCCCAGCCGCACGGCGGTGTCGGCCTCGTGCACATGGCGGGCGTCGGCGTCGGCGTCGCTGTATACCGCGACGGACCGAATTCCCATGGCGCGCAACGTCCGGATGACGCGCACCGCGATCTCGCCGCGGTTGGCGACCAGCACAGTGTCGAAGCCGACAGGGTGAGAAGTGTTCAGCATGTCGCTCACATCCGGAAGACGCCGTAGGAAACGGGTTCGAGCGGCGCTTGCGCGCAGACCGAAAGGGCAAGTCCGAGTACGGTTCTGGTATCGGCGGGATCGATGACGCCGTCGTCCCAGAGCCGGGCGGTGGAGTAGTACGGATTGCCCTGGTGCTCGTACTGATCGCGGATCGGCGCCTTGAACGCCTCCTCGTCCGCGGCCGACCACGGCTGCCCGTTCGCGTCCAGCTGATCGCCGCGCACGGTCGACAGCACCGAGGCCGCCTGCTCGCCGCCCATCACCGAGATCCGCGCGTTCGGCCACATCCACAGGAAGCGCGGCGAATACGCGCGCCCGCACATGGAGTAGTTGCCCGCGCCGTAGGAGCCGCCGATCACCACGGTCAGCTTCGGCACCCGGGCGCACGCCACGGCGGTCACCATTTTCGCGCCGTGCTTGGCGATGCCGCCGGCCTCGTAGTCGCGGCCCACCATGAAGCCGGTGATGTTCTGCAGGAACAGCAGCGGGATCTTGCGCTTGTCGCACAGTTCGATGAAATGCGCGCCCTTCTGCGCGGATTCACCGAACAGCACGCCGTTGTTGGCGACGATGCCGACCGGGTGGCCGTGGATCCGGGCGAAGCCGGTGACCAAGGTCTTGCCGTACTCGGCCTTGAACTCGTGGAACCCGGTGGCGCCGTCGGTGATCCGGGCGATCACCTCGCGCACGTCGTAGGGCGTGCGGAGATCGGTCGGCACGACGTCGTAGAGCTCGGATTCCGGCGCGGCCGGCGCGGTGGCGGGCAGCACATCCCAGGGGGCGGCCGGGCGCGGGCCCAGGGTGGCCACGATCCGCCGCACGATGCGCAGCGCGTCCTGATCGTCCTCGGCCAGGTGGTCGGTGACTCCCGAAGTGCGGGAATGCAATTCGCCGCCGCCGAGCTCCTCGGCCGTGACCACCTCGCCGGTCGCGGCCTTCACCAGCGGCGGTCCGCCGAGGAAGATCGTGCCCTGATTGCGCACGATCACCGCCTCGTCGCTCATCGCGGGCACGTAGGCGCCGCCGGCGGTGCAGGAGCCGAGCACCGCCGCGATCTGCGGAATGCCCTGGGCGCTCATGGTCGCCTGGTTGTAGAAGATGCGGCCGAAGTGCTCGCGGTCCGGGAAGACCTCGTCCTGGCGGGGCAGGAACGCGCCGCCGGAGTCGACCAGGTAGAGGCACGGGAGCTGGTTCTGCAACGCCACTTCCTGGGCGCGCAGATGCTTCTTCACCGTCATCGGGTAGTAGGTGCCGCCCTTGACGGTCGCGTCGTTCGCGACGATCACGCACTCGCGCCCGGAGACCCGCCCGATGCCGGTGATGATGCCCGCACCCGGGCATTCGTCGTCGTACATGCCGGTGGCCGCCAGCGGGGACAGCTCCAGGAACGGGCTGCCCGGGTCCAGCAGTTGATCCACCCGCTGCCGGGGGAGCAGCTTGCCGCGCGCGAGATGCCGCTCGCGGGCCTTGGCCGGGCCGCCGAGCGCGGCCGTGGCCAGCCGCTCGCGCAGGTCACCGGTCAGCGCCTCGAGAGCGCTGCGGTTCCCCGTCTGTTGAGTAACCACCATCACGGAAGTCCTGTCGGTCAGTTAGTCGCCGATAACTGGAATTCAGGTTAATCTTGATTAACCGAGTTGTCCAGGATGGTCGAGAGGAGTACGAGTGACCAGCGCGGATTCTGTTGCGCCCACGCGCCGCGAGCAGTTGAAAGCGCAGCGGCGCGGTCAGCTGCTGGAAGCCGGTGCCCGGTTGATCGCCGAGCGCGGGTTCCTCGGCATGCGCCTGGACGACCTAGGCGCGGCCGTCGGGATCAGTGGTCCCGCGGTGTACCGGCATTTCCCCAACAAGGAAGCGCTGCTGGTCGAGCTCCTGGTGGGAGTCAGCCAGCGGCTGTTCGACGGCGGTAAGGCCGTGGTCGCCGCCGCCGCTTCGGCCCGGGAGGCCCTCGGCGCACTGGTCGACTTCCATCTGGACTTCGCGCTCGGCGACCCCGAACTCATCCGGATCCAGGACCGCGACCTCGAGAACGTCCCGGTCGCACCGCGGCGGGAACTGCGCCGGACCCAGCGCCAGTACGTCGAGGTCTGGGTCGGCGTGCTGCGCGAACTGCATCCGGAGCTCGCGGAGGAGGCGGCGCGGGTGCGGGCGCACGCCGTCTTCGGCCTGATGAACTCGACGCCGCACAGCGCGACCCGGGCCACCGCCGCCCGCGCCCGGCCGATCCTGCGGCAGATGGTGCTGGCGGCGCTCGGGTGAAGCGGCCGCCCCTCATGCGGCCGCTGCCCGGTCATCGCGCGCTCCAGCCTCCGTCCATCGTGTAGGAGGCTCCGGTGACCATGCCCGCTTCGCCCGAGGCCAGCCAGCCGACCAGGGACGCCACCTCTTCCGGTTCTACCAGGCGTTTGACCGCGCTCTCGGTGAGCATGATCTTCTCGATCACCGCTTGCTCCGGGATGCCGTGGGTGCGGGCCTGATCGGCGATCTGCTTGTCCACCAGCGGCGTTCGCACATACCCGGGGTTGACGCAGTTGCTGGTCACCCCGTGCGGTCCGCCTTCCAGCGCGGTTACCTTCGAAAGCCCTTCGAGCGCGTGCTTGGCCGTCACGTAGGCCGCCTTGTAGGCGGAGGCGCGCAGGCCGTGCACCGACGAGATATTGACGATCCGGCCGAATCCGGTGCGGTACATGTGCGGTAGTGCCGCACGGACCAGCAGGAACGGTGCCTCCACCATGAGGGTGAGCAGGTGGCGGAACTGTTCGGGCGGGAAGTCCTCGATCGGGGAGATGCGCTGCACCCCGGCGTTGTTCACCAGGATGTCGATGTCGAGCCGGAGGTCTTCCAGCGCGCCGACCTCGAGCAGGTCGACCGCCCATGCCTTTCCACCCAGGTCGTGGGCGAGCTCCTTGGCGCCGGTCTCGTCGATGTCGGCGATGGTGACGGTGGCGCCGCGCGCGGCGAGCAGCCGGGCGCAGGCCGCGCCGATCCCGCTCGCCCCGCCGGTCACCAGCGCGGATTTGCCGATGAGGTCACTCATTTGGCCACCGCGGGCTCGGCGATCAGGGCGCGATCCGCTTCGTCGACGCTGGCGAGGTCCAAACCCTTGGTCTCCTTGGCGAACAGCACGGCGACCGCGGTGACCGCGGCGGCCCCGGCCAGGTACCAGGCGATCGGCACCGCGGAGTCGAAGGTGTTCAGCAGCCGTACCGCGATGATCGGCGCCAGCGAACCCGCTACGATCGAGGTCACCTGATAGCCCAGGGACACACCGGAATACCGCATCCGGGTCGGGAACATCTCGGCCATGATGGCGGGCTGGGCGGCGTACATCAGGGCGTGGAATACCAGGCCGATGATGATCGCGGACATGATGACCACGTTGTGGCCGCTGTCCATCATCGGGAAGGCGAAGAAGCCCCAGGTGCCCGCGGTGATCGCGCCGGCCAGGTAGACCGGACGGCGGCCGAACCGGTCGCTGAGATGTCCCGCTACGGGGATCGCGAAGAAATGCACGGCGTGCGCGGCGAGCAACCACCACAGGATGACCTTGGTGTCGGTGCCGACGTGCACCTTCAGATAGGTGATGGTGAAGGTGACCACCAAGTAGTAGAGGATGTTCTCGCCGAAGCGCAGGCCCATCGCGGTGAAAACGCCACGCGGATAACGCTGCATGACCTCGACCACGCTGAACGAGGTGGCCTTGATCTGCTCCATCTCCTGCTGCGCCGCGACGAAGATCGGGGCGTCGGTGACCTTGGTGCGGATGTAGTAGCCGACCAGCACGACCACCGCCGACAGCCAGAAGGCCACGCGCCAGCCCCAACTCAGGAACGCGGCATCGGAGAGCGTCGAGGTCAGCGCCAGCAGCGCGAGGGTGGCGAGCAGATTGCCCACGGGCACACCGGCTTGCGGCCAGCTCGCCCAGAAACCGCGCTTGGCGTTCGGACTGTGCTCGGCGACCAGCAATACCGCGCCGCCCCACTCACCGCCCACCGCGAAGCCCTGAATGAAGCGCAGCGTGACCAGCAAGGCCGGCGCCCAGTAACCGATCTGGGCGAACGTGGGCAGACAGCCCATCAGGAACGTCGCCGCGCCGACCAGCACCAGGCTGAACTGCAACAGTTTCTTGCGGCCGTACTTGTCGCCGAAGTGGCCGAACACGATGCCGCCCAGCGGACGGGCCGCGAAGCCCACCGCGTAGGTGACGAACGCGGCCAGGATCGCGTCCAGCTCGCTGGTGCCCTGGGCGAAGAAGACCTTGCTGAACACCAGCGTCGCCGCGGTGCCGTAGAGGAAGAACTCGTACCACTCGACGACCGTGCCCGCCATGGAGGCGGCGACCACCCGTCTGAGTCCGGAGGGGTTGTCACCCGGATCGCTGCCGGTCGGTCGCACGGGATTGCGCACGCTCATCGAAGATCTCCTAACGATCGGCCCATATCCTCGGTGTTCCCGTTGTGATGGGCCCCACAATTTCTAGCTGGGGATGAGTATTCGTGCAGATATGGACCGGCCGCAATGGCCAAATACGCACGGGGCATCTGCAATGATGCAGATATGAGTACCGGTCGACCCAGTGCCGACGACCTGTTGATCCTGCTCGCGGTCGGCCGGTCCGGCCGGTTCGTCTCGGCCGCCGAGGAACTGGGGCTCAACCACACCACGATTTCCCGGCGGATCGCGGCGCTGGAGGAAACCCTCGGCGGGCGGGTACTGACCCGGGTCACCGGCGGCTGGGAGCTGACCGAACTCGGGCGGGCGGCGCTGATCGCGGCCGAAGCGGTGGAGTCGGCGGTGAAATCGCTGACCGCCGACACCGGCGGCACCCGGGTGCTGGAAGGCGTGGTCCGGATCTCGGCCACCGACGGGTTCAGCGCCTACCTCGCCGCGCCCGCCGTGGCCGCGGTGCAGCGACAGCATCCCGGCATCTCCGTCGAAATAGTCACCGCGACCCGGCGCGCCTCGCAGCAGCGTTCCGGCTTGGACCTCGAGATCGTCGTGGGCGAGCCACAAGTGCTGCGCGCCAAGGCGATTCGATTGGGTGACTACTGCCTGGGGTTGTACGGTTCGCAGGACTATCTGCGCGAGCACGGCATCCCGGGCTCGACCGAGGACCTGGCGCGCTACCCGCTGGTCTACTTCATCGACTCCATGCTTCAGGTCGACGACCTGGACCTGGCCGCGAATTTCGCCACCGCCATGCGCGAATCCATCACGTCCACCAATGTTTTCGTGCACGTCGAGGCCACCCGGGCCGCGGCCGGGCTGGGTCTGCTGCCCTGCTTCATGGCCGACCGGCACCCGGACCTGCTCCGCGTGCTGGGGGACCGGATCTCGGTCCGCCTGACCTATTGGCTGGTCACCCGGACCGAGGCGCTGCGCCGTCCGGAGGTCGCCGCCATCGTCGACGCGCTCTGCGACCAGGTCCGGAGTCAGCGAAACATACTGCTCGGTTCGTCTGTCGGAGCGCCGGTGGGCGGGAGGTATAACCTGGCGCAGTCGGCCGCCCGTGAGGAACCACTGTGAAATACGTGCCCCGAATCGCCCTCTTCCTGGCGATTCCCGCTCTGCTGTTCCTGCTCCCGTGGTGGACGCTGGTCGGCGCGACCAGCTCCGGTACGGCGTTCTGGATCGGGAGCGCGGTGTTCCTGGCCGGTTATGTGTGCCTGCCCGCGGCGATGTTCCGGGGTCACGGACCGGCGCAGTCGGACCCGGCGTCGATCGTCGGCGACACCCTGCTCGGCGTGCTGTGGGTGCTGTTCAGCTGGTCGCTGCTCGGGAACGTCGCCGGGCTCGGATTGCTGGCGGCCGGCGTGCCCGATCCGGTCCGGTCCCAGCTGGTCGCGGCCGGCGTACTGGTGGTGAGCGCGGCGCTGGTCGGCTACGGCGTGTACGAGGCGCGGCGAGTGCCCCGGGTGCGCACAGTGGAGGTGCCGATCCGCGGTCTCGGCGCGGGCCTGGACGGGCTGCGCCTGGTAGTCGTCACCGATACCCACTTCGCGGCGTTGAACCGGCTGCGCTGGTCGGAGCGGGTGGTCGAGGTGGTGAACTCGCTGCAGCCCGATATCGCCTGCCACGCGGGCGATCTCGCCGACGGCTCGGTCGCGAAGCGGCATCCGCAGGTGGATCCGCTCGGCAAGGTAGAGGCCCCGCTGGGCCGGTTCTACATCACCGGCAATCACGAGTACTTCGGTGATGCCCAGGGCTGGATCGACCACATGGCGTCCCTCGGCTGGCAGCCCATGCACAATCAGCACGAGATCGTGACGCGCGGCGGCGACCGCCTGATACTCGCGGGCATCGACGACCCGACCGGCGTCGGCCTGCCCGGCCACGGTCCGGACCTGACGGCGGCCCTGGCGGGTGCGGAACGCGGGCTGCCGGTGGTGCTGCTCGCGCATCAGCCGCGTCAGGTCGTCGAGGCCGCGGCGGCCGGTGTGGCGCTGCAGATTTCGGGGCACACGCACGGCGGCCAGATCTGGCCGTTCCACTACCTGGTCCGGCTGGAGCAGCCGGTGGTCGCGGGCCTGTCCCGGCACGGCGACACCCAGCTGTACACGAGCCGGGGCACCGGCTTCTGGGGCCCGCAGCTGCGCGTCTTCGCGCCGAGCGAGATCACGGTACTGGTCCTGCGCACCGCTTAACCCGCGCCGAAAAGGCCGGTGGCACAGCATCTTCTGCTGTGTCACCGGCCTTTCGCGTTGCTGCTCAGGCCGCGCGGGCGGTTGCTCGGGATCGGGTGAGGGTGCCGTCGGTCATGGTGTAGACCGAGGTCATCTGGGGGAGGTGGGTGCGGTCGTGGGTGACCAGGAGGGTGGCGGTGTGGTGGGTGCGGGCTACCTCGAGGATGAGGTCGATGATGGCGGCGCCGCGTTCGGTGTCGAGGGCGCTGGTGGGTTCGTCGATGACGAGGAGGGCGGGGTCGTTCATCAGGGCGCGGGCGATGTTGACGCGCTGGCGCTGGCCGCCGGAGAGTTGGGCGGGGCGTTTGGCGTGCTGGTCGGCGAGGCCGACGGCGGCGAGTAGATCCCTTGCCTTGGCGCGGGTTTCGCGGCGGCGGGTGGGGGAGGTGAAGCGGTGCTGGCCGAGGTGGGACATGGCCTCGAGTTGTTCGGCGGCGGTGAGTGCGGGGATCAGGTTCGGCTGCTGGAAGACGATGCCGATGGCGGAGCGGCGGACGGCGGCGGCTTCGCGGCGGGTCAGCTGGGCGAGATCGATGGTGCGGTCCGGGGTTTCGAGGCGGATGCGGCCGGAGTCGGGGCGGATCAGGGTGGCGGCGGCGGCGAGCAGGCTGGACTTGCCGGAGCCGGAAGGTCCGGTGATGGCGGCGATTTCGCCGCCGGCGACGGTGAGGCCGACGCGGTTCAGGGCGGTGAGGCGGTCGGCGCCGTCGGGGTAGGTGAGGGTGACGTCGTCGAGGGTGAGGGCGGTCATGGTGTGCTCCAAGGGAATCAGCGCGCCGCGCCGAGGGCGGTGAGTGGGTCGGTGGTGAACAGGAAGCGCAGGGCGAACGCCGCGCCGACCAGGCCCAGGACGATCAGGGCGGCGGCCGGTAGCAGGGTGGTGGCCGGGCTCAGCACGAAGGGGAGCGCGTCGCCCATGAATGTGGCCGCGGCGACGGTGATTCCGAGGCCGAGGCTCACCCCGGCGGCCAACACGATCGCGGCCTGGCCGAGTGCGTCGCGGACCAGGGAGCCGGAGGTCGCGCCCAAAGCCTTCAGGGTGGCGATGTCGGGCATCCGCTGCACCGTCCACACCGTGAAGAACGCGCCGATCACCAGGGCGGAGATCGCGAACAGCAGCACCGTCATCAAGGTGAGCGAACCGTTTTCGGCCTGATAGGAGGCCAGCGCGTCCAGCGATCCGGGCACGGTGGTCGTGGTGGTGTGGGCGGCGGCGTTCGCCGCGGCCACGTCGGCGATGCCGGATACCGCGAGCACGGTCGCCGCGCCGCCGCGCGGGCTCACCGATTGCCAGTCGGCGGGCGTCATCCAGACGACGGGGGTGTGGCTGTACCAGTCGTCGCCGTCGATCGCGGCCACGGTGAAGCTCCGGCCGCCGAGGCCGACGGTGTCGCCGGCCGCGGCATGCAGGCTCTTGGCCGCGCCGTCGCTCAGCACGACGCTGCCCGGATCGGTTGCCGCACGGTTGCCAACGGTGCTGGGCGCGGCCCCGAAGAGGGCGACCTGCGCGGGCGGCGACCCGGCCCGATCGGCCTCGGCGCGGCTGATCCCGACCGGCTCGACCGTGCCGGTGGCGCCGGCGGCGCGCTGCCACGCCGACACCTGTTGCGGACTGAGCGCGGACGCGTCGAACGACGGTCCCGCGCCGGTGTCGGCGAACACCAGCTGGTCGGCCGACAGCGATTCGACCGCCGAAATATTCTGGTGCGCGAGCCCGGCGGTGAGCCCGCTGAGGAAACTCACCAGCAGCGCTACCAGCGTGACGACCAGCGCTATCAGGCCGAATCGGCCGCGCGCGGCCCGGAGATCTCGCAGTGCTACGAACATGACTTCACCCTCCCGCGAATTCGAGTCCCGGCCATCGCGCGGGGGAACGAGCCCGCCCCGATCGAAGGGTGGTCGGCCGATTACGTCTTTCGGTGGATGCCGTCTGGGTAGCCGCACATAAGCTGACAAGGTGCACTCTTCGCCGCTCACCCCTGTCTTCACCGCGCTGCGGCTGGGCCTGCATGTGCTGGTGACGGCGTTGGCGGCGGTGACGGCGGTCCGTGCGCTGCTGCCGGAGTCCGAGCACCCGGTCCCGGTGCTGCTGCTCGTCGCGGCTTTCCTTATTACCTACTTCGCGGGCTCGAAGGTCGGCCGCCGACCGGGCGGAATCCTGGCCTGGCTCGGCCTGCTCACCGTCCTGTGGCTCTGTCTCGTGCCGCTCGCGCCGGACGCCGGGTATCTCGCGTTCGGACTGTTCTTCCTCTACCTCCACCTGCTGCCGCGCCCGTGGAGTCTGCTCGCCGTGGTGGCGGCGACCGGGGTCGCCGTCGCCGGGTTCGGCATGCAGCGCGGCTGGGCGGTGGGCGGGGTGATCGGACCGGTCATCGGCGCCGCCGTCGCGGTCGGGATCGGCCTGGGTTATCAGGCACTGTTCCGGGAGTCGGCCGAGCGGCAGCGGCTGATCGACGAATTGCTCAGCACCCGGGAGACGCTCGCCGAGCAGGAACGCAACGCGGGCAAGCTTGCCGAACGCGAACGTCTCGCGCAGGAGATCCACGACACCGTCGCCCAGGGCCTCAGCAGCATTCAGCTGCTGCTGCACGCCGCCGAACAGTCGGCCCCGGAACATCCCGCGCTGCAACAGATTCAGCTCGCGCGCGAGACCGCGGCCGAGAACCTCGCCGAAACCCGCAGGCTGATCGCGGAATTGGCCCCGGCCGCCTTGGACGGGCAGTCCCTCGCGCAGGCGCTGGAGCGCATCTGCCTACGCGCTGAAGGGGTGACCGCCCAGCTGGTCGTCGAAGGCGCGCCCGAACGGCTGCCGATGCCGATCGAAGCCGCGCTGGTGCGCATCGCCCAGGGCGCGGTGTCGAATGTCGTCCAGCACGCGCAGGCTGATCGAATGCGCCTCACCCTCACCTACTCCGACGACGAGGTGTTCCTCGACGTCGTCGACAACGGCGTCGGCATCGAGCCCACGGTCCTCGCGCACGCGCCCACGGGCTCCTTCGGCTTGGCCGCGATGCGGTCCCGGGTGGAGCAGCAAGGCGGAACCTTCGCGGTCGAATCCGAGCCGGGCCACACCGCTGTCACGGTGTCGTTCCCGTTCGATTCGAATGTTTCGGGAGAGCGCGCATGATCCGACTGCTGCTCGCCGACGACCACGCCATTGTGCGGGCCGGTCTGCGCGCGCTGCTGGAGGGTAGTGGCGACATCACGGTTGTCGGCGATGTGCCCTCCGCCGAAGCGGCCGTTGCTTTCTGCGCCACCACGCCGGTAGACCTGGTGCTGATGGATCTGAGCTTCGGTCCCGGTCGTTCGGGCGTCGACGCCACCACTGAACTGCGCGTGCTCCCGCAACCGCCGAATGTCCTGGTGGTCACCAACTACGACACCGACGCCGACATCCTCAGTGCCATCGAGGCGGGCGCCTGCGGGTACATCCTGAAGGACACCCCGCCGCCGGAATTGCTGGCCGCGGTCCGCTCGGCGGCGGCGGGCGAGAGCGTGCTCTCCCCGGCGGTCGCCTCCAAGCTGATGACGCGCGTCCGCCGCGCCGACACCACCCTGAGCCCCCGCGAAATCGAGGTGCTGCGCCTGGTCGCGGACGGGAAGTCCAACCGGGAGATCGCCAAGGAGCTGTTCCTGAGCGAGACCACCGTGAAGTCGCACCTGGTGCACATCTACGCGAAACTCGGTGTCCGCTCGCGTACTTCGGCGGTGGCCCGCGCCCGCGAGCAGGGTGCGATCTGAGCGGTTACCGCGGGCGGAGGACGATCAGCCCGGGCACCGTGCGGGCGTAGTCGAAGAGGGGTGAGTCGACGACCTTGATGTTCTCGGCCAGCGAGGACGCGTTGCGGAACACCGGCCCGTTCGGGGTCATCACGAAGATGCCGACGTGGGTGACGTCCAGACCGGCTTGATCGGTGTAAGCGCCGAGGTAATCACCGGTGCGGAGCTGACTGACCACGGCGTCGTCCACCGCGGCGCTCGGAATGAAGGTCATCGGCCGATCGACCACCGGAACGCCCGGAAGATACTGCCCGCCATCGGCTTTCGCGTTCAGGTGCTTGGTGACGGCGACCGCCGCCGGGCTCAGGGCGCCGGTGATGTCGGTGGCCGCGATCCGGGGCGTGGCCGCCCAATCGGTGAAGAAGTGCTTGCGCGCCCGGAAATCGACCGCGCCGCCGGCATAACGGGTTTCGACGAGGTTCGCGGTGAACTCGTCGCGGGTCGCGGACCTGCTCAGCGCCTCCACGTAATCGAGGTAGGTGAAGCAGTCCACGCGGCGGAAGTCGACCACCAGCTCCTCGGGCCGGTTCGCCGAGCCGATCAGCATGTTCGCCCCGTACGGCGTGCCCAGGAACCGGCTCGACAGCGCCTCGATCAGCTCGCCTTTGCTCCGCGCCTGCTCGCCCCGCACCGCCAGCAGCTCATCGATCTTCCGCGCGGTGACCTCGTCGATCGCGGGGGCGGCGTGTGCCGAGGGCAGCGCGATGACGAGCGCCGTCAGGATGAGCAGTATCCGGGCGATGCCGCGCGCAGCGTTCATACCAAGACTCGCCTCCAGCAAGTAGGTGCAGGGCCGCCACCCACGGTAGCCCGTAATCTCAGCCGCATGGCCTCCCTCTCGGATCCGAAGGTGCGTGCGTTCCTCACCCACGCCACCCGCACCGGCAAAGTCGCCTTCGTCGCCCGCGACGGCCGTCCGATCGTCACGCCGGTCTGGTTCGTCCTGGAAGCGGACACCGTGGTCTTCAATACCGGCAAGGACACCGCCAAGGGCAAGGCCTTCGCCCGCGACCCGCGCATCGCCTTCTGCGTCGACTTGGAGGAAGCCCCGTACGGCTCGGTCCAGATCCAGGGCGCCGTCACCCTCTCCGAGGACCCGGCGGAGTTGCTGCGCACCGCCACCGAGATCGGCGGCCGCTACATGGGCGCCGATCGCGCCGAGGAATTCGGCAAGCGCAACGGGGTTCCCGGCGAGCTCGTGGTCCGCCTGCATCCCACCAAGGTCATCGCCTCCTTCGACGCGACCGCCTGAGGCCGCCGCCCGCCGGACTGCATAGACTGCGCGCCATGACCGTGCACTTCATCGGGGCCGGGCCGGGGGCTGCGGACCTGTTGACCGTGCGCGCGGTCGAACTGCTGCGCCGCTCGCCCGTCTGCCTTTTCGCGGGTACCTACCTGGATCCCGAGGTGCTCGCCCACTGCGCGCCCGGCACCGAACTGATCGACACCCAGCACCTGGACATCGACCAGATCACCGACCACCTGGTGCGGGCCCATCGGGCGGGGCAGGACGTGGCCCGCCTCTGCTCCGGCGACCCGTCCCTCTACTCCGCGCTGACCGAGCAGACCCGCCGTCTCGACGCGCACTCCGTCCCCTGGGACGTCACGCCCGGCGTCCCCGCCTACGCCGCCGCGGCCGCACTGCTCGGTACCGAATTGACCGTTCCCGAACTGGTCCAGTCGGTCGTGCTCACCCGCACTCAGGCGCGCTCCACCGCGATGCCCGAGTCCGAGGCGCTCGCGAACTTCGCCCGCACCGGCGCGACCCTGGTCCTGCACCTGGCCATCACCCGAATCCGGACGCTGGCCGGCGAGCTGATCGCCGACTACGGCCCGGACTGCCCGGCCGCTGTCGTCTATCGCGCCAGCCAGCCCGATCAGCTGATCCTGCGCGGCACCCTCACCGGCATCGCCGATCAGGTCGAGGCCGCCGGCCTGCGGCAAGCGGCGATCATCCTCGTCGGCCGCGCTCTCACGCCCGCGCTGGACTGCACCGTGTCACACCTCTACGACCCGGCCCGCCGCCGCGACGGGTGACCGTCAGAAGTAGGTGAGGACCTCGGCGTCGAATTCGTCGGTGGCCGGGATGGTAAGGGGCGGGCGGTAGTTCTGGCTTCGGACGTGCTGGACGAACTCGTCCGGGAAGGCCAGGCGGTAGGTGGTGAGGTAATGGATGGAGTCCACCCGCCAGATCCATCTGCCGTCCGAGATCAGCGACGGCCCGCTGGGAATCGTGATGGTGTTGTCGACCAGGTCGAGCACGTCCTCGAGGACGTCGAAAACCGGTGTCGCCGCACGCATGTACCGCAGAATCTCCTGCTGATCACCCAGCGCCTGCGTCGCCTGTGACTCCCGCAGCAACGGCAGCTGCTCCTTACCCTGGTACATCTCGCGGTAGATCCCCACGGTGCTCAACAACGCCATCGCTACGTCCCCCTCGGTTTTCGGGTCGATCTTGTGCGTCCCGAGGCTACCGATTCGGGGACGCCGCCGTAATCGGCTGTTCGCGTAGGCTCGCGTCGTTATGCTGACCCTTCTCTTGGCCCTCGCCGGGTTCGCATTCCTCGATTCTCTCGATGTGCTGGTGGCCGGGGTCATGACCGCGGTCGTCGTCGACAGCCGGTTGGCCCGCCGGTCGCCGGTCCCGGGTGGGCTGAGCTTTCTCGCCGGGGTTTTCGCGATCACCACCACCTTCGGGGTGGGGACCGTGCTGGGGTTCCACGCGCTGAGCGGATTGATCGACATCGAGCTCACGCCCAGCCTGCGGTATTGGGGAGAGCTGGGGATCGGGCTGGCGTTGATCGCTGTCGCGGCGTTGCCGGTGACCGCGCGGGCGCAGCCGCCGGAGTGGACGGTGCGGATGCGGCGGCGGCCGTGGCTGCTGGGGCTCGCGGGGATGGCCATCGGGCTGGCTCAGGCTCCGACCGCCGTCCCTTATGTGGCGGGTCTGGCGATGATCTCCGCGCAGGATCCGCCGGGCTGGCCGCTGATAGTCATCGCCTACTGCGCACTCGCGCTGCTGCCGCCGTTGTTGATCTTGTTGATCGGCACCCGGCGCACGCCCCGGGCCCGGCTGATCTATCGCGGAGTGGTCCGGGCGATGACGCGGTACGGCCCGATGTCGGTGCGGATCTTGTTCGTTCTCCTCGGTGCGGCGCTGCTGGTGGACGCGCTCCGGCACGCGCATCAGCTCTGGTAACAGCGGTCCCCCGGGCGACTGTGAGATCGCCGACAGCAAATCCAGCAAACTCGTGACGACGCGTGTGCCAGGCATCATGCTCGCTGGCTATGGATCTTGGTTGGTTCGGGGCAGGCGGCGACGGTAGATTGTTTCGGTGGTCTGCAGCGAAGGTCCCGGCGGTGCCGGTCGGTGGGTATTGGTCTTGGTCGATCCCATGTAACGAGATCGACCTTGGACAGATAGTGCCAATGAACATTTTTGTGCCTGATTGATTATGAGAACTGAACCTGGACACGCGGGCGCCACGCTTCGATAGGTGAGCGTCCTGTCCGGGTGTCGTCGGGGAGCGCTTGCGTGGTGTTCCGGAAGCGAGGTTTCGGTTGGACCGGCTGGATGAGGGCGGGAACAGCGACTTTGGTGTGGAATTTTTCCCACTGTCGCCCGCGCAGCTGGGCATCTGGTATGCCCAGCACGTCGATCCGCAGGTGCCGATCAATATCGCCCAGTATGTCGATCTGCGCGGTGATCTCGACGTAGACACGCTGACGCGGGCCAGCGTCGGCGCTTCGCACGAGTTCGGCTCGGGTTTCCTGTGCATCGTCGAGCGTGACGGCGAGCCGGTGCAGTTCGTCGATCACTCCATCGGCGCCTGGGATCGCGTCACCTACATCGATCTGCGCGGCGAGCCCGATCCCGAGGCCGCGGCGCACGCGTGGATGCGGGCGGAGTACTCCAGCCCGATCGAGCTGACCACCGACCGGCTCATCAAGGCCGCCGCGCTGCGGCTCTCCGAGGACCACTGGTTCTGGTACACCCGTGCCCATCACATCGTGCTCGACGGCTTCGGCGCGATGAACTACATGAACCGGATCGCCGAGCTCTACCACGCCTTCGTGACCGGCGCCGAGCCGAAGCCGCCCAAGCTGACCGATCTGCCGACCCTGTATCAGCACGAGATCAGCTACCGCGAGAGCACGCGCTTCGAGTCCGACAAGCAGCACTGGGCCGAGCGGGTGGCGGGTCTGGAGGAGGGCACCACCCTCACCGGCCGCAACGCGGGCCCGGCGCCGCTGAACGGGATCGCGAGCGCGGCGCTGAACGACGCGCAGAACGAGCGGCTCACCGCCGCGATCACGCGGCACGATTCGAGTTCGGCCCCGCTGCTGCTGGCGGCGTTCGGCGCGTACCTGGCGCAGTGGACCGGACGCGAGGACGTGATCCTCAGCCTGCCGGTGACCGCGCGCACCACCGCGGCGATGCGCCGCTCCGGCGGCGCGGTATCGAATATCGTGCCGCTGCGCCTGCACCTCGGCTACGACACCACGGTCGGCGATCTGCTCAAGCAGGTGACTGTCGAGGTCTCCGGCGCGCTGCGTCATCAGCGCTACCGGCACGAGGACATTCGCCGCGACTCGGCCGGCGACGGCGTGGTGACCACGGAGTTCTTCGGTCCGTGGGTGAACATCATGCTGTTCAACGACGAGCTGACCATGGGGTCGCTGACCGGCGCCCTGCATGTGCTCTCCACCGGAGCCATCGAGGACCTGGGCGTCAATTTCTATACCTCCCAGGGTGGTTCGCGGTCGCACATCGACTTCGAGACCAACCCGAACCTCTACACCGAGGCCGAAGCGCGGCAGCACCATGCGCGGTTCCTGGAATTCTTCGACCGTTTCCTGGCCGCGGACGCCGAGGCGAAGGTGTGGAGCCTGCCGGTCACGACCGAGGCCGAGCGCGAGCAGACCCTGCTGGATTGGAACGACTCCGAGCACGAGGTCCCGGTCACCACGCTGCCGGCCCTGCTGGACTGGCAGATCCCGCTGACCCCGGACCACACCGCCCTGGTCTTCGAGGACCAGGAGCTGACCTACGCCGAGTTCGGCGCCCGGGTCAACAAGCTGGCCCGGTTCCTGATCGCCGACGGCGTCGGCCCGGAATCGCTTGTCGCGCTGGGTATGCGGCGCTCGCTGGAGCTGGTCATCGGCATGCACGCCGTGCTCAAGGCCGGTGGCGCCTACGTGCCGATCGATCCGGACCACCCGGCCGATCGCACCGCCTACATCCTCGAGTCGGCCGATCCGGTCTGCGTCTTGACGCTGTCCTACGACGATCTCGAACTGCCCGAGCAGATGCGCCGGGTGCCCATCGACACCCTGGACACCTCGGCGTATTCCGAAGCGCCGGTGACCGATTCGGATCGGCTGGCGCCGCTGCGCCCGGACAACACCGCCTACGTCATCTACACCTCGGGCTCCACCGGCCGTCCCAAAGGCGTCGCGGTCACCCATCACGCGATCGTCAACCAAGAGCTGTGGATGCTCGACGAGTACCGGTTGACCGCCGAAGACGTCTACCTGCAGAAGACCGCGACCACCTTCGACGTGTCGCTGTGGGGCTATTTCATGCCGCTGATGGTCGGCGCGAAGCTGGTCATCGCCAGCCCCGACGGCCATCGCGATCCGCTGTACGTAGCGGACATGATCGAACGCCACGGCGTCACCGTCACCGACTTCGTGCCGTCCATGCTGACGGTGTTCGTCGCGCACGCCACCCAGGCCCAATGCGCCACGCTGCGTGCGGTGTACGTGATCGGCGAGGCGCTGCCGCCGGAGACCGCCGCGGGCTTCCGCGCGATCTCCGCCGCCGGCCTGCACAACCTGTACGGCCCGACCGAGGCCGCGGTCTCGGTCACCTACTGGGAGGCCACCGCCGCCGACACCAGCACGGTGCCGATCGGTATCCCGGAGTGGAATGTCGAAGTCTACGTGCTGGATTCGCGGCTGCGACCGGCCGCGATCGGCGCCCCGGGTGAGCTGTATCTGGGCGGGCGGCAGCTGGCCCGCGGCTATCGCGGCCGCCCGGACCTGACCTCGGACCGGTTCGTCGCGAACCCGATCTCCGGCAACGGTGCTCGCATGTACCGCACCGGCGACCTGGTGCACTGGAACGCCGCCGGCGTGCTGGAGTACATCGGGCGCACCGACTTCCAGGTGAAGTTCCGTGGCCAGCGCATCGAGCTCGGCGAGATCGAGACCGTCACGCTGGCCCATCCCGCGGTCAGCCAGTCCGCGGTGCTGGTGGTCGATACCGCGACGGGTCAGCAACTGGTCGCCTATGTCGTGCCCGCGCCGGGGCAGTCGATCGATCCGGTCGAGCTGACCCGCTTCGCCGCCGAGCAGCTGCCGTCCTACATGGTGCCCGCCTCGGTGATGGTGCTCGAGGCGTTCCCGCTCAACACCTCCGGCAAGCTGGACCGCCGGGCGCTGCCGGATCCGGTGTTCAGCGCCGATGCCGCCGGTTTCCGGGCGCCGCGGACCCAGGCCGAGCACATCGTGGCCGGCATCTTCGCCGACGTGCTGTCCCAGGAACGCCTGGGTATCGACGACAACTTCTTCGATCTCGGCGGTAACTCGCTGGTCGCCACCCAGGTGGTGTCGCGGATCGGCGCGGCGTTCGGCACCCAGATCGGTGTCCGGGCGCTGTTCGAGACCCCGACCGTCGCCGGTATCGCCGCGCGCGCCGAAAACGCCACTCCGGCCGATGGTTCGCGTCCGCCGCTGGTCGGCCAGCAGCTGCCCACCCGGGTGCCGCTGTCGCTGGCCCAGCAGCGGATGTGGTTCATCAACCAGTTCGATCCGGCCGCCCCGACCTACAACCTGCCGTTCGTGGTCCGCCTGCGCGGCCACGTCGACATTCCGGCGTTGCAGGACGCGCTCAACGATGTGATGGCACGCCAGGAATCGCTGCGCACGGTGTTCCCGGAATCCGGGGACGGCGGCTACCAGCAGGTGGTCCCCGACGACGAGATCAACCTCGCGATCTCGGTGCAGGCCATCGACGAGTCCGAATTGCTGTCCACGCTCACCGCTTTCGCGGCCACCGGCTTCGACGTGTCGCGGGAACTGCCGATCCGGGTGCGGATCTACCAGGTGACCGGCGGCTCGACCAACGGCACGCCGGATCACGCGGTCGCGTTCGTGGTGCATCACATCGCCGCGGACGGTTTCTCGTTCGGGCCGCTCTCGCGCGATGTCGCCACCGCTTACCTGGCGCGCGCCGCGGGGGAGGCCCCGGCGTGGGCGCCGCTGCCGGTGCAGTACCAGGACTACAGCATCTGGCAGCGGGAACTGCTGGGCTCGGAGGCCGATCCGGGTTCCATGGCCGCGCGCGAGATCGCTTACTGGCGACGGCAATTGGCCGGTCTGCCGGACCAGCTGGATCTGCCGACCGACCGCCCGCGCCCGCCGATGCAGAGCTTCCACGGCAGCCGGGTGAGCTTCCAGATCGACGCCGAGCTGCACACCCGGCTGTCGGCTTTGGCGCGGGCACAGGGTGTTTCGCTGTTCATGGTCATGCACGCGGCACTGGCGGTGCTGCTGGCGCGGCTCTCGGGCACCAGCGACATCGCGATCGGCACGCCGGTCGCGGGCCGTGGCGAGCAGGCGCTCGACGACCTGATCGGCATGTTCGTCAACACGCTGGTGCTGCGCTCGGACGTGGACGGCAACCAGCCGTTCACCGAATTGCTCTCGCGCACCCGCGAAACCGATCTCGCGGCGTTCTCCTACGCCGACATCCCGTTCGAGCGCCTGGTCGAGGTGCTCAACCCGACTCGCTCCCAGGCCCGGCATCCGCTGTTCCAGGTGATGCTGTCGTTCCAGGAGATGTCGCACGCGACACTGGAATTGCCGGGGCTGACCGTCACCGCCGACGAACTCGATGTCGACATCGCCAAGTTCGATCTGCAGTGGACCGTCACCGAGGAGCACGGCGGCCAGGGCGAACCGGCGGGCATGACCGCCGTGGTCTCCTACGCCACCGACCTCTTCGACGCCGGCACCGTCGCCGAGTTCGCCAACCGCTACCTGCGGGTGCTCGAAACCGCCGTCGCCGCACCGGAATCCAAGGTGCAGGACATCGACATCCTGGATGCCGGGGAACGCGCTCAGGTGCTCACCGGCTGGAACCGGACCGCGCACGAGGTGCCCGCCGGGACCCTGGTTTCGATGTTCGAGGCGCAGGTCGCGCGGACACCGGACACGACCGCACTGACCTTCGAGGGGACAGCTCTGTCCTACGCCGAGTTCGGCGCGCGGGTGAATCAGCTGGCCCGGCATCTGATCTCGGTGGGCGTCGGCCCGGAGTCGATGGTCGCGCTCGGCATGAGCCGCTCGCTCGAACTGGTCATCGGTATGTACGCGGTGAGCGTCGCGGGCGGCGCGTATGTGCCGCTGGATCCGGATCATCCGGCCGAGCGCACCCACTATGTGCTCGAGACCGCGGCGCCGGTCTGTGTGCTGACGACCTCGCGCGACGACTTCGACGCGGGCGCGGTGCCCGCGATCGAGATCGACACCGCCGATCTGTCGGAGTACTCGGCCGACCCGATCGCCGAGACGGAACGCCGCGGCGCGCTGCGTGATTCGAATACCGCGTACGTCATCTTCACGTCCGGTTCGACGGGCCGTCCGAAGGGTGTGGCGGTCTCGCACGCCGCGATCGTGAACCGCCTGGTGTGGATGCAGTCCGAGTACGGGCTCACCGCCGCCGACGTGGTGTTGCAGAAGACGCCCGCCACCTTCGACGTGTCGGTGTGGGAGTTCTTCTGGCCCTTGCAGATCGGCGCGCGACTGGTCGTCGCCAAGCCGGACGGGCACCGGGATCCCTCGTACCTGATCGACGTCATCACCGAGGAGCAGGTCACCACCGCGCACTTCGTGCCGTCGATGATGTCGGTGTTCGTGGCGGAGCTGCATCCGGACGAATGCCACAGTCTCCGTAATGTTTTCGCCTCCGGTGAGGCGCTGCCCGCCGCCACCGCGCAGCGGTTGATGGCGATGACCGGTGCGCGGCTGCACAACCTGTACGGCCCGACCGAGGCCGCTGTCGACGTCACCTATCACGAGGTCACGGTCGCGGACACGGTGTCGGTGCCGATCGGTGCGCCGGTGTTCAACACTCAGGTGTATGTGCTGGATTCGCGGTTGCATCCGGTTCCGGTGGGTGTCGCAGGTGAGCTGTATCTGGCGGGCGTGCAGTTGGCGCGCGGGTATGTGGCGCGTCCGGATTTGAGCGCGGACCGGTTCGTCGCGAACCCGTTCGGCGCCAGTGGTGAGCGGATGTACCGCACGGGTGACCTTGTCACCTGGACCGCTCAGGGTGAGCTGGAGTACTTGGGGCGTACCGACTTCCAGGTGAAGTTGCGTGGTCTGCGGATCGAGCTCGGTGAGATCGAGGCCGCGCTGACGGGTCTGGGTTCCATTGCTCAGGCTGTGGTGCTGGTGCGTTCGGATGATCGCCTCGGCGACCAGTTGGTCGCGTATGTGATCCCCGATCCCGCCGCCGTCGCGGTGGACGCGGGGCTCGACATCGACGCCGTCCGGCTGGAGCTGGCCGGCGAACTGCCCGCCTACATGGTGCCCTCGGCGTTCGTCGTGCTCGACGAGTTCCCGCTCAACGCCTCCGGCAAGCTGGATCGTAAAGCGTTGCCCGCGCCCGTGTTCGAGGTCAAGACCTTCCGCGCGCCCTCGACCCCGATCGAGGAGATCGTCGCCCAGATCTTCGGCGAGGTGCTCGGCATCTCACGCATCGGCGTCGACGACGACTTCTTCGAACTCGGCGGCAACTCGCTGATCGCGACCCAGGTCGCCTCCCGTCTCGGCATCGCCCTGGACACCCGGGTGCCGGTCCGCATGCTCTTCGACGCCTCCACGGTGGCGGCGCTGGCCGCCCGGGTGGAGTCGCGCGCCGGCGACGGCGCCCGCAAGGCCCTGGTGGCCCGCGAGCGTCCGGAGGAAGTGCCGCTTTCCCTTGCGCAGCAGCGCATGTGGTTCCTGAACCGCTTCGACACCGAGTCCGCGGTCAACAACATCCCGGTCGCGATCCGGCTGTCCGGCGAACTCGATGTCGCCGCGCTGCAGGTCGCGGTGATCGACGTGATCGACCGGCACGAGTCGCTGCGCACCGTCTTCCCGGAGACCGTCGGCGGCCCCGTACAGGTGGTCCTCGACGCGGCGCAGATCGTTCCGGATCTCACCCCCTACCGGGTGACCGAGGCGACGCTGTTCGAGCACCTGATCGACCTGGCGTCGATGGCGTTCGACGTCACCAGCGAAGTGCCTTTGCACGCCCGGCTTTTCGAGATCAGCGACACCGAGTACGTGCTCGGTATGGTGATGCACCACATCTCCGCCGACGGCTGGTCCATGGGCCCGCTGGCGCGCGATGTCATGGTCGCCTACGCCGCGCGCACACTGTGGGAGCCGCCGGCCTGGTCGGCGCTGCCGGTGCAGTACGCCGACTACTCGCTGTGGCAGCGCGAGGTGCTCGGGTCCGAGGAGGACCCGAAGTCGTTGATCTCCAACCAGATCGCGTACTGGGCCCGCGAACTCGCGGATCTGCCCGACGAATTGGTGTTGCCCTCGGACCGGCCCCGGCCGGCGGTGGCCAGCTACCGCGGCGGCACCTACCCGTTCGTGATCTCCGGCGACACCCAGCGCGCGTTGATCGAACTGGGCCGCAAGTACAACGCCTCGCCGTTCATGGTGATGCACAGCGCCCTCGCGGTGCTGCTGGCGCGGCTGTCGGGCAGCGACGACATCGCCGTCGGCACCCCGGTCGCGGGTCGCGGCGAGGCCGCGCTCGACGACCTGATCGGCATGTTCGTCAACACCCTGGTGCTGCGCACCCGGATCCAGGAGACGGCGAGCTTCGCCGATCTGCTGGCCACCGCCCGCGAGACCGACCTGCACGCCTTCGCGCACGCGGACGTCCCGTTCGAGCGCCTGGTCGAGGTACTCAACCCGGCGCGTTCGCAGGCCCGGCATCCGCTGTTCCAGGTGATGCTGGCGTTCCAGAACACCAAGCAGGCCAACCTCGAGCTGCCCGGCCTGTCCATCAACGGCATCGACTACGACGCCGGCCTGGCCAAGTTCGACTTGCAGCTGACGCTGCAGGAAATCCAGGACGAGCAAGGCGAATCGACCGGAATGTCGGCCGAGTTCTCTTATGCGCTGGACCTTTTCGACGAAGGCACGGTCGCGGCCTTCGCCGCCCGGCTGGACCGGATCCTGGCGGCGATCATCGCCGACCCGGACGTCGCGGTCGGCGATATCGACCTGCTCGACGAGTACGAACGGGACCTGGCCCTGCTCGGCTGGAACCACACCGGCCGCCACTTCGACACCGCGGGCACGCTGGTCGCGGAGTTCGCCGCCCAGGTCGAGGCCACTCCCGACGCCGTCGCGGTCGTGGATCCGGAGACCGGTTCCGCACTCACCTACGCCGAGTTCGCGAGCCGGGTCAACCGGCTGGCGCGCCGCCTCATCGCGGCCGGGGTCGGCCCGGAATCCCTGGTGGCCCTGGGCTTGCGCCGCTCGGTCGACCTGGTCGTCGCGGCCTACGCGGTGCAGACCGCCGGCGGCGGCTATGTCCCGCTGGACCTCGATCAGCCCGCCGAGCGCATCGGCTACGTGCTGGAATCCGCGGCGCCGGTGTGCGTGCTCACCACGTCCCGGGACGAGTTCGGCGCCACCGGTCTGCCCACGCTCACGGTCGACGACGAGGACCTATCGGGCTACTCCGCCGCCATGGTCACCGATGCCGAGCGCATCGCCCCGCTGCGCCCGCAGCACCCCGCCTACGTCATCTTCACCTCGGGCTCGACCGGCCGCCCGAAGGGTGTCGCGGTGCCGCATGCCGCCGTGGTGAACCAGATCCGCTGGATCACCGGCGAATACGGCATCGGTGCGGACGATGTGGTGCTGTTCAAGACGCCTGCCACCTTCGACGTGTCGGTGTGGGAGCTGTTCGGCCCGCTGTCCACCGGCGGCCGCATCGTCGTGGCCAGCCCGGACGGCCATCGCGACCCGCAGTACCTCGCGGACGTGATCGAAGCCGAGCGGGTCACCATGACCTCGTTCGTGCCGTCCATGCTGACCGTCTTCGCGGGCAGCGCCGACACCGCGGGCGGCGCGGCCAAACTCGCGTCGCTGCGCACTCTGTTCATCGCCGGTGAAGCCTTCACCGGCGATCAGGTGAAGGCGATCCGCCGGGTCAGCTCCGCCGAGCTGCACAACCTGTACGGCCCCACGGAATTCACCGTGCACGCCACGCACGCCCCGGTCGCCGCGACCGTCGAGGGCGCGGTCCCGATCGGCCTGCCGGTCTGGAATGCCCAGGCGTATGTGCTGGATTCGCGTCTGCACCCGGTTCCGGCCGGTGTCGCGGGCGAGCTCTATCTGGCCGGCGAGCAGCTGGCGCGCGGCTACTACGGCCGGGTCGACCTGACCGCGGATCGCTTCGTGGCCAACCCCTTCGGGACCAATGGCCAGCGTATGTACCGCACCGGTGACCTCGTCACCCGCACCGCCGACGGCTCGATCGTCTACCTCGGCCGCACCGACTTCCAGGTGAAACTGCGCGGCTTGCGCATCGAGCTCGGCGAGATCGAAACCGCGCTCACCGCACACGAATCCGTCGCGCAGTCGGTGGCATTGGTGCGCTCGGACGCCCGTACCGGCGATCAGCTGGTCGGTTACGTCGTCCCCGCGGGCGACGCCGTCCTCGACTTGGACGAGCTGCGCGTACACCTGAGCGCGCTGCTGCCGTCCTACATGGTGCCCGGCGCCCTCGTCGTACTCGACGTCATGCCGCTCAACCCGAACGGCAAGCTGGACCGGAAAGCCTTGCCGGAACCGGTCTTCGAGGCCCGCGAGTTCCGTGCCCCGGGCACCCCGATCGAGCAGATCGTGGCGAACACCTTCGCCGAGGTGCTCGGTCTGACCGAGCGTCCCGTCGGCTTGGACGACGACTTCTTCGACCTCGGCGGCAACTCGCTGATCGCCACCCAGGTGGTCGCCCGCCTGAGCGGCGCCCTGGACACCCGGGTGCCGGTCCGTCTGCTGTTCGAGGCGCCGACCGTCGCCGCGCTGGCCGGTCGCCTGGAGGCGCACGCGGGCACCGGCGCCCGCCCGGCACTGGCCCCGGTCGAGCGCCCGGAGCACCCGCCGCTCTCGCTCGCGCAGCAGCGCATGTGGTTCCTGAACCGCTTCGACTCCGACTCCGCCGCCAGCAATATCCCGGTCGCGGTGCGCCTGCACGGGCAGCTGGACATCGAGGCGTTGCGGCAGGCCGTCGCCGACGTCATCGCCCGGCACGAATCGCTGCGCACCATCTACCCGTCGCACGAGGGCGTCGCCTTCCAGCAGGTGCTGCCCACCTCGCAGGCGGTGCCCCGGCTGGACGTCGACTACGTCTCCGAGGGCGAAATCGCGCCCGCGCTCTACGATTTCGCGATCGAGGGCTTCGACGTCACCGCCCAGCCGCCGGTCCGGTTGCGCGTCTTCCAGGTCGATGCCCGGCAGGGCGGCGGTCACCGCTGGCGCGACACCACCCAGGACTACGTGCTCGCCGTCGTCGTGCATCACATCGCGGCGGACGGCTTCTCGATGCGCCCGCTGGTGCGCGACCTCATGGCGGCCTACGTCGCGCGGCGCGCCGACTCGGTGCCGGGCTGGTCGCCGCTGCAGGTGCAGTACATCGACTACGCGGTGTGGCAGCGCGAAACCCTGGGCTCCGAGGAGGATCCGGGCTCGCTGATCGCCGCCCAGCTGAACTACTGGCGGGACGCGCTCGACGGCCTGCCCGAAGAGCTGCGCCTGTCCACCAAGCAGCGGCCCGCCGTCGCGTCGTATCACGCCGGCACGCACCGCTTCCGGGTGCCGGCCGAGCTGGTCGACGAGCTGAACCGGGTGGCGCACGCCAACGGGACCACGCTGTTCATGGTGGTGCACGGCGCGTTCGCCGCGCTGCTCGCGCGGATGAGCGGCACCGAGGACATCGCCATCGGCATCCCGGCCGCCGGTCGTGGCGAGCAGGGTCTGGACGACCTGGTCGGCATGTTCGTCAACACCCTGGTGTTGCGCACGAATGTCGATGCGGCGCAGTCGTTCACCGAGCTGCTCGCGCAGGTCCGGGAACGCGATCTGCAGGCGTTCGCGCACACCGACCTGCCGTTCGAGCGCCTGGTCGAGGTGCTCAACCCGGCCCGTTCGCAGTCCCGGCATCCGCTGTTCCAGGTGATGCTGTCCTTCCAGAACCTGGGCCGGACCGCGCTGGAACTGCCGGGCCTGCGGGTCTCGGAACTCGAGATCGACCAGCCGACAGCCAAATTCGACTTGCAGCTCTCGCTCGGCGAGGTGCCCGGCGCGGGCCACGAGTCGGCCATGGACGCCGAACTGGTCTTCGCCACCGACCTTTTCGACACGCAGTTCGCCTACGCCTTCGCCGACCGCTTCGTGCGCGTGCTGGCAGGCATCGCCGCCGACCCGGCGGTCACCATCGGCGACCTCGATCTGCTCGACAACGCCGAGCGCACGCTGGTGCTGCATCAGTGGAACGACACCGAATTCGCCGTCGACGCCGCGCTGACCTCGCCGGTCGGCGATGCCGCCGCGACCCTGGTGTCGATGTTCGAAGCCCAGGTGGAGCGCACGCCCGAGGCGACCGCGCTCACCTTCGAGGGGACCAGTCTGTCCTACGCCGAGTTCGCCGCGCGGGTGCACCGCCTGGCGCGCTGGCTCAAGCAAGCCGGGGTGGGCCCGGAATCGTATGTGGCCCTGGGTATGCGGCGTTCGCTGGACCTGCTGACCGGCGTCTACGCGGTGCAGGCCGCGGGCGGTGCGTACGTGCCGCTGGATCCGGATCATCCGGCCGAGCGCATCGAGCACATCCTCGACACCGCCCGCCCGGTCTGCGTCCTGACCTCGGGCGCGGATCTGGAAGCCACAGCGAGTCGTCAGGTCCGCATCGACGAACTGGACCTGTCGGAGTTCTCCGACGCGCCGCTCACCGACGCCGAGCGGCACCGTCCGCTGCGCCCGGGCAACACGGCCTACGTCATCTTCACCTCCGGCTCCACCGGCCGGCCCAAGGGCGTCGCGGTCTCGCACGCCGCGATCGTCAACCGCATGGTGTGGATGCACGCCCAGTACGGGCTCTCCGCCGAGGATGTCGGCCTGCAGAAAACGCCGTCGACCTTCGACGTGTCGGTGCCGGAGTTCTTCTGGCCCTTGCAGATCGGCGCGCGCCTGGTCATCGCCAAGCCGGACGGGCACCGCGATCCCGCCTACCTGGCCGAGCTGATCCAGCGCGAACAGATCACCACCGCGCACTTCGTGCCGTCCATGCTGAGCGTGTTCATCAACGAGGACGCGGCCGCGCACTGTGTGTCGCTGCGCCACGTGTTCTGCTCGGGCGAGGGCCTGCCCGCGCCCGCCGCGCAGCGGATCCGGGAACTGACCGGCGCCCGCGTGCACAACCTGTACGGCCCCACCGAAGCCGCGGTCGAAGTGACCTTCCACGAGGTCGTCGACGCCGATATCAGCTCAGTGCCGATGGGCGCGCCGGTGTTCAACACCCAGGTGCTGGTGCTCGACGCGCGCCTGCACCCGGTGCCGGTGGGCGTCCCGGGTGAGCTGTACCTGGCGGGCGCACAGCTCGCCTACGGCTACGTCGGCCGGCCCGACCTGACCGCGGACCGGTTCGTCGCCAATCCGTACGGCGCGCCGGGCGAACGTGCCTACCGCACTGGCGATCTCGTGGTCTGGACCCCGAACGGGGAACTGGAATACCTGGGCCGCACCGACTTCCAGGTGAAGGTCCGCGGTCTGCGCATCGAGCTCGGTGAGATCGAATCCGCGCTCACCGCACAGGGTTCGGTGTCCCAGGCCGTGGTCGTGGTGCGCCATGACGAGCGCACCGGCGATCAGCTGGTCGCCTACCTGGTGGCGAATCCGGACCGGGCCATCGACATCGAGTCGGTCAAGGACACCCTGGGCCGGCAGCTGCCGGCCTACATGGTGCCCGCCGCCTACCTCGTGCTCGAGGAGTTCCCGCTCAACGCCTCCGGCAAGCTGGATCGCAAGGCCCTGCCGGAACCGGTGTTCGAGGCGCGGGAGTTCCGCGCGCCCGCCACCCCGGTGGAACAGATCGTCGCCGGCGTCTTCGGCGAGGTGCTCGGCGTGGACCGGGTCGGCCTGGACGACGACTTCTTCGCCCTCGGCGGCAACTCGCTGGTCGCGACCCAGGTCGCGGCGCGTCTCGGCGAGGCCCTCGACACCCAGGTGCCGGTGCGCCTGCTGTTCGAGACCGCGAACGTCGCGGCCCTGGCCGCGCGCGTGGAATCGGCTGCGGGACAGGGTGGCCGGGCTCCGCTGACCGCCCGCCCGCGCCCGGATCTGGTGCCGCTGTCGCTGGCGCAGCAGCGCATGTGGTTCCTCAACCGGTTCGACAACCAGACCGCGGTCAACAACATCCCGGTCGCCATCCGCCTCACCGGCGACCTGGACGTGCCCGCTCTCAGCGCCGCCATCGGCGACGTGCTGGCGCGCCACGAAGCGCTGCGCACCGTCTACCCCGAGGTGGAGGGCACCGGCTACCAGCAGGTGCTGCCCGCCGACGAGGTGCGCTTCGAGCTGACCGCGCAGCCGGTCACCGCGGCCGGATTGTCCGCGCGCATCGTCGAACTGGCGAGTGTGCACTTCGACGTCACCACCGAGATCCCGTTCCGCGCACAGCTGTTGCGCCTGGACGACCGCACCTATGTCGCGGTGCTGGTCATGCACCACATCAGCGGTGACGGCTTCTCGCTGCGCCCGCTGCTGCGCGATGTCGTGCTCGCCTACACCGAGCGCTCGCGCGGTGCGGCGCCCGGCTGGGCGCCGCTGGAGGTGCAGTACGCCGACTACGCGCTCTGGCAGGCCGAGGTGCTCGGCGCCGAGAGCGACGCGGAATCGGTTGCCGCGCGCCAGATCTCGTACTGGTCCGAGCAGCTGCGCGACCTGCCCGAGCAGATCGAGCTGCCCGCCGATCGCCCGCGCCCGGAGGTCGCCGCCAATACCGGTGGCCTGCACGCCTTCTCGATCGACGCCGAACTGCGGCAGGCGCTCGAGGACACCGCCCGCGCGCACGGCGTCACCCTGTTCATGGTGCTGCACGCCGCGCTCGCGACCTGGGCCGCAAGGCTTTCCAACAGCACCGACATCGCCATCGGCACCCCGGTCGCCGGGCGCGGCGAACGCGCGCTGGACGACCTGGTCGGCATGTTCGTCAACACCCTGGTGCTGCGCAGCGAGGTCGACCTCGGCGCGAAGTTCAGCGATCTGCTGGAGCAGGTGCGCCGCACCGACCTGGCGGCGTTCGCGCACGCCGACGTGCCGTTCGAGCGGCTCGTGGACGTACTGAGCCCGGCCCGCTCGCAGGCGCATCATCCGCTGTTCCAGGTGGCGCTCACCTTCGAAGCCGCGTCGGCCTCCGACATGGGCACCGTCGCGCTGCCCGGTCTGGACCTCGATGTCGTCGAATTCGACGCGGGCACGGCCAAGTTCGACGTGCAGCTGACCGTCGGCAGCACCCGCGACGGCGCGATGGCGCTGTCCTGGAACTACGCCACCGAACTGTTCGATCCGGAGACCGTCGCCTCCTTCGCCGATCGCCTGGTGCGCATCCTGCGCAGCGTCGCCGAGGATGCCGCGATCGTCGTCGGCGATATCGATCTGCTCGGCGAGGCCGAGCGGCTCGATGTGTCGCAGCGCTGGGTGTCCTCCGGAACCGACACGGCCACCGCACGTTTCGCGGATTCCGAACTTACGCTGGTCGACCTGTTCGACGAGATGGTGGCCGCGCACCCGCATCACACCGCCGCCAAGTTCGGTAACGAGGCGCTGACCTACAGCGAACTCGACCGCCGCGCGAATGTGCTGGCGCGCAGGCTGATCGCCGACGGCGCGGGCCCGGAGTCGCTGGTCGCGGTCATCCTGCCGCGCTCGCTGGACCTGGTGGTCGCGCTGCTGGCCGTGGTGAAGACGGGTGCGGGCTATGTGCCGGTCGACCCGACCTACCCGGCCGACCGCATCGCCTACGTTTTGGCGGATTCCCGGCCGACCAGCGTCATCCTGGACTCCACCGTCCAGGTGACCGTGCCGGCCGAGCTGCCGAGCGTGGTGCTCGACGGGTTCGCCGTGGAGACCGGCGATGTCGAGGACGCCGAGGATCATCCGATCACCGACGCCGATCGCAACGCGCCGCTGTCGCCGGATCACGTCGCCTATGTCATCTACACCTCCGGCTCCACCGGCCGCCCCAAGGGCGTCGCGGTCGCGCACCGGAATGTGGTGCGGCTGTTCGCGAATACCGATCGCGACTTCGGCTTCGGCGCCGAGGACGTGTGGACGCTGTTCCACTCCTACGCCTTCGACTTCTCGGTGTGGGAGCTGTGGGGCCCGCTGCTGTTCGGTGGCACCGTGGTGGTCGTCGATTACTACACCTCGCGCTCGCCGGAGCAATTCCTGGAACTGCTTCGCGTGGAACGGGTTACGGTGCTCAACCAGACGCCGTCCGCGTTCTACCAGCTGGCCGAGGCGGATCGGAACGCCGCGCCGGGGGCCGCGCCGCTGGCCTTGCGCTACGTGGTGTTCGGCGGCGAGGCGCTCGAATTGCGCAGGCTCAGCGACTGGATCGCGCGCCACGGCGACGGCCTCGCGTCGGGGACCGGGCCGCTGCTGGTCAACATGTACGGCATCACCGAGACCACGGTGCACGTGTCCTACCGCGCGCTGGACGCCGCGACCATCGCCGCCGCCTCCGGCAGCATCGTCGGCCGCGCCATCGCGGGTCTGCGGGTGTTCGTGCTCGACCACCGGCTCAAGCCGGTTCCGGTCGGCGTCGCGGGCGAAATGTATGTCGCCGGGCCGCAATTGGCGCGCGGCTACCTGCGCCGGCCGGACCTGACCGCGACCCGGTTCGTGGCCAATCCGCTCGATGTCGACGGCTCGCGCCTGTACCGCTCCGGTGACCTGGCGCGCTGGAACCGCTTCGGCGAGCTCGAATACCTGGGCCGTGCCGACGATCAGGTGAAGGTCCGCGGTTTCCGCATCGAACTCGGCGAGATCGAAGCCGCCGTGCTGGCCCAGCCGGGTATCGCGCAGGCCGCGGTGATCGTGCGGGAAGATCAGCCGGGCGATCAGCGCATCGTCGCCTATGTCGTCTCCGAACCGGACGCGACGCCGGATCTCGACGTGGTGCGGGCGGGCGCCGGTGAGCGGCTGCCGTCCTACATGGTGCCCGCCGCGCTGGTGCGGCTCGAGTGGATTCCGCTGACCGTCAACGGGAAGCTGGACCGCCGGGCGCTGCCCGCGCCCGCGGTGCAGGCCCGTAAGTTCCGGGCGCCGGTCACGCCTGTTGAGGAGACCATCGCGGCCGTCTTCGCCGAGGTGCTGGATCTGCCGCGCGTCGGTGTCGACGACGACTTCTTCGAACTCGGCGGCAACTCGCTCATCGCGACCCGGGTGGTGTCCCGGATCGGTGCCGCCCTCGGTACCACCGTCGCGGTGCGCGCGCTGTTCGAGGCCTCGACCGTGGCAGCGCTCGCCGCCCGGGTGGAAGCGCATACCGGCGGCGCCGCGCGCGCCCTGCTGGTCGCGCGGCCGCGCCGGTCCGACGACCTGGTGCCGCTGTCGTTCGCGCAGCAGCGCATGTGGTTCCTCAACAAGTACGACACTGCCTCGGCGGCCTACAACCTGCCGCTGGCCATGCGCCTGACCGGTGCGCTCGACGTCGAGGCGCTGCGGCTCGCGGTCGCCGACGTGGTGCGCCGGCACGAGTCGCTGCGCACCCGCTACCCCGAGCACGGCGGCAGCCCGGTCCAGGTGATCGTCCCGGCCGAGCACATCGAACTCGATCTGCGTCCGGCGCCGGTCGAAGCCGCCGAGCTGATCACCGCGGTCACCGAGTTCGTCACCGTCGGGTTCGACGTGGCCGAAGAGGTTCCGCTGCGGACCCGGCTCTACCAGGTCGCCGCCGACGAGCACGTGCTCGTCGTGGTGGTGCACCACATCGCCGGTGACGGCTTCTCCATGGGCCCGCTGACCCGCGACGTGATGACCGCTTACACCGCGCGCACCCAGGACAGCGCGCCCGGCTGGGCGCCGCTGGCGGTGCAGTACGCCGACTTCGCGCTCTGGCAGCGCGACGTGCTCGGCAGCGAAGACGATCCGGATTCGCTGCTGGCGCGTCAGGTCGCCTACTGGCAGCAGGCGCTGGCTGGTATCCCCGACGAGCTGACGCTGCCCACCGACCGGCCGCGACCGGCCGTCGCCTCGCATCGCGGCGCCACGGTGCAGTCCGAACTGCCCGGCGAACTCGTCGCGGCGCTGGAAGAGATCGCCCGCCAACGGGGCGCGTCGCTGTTCATGGTGATGCACAGCGCCCTGGCGGTGTTGCTGGCCCGCCTGTCCGGTACGTCCGACATCGCGATCGGTTCGCCGATCGCGGGCCGTGGCGAGCAGGCGCTCGACGATCTCGTCGGCATGTTCGTCAACACCCTGGTGCTGCGCACCGGAATTCAGGGTTCGGAGTCCTTCGCCGAACTGCTGGATCAGGCCCGGGCCACCGACCTGGACGCCTTCGGCAATGCCGACGTCCCGTTCGAGCGGCTGGTGGAACTGCTCGCGCCGGAACGTTCGCAGTCGCGCAACCCGCTGTTCCAGGTGGCGCTGGCCTTCCAGAACCTGGATCGCACCAGCCTGGAACTGCCCGGCCTGACCGTGTCCGCGCTCGATCTCGACGAGAGCGTGGCCCGCTTCGACCTGCAGTTCACCTTCGCCGAGAACGCTTCGGGGACAACCACGCTCGCGCTCACCTACGCGACCGAACTGTTCGACGAGGCGACCGCCGCCGGATTCGCGACGCGGTTGCGGCGGGTGCTCGAGGCCGTCGCCGCCGATCCGGCGATCACGGTCGGCGATATCGAGGTGCTCGACACCGCCGAGCGCACCGACCTGCTCGCCCGTACCGGCGGCCCGGCCATCGCCCCGCGCACCCTGCCCGACCTGCTGGTCGCGGCCGCCGCGCGGAACCCGCAGGCCCCCGCGATCGTGTACCAGGGGACGACTCTGTCCTACGGCGAGCTCGACGAGCGCTCGAACCGCCTGGCGCGCTTGCTGATCGCCGAGGGCCTCGGCACCGAGGACTTGGTCGTGGTCAGCATTCCGCGGTCCACGGATTCGTGGTTCGTCTCGCTGGCGGTCGCCAAGACCGGTGCGGCGTTCGTGCCGGTCGACCCGACCTACCCGGCCGACCGGATCGAGCACATGCTCACCGATTCCGGTTCGCCCATCGGCCTCACGGTCGCCGCCGTGCGCGCCGACCTGCCGCAGTCCACCCGCTGGCTGGTGCTGGAAGATCTCGATCTCGACGGCTACGACGGCGGCGAGATCACCGACGCCGACCGGATCCGTCCGCTGCGCACCGACAGCGCCGCCTACGTCATCTACACCTCCGGCTCCACCGGCCTGCCCAAGGGCGTCGTGGTCTCGCACGCCGTGCTGGCCAACTTCGCGACCGCGCAGATCGAGCACTACAAGCTCGATTCCACCAGCCGCGCACTGCAGTTCGCGTCCCCGAGCTTCGACGCGTCGATCCTGGAACTGCTGCTCGCGCTCGGCCCCGGCGGCGCGCTGATCGTGGTGCCGACCGGCGTGTACGGCGGCGAGGAACTGACCGAGGTGATCCGCCGCGAACGGGTCAGCCATGTCTTCATCACCCCCGCCGCACTGGCGACCATGGCGCCGGACGACCTGGACGACCTGCGGCTGCTGGCCGTCGGCGGCGAGGCGTACTCGCCGGAGCTGATCGCGAAATGGGCTACCCCGTTGGCGGACGGCACTATTCGCCGCTTCCACAACGTGTATGGCCCGACGGAGACCGCCATGGTGGTCAACATCAGCACCCCGCTGGCCGCGGGCGATCCGATGCCGATCGGTGGCCCGATCCGCGGCATCGGATCGCTGATCCTGGACAACCGGTTGCGCCCGGTACCCGTCGGGGTCTCCGGCGAGCTCTACATCTCCGGCATTCAGCTGGCGCGCGGCTACCACGCCCGCCCGAGCCTGACCGCCGACCGTTTCGTCGCCAACCCGTATGCCGCCGGCGCGCGCATGTACCGCACCGGTGACGTGGTCCGCTGGACCGCCGACGGCGCGGTGGAGTACGTGGGCCGCAGCGACTTCCAGGTGCAGGTCCGCGGTTTCCGCGTCGAGCTCGGCGAGATCGACAGCGCCCTGAGCGCGCACGAGACCGTCGACTTCGCCGCCACCCTGGGCCACAAGAACGCGGCCGGGGCCACCCTGCTGGTGTCGTATGTCGTTGCCGCGCCGGGTCGTTCGATCGATATCGCCGCGTTGACCGCGATGCTCGAGGCCCGGTTGCCCGCCTACATGGTGCCGTCGTCGATCATGGTGCTCGATCGGGTGCCGCTGAACCCGGTCGGCAAGCTGGACCGGAAGGCGTTGCCGGAGCCCGTGTTCGCGGCCGAGACCGGCTTCCGCGCGGCGCGCACCCCGATCGAGCAGACCATCGCCGAGGTGTTCGCCGAGGTGCTGGGCCTGGAGCGGGTCGGTGTGGACGATTCGTTCTTCGCGCTCGGCGGCGACAGCATCGTCTCCATTCAGCTGGTCTCCCGGGCCAAGGCACGTGGCGTGGTTTTCTCGCCGCGGCAGGTCTTCGAGCAGCGGACCGTGGCCGGACTGGCCGCGGTCGCCGAAACCGCCGAGGCCGCCGAGGCTTCCGCGGTCGTGCTGGCGGAACTGCCCGGTGCGGGCGTCGGCCCGATGCCACTCACCCCGGTGGTGCGGTTCATGGCGGAGCGGCCGGGCGGCTTCGGCCGGTTCAACCAGACCATGGCGCTGGAACTGCCGATCGGCATCGATCGGGCGGGTATCGCCAAGACGGCCGGCGCGGTCATCGATCGCCACGACATGCTGCGCGCGAGTTTGCGCCGCGACGGTGACGAGTGGATCGTCGAGACGGCCGCGCCCGGCACCGTCGATGTCGGCGCGCTGATCGAGCGGGTCGAGTTCGACGCCGCCGTGACCGACGAGGAACTCGTCGAGATCGCCACGGCCGCCCTGGATTCCGCGCTGGATCGACTGGATCCGGCCGCGGGCGTGGTGATCCGGTTCGTGTGGCTGGAGCCCTCGGACGCGAGCCGGATGGGCCGCTTGATCGTGATCGCGCATCACCTCGTCATCGACGGCGTGTCCTGGCGCATCCTGGTGCCCGACTTCGTCGCGGCCTGGGGGCAGCTCAGCGCCGGTCAGGAACCCGAACTCGTGGCGCCCGCGACCTCCATGCGGGCCTGGGCGCACGCGCTGGTGCGCGAGGCCGAAAGCGCCGGGCGCACCGCCGAACTCGACTACTGGCGGTCGGTCGCGGGCGCGCCCGACCCGCTGCTCACCGAGCGCCCGCTGGATCCGGCGCGCGACACCTCCGGTCACCTGGAGAAGCTGAAGGTGGAGGTGTCCGCCGAGGTCACCAAGGCCCTGCTCACCACGGTGCCCGCGCTGTTCCACGGCGGCGTCAACGACGGTCTGCTGACCGCGCTGGCCCTGGCGACCGCGAAGTGGCGGGCCCGCCGCCTCGGCACGCGGGCCGCGGACGCGCTGCTGATCCGCCTCGAAGGCCACGGCAGGGAAGAGGAAGTCGTTCCGGGCGCGGACATTTCGCGCACGGTCGGCTGGTTCACCACCATTTTCCCGGTCCGCTTCGACCTGTCCGGCATCGACATCGATGCCGCGCTGGCCGGCGGCCCGGCGCTCGGCCAGGCCGTGAAGGCGGTCAAGGAGCAACTGCTCGCGGTACCGGACAAGGGCATCGGTTACGGCCTGCTGCGCTACTTGAACCCAGCCACCGCGGCCGAGTTGCCCGCGCAGCTGCCCGGTCAGGTCAGCTTCAACTACCTGGGCCGGGTCTCGGACAACGATGTGCCCGACGCGCTGCGCGGCTTCGGCTGGATCCCCGCGCCCGAGCTGGGTGCGCTGGGCGGGGCCTACGACGCCGACATGCCGGCCGCCGCGCCGCTGGACATCAACGCCATCGTGGTCGGCGACAAGCTGACCGCGAACATCGGTTACCCGTCGACGCTGCTGGCGGCCGGCGAGGTCCGCGAGTTCGGTGAACTGTGGACGACCGCGCTGGAAGCGGTTGCCCGGCATGCCAATTCGGCTGACGCCGGTGGGCACACGCCGTCCGACTTCGGGCTGGTGCGTACTACGCAAGGTGATATCGACAACTGGGAGCAGCGCTTCCCGGCGCTCGCCGACGTATGGCCGCTGGCCGCGCTGCAGGCGGGTTTGCTGTTCCACGCCCGCTTGGCCGCGAGCTCGGTGGACGTCTACACCGCGCAGGCGGTGCTGACCCTGACCGGTCACGTCGACCCGGCCCGCTTGCGCGCCGCCGCGCAGGCCCTGGTGGATCGCTACGAGAACCTGCGTACCGCGTTCGTCACCGACAACGCGGGCAACCCGGTGCAGCTGGTGCTCGACAGCGTCCGCGTGGCCTGGGCCGAGCACGATCGCACCGGCACCGGCGAGGCCGCCGACCTCATCGACGCCGACCGCCTGCTGCGCTTCGACCTGACCGCGCCGCCGCTGATCCGCTTCACGCTGATCCAGACCGGGGCGCACAGCTGGCAGTTCGTGGTGTCCAACCATCACATCCTGCTCGACGGCTGGTCCATGCCGCTGCTCATGCGAGATCTGCTGGGGCTCTACGCCTTGCACGCCGATGCCAGCGCGCTCCCGGCCGTGCGTTCCTACCGGAACTTCCTGGAATGGACCGCGCAGCAGGATCATTCGGCCTCCGTGGCCGCATGGGCCGAAGCGCTGCGCGGCGTCGGCGAGCCGACGCTGCTCTCGCGCCCCGACGCCGGTCGCGAGATCACCGCGCTGTCCGGCGAGTACTTCTTCGACCTGGACGAGGCGCGGACCGCGCGGCTCACCGAACTGGCGGCCACGCTCGGCGTCACCGCCAACACGGTGTTGCAGGTGGCGTGGGGCATCCTCGTCGGCCGCCTGACCGGACGCGACGACGTGCTGTTCGGCACCACCGTCTCCGGCCGCCCGGCCCAGCTCGCGGGCGTCGAGAACATGGTGGGCCTGTTCATCAACACGGTCCCGGTGCGGGTGCGTTTCGACGCGTCGGAACCGGTGCGGCAGTTGCTGACTCGGGTGCAGGGCGAGCAGGCCGATCTGCTCGACCACCACTACGTGGGCCTGGCCGACATCCAGTCGGCCGCGGGTGTCGGCGGGCTCTTCGACACCCTCGTGGTGTTCGAGTCCTATCCGGTCGACGCCGAGGGCATCCAGGCCCAGGCCGCCGATATCGACGGCATGGCGGTCACCGGCCTGGACGCGGCCGACGCCACGCACTACCCGCTGACCCTGATCGCCCAGCTGGATTCGCGACTGCGGATCCGCGCGGGCTACCTGCGGGACCTGTTCGACGAGCAGACGGTGCGCCGGGTCGCGGATCGCCTGATCCGCGTCCTGACCGCGATCATCGCCGAACCCGCCGCGGCCGTGGGCGATATCGAACTGGTCGACGCCGCCGAGCGCGAGCTCGTGCTGTCCGGCTGGAACGACACCGCGCACCAGGTCGACGCCGCCGCCACGCTGGTCTCGATGTTCGAGGCGCAGCTGGCGCGCACCCCGGACGCGACCGCCCTCACATTCGAGGGGACCACGCTGACCTACGCCGAGTTCGCGCGCCGGGTGCACCCGCTGGCGCGCTGGCTCATCGATCGCGGCGTCGGCCCGGAAACCGCTGTCGCCCTGGGCATGCGGCGCTCGATCGACCTGGTGGTCGGCATGTACGCCGTCGTGCTGGCCGGCGGCGCCTATGTGCCGCTGGATCCGGATCATCCGGCCGAGCGCACCGAATACATTCTGGCGACCGCCGATCCGGTGTGTGTGCTGACCTCGGGCAGCGATCTGGAGATCGATACCGCGCAGGTGCGCATCGATCTGCTGGATCTGTCGGGCTACTCGGACACGCCGATCGCCGCCGCGGAGCGCCGGACCGCGCTGCACCCGGACAACACCGCGTATGTCATCTTCACCTCCGGTTCCACCGGTAAGCCCAAGGGTGTCGCGGTCTCGCACGCCGCGATCGTGAACCGCCTGGTCTGGATGCAGGCCGAATACGGGCTCACCGCCGCCGACGCGATCCTGCAGAAGACGCCCGCCACCTTCGACGTGTCGGTGTGGGAGTTCTTCTGGGCCTTGCAGATCGGCGCGCGCCTGGTGATCGCCAAGCCGGACGGGCACCGCGATCCGGCCTACCTGGCCGAGATCATCGCCACCGAGCGCGTGACGGTCACCCACTTCGTGCCGTCCATGCTCGCGGTCTTCGTCGCGGACGGCGCCGCGGCGCAGGCTGATTCGCTGCGCATGGTCTTCGCTTCCGGTGAAGCGCTGCCGCCCAAGCCCGCGCATCGTTTGCGTGAGCTCACGGGCGCGGCGCTGCACAACCTCTACGGCCCCACCGAAGCGGCCGTCGACGTCACCTACCACGAGGTGACCGCCGCCGACACCGACACGGTGCCGATCGGCGCCCCCGTGTTCAACACCCAGGTCTACGTGCTGGATTCGCGGCTGCGGCCCGCTCCGGTGGGTGTCGCGGGTGAGCTCTACCTCGCGGGCGACCAGCTGGCGCGCGGCTATGTGGCGCGTCCCGACCTGTCTGCGGACCGGTTCGTCGCCAACCCGTTCGGCGCCGGCGGCGCCCGGATGTACCGCACCGGTGACCTCGTGGCCTGGACGGCCGACGGGGAGCTGGAATACCTGGGCCGCACCGACTTCCAGGTGAAGCTGCGCGGTCTGCGCATCGAGCTCGGCGAGATCGAGTCCGCCCTCACGGCGCTGGACGAGATCGCCCAGTCGGTCGTGGTGGTCCGGAGCGATCAGCGTCTCGGCGATCAGCTGGTCGCCTATGTCGTTGCCGCGCCGGGCCTGCCGGTCGACACCGACCTGGTGCGGGAGGACCTGGGCCGGCAGCTGCCCGCCTACATGGTGCCCGCGCTGGTCATCGTGCTCGCGGAGTTCCCGCTCAACGCCTCCGGCAAGCTGGATCGCAAGGCGCTGCCCGCGCCGGTGTTCGAGGCCGCGGTGTTCCGCGCGCCGACCACGCCGGTCGAGGAGATCGTCGCCGACACCTACGCGCAGGTGCTGGGCGTGGAGCGGGTCGGCCTGGACGACGACTTCTTCGCCCTCGGCGGCAACTCGCTCTCGGCCACCCAGGTCGCGGCCCGCCTGGCCGCGGCCCTGGACACCGATCTCGGTGTCCGGGAACTGTTCGAGGCGTCCACGGTGGCCGCGCTGGCGGCCCGCGTGGAGTCGCGGGCCGGTGGCGGCGCTCGCGCCGCGCTGACCCCGCAGCCGCGCCCGCAGCGGGTGCCGCTGTCGCTGGCGCAGCAGCGGATGTGGTTCCTGAACCGCTTCGACCCCGAGTCCACGGTCGACAACATCCCGGCCGCGGTCCGGCTGTCCGGCCTGCTGGACCGGCAGGCGTTGCAGATCGCGGTCGCCGACGTGCTGGCCCGCCACGAGTCGCTGCGCACCTACTACCCCGAGGTAGAAGGCGCGGCGCACCAGCAGACGGTGCCGACCGGCCAGGTCATCCCGGATCTCGCTCCGGTCGAGGTGACCGAAGCCGAACTGCCGCTGCGGCTTTCGGAGTTCGTGCGGACCGCGTTCGACGTGACCGCCGAGGTGCCGTTCCGGGCCCGCCTGTTCGAGGTGAGCCCGACCGAACATGTGCTCGCCCTGGTGGTGCACCACATCTCGGCCGACGGCTTCTCCATGGGCCCGCTCACCCGGGACGTGATGATCGCCTACGGCGCGCGCGTCGAGGGCGGCGAACCGGCTTGGCGTCCGCTGGAGGTGCAGTACGCGGACTACGCGCTGTGGCAGCGTGCGGTGCTCGGCGCCGAGGACGACCCGGAATCGGTGATCTCCGACCAGGTTTCGTACTGGAAGCAGGCGTTGCGCGGGCTGCCCGAGCAGCTCGACCTGCCCGCCGACCGCCCGCGTCCGGCCGTGGCGTCGGGCCGCGGCGCGACCCACGCCTTCGAGATCGCGCCCGGAACCCACGCCGAGCTGGTGGAATTGGCGCGGACCCGGGGCACGACGCTGTTCATGGTCGCGCACACCGCGCTGGCCGTGCTGCTGTCCCGGCTGTCCGGTGAACCGGACATCGCGATCGGCACCCCGGTCGCGGGTCGTGGCGAGCGCGCGCTCGACGACTTGATCGGCATGTTCGTCAACACCCTGGTGCTGCGGACCCCGATCGACGGCGACGCCAGCTTCACCGACCTGCTGCGCACGGTGCGCGCCACCGACATCGCGGCGTTCGGGCACGCCGACCTGCCGTTCGAACGGCTCGTCGAAATCCTGAACCCGGCGCGTTCGCAGGCGCGCAGCCCGCTGTTCCAGGTCATGCTGGCGTTCCAGAACACCGGTCAGACCTCGCTGGAACTGCCGGGCCTGACCGCCAGCGGCGTCGAGATGCCGATCGACACGGCGAAGTTCGATCTGCAACTGGTCATGACCGAGCAGCCGGAGTCCGGCATCGCCGCCGAATTGATCTACGCGACGGATCTTTTCGATCCGGAGACGATGGTCGCCTTCGGCCGCCGGTTCAACCAGTTGCTGGCCGCCGTCGCGGCCGAACCGGATCGGGCTGTCGGCGATATCGACCTGCTCGACGCGCGGGAAGCCGAGCGCGAGCTGCGCGGCTGGAACGACACCGCGCACAACCTCTTCCCGCGGGTCAGCGGCGAGACCTCCTACACGGCGCCCGGTCTGCGGCGCAGTGACGAGGGCGGCCTGACGCTGGTCGGCGAGTTCGCGGCCCAGGCCGCGGCGACCCCGGACGCGGTCGCGATCGTCGACCCGGCGACCGGTACCGCGCTGACCTACGCGGAGTTCGCCGCGCGGGTACGCCGCCTCGCCCGCCGCCTGATCGCCGACGGTGTCGGCCCGGAAGCCCTGGTCGCCCTGGGTCTGCGGCGCTCCGTCGACCTGGTGGTCGCCGCGTACGCGGTACACGAGGCCGGTGGCGGCTACGTGCCGCTGGACCTCGATCAGCCCGCCGAGCGGGTCGCCTACGTGCTGGAGTCGGCCGCGCCGGTGTGTGTGCTGACCACCTCGCGCGACGGGTTCGAAAGTGCGCTGTCCATCGATGACCTGGACCTGTCGGAGTTCTCCGACGCCCCGGTCACCGACGCCGAGCGGCTGGCCCCGCTGCGCCCGCAGCACCCGGCCTATGTCATCTTCACCTCGGGTTCGACCGGTCGCCCGAAGGGTGTGGCGGTGCCGCACGCGGCGGTGGTGAACCAGATCCGCTGGATCACCGGCGAATACGGCATCGGCGCCGATGATGTGGTGTTGTTCAAGACGCCGGCCACGTTCGATGTGTCGGTGTGGGAGTTGTTCGGGCCGCTGTCCACCGGCGGCCGCATGGTCGTCGCGACGCCGGACGGGCACCGTGACCCGCAGTACCTGGCGGATGTCATTGCCGCCGAGCAGGTCACGATGACCTCGTTCGTGCCGTCGATGCTGACCGTCTTCGCCGGAGCTGTCGGCGACAGCGACCTCGGCTCGCTGCGAGCCCTGCTCATCGCGGGTGAGGCTTTCACCGCCGACGCGGTGCACGCCATCCGCCGGGTCAGCTCGGCGGAGCTCTACAACCTGTACGGCCCTACGGAATTCACCGTGCACGCCACGCACGGTCCCGTCGCCGCCGACATCAGCGGCGCGGTCCCGATCGGCCTGCCGGTCTGGAATGCCCAGGCGTATGTGCTGGATTCGCGTCTGCACCCGGTTCCGGCCGGTGTCGCGGGCGAGCTCTACCTCGCGGGCGAGCAGCTGGCGCGCGGCTACTTCGGCCGGGTCGACCTGACCGCGGATCGCTTCGTGGCCAACCCGTTCGGGTCCGGCGCCCGGATGTACCGCACCGGTGACCTGGTCACCCGCGGTAAGGATGGCGGCATCGTCTACCTGGGCCGTACCGACTTCCAGGTGAAGCTGCGCGGTCTGCGCATCGAGCTCGGGGAGATCGAAACCGCGCTCACCGCACACGAATCCGTCGCGCGGTCGGTGGCGCTGGTGCGCTCCGACGATCGCACCGGCGATCAGCTGGTCGGTTATGTCGTGCCCGCCGACGGCGCGTCCGTGGACGTGCCCGCCCTGCGCGCCCATCTGGCCGCGCGGCTGCCGTCCTACATGGTCCCGGCCGCCCTCGTGGTGCTCGAGGAGATGCCGCTCAACGCGAACGGCAAGCTCGATCGCAAGGCGCTGCCCGAACCCGCCTTCGAGGCCAGGGAATTCCGGGCGCCGTCCACTCCGATCGAAGAGATCGTGGCGAACACCTTCGCCGAAGTCCTCGGCCTGGAACCGCATACGGTCGGCTTGGACGACGACTTCTTCGATCTCGGCGGCAACTCGCTGATCGCCACCCAGGTGGTGGCCCGCCTCGGCGCGGCCCTGGACACCCGGGTGCCGGTCCGCCTGCTGTTCGAGGCGCCGAACGTGGGCGCGCTGGCCGCCCGGATGGAAGCGCACGCCGGTACCGGCGCGCGCGCCGCGCTGGTCGCCGGACCGCGCCCGGACACCATTCCGCTCTCGCTCGCGCAGCAGCGCATGTGGTTCCTGAACCGGTTCGACGCCGACTCGGCCGTCAACAACATCCCGCTCGCGGTCCGCCTCACCGGTGACCTGGACATCCCCGCGCTGCGGCAGGCGGTCGCCGACGTGGTGGCCCGGCACGAGGTGCTGCGCACCGTCTACCCGGAGACGGCGGACGGTCACGGCGTGCAGGTGATCCTGCCCGCCGGGCACAATCTGCCGGATCTGACCCCGATCCCGGTGCCGGAGAACGAGATTCCGCAGCGCGTCAGCGACCTGGTGCTGACCGGCTTCGACGTCACCGCCGAAGTTCCGGTGCACGCCGAGCTGTTCCGGGTCGACGGCACGGACACGCACGTGCTGGTCTTCGTGGTGCACCACATCTCCGGCGACGGCTGGTCGGTGCGTCCGCTGGCCCGGGACGTGATGATGGCCTACGCGGCCCGCTCCCGCGGCGAGGCGCCGGGCTGGGCGCCGCTGCCGGTGCAGTACGCCGACTTCGCGCTGTGGCAGCGGGAAACCCTCGGCTCCGAGGACGATGCGCAGTCGCTGATCGCGCAGCAGGTGTCCTACTGGACCGAGACCCTCGCCGGTCTGCCGGACCAGCTGGATCTGCCGTCGGATCGTTCGCGTCCGGCCGTCGCCACCAACCACGGCGGCGTGCACGAGTTCGCGCTCGACGCCCAGCTGGTGCGCGACCTGGACAGCCTGGCCCGCGCGCACGGCGCGAGCTTGTTCATGGTGGTGCACGCGGCTTTCGCGGCGCTGCTGGCGCGGCTGTCCAACGGCGACGACATCGCCATCGGCACCGCGGTCGCGGGCCGTGGTGAAGCGGTACTGGACGACGCCATCGGCATGTTCGTCAACACCCTGGTGCTGCGCAGCGCGGTGCACCCGGCGCAGTCGTTCGCCGATCTGCTCGCGCACACCAAGGACACCGACCTCGCCGCGTTCGGGCACGCCGACCTGCCGTTCGAGCGGCTCGTCGAGATCCTGAACCCGGCGCGCTCCCAGGCCCGCCACCCGCTGGTCCAGGTCATGCTGTCGTTCCAGAACACCGGCGCGGCCGCGTTCGAGCTGCCCGGTCTCGAGGTCGCCGGCGTGCCGCTGGACGTGGTGACCGCCAAGTTCGACCTGCACCTGAACCTGACCGACCGCCTCGGGGCGGACGGGACAGCCGACGGCATGAGCGCCGAATTCGCCTACGCCACCGACCTGTTCGACGGAACCACCGTCGCCGGGTTCGCGGAGCGCCTGGTGCGGCTGCTCAGTGCGGTGGTCGACAACCCGTCCGTGCCGCTGGGTGCGGTCGATCTGCTCGACGCCGCCGAACGCGCGCAGGTCGTCGACGGCTGGAACGACACCGCTTTCGAGGTCGACGCGACCGCGACGCTGGTGTCGATGTTCCAGGCGCAGGCCGCCAAGACCCCCGATGCGATCGCCCTGAGCTTCGAGGGGACGAGTCTGTCCTATGCCGAGTTCAGTGGCCGGGTGAATCAGCTTGCCCGCCATTTGATCTCACTCGGTGTGGGCCCGGATTCGATGGTCGCGCTGGGTATGCGCCGCTCGCTGGAGCTGGTGGTCGGCATGTACGCGGTCGCCGTGGCTGGTGGCGCGTATGTGCCGTTGGATCCGGATCACCCGGCTGATCGCACGCGGTATGTGCTCGACACCGCGGCACCGGTGTGTGTGCTCACGACAGCCCGCGACGATGTCGACGCGGGCTCGGTTCCGGTCGTCCGGATCGACCTGCCCGCCACCGACGCGCCCGCCACCGCTGCGGAATCCGATGCCGCCGTGGACTACTCGGCCTACTCGGCGGAATCCGTCGCGGACACCGAACTCCGTGCGGCGCTGCGTCCGTCGAACACCGCGTATGTGATCTTCACGTCCGGTTCGACGGGTCGCCCGAAGGGTGTGGCGGTGTCGCACGCCGCGATCGTGAACCGCCTGGTGTGGATGCAGCGCGCCTACCACCTCGATGGTGAAGACGTGGTGTTGCAGAAGACCCCGGCCACCTTCGACGTGTCGGTGTGGGAGTTCTTCTGGCCCTTGCAGATCGGCGCGCGGCTGGTCGTCGCCAAGCCGGAGGGGCACCGCGATCCCGCCTACCTGGCGCGGGTCATCACCGAACAGCACGTCACGACCGCGCACTTCGTGCCGTCGATGCTGTCGGTGTTCGTCGCCGAGGAGGCGGCCGCGTCCTGCCGCACGCTGCGCAATGTCTTCGCCTCCGGTGAAGCGCTGCCGGCGGTCACCGCGCAGCGCCTGCGCGAGCTGACCGGCGCCCGCCTGCACAACCTGTACGGCCCGACCGAGGCCGCTGTCGATGTCACCTTCCACGAGGTGTCCGACGCTGATCTCGCCTCGGTGCCGATCGGTGCACCGGTGTTCAACACTCAGGTGTACGTGCTGGATTCGCGTCTGAATCCGGTTCCGGTAGGTGTCGCGGGTGAGCTGTACCTCGCGGGTACTCAGCTGGCCCGCGGGTACGTAGCGCGTCCGGATCTGAGCGCCGACCGGTTCGTCGCGAATCCGTTCGGTTCCGGTGGCGAGCGGATGTACCGCACCGGTGACCTTGTCACCTGGACCGCTCATGGTGAGCTGGAGTACTTGGGCCGCACCGACTTCCAGGTGAAGTTGCGTGGTCTGCGGATCGAGCTCGGTGAGATCGAAGCCGCGCTGACGGGTCTGGCTTCCATTGCTCAGGCTGTGGTGCTGGTGCGTTCGGATGATCGCCTCGGCGACCAGCTCGTCGCCTATGTCATCGCGGCAGCCGATCATTCGATCGACACCGAAGCCGTGCGCGCCGAACTCGGCGGCGAGCTCCCGGCCTACATGGTCCCGGCGGCGTTCGTCGTGCTCGACGAGTTCCCGCTCAACGCCTCCGGCAAGCTGGATCGTAAAGCGTTGCCCGCGCCCGTGTTCGAGGCCAAGGTGTTCCGCGCGCCGTCCACCCCGATCGAGGAGATCGTGGCGGGCGTCTTCGAGGACGTGCTCGGTCTGACCCGGGTCGGCGCCGACGACGACTTCTTCGAACTCGGCGGCAACTCGCTGCTGGCCACCCAGGTCACCGCCCGTCTCGGCGCGGCTCTGGACACCCACCTCGCGGTCCGCGACCTGTTCGAAGCCTCCTCGGTGCATGCCCTGGCCGTGCAGGTCGAGCGCAACGCCGGTTCCGGCCGGGCCCGGCCGCGCCTGATCGCGCAGCCGCGCCCGGACCGGGTCCCGCTGTCCCCGGCGCAGCAGCGGTACTGGTTCCTGAACCAGTTCGACACCGCCGCCTCGGCGGTCGACAACATTCCGCTGGCCGTGCGCCTGTCGGGTGCGCTGGACATCCCCGCGCTCTCCCAGGCCATCGCCGACGTGCTGGCCCGGCACGAGGTGCTGCGCACCACCTACCCGAACTCGGCCGACGGACCGCAGCAGGTCATCCTGCCGGTGGCCGCCGCGCCCGAGCTGGTGGCCGTGCCCGTCGACGAGGCCGACCTGGTCGGCACCGTGATCCGCTTCGCGCTCACCACCTTCGACGTCACCGCTCAGGTGCCGCTGGACGTGGCGCTCTACCGGATCACCGACACCGAGCACGTGGTCGCGTTCGTGGTGCACCACGTCGCCGCCGACGGCGCCTCGATGGGCCCGCTGGCGCGCGACCTGATGGCCGCCTACGCCGCCCGCGCCACCGGCGAGGCGCCCCTGTGGCAGCCGCTGCCGGTGCAGTACGCCGACTACGCGCTGTGGCAGCGCGCGGTGCTGGGTTCCGAGGAGGATTCGGAATCGCTTGCCGCCCAGCAGGTCTCCTATTGGCAGCAGACCCTCGCGGGCCTGCCCGATCAGCTGGAGCTGCCCGCCGACCGGCCGCGGCCGCCCGCGCAGTCGTTCCAGGGCAAGGCGATTCGCTTCGAGTTGTCCCCGCAGCAGCACGCCCGCCTGCACGAACTGGCGCGCGCCAACCAGGCGTCGCTGTTCATGGTGGTGCACGCCGCGCTCGCGGTGCTGCTCTCGCGGCTGTCCGGCACCGACGACATCGCCGTCGGCACCCCCATCGCGGGTCGTGGCGAAAGAGAACTCGACGATCTGATCGGCATGTTCGTCAACACCCTGGTGTTCCGCACCCAGGTGCGCCCGACAGCGACATTTGCCGAGCTGCTCGCCGAGGTCCGGGAACGCGACCTGGAGGCCTTCGCCAACGCCGACGTGCCGTTCGAGCGGCTGGTCGAGGTGCTCAACCCGGAGCGCTCCACCGCGCGCAATCCGCTGTTCCAGGTGGGTCTGTCGTTCCAGAACCTCGCCGAGACCGAGTTGACGCTGCCCGGCCTGACGGTGAGCGCGGTCAACTTCGATTCGCAGCTGGCCAAGACCGACCTGCACGTCACCCTCTACGACCGGTACGCCGAGGACGGCACGCCGGCCGAGGTGATCACCGAATTCGGTTACGCCATCGACCTGTTCGACGAGGCCACCGTGCAGAGCTTCGCGGACCGGTTCGTCCGGGTGCTGGACGCGGTGCTCGCCGACGTCACGACGCCGGTGGGCGAGATCGACCTGCTCGCCACGGACGAGTCCACCCGCATCCTGCGGTCGTGGAACGACACCGCGCACGCGGTGGACACCGCCGCGACCCTGGTATCGCTGCTCGACGCGACCGTCGCGGCGGCCGCGCCCGGCACGATCGCCCTGGTCACCGCGACCGAGCAGGCCCAGCCGGCGCCCGATCAGCGCTTCGCGATGCTGTCGTACGCCGACCTCGACGCACGGGTGAATCGTCTGGCGCGCTACCTCATCGAACGTGGGGTCGGCGCGGAGGACCGGGTAGCCCTGGCCATCCGCCGCTCCGCCGACCTGGTGATCGCCATGTACGCGGTCGCCAAGGCCGGTGCGGCCTACGTGCCGATCGATCCGGATCAGCCCGCGGATCGGGTCGACTACATCCTCGGTACCGCCGCGCCGGTGTGCGTGCTGACCACCGGCCGCGACGGATTCGACACCGCCGCAACGGAATCGGTGCGGATCGACGAGCTGGAGCTGTCCGGATACTCGGCCGCCCCGGTGACCGCGGACGAGCGGGTCCGGGCCTTGACCGCGGCGAACACCGCGTACGTGATCTTCACGTCCGGTTCGACCGGTCAGCCCAAGGGCGTCGCCGTGCCGCACGGTGCGATCGCCAACCAGTTGTTGTGGAAGACCGCCGAATTCGGGCTCGGCAGTGAGGACGCGGTGCTGCTCAAGACCGCCGCGACCTTCGACCTGTCGGTGTGGGAGTTCTGGTCGGCGGCGGTCAGCGGTGGCCGCCTGGTCATCGCGAGCGCGGACGGGCACCGGGATCCGGCATACCTGAACGAGTTGATGCGGTCCACCGGTGTCACCACCCTGCACGTGGTGCCGTCCATGCTGGACGCGCTGCTCACCGAAAGCGAAGGGCGGCTGCCGGATTCGCTGCGCCGGGTGCTCGCGATCGGTGAGGCGCTGCCCGCGGCGACCGCGCAGAAGTTCCGCCGCGGCAACCCGTCGCAGCCGGGGCACGCCGCGTCGCTGTTCAACCTGTACGGCCCGACCGAGGCCGCCGTCTCGATCACCAGTCATCTGGTGACCGACGCCGACGAGGGCTCGGTCTCCATCGGCGCGCCGGAGTGGAACAGCCAGGTGTACGTGCTGGACGCGCGTCTGCGTCCGGTGCCGGTCGGTGTCTCCGGTGAGCTCTACCTCGCCGGTGCGCAGCTGGCGCGCGCCTACTTCGGCCGCCCGGACCTGACCGCGGAACGTTTCGTGGCCAACCCGTTCGGGACCGGCGAGCGCATGTACCGCACCGGCGACCTGGTGGCCTGGAACGCCGGCGGCGAGCTGGATTACCGGGGCCGCACGGACTTCCAGGTGAAGATCCGCGGTTTCCGGATCGAACTCGGCGAGATCGAGGCCGCGCTGCTGGCGCTGCCGCAGATCGCGCAGACCGCGGTCCTCGCGCACACCGATCCGAACCTGGGGGATCGGCTGGTCGCCTACCTGGTGCCCGCCGCGTCCGAGCTCGAGCCGAGTGCGGTGCTCGCGCAGGTGAAGTCGGCGCTGAGCTCGGCGCTGCCGTCCTACATGGTGCCCGCGGCCTTCGTGTTCCTGGACGCGCTGCCGCTCAACGCGAACGGCAAGCTGGACCGGAATGCCTTGCCGGAGCCGACTTTCGAGAAGACCGCGTTCCGGGCCCCGGAGACCCCGCTGGAGCAGATCATCGCGGGCGTCTTCGCCGACGTGCTCGCGATCGAGCAGATCGGCGCGGACGACGACTTCTTCGGGCTCGGCGGTAACAGCATCCTGTCGATCCAGCTGGTGTCGCGGGCCAAGGCGCTCGGCGTCGCGTTCAGTGTCCGCGACGTGTTCGCCCAGCGCAGTGTCGCCGCGCTGGCCGCGGTCGCCACGCTGGTGGACGACCCCGACCTGTCGCGTCTGGTCGAGCTGCCGGGTGGCGGCGTGGGCGAGATCCCGCTGCCGCCCGCCTTGGCCGCACAGCTCGCCGACGGCGTCGCCTACCAGCACTTCGCGCAGTCGGCGCTGCTGCCGCTGCCCGCCGCGCTGGACTGGGACACGCTGCTGGAAGCGCTCACCGCGATCGTCGACCGGCACGACGCGCTGCGCACGCGCCTGCGTCCGGCGGGCGCGGGCTGGCTGTTCGAGGCCCTCGAGCCCGGCGCGGTGGATGTCGAGCCGCTGGTGCACGAGGCCCGCGTCGAGAAGGGCGCGAACCTCGCCGAACTGGTGGCCGCCGAGCGCGCGGCCGCGGCCGGTCGCCTGGACCCGGCGAACGGCGTCATGGCGCAGTTCGTGCTGTTCACCTTCGCGGACCACCGCGACGACGAATTGCTGGTCGTGGCACACCGTTTCGTGGTCGACGGCCCGTCCTGGCAGGTGCTGGGCGCGGACCTGACGCTGGCTGCCGAACAGCTCGGCGTGGACGCGACGCTGTCGCTGCCGGCCACCGGAACCTCGCTGCGCCGCTGGGCGACCAGCATCGCCGAGACCGCGGAAACGGCGGCGCCGCAGCGGCTTTCGGCGCCGATCGGGGACCGGGCGCTGGATCCGGCGCTGGACACCGCCGCGACGGTCGAGCGGATCCAGGTCACCCTGCCCGCCGAGGTCACCGCGGCGGCCGGCGCCGGGATCGCGGCCCGCTACCGCGGCACCGAGACCGACGGACTGCTGGCCGCGCTGGCCATGGCGCTGGTCCGCTGGGGCAGCCCGGACCTGCTGATCGAGCTCGACCGCGACGGCCGCGCGGCCGTCGCGGGCGCGGATCTCGCGCACACCGTCGGCTGGTTCACCCGTCCCGGCACGTTCCGGCTGGAACTGACCGACGCCGAGGCGGCCTTCACCGGCGGCGCGACCACCGGCACGGTCGTCAAGTCGATCAAGGAACAGCTGCTGGCCGGGCCGGTGGACGTCTCGGCCCAGATCGGCTTCCACTATCTGGGCACGCCGGCCACCGAGATCAGCACTCAGCTGGATCCGGCGATGCCCGCGCCGCGCAGCCTCGACATCGAGGCGATGATCGTGGCCGGTGAACTGCGCGCCACCTTCGCCTACCCGTCGGGTGTGCTCACTCGCGATCGGGTGCGGGAGCTGGCGGATCTGTGGGTGCGGGCGCTCACCGCGGTGGCCGAGCACGCGCAGCGCCCGGACGCCGGCGGCCGCACGCCATCGGATATGCCGCTGGTCCGCGTCGGTCAGACCGACATCGACCTGTGGGAACGCGCCTACCCGGAGCTGACCGAGGTGTGGCCGGTGACCCCGCTACAGTCCGGTCTGCTGTTCCACGCGCTGATGAGCACCGCGACGGTGGACATCTACACCATCCAGGCCGTCGTCGATCTGGGCGGCGAACTGGACGTGCACCGGTTGCGCGGCGCCGCGCAGGCGCTGCTGGATCGCTACCCGAACCTGCGCACCGCGTTCGTCACCGATTCCGCGGGTCAGGCCGTGCAGATCGCCGTCGACGGCGTCGAACTGCCGTGGCAGGAAATCGATCTCACCGACGTGCCGGAGTCCGAGCGGACCGCCGAACTGGACCGCCTGCTCGAGGCCGACCGGGCGAACCGCTTCGACATGGCGGCCCCGCCGCTGGTCCGGTTCACCCTGGTCCGCTCGGACGCGCAGCAGTGGCACCTGGCCATCACCACCCATCACGTGCTGCTCGACGGCTGGTCCATGCCGCTGCTCATGCAGGACCTGCTGGTGCTGTACGCGGTGCATGGCGAGCTGTCCATGCTGCCGGCGGTGGCGCCCTACCGTTCCTTCCTGGAGTGGCTCGGCACCCGCGACATCGACGATTCGCTGCGCACCTGGGTGGCGGCCTTCGACGGTCTCACCGAGCCGACCGAGCTCGCGCCGCAGCCGCGTACGGCCGAGACCTACGACAGCGGCCAAGTGGTCGTCGATTTCGACGCCGACCGCACCCGCCGGTTGACCAAGCACTGCGCCGAACTCGGCATCACGGTGAACACCCTGGTGCAGGCCGCGTGGGGCATCACCCTGGGCCGGCTCACGGGTCGTTCGGACGTGGTGTTCGGCGCGACCGTCTCGGGCCGCCCGGCCGAACTCTCGGGCGTCGAATCGATGGTCGGCCTGTTCATCAACACGCTCCCGGTCCGGGTGCGCATCGATGATCGCGGCACCGTCGAGGATCAGCTGCGGACGTTGCAGCGCGATCAGGCCGACCTGCTCGACCACCACTATGTCGGCCTGGCCGACATCCAGCGGATGGCCGGCGCCGGTTCGCAATTCGACACCCTGCTGGTCTTCGAGTCCTACCCGATCGACCGCGAGGCGATCGCCGCCGCCAGCTCCATCGACGGCATGTCGGTCACCGGCGTGGCGGTGGACAGCTCGACGCACTACCCGCTCACCCTGCAGGTAGCCGCAGAATCCACCATGGAGTTCACCTTCGAGTACCTGACCAGCCGCTTCACCAGCGATGAAGTACGGACCCTCGCGGTCCGCCTGGTCCGGGTGCTGGAATCGCTACTCGGCGACCCGGCCGGCTCGATCGGTGACATCGACATCCTCGACGACACCGAACGCGCCCAGCTGCTCGCCGAATCCGGGGTCGCCGCGACGGCGCCCGCCCAGGATCCGTCCCGGGTCGGCAACCGGACGCTGGCCAAGGTGCTCGCCGAGGTCGTGGAAGCCGATCCGGAAGCGCCGGCGCTGCTCGACGACGGCAACGAGGTCGCCTACCACGTCCTGGACCGGCGCTCCTCGCAGCTGGCCCGCGTGCTCATCGAGCACGGTGCGGGTCCGGGTGACGTGGTCGCGATCGCGCTGCCGCGGTCGGTGGACTCGGTCGTGGCGGTCTGGGCGGTGCAGAAGGCCGGCGCCGCGGTGCTGTTCGCGAGCGGTCTCCGGATGGACGAAATCGTCGGTGCGGGAGCCGCGTTCGGCATCACCTTGGAACCGGTCCCCGGCCCGGTGCACTGGCTGGTGCCGAGTGCCGCGCAGGTGCAGTCGGCCTTGGCCGCGGCCGCGAGCCACCCGGTCTCCTATGCCGATCGGGTCCGCCCGCTGGCCGAGGACAGCCCGGCGTTCGTCCTGCCGGGCGCCGTGGTGCTGACCCAGATCGAGGCGCTCGACCTGGGTGTCGGCCTGCGGGACGACAACGGCATCGACTACGAGTCGACGACCTTCACCACCGCGGAATCCGGGAAGGCGGCGCTCTGGGAGTTCCTTGCCGCCGCCACGGCGGGTGCGCTGTCGGTGCTCCCGGCGGGCGAGGACGTCGCGGCCGACCTGGCCGACGGTGAAGTCAGCCACTGGTTCGCCGCGCCAGGCGAGGACACCGGCGCCGCCGACGCGGCGGTCACCGTCATCGTGACGGAGTAGATCCGGCAGCGAAAGGCCGCCGCCCGTTCGGGCGGCGGCCTTTTGCGCGCATGGCTCAGGCGCTGATCGCGTGTTCCTCGGCGAAGACCTTGCGGCACACCGGGGCACAGAACCCGTAGGTGGTGCCCTCGTGGGTGAGAGTCAGCTGGGTCGTGGCCAATTCGACGGTCATGCCGCAGATCGGGTCGATCACGAAACCTTCCGGGGCTTGCGGGATCTCGCCGGAACTTCGGAATTCCTCGGTCATGAGTTTGGTGAGCTCGGAGCTGGTCGTAGTGCGGCCCAGCAGGCCGATACCGTGTTCGCGCAAGCCGACGATCTGCACCACGCAGTGCGGATCGCGGGTGAGGCGGCCGGAATCGGTCTCGGTCTCGGCGATCGTCTCGGTGATCAGCGGGATGACGTGGCCGCCGAAATCGCTGTTGTTGCTCCAGGATCCGGGCACGGTGAGCCGGACCAGGTAGCGCGGCGCGGCGGCCGGATCCGGACCGCCGGTGACCCAGGTGCCGGGCGCGTGCACCAGCACATGGGTCAGCTCGCGGGCTTTGGCCAGCACCGATTCCGGGGCGTCGGGCGCGGTGGTCAGCTTCCGGAGCAGCCGCTCGGCCAGCGCCTGCCGGTCGGCCGCGGCCATGGTCCCGGACACGAACAGTTCGACGGTCATCATGCGGATACCGCTTTCGTCGCGGCCAGGGCCAGGAGTTCGTCGACCGACCACTGATCGTCGGCGTGCGCACCGTGTTTCGACGCCAGGACCCGGCCGCCCGGTGCGATCAGGAAGTCCGCGGGCAGCCCGAGCCGTCCGCCTTCGGGTTCGGCCGGCGGCGCGATTTCCCGCTTGCGCAGGACGGCGACGACGGTATGCGCGACGCTGCGCAGGATGGTCGGCCAGGCCCGCGGGTCGAGCAGGGCGCGCCGCCCGGATTCGACGCCGAACTCGCGGTACAGCGCCCGGTCCGGGTCGGCGATGAAGTCGAACGGGAAGTCGCCGGTGTATTTGCGCAGTTCGGCCGCGCTGGAATGGAAGACGACCACCTCGCGGATGTTCGCGGCGGTGATCTCCTGGTGCCGGTGGACCAGCGAGCGCAGATGCAGGTTGCACACGGGGCAGCCCGCGAAGCGCCGGAATTGCAGGTGTATCAGGCAATCCGGGTCGGGGATGGGTAGCTGTGCGCCCGTGACGGTGCTGAGCACGCGGTCGGACACGGTGGTGGGCAGTGGCATGGTCGGCCTCTCGACGGATCGTAGGTGTACGTAGTACGCCTACGATCCAGTATGCGCGTAGCTTGTACGCTGTCAACCCATGCCCCGCCCTCGCTCCCTGACCACCGCGGATCTGGCCGCCGCCGCGCTCGCGGTGCTCGACCGGGACGGTCTGTCCGGCCTGACCATGCGCGCGGTCGCCAAGGAACTCCACGTCGCGACCATGGCGCTGTATCGCTATGTCCCCGACCGGGATCGGCTCGAGGTGCTGGTGGTGGATCAGGTGCTGGGCGGGGTCGACCTGTCCGTTCCGCCCGGCGACTGGCGCGACCAGCTGCGCGCCCTGCTGGACCGGATGCGCGTCGCGGTCACCGCGCATCCGGCGGCGGTGCCGCTGCTCATGCGCCACCGGCAATCCGCCGCGGCCACACTGCACATCATCGAGGCCATGCTCGGGGTCCTGGCCGCGGCCGGCTTCACCGGCCGCGACCGGGTGCTCGCTCAGCGCACGGTGATCGGCTACCTGCTCGGGTTCTTGCAGAACGAGCACTACGCGGCGCTGGCCGGTCCCGGCACCGCGGCGATGGCCGAGCTCGCCGCCGCCGAGTTCCCCTATCTCACCGAGACCGCCGCCGAGGCTCGCAGGCTCGGGCCCGCGGCGGAGTTCCACGGCGGTCTCGACATCGTGCTGCGCGGTCTGACCCTGCCGGAGAGTTAGCTCAGTCGACCGGCATGGTGGCGGCCATGGCGTGGGCGCCCGCGTCGTTGAGATGCATGCCGTCGCCGGAGTCGAACTCGGGCCGGATGAAGTCGGGCCGTTCGGGATCGGCCACGGCCGCGGCCACATCGAAGACTCCATCGAAAACGTCCGTGCCGCGCAGCCATTCGTTCACGGCTCGGCGGGTGGGCAAGGTCTCCTCGATCGGCATGCCCGGGTAGACGCACCCGGCGTAGGGGCCGATGGTGGCGGCGTGGATCACCAGTCCGGCCGCGTGCGCGCGCTCGGCCAGCTCGGTGAAGCCCGCGATGAGTTCGGCGGCGGTGGCCGGCGGCTGACCGGCCATAGCGCCGAGGATCAAGTCGTTGATCCCGAAGTTGACCAGGACGCGGGTGGCGCCGGGAACCGCGCGGACGTCCCGATCGAAGCGAGCCAGGCCGGATTCGCCGATCTCGGTGCTCAGCAGGCGATTTCCGGCGATGCCCTGATTCACGGCCCAGCCGTCGGTCAGGCGCTCGTTGAAGTAGTCCACCGAGCGGTGGTTCGCGCCGAGCGTGGTGCCCACGCCTTCGAACCACGAGTCGCCGAACGCGACGGTCACCGAGCTCTCGGCGCGCACGTCGATGCCGGTCACGAAGAACCGGGCCGGAACCTCTTCGCTGAGCGTGAGACTGGCCGCGGCGGTCTCGTTTCCGTTTGTCACATAGGCGATTTCGGCGGGCTCATGCGAAAAAGTAGCCAGCCCGGTCGATTCCGGGAGATAAAGGCTGAGCAGCAGATCGGTGCCCGCGGTGACGGCCAGGTCGATCGGATCGGAGACCGCCTCCGCGCCCGCCGGGATGACCAGCCGATCGCGACCCTCGAACAGCAGCGGCGCATCGCTCTCGGCCACGATCTCGTCCGCGTTCTTGCGCAGGGCGAGGCGCGCCGCGCCGACGACGAGCGGCGCCACGCCGTAGCGGTTGGTCAACCGCACCCGCACCTGCGTGCCGCCGCCCGCCATGCGCAGCACCTGCCGCACCGTCTGATCGGCGAACGACCGCGATTCGTTGAGCTTGATCTGCTCGTAGGGGCTGATCACGGCGGAACGGAACCCGGCTACCCAGCTGGACATGACTGCCTCCAAATAGTTGACGTGAGGAATATTGCTTGAGCAAGTTTTATCAAGGAGATGTTCCTCATGTCAACTATCCGCGTAGCAATCAGTGCGGTAGGTTGGCGGCATGGACCTCTTCGACGACCCGCGCCTGACCACCATGGGATTGCTGTTCGAAGCGCAGGACGGCCTGGTCAAGAAGCTGGAGCCGACATGGAAGGCGAGCGGACTGTCCGGGCTGGACCTGAATGCGCTGCTGCGCCTGAGTCGTTCGCCGGAGCAGCGGCTGCGAATGACGGACCTGGCGATGCAGACCTCGCTGTCCACCAGCGGCGTCACCCGGTTGGTCGACCGGCTGGAGCGGGCCGGGTTGCTGCGGCGCGAACTGGATCCCGGCGATCGCCGTAGCTCCTACGCGGTGCTCACCGCGGCGGGGGAGGACCGGGTCGCAACGGTCCTGCCCGCCTATATCGAGGCCATCGAGCGGTGGTTCACCGGGTTGCTCACCCCGGAGCAGTTGGACGGGCTGACCTCCGCGCTACGGGTCATCCGCGATGAGGTCAACCCGGAGGCGACGTCCCGGACCGACTGATCAGGTCGATTCGCGGTACTTACGGACCTTGGTGAGGTTGCCGCAGCGTTCCATCGAGCACCAGCGCCGGCGGCCGGGGCGGGAAGCGTCGACGAAGAGCAAGCCGCAATTCTCGCCGGCGCAGATTCGGATGCGGTCGGCCAGGGGGCCGGTGAACAGATCGATGGCGTCGCGGGCCAGGGTGGACAGGGCGGCCCGTGCGGTGGGGGAGGCGTAGCCGACGGTGCCGTCGGCGTGCATGCAGGGGGTCAGGGGTGGTTCGGCGGCGGCCGTATTGATTGCCGCGATGTCCTCCGGCCGTAAGGGATTTCCCGTGGCCAGCCCGTAGGCGGCGTGTGTGATGCCGGCGCGCAGTGTGCGCAGCGCGGGCAGGTCCGACTCCTCGGCGGACAGCTCGTCGAGTTCGAGCAGGACCGCGACCCAGCGCCGCAGATCCGCGACGGTGTGCACGATTTCCCAGACGGCGAGCTCGCCTTCGCCGCCGGTGTGGACCAGGTCCAGTGCGGGACGGCCGCTGCGGAAGCGGCGGCGCAGATCGGGGGAAAGTTCCGCTCGGGATTGCATGACACCACTTTAACTGGTTACGGTAGGAACATGACAATCGCAACGCACATCAACCCGGAAAATCTGCACAGCAACCCGGCATTCACTCAGGCGGTACGTGTTCCGGCGGGCGCCGACCTGCTCTATATCGGTGGTCAGAACGGCGTCGACGCGCACGGGCAGGTGGTCGGCGCGGATATCGGCGCGCAGTCGCGGCGGGCGCTGGAGAACGTGCAGGCGTGTCTGGACGCGGCGGGGGCGTCCCTCGACGACGTCGTGAAATGGACCATCCTCATGGTGGACGGGCACGACCTCTATGCGGGATTCGGTGCCTTCCAAGAGGTTTGGGGCGGTCGGCCGAACCCGCCCGCGATCACCGTCGCCAAGGTCGCCGGTCTCGCGGTACCGGGCGCGCTGGTCGAAATCGAAGCGGTGGCCGCGATTTCCGCGTCAAGCCCGGTTTCTTAGGATTAGATCCGTCCTAAGTCGTTCCTAGGCTCATAGTCATGAGCAACGACATCAAGCAGTTCCGCATCGACATTCCGCAGCAGCAGCTCGATGACCTGCGTCATCGGCTCGACAACGCAATCTGGCCGGCCCCGCTGCCGGGTGATGACTGGGACACCGGCGTCCCGACCACCTGGCTGCGCGAGCTGGTGGACTACTGGCGTACTAGCTACGACTGGCGGTCGGAAGAGGCGAAGATCAATGCCTATCCGCAGTTCACCACCGAAATCGACGGGCAGATCATCTATTTCCTGCACGTCCGCTCGCACGAGCCGAACGCCGTGCCGCTGCTGCTGACCCATGGCTGGCCCGGATCGGTGGTCGAATTCCTCGACCTGATCGGACCTTTGACCGATCCGGTGGCGCATGGCGGGGACCCCGCCGACGCCTTCCACGTGGTGATTCCCGCGCTGCCCGGCTTCGGCTTCTCCAGCCCGGTCCGCGAAAAGAACTGGCCTATCGACAGAATCGCGACCGTCTGGGCCGAGTTGATGAACCGGCTGGGCTATCAGCGGTACGGCGTGCAGGGCGGTGACATCGGCGCGGGCGTCAGTCCCGAGGTGGCGCGCGTGGTGCCGGACAAGGTGATCGGGGTGCACACCAACGGAGCCCTGGGGTTCCCTGATCTGCCGTTGCCCGACGACGAAATGGCCAGTTTGACGGACCTGGAACGCGACCGGATCAGCCGCATCGAAGCATTCATGAACGAGGAATTCGGTTACATCGCCATTCAATCCACCCGCCCGCAGGCCTTGGCGTACGGTCTGGTCGACTCGCCGATCGGTCAGCTCGCCTGGATCATGGACAAATTCCGCGAATGGACCTACCCGCGCGACGTGGACCCGGACAAGATCATCGACCGGGATCGCCTGCTCACCAACGTGATGCTGTATTGGCTGACCGGCACCGCGGGCTCCGCCGCCTTCGTCGGCTACGCACAGGGCCAGCCCTGGGGGCCGCCCAAGCAGAATTCGGGCGTCCCCAGCGCTGCCATCGTCTTCGCCCACGACGTCGGCATCCGCCGCTTCGCCGAACGCGACAGCACAGTCACCCGCTGGACCGACGTCGATCGCGGCGGTCACTTCGCCGCCCTGGAGGAGCCGGAGATGCTGCTCGCCGACGTGCGCGAGTTCTTCCGGGATCTTCGCTGACTCCGGCATGTCGCCGCCCGGATCGTCCGACAATCGGTAGGCAGGACAGTGGCAAGCGGGAGTAGTCGCCATGACCGAGCCGATGCGGATGACCGATGAGCATCGAGAGGAATTCTGGCGTCGGTGCGGGTGGTCGCCAGATCTGCCCGCCGACCAGCGGCAGGAGATCGAACGGCGCTGGGACGATCAATCCATCGACCTCGCGGAACATTTCGGCTGGTAGCGCGATTCAGGCGAGTTCGCCCGCCGCCTGCCAGGAGTTGCGTTCGGCGGTGAAGGCTTCGGCCTGGACCGCACGGAACTCGGCGATGGATCCGGCGTTGTCGGTGAGGAATTTCCGGTAGTCGGCGAGCCGGAACTTCCCGTCCTCGGCCCGCACCTCGACCTTTCCCGCCGCGAAATCGGCGCGCATGTCGAGAAGTTCGTCCGCCTCGACGGGGTACCAGCGAATACGGTCGAAATAGCGGAGCAGCCAGGGGTTTTCGTCGGCACTCCGGCCAGGCCGCCAGGCATGGTTCCAAACTTGTGTAGTGCGGCCGACGAATTGATAGCCGCCGGGGCCCTCCATGCCGTAGATGCAGAGATACGCGCCGCCGATGCCCACCGCGTTCTCCGGCGTCCAGGTGCGCGCCGGGTTGTACTTCGTGGTGACGAGACGGTGTCGGGGATCGGTCGGAGTCGCCACGGGCGCACCGAGATACACGTCGCCGAGACCGAGCACCAGGTATTCGGCGTCGAAGACGGTCCGGTAGACATCCTCGACGGTCGCCAAACCGTTCATCCGGCGGATGAATTCGATGTTCCACGGGCACCACGGGGCGTCCGCGCGGACGCCGTGCATATAGCGTGTGATCGCCTCGCGGGTCGACGGATCGTCCCAGGACAGCGGGAGATGCACGGTGCGGCTGGGCACTACGAGGTCCGCCGCGGCGGGGAGGTGCTGCTCGGTCTCGGCGAGCAAAGCCAGCAGGCGCGGGATCGGCAGGACGTGCGGGTCCACCCGGACTTGGAGCGAGCGGACGCCGGGCACCAGCTCGACGATGCCCCTGACGCCCGCCGCGAGGAGATGCTCGTACAGGGCGTGCACGCGGGCCCGCAGGGTGAGATCCAGTGTCAGCCGGCCATATTCGACCAGCACGCCGTCATCACCCTGGCGGCGGTAGGTGACGCCGATCTCGTCGTCGACCGCCGCGCGGCACAGGACGCCGTTATCGCCGTCGCCGCCGTCGGACAGCACCAGCGGCAGGTTGGCCCGGCGGCGCGCGCCCAATTCCCGGACGGAGGCGGCGTTCTCGCTGCGAATCGGTACGAACCGGACCTTGTCGCCGGGGGCGAGCTGGCCGAGTTTCCATTTGTCGGCCGCGACGACGGTGACCGGGCAAACGAATCCGCCGAGGCTCGGACCGTCCGGGCCGAGCAGGATCGGGGTGTCGCCGGTGAAATCCAGTGCGCCGATGGAATACGCGTTGTCGTGGATGTTCGACGGATGCAGTCCGGCCTCACCGCCATCGGTGCGCGCCCACTCCGGCTTCGGGCCGATCAATCGGACACCGGTGCGGTCGGAGTTGAAGTGCACCTCGTAGTCGGTGCCGGTGATGGTGTCGACGTCGTTGCGGGTGAAGAACTCCGGAGCGCCGTGCGGGCCCTCGGTGACAGCGAGTTCCCAGCGCTTGGTCAGCACCGGCTGGTCATCCATCGGCACCGCCGCGGCGATCCGCTCGGTCGGCGCACCGAGCGGAAGGCGTGTGCCGGCGCGCAGTGCGCCGCCATCGCTGCCGCCGAACTTCCCGAGAGTGAAAGTGGCAATGCTGCCCAGGTATTCGGGCAGCTGGATGCCACCGGCGATCAGCACGTAGGTCCGCATGCCCGGTCCGCGAATCGCGCCGACGTCCAGCACGCCGCCGGCGGGCACCTCGACAGTCCGCCAAAGCTCCACGGGCGCACCGTTCACCGTGACATCCGCCGGCGCACCGGTCACACAAACCCACGTCGGCTCCGCGAACCGCAGGGCCGGCCCACCGAGCGTGCACTCCAAACCGCTTGCCCCCTCCGGGTTTCCGAGCACCCGGTTCCCGAGCCGGAACGAAAGATCATCCATCGGCCCTGACGGCGGCACGCCGATATGCCAGTAGCCAACCCGTCCCGGCCAGTCCTGCACCGTGGTCAGCATGCCCGGCCGGACCACCTCCACGCAGGCCTGCGATGTCGATGCCATCTGCGTGGCGCAACCACTTTCGAACAAGCTGGTCGCGGCCATCTCGGCCAGGGGCCTGTGGGAGCTGGTGGCGGTGGCGATCTCGGTGGTGTTGTCGGGCTCGTAGGAGATGGTGGCGGTGGCCATTTCGCTGCCGCTGCTGCGGTCGTCTCGGCTGGTGGCCGATTCTGTCCGCGGCTCCGCGGTACCTGTGGCATCGAGTCTCGGGTGGTGATCGGCGATTGCTGCCGTGCTGCCTACCGCGACATCGGCGGCCGTCATCGCGAGACCACCATTCGAACCGGGGTCGGGTTGAAACCGTTGCAGGGGTTGTTGATCTGGGGGCAGTTGGAGACCAGGACCAGGGTGGCGGTCTCGGCGCGCAGGGTGACTTTCTTGCCGGGAGCCGAGAGGCCGTCGACGATGCCGAGGGTGCCGTCCGCCTCCACCGGTACGTTCATGAACCAGTTGATGTTGGAGACCAGATCGCGTTTGCCCAGGCCGTGTTTCATGGCTTCGACGAGGAAGTTCTCCACGCAGGCGTGCTGGTGGCGGGTGTGGTGGCCGTAGCGGAGGGTGTTGGATTCCTGGGAGCAGGCGCCGGCGATGGTGTCGTGGTTGCCGACCTCGTCCGCGAGCACGGTCATGAGTGCGGTGCCCGAATCCGTCAGCAGCACACTGCCGGTGGTGAGGAAGATGTTGCGCTGCGCGGTGATGGTGGCCTGCGCGCTGTAGCGGTCGGTGTGGTCGGCCGCGTTGTAGAGCAGACAGTCGACGGCTTGATTGCCGTGCAGGTCGATGATTTCGAGTACATCACCCGCCGCGACGACGGTGGACCACGGGGCGCAGGCGGGGACGGTTTCGTCGAGGACGATCGTGCGGGACAGCGTGGCGTTCATGCGCGTGCCTCCAGAGTGCGTGCGGTCCAGGCGGATTCGGTGTTGTCGATGGCGCGGAGGTACTCCGGGTCGGCGTTGGTCAGTGTGTTCAGCTCGTTGGACGCGGACCAGGCGACGAGGTCGAGATCGGTGGTGGGCCGGTCGTCCAGCGGATGCGGGGCGTTGGCGACCAGCAGCACGACAGGGAGGTGCACGAGCAGATCGATGGAGCCGCCCGGCCCACTACCGCCGCTCGCCACCAGCGCGCCATCGGATTCGACGCGCGCGCCACGGAAGAACGACACCGTCGGCGCGATGTCGCGAGGCTCGAGGCCCTGCTTCACTCCGGCCAGCCGAAGCTGTTCGCGCCCGGCAGCGGTCGGCCCGCACAGGGTGTCGTGCTGCCCGGAGGTGTCGGCGACGAGGGTCGCCAGCACCCGGCCCTGATCCGACAGCAGCGGATGGCCGGTCGAAAGATAGGCCTGCCAAGGCACTTTGACGGTGTCTGCCACATTGAGCCGCTCCCAGGGGGCGTCGGCCCGGAGCAGCAGCAGGTGTGCGCACGCCGCACCGTCCGGGTCGGCGAATCGAATCCGCGTCCCACGCCCCAACACCACATTGGCGTAACCACCGCCCGGAATTCGCTGAGCCCAGGTCACTCTCGATGCGGCAACGTCCGCCAGCTCGGGTACAACGAAATTCGCGGCCGCCGCCTGCGCACGAGCGTGAGCTCGCGCGCCCGCGGTCGAGGATGTGCCCTGGTCTGTCATGATTCGCTCTCTTTCAGGTCCGCGCCTTGTGGGCTCGCCATCCCGGCTTGCCGAAGCGCGCGACAACGGATGTGTGGGGGTCAGGCCGGTTGGACCGCGGGTTCCGAAGCCTCGGCCGGGTCAGTCGCCTCGATCGCAACCGTTGCTTTCCGGCTCACGAACCGGTAGACCGCGAATCCGACTGCCGCGCTGAGCATCACGAACAGCGGTGCGGACCAGAGCAGCCACCAGCCGCCGCCCTGCGGCGTGTAGATCTCCGGTCGCGGCCAGGCCAGGTTGATCGCCATCGCGATACCCCAGACCACCGCGCCGATGTTCACCGCGATACCGAAGCGGCCGAGCGAGAACAGTCCTTCCTCGGTGACCTCGCCGGGCCAGCCGCGCAGCCGCTGCCGCAGCATCGGCGCTGTCACCAGCAGGTAGGCGATGTAGAACATGACGATGCAGACGCTGGCCAGGGTGGCGAAGATCGCCGCGTTGCCCAGGTTGATCAGCAGCAGCGCGATGCCGGCCGCGCCGAACACCACCGCGGGCAGGATCGGGGTGCCGAAACGCGGGTGCACCTTCGACAGGGCCTGGGCGAAGGGCAGTTTCCCGTCCCGTGCCATGGAGAACATCAGCCGCGAACCGGCCGTCTGAATCGCCAGCGTGCACACGAACACCGCGACCGCCACGGCGCACAGCAGGACGGTGCCCGCCGGACTGGCGAGCTTGGCGGTGATGACGTAGGCCAGTCCACCGGCGGCCAATTCACCATCGGTGAGGCTGGGCGCCGCCATCAGCGCGCCCAGCAGCATGAGCCCGCCACCCAGACCGGAGACCGCGAGCGCGGACAGGATGGTGCGCGGGGCGACTTTGCGCGGATTCTTGGTCTCCTCGGCGAGCTCACCGGCGGAGGAGAACCCGAGCATCACGTACGCCGCCATCAGGCCGGACACCAGGAAGGCGGCCATGTACCCGCCGGGCGCGGCACCCTCGGTGTTCAGCACGACCCCGGGCCCGCGCTCAGCGTCGACGAAGAACAGGCCGATCACCGCGGCGACGCCGATGATTTCGATGGTCACGCCGATGGCGTTGATCCGGGCCATGACGTCCACCCCGATCACGTTGATGAGCGTGGTCAGCACCATCAGCACGCTGCCGAGCAGCACCGCGTTGGCCGCGCCGGAGGTCGAGGTGAGCGCCGGATCGTCACCGATCAACTGGAATCCGATCCACACCGACGGCAGCACCACTTGCAGCGCGATCGCGGCCGCGGCGGCGGTGACGATCTGCGCGATGATCATCGACCAGCCCGCGAACCAGCCGACCAGGTCACCGGCCAGGCGGCGGGACCACTGGTAGATCGATCCCGAGATCGGGTAGTGCGCGGCCAATTCGGCGAAATTCAGCGCCACCAGGAACTGTCCGGCGAACACGAGCGGCCAGGTCCAGAAGAAGGCCCCGCCGCCGAAGGAGTATCCGAGTCCGAAGAACTGGAAGATCGTGGTGAGGATGGAGACGAAGGAGAACCCGGCCGCGAACGAGGCGTAGCGGCCCAGCTTGCGGTGCAGGACCGGCTCATAGCCGAAGCCCGCCAGGTCGGCGCTGTCGGAATCGGACGATGGGGCGAGTGTCGTGGCCATGGGTTCCTCCGGCGTGTGGCCAATATCTATCAGGTGACAGTTTTGCGTCCGCGATCGCGCTTTCGGTGTCGCGCGTGTATCGCTTCCGGGAACGCCGGTAACTTCTGTGTTGCCACGATTTCTATCGAATGACAGAAACCTCACCGCGGGAGAGCGGCCGGCGGAGAGCGGCGCGTTGCGATGCCAGAATGGGCAGGTGACAAACCCTGGTCCCGGTCGCCCCCGGCTCGAGCAACGCACCCGGCGCGGGCAGACGCCGCGCGCGGAGATCCTCGACGCGGCCGGAGAACTGTTCACCACCAAGGGCTATGCCAACACCTCGACCCGGGCGGTCGCCGACGCGGTCGGCATCCGGCAGGCCTCGCTCTATCACCATTTCGGGTCCAAGGACGACATCCTCGATGCCCTGCTCGCCGAGACCATCACCGCGCCACTGGAACTCGCCGAGCGGCTGCGCAAGGACGCCGATCCCGCCCCGGTCCGGCTCTACGCCCTGGCCCTGTTCGACGTGCGGCAACTCTGCGCGGCCCGCTGGAATCTCGGTGCGCTGTACCTGCTTCCGGATCTGCGCACCGAGCGCTTCGCCGCTTTCCGGCTGCGGCGGGACGAATTACGCGGCCACTACGAGGCTTTCGCGCGCGATGTGCTGGCCGAGGCGGGCGCGGCGGGTATCCCCGGTGCCGAGGTGCTGCCGTTCCGGCTCGTCGAAACGGTGATCAGCATCCGCTCCGACGAGGGGGCGGCTCCGGACTACGCGGTACGCACCATCCCCGACGCGACGCTCCGCATGCTCGGCTGGACCGGCGATCTCGACGAAATCCGCCGCACGGCAACCGAACTCCTGGCCGCCCACTAGGTCAATCGGCGGCCGGCGACGCACGCCACTGGTCGAGCGCGGGCGTGAGGTAGTCCACCAGTACCGGCAATTGCGGTGTGAGCGTGAGTGTGGCGATGATGCGCAGCATGCCCACCGCGTTCACGAAGCGCAGCACCTCCTCGTTCAACGGCCGCGAGCCGTTGCGCCGCGCGCCGCGGTTGTAGGCGGACTCGTACACCGGCCCGAGCGCCGCCAGATCCCACTCGACGGGCCCCAGGGTGATCAGCTCGAAGTCGGAGTAGAGGTCACCGTCCACCCCGGAGAAGATGTTCGCGGGCGGCGAGTCGCCGTGAATGGGCTGAAGATCGATCCCCGGGTACGCCGCCTCGAACGCGGCGCGGGAGCGCACCAGCGGTTCCAGCTGCCGCCATTCGCGCCGTGCGCGGTCCAGTTCGGCCGGATCGATGAGGTCGGGGTGCTTATCCAGCTGTCCGAGAGCTTCGGTGACGAACTGCGGATCGGCCGCCGACAGAAAGGACAGCGGACCGGGGTAATCCCGCAGCGCCGCGTGCAGATCGGCGACGCTGTCGGAGTTCGCCACATAGTCGGGTTCCTTGTCCCGGTCCTCCGCGACGAACTGCCAGAACGTCATCGAGAACCCGCCGCGTTGCACGGGTTCCAGCGGTACCAGCGGGCTGGGCGGGATCACGGGCGTGCCCCGGCCCGCGAGCCAACTGGACACATCCAGTTCCGAGCGCTGGCGGCGCGCAAGGGAATCCAGGCTCTCGCAGTGCGGCAGGACGGTCGGGACCCGCACCACGACCGGGGCCGGTGCGAGATGGACCACGACGGAGAACACGTCGTGCAGCACCGCGGCATCGACCACGGTGAGTCCCAGTTCGCGCCCGGCGCCGACCGCCGCGTCGACGGCGGCCGCGGTGCGGCGGGCCAGGTCCTGTGGTGTCGCGAAATCCGTCACCGCCCCATCGTCGCAGGGGCGGCCTCAGCCTTTGCCGCGGCCCGCCTTGAAACCGAAGTCCCAGTTGTACATCCGCGCGATCTCCATGACGCCCGCGCCCGGCTGACCCGCGGGCGGGCGGATGAAGGTGCCTTCGCGGCGGACCACGAACTCCCCGTTGATGTTCTCGATATGCGCGAGCACCGCGTCCCGGGAATCATCCTGGCAGCCGTCGAGGGTCATCTCGATCGGCGTCGCGTTCACCGGGTAGAGGGTGACGGTGGCGTGCACGCCGCGGAAGTCCTTGGCGCCCTCGTAGATCGAGGAGAACACCAGGATCCGGCGGAACTGGCTGGTGAAATCCAGGTTGATGTCGAGGTTCTCGCCGGTAGTGCTGGCTCCGGTGCGATCGTCCTGGTCCAGCCGGATATAGGGCGGGCGGGTCAGGTCGCCGAAGGAGCGGTCCAGCGCGCGCACCGAACCGATGCGGCCGTCGGCCAATTCGAAGAAGCAGCACAGGTCGAGGTCGAGGCCGCCGTTGCCGCCACGGGAACGCCGGCCGAAGAGGCCGCCGCCGCGGGCGGGCTGCGTGGTGGTCCAGTTCAGGTTGACCCGCATGGTGCCGCCGGTCGCACCCGACTTGGTCAGCGAGACCGAAGGCGCTTCCTTCGTGAGCGAGATCTTGCTCAGATTCACCGGAGCGCCCGCCGGCGGCGGCGGTGCGAACTGCTGCTGCGGCGGCTGCTGATATTGCTGCGGCGGCTGCTGGTACTGCGGCGCGGGCGGCTGCTGGTACTGCGGAGGCGGTGGTGCGTAAGGCTGTGCGGGCGGCGCGTATTGCGGCGGCGGCACCGGCTGCTGGGCCGGCGGCGGCGCGTACTGCTGGGGCGGCGCGGGCGGCGAATACTGTTGCGCCGGCGGCGGAGTGGGCGCGTCATCGACGGAAATGCCGTAGTCCGTGGCCAATCCGGCGAGGCCGGAGTCGTAGCCTTGGCCGACCGCGCGGAACTTCCAGGCGCCCTGACGGCGGTACAGCTCACCGAGCACGAAGGCCGTCTCGGTGCTGGCGCCTGCGCTGTCGAAGCGAGCTACCTCGGCGCCGTTGTTCGCGTCGACGACGCGGACATACAGGCCCTGGAACTGCCCGAAGGTGCCGCCGTCGGAAGACGCGGCGATGACGATGGTCTCGATCTGCGGTTCCACCTGGCCCAGGTTCACCCACAGGTTGTCCAGCACCGTCGGGCCCTGCTGCTTGCCCTCGTGCCGGACCGCGCCGGAGGCGTGCTGCGGCTGGTTGTAGAACACGAAATCGCTGTCGGAGCGGACCTTTCCCCCGACCAGCAGGAGTGCGGACGCGTCCGCGTCCGGAACCCCGGGCCCGGACTGCCACCCCAATTCGATGCGGACCACGGGCATCGGCACCGGAACGTTGGCGCCCTTCATCATCGACACAGCACTCAAACTACTGGACCCGCCCCGGCCCGTCACCCCATATCCGGCGGGGCCGGTTCACCGTGTCGGCGGCGCGATCTTCCAGTGCGTGCTGAGCGCGGCGGCGATCTCCGGCAAGAGCGTCACCGGAATCTTCTTGCGCCGCAGCATCTCCCGGATCTCGTTGACCTGTTCACGTTTCCGCAGGTCATAGGCGCCGGACACCGGACCGGCCACCGGCGGGATGGACAGCAGCACCAGCTCCCCGTGCTGTTCGTCACCCCCGGCCAGATCCAGCGCCAGCGACCAGCGTTCCCGGTCGTCGAGCGTGAACCGCCCGGCGACTACGCGCTCCCAGTCGAGCGGCGTCTCGCGCCACGGCGTCCGCAGATAGATCGCTCCGTCGGTGAGCACGATCGCGTCCCGCGCGAACAGCGCCACCAGCACCGCGCCACCGGCCACCACTCCCGCCAGCGCCCCGGTGAACACCCGAGACAACCCGAACACGGCCACGACCAGCAGGCACAGCAGCACGGCCACCAGCAACCCGATGCCGATATACAGCGCTATCCGCCGCCCCGGCACCACACCCGCGCGCACCATCGTCCACCTCCTGCGTCAGCGGCTTCACGCTACCGCCTGCGCAGTGCAGGTCAATCCCTCCTGGCCAGCGGACCCCAGGATGATCAGCGCGCCCCCGGCATTCTCGATCACCGCGAGCACCGCGCCCCGGCGCTACGCCTCCAGGGCGACCGCGGCTTCGCCGGTGTAGACCAGGAATTGCAGGCTCTCCTGGAAGTAGAGCTGCACGTTGTCGGCGTCGTGCGCCAGGTAGCCGATGGACAGGTCCTGGCCCAGGTTCAGATCGAAATCACCGCCGCGGGTGGTGAGTACGAAGGCGCCGTCGATGGCGGGCGCCCAGATGATCTCGCCCTCGGGGATGAGGCGTTCGATGTGCGTGCGGATCGGGTGGCCGTGATCGGAGGTCTCGCTGACCGCGGTGAAGAGATCGGCGCTGAGCAGCACCGAATAGGGACCGTCGACACCGGCCAGCCGCAGCGCGGTCAGCGCCTGGGTGACGGCCTCGGGGACCTCCTTCGGATCCGTCGGCACCTTGATCGACTCGTTGGACGAACCGGCCCGCACGCCGGTGATCCCGGCCGCCGCATAGCCCTCGAAGATGGCGCGGTCCTCGGCGAAGGCGATCTTGCGGGCGGCGTCCTTCACCGGGTCCAGGTCGGCGTCCTGCGCGCCCTTCTCGACGTTGTCGAGTTCGACGCGGGACAGCGTGAACGGCACCCGCAGCTCCACCAGCGGGGCGACCACGCGCTGCCGCGCCTGCACGCCGTCGTCGGGCGCGGCGATCGGCTGGGTGCGGCCCAGGCCGACGGCGTTGTAGTCCTCGCCGTGCGGACCGGACAGATCGACCACGCGGCGGCCCGCGATGTGACGCTTGAAGGTGCGGCCGGCTTCTTCCTCGATCGCCTTCCAAGCCTCGGAAGTGATGGGCGCCAGCTCGCGATGGAGGTTGTTCATGACCTGCTCCTTTTCAAAGTGCCGATGCCGAGTGAGCCGCTGCCGTTGTTTCGACTGCCATTGCTGTGAACGTCGGGGGCCGGCGAAGATTCCCCGGGGGCTGCCGCGGGCTCGGGCAGGTCCTCGAAGAAGTCGGCGGACGGTGTAAAGAATTGAGTACCCGTCACAGCTGTGGAGAAATCAAGGATGCGATCGTGGGCGGCGTCCTCGGTGCCGAGGAACATCCGCACGAGCATGCTGTCGGCGACGTCGGGGGAGGCCGCGTACGCGATGTAGTACGTGCCGAACTCGCCGGACTTGACGCTGCCGAAGGGCATATTGGCGCGCAGGATCTTGCGTTCCGCGCCGGTCTCCGGGTCGGTGACGACGTTCAGCGCCACATGCGAATCGGCGGGCTTGTCCTCGTCGGACAGCTCGAAATCCTCCAGTTTGGTGCGCCCGATCACGCGCTCCTGCTCGGGGACCGGCAGCGCCCGCCAGGCGGTCAGGTCGTGGGTGTACTTCTGCACGACCACGTAACTGCCGCCGTCGAATTCGGGATCCTCGTCCCCGACCAGCGCGGCCGATTTGGCGAGCGGCCCCTCGGGATTCTCGGTGCCGTCGACGAAACCGAGCAGATCGCGCTGCTCGAAATAACGGAAGCCGACCGTTTCGTCGACGATGGTCGCCGCGCCTGCCAGCCGCTGCCCGATCGTCATCGCCAATTCGAAAGCCGCGTCCGGGGTTTCGGACTTGATGTGGAACAGCAGATCGCCCGGCGTCGCGGGAGCCTGATGCTTCGGGCCGAAGTAGCCGGGGAACTCGCGCAACGCGGCCGGACGCGGGCCGCTGAACAGCCGGTCCCACGCGGCGGAGCCGATCGAGGTGACGATCGTCAGCCCCGAGCCCGGGACCCGGAAACCGACGGAACGCTTGAGTCCGGACAGGTCCGCCAGCAGCTCGCGTACAGCCGGCTCGCCACCCTCGTCGATGGTCACGACCAGGAAGGTCGCGCTCGGTGAGAGGGGATCGAGGATCGGCTGTGGCTCACCCATGATCAACAGCCTAGTGGCCGGAACCGCCCGCCCGACCGCTCAGCGTGGCCTTACTTGGCAACTGTGAGCAGGAACGCAACGTCCTCGTTGGCCTTCACACTGTGCCTGGCCTTGGGCACGACCAGCAGGTCACCGGCCGAGCCCTTCCACTCGTTGCTGCCACTGATCAGGGTCAGGGTGCCGCTGAGGACCAGCAGCGTGGCATCGCCCGCGTTGTCGTGCTCGGCCAGGCTCTGGCCGGCCGACAGGCCGACCACGGTCTGCCGGAGCGAGGCGGCGTGACCGCCGAAGATGGTTTGCGAACTGCGCCCGCTGGTGGCGGTGGCGGCCAACTTGAGCTGTTGGCGGGCGACCGCGGTCAGCGATTTCTTATCCATAAAAGATTGCCTTTCGCATCACTTCATAGGTGCTGGGCTGGCATATCCAGGAGTATGCCCGACCGGCGCGGGCCGCGGGCCGGGTTTGGGTGGGGCGGGTCAGCGGGTGTAGCGCACGATCCGGAACCGCGGACCGCGTGCGGATTCTCGCCAAGGCTCGGGCGCCGCTTGCCATTCGGGGCCGATCGCCGGGGCGTAGGCATCGCCCTCGACTCTGGTGTCCACCTCGGTGACCAGCAGGTCGGTTGCGAATGCCATGGTGGCGCGGTAGATCTCGCCGCCGCCCATCACCCAGACGTCGGCGCCGTCGGCCAGGGCCAGCGCCGCGTCGATGGAGTCGGCACGCTCCGCGCCCTCGGCCGACCAGTCGGACTGCCGGGTCACCACGATATTGCGCCGGCCCGCCAGCGGACGGAACTTCGGCGGTAGCGAGTCCCAGGTGCGCCGGCCCATGATGACCGGATGCCCCCAGGTCACGGCCTTGAAGTTGGCCATGTCCTCGGGTACTCGCCAGGGGATGGTGTTCTCGAATCCGATGACGCCGTCGGGCGTCTGGGCCCAGATCAGGCCGATCTTGCGCGCGGTCATACCGCCACCGGCGCCTTGATCGCCGGGTGATGCTGGTAGTCGACGATTTCCACGTCTTCGAAGCGGTAGTCGAACAGCGACGGGGCCTGATTCAGGCGCAGCGCCGGGAACGGGTACGGCGACCGGCGCAGCTGCTCGGTGACCTGCTCGACGTGATTGTCGTAGATGTGGCAGTCGCCGCCGGTCCAGATGAAATCGCCGAGCTGCAGGCCGGTCTGCTGGGCCACCATGTGGGTCAGCAGCGCGTAGCTGGCGATATTGAACGGAACGCCGAGGAACAGGTCCGCGCTGCGCTGGTACAGCTGGCAGGACAGTTTTCCGTCGGCCACGTAGAACTGGAAGAACGCGTGGCACGGAGCCAGCGCCATCCGGTCCAGGTCGGCCACGTTCCACGCCGAGACGATGATGCGGCGCGAATCCGGGTTGCCGCGCAAGGTTTCCAGGACCTGACTGATCTGATCGATGTGCCCGCCGTCCGGCGTGGGCCAGGAGCGCCACTGCACTCCGTAGACCGGGCCCAGCTCGCCGTCCGCGTCGGCCCACTCATCCCAGATGGAGACGCCGTGCTCGCGCAGCCAGCTGACGTTGGAGTCGCCGCGCAGGAACCACAGCAACTCGTACACAATCGACTTCAGATGCACTTTCTTGGTGGTGACCAGTGGGAAGCCCTGCGAAAGGTCGTAGCGCAGCTGATGCCCGAACACGCTGCGGGTGCCGGTCCCGGTGCGGTCCGCCTTCGCGGTGCCGGACTCCAGCACCAGCCGGAGCAGATCCTCGTACTGCGTATCGGTGGTCGCCACGGGTGACGAGCTTAGTGGGAGCCGGCCATGGAAAGCTCTCCGCACATGCGCAAGCTCTACGTGATCGGCATCGGCGCGGGCGACCCCGACCAGGTAACCGTGCAGGCCATCAAGGCCATGCGCCAGGTCGAGGTGTTCTTCGTCATCGGCAAGGGTGCGGAGAAACAGGAACTGCTCGACGTGCGTACCGCGATCCTGTCCGAGCACCTGGACCGGCCGTACCAGATCGTGGAGATTCCGGATCCGCCGCGCGACCGTACGCCCGCCGACTACCAAGGGGTGGTCGAGGATTGGCACGATCGGCGATCGGCCCTGCTCCGGGCGGCTTTCGACGAGATCGAGGGTGTCGGCGGGCTGCTGGTGTGGGGTGATCCCTCGCTCTACGACAGCACGTTGCGGATGGTGGAGCGGGTGCTGGCGGGTGGGGCGGTGTTCGACTACGAGGTGATCCCGGGCGTGACCAGCGTGCAGGCGCTCGCGGCCCGGCACCGCGTGGTCCTGCATCGGATCGGCGAACCGGTGCACATCACCACCGGGCGGCGGCTGCGGGAGGAGGGCCTCGGGTCGGCCGCGGTGGTCATGCTCGACGGCGAGTGCTCGTTCACCGAGGTGCCCGGCGCGGACATCCACATCTGGTGGGGCGCGTACCTGGGGATGCCCGACGAGGTCCTGATCGAGGGTCCGCTGCGGGCGGTGGAGCAGGAGATCGTGGATGTCCGGGCTCGGCTGCGCGCCGAGAAGGGCTGGATCATGGACGTCTATCAGTTGCGACGGGGCTGATCACCAGGCCTTTGTCGGTGCCCCCGGGTAACCTGTGACACGTGCCTGAACTGCCGGAAATCGAGGCGTTGGCGCAGTTCCTGCGGGAGCATGCGGTCGGCGCGGTGGTGGGGCGTGTCGACGTGGCGGCGCTCAGCGCGGTGAAGACCTTCGACCCGCCCGTCACGGCGCTGTCCGGCCGGGATGTGACCGGCGCGGGCCGCTGGGGGAAGTTCCTGGGGCTGGATTGCGGTGGCCTGTGGTTGATCACGCACCTGTCCCGGGGCGGATGGCTGCGCTGGCTCGACGAGCCGAGCCAGACGCCCCCGAAACCGGGCGGGAAGAGCCCGCTGGCGTTGCGCGTGCACTTCTTCGATCCCGAGGGCGGCACCCCGGCCTTCGACCTGACCGAGGCCGGGACCAAGAAGCGGCTGGCGGTCTACGTCGTCGAGGATCCGAAGCTGGTGCCCGGCATCGCGCGGCTCGGGCCGGACGCCCTCGAGGTCACCGAGGAACAGTTCACCGAAATCCTGCGCGGAGCATCGCAGCGCATCAAGACGGCCATCGTCGACCAGACCTTGATCGCCGGGATCGGCAATGCCTATTCCGACGAGATCCTGCACACCGCCAAGGTGTCCCCGTTCGCCAGCACCAAAACCATGCCCGCGCAGAAGGTCTCGGAGCTGTACACCGCCATGCGGGAGGTGCTCACCGATGCGGTCGAGCGCTCCGTCGGCCAGGCCGCCGCCCGCCTGAAGGGCGAAAAGCGTTCCGGCATGCGGGTGCACGCGCGCACCGGCCTGCCGTGCCCGGTGTGCGGCGACACCGTCCGCGAGGTCTCGTACGCGGAACGTTCCTTCCAGTACTGCCCCACCTGCCAGACCGGCGGCAAGGTCTTGGCCGACCGCCGGATGTCCCGCCTGCTCAAATAGGTAGCCGCGCTAGGTGAGCGTCGAGGCGCGGATGCCCTGCCAGGCAATACGTTTGGCTTGATCGGGATCGTGTTCCAATCGGGTCGGATCGTCGATGATCAGTGTCGTGCGCCGTTCTTCGGTGTAGGCGGGCCAGGAGGGGAGCGGTGCTCCGGTGCGGGCGAATTCCAGCCAGTTGTCCTGGAATTGGCGGGTCACCGCCTGCAATCCGCGTCGCCCGCCTGCGGCGGTGAAAGCCCGCCCGATCGGCCCGTCGGTGGCGCCGAACACCGGAATCAGGTCGGTGGCGTGGGTAGCGCCGACCTTCGCGAGATGCAGTGCGCGCGGCGCGAAGTCGTAGCGGTAGGCGTAGGTGGGCGCGTACCGGCTGTGGGTCTCCATGACGGTGACCGAAGGCCGCCAGAAGACGTAATCGCCGCCCATGCGCACGGCTACCTTGTCTTTCGGATAGCCGGGATAGGCTGCGGTGACGCGGGATTCGGCAGTGCCGTCCGCGTGCGTGAACACGGTGTGCAGCCGCGCCGGCGTGGTCGGCAGGCCGTCGGCGAACCGGGCGAACAGCGTGCCCTCGTCGCGGCAGGTGCCGATGATGAGCGGCAGCCGATGGGCGGTGCCGTCGGCGAACGCGTCGATCGGCGACTGCGGCAGGAAATCTCCGTCGATGACCGGGGAGGCGGCGAACAGTCCGGGGTGCTCGTGCAGCACCTGGCCGATCACGCGGGCGACCGCTTTCCGGATGTCGTTCGCGGAGGACTCGGTCAGGACCCGGACGGCGTCGGCGGGATCACCGCCCAAGGCGCTCAGGCAGCGCCGGGCGAAGGCGCGCGCGTCCTCGGCGGTCATCGCCCAGTCGGCCGGCGGGCTCTGCGCGATACCCCGGTGGAAAAGACCTTTCGCGGCCGGTGTGGCGAACAAGGCGAGTACCGCATGCGCTCCGGCGGATTCGCCGAAGACGGTGACATTCTCCGGATCGCCGCCGAAGGCCGCGATATTGCGCCGCACCCACTGCAAGGCGGCGACCTGATCGCGGAGCCCGAGGTTCGACTCGAAAGGACGTTCGGGCGTGCCGAACTCGCTGAAATCGACGTATCCGAACGCACCCAGCCGATAGTTGATCGACACCACGATCGCATCGCCGCGCAAGGCCAGCCGGGCGCCGGAATACAAGCCCAGCGCCGAGGTGCCCATCAGGTATCCGCCGCCGTGGATGAACACCAGCACCGGACGCGGCGCAGACGCGGGCGTCACGGGCGCGGTGACATTCAGCGTCAGCGAATCTTCGCTGGTGGGCTGGTATTGGCGCGGGCCGATGCGCGCGCCCGCGCGATGCTGCATGGCGGCGAAGCCGAACTCGGTCGCGTCCCGGACGCCGGTCCACGGCCGCACCGGTTGCGGTGCGCGAAAACGCCACTCGCCCACCGGCGGTGCGGCGTAGGGCAGGGCGCGCCAGCGTAGGACGCGGCGGCCGCGCCGACCCCGCACAAATCCGTCAGAGGTCTCGATATCGGTCAGTGCCACCATCAGTCGATGGTATCGGCGGGCGGACGGTGGCCCAGACGGACTTGACCAGATCGTGTTCCAGAAAGCGTCGCGCGCGCACCGGTCCGGTCACTCCGGCGAGTCGATATCCCGGGCGATCAGGGCCGCCGCGAAGAGTTGGGCGTGGTCGGGGCGGCCGGGGTCGTAGCCGGTGAGCGTCGCTATCCGGTTGAGCCGGTAGTTCAAGGTATTCCGGTGCACCACAAGTGATTCGGCTGCTTCCTGCCGGTTGTAGCCGCGTTCGATCAGCGCGCGCAGCGTAGCCAGCAGATGCTGGTGCTCGGCCAGCGGCTGCAGTAGCGACAGCAGCCAGGACCGGGCGGGACCGGGCCGGGCCAGCTGGTATTGGAGGGCGAGGTCGGACATTCGGTACACCCCGGTGGGCCGGTGTAACCGGTCGGCCAGCCGGACGATCTCGCCCGCTTCCTCGGCCGCCGCGCAGACCTGGGCGGGGCTGCTCGCGACGGCATGTCCGGCTACGGTGCGCAGTCCGGTGCCGCTCGCCATGCGTGCCACGAAAGTATCCAGCTTGCCTGGGGATTCGGTGTCCGAGGACGGTAGGAGTACCACGCCGCCGGTGCGTTCCATCGTGCTCAGCGCACGCGGTGACAGCGCTTCGATCTCGGTGTGCGCGAGCCGCAATACCGGGCGTCCGGCCCCGGTGGCCTTGCCCTCGGGTTCGGCGAGGCGAAACACCAGTACCTGGAAGCCGCCGTCCAAGGGAATCCCGAAACGCTCCGCCAGCAGGTCGGCGGACTTGCCGTGGACAAGCGCCTGGGCGACAGCGCGTTTGGCTTCGCGCTGCTCCCAGTGCAGGTCCTGGCGTTCGCGTAGATAAGCGCCCGCGACACCCGGGGTCACTGCGCCCAGGTAGCCCAGCACATACGGCACCAAAGCCAGCAGCTGCTCACGCTGAGCGGCCGTAGTCGCCAGCGCGGCAACCGAATTCCAGGCCGCCGCGGCGCCGTGGTGATAGACCGACAGGACGGTGTCGAGCGGCACCCCTTCCCGGGCCCGGTGCACCGCGATCTCGATCAGCTCGGTGACGTCCTCTTCACGCGGCACCCGCCCGTCGACAACCGAGTTCAGGAAAAGGCGCAGATTCGCCTCGGCCGCCTGGGGCAATGCGATGCCGACGAGTTCCGCGGGCAGATCCTGATAAGCGGGGACCTCCCGGAAAACCCCGGTCAGGGTTTCCCGGACCATCCCGGGCAGCAGCGTCCGCAGGAAGTCGACGAACTCGGCGCCGATGGCGGATTCCGGTGGCGATGTCATTTGACATTGTTCGCACAGACAAACATCCACGCGCAATAGCGGCAGGCGAGCTGATTCTTTCGTGCACGGCGCCAAAGGGCGATCCCGTCGAATGCACAAACTCGGCGGGTGAATCCTTGTCGAGCGAACGGTGACCTGCGCTATATCCGTCTGGGACGGTGTAGCGGTTCAATGCCGTACAGGAAAGAGAATTCGATGAGAGCACGCCGGATCCGCCTCGCCGCCGTCGCGGCCGCCGTGGGACTTCTGCTGTCGATGTCGGCCCAGCTCGCCGCCGCCGACACCGCCGGTATCCGGATCGAGCCGGTGCCCGCGCTCACGTTGCCGCCCGAACTCGACGAATTCTATGCTCCGGCTGCGGGAATCGTCGCTGCCGCCGCACCGGGGCAGGTGCTGCGGGCGCGGGCGATCGCGCCCGCGTTCTTCGGCATCGCGCACCTGAACGTCGATGCCTGGCAGCTGCTCTACCGGACAACCAATAGTTTCGGCGAGGCTATCGCGACGGTGACGACCGTGCTGAAACCGCGTGGGGCGCGGCCCGAGGGCGGACGGAAACTGCTCTCGTATCAGATCGCCGAGGACAGCGCCGCGCAGTATTGCGCGCCGTCCTATGTCATCCAGGCGGGCTCGATTCCCGCCGATTACGTGAACGCGGCGGAGGTTCTCATCCCGATCGCCGCGGGTATCGGCCAAGGCTGGACGGTCGCGCTCCCCGATTACGAAGGCCCGAATTCCTCGTACGGCACCTCCAAGCTCAACGCGCAGACCACGCTGGACGGTATTCGCGCGGTACAGAGTTTCGAACCCGCGCAACTGTCGGGCGTGGCAACCCCCACCGCCCTCTGGGGGTACTCGGGCGGCACCATACCGAGCTCCTTCGCCGCGGAGATCGCCCAGGATTATGCGCCGGAACTCAATATCGTGGGCATCGCGGCGGGCGGTGTCGCGGCCGCGGACTTCGCCGCCGCCCTGCGGCACAATAATCGCGGCCTCTACACCGGCTTGCTCACCGGCGTCTTGGCCGGAATGGCGAACGAGTATCCAGAGTTTCGCCAGCTACTCCGCGAGAACGTGGACCCGCTCGGCCAGCTCCTGATCGCCAGCAAATTCGTGCTCTGCCACCCGATGGGCACCGCCCTCGTGCCCTTCTACGATTTCCTCGCCGCATTCCGCGGCGGTGACCCGCTGAGCCACCCCGTAGTGCAGAAGATCATCGCCGAGAACTCGCTCGGCCAGCGCACCCCCTCGGTCCCGGTGTACATCTACCATGCCCAGAACGACGAAATCCTCCCCAACGCCGGCGTCGATCGCCTCGTCGACAAGTACTGCGCCGAAAACGCCCCCAGCGTCACCTACGTCCGAGAACTCTTGGCCGAACACATCTCCGGCGTCTTCACCCACCTCCCCGGCGCCTTCCACTGGCTCCGCGACCGCCTCGACGGCCACCCCGCCCAACCCGGCTGCACCATCACCAGCCCCACCACCATCGCCACCACGCCCGAATTCACCCAGGGTCTGACCGAACTCGTCCCCACCGCTCTCCAAGCCATCGTCGGCCAAGCCATCGGCGCCAACCGCTAGGGGCGGCATTCCGAGCAGCCGGTGGCATGAACGTCGGAGATGACTCGCCCGCATGCTGGGCATACCTCGTTCAGCATGCAGGCGGGTTCGCCGGTTGTGTCGTGCCGGGACGGGGGCGTTCCGCTCGCGTTCCGATCGTCCGCGGCGGCCGGTCGGTCGCGTTGCGGGCTGGATGGCGTGTTCACTCGGGTCGGTCGCCGGTGTCGGCGGGGTCGGTGGGGGTTGCGCCGCCCTCGTCGGACCAGTCGGAGCGGTCACCGGAACCCTTGGCCGGGTCGCTTTGGACGTCGTCGTCGGCCTTGTCCGGGCCGTTGCCGGTGTCGGTGGTCTTCGGCTCTGGATTGCTCATTACGGCGAACTACCCCGCGGGTCGGCTCGGAAACGGATCAGGTTATTGGAGGTAGCCCTCGACCTGGCCGACCGTGTTGACCTGTGCTTCGTCAGGGGAGGCGCCGGCGTCGATGCGCGCCCGCCGGTGCCGGAGCAGATCCCAGCACTGATCGAGCAGGACCTCCAGTTCGGCCAATTGCTTACGTTCGCTGACCGGGTCCACCTCGTGGGCCGCCGCCTTCGCGCGGAGCTCGTGCTCCGCGTCGACCAGTTGCTTGATTCGAGCCAGGACATCCTGTTCGGTCATGCCGACCATGCTATGCCCGCCTGGCTGTGTCCGCCGTGACCACACACGTGCTCGCGACCACACCTATGCGGTCGCAGCTGTGTGGTCGGGGTGACGCGGGTGCAGTCACGTTTCGGCGCGTGCGGTCGCGCGGACCGGCACGGCCTCACGTGCCGGGTGTTGTCGCGATGACGTGTGCGAGGCAGTCCGCGGCGATGGGGATGGCGGTGTGTAGGTCGGCTGAGGAGAGGGCTGCATAGCCGAGGGTGATGCCGAAGGTGTGGACGCCGAGGGCAGGGGGCAGGTTGATTGGTTTGGGGGAGGAGGGCATTCGGGGGTGGGGGTTTTCCTGGGCGGCGAGGTGGTGGCGGGCGAGGCCGTCGAGGGCGACGCCGTGGGCGCGGCCTTCGGTGACGGCGCGATCCTCGGCGGCGGCGGAGGGGAGCGGTACGACCACGTGCGAGCCGGCGTGGTCGCCGAGGACGGTCAGGCCGCGGTCGCGTAGGGCGCTGACCAGTAGTTCTCGGCGGGGCGGGAGGGTGCGGCGGAGGCGGCGGAGGTGGCGAGCCAGGTCGCCGTGGCGGGCGAGTTCGGTGAAGACGTGTTGTCCGGCGGGGCTGGGGCCTGTGCCGGTGCGTTCGCGATAGGTGAGCACGGCGTTCGCGATGGCGGGGGCGGCGACGAGCCAGCCGACACCGAGTGCGGGGGACAGGATTTTGCTGGTGGTGCCGAGGTGGATCACCACGTCCGGTGCCATCGCGGCGAGGAGCGGCAAAGGTGCGGTGTCGTAGCGTAATTCGCCGTCGTAGTCGTCTTCGATGATGGGAATGCCAGTGCGGCGGGCGAATTCGACGAGCTCTACGCGGCGGGCCGCGGGCATTCGCGCGCCGAGCGGGAATTGGTGCGCCGGAGTGCAATACACCGCCTTGACCCCGTCCGGGATCAGGTCGACACGCAGCCCTTCGGCGTCACACGGCACCGGGTGCACAGATATTCCGGCAGCCAGAAACGCGCCCATCGCGCGCTGATATCCGGGATCTTCCATTGCGACGACATCGCCGGGACGCAGCACGGCATTCGCGAATTCACTGACCGCCGAACTGCTTCCGGCTGTGGACAGCACCATCGTGGCACTGCTGGCCTGTAATCCGCGGTGCCGCAGTAGATGTTCGACGACGGCGTCCCGGTAGTCGGGTTCACCGGCGCGGTCCTTGCGACCCACGGCGGAGTTGTCCGCGGCTGCCCGCCAGGCCCGCCGCCACGCGCTCTGATCCAGGGCTTCGATACACGGCGCACCGGGGAACAGGTCGAGCAACTCCAGCGCCTGGTTCGGTCCGGCGACCGGCTCGGCCCTGGACGGCGTCGCCGCGGGGGCGGTCGTCAGGTACGTGCCCGACCCCTGCCTGCCGATCAGCCAGCCCTCCGCGTGCAGCTGGTCGTAGGCGGCGGCCACCACGGTGCGGCTCACCCCGAGCTGCTTCGCCAACGCCCGCGACGACGGCAGCCGATCCTCGGCGCGCAGCACACCGCTCGTCGCCGCTTCCCGTAAACCATCGGCGACCTGCACCGACAACGGTTCAGCCGCCGTCCGATCGAGCACGAGCGGGAGTTCCTCCAGCACCGCCCACCTCCTGATTGGCCTGCTCAAATTCTCGCGAATTGGCTATTCACGAATGCCACTTATCCCCGCAAGCTTGTCATATGAGCACGACAGCCAGCACCCGGACGCCTCTCTCGCCGACCCCGCGCAGCACCGTGACCCGCCTCAAGGATCGCGCCCGCACCGACCGGGCCGACCTGGACGCCGTCCTCGACGCCGGCCTGATCTGTCACCTCGGCGTCGTCCTCGGCGGCAGCCCCGTCGTCCTCCCGACCGTCTACGGCCGCGACGGCGACACCATCTACCTGCACGGCTCCACCGGCGCCGGCAACATGCGCGCCGCCTGCACCGGCGATATCTCCCTCGCCGTCACCCACGTCGACGGCCTGGTCTATGCCCGCTCCGCCATGCACTTCTCGATGAACTACCGCTCGGCGGTCGTCCGCGGCCGCCCCGTGGAAATCACCGACCCGGACCAACGCCTGCACGCCCTCCAGGTCATCGTCGAACACGCCGCCCCCGGCTCCTGGGACCGCGTCCGCCCACCCTCCAAGAAAGAACTAGCGGCCACCATCGTCCTGGCCTTGGACCTCACCGAAGCCTCCGTGAAAATCCGCAACGGCGGCCCCGGCGACGACCCCTCCGACATCGCCACCGGCGGCGTCTGGGCAGGCGTCCTTCCCTTGCAACAAACCTGGGGCACCCCCATCCCGTCCCCCGACCTCGACCCCGGCATCGAAACCCCCACCACCGTCCTCGACCGCACAACCGCCGCGCCGGCAATGGTTTGACCGCAGCCGCCGAGCAGCCTCAACGCCCCTCGGGGGTGCGGCGTGCGGTCAGCCGGCCGAGATCGATGGTCAACGCAAACGGAGCTTCGACGTGCACGACCCCTGTGACGCGTGGCGTTATGTGATAGACCCCCGCGTCGTCGAGGGTATAGACGGTCAGCCCGGCCGACTCACCGTGCAGGATGTCGACGACCCAGTAATGGGCGATGCCGTTTGCCGCATACTCGCCTGCCTTGATCGCGTAGTCGCGGACCGCGGACTCACCCGAGGAGGCGACCTCGATCGCGAGCACGATCTGCGCACTCAGAATCCGGGACTGCTCATCGACCTCGACGGGAGCGACCACGATATCGGGGACGCGTCGCGGTGAAGGTCCAACTGGAAGTTCGGCCTCCAGCTCCGGGAATGCCTCCAGGCCGGAGGGGAGTTGGTGATCGAGCTGGGCAACCAGTCGCTTCACTGCGCGGCTGTGCGGTGGAGCCGGACGAGCGTTCACGAGCAAGAATCCGTTCTCGATCTCGTAACGATGGCTGGTATCGACAGGCAGAGCGTCGAATTCTGCCACGCTGATCGGCTGCCTGTTCGAGATCGGCGCCATCTCGGCCGTCATCGTCCCGCCTCCGTTGTCGTATCGAGGTCACCATCATCGCACCCCAACCGATCGCCGTGCGGATCTCACCACAGCAGAATCGACGGACCATCACTGGGCAGCCTGGAAATAGGCGCGTATGACGGTGTGATGACCGATGATTCCGAGCTGCAAGCGTGTCTTATTCGGCTGCTTGTGGCGGCCGACCCGCATTGGGAAAGGCCGGTGGGGCGGGGCGGGGTGGGTGATGACGTCTATCGGCGGTTTCAGCTGTTGGAGGCGACGCGGCTGCAGTTGAGTGGGGTGTTGTGGGCGCGGCCGGAGTGGGTGGTGGCGAGGGGCGGCGAGGTGTTCGCGGTGATCCTGCTCGATGACGGGTGGTCGAGTCAGCTTGTGCATCCGTTTGTTGCCGCTGTGGGTCGGCGGGTGGTTTTGGAGCGGCTGATCGGGGCGGTCGAGGATGAGGGGCTGCCGTATCAGCTGCGGGCGAATGCGGCGCAGGCCGCGTACTGGGTTCGCTGCTGGGAGCCGAGGGAACTTCAGGAACTGCGGCGGGCCGCGGTGGTGGCGGGGGCGGGCTCGGCCGCGGAGGTCAACGCCTATGTGCAACGGCACCGGCGACCTGAGCGGGTGGCGGATGACATCGATGATTTGTGGCCCCGGTTCTGGCGCAGCTGTGTGGTTGTCTTTGTGGGCTGCGAGGATTCGACGGTTCGGCGCAGGCTGCAAACGGCGTTTCCGCTCGAATCAACCTGCTATCCGGACGAGTTCGCTGGGATGATCCGGGCCGCCATGGTCATCGCCGAGGCTGATGCCGCCGCATTCGAGCGCTTGTTGAACGGTTCGACAGGTTTCGGACATTCGATCTGATTGGCCACTTGGAATCACCAGTGCGACAGCGGGATTCCCAGTGTGTCGATGAGTTCGGTGAGCGCCGCGGGTGACTTGATCTCCGGATCCAAAGCGACCAGGGCCAAGGTGTAGTGCTCGCCGATCTGGCACAGATAGCCGGACAGGCGGGTGCGTGGGAGGTGTTGCAGGCCAGGGTGGATGGCGCGGGCGGCGACGCCGGTGCAGTGGTGGGAGCCGAGGGTGGTGAGGGTGTCGGGGAGGGGGCCGATGTTGGAGCAGAGGATGTCGCGTTCGCCGGCTCCTTTGGCGAGGGTGTGCGCCCAGCGGTCGGGGATTACCTGGAGGATCTCCTCGGGCAAGCCGCCTGGGCTGGACATGCGGTGTTCGTAAGCCTCGCGGGCCTTTTCGCGGAGGGTGGCCGGGTTGTCGGCGCGGGTGATGGTGATCGCGGTCATGGCGAGGTCGTTGTCAGCGCGCGGTTCGTCGCGGGTGTCGACCGGGAGGCTGGCTTCGATCTCGTCTCGCGGGAATCCGCTGTTCCACAACAAGTTCGCGATGATCCAGATGAACAGGCTGTTCGCGGTGCCGCCCTGGTCGGCGGCAAACCGGTCCCATTCGGTGGTGGGGCAGTGCAGGATCGCGCTGCGGGGAGCGGAATCCACGGCGAAAGCGCGGCCGGTATCGGTGGTGCTGGGGCGTTCCGGGAGGCCGTTGCGCAGCGCGCGTGCGGTGCCGCGGAGGACGATCGACCACTGGCGTCGCGCGTCCGTCCAATCGGAGCTGTTATCGGGGGAAACATCTTGCACCACAACAGCATCCGAGTTTCGGGCAGCGCTGGGTGCAGGCTTCCGTGGGGAAGTCGGACGCGAATCCGGCTTCCCCACGGAAGCCGACTCCGGGTCGCCGAGATCGGTACCCATGATCCCCGCCAGTGCGGCGTCCACCGCGTGCACCAGCCCCCGCCCGTCGGCGAGCGCATGCGAACAGGTCAGCGACACTACTGTGCCGCCGTCGTCGAGCAGTGTCGCCGACAATCGCCAACCAGGCCCGAACTCCGGATCGAGACCGCCGCCCTGCGTGTCGGCCCAATCCAACAGCGCCGCAGCAGGAATCGGCGTGGCCGAGTAATCCAGGGGATAGGCACGCAGCGTCGCCTGCCACCCCCGGCGCGCGCCCGGCACCCGCGCCCGAATCACCCTGCGCCCCAACTGCCCCGCGCTGAGCGCCCGATGCACCTGCTCCAACAGCGCCGGTTCGACGCGATCGACCGTCCGCCACAACCCTTGCAGCGCAATGGGAGTACCCATCCCGCGGTGGGTGCGGAGGAAGATCTCGTCGACGACGCTGAGGCGTTCCATCAGGGTTGCGGCGCTCCGTGCCGTCCCGCGCCCGCCGCGAATCGCGCCGCGCCTTCCAGCGCGCCGTCCATCAGGGCTTTCAACCCGTGCTGGAACTCGTTGCGCAGCGCGGCTTCCTCGTCGAGACCGTCCTGTTCCAGCATCGACATCCGATCCGAGCGCAGGCAGGTCTGGGGGAGCCCGGCGAGCTCGGCGGCGAGCTGTTCGGCGGCCTTGCGCGCCTCGCCGGTCGGTACGACGCGGTTCACCAGGCCCATCTGCAGGGCTTCCGCCGCGTCGACGGCCCGGCCGGTGAGCACCATGTCCATGGCGCGCCCGTGACCGACGATGCGGGGCAGGCGGATGGTGCCGCCGTCGATCAACGGCACACCCCAGCGGCGGCAGAACACGCCGAAGGTGCTGTCCTGCTCGGCAACTCGCAGGTCGCACCAGAGCGCGAGTTCCAGTCCGCCCGCGACCGCGTAGCCGGAGACCGCGGCGATCACCGGCTTGGACAACTTCATCCGGGTCGGGCCCATCGGCCCGTCGCCGTCTTCGGCGGCGTGGTTGGAGCGTTCGGTGCCGAGCGCTTTGAGGTCCGCGCCCGCGCAGAAGGTGCCGCCGTCACCCCAGAGCACCGCGACCGCCGCGTCCGGGTCGGCGTCGAAGGCGCGGAACGCCTCGGCCAGCGCCGCGGCGGTCGGGCCGTCGACCGCGTTGCGGGCCTCCGGCCGGTGCAAGATCACCGTGGTCACCGGTCCGTTGTGTTCGACTCGCACACTCATTGCTCGCACCCTTTCGCCGCCCTGCGTCCCCTCGACCCTACGACCTGACCGGCCTTGTGTGAAGAAGTGAATCCATGTTTCACTTCTTGCGTGGTGTACCGCAGGACCCCGGCCGTGCAGGCCAGACTCGACGCGCAGGCCGCACTCATCGTGCAGGCCGCGACCCGGGTGCTGTCGCGGGACGGTTTCGCGGGACTGTCCATGGCGGCGGTCGCCAACGAGGCAGGCGTGGCGACCGGCACCGTCTACAAGCACTACGAGGGCAAGACCGATCTGGTGACCGCGGTGTTCCGCCGGGTGGTCGCCCGCGAGGTCGAGGCGGTGCGCGCGGCGGCCGCCGCGGGCACCGCGACCGAACGCGTCGCCACCGCCGTGGAAACCTTCGCCGGCCGCGCCCTGAAGAACCCGAAACTCGCCTACGTGCTGCTCGTCGAACCGGTAGACGCCGTGGTCGACATCGAGCGCCTGCACTTCCGGCACGCCTTTGCCGAGGCTTTCGAATTCGCTGTGGCCGAAGGGGTCTCGCGCGGCGAGCTGCCGCCGCAAGACGCCCGCACCAGCGCCGCCGCGCTGGTCGGCGCGATCGGCGAGGTGCTGGTCGGCCCGCTGGCCCACGCCCCGCACGGTGAATCCGTTGTCCCAGAACTCGTCTCGTTCGCGCTGCGCGCCCTGGGCGCCACCCGATAGGAGCACTCGATGCCGACCCATGAAGTCTTCAATCAAGTCCCCGACATCACCCCCTTCGATGTCTCGCGCAACCCCGCGCTGCTGGAGGGCCTGCACCGCGAGGGCGCGGGCTGGGCCGAGCCGGAGCTGCGCGAACTCGGCGTGCGCGCGGGCTCGGCCGAGGTCCAGGAGTGGGGCCGGCTGGCCAACGAGTACCCGCCGGTGCTGCGCACCCACGATCGTTACGGCCACCGCGTCGACGAGGTCGAGTTCCATCCGCACTGGCACGACCTGATGAATGTCGCTGTCGCGCACGGCTTGCACGGCTCCCCGTGGATCGATGACCGCCCGGGCGCGCACACCGCCCGGGCCGCCAAGTTCTACACCTGGGGCGCGGCCGAAGCCGGGCACATGTGCCCGATCTCGATGACCTACGCCATTGTCCCGGCGCTGCGCCATAATCCGGAGTTGGCCGCCAAGTACGAGCCGCTACTGGCCTCGCGCACTTACGATTTCGGGCTGCGTGAACCCAGCACCAAGGCCGGGTTGATCGCGGGCATGTCGATGACGGAGAAGCAGGGTGGCTCCGACGTCCGCGCCAACACCACCACCGCGACCCCGCAACCCGACGGCAGCTACCGCATCGTCGGCCACAAGTGGTTCACCTCGGCGCCCATGTCCGACATGTTCCTCACCCTTGCCCAGGCCCCGGGCGGTCTGTCCTGCTTCCTGCTGCCCCGGGTGCTGCCCGACGGCACCCGCAATCCCCTGCGTATCCAACGGCTCAAGGACAAGCTGGGCAACAAGTCCAACGCCTCCTCCGAGCTCGAGTACGAGAACGCCACCGGCTGGCTGGTCGGCGCGGAGGGCGCGGGCGTGAAGACCATTATCGAGATGGTCAACATGACCCGCCTGGACTGTGTGATCGGCTCGGCGACCGGCATGCGCACCGGCGCGGTGCTGGCCGTGCACCACGCCCGGCACCGGGAAGTGTTCGGCGCCAAGCTGATCGACCAGCCCGCCATGCGCAATGTGCTGGCCGACCTGGTGATCGAATCCGACGCCGCGACCACGGTGATGATGCGCCTGGCCGGCGCCACCGATCGCGCCGGGAGCGATCCCGCCGAGGCCGCGCTGCGCCGAATCGCCTTGGCGGTCACCAAGTATTGGGTTTGCAAGCGCGCACCGGCGCACGCGGCCGAGGCGCTGGAATGCTTCGGCGGCAACGGCTATGCCGAGGAATCCGGCATGCCGCGCCTGTATCGGGAGGCCCCGCTCATGTCGATCTGGGAGGGCTCCGGCAATGTCGCGGCCCTGGATGCCTTGCGCGCCATGGGCCGTCAGCCCGAATCGGTCGAGGCGTACTTCGCCGAGGTGTCCCTCGCCAAGGGCGCGAACCCGCACCTCGACGACGGCATCGCCCAGCTCGGCAAGGAGCTGTCCGATCTCTCCGACATCGAGTTCCGCGCGCGCCGCGTCGTGGAACTCATGGCACTGGTGTTGCAGGGCGCGCAACTGGTCCGGCACGGGCACTCCGCCGTCGCCGACGCCTTCTGCGCCAGCCGCCTGGGCGGCGACTGGGGAATCGCCTACGGCACCTTGCCGACCGGCGTCGACACCGCCGCCATCCTCGAGCGGGCTTACGTCGCCTAGGCGAGTTGCGGGCCGGCAATCGGTTCGTTACCTTCGGTTGGCTAACGACCACGCAGGCCGACGCGACCCGGAGGACGACAGAGCTCGATGTGTGCGGACAGTGCTGAAATAGCTGGGGATTCTTTGCATTTCGGACATGCGATCGACCGCTCGCGAGGGGTGTCGTGAGCCGCCACGGCAAACGCCGTCACGCCCGGCCCGAGCCTGTGCGGCCGCAGTGGTTCGACGAGCAAGAGCGATCTTCCAGTTATCAGCCAGATCCGGGTCCCCGCAGACGCGGCGCGCACCGGATGCCGCCACCGCCACACGCACTGCGCGGCCGGGCTGTCGCCGTCGCGATGGCGGCGGGCGCGCTGGTCTCGGCCGGTCACCTCTGGCGTGACCTGCAAAAGCCCGCGGACACACTGCAATACCAAGCCATGGCGCAGCCCCGCGCGGTCGCGCCCAGTGTCGAATCCGAGCTGCTCGAGGAAGCCGCACCGGCCGAGCTCGGCCAGTTCGGCGACGTCCTGCACAACGGCGAGAAATTCGCCGAGCACCTGCAAGCCGAACACGACGCCGCCCTGCGCCCGCTGTTCACGAAGTTCGCCACCGGCATCTTCAGCTCCGGCTACGGCCAGCGCTGGGGCGTCCTGCACGGCGGCGTCGATGTCGCCGCGCCCATCGGCACGCCCATCTTCGCGGTCGAGGACGGCACCGTCATCAGCGCGGGTCCGGCCGAAGGCTTCGGCATGTGGGTCCGAGTGCTCGGCGACGACGGCACCGTCTCCGTCTACGGCCACATCAACACCGCCCTGGTCGATGTCGGCCAGCGCGTCCTGGCGGGCGACGAGATCGCGACCGTCGGCAATCGTGGCGAATCCACGGGCCCGCACTGCCATTTCGAGGTGTGGCTGCACGGCACCGAACGCATCGATCCGCTCCCATGGCTGGCCACCCGCGGTATCAGCCTCGGCCCCGAACGCGGCTAGGGCCGGATCTGTGCGTGCGCGCCGTGACCGAGCGCACGCGGTGATCCGGCGCACGGTTTGCACTCAGCTTCGGCAGGTGCGGTCTAGCGTCGGAAACATGGCACGTACAACGAAGTACACGCAGTTCATCGCTCTGCCCGCCGAGTCGGTGTGGAGCGTTGCCGGGGACCTGCAGCGGTGGCCGGAATGGAATCGGGGCGTCGTTTCGGTGCGTCTGCACGGGCCGGTCGCGGTCGGGACGACGGGGGATTACCTGCCGAGGGGGCGCGCCAACGAGGCGGTGCACGGGCGGTTCGCGAAGCCGTTCACGATCACCGCGGTGGTCCCGGGTCGGCAACTGACGCTGGAGCAGCCGGAACCCGCGGGGACGATGCGGATTTCCTGGACGTTGACGCCGCGGGACGGTGGCACCGAGATCGCGCAGGAGCTGACCTTCAGCGGGCCTTCCGCGCCGGTCGCCCGCGCGGTCGTCGGCACCTTGCTGGAGCGCGACGCCCGCGTGTGCTTCGCCCGGCTCGCGCGGCTGGCCGGCATCGCACCCGCGGAATCCGGGCTGACCACCGTAATCGCCGGTGGCACCGGAGCTTTGGGTAAGCAGATCGCCGCCGATCTCACCTGCCGCGGATACCGTGCGGTCATCCTGACCCGGCGCCGCGATCCGGCGCTGCCGTTCGAGCAGGTGGAGTGGGACGGCAAGACCGTCGGCGAGTGGGTTGCGGCGCTGCGTAATCCGGGCCCGACGGCCCTGATCAACTTGGCGGGCAAGCTCGTCGACTGCCGCCCGACCGAACGCAATATCGCCGAACTCCGCAGCAGCCGAGTCGATTCCACCGCCGCGCTGGTCGCGGCGGCCGCCACGCTGCCACAGCCGATCGACTACTGGTTGCAGGCCAGCACCACCGCGATCTGGTCGGACGCGGGCGAAACCCGCTGCACCGAAACCACTCCGCTGCCCACCGGGCTACCTCAGATGACCGGTGTCGCCGAGCCGTGGGAGCGAGCCTTCGAAGGCGCGAACGCCGAGCACTGGACCATCCTGCGCACCTCCATCGTGCTCGACCCGCAAGCTCCGGCCTTGAAACGGCTCGCCCAACTCACCAAGGCCGGCCTGGGCGGCCGCGTCGGCAGCGGCGACCAATGGTTCAGCTGGATCCACGTCGAGGACTGGCTGACGATCGTCCGCGCCGCCCTCGGCCTCGACCCGGACCTCGCCCTCCCGAACGGAATCCTGGTCGCCGCCACCGACTTCCCGGTCCGCAACCGCGACCTGATGGCCACCCTGCGCCGGCAGCTACACCGTCCACCGGCCCCGCCCACTCCGGCCGCGATGCTCGCCATCGGTGCGGTAGTCCTGCGCACCGACGCGGCCCTCGGTCTGACCGGCCGGCACGCCACCTCGAAGGTCCTGCGCGAGGCGGGCTTCAACTTCCAGTACCCGACCCTCGACGAGGCTTTGACAGACCTTCTACCGCATTGAGCGCAGGTCAGAGCTTCTCCAGCGGGCTGTGCTGCGGAATCAAGCGGACCTTGCCCGACTCGCCGAAGTCGATGAGCACGGTCGCCAAGGGGCCCGCGCCATCGGCGGAGACCACGCGGCCGAGACCGTACTTGTCGTGCGTGACCCGATCACCTACGGCGAGCACAAGGTTCTTGTTGCCGCGCGGCGACGCACCGCCGGGGGCGGGGCGGCGCGGGCCGCGGCTCTGCACGCCGGGGCGGCTGTCCGAGGACCAGCCGTCGCCGCGAGTCCAATCCCGCTCCAGGCCGTCGTCGTCACCGCGGCGACGGAAACCGCGGGTCACCGGTGACGGCGCGGGCTCCAGCCGACGCCAATCCATCAGGTGGCCCGGGATCTCCTGCAGGAAACGGGATTCCGGGTTCTGGGACGGCTGGCCCCAGGCCGAACGGATGATCGCCCGGCTCAGGTACAGCCGCTGCCGGGCCCTGGTGATGCCGACGTAGGCGAGGCGGCGCTCCTCCGCGAGTTCGGCGGGATCGCCGAGCGCGCGCATGTGCGGGAACTGCCCGTCCTCCCAGCCGGTCACGAAAACCACCGGGAATTCGAGGCCCTTGGCGGTGTGCAAGGTCATCATGGTGACCACGCCGGTGCCCTCGTCGGGGATCTGGTCGGTGTCGGCGACCAGCGAGACCCGCTCCAGGAACGCGGCCAGCGAACCCGGGTCGGGTTCCCCCTCGCCGGCTTCGGGCAGCATGCCCTCGGCGCGGGCGGCCTCGGCGTTGTTGTGCGCCTCGGAGCTGAATTCCCGCGCTACAGACACCAATTCGTTGAGGTTGTCCAGCCGCGCGCCGTCCTGCGGATCGTCGGAGGCTTCCAGCTCGGCGCGGTATCCGGTGCGGTCCAGCACCGCCTCGACCACGTTGCCCACATCCGGGAAGTCCGCATCCGCTTGCACCCCTGCCGCCCGGATCTCCTCCAGCAGATCCAGGAATCCGGCGATGGCCCGCTGCGCCCTGGTGTTCAGCAGCGCCACCTTGCCGTCCGCGGCGTCGCGCAACGCCGCGGCGAAACCGATGTCGCGCTGCTCGGCGTGCACCGCCACACACGCTTCGGCGCGGTCGCCGATGCCGCGGCGGGGGGTGTTCAGGACGCGGCGCAGACTCACCGCGTCGTCCGGGTTCTCCAGTACCCGCAGGTAGGCGACGATGTCGCGGACCTCTTTGCGCTCATAGAACCGGACGCCGCCGACCACCTTGTAGGGCAGGCCCATCCGGATGAAGATCTCTTCCAGCGCCCGCGAATTGTTGTTGGTGCGGTAGAACACCGCGACGTCGCTGTAGTTCGCGTCACCCTGGTCGACCAGCCGGTCGATCTCGCGGGCCACGAACGAGGCCTCGTCGTGCTCGTTGTCGGCGACATAGCCGACGATCAGATCGCCCGCGCCGGAATCGGTCCACAGCTTCTTGTCGCGCCGGTTCTCGTTACGCGAGATGACCGCGTTGGCGGCGGACAGGATGTGCTGGGTGGAGCGGTAGTTCTGTTCCAGCAGAATCGTTTCCGCGTCGGGGAAGTCGCGTTCGAATTCCTCGATGTTGCGGATGGTGGCGCCGCGGAAGGCGTAGATGGACTGATCCGCGTCACCCACGACGCACAGCTCGCTCGGCGGTACCGCCTCGTCCCGGCGCACCGGCTCGAAATCCGGGTCCGCGGCGGCCGCGCCCGCGTCGACATCGTCGAGCTCCGGGCGGCCGTGATGGCCGACCAGTTCGCGCACCAGCACGTACTGCGCGTGGTTGGTGTCCTGGTACTCGTCGACCAGGACATGCCGGAAGCGGCGCCGGTAGTACTCGGCGACCTGGGGATGCTTTTGCAGCAGCGCGACGGTCTCGCCGATCAGGTCGTCGAAGTCGAGCGCGTTCGCCGCGCGCAGCCGACGTTGATATTCGGTGTAGACCCGCGCCACCAGTCGCGGCAATTCGCCGCTGTCATCGGTTTCGGCGTCGGCGGTGGCCTGGACCGGATCGATCAGCTCGTTCTTCAGATTGGAAATGGCGGTGGCCAGCAGCCGCGCCGAATACTTCTTCGTGTCGATGTCGAAGTCGCGGCTGATCATCGTGAGCAACCGCCGGGAATCATCGGCGTCGTAGATGGAGAAATTCGAATTCAAGCCGGGCAGCAGCCCGGCCTGCATGCGCAGGATGCGCACACAACTGGAATGGAATGTCGACACCCACATGTTGTTGGCGCGCGGTCCGACCAGGCCGGTGACCCGCTCCCGCATCTCCGCGGCAGCCTTGTTGGTGAACGTGATGGCGAGGATCTGGCCCGGGGTGGCGCCGCGGGCGGCGAGCAGATACGCGATGCGCCGGGTGAGGACGGCCGTCTTCCCCGAGCCCGCGCCCGCCACGATCAGCAACGGCGCACCGGTGTGCACGACCGCGGCGCGCTGCTGCGGGTTCAGGCCCTCCAGCAGCCGCTCGGCCTCCTCGGTGCGGCGCTGTTCCCGCTCGGTCCGGCGCAGCTCCTGCTCGTCGGCCCGGCGCTGTGCTTGCGCGGCGAGCGACCCCGGCGCCCCGGCCGGACCGGTATCGACCTGCGCGTTCTGGGGAGCGTCGGAGTGCCGGTTACGCCCGGCCTGAGTCTGAGGAGCCACCGTGATGTCCATTGCCCATCCACGCTACCGGCGGGCACCGACAAGGCAGAAGCCCCGGCCCCGCGTCCAGGGTGCCCTCCCGCCGATGGCTAATATCTAGTGAACGCAATGTGCCGTCGGGCCGGGAAACCGGTCGCTTCCGGGGCTCGCAGATTCACAAATAGAAGTGTTTTGCATTGCTTCGGACCCGTGGCAGACTGGCGACATGATTTGCGCCACCGCGTCTACGCCGCACCGGTTACCAGCCGGGTATCGCCGCCGGACGCGATTCAGGTAGCTGAGCGCACTTTCCGGGGGGACGATGGAAGACCACCAGGTCTAATCACGGGTGAAAGAACCGGAGCGGACGGTAACAGCCCGCGCGCGCCAGCCGATCCATGTTCTGACACGAGGAGATGAATGATGAGCACCCCTGCCACGACGCACGGCTCCGATGCGGCACTCCCGCAGACCGAGGCTGAGATCGACAAGCTCCGCAAGGAGATCGACCAGCTCGACGCCGAGATCCTGGCTGCCATCAAGCGCCGCACCGAAGTCTCGCGCATCATCGGCCGCACTCGGATGGCGTCGGGCGGCCCGCGACTGGTGCACAGCCGCGAAATGAAGGTGCTGGAACGCTTCAGCGAGCTCGGCCAGGAAGGCCACACCCTCGCCATGCTGCTGCTGCGTCTCGGCCGCGGCCGCCTCGGCCACTGATCCAGCGGGACAACCGTTTCCCCCAGGCCGCCCCGGGTGTTCATGCACCCCGGGGCGGCTGTTTTTTGTGCTCAGGTGAGGGCGATGTACTTCGTCGAGAGATATTCCTCGATGCCCTCGGTACCGCCCTCGCGGCCGAAGCCGGAGGCCTTCACGCCGCCGAAGGGTGCGGCCGGGTCGGAGATGACGCCGCGGTTGACGCCGACCATGCCGGATTCCAAGCTCTCCGCGATGCGCAGGGCCCGGTCCAGGTCGCGGGTGTAAACGTAAGAGACCAAGCCGAATTCGGTGTCGTTGGCGGCGTCCAGCCCGGCGCGTTCGGTGTCGAAGCCGATGATGGGCGCGACCGGGCCGAACACCTCCTCGCGCAGGATGCGGGCGTGCGGCGGAACCTCGGTGAGGATGGTCGCCGGGTAGAACCAGCCCGGTCCGCCGGGCGCCTTGCCGCCGAGGCGGACCTGCGCGCCGGCCTCGACCGCATCCTCGACGAGTTCGGTGACCGTGTTCAGCTGGTCCTCGTTGATCAGGGGGCCGAGGGTGGTGTCCGCGTCGGTGCCGGGGCCCAGCCGCACCTGGCTGGACATCGCCGCCACCAGCTTGGTGGTGAATTCCTCCAGTACCCCGTTCTGCACGTGGAAGCGGTTGGCCGCCGTGCAGGCCTCGCCGCCGTTGCGCAGCTTCGCCAGCATCGCCCCCTGCACCGCCGCGTCGACGTCGGCGTCGTCGAACACCACGAACGGCGCGTTGCCGCCGAGCTCCATCGAGGTGCGTAGCAAGCCGTTCGCGGCCTGCTGGACGAGCTTCTTACCGACCTCGGTGGATCCGGTGAAGGTGAGCTTGCGCAGCCGCGGATCGTCGAGCAGCGGCTGCGTGACGGCACTGGAACGGCTGGTGGTGACCACGGACAGCACCCCCTCCGGCAGCCCGGCCTCGGCGCAGAGCTGGGCCAGCGCCAGCATGGTCAGCGGCGTCGCCGAGGCGGGCTTGACGATCATGGTGCAGCCGGCGGCCAGCGCGGGCCCGATCTTGCGGGTGCCCATGGCCAGCGGGAAGTTCCACGGCGTGATCGCCAGGCACGGCCCGACCGGCTGCTTGTGCACCATGATCCGGCCGGTGCCGGATGGGGCGTGCAGATAGCGGCCGTGCACCCGCACCGCCTCCTCGGCGAACCATCGGAAGAACTCGGCGCCGTAGCGCACCTCGTTGCGGCTCTCCGGCAGCGCCTTGCCCATTTCCAGGGTCATCAGCAGCGCGAATTCCTCGGCGCGGGCGGTGAGCTGTTCGAAGACCCGCCGCAGGATCTCGCCGCGCTCCCGGGCCGGGGTGGCGGCCCAGCCGGCCTGCGCCGCCTCGGCCGCGTCCAGGGCGCGCATCGCGTCCTCGGGAGTCGCGTCGGCGACCCGGGTGAGCACCGCACCGGTGGCTGGATCGTGCACCTCGAAGGTGGCGCCGCCGGTGGCGTCGACGGGCCCGCCGATCCACAGCTGCGTCGGTACGGCTTGCAGAAGTTCGCTCTTCGACACCATGCGCCCAGCCTAGGCCGCGGCGACTTCCGGAAGCCGCCGAAACCCGACGCGGATTGTGCCGCAGCGCATCCCCACCTGCTCCGGCGGGTGGTTCCCGTGCGCGATGGTAGGGCTGCCAGTAACCTCGGCAGACGTGAGCAGCGACATCACCGCATCGGCGGCCTGGCGGAAACTGCACGAGCACTACGACGGCGTCGCCGAGCGACACCTCAGAGAGCTCTTCGCGGACGACCCGGCACGTGGTCGGGAGCTGACCGTCGCGGTCGGTGACCTGCACATCGACTACAGCAAGCACCGGATCACCCGGGAAACCCTGCACCTGCTGGTGCAATTGGCCGAGGAAGCCGGCGTCGCGCGCCGCCGGGACGCGATGTATCGCGGCGAGCACATCAACACTTCCGAGGACCGCGCCGTCGGCCATATCGCGCTGCGCCTGCCCGCGGGCGAGCCGTTGACCATCGACGGCGCCGACGCGGACACCGAAGTGCATGAAGTCCTGCGTCGCATGGGCGATTTCACCGACGCGCTGCGTTCGGGCCAGTGGCGCGGCGCGACCGGTGAACGCATCTCCACCGTGGTGAACATCGGCATCGGCGGCTCGGACCTCGGCCCGGACATGGTGCACAAGGCGTTGCGCCACTACGCCGACGCGGGCATCGACGCGCGCTTCGTCTCGAATGTCGACCCCGCCGATCTGGTCGCGAAACTGCACGGCCTGGATCCGGCGAAAACCCTGTTCATCGTTGCGTCCAAGACGTTTTCGACGCTGGAGACGCTGACCAACGCGACCGCGGCCCGGCGCTGGCTGGTGGCCGCGCACGGCGAGGACGCCGTCGCCAAGCACTTCGTGGCGGTCTCCACCAATGCCGATCGGGTGGCCGAATTCGGCATCGACACCGCCAACATGTTCGGCTTCTGGGATTGGGTCGGCGGGCGCTACTCGGTCGATTCCGCCATCGGGCTCTCGGTGATGGCCACCATCGGCAAGGAACGCTTCGGTGAGTTCCTGGCCGGAATGCACGCGGTGGACCAGCATTTCGCGACCGCGCCGCTGGAACAGAACGCGCCGGTGCTGCTCGGCCTGCTCGGGGTCTGGTACTCGAACTTCTTCGGCGCGGAATCGCGTGCGGTGCTGCCGTATTCGAACGACCTGGCCCGCTTCCCCGCCTACTTGCAGCAGCTCACGATGGAGTCCAACGGCAAGTCGGTGCGCGCCGACGGTACCCCGGTCACCACCTCCACCGGCGAGATCTTCTGGGGCGAACCGGGCACCAACGGCCAGCACGCCTTCTACCAGCTGCTGCACCAGGGCACCCGGCTGATCCCGGCCGACTTCATCGGATTCGCCCGTCCCACCGACGATCTGCCGACCCGCGACGGCACCGGCAGCATGCACGACATCCTGATGAGCAACCTGTTCGCCCAGACCAAGGTGCTCGCCTTCGGCAAGACGGCCGCGGAGATCACCGCCGAGGGCGCCGACCCGAAGGTGGTGCCGCACAAGGTGATGCCGGGCAACCGCCCCAGCACCACCATCCTCGCGCCGCAGCTGACCCCGTCGGTGGTGGGCCAGCTCATCGCCCTCTACGAGCATCAGGTGTTCGTCGAGGGCACCATCTGGGGCATCGACAGCTTCGACCAGTGGGGCGTGGAACTCGGCAAGCAGCAGGCCCTCGAGCTGGCGCCCTTGCTCACCTCGGCGGAGGCGCCCGCCGCCCAGGGCGATTCCTCCACCGACGCGCTGATCGGCTGGTACCGGGACAACCGCTAGGCCTTACTCCAGGTAGTACCGCCCCTGATGGCCGCGCAGCACCAGATCCGCGCGGCCGCGGGTGGCGGCGATCCGGTCGGCGTTGCGAAAGTCGCTGTCATGCACCTTCAGCCGGGCGGCGCCGACGGTGCGCCCCCCGCGAATGTGGCGGCGCAGCAGTCTTTTCTCCAGCAGTCGCCGGTCGGCGTCGAGGTACCAGCATTCGTCTAGCAACTTGCGCACCGCCGACCATTCCTGCCCTTCGGCATCATCGAACAGCAGATAGTTGCCCTCGGCGACGATCACGCGCTGGTCCGCGAAAACGATGCCGCCGGGTGTGGGTTCGTCCACCCTGCGATCGAAGGTCGGCCACGGTACCGGCGCGCCGAGCGGCTCGTCTCGCAGCCGGCGCAGGTTCTGCACGAACCCGGCGGCATCGAAGGTATCCGGTTCGCCCTTGCGCGTCAGGTTGCCCGCCGCGCGGAGTTCGGCATTGGACAGGTGATATCCGTCCATCGGCGCGACCTCCGCGACCGGCCCGCCCGCCCGGGTGTTGATGGCATCTCGCAAACCTGCCGCGAATGTCGATTTCCCGGCTCCGGGCGGCCCCGCGACGCCGAGTAGGTACCGATCCGGTCCGGCGGCTGCCAATACCCGCTCCGCCAGGTGGCCCCACGACATCGCCGTCATTCCGGCAACGCTACTCGCGGGCCGCCCCGAAATCAGTTGTTGTGACGGCGATTCAGCGCCGCGGCGTCAATCGCGCTGGACACCGAGGCCGATGCCCCGGGTGGCCAGCCACGGCACCGGGTCGACCTTGTCGACGCCGTTGAGCCAGACTTCGAAATGCACGTGCGGACCGGTGGAGAAGCCGCGATTGCCCATGGTGGCGATCTGATCGCCGGCCATGACGCGCTGCCCCTGGTACACCGTCGCGGTGTCGATGTGGCCGTAGATGGTGACGGTGCCGTCGTCGTGCAGCAGCCGCACCCACATACCGAAGCCGGCGGCGGGGCCCGCTTCGATCACGGTGGCGTCGGCGACCGCGTAGATCGGGGTGCCGATGGGACCGGCGACGTCGATGCCCAGATGCTGGACGCCCCAGCGCGCGCCGTAACCGGAGGTGTAGTTGCCCGCGGCGAACTTCGCGAACAGCGGCCGCAGCTTCGCGGCCTCGGCGGCGGCGAGCTCTTCGGCGTACTTGCGGCCCTTCTCCAGAATGTCGGAGAACTGACCGAAGTTGGTGGGCGCGGAGACGTTGAGGACCTGCGGTGCGACCGCGGAGGCGCCGGGCTCTTCCAGGCTGACCGACTGTGCGGCGATCTCGTGGATCTGGCCGGAGGCTTCGTAATCGATGCTCTGCGAGGGCTGTTCGGGGGAGGCCATCGCGCACTGGCCGGCGGCGACGACCGCGCCCGCGGCGACCGCGACGACCGCGGCGCGGCCCTTGAGGGCGGCCGGCGGTGCGGGCATCCGGTGCGCGCCGCCGCGGCGGGGCTTGGTGACGGCGGGCAGTTCGGTGGATTCGGGGGCCCATTCACCGGTGTCCGGAGTCCAGTTCGCGCCGGCGTCGGGCACCCACTCGTCCTCGGCGGCCGGGGCCCAGGTGTTCTCGGGTTCCGGCGTCCAGGATTCGTCCGCGGCGGGCGCCCAATTGTGCTCGGGTTCCGGCGACCACGCGTTGTCGGCAGCGGGGGCCCAGTTGTCGTTGGACGCCCAGGCGCCGCCGTCGGACCACGAATCCTGCTCGGCCCACTCGTTGTTCGTGGCCCAGGCGTTGTTCTCGTAGCCGCCGTTGTCGTAGGCGGCGTAGTCGTCGTACTGCTCTTGGTGTGCGGGCTCGGCGGCGGGGGCCGCGGCGGCGTACCGGCTGTTCGACGACGGGAAGGAGCGGTGACCGGTATCGGCTACGGCGGCAAAGGGTTCGTTGTCGTCACGATAACGATGTCCCGAGCGAGTGCGATTTCCGGAAGCGAAGGTGGAGCGATGATTCATCGGAGATGCCACATCGTGAAGCGGTTGGACCTGGTGGAGCGGGGAGGAACCGGCGCCCACAGGGAACGGTGAACCTGTGGAGTGCTGCTGTGCGTCAAGCTTGCCGTCCTCCTGGTTGTGACCGAGTTGTGACATCGACCGCAATGACGGTAACGAAACGATTGCAGGGTCCGCAAGCGTTGCGCCCGATCGGTACAAACATGTGAGATTGATCACGGTAACGATACGTTAGGTCTCACGGTGCGCAGGGCACCCTGGTGAGGTTAATCGACGACATTGCGTAGTACACACGCGCCGACGGGCGGGATGTCCTGTCTAACCTGGCGCGGCGTCAACAAGCTACTCGTCGGTAGCCTTGGCCAGCGGTTTCTTCGCGCCGCTGATCTGCTCGTGACCTGCGCCACTTACGATGAACGTGGCCGATTGGCCTTCCATGTGACTGGTTAAAGTCCGAGCCGACCCGCTTCCGACGTCGGGCCGCCAACAAAGACGTTGTCATAGCAACGCAGACGAGACGGTGAGTACATGGATCTCTTCGAATATCAGGCGAAGGAGCTCTTCGTTAAGCACGGAGTGCCTTCGTCCGAGGGCCGCGTCACGGATACAGCCGAAGACGCCCGCGCCATCGCCGAGGAAATCGGCAAGCCGGTGATGATCAAGTCCCAGGTGAAGGTCGGCGGCCGCGGTAAGGCCGGTGGCGTGAAGTACGCCGCCACTCCGGCGGACGCTTTCGAGCACGCCTCGAACATCCTCGGCCTGGATATCAAGGGCCACATCACCAAGAAGATCCTTGTCGCCGAAGCCAAGGACATCGCGGAGGAGTACTACATCTCCTTCCTGCTGGATCGGTCCAACCGCACCTACCTGGCCATGTGCTCGGTCGAAGGCGGCATGGAGATCGAAGAGGTCGCCGAGAAGACCCCCGAGCGCCTCGCGAAGGTTCCCGTCGACGCCGTCAAGGGCGTCGATCTCGCATTCGCGCGTTCCATCGCCGAGCAGGGCCACCTGCCCGCCGAGGTGCTCGACGCCGCGGCCGTGACCATCCAGAAGCTGTGGGAGGTCTTCATCGGAGAAGACGCCACCCTGGTCGAGGTCAACCCGCTGGTGCGCACCCCCGAGGGCGAGATCCTGGCCCTCGACGGCAAGGTCACCCTGGACGAGAACGCCGAGTTCCGGCAGCCGGGCCACGCCGAGTTCGCCGACCTCGACGCGACCGACCCGCTCGAGCTCAAGGCCAAGGAGAACGACCTCAACTACGTCAAGCTCGACGGTGAGGTCGGCATCATCGGCAACGGCGCCGGTCTGGTCATGTCGACCCTGGACGTCGTCGCCTACGCCGGCGAGAACCACGGCGGCGTCAAGCCCGCCAACTTCCTCGACATCGGCGGCGGCGCCTCGGCCGAGGTGATGGCCGCGGGCCTGGACGTCATCCTGGGCGACGCGCAGGTCAAGAGTGTGTTCGTGAACGTCTTCGGTGGCATCACCGCGTGTGACGCGGTCGCCAACGGCATCGTGAAGGCGCTGGAAATCCTTGGCGCCGAAGCGAACAAGCCGCTGGTCGTGCGCCTCGACGGCAACCGTGTCGAGGAGGGTCGCAAGATTCTCGCCGATGCCAACCACCCCCTGGTGACGCTGGCGCAGACAATGGACGAAGGCGCCGACAAGGCCGCCGAACTGGCTGCCGCCCGCTAACGACGGCCGAGTAAGGACAAACAGAGAATGTCTATCTTCCTGAACAAGGACTCCAAGGTCATCGTCCAGGGCATCACCGGCGGCGAGGGCACCAAGCACACCGCGCTGATGCTGAAGGCCGGCACCCAGGTCGTCGGCGGCGTGAACGCGCGCAAGGCCGGCACCACGGTGTCGCACACCGACGCCGACGGCAACGCCGTCGAGCTGCCGGTGTTCGCGACCGTCGAAGAGGCGATGAAGGAGACCGGCGCGGACGTGTCGATCGCCTTCGTGCCGCCGAAGTTCTCCAAGGACGCCATCATCGAGGCCATCGACGCGGAGATTCCGCTGCTCGTGGTCATCACCGAGGGCATCCCGGTGCAGGACTCCGCCTACGCGTGGGCCTACAACGTGGAGAAGGGCCAGAAGACCCGCATCATCGGCCCGAACTGCCCCGGCATCATCACCCCGGGTGAGGCGCTGGTCGGCATCACCCCGGCCAACATCACCGGCAAGGGCCCGATCGGCTTGGTCTCCAAGTCCGGCACCCTGACCTACCAGATGATGTACGAGCTGCGCGATTTCGGCTTCTCCACCGCCATCGGCATCGGCGGCGACCCGGTCATCGGCACCACCCACATCGACGCCATCGAGGCGTTCGAGAAGGACCCGGAGACCAAGCTCATCGTCATGATCGGCGAGATCGGCGGCGACGCCGAGGAGCGGGCCGCGGCCTACATCAAGGAGAACGTGACCAAGCCGGTCGTCGGCTACGTCGCGGGCTTCACCGCGCCCGAGGGCAAGACCATGGGCCACGCCGGCGCCATCGTCTCCAGCGGCGGCGGTACCGCGCAGGCCAAGCAGGAGGCCCTCGAGGCCGCGGGCGTGAAGGTCGGCAAGACGCCGTCCGCCACCGCCGCCCTGGCGCGCGAGATCCTGGAAAAGGGCTAGATCAAAGCCTGATTCGCGAGAAATGTACGAAGGCCGCTCTCAGAACCTGAGGGCGGCCTTTGTATTCGGCGTTTCGGCAAGGCGTCCGGTTGGTTGAGGGTGACCTCAGCGGACGAGTGCAGTAGCGTCAAGAACGGTTCCAGACGTGTTAAGCAAGAAAACGATCGACCTAGGAGACGACGACATGTCATACCCGACCGGGGGCTCCGGGTACAACACACCCGCAACGCCTTCCGCACCAAGCACAAGCAACCTCGGCCAAGCGGCCAGTGGCGGCGGCTCAGGTGCGAGCGCTTCCGGGTCCGAGGGCAAGGGACTTCCGTTCTTCCTGCTGATCGGTGTCGCCGCGCTCGGTGCGCTGAACTTCCTGCTCGGATTCCTGCCCTACGCGTCCGTGATGGATGAGGGAGTCAGCGGTTTCCAGATCGGCCTCGCCGGGCCGCTCGGGCTGCTGCTGTTCAGCGGTCTGCTCGCCGGGCTGTCGTTGCTGCCCGAGCAGAATTGGAAGGCGATCTCGGCTGCCGCGGCGGTGGCGGGTTTCCTCGGCGTCGCGGTCCAGGCTTTCAGCCTCCCGAATGGCTTGGACACCGGAATCGGCGCGTGGGTGCTGCTGTTCCTCGGCCTGGTGCAGGCCGGGCTGGCCGCCGCGGTGGTGCTGTTCGCCATGGGCATCGTGAAGGCGCCCGCGCCGAAGCCGGCCCAGCCGAGCCAGCAGGGCCAGCAGGCCGGATACGGTGCGCCGCAGGGCGGTTACGGCCAGCAGTCCTTCGGCGGCCAGAGCCAGGCGGGTCAGCCGTATGGGCAGCAGTCCTTCGGCGGGCAGCAGGGCGGCCAGGCCGGTTACGGCAGCTCCACCGGCGGCCAGTACCAGCAGCAGCCGTCCTACGGTCAGCAGGGCCAGTCCTACGGCCAGCAGAGCCAGCCGGGTCAGCAGCAGGCCGGTTACGGTCAGCAGCAGCCGTCCTACGGCCAGCAGCCCGGTTACGGTGCGCCGCAGCAGGGTTCGCCCTACGGCCAGCAGCCGCGTCCTGACGAGAGCGCGACCCAGCACTTCGCCAGCCCGCAGGCCGGTCAGCAGCAGTACGGCAGCACGCCGTCCTACGGTCAGCAGCCGGGGCAGGCCGGTCAGCCGTTCGGCGGCGAGCAGGGCGAGGATCCGGCCAACAAGGCCACCCGCGCCTTCCGTCCCTCGGATGACCAGCAGCAGTAGTACCTGAACCGCGGAGCCGGTGCTCGCCAACTTCTTTGGCGGGCACCGGCTCTGTGTTTCCATGCCCCTTGCCCGCACCTCCCGGCGCGCCTGGCTCGCTCGGAGTTCCAGAGATGCGACGCTGAATTGTCATGAGCTCATCTAGAAACAGCCTCGAGCGCTGGACCGGCGGCGCCGAGGAGAGCGATACCGCGCGCGGCGCCCGCTCGGCCAGGTCGCGCAAGCCCGATACCGGTGCGGACGGCCCCTTTCTGGCGCTGACCCCGGAACGCGGGCGGGCCCTGCTGCTGGTGGCCGCGCGCCCGGCGGCACTGACCTTGACCGCGATGACCGTGCTCGTTTTCGCGACCTTGCTGACCGCGCGCAGCGGCCTGACCGGTACGGCGGGCGCTATCGCGGCGAGCTGGCTTGCGGCGCATCAGGTTCCGCTGGTGATCGGCAGCACCCAGCTGGGGCTGCTGCCCTTGCTGCCGACCGGCCTGGTGCTGTGGCTGACCTGGCGTGAAACCCAGCGTGCGGTCGAACCGGACAGTTCCCGCGCCGATCTCATCTGGCTGGCCGGGGCCGCGGTGGCGGGCCCGCTGCTGGTCACCGCCGTCTGCTCGGCCGTCGCCGAGGACGCCTCCGGCGTGGTCGCGCTGCAACCGCCGAACGCCCTGGCCGCCTTCGGCTGGGTGTTCCTGCTGCAACTGCTCGCGGCGGCGGCCGGCATCGCGAGTCGCACCGGCCACCAGCTGGTTTCGCGGCTGGATCTGCCCGAGTGGGTGATCTCCGCGGGTTATGCCGCGCGCCGCACCACGCTGCGCCTGCTCGCGGCCGGGGCCGCGGTGACCGTGCTGTCGTTCCTGCTGCACTGGTCGCGCATCGACGACACCTACCGGGCCGCGGGCAACGCGGTGGGCGTGCTCGGCCTGACGGTGCTGTCGCTGGCCTATCTGCCCAACGTGGTGCTCGGCGCGGTCGGCGTGCTGGTCGGCGCGGGCGCGCAGTTCGGCGAAGCGTCGATCGGCCTGTTCTCCGTTGTGGGCGGCCCGATTCCGGCGGTGCCGGTGCTCGCGGCGCTGCCGTCCGGTCCCGCGGCGACCTGGTGGCTGGTGTTCCTGCTGATCCCGGCGGCGCTCGGCGCGCTCAACGGCCTGGACTGCGGGCGCACCTCGCCCGATCAGGTCACCGCGCCGTGGGCGACGCTCACCTCCGCGGCCCTGACCAGCATGGCGTTGACGCTGCTGGCCGGGATCAGCGGCGGCGTGCTGGGCAGCTTCGGCCGGGTCGGGCTGGAACTGCCGGTCTTCGGGCTGCTGGTCTTCGGCTGGCTGGCGCTCGCCGGTTACGTCGGCCTGATGTTCACGCGCTGGTTCGTGGTTCCGGTGGGGACCGTGCCGCGGCTCGCGAAACCGGCGCCGGTGGCCGCATATGACGAGGACTACGACGACCACAGCTACTACGACGAACAAGGCGAGTACGACGAGCACGCCTACGACGAGCACGACAGCTACTACGACGACGATCCCGAGGGCCGCTTCCACGACGACGACGACTACTACGACGAGGACTACCCGGACTACGACGGTCCCGATCTCGAGGTCGAGGTGGACGGCGAAGTCGTCGAGGAGGAGGAGGCCGAGATTCCGGTGACGAGTGAGTCGGCAAGCGCCACCACCGCTCCCGACATCGTCGACGCCGAGGTGGTCGACACCCAGGAGACCGACCCGGACCCGGATCCGCGCCCGTACTTCCGCAGCCGCTAGGCCGCGGCCCGCGGGGTAGTGACCGGTCGAAAGTGAGCTGACCGACACCATTAGGCTCTACGACGGCGGCAGTCAGGTTGCCCGCCCTCCCACCGATTCGCAGGAGTAGAGCCCTGAGCGTACCCACCCCGTCGACTTCGCAAGCTCTAGCGTCCTCGACTGCCTCGTGGGTGCCCACCGCGGCACCGGCCACCGTCGTCGTGCTCGCCTCGGGCACCGGATCGCTGCTGCGCGCCCTGCTCGAGGCCGCGAGTGCCGCCGATTTCCCGGCGAAGATCGTCGCGGTCGGCGTGGACCGGCACTGCGCCGCGACCGAGCACGCCGAAGCCGCCGGCGTCCCGCACTTCAAGGCCGCTCTGCCGGACTTCGCAGACCGGGCTGCGTGGGATGCCGCGCTGACGGCGGCGGTCAGCGAATATCAGCCGGATCTGGTCGTCTCGGCCGGCTTCATGAAGATCCTGGGCCCCACGTTCCTGGAACGGTTCGGCGGCCGGATCATCAACACCCATCCCGCGCTGCTGCCCGCGTTCCCGGGCGCGCACGGCGTGCGCGACGCGCTCGCTTACGGGGTGAAGGTCACCGGTTCGACGGTGCACCTGGTCGATTCGGGTGTGGACACCGGGCCGATCCTCGCCCAGGAGGCGGTCGCGGTGCTGCCCGCCGATGACGAGGCGAGCCTGCACGAGCGCATCAAGGTTGTCGAGCGACGGTTGCTGGCGGAGGTTGTCGCCGCCGTCGCGACGCGAGGCATTGTCTCCGACGGACGAAAGGCAGTAATACCCAATGAGTAGCCGCAGGCCGATCAAGCGGGCGCTTATCAGCGTCTACGACAAGACCGGGCTCGTCGAGCTCGCGACCGGCCTGCATGCCGCCGGGGTTGAGCTGGTGTCGACCGGTTCGACGGCGGGCAAGATCGCCGCCGCCGGTATCCCGGTGACGAAGGTGGAAGACCTGACCGGTTTCCCGGAGACCCTGGAGGGCCGGGTCAAGACGCTGCACCCGCGCGTGCACGCCGGCATCCTGGCCGACACCCGCAAGCCGGATCACCTCGATCAGCTCGTCGAGCTGGGCGTGGAAGCCTTCGAGCTGGTGGTGGTGAACCTCTACCCGTTCACCCAGACCGTCGCCAGTGGCGCGTCCATCGACGAGTGCGTCGAGCAGATCGATATCGGCGGCCCCTCCATGGTGCGCGCCGCCGCGAAGAACCATCCGTCGGTCGCGGTGGTCGTCGCCAGCGGCGACTACACCGAGGCGCTCGCCGCCGTGCAGTCCGGCGGCTTCACCTTGGCCCAGCGGACCGCGTTGGCGGCCAAGGCTTTCCAGCACACCGCCAGTTATGACGTGGCCGTCGCGAGCTGGATGACCAACGTGGCCGTCCCCGCCGCCGCGCCGGAATCCGAAGCCGCGCATCAGTTCCCGGCCTGGATCGGCGGCACCTGGACTCGCGAGGACGTGCTGCGCTACGGCGAGAACCCGCATCAGGCCGCCGCGCTCTACGTCAGCGAGGGCGGCCCGGCCGGTCTGGCGCAGGCACAGCAGTTGCACGGCAAGGAGATGTCGTACAACAACTACACCGACGCCGATGCCGCCTGGCGCGCCGCCTACGACTTCGACGAGCCCGCCGTGGCCGTCATCAAGCACGCGAACCCGTGCGGCATCGCGATCGGCGCGGATATCGCCGAGGCGCATCGCCGCGCGCACGCCACCGACCCGGTCTCCGCCTACGGCGGCGTGATCGCGGCCAACCGTGAGGTCTCGGTCGAGATGGCCGAGCAGGTCGCCGAGATCTTCACCGAGGTCATCGTGGCCCCGGGGTATGCCAACGGCGCGGTGGAAGTCTTGCAGCGCAAGAAGAATGTGCGCGTGCTGACCGCCGCGCCCGCGCAGCGCAAGGGCGCGGAACTGCGTCCGGTCAGCGGCGGCGCGCTGCTGCAACAGCGCGACATCCTCGACGCCGAGGGTGACAGCGCCGCCAACTGGACCCTCGCCGCCGGTGCGGCCGCCGACGCGGCGACGCTGCGTGATCTCGAATTCGCTTGGCGCGCTTGCCGTGCCGTGAAGTCCAACGCGATCCTGCTGGCCCACGAGGGCGCCGCCGTCGGCGTCGGCATGGGTCAGGTCAACCGCGTCGACTCCTGCAAGCTGGCGGTCGAGCGCGCCGGTGACCGGGCCAAGGGCTCGGTAGCCGCGTCCGACGCCTTCTTCCCGTTCTCGGACGGTCCGCAGATTCTGGTCGCCGCCGGGGTCCGCGCCATCGTGCACCCGGGCGGGTCGATCCGGGACAAGGACACCATCGAGCTGTGCCGGGAGCACGGAATCACCCTGTACCTCACGGGATCCCGGCACTTCGCGCACTGACCCGTAAACCTCGAACGCCACGCCGGACCAGGTCCGGCGTGGCGTTCGGCTTAATCGGTGGAACTACTCCTCGCCCGCCTGGCGTCGGCGATCGAGGTCGGTCTGCCGGGCATCCTCCTGACGGCGGGCTTCCTGACGCTGCGCCTCGGCCCGTTCCCGCAACTGCCGCAGGAAGGCCTCGTCGTCGTCCGGATTCTGGGGCACGTAGCGGCCCGGGCGGTCGTACTCGGCGTACCGGGTGGTCGAGCGCGGCTTCGCGTCGACCGGGCGGCCGAGCAGCAGCCAGAGGATGGCCCCGATGGTCGGGACCAGAATGATGATGAGCAGCCAGAGGCCCTTCGGCAACTGCCGGACCTCGGTATCCGGGCTCATGATGACGTCGATCAGGCAGTACACCCAGAGGGCGAGCGTGATCAGACCGACAACGGCATAAGGCATGTTTCCCCTCCTCGCACCGCAACTTCCGCGGGCGCACAACGCGCCGTACCGTATCAGACCCGAGAATGGCGCGCACCAGGGCGTTTCGCGCCGCCGGGAGCTGTGTGTTTCGTAGGCTGGCCGGATGATCAAGGGCGCGGTGACGCGGTTCGTGGTGATCGGCGCGCTGGCGCTGGCGACGGTCGCGGCCGGCGGTCAGCCGGCGGGCGCGGGGGCGGCGGTACCGCAGACGGTGCCCGCGCTGAAGAGCTGGGCTGCGGGTGGCGGCGAGTTCACGCTGGGCGAGCACGCGCGGGTGCGCTACGCCGCGGCGACCCTGCGCGAGACCGCGACGGAATTCGCGGCCGGACTGCGTGCGGCCACCGGCAAAGACGTCGAGGCCCAGGCGGGTGCGTCGGGCGACGCGGGGGATATCGTGCTGCGGATCGCGGCGGTCCCCGATGCGCCCGATACGCCCGCGGCCTACCGGATCTCGGTGGGCGGCACCCTCGATCTCCAGGGCGCGGGGGAGTCCGGCGCGTTCTACGCGACTCGTTCGGCGCTGCAACTGCTGCGCCGCGGCGCCACGATTCCCGGTGGCGTCGTGACGGATTGGCCCGACTACGCCGAGCGCGGGCTGATGCTGGACGTGGGCCGGGAGTTCATGCCGGTGCCGATGCTGCAAGCGCAGATCCGGCGGATGGGCATGCTCAAGCTGAATATGCTGCACTTGCACCTGTCGGACAGTTTCGGCTTCCGGCTGGAAAGCGCCCGGCGTCCGGAAATCACCGCACCCCAGCACTATTCGAAGCAGGACATCCGCGATCTGGTCGCCTATGCGGCGCGGTATCAGGTCGAGATCGTGCCGGAGGTCGACTTCCCCGGGCATATGAACGGCATTCTCGCCGCTCACCCGGACTTGAAACTGCGCAGCGCGGACGGCGTCGCGTCGGAGGCCGCGATCGACATCTCCGACCCGCGCAGCTACGACCTGATGCGCGACATCCTGGAGGAGTTCCTGCCGCTGTTCCCCGGCCGCTACTGGCATCTCGGCGCGGACGAGTTCCTGCTCGACGGCCTGAAAGTGCGCGGCTACGACGATTATCCGCAGCTGGGGGCCTACGCCCGCGCCACCTACGGGCCACACGCGCAACCGGTGGACGCCTTCCTCGGGCTGATCAACTGGGGCGCGGACATCGTGCGCGCGCACGGCAAGCGCCCGCGGATCTGGAACGACGGCCTGCACACGGGGGCCGGGACGCTGACCATCGGCAGCGATATCGTGCTCGACTACTGGAGCCGCGCCGGTGTGCCGCAGCTGCCGCTGCCGTTCTTCGGAATCGCCCGGACGCCACAGGATCTCATCGCGGCCGGTCATCAGGTGAAGAACGCCGCGTTCCTGCCCACCTACTACGTGGCGGGCGGTCCGGCCGCGGCGATCGCGAATCAGCCGCCGGTGCTGGGCTACGAGCTGTGGGATCCCGCGGTCTTCGTGGACGGCAGCCGCTTGGACGCGCGGCAGAACGCCGCCAATCTCGGTGCGAGCCTGCATGTCTGGTGCGACGACCCGACCGTGCAGACCCCGGACCAGATCGCGGTGTCGATCACCGTGCCGCTGCGCGTCATGGCACAGAAGACCTGGGGTCCGCGACACCCGGCCGGCTACGCCGAGTTCACCGCGCTGTCCGACGCGATCGCCGAGCCGCTGCCCTGACGCGCCGGAATCAGGCCGCGCTCAGCACTTTCCGATCACCCAGCGGCGCCTTCAGCTGGATTTCCAGCGTCCCGAAGATGGCGTCCATCGTGCACATGCGCCCGACCGCGTCGGCCCGGGAGCCGGACCGCAGCTCGATGGTGACGGCCTTGCCGGTTTCGGTGGTGGTGGCGTCCACGCCGTAGCACGCGGGGTTGCCGGTCTGGAAGTTGATCGCGATCCGGTCGGCCCCGAGCCGGGACCACGAGGTGAACGGAATCGGGTGTGCGCCAACGATGGTGGGGTCGGCGGTGAAGAGCTTGCCGGGCTCGGGACTGGTGGCTTCGGTCGGTGTCGCGGCGGCGGCGGTGCTCGTCGCGCTCGAGTTCTGTTGTCCGCCGGTGTCGTCGGAACCGCCGCACCCCGTCAGGGGGACGGCCAGCGCGACGGCGGCGATGAACAGGCGGGCTCCCGGCATCCGATGCATGCGGCCGAGCTTAATCGAGGCGGGTTGGTCAATTTTCGGCAAATCGCGGGTCGGAATCCCCGGCCCGGCTTCGGACCCGCGTTAGATTCGCCCCGATGCACGCCGGAAGCGGGCGGGCATCGCTGTGGGCTGCATTCCTCATTCGGCGAAAGGACCATCATGGGCGACACGCTGCGCGTTGGCGAAGAACTCGGGCTCGGCCAATCTCTGACGAACGGTGCGTACACCCTGACACTGCAACCGGACGGCAACCTGGTGCTCTCGGAGCCGGACGGCAATGTCGTGTGGGCCGCTCAGACGCACGGCCAGGACGTGCAGAAGGCCGTCTTGCAGCCGGACGGCAACTTCGTGCTCTACAAGGGTGATGGTGCGGCGGCCTGGTCCACCGAGACCAACGGCAAGAGTGTCGACCGGCTGACGGTGCAGGCGGACCGCAACGTCGTCCTGTACGGCGCGGACGGCGGCGCGGTCTGGGCCACCGACACCAAGACCGACAACCCGATCGCGGCCGAGGCGCCCGCCGCGCCGCCGGCGGCCGAGGGCGGCGGCCGGTCCTACACCGTGGAGCCGGGCGACACCATGTGGGCGATCGCCGAGCGTTTCCTCGGTGACGGCAACCGCTTCCAGGAGATCGCCGACGCCAGCGGCGTCGCCAACCCGGACTCGATTCAGCCCGGCCAGGAGCTGAAGATCCCGTAGCCGGAAACGGCGAGAGGGCCCCGAATCCCTTCGGGGCCCTCTCGTCTGTCCGCCTACCGGCTGGTGAACGGAAGCAGCGCCATTTCGCGCGCGTTCTTGACCGCGACGGCGACCTGCCGCTGCTGCTGCGGGGTCAGTCCGGTGACGCGGCGGCTGCGGATCTTGCCGCGGTCGGAGATGAAGGTGCGCAACAGGTTCACGTCTTTGTAGTCGACGGTTTCGATCCCCGCGGCGATGAGCGGGTTCTTCTTCGGGCGCCGGGCCTGTTCGGCGCGAACCTTCTTCGAGGGTGCTCGCTTGACTGCCATTTCCGGGTTTCCTTCTGCGGGATCGGTACTTTTACCAGCTCGACTTGCTCACACCGGGGAGTTCGCCCCGATGGGCCATCTCGCGCACACGCACACGGGAGAGTCCGAACTTCCGGAGGTGACCGCGCGGACGTCCGTCCGCGGCGTCCCGATTGCGCAATCTTACCGGACTGGCGTCCCTGGGCAGCCGCTGCAACGCGGCCTGCGCCTCGGACCGCCGGTCCTCCGGCGTGCCCGGCTTGCGGATCAGTTCCTTGAGTTCGGCGCGGCGAGCCGCGTAGCGCGCCACCACTTCCCGGCGCTGTTCATTGCGCGCGATCTTGGATTTCTTGGCCATAGATCAGCGCTCCTCGCGGAAGTCCACGTGCTTGCGCACGACGGGGTCGTATTTCTTCAGCACCATGCGGTCGGGGTCGTTGCGCCGGTTCTTGCGCGTGACGTAGGTGTAGCCGGTGCCCGCGGTGGACTTCAGCTTGACGATCGGCCGCAGCTCGGTCGATTTCGAGGCCATCGCGCGCTCCTAGATCTTCTCGCCGCGGGCGCGCAGGCGGGCGACGACCGCCTCGATGCCGTCCCGGTCGATGGTTTTGATGCCCTTGGTGGAGACGGTCAGCGTGACGCGCCGATCCTCGCTGGGCAGGTAGTAGGTCTTGCGCTGGATATTGGGGTTCCAGCGCCGGTTGGTCCGCTTGTGCGAGTGCGACACGGACTTGCCGAAGCCGGGCTTACGCCCGGTGACCTGGCAATGGGCCGACATGCGGGCTCCCTCCAGTAGATGACAATCATTTTCGACAACGACTGATTCAGACTGTACCGTTGCTCCTCGGTTAATGGAAATCGTTGTCGAAAGGAGTTCCGGTGGCTGTTCTCGAACGCACGCCGGTCGTGCTGATCGCGGGCTTCGCGGGACGGGCCACCGCGGGTGTGGACCAGCTCGCCGCCGCATTGCGGGCGCGGGCCGGCACGGTCGTCGTCCGGCACGAGCTGAGCGAGCTACGCGAAGGCATCGTGCGGCGCACGGTGTGGCAGGACGGCCGGGAATGCACCGAGGTGCTGGAACTGGCGCACGGCTGCGTCTCCTGCACGCTGCGCGCCGACCTGCTGCCGCTGCTGTGCCGGCTGTCGGCCCGGGATTCGGTGGATCGCATTGTGCTGGCACTGGATCCGGCCTTCGAGGCCGAAGCCGTGTGCCAGGCCATCGAGGGCGTCGTGGTCACCGGGATCGTCGGCCGCGTGGACGGCCCGGCCGGTCGTGATGTGCGCGTCGAAGCCGTGCTGACCTGCCTGGACACCCAGACCTGGCTGGCCGATGCCACCGGTGACGAAAGCCTCGCCGAGCGGGGGTTGGCGGCCGCCGACGACGACCGCACGGTCGCGCAGGTGGCCGTCGGGCAGGTCGATTTCGCCGACGCCCTGGTGGCGCTCGGTCCCGCCGTCGACGCCCTGGAACAGGCCCGGCTCGCGGAGGTGCTGGCCCGGCTGGTGCCGGACGCGCCGGTCTGCTGGACCGACGACCTCGCCACCGTCGGCCCCGCCGAGATCGAACAGCTGCTGGGCCGGATCCCCGCCGACGCGCGGCGCGGCCGGACCTTCGACGCGCACGCGCCGCTGTTGCGCGGCCAGCCGCCGCTGGGCACCGAGCACGGCGTGACGCTCATCGAGTTCGCGGCGAGCCGGCCGTTCCACCCGGAACGGCTGCACGAAGCCCTGGACGTGCTGTTCGACGGCGTGGTCACCGCGCGCGGCCGGATGTGGCTGGCCACCCAGCCGGACGAGGTGGTGTGGCTGGAGTCCGCGGGCGGCGGCCTGCGGGTCGGCGGCGCCGGTCGCTGGCTCGCCGCGATGCCGGCGGACGAAGTGGCGCAGGCGGATCCGGCCCGGCGCGCGCTCGCGGCGCTGCGCTGGGACGAGACCTTCGGCGACCGCGACATCTCGCTGGTGATCCTGGCGCACGACGCCGATCCCGCCGATATCCGCCACGCCCTGCACTGGGCGCTGGTGGAGGACGACGAACTGCGCCTGGTCGAGCGCGCGCCCGAACGGGTGGCGCAGTGGGAGGACCCGTTCGGCGACTGGCACCAAGACCCGTGCGCGGATCCGGAATTGGACCCCGCGCCGTCGAATTCTCAGAGAGGAGAAGGTAAGTGAAAGCAGGAATTCATCCGGACTACCACCCCGTGGTGTTCGAGGATCAGAGCACCGGCAAGCGGTTTCTGACCCGTTCGACCGCGACCAGCGCGCGCACCGTCGAGTGGGCGGACGGCCACAACTACCCGCTGCTGGTGGTGGACGTGACCTCGGACTCGCACCCGTTCTGGACCGGCACCCACCGCGTCATGGACACCCAGGGCCGGGTGGAGAAGTTCGAACGCAAGTACGGCCGCCGCGCGCCGCGCGCGAGCAAGGAGAACTGACATGGCGGTTCCGAAGCGGCGGATGTCGCGGTCCAACACCCGCAGTCGCCGGGCCCAGTGGAAGGCGACCGCGCCGGATCTGGTCGAGGTCAAGGTCGGCGGTGTGGCGCACAAGGTGCCGCGCCGACTGGTCAAGGCGGTGCAACTCGGCCTGGTCGATCCGGCGCGACTGTAGGCCAACCAGCCCGGTCCGATGATGGCTATCGGTCAGCTATTGATGGCGGAGAAATCACCTGGAGTTTTTCCGAAAGCCCAGCTAGCGGACCGATAACCATGGGGGGAATTGCGTACTGGGAGTTGGTTTTTGGTGACCGTAAAAGTCCCAATGCAGTGATGAAATCGTGTCGTGCCGCCGGTACATTCATTCGCGAGGGCGGGTTCTCCCGGGCAACCGAGAGAACCCGCTCATCGCCAAAATTGGCGCCCCGTCGACTTGCTATCTGGCCCGATCGCCTTGGCCGGGCAGTCCGGGTAGGTCAGGGATCAGCGATTCGAGCCGGGAACCCACGGCTGCCGCCGGTCCTTCGATCAAGGACAGCGGCCAGGGCCAGCGCGGCCCCTCCAACCGCCGCACCTCTTCCACCAGCTCCGCGGTCGTCGCCTCCAATTCGCTGACCTGCGTCCGCAACGCCTCGGTATCGCCCTCCAGCTCGTCGATCCGGCGCAGCGCCGAAGCCACGCCGTCGACCAGCGTCAGATTCCGCCCCTCGGCGTCGGTGCCGAGCTGCGGCCACCCGGCCAGGCCCGGCCCGCGCAACTGAATCTGGATGTCCCGCAGCACTTCGTCTTGTTCCGGCGTCACGTCAGGCTCCTCCTGTACGAAATCCCACTGCCCGAAATCCACGGTCTCGGCGACATTCACATCACAGAGCACCCCGCCCACCACCCGCTGCTCCAGCGTCTGATGAATATTGCGGCGCGACTCCACATTTCCGCCCGACCAGGCATCGGTCTGCCACGCCCACAGCGCGTGCCCGGAATCCAGCGCCCGGCGCAACGGCCAATATCCGCCGTAGATACCGACATTCGCGCGGCCGAGCACCGTCGCCGCGCCGTCCAGGTAGGCGTTGATCGGGACCTGCTGCTGCGGCGTGGCATCGAAATCCACCGAGAAATAGATCGGCCGGTCGGTCCGTCCGCCACAGCGCAGCACCTGCGCCAGGCCCAGTTCCGCGTCCAGCGCGCCCGCCTCGTAGCCGTCGAGCATCCGATCGGCCGTGGTCTCCCAATTCGACGCGATCGAAACGCCGTGCGCCCGAAGGTCATCCGCCTCGGCGGGCGTGAGCAGCTTGCCCGGCAGCGTCGGCCCGCCCGAGCTGAGATAACGCACCACGAAATCGAATCCGGCCGCCCGGATCGCCGCACCGCCCGGACGCCCACCCGCATAGTCCAGCCCGAACCGCATGTCTCCCACTGTAAGTCGCGCCCGCACGCGGTCGCGCGACTTCGCCCGATATGTCGCGCCCGGCCGTGCCGACACGCGCGACTTCGCCCGATATGTCGCGCCCGGCCGTGCCGACACGCGCGACTTCGCCCCGCTCGGTTGTGTCGACCTGCGCTGTTTCGGGCAGGTCAGCCCGGCTGGGCCAGCGGCGTCTCGTCGGTCAGCGTGGACTCGAACGGACGGCGCAGCGGCGCCAGCAGCACCGCGGCGATCGGGACCGCCAAGGTCAGCAGTCCCACCACGAACGCCGGATAGGCGAAGTCGAACAGCTCGATGCCGTTGGGCACCGGCACGCCCGGCTCGATATCGACCTCGATCGCGGACATCGCCAGCACTTGCGCGGCCACCACGGTCGCCCCGGCCAGCAGCGCCGCGCCCACCCGTGCCCGCACCGATTCGCGGTAGGTCAGCGTCAACCACAGCGCGCCGACGAAGCCGAGCACCGCGACCACCCCGACGAAGTACAGCGGCCAGGTCGACACGGTGACCGTGCCACGCACGCGTACCGCGTGCACGCCCAGCATCACCGTGGTCACCAGCCCGAGCGCCGCGATCGCGCCGCCGGCCAGCGAGCGGGTCAGCTGGGACCGGTTCCCGGCGAGCACCAGGCCGAGCAGGCAGCCCAGGGTGGCCGGCGCCAGCGCCGCGGCGATCGGGCCGACCTCGTAGCGCACCGGACTGTCCGACACCGAGAAGCCCAGCAGCAGCACCAGACTCGCCAGCCAGAAGCCGATCCCGCCGATCGAGGTCGCGCCCACGGTCAGCCAGCCCAGCGCGGCCCGCGCCGAGATGTCCGGCGTGCCCGCGTGCCGGATGCAGATCAGGCCGATCAGCGTGCCGAGCGCGGACACCCCGAAGGCCAGCCCGAGCATCCAGTTGCCCATGGCGAAGTAGTCGATCTCAGACATGCCGGCCGGTCCGCTCGAATTCCTGTGCGGTCAACCGCATCAGGGCGTACTCGGTGATCGCGGCCAGCGTGCGCCGCACCTCCTCGGCGCTGCGCGCGTCGATATCGATGATCGGCACGCCCTCCCGGATCGACAGCGCCTCACGCACCTCGTTCAGCGGGAACCGCGGCGCGCCGGGGAACCGGTTGATCGCCACCAGGAACGGCAGCTTGCGCGACTCGAAATAGTCGACGGGCGCGAAACTGTCCTCGATCCGGCGGGTGTCCACCAGGACGACCGCGCCGATCGCGCCGCGCACCAGGTCGTCCCACATGAACCAGAACCGGCGCTGCCCCGGCGTACCGAACAGGTACAGCACCATGTTGTTCGGCAGGATGATCCGGCCGAAGTCCATGGCCACCGTGGTGGTGGTCTTGTCCGGGGTGGCCGCCAGGTCGTCCACGCCATCGGAGGCGTCGGTGACCAGCGCTTCGGTACGCAGCGGCACGATCTCGGAGACCGCGCCGACGAAAGTCGTCTTGCCGGCGCCGAATCCGCCCGCGATGACGATCTTGGTCGACGCGGTGCGGGCTTCTTCGAGCCCGAAAGTGCTAAAGGGCGCGGATTCCACGCAGGGTCCTCTCCATCAGGGCACGGCGCTCGTCGTAACTCGCGTCGTCGGTCAAGGTCGAATGCACGCGCAGGGAACCGGCGACCACGAGATCGCCGATCATCACCCGGACCAGCCCGAGCGGGCGCTCCAGGCGGCCCGCGATCTCGGCGACGGACAGCCGCTGGGTACCGAGGTGCAGGATTTCCATCCGGATATCGCCGGCGGGCCAGGTCGGGTAGGACGGAAAGGACACCGTCTCGATCACCGCCTCCAGCGGCAGATCGACAGCGGAGGCGGTGCGTCCTCCGGTGAGGGCGTAGGGCCGCACCCGGCCAGGCCGGCGCGGCGACTCGCCAGTGCTGTACGGGTCGACAGGGCTGGGCACAGGCGGACTCACACGGTAGATCGGGCGGTGGCCTGAATGACCGTCCCGACCCGGTCGACGAGCAGGGCCATCTCGTAGCCGATCCGGCCGATGTCGTGCTGCTTGGTGGCCAGCACCGCGAGATGCGAAGCCGTGCCGACGCTCATCACCAGCAGATAGCCGCGCTGCATGTCCACGATCGACTGCATCACCTTGCCGCCGTCGAACAGCTGCACCGCACCGGTGGCCAGGCTGGCCAGGCCGGCGGTGATGGCGGCGAGCTGCTCGGCGCGCTCCTCCGGCAGATTGTCGCTGGTGGCCTGGAGCAACCCGTCCGCGGAGACCAGGACCGCGTGCGAGACGCCGGGTACTTCGCGAGCGAACCGCGCGACCAGCCAGTTGAGATTGGCGTTGTTGGATTCACTCATACAAATTCCCCATGTTCGTGTTGGGCGTCGGCGGCGCGGCGACCGCTGAAGACGCCGTTCAGGTGGCGGGTCAGGTTCTCGCGGATCTCTTCCGGGTCCCGGATTCCGGACTCGGCACTCGGGTCGACGCTGCCGGGAACCAGCTGAGCGCCGGGCCTGCGGATCGGCAGACCGCCACGGGTCCGGCCCGAGGAGGCCGGGGTGCTGGCTTCGGCCGCGGCCTGCCAGCCGGAGTCGGCGGGCGAGCTCCATTGCGCGCCCGAGGAATCCGAGGCCGCCGAGTCCACCAGCCACTCCGAGACCATGCGCTGGTAGATCGGCGCGGCGCCGCCGCCGTCATCCGGATCGGCGGGCACCGGCTCGAAAATCGGTGGGCCGAAGGTGCTCTCCGGCTCGGGTTCGGGCTCGGGCTCGTCGGCGACCGGGTGCAGCGCCGCGGTCGGGGCCGGGTCGGTCACCGGCTCGATGTGGCGCGGCACCGCGTCCAGGCCGAAGCGGGACTCGTAACCGGCCGGGGTCGAGATCTCGGGCGCGGGTTCGGCGGCGGGCTCGGGTTCCGGGTCCGGCGGCAGCGGTAACCGGCGCGGCAGACCGGAGGCGGTGAGCTGCGGCGGAGCGGGCGCCTCGGCCGGTTCCGGATCGGGGACCGGTTGCAGGTGCGGCAGCGTCGAGGTCTGCAACGGCACCACGGGCGCGGTCGGGTGATCGGACTCGGGCAGCGAGACCAGGCGCGCGGGCAGATGCACCGCGGCGGTGATGCCGGTGCCGTCGGTGGTCGAGGTGGTCCGGCGCAGGCTGACCTGGATGCCGTGCCGGGCCGAGAGATTGGAGACCACGAAAAGGCCCATGCGGCGGGCGGTCTCGAAGTTGACCTGGCCGCCGGAGGCGAGGCGGTAGTTGGCGGCCTCCAGGTCCTCCTCGGACATGCCCAGTCCGCGGTCGGTGATCTCGATCAGGTAGCCGCCGTCCATCGTGCGGCCCACGCCGACCCCGACCCGGCGGTCCGGCGGGGAGTACCGCAGCGCGTTGTCGATCAGCTCGGCGAGCAGGTGCTCGATGTCGACCGCGGCCGCACCGGCGACGACACCGGTGGGCACGGCGCCGATTTCGGCCCTTTGATAGTCCTCGACCTGGGAGATCGCGCTCCAGAGCATGTCCGAGAGGCCGACCGGCTCCAGATGACCGCGGCGCAACGGGGTGCCGGCCAGCACCAGCAGATTGTCGCCATTGCGGCGCATGCGGGTGGCCAGGTGATCGAGCCGGAACATGCTCTGCAGGCGGATCGGGTCCTCTTCGTTGCGCTCGAGTTCCTCGATCAGGGTCAGCTGCTGTTCCACCAGCGACTGGCTGCGCCGGGACAGCGTCTCGAACATCTTGCCGATCTGTAGTCGGAGCGCCGCGAGATTGAGGGCCTGTTCGTGCATTTCGTCGACGGCGCGGGCGAGCTGCCCGATCTCGTCGCGGCCGGTGACGCCGACCGGGGTGATCTGCGGGGCGGTGCCGCCGGAATAGACAAGCGCCAATTCCTCGGGTAGCCGGACGTGCGCGGTGTCGAGCACGTCGTGGCGTAGTCGGCGGATCGACATGACCAGGGCCTGAGCCACCCACAGCGCCAGCGCCAGGCCGGCCAGCAGGGTGCCGATGATGATCGAGGTGTCGCGCATCGCGTCGGTGCGGGCGCTGGTCAAGGCGGCGCCCAGCACCCGCTCGACGGCTCGCGCCCGTTCGGTCGAGGCCAGTTCGTAGGTGGCGGAACTGGTGCGCATCGATTCCACCAGCTCGGCGGACCGGGCCGGATCGGCGACGGTCTGCAGCCGGGTCATCGCGCCCGAGACCAGCTTGTCGTTGTGCGGGGCGTCGTCGGGATTGGTCTGGTCGTAGGCCCGGATCATGGCCAGCTCCGAGCCGATCACGGTCAGCAACCGGCCGGCCAGCTGGCTTTGCTCGGCGGGAGTGGTCTTGCCCGAGGTGAGCATGCCGATGATCAGCTGTTCCTGCGCGAAGATGCGGCGCGCGGCGACCAGCGAGGTGACCTGCAGCATGTAGCGCTGCGCGCCGTTGTAGCCGGAGGTCACGCCGTCGGAGGTGGCCATGGCCTTGTCGACGAAGGTCAGGATCCAGTCGAGCTGCGTGGCCAGATCGGCCGGCGGCGTGGTGCGGGCCTTGTCCCGCATCGACTTCGCCCCGGTGATCGCCTCATTCATTTCGCGGACCAGCTGGGGATGGACTTTAGGCAGGCGCAGCACCGATTCCAGATCGGCGATCGCGCGATCCAAGCGGGTGTTGGCCTTGACGATCCGGGGGTCGGTGGCCGGGTCGGTGCCGGCGGTACTCACCGCGGTCGACGCCAATTCCGCGGTGGCTCCGGCGAATTCGATGATCTGGTGGACGGCGGCGTTGTACTCGCTGGCCTGGCGCACCTGCTGCATGCCATCCAGATGGTTGTCGACGCGCAGCACTGCGAAGGACATGGCCAAGATCACGGGTGGGAGCAGCGCGATGGCGACCTTGCGGGCAACCGACCAGTTGGAGAAAATCGCCTGCCAGGATCGCGGTGCAGCTTCCATCCCGCCTCTATCCCTCAGCTCTCTCGATTAGGTCCCCCGGCTCACATTCGGCAGCGGTGCCTGTCCATAACCAACCAGAGGTCTTGTTAAATGGCACGTGAAACATACCGTGTCCGGTCACTAGCGGCAATTGAAACCAGCGGCAGGCTCGAGCCAGCAATGCCGCACGGGCAGAGTGGTTTTCGGTCGGCCGGAGTCCGGCACACGATCGGAGGTTTGCTGAAGGATGTCCAGAGCTGCCCGGCGTGTCGATACCGCCCCTCTCAGTGCCCTCTCAGTCGTTAGGGCCAAACTGGTCGCATGCGCATTCTGGTAGTCGACGACGATCGCGCCGTCCGGGAATCGCTGCGCCGGTCGCTGACCTTCAACGGCTATACCGTCGACCTCGCGGTGGACGGTGTCGATGCCCTGGAGAAGGCCGCCGCGCAACGACCCGACGCCCTCGTTCTCGATGTGATGATGCCGCGCATGGACGGCCTGGAAGTTTGCCGCCGCCTGCGCAGCACCGGTGACGATCTGCCGATTCTGGTTCTCACGGCCCGGGATTCGGTCTCCGAACGGGTCGCGGGCCTGGACGCGGGCGCCGACGACTATCTGCCGAAGCCGTTCGCGCTGGAGGAACTGCTGGCCCGGTTGCGGGCGCTGCTGCGCCGCCGCGCCACCGACTCCGAGGAAGCCTCCGAGGCGATGCGGTTCGCCGATCTGTCGCTGGACCCGGTCACCCGCGAGGTGTGGCGCGACAGCCGCTCGATCAGCCTGACCCGCACCGAGTTCTCGCTGCTGGAAATGCTGATGGCGAACCCGCGCCGGGTGCTGACCCGCAGCCGGATCCTGGAGGAGGTGTGGGGTTACGACTTCCCGACCTCCGGCAACGCGCTCGAGGTCTACATCGGCTACCTGCGCCGCAAGACCGAGGCCGAGGGTGAACCTCGGCTGATCCACACCGTGCGCGGCGTCGGTTACGTGCTGCGCGAGACCCCTCCGTAGGCCTGGAGTCATGGCACGAAGTATTCCCCGTCGCCCGGTGGTCGCCACGCTCGGCCAGCGCCCGCACGACGCGGAGATGCGCGCGCCGATGCCGCTGACCCGGTCGGTGTCGCTGCGGTGGCGGGTGACCTTGCTCGCCGCCTCGGTGGTGGCCATCGCGGTCGCCGTCACCTCCATCGCCGCCTACGCGATGGTGGAGCGGGCGCTGTACAACGACGTCGACTCGCAGCTGAAGGCGCGCGCCGAGACGATGATCAACAACAATTTCGAGAATCTGGGCTTCCAGTCCATCGTGCTGGCGGGCTTGTTCTCCAATGACGTCGGCGTGGCCCTGATTTTCGCCGACCACAAGCCGTATATGCCACCACAGCAGACGGTTCCGCCGGTCGGCAGCCAGGAACTCGCGGTCGCCGACGGCAAACTGGCCTCCTCGCTGCGTACCGTGCACAACCAGCGGGTGCTGGCGATGCCGACGAATTCCGGCGCGACGCTGATCATTTCGCAACGCCTGGAGCCGACCCGGGAGGTGCTCGACCGGCTGGCCTGGCTGCTGTTCGTGGTCGGCGGGTGCGGTGTCGTGCTGGCCGCGGCCGCCGGTACCGCGGTGGGCCGCACCGGTTTACGGCCCATCGCCCGGCTCACCTCGGCTACCGAGCGGATCGCCCGCACCGACGACCTGACCCCGATCCCGGTCACCGGCGACGACGAATTGGCCCGGCTCACCGAGAGTTTCAACACCATGCTGCGCGCGCTCGCGGAATCCCGGGACCGGCAGCGCCGCCTGGTCGCCGACGCCGGGCACGAGCTCAAGACGCCGCTCACCTCGTTGCGCACCAATATGGAGCTGTTGATCGCCTCCAGCCGCCCGGGCGCCCCGAGCATCCCCGAGGAGGACATGGCCGAGCTGCGCTCGGACGTGGTGGCCCAGATCGAGGAGCTGTCCCAGCTGGTCGGCGACCTGGTCGACCTGGCCCGCGAGGACGCCCCCGAAACCGTCTACGACCGGATCGATCTCGGCGAGGTCACCGAACGCGCGCTGGAACGGGCGCGGCGGCGGCGCGGCTCCATCGAATTCGTGGCCGAACTGCGCCCGTGGTTCATGTACGGCCACGAGGCGGGCCTGGAACGCGCGGTCCTGAACGTGCTCGACAATGCGGCGAAATGGAGTCCGGCCGGTGCGCAGGTGCATGTCGCCATGCGCGAGACCGGGCGCGGACTTTTGGAACTCGCCGTCGACGATGCCGGTCATGGAATTCCGGCCGCCGAACGCGAGCTGGTTTTCGAACGCTTCTATCGGACCACCGCCGCGCGTTCCATGCCCGGGTCGGGCCTCGGATTGGCCATCGTCAAACAAGTCGTCACCAAACACGGCGGCACCATCACCATCGACACTTCCGACCGGGGCGGCGCGCTGATCCGTATTGTGTTACCTGGTGAGGGGGCTGCGCCGGGCGTGCTGCCGGAAATGGACGACGCCGCCGCGGACCTCTCGGAAAACTGAAAGCAGGGTCAAAGCAGGATCTCAGTCCACTCTTATCCGTCGCCGCCAAGGTAGGTCGCAGACGCTAGGGAGAAACGAGAAGCCATGACCGAGGAAGAAAAAGCCGGTACCAGCGGTCCGCAGCCGACCGGGCACAACCAGGGCGCGCACCCGGAGAATTCGGGCCAGACCGGTTGGGGCACATCTTCCCAGCCCTATACGCAATCCGGTCCGTATTCCACCGGACAGTATTCGATGCCGCATTACCAGGCCCAGCCGTTCCCGGGCCCGGAATCGGGCCCGGAATACGCTGCTGCGCCCGGATATCCGAACCCGCCGCACCCCGGTGCCCCCTACGGCTTCCCGGCGCCGCAGCAGCCGCGTAAGCCGCTGCGCACCAGCCTGGTGGCGGGCGCGGTGGCGCTGGCACTGGTCAGTGGCGGCATCGGCGGCGTGGTGGGCGCGGCGGTCACCCATCGGGACGGCTCGGGCACCTCGGTCACCAACGCGCTGGACGCACCCCGCCCGAAGGTCAAGGACGTGTCGAACGCACCCGCCGGATCGGTCCAGGCGGTGGCGCAGAAAGTCGTGCCCAGCGTGGTGATGATCAAGGTCGCCAGCAATCGCGCCGAAGGCGAGGGTTCAGGCGTGATCCTGTCCTCGGACGGCCTGATCCTGACCAACAACCACGTGGCCGCGGGCGCGGGCGCGGGCTCCAAGATGGAGGTCGTCTTCAGCGACGGCAGCACGGCTCCGGCCACCATGGTCGGCGCCGACCCGGTCTCCGACCTGGCGGTGATCAAGGCCGAGAAGACCGGCTTGACTCCGATCGAATTCGGCAATTCCGCGGATCTGCAGGTGGGTCAGTCCGCCATCGCCATCGGCTCGCCGCTCGGCCTGGCCGGCACCGTCACCACCGGCATCGTGTCCGCGCTGAATCGCCCGGTCTCCACCAGCGGCGAGGGCACCTCGAGCCCGAATACGCCGAACCCGGTGATCGACGCGATCCAGACCGACGCGGCCATCAACCCCGGTAATTCCGGTGGTGCGCTGGTCGATTCGGACGGCAAGCTGATCGGCATCAACACCGCCATCGCCAGCCTGGGCGCCAACGAGATGGCCGGTCAGCAGACCGGTTCCATCGGTCTCGGCTTCGCGATTCCGGTCGATCAGGCCCGTCGCGTCGCGGACCAGCTGGTCAAGACCGGTCACGCGACCTACGCCCAGATCGGTGTCAAGCTGCGCCCGGAGGACGACCGCGCGCTGGTCCTGGAGGCGACGCCGGACGGCCCGGCGGCCAAGGCGGGCATCCCGGCGGGTTCGGTCATCACCAAACTCGGTGACCGGCCGATCGATTCCGGCAATGCCCTGATCGCGGCGGTCCGCTCGCATCAGCCCGGTGACAAGGTGAAGGTCACCTACACCGATGAACAGGGCAACAACCCCAAGACCGTCGAGGTCACGCTCAGCGGCGCTCCCGCGTAAGGCTGGAAAGGTCATGTTGATGTCGAGTCTCGACCTCAGTGCTGTTGCCAACTCAGCCGTCGAACCGGGCGCGGCAGGCGCTACGGTGAGCAGCATGGAAATCGATGCTCCTGTGGCGGGGCGTGCACTGGTGGTGGTCGTGGACGATCGGACGGCGCATGGAGGTGTGGACTCGCTCGGACCGCTGGTCACCGAGCTGCTCACCGAGGCGGGTTTCCTAGTCGACGCATCGGTTTCGGTGCAGGCCGACGAGGTGGAAATCCGTAATGCGCTCAATACCGCGGTGATCGGCGGTGTCGACCTGGTGATCTCGGTGGGCGGCACCGGGATGTCCCCGCGCGATGTCACCCCCGAGGCCACCGCCCAGGTGCTGGACCGCGAGCTGCTCGGCATCACCGAGGCGCTGCGTGCCTCCGGCCGGGTCGCCGGCTCCCTGGACGCGGGCCTCTCGCGCGGGGTCGCCGGTATCTCCGGCAGCACCCTGGTCGTGAACCTGCCGGGCACCCGCGCCGCGATCCGCGATGGCATGGCAACCCTCGGGCCGCTGGCCAGCAAGGCGATCGGCGAGCTCTCCGGATTGGCCGAATAATCAACGGCACCGATTCTTCCGACGACCCTCGCCCGGCCCGCCGCCGGGCGAGGGACGCCGCGCGTTTAGCCGAGATTTTCGGCGACGCCCTTCCCGATACCACCCGCGATGAACGCGGGGACGACTCCGAAGCGTCATCGTCTTCCGATGATTGGCTGCGCTCCCAGGTGCCACCGCACCACGGTTGAGCTTTATCTACGGCCGCGCTCCGTATTACGAACGGATATATGGCCGCGGCTGCCTCACTGTTTTTGTATTTCGACTGTGATGCAGGCCATTTCGTTACGGCGCTGACTCGTATCCGCGAATGGCCTTGTTGCGCCGCGCATGGTTGATTAACCCGTTCCGGGACCCTTCTCTGCTGCATCTATGCACGTCAAGCGATATGGCGATGTTTGACCCTGTGATCTACATCACAATGTTCTTTACCAAAGCCCGCGTTGCCACGCTGTTACCTACGGTTTAATCTTCGCCCAGAGCCACCCAACTATGGACCCCACAGGCCCGGGTACGTCACGAACGTTGCCGACCCGGCGGAACCATGGCTCGGTTCCGTTGCCAGCTAAGGCCGTTGCGCCGAAATAACGGTCGGTTACACACCGGCAACAAACGGACGACAAACTGAGCTGGGCCTGAGAGGACCATCCAGCCTCGATGGTCGAGGTTGACTGTTAGAACCTGATGAGGGGAAGTATGAGCGAGAACCGCACCAACGGTCTGCGTCGCGGTGCCGGCGTGGCCGGTGCTGCCGCGGCCGTTGCCATGGGTCTGTTTTCGACCGGCGCTGCCAATGCTGATGTCTTCGTGCCGTTGCCGGACGGCCAGAAGACGGGTCCCGGCGTGACCATTACCCGCACGGGTGAGCACGCTGTCGTCATGCCGGGCATCACCAACAACGGTGTGTCCCGCGAAGTGCGAGTGTCGGGCAACGCGACCGCCGACGTGACCGCTACTCCGGAAGGCACGCCCGGTCCCTGGAACGGCGCGGACAACAGCCCCGGCACCAACAACTCCTCGACACACGGCGCGTCGACCATCACCACCGGCTACATCGTCGGCTGCCAGGTCAGCATCGGCGATGAGGCGGTCAGCCTCAGCGGTGGCGTCAGCGTCAAGCCGGACAGCCTCGGCCTCTCCGGCGGCTTCAGCCTGGGCCTGGGCCCCGGCCAGGTCGGCTGGGTCGCCATCGAGCAGAAGGACATTCTGAAGGCCGGCGTCTACTCGGTCGAGTACGAGGACATGCTGATCGGCATCACCGGCTGCGCCGGATACGCGCAGGCGCGTTCCTACACCGTGGTCGAGATCATCGGCGATCACTACTCGAAGACCACCCTGTACGGCCAGCCCTTCTCCATCGGCTGACCCCGTCTTCGAATCGTCGAATCCTCTTCTCGCCGAACACTAAACCCCTGAGGGACTAACATGATCAACCGTAAGAACCTGGTGAAGGCTGCCGGCGCGGGTGCCGCCGCGGCTGTCGCCATGGGCCTGTTCTCCACCGGTGCGGCCAACGCGGATACCTTCGTGCCGCTGCCCGGTGCCACCATGACCAAGACCTTGTCCGACGGCACCGTCGTGAGCATCAACCTGTTCAACGAGTCCGCGAACATCAACCCGTCCATGGGCGCTACCCCGGTCCACCGCAACGCGTGGGCCTCGGGCACCGCCTCGGTCGAGCTGTCCGGCGGCGGCGCTTCGGCCGGTGGCCGGATCTACCCGGGCTACCTCGTGGGCTGCCAGGTCAACATCGGTGGCGTCGGTGTCGATGGCGGCGCCGGTCTCGACATCGAGAGCGACGGCGAAGGCGGCGCGAAGGGCACCCCGAGTGCTTCCGGTGGCGCGGCGCTCTCGCTCGGCCCCGGCCAGTCCGCGACGTTCTACGTCCTCGACCGTGAGGTCGCCGACGACTTCGGCAACGAGTCGCACTCGCGGAACAACCGTTTCAAGGGCACCACCGGCTCGGTGAGCTGGGCGGACTCCACCATCGGCCTGACCGGCTGTGGTGGCTACGCGCAGGCGCGTGCCTTCGTCAAGGTCAAGGTCGAGACCGACAACGTCATGTCGTACGTGACGATCTGGGGCACCCCCTTCAGCCTCGGCTGATCTGGTTCGCCAGACCGGAAAACCTGAGCAGGCCCGTCGCTTTCGCGGCGGGCCTGCTTTTTTGGCTTGGGGTGGCGGGGTTTACACCTCGCGGATCGTGGTCGTGCCTGTGCTCGAACCGGTTTCGGTACTCGAGTTCGCCGCGGCGTCGCGCTCGGCCGCGAGCAGATCGCGGATCTCGGTGAGCAGGGCGATCTCGGTGGCCGCCGCTTGCTTGGAGCCGAAGCGCGCCATGATGCGGTTCGCCGGGGTCACCAGCACGAAGTACAGCACCGCCGCGATCAACAGGAAGTCGATGACGGCGCCCACGATCGTGCCCAGCTGGATGAAGGTGGCCGGCTTGTCCGCCACCAGCTGGAAGCCCCAGCCGAGATCGTTGGTGCCGCCGAAGACCGCGAGCAGCGGCTTGACGATGCCGTCGGTGAAGGAGCTCACGATGGCGGTGAAGGCGGTGCCGATCACGACGGCTACCGCTAGATCGAGCACGTTGCCGCGGAAGATGAAGTCTTTGAAACCCTTGAGCATGGCCGAATCTCTCCTGTTCGGATGGAACTGACTGGCTGCGCGGAGCCGCGAGTGGTTGCCGATGCTAGTGACCTAGCGGAAGACGACGGTCAGCGCGGTCCGCAGTGAGGCCGCCGCGACGGCGGTGGCGTGCGCGGCGTCCAAGGCCAGGAGTACCACCGGCTCCGGCTGCCCACGCCGGTCGGCCGGGCGCGAGACCAGCACCACGGCCGCGTCCCGGGCCAGCGTGCGCGCGGGCCGGTCGTCGCCGTCCTCCGTGCCTACCACGTCGACGCGGTCGCCGGCGCGCAGGATTTCCGCGACGGCGGTGTCGGCGAGGCGAATCGGGACGATGCGCGCGTCCGGTGCGCCGCCCGCCACGGCCGCCAGGCGCGGGCCGACGACGCGCAGATCGGTGAAGACCTCACCGGCCCGCATCGCGCCGGTCAGCGTGGCGCCCAGGAGCTCTCCGGCGTCGCGGACGGCACCGGCCGGGAGGGAGCCGGAGGCGTGCGGCGCGGTGCGGATGTCGCCGGCGGTCAGCAGTCTGCCTGGCGGTAGATCGTGATCGGCGACGATCACCTGCGCGGGATGGGTCTCCGGATCGCCGCGGAGAAACAGCACCGCCGCCAGCACGGTGAGTGCGGCGGCGAGCAAACGGCGGACCAGGAGGAGGTCAGCCCAGGGTGGGCGGTGGTCGAGAACCGTGCGCAGCGGGTGCTCCCGGCCGAGATCGGTGCGCGATGTCATGGCCGGATCCTATGACCACGAGCCCGGCGCCACGCCCGGGAAAAGACCTGCCTGTGGATAACTTTCAGGCTGTGGAGAACTCAGCTGGCGGCGGCCGCGGTGCTGGTGGAGGAGCTGCTGGTGGAGCCGTTGCCGCTCGACGACGAGCTGGATTCCGAGCTCTTCGCCGGGCCGCTGTCGGACTTCCCGTTGTCCGACTTCGCGGGCTCGCTCGCCGTGGAGGCGCCGCCGCGGCTGTCGGTGCGGTAGAAGCCGCTGCCCTTGAACACGATGCCGACCGAGTTGAACAGCTTGCGCAGCTTGCCCGAGCACTCGGGGCAGACGGTCAGCGCGTCGTCGCTGAAGGACTGAACGATGTCGAAGCGGTTGTCACACTGGGTGCACGCGTACGAATAAGTTGGCACAGGATCCTCCGCTGGTCTCGTCGAACTGGCACTCTACAGGCGACAGTGCCAACATCGCCAATCCTGCATTCATTCCACGGTACCCAGCCGGCGCAGCCCGCCCCGGGGCGTGAGCGCCCAGCCCATGCGCAGGTCATGCGGTTCCTCGGGCAGCCGGGGGACCAGTTCGGCATCGCGCACGACCGCGGTCAGCCGGGCGTCCGGCCGGGCCGCGGCCAGGGTGCGGTCGTAATATCCGGCCCCGCGCCCGAGCCGGACGCCGCGCAGGTCCACCGCGAGCGCGGGCACCAGGATCAGCTCCGCGCGCGCGACGGCCCCGGCGCCGAGCAGTTCCCCGATCGGCTCCAGCAGTCCGAACCGCGCGGGCTGCAGGCTGTCCGGACCGGTGTACTCGGCCCACTGCAGCGGCCCGGGCGGGCCCGTCACGGGGAGCAGCACCCGCGACCCGCCCACACACAGCGCGTCCAGCAGTTCGCGTGAACCGGGCTCGCCGCGCACCGGCACATAGGCACAGACCCAGCCGTTCACTGCGAGTTTGCCCGCGATTTCAGCCAATAAGCGAGCCTCGTCTGCATGCTCGGTGGCGAGCTGGGCACTCCGTTGCCGAAGAATTTCGGAGCGCCATGCATGTTTATCGGCCTCACCGGGCATCTCCATGATGATCACCATATGCTCACCCGCATTACGCCCCATCGCCGCCAGACGGCGCTGGGGCCGATGTGATGGATGGATAGGGTATGCCCATGACAGCAAATGCCGGACACTCCGCAGACGGCCCGGTGTCGTGCTTCCGCACGGCCGTCGTCCCCGCGGCCGGACTGGGAACGCGGTTCCTACCCGCGACCAAGACGGTGCCCAAGGAGTTGCTGCCGGTGGTGGACACCCCGGGCATCGAGCTGGTCGCGGTGGAAGCCGCCGATTCGGGCGCCGACCGGCTGGTGATCGTCACCTCACCCGGCAAGGACGGCGTCGTCGCGCACTTCGTCGAGGACTTGGTGCTGGAGAGCACACTCGCCGAGCGCGGCAAGTTCAAGCTGCTGGAGAAGGTGCGCAAGGCGCCCGGCCTGCTCGACGTGGTCTCGGTGATCCAGGAAGAGCCGCTGGGCCTCGGCCACGCCGTCGCGCAAGCCGAGAGCGTGCTCGACGACGACGAGGACGCCATCGCCGTCCTGCTGCCGGACGACCTGGTGCAGCCCTGCGGGGTGCTCGACGTGATGAGCCGGGTGCGGCGCAAGCGCGGCGGCAGCGTGCTGTGCGCCATCGACGTGCCCAAGGATCAGGTCAGCTCCTACGGCGTCTTCGACGTGGCGACCGTGCCGGACGCGGTGAACCCGAATGTGATGCGCGTCAACGGAATGGTGGAGAAGCCCGCCCTGGCGGACGCGCCGTCCACCTATGCGGCCGCCGGCCGATACCTGTTGGATCGCGCCATCTTCGACGCGCTGCGGCGGATCGAGCCCGGCGCCGGCGGTGAACTGCAACTCACCGACGCCATCGCGCTGCTGATCGCGGAGGGGCATCCCGTGCACGTGGTGGTGCACCGGGGGTCGCGGCACGATCTGGGCAACCCGGGCGGTTATCTTCGTGCCGCGGTCGATTTCGCTTTGGAACGCGAGGAATACGGCCCGGCGCTGCGGGAGTGGTTGCAGCACCGGCTGAGTCCGGAGTGGGATCCCCAGCTGACACCCTACGACTGAGATCGGTTTCGCTGTCGGCGCGCGGTCGGGTACGAATGAGAGTTCACCTGCCGCGCGCCGAACCGCATTCGCGGAGCCGCGGTGACACCATCACTGGGTGCGCGGCGGGATTCAGTGCGACGCCAGATCAGGGAAGGGCTCGATGCGCTCGGTTGAGGATCAGCAGATCAAGGTGACCGCGGCGGCGGTCGCGCCCCGGCCGGTCCGGGTCGCGATCTCCGAGGCCCAGGGCCTGCTGTGCGCCGAAGACGTGGTCACCGAACGGCCGTTGCCCGGCTTCGACCAGGCCGCGATCGACGGTTACGCGGTGCGCAGCGTCGATGTCGCCGCCGCCGGTACCGATATCCGCAACGAGGACGGCGAACTCGTCGATCTGACGCTGCCGGTGGTCGGCGAGGTGGTCGCGGGCTCGCGGCAGCCGATCCGGTTGCAGCCGCGCCAGACCGTGCGGGTGGATACCGGCGCGCCGCTGCCGACGCTCGCGGATGCCGTTCTGCCACTGGACTTCACCGACGGCGGCCGGGCGCGGATCAAGGTCTATGAGACCGTGCGCTCCGGCGATTACGTGCGCCGTGTCGGCGATGACGTGCAGCCCGGCGATGTCGCGGTGCGTGCGGGCACCATCATCGGGCCCGCGCAGGTCGGTCTGCTCGCCGCGGTCGGGCAGGACAAGGTGCTCGTACATCCGCGGCCGCGGCTCTCGGTGATCTCGGTCGGCGGCGAACTCATCGACATCGATCGCACGCCCGGACCGGGCCAGGTCTACGACGTCAACTCCTATGCGCTGGCCGCGGCCGCGCGCGACGCGGGCGCCGACGTGAACCGCGTCGGCATCGTCAGCACCGACCCGGGTCAGCTGCGCGATGTGGTGGAAGGTCAGCTGGTGCGCTCCGAGGTCGTGGTGATCGCGGGCGCGGTCGGCGGCTGGGCCTCCGAGCAGGTCCGGGAAGCGCTGGAGGGGCTGGGCGAGCTGGAGATCGCCCGCGTCGCCATGCATCCCGGCTCCGTGCAGGGCTTCGGCAGGCTGGGCCGGGACGAGGTCCCGACCTTCCTACTACCGTCCAATCCGGTTGGCGCGCTGGTGGTTTTCGAGGTCATGGTGCGGCCGCTGATCCGGATCGCGCTCGGGCGGCGGCATCCGATGCGCCGGGTCATCCGGGCCCGGACCATCACGCCCATCTCCTCGATGGCGGGTCGCAAGGGCTATCTGCGCGCGCAGCTGATGCGCGACGAGACCACCGGCGATTACCTGGTGCAGCCGCTGGGCGGCGCGGCCGGTTCGTCCTCGCACTTGCTGGCGACGCTGGCCGAGGCGAACAGTCTCATCATGATCGAGCCGGACGACACCGAAATCCGGACCGGTGACGAAGTCCGGGTCGCGTTCCTCGCCCAGCGCGGCTGATCGGTCGAGGAGCGGATGGAGTCGATGAACGTATTCCGGGTCACGCAGCATCCGGGATGGCCCGCGCGGCTGGGCCCGGTGCGGTGCGCGGCGGGGCAGGTGACGCTGCGGCCGGTGCGGTTGCGGGACGCGGCGGCCTGGAGCCGGATCCGGCTGCGCGACCGGGATCATCTGGAGCCGTGGGAGCCGACCGGGCGCGGCGCCTGGGAGGCGCGCAATCACGCGTCGAACTGGCCGTCGCTGTGGTCCAGCCTGAAAGCCGAGGCGCGGCGCGGCGCGATGATCCCGTTGGTGATCGAGGTCGACGGCAACTTCAGCGGGCAGCTCACCGTCGGCAATATCGTGCGCGGCGCCCTGCGTTCGGCGTGGATCGGGTACTGGGTCGCCAAGGATCTCAGTGGCCAGGGGGTGGCCACCGCGGCGCTCGGGCTCGGGCTCGACCACTGCTTCGGGCCGGTCGGCCTGCACCGGGTGGAGGCCACGGTGCGGCCGGAGAACCTGGCCAGCCAGGCCGTGCTGCGCAACGTCGGGTTCCGCGAAGAGGGTTTGCTGCGCAAATATCTCGACGTCGACGGGGCCTGGCGCGATCACATGCTGGTCGGGATCACCATCGAGGAAGTCCTGGGCACCGTCGTCGAACGCCTGGCGCGCGACGGCCGAGTCATCCTGCCCTGACGGCGGATTCGAAGGTGCGGTAACCGCACAAGATATCCCCGCGATGCACAAACAGCCGGAAGAAACGCTTGAAACCGGGGATTCTTGTGACAGATGTGGCGTATGTGCACGGCGCGCCTGCCAGATGTTGATGCGTCCCCGAATTAACCTACGGACGTCAGTGGTGCGTTTTCGCGCCGGCGGAACCAGTGGGGACGGAGGTGTGAAAAGGGAAGATGCCGAATTCGATTCTGTGGATCGGGTTGGTCGTGCTGTGGGTCTTCGTGCTGTTCCCGATACTCGCCGACCGGCACCCCCGGATCCGCCAGACCACTGACGCGGCACTGGCGACGAGAGTCCTGCACCGCGGCGGCTCCAAGCGGCGCATGAAGTCCGGCCCCGCCGCCGGGCACGACAGCGACCCCGATTACAGACCGAGTCGTGCGCACAGAAAGTTCTTCCCCAGCGATGATGCGGAGCACCGGATGAACCCGGCCGATCAAGTCACCGACCCGGAGGACGAGTTGACCGGTGCCACACCGGAACTCGAGGCGAGCCCGAGCGCCGCCCGCGAAACCGTCAGCGCCGAGGTCGAACTGGCGGACGACGAGGCTCTGGAAGCCGAACTGGCCGACGAGGCCGAATTCGCCGAAGCGGACCTCGAATTCGACGTAACCGGCGGAACCGCTGCGGACAGCGCGGATTCGGCCGATGATGACGACGTGGCGGAAGAGCGCACCGAACCGGAGACGGTCGCCATGCCGCCTGCCCGGAGTGCCGCGCCCGCCCGCCTCGAGGACTTCGATCCCGAATACCACGACGATGAATTCGACGCCGCGGACCCCGATTTCGTGCCTTCCCGGCGCGGCCGCGGCGGTTTCGATCCGGAAGCCGACGCCATCGCGCGCGCCGCCCGCTACACCTTCCGCCAGCGCGCCGTCCTCGGCCTCCTGCTGGGCGCCATCGCCTGCGGCGCCCTCGGCGTCGTCCTCAGCGCGGTCTTCTGGTGGGCCAGCGGCCTGTGTGCCGTCGTCCTGGCCACCTACCTCGGCTACCTACGCAAGCAGGTACGCATCGAAGAGGACATCCGCCGTCGTCGCGCCGCCCGCCTCACCCGCGCCCAGCAGCAGGGCGAGCCCCCCGTCGAAGACCCCCGCCAGGCCGAGGCCCGCGCCCGCCGCCGCACCATCGACCGCGAGACCGCCCGCGCCCTCCGTCGCCGCTCCACCCTGTTGGAAGCCGACGACGAAGACCCCATGTTCGAACACCTCGACACCTTCGACCCCGCCACCGCCCGCGCCCTGCGCGACCGCCACGGCGCCGGCGACTACCGCCACGCCGTCGGCGAGTAATTCCGCACCTCAAATAGGCGATTCGGTATCCCGGCACCTTGCCTGATACAGTGTCTCAGCGCGGTTCCCCCGGGATCCGCACGGGGCTATAGCGCAGTTGGTAGCGCGTCTCGTTCGCATCGAGAAGGTCAGGGGTTCGATTCCCCTTAGCTCCACAAAGGCCCAGCATATGCTGGGCTTTTTCTTTTGGGGCGACCTGGAAATGATAACTTCTCAGTTAGGCATCGCCGAGTAGGTCACCACGAGGGGCGCGTGGTCGGAGAGCCGCTCGGCGGGTGAGGGTTCCTTGTCGACTACGACAGCCGTCGCGAGGCGGGCGAGACCGGACGTCGCGAGTTGGTGGTCTACTCGCCAACCCACATCCTTGGTGAACGATCGACCCGCCCAACTCCACCAGGTGAGTGGACCCGGGCGATCGCCGTGCACCTGTCGCACCACGTCGACGAGTCGGCGCGTGCCGAGAACCGAACTGAACCACTCGCGGTCGGCAGGCAGGAAGCCGTCCATCGTGCGGGCGGCACGCCAGTTGGTGACATCGTGCCGGGTGTGCGCGATGTTCAGATCCCCGGTGAGGACGAACTCGCGTCCCGTACTCAGCGCAGCGAGCCGGTTCCGGTGCACTTCGCGGGCGAACGCCGCGAGAAACCTCTGCTTACGTTCGTACTTGACTCCACCGTCGGGCAGTTCGCGCATCGATCCGGGGCGCTGGAGATGCGCGGGCAGACCACCCTTGGGGAGATAAAGCGAGGCCACCGTCACCGGGCGGTCGGCCAGGTCTACCTCGATATAGCGTCCCTGCGTGGCGAACTCACCGAGTCCCCGGGCCCTGGGCGGGTGAGTCACCCACGTCCGCACGGCAGCGGCGGGAACCCTCGTCAGTACGGCCACACCGTTACGACCGGCCACGGAACCGACGTCCACCGCCGCCGAATATCCCGGGAAGTTTCCCACATCGGCTGCGGGACAACGCAGCTCCTGCAACGCGACCACATCCGCCGACCTGGCCCGCAACCACTGATCGAATCCACGACGACGTGACGCGCGGATTCCGTTGACATTGAAAGTGGCGACAGTGAAAGAGTCAGCGACCGACGAACCCATGGCAACACTGTGCCGGAGCCCGATACGTCTCACCCGGGCAGCTCCGGTACCGACCTGCAACCGGTCGTGTTCTGCTCGAATCAGCGCAGGCTCTCATCGGCTACTGAGCGCCGCGCACCAGATGGTGGCGACCGGAAACACCAGAAACCCGTAGAAGAACACGGATAACATCGGCGACTCGATGTATGTGACCGTGTCAGGTTCCGTCACGAAAGCCAGCGCCGCTATCCCGACCCCGTGACCCATCAGCGCAGCGCCCGAGCCAACGGCTACGAGGGCTCGCCCCGCCCTCGATCCGGAAATCAACAGCACGACACCGACACCGAGCAGCAACGCACTACTGCCGAAGAACCAGGTGATCGCATCACACATCTCCCCGCGGACAGGGTCGGCCCCCGAGAAGTCCTGCGCCGCCGAGTGCGCGTTGACCGCGGCGAGCACCATGGCCGGCACCCCCGACGCGCCTAACCACCCCGCCGCGAACGCATTGCCGTTCGTCGCCCGCTCCTCCTGCACGTGCGCCTTCGCCTGCCCTGATGCCGATTCACTCATGCACCAAGACGCTATGCGGTACCGCCGATCGATTCCTTTTCGAAACCTGAACGCTCCACGGGCTATAGGGCGGAGTGCAGCCGACCACCGCTCACGGCCTCGGCGATTGTTTCGACGAATGGTTTGACGAGGGGGTTCCTTCCTGCGGTCGGCCACAGGAGCCCGTAGTCGATGGGGGGCGAGTCATGGAGGGGCACGATCACCGTCTGTGGCGCGTGGAGAAGCGCTGCGGCGTGTAGTGCGACGATGGTGACGGCATTGCCTTGACTGACGTGAACCAGCACTTCGGCGCAGAAGTTCGTCGTCGGCCCGTGTGGGATCGGCCGCCCCGTGGGCGTGTGTCGTGGAAAGTGGTGGTCCATCCAGTAGCCGGGGACGAGTCCACCGACGATGGTGATCAGTGTCGTGTCGGCCAGGTCCTCGGTTGACACCGCCGCGCGTCCGGCGAACGGATGGCGTTGGGACATAAGCAGTCCGCGCGGTACGGAACAGATGGTCGGTCCAGCGGTGATGTCGGGTTCGGCGATGGGGAACTCGCTGAGCTGCAGATCCACTGCGCCTGAGCGCATGCGGCCGAGTGGATCGGTGAGCGGGATCTCCGCGATCTCGACAGTGATATTCGGGTGCCGGCGCTGAAAGACCGCTGCCGCCCGCATGATCAGTTTTCCGCACCAGGGTGTGGAAAACCCTACCGTGATCGTGCTTTCGACCTCGCCGGCTTGGCTTGCTGCGAAGACGCTGGCCACAATGTGATCGTAGGCAGGCCGTAATTCGTCGCGTAGTTTCATGCCCAGTGGGGTGAGTCCGACGGTGCGGCTGTTGCGTTCGAACAGCGGTGCACCTATGCGGCGCTCCAGTTTTCGGATCGTCTGGCTGATCCGTGCCGTCGTGACGCTCAGTCGCGCCGCTGTCCTGCCGAAGTGCAATTCCTCGGCAAGGGTGAGAAATGCCTCCAGTTCGAGACGTTCCAGCACGTTGCTCCTCGATTCGTCAGCGCCGGCTTTTGCTCTCGGCGAGCTGGACGAACTCGGTGACCGCGGTGGGTACTTCCTCGCCGAAGATGTTCTTCAACAGGGGCAAGGAGATCAGTGACAGTGGTCCCCGGGTCTCGAGGCGCCAGGTGACCGCATAGCGCCCGTCGGCCTGGCGTTCGATGGTGTGGTGCCAGTCGGTATGTGTCCACAGCAGGCTCTCGAAGCGGTCGGTGAAGCTCACATTCGGTGTCACTTCGACGATTTCGTACCGGACCGGGTCCTGGCCCTCGACCTTGACGGTGCCCGTGGTGCCCGCTCGGAAGGGGCCGTCGATGTCGATGTACTGCAGACCGTGATCCCACTCGGTACGCGCGGGCACGTCACTCCACAGCTCCCACATGACATCTGGGTCCGCCTCGGTTACGCGGGTCACGGTCACGATGTGGGAATCGCGCAGCGAACCGAGTACCGCCAGCACCGTGGCGACGGCGATGACGAGCAGTGGTGCGCCCAGCGCGAGGTTGCGACGACTCATGGTCCTACTTCCGTTCCGCCCTGCACCCAGAGCGTGTGATACAAATGTGTCAGACATTTGTATCACACGGATGATCAAGGAGGTGGACCAGGTCGGCATGCTGCATTCGGCTAGTTAGGCACTTGCATGAACGGGTTGGCGGCCGCTGTCACCTGAAGAGTGCGTCGATGACGTCGACCGAGCCGGCGCCGCCGCTGCCGCCGCCTACGGAACCCGCGTTGGCGATCTGGCGAGTGCCGAGCACCAGCTGCTGACCCGCGCCGGGGCCGCTGATGATGCCGAGGGTGCTGATGGCGTTCTGGCCTACCGGTGAGGTGACCCAATTGCCCGAGACGACGCTTACTGATCCATCGGACCAGGCTATGGTTCCGCCGGCCGGGTTTCCGCCCGCGCCGGTTCCGGAGGAGCTGCCGGTGACGACGTTGAACGGGTAACTGATATTCAGCATGGCCCCGGTGACGCCGGGTAGCTGCGGGCTGCCGCAGTCGGTGAGTCCGCCGGTGACGTTGGTGTTCATCCCGGCGCTGCCGCTACCTGGAACGTTGGTGGTGGTGAGCTGGCCGCCGTAGCAGCCGCCGACGATCGGATCGGCGGTCGCGAAACCGGTCAGCACCGGAAGAATCAGAGTCGCGCCGAGAAAAGCTGCTGCGGAACGATGGAATCGCATTTCAGCACCTTTCGTCGTGATGCGTAATGCGCATCTCGATGGCAGTACAAAAACGACAAAGCCCATCGTAGGCCGATATCGAATTTCGGCCTGCTCGGCAATCGAAGCCGCTGGTCAAACCGCATACGACCGACTGTGCTGCCAGCTGCCGAAAGCGCGGATCAGCTCGGTTTCGGTGCCGGTACGCCACACGAAGACCCACCGGCAGACGGGTGCGCTTGTCATCGGCAAGTAGACGATGCCGGGGCGCTGGTAGTAGCGCACGCAGTGTTCCTGCACCAGGGTGACGGCGCGGCCGGCGGCGACCGCCACCAGCATTTCCTGGAATGTGCGCACCAGCGGACCGCGGGGGATGGGGCGACCGGACGGTGTGCACGGCGGGATCAGTTCGTCGGCCCAGTAAGTGGGCGCGGTGGTTCCGATGTCGCACAGGATGTGGTCGCCGAGATCTTCCACGTCGACGATCTCGCGCCGGGCCAGTTCGCACGTGCTGGAGACGGCAAGCCACATCGGCTCGGTGAGCACGGTGGCGCCGATGGTGAGGTCGGGTTCGCGGACCGGCAGCCACACCAGTTGCGCGTCGACCTCGCCGGCGCGGAGCGGTCCGAACGGGTCGGCGAAATGCGCTTCGCGCAGGGTCAAGTCGACGTCGGGGTGGGCGTCGGTGAAGGCCGTCAGCCACGGACCGATGACGTGGCCGAGCGCGCCGAGCACACCCACGGTGAGCGTGCCGTCGAAGCCCCGTGCGGCGGCGCGCGCACGTTCCAGCGCCGACTCGATCAACGCACTGCCCTGCCGCAGCTCCGCGCGCAGCCGCTCGCCGAGCGGCGTCAGCCGCACCATGCGGCTCGACCGGATGAAAAGTGCTGCGCCGATACGGCGTTCCTGTTTCTTGATCGCATGACTGACCCGCGATTGGCTGATATGCAACCGCTGCGCGGTCCGGCCGAAATGCAGCTCGTCGGCCAGCGTCAGGAAAATCTCGATGTCCCGCATTTCCACGGGGGCCTCCATGATCATGACCGGAGAGTCATAGTGAGTTCCGGAAACGTGCGTTGATCAGCACTGTTGTCGCCGTCAAGGTGAATGTGCCGTATTCGCTACGTCTTTCGGGAGCACTCCTTGACACTCGTCTATCTCGCCGCGGCGCTGGCCGTCGGCGGCCTACTGGCTTTGCAGGCTTCGGTGAATCTGCAGTTGGGTAAGGCGGTGGGCACCCCGTACGGTGCGGCCGCCGTGCAATTGGCGGTCTCGGCCGCGGTCCTGGCCGTCGTCGCCGCCGTTGCGGGCGGGATGGGCGCCTTCGGCTCGCTCGGGGATGCCCGATGGTGGATGTTGCTGGGCGGCATCGCCTCACCGATCTACATCACCAGTGCCATCGTTTTGTTTCCACGCCTGGGTGCGTTGGCTTCGGTGGGGTTGTTCGTGACCGGGCAGATGTTCGCCTCGATCGCACTCGACGTCGGCGGCCTCCTCGGCGTCGAACAGCGACCGCTCGGCCCGGGCATGCTGCTGGGTGGGGCCGCGGTGCTCGCCGGAATCGGGGTGGTGATCCGCAGCCAGCTGGCCGGGGAGCCGACGCGGACGACCATGTCGGCCAGGATCGGCTGGATCGGTCTCGGTCTCGCCGCGGGCGCGGTGCTTCCGGTGCAGGGCGCGGTCAATGCCGCGCTGCGACACGAGCTCGACGACCCGTTCGCCACCGGGCTCTGGTCGTTTCTCGTCGCGACAGCCGCCATCGCGATCGCGGTGATCGTCCTGGTCGCTACCCACCGCACCCCTCGGCCACAGATCGCCGCGCTGGCGCAGGTCCCGTGGTGGGGGTGGCTCGGCGGGGTCGCCGCCGCGACCTACGTGACTGTCACCTTCTCGGTCATCCCGCACATCGGCGCGGCGACGACCATCGCGCTGACCGTTACCGGCCAGCAGCTCATCTCGGCGGCCATCGATCACCACGGCTGGTTCCGGCTGCCCGCCAAACCGGTCACCACAGTGCGGCTCGGCGGGCTGGCAGCGCTGATCGTGGGCTGCGCGCTGGTCCAGCTGGCGTAGCGGATCCGGCGCCGAGCCGCGTCCACCAGTTACGAAACTCTTGATATCGAAACTCACAGTTTCGTATGCTGCCACCGAGTGGCTGGTGAGACAACCGGATCACCTCACACGCGCTTCGACCAGACCGTCGCGGGCAGCAGACCCGTGCTCAGCGCGGAAGCCGCCATCGACGCGATCAGCCGGCTGAGTTCGGTGGCGTGCGCCGGGTCTTCGTCGAGGACGACCAGCCACGCGAACAGCGGACCCAGTAGCAGCGCCTGGACGATGGCGGGGTCAGGCCGGGCCGCCAGCTCACCGCGGGCGACTGCCCGGTCGAGCACTGTCGCGATGACGCCGCGTTCCACCATCAGAAAGGTCTGCGCGAACCGGGCCCGCAGCTCGGGATCGGCCCGGATATCGGCAAGCAGGCCACTGAGCGTGTCACCACCCGGCCCGACCACCTGTGTGGCGATCTGCTCGGTGAGCGCGGTGAGATCCCCGGCCAGGCTCCCCGTGTCGGCGGGGGGTTCTTCTTGAAGGTCGTGCAGGAGCGTCGCGAAGGTCATCTCCTGCTTGGTCGAGTAGCGGCGGTAGATCGCGGCCTTGCTGACCCCGGCAGTGCGGGCGACCGCGTCGACGGTCAGGCCGCCGTATCCCCGTTCCCCGATCACCTCGCGTACCGCTGCGGCGACGGAGGTGTCCACCCGTGCTTCGCGAGGTCGTCCGCCCTGTTGCTTCGCCGCCGCCATATCGGCAGCATACGAAACCATTAGATACGCCGCTCCGACCCGAAGCGGCGGGCCTCGAACCTGAACGGGACGCAGTGTTCCCGGCGCTACCGGCCGCCGACGGCCTGTTGCCGCGCGGCGCTCGCAGCTTGACCTGCGCTGTCGCCGTGCCGCACCTGACTCCGGTTCGCCTAAAATCCCCAGGTCGACTGGCTGGGGATTGATTCGGAGCTGAGGTACGAATGCCGCGTTTCGGTGTGCTGGGACCGGTCGTCGCCTGGGATGAGGCGGGGGCCGCGCTCGACCTCAAAGGGCCGCGGCACCGGGCGGTGCTGGCTCGGCTGCTGGTTGCCCGCGGGCGGGTGGTGCCGGTGAATCTGATCGTCGAGGATTTGTGGATCGATCCGCCCGCGGGAGCCAAAGGCGCGGTGCAGACCTTTGTTTCGGCGTTGCGGCGGGCGCTGGAGCCGCACCGTCGAGCGCGTACGGCCGCACGGCTGCTCGTCACGGAAGGGCCGGGATACGCGCTGCGCGCTGATCCGGATTCAGTCGACGCGTGGCGGTTCGAGGCTGCGCTCGCCCACGCCGCGACCGGTACGCCACGGCGGGCGCTCGAAGAGCTCGAGCAGGCGCTGGGGTGGTGGCGCGGTCCGGCCTACGCGGACTTCGCCGAGGAGGCGTGGGCCCGGGCCGAGCGCGGCCGCTTGGAGGAGTTGCGGCTGTCCGCGGTGGAGCGGCTGGCGCGTGCGCGCCTGGACCTCGGGCTCGCCACCCAGGCGGTGCCGGACCTGGACGCGCACCTGGCCGAGCATCCGTGGCGGGAGGAAGCATGGCGGCTGCTGGCGCTCGCGCTCTATCGTTCCGGTCGCCAAGCCGAGGCGCTGGCAGCTCTGCGCCGGGCCCGCGAAAAGCTCGCCGAGGACTTGGGCATCGACCCCGGGGATGAGCTCATCGCGCTGGAAGCGGACATCCTCAGGCACGAGGACCAGCTCGGCGCGGTGACGGCGGAGAAAGTATGGGAACAGGCGGCCGCCGCCTATGACCGCACGGTGGCGGCGGGCTCGAAGGCCCGGCTCGAATCGACCGTCGGACTGCTGCGCGGCCTGGCGATCAGCGGCGGCGGCGGACTGGCGGCCGCACGGCAGCAACGGCTCGGAACCATCACTGCCGCCGAACAATTGGACGACCCCGAACTCACCGCGCGGGTGATCGGGAACTACGACGTCCCTGGCATCTGGACCCGCTCCGACGATCCGGAGCAGGCGGCCCAAATCGTCGCGGCGGCCCAGCGCACCCTGGCGCGGCTGCCCGCCGAGACACCCGGCGCCACGCGGGCTCGACTGCTGGTCGCCATCGCCCTCGAATCTCGCGGTACGAACGCCGCCGATGGGCTGCGGGCCGCGCGGGCGGCCGAGGAGATCGCCCGCCGGCTCGACGATCCCGCCCTGCTCGCCTCCGCGTTGAGCGGCCTGTTCCTGCACACCTTCCACCGGGCCGGCCTCGCCGCCGAGCGTGACGCGATCGGCCGGGAATTGGTGGCCTTGTCGGCTCGGCACGGGCTGGTGACCTTCGAGATCCTCGGACATCTGATCCGGATGCAGGCCCTCGGCGCTCGCGCCGAATTCGAGGGCGCGGACGAGCACGCCGCCGCTGCCGACGACCTCGCCCGGCGGCACGAAGCTCCGCTGACGACGGTTTTCACCACCTGGTACCGCGCGATGCGCGCCGCGGCGACCGGCGCACCGAGCACCGCCGCGGAAGCCGGCTACCGAGCCGCCGCGCGGCTGCTCGCCGACAGTGGCATGCCCGGAGTCGAACACGGGCTGCTCCCGCTGGCGCTGCTGTGTCTCCGGGTCGGGCACGGACAGGAGGCCGAGTTCGACGCCGGAACCGACTGGGGCCCGTACGAGCCGTGGGCGCGCCCGCACCTGCTGCTGGCGGACAACCGTGCCGACGCCGCCGCCGCGGCACTGCGCCGGACCCCCGAACCACCGCCGGACCTCCTGCTGGAGGCCCTGTGGTGTCTCACCGCACGCGCGGCGGTCCGGGTCGGCGACTACCCGATGATGGAACGTGCGCGGCGCGCGTTGTCCACCGCGGCAACGGAAATCGCCGGGGCCGGGTCCGGCGTGCTGACCGCCGGGCCCGTCTCGGGTTACCTCGGCGAACTCAGCGCGGCACTGGCTGCCCGGCCGGTTTCGTGAGCAGTTCCCGCAGCGCCCCGGCGACTGCCGCCGGGGCCTCTTCCGCCATGAAATGGCCCCACGGAACCGTGGTGTGCGTGAGGTTTTCGGCCCAGGCGCGCCAGAGCTCGGCGGCATCGAAACCCAGCGCGGCGCCCCAGTCCTGTTGCAGCACCGCGACCGGCATCCGCAGCCGGTTGCCGGCGTTCCGATCGTGCTGGTCGTGTTCGACGTCGATGGTGGCCGAGGCTCGATAGTCGGCGACGATCGAGGGGATGGCGGCCCGGGACGCTTCGAGATAGGCGGCGCGAATGTCGGCGGGGATGGCCGTCGGATCCTGGGTCCACGCGTCGAGGAAATGGCCGAAGAAGGCGTCCGGTGCGCCCGCGATCAGCTCTTCGGGCAGCCCGGCGTTCTGGGCCATCAGGTAGAGGTGGAAACCGACTGCCGCCGAACGCCCGTGCAGCACTTCCCACATGTCCAGCAACGGCAGCACATCGAGGGAGGCGAGCTGGGTGATCACCTCGGGATGATCCAGGCCGGCGCGGATGGCGACCAGCGCGCCCCGGTCGTGCCCGGCCAACGCGAAGCGCTCGAACCCGATAGCCCGGCCGAGCGCCACGATGTCGGCGGCCATCGTCCGTTTCGAGTAGGTGTCGCCGTCGCCCGCGACCGGCTTGTCGCTGGCGCCGTAACCGCGCAGGTCCGGGCAGATCACGGTGTGATCGGCGGCCAGGTCGGCCGCCACATGCCGCCAGCACAGATGGGTTTGCGGGAACCCGTGCAGCAGCACGATCGGGTCACCGCTGCCGCCGACGGCGGCGTTGAGCGAGACGCCGTCGGCGACGGTGACGCGTCGATAGTCGAATCCGGGAATCGTGAGTGTCATCGGAGAGCCCTTCACAGCTTGATCGGCAGGACCGCCTCAGGCTGCCCGCGCCCGATCAGCAATGACTGAGCAGCGCGGGCCAGGCGCCGGATTCGCCTTCAGGGCGGTGACGCTCCGCTATAGAGTGCGCGGGGTGAGCGAACAGCAGGAGTCTGCGGAACCGTCTTTCCGGGTCGAGCATCGGATGGTCGGTGACGCGGCCGTGGTGGCGATCTTCGGGGAGGTCGACGCGGACACCGCGCCGTTGCTGGCGGAAGCGGTACGGGAGGGCCTGGATCGGACGCGGGCGCCGTTCTGCGTGCTGGATTTGACCAACGTCGATTACCTCGGCGGCGCGGGATTGCAGACGCTCGCCAAGACCCGGCATGAAGCCGAAAGGCGCCGCGAGCCCTTGCGAGTCGTGGTGGATGCGAACCGGCCGGTGATCCGGCCGCTGGAGATCACCGGGCTGGAAGAGGTGCTGGCGCTGTACCACAGCGTCGACGAGGCGCTGGGGCGTTAGGGGGCGGTGTTGATCGGGGGGACGTTGGGGCGGTCGAGGGGGAGTTCGGCCCAGACGGTTTTGAATCTTCCGTAGCGCAGGACACCCCAGGAACTGGCCAGGCGGTCGATGACGATCAAGCCGCGGCCGCCGTGCAGGTCGGGGGTACGCAGATGCGGTTCGCCGGCGCCGCTGTCGTCGACCTCGACCCGCAGGCGCGGCGGCGCGGCGTGCAAGGCGAGTCGGCAACGCCAGGGCGCACTACCGTGCTCGACCGCGTTGGCCACCATTTCGTCGACCACGAGCACCGCGTCCTCGACCAGCACGCCGGTGTCGGGGGCGAGCAGCGTCCGGACCGCATCGCGGATCTGCCACTGGGCGGTGGTCTCCAGATCGAAATCCTGCCCCTGCTCTTCACCACCGGGCAGGGCCCACAGCGGTCCACTCAATTGCGCCATCCTCCACTCGCCACAGGCCAAAGATCACGCCCGAGATAACGCCCGGCTACCCACGATCGTGCCGTAGAAACCCCCGGTTGGTCAGCAGTCTGTGAATCCGTGGTTGGGCTTAGGCTGAAACTTCACGAGATGAACGGGAGACTACGGTGTCCGACACGACGGTAGCCCAGGTGCTGGCCGAACTGGCCACGCTCGAGGATCCGAAGATCCGTGCGGTGAACGAGAAGCACGGTGACGATCACGGCGTGAACCTCGGTCACCTGCGCGCGGTCGCGAAAAGACTGAAGACACAGCAGGATCTCGCGCGTGAGCTGTGGGCGACCGGTGACACCACGGCGAAACTGCTGACCACGCTGATCTGCCGCCCGAAGGCGTTCGAGCGGGACGAGCTGGACGCGATGCTGCGCTCGGCGGGCACGCCCAAGGTGCAGGACTGGCTCGTGAACTACGTGGTGAAGAAGAACCCGCACGCCGAGGAGCTGCGTGCGGCGTGGTTCGCGGACCCGGATCCGGTGGTCGCGAGCGCCGGATGGGCGCTGACCACCGAGCGCGTGGCCAAGCAGCCGGCGGGCCTGGACCTCGACGGGCTGCTCGATGTCATCGAGGCGGACATGAAGGACGCGCCGGATCGTCTGCAATGGGCGATGAACCACTGCCTGGCGCAGATCGGCATCGAGCACGCGGAGTACCGCGCCCGCGCGCTGGCGATCGGGGAGCGCCTGGAGGTGCTGAAGGACTACCCGACGCCGCCCAATTGCACGTCGCCGTTCGCGCCGATCTGGATCACCGAGATGGTGCGCCGGAAGGGCTGACACCCGTCTGACATCGCAGTTCGCCGTCATGACACGCGTCACCTGATTCTTGACTAAAAATTCAGTCAGGAGTTAGCCTGGCGATTGCCGAACAGAGGAGAAGCGACATGCGACGGCGCACATTCGTACAGACATCGATGGCTGCGATCAGCAGTTTCCTGGTGACCGGTTGCGGCGACGAGGCCGAGCCGGCGGACGACGGGAGAAAGTGGATGATGCCCGAGGAAGGCGAGCCGCACGCGCGGACCTGGATGGCTTTCGGTGCGAGCGAACGCATTTGGGGCGCTGACCTGGTGCCCGTCGTGCAACGCGACCTGGCCGCCATCGCGACGGCCATCGCCCGCTTCGAACCGGTGTCGATGCTGGTGCGGCCCGGCGAAATGGACCTGGCGCGCGGACTGACGAGCGGCGCGAACGTCGACCTGGTGCCCGCGGAGATCGATGATCTGTGGATGCGCGACACCGGCCCGGTGTTCGTGCGCGGCGCCGGCGGCCGCGCCGGCGTGGACTTCAATTTCAACGGCTGGGGTGACAAGCAGGACCACCGCCGCGACGCGAAGGTGGCCCGGATCGTCACCGAGCGCGCCGGTGTCGAACGCTTGACCACCGACCTCGTGCTCGAGGGCGGTGGCCTCGAGGTCGACGGCGAGGGCACCGCGATCATCACCGAGAGCTGCGTGCTCAACAACAATCGCAATCCGGGCTGGAAGAAGCGCGATGTGGAGGAGGAGCTGGCCTATCTGCTCGGCATCGAGAAGGTGATCTGGCTGCCGGGCATCGCGGGCGAGGACATCACCGACGGGCACACCGATTTCTACGCGCGTTTCGCGAGCCCTGGCGTGGTGGTCGCGGGCTTGGACAACGACCCGGATTCCTTCGACTACGACGTCACCCGCCGCCACCTCGACATCCTGCATCAGGCCACCGACGTGCACGGCCGTCCCTTGCGCGTCGAGGTGCTGGAGGGGCCGTCCGAGGTGCGCGGGACCGGGGACGACTTCGCCGCCGGATATATCAACTTCTACGTCTGCAACGGCGCCGTCATCGCCCCGGAATTCGGCGACCCGCACACCGACCCGGCCACCCGCGCCACCCTGCAGCGGCTGTTCCCCGATCGCGAGATCGTGCAGCTGAATATCGACGGGATCGCGGCCGGCGGCGGCGGTATCCACTGCACCACGCAACAGGAACCGGCCGCCTGACCCCTACTGTGAGGAATCGTGTCAGAGCGTCGAACCCAGATCCTCGAAGCCGCGGTCCGCGTCATCGCCCAGGACGGTGTGCGCGGGCTGCGCATCGAAAAACTCGCCGCCGCGGCGGGCGTCTCCACAGCGCTGATCTATTACCACTTCAAGGACCGCTCGGGCGTCCTGTACGCGGCGCTCGAGCACATCAACCACCGCGCCCAGGCCTACACCGACCCGGCCGGCGCCGACCCGCGCGCCCGGCTCGAGGCCATGCTGCTGCTGGAACTCCAGGACACCGAGCACGTCCGCGAGACCAGCATCGCCTGGGGTGAACTCCGCGCCAGCGCCGTTTTCAACGAAGACCTGCGCGCTCCGCTCCGAACCACCACCAGCTCCTGGAACACCGATATCGAAGCCCTGCTGCGCGCGGCCCAGGCTCCGGACGCCGTGGCCGGCGCCGAACGCCTGACCACCCTGGTGGAAGGGCTCAGCGAGCGCTGGCACAGCGGGTCTCTCGACCTGGACCGCGCTCGTGCACTGCTCACCGGAGCGATCGCGCTCGAGCTACGAAGCTAGTTACTTCTTGGCTATTTAATGCTTCTGCGGCAAGGTGGGTAAGGGAGCTCGGCCTGGCCAGTACTTCGACTGTTTCGGAAGAGGAGTCCTATGTACTACAGCAGCGGCAACTACGAGGCGTTCGCGCGACCGCGCAAACCCGAGGGGGTCGACGACAAGAAGGCGTGGTTCGTCGGGGCGGGCCTGGCATCGATGTCGGGGGCGGCCTTCCTCATCCGGGACGGGCGGATGGCCGGCGGCCGGATCACGATCTTCGAGGAATTGAAGTTGCCGGGTGGGGCGCTGGACGGAATCAAGGAGCCGGAGAAAGGGTTCGTGATCCGGGGCGGGCGTGAGATGGAGAACCATTTCGAGTGCCTGTGGGACCTGTTCCGGTCGATTCCGTCGATGGAACTCGAGGACGCCAGCGTGCTCGACGAGTTCTATTGGCTGAACAAGGACGACCCCAACTTCTCGTTGCAGCGCGCCACCGTGCGGCAGGGCGAGGACGCGCACACCGACGGCTTGTTCACGCTCGGCGACCGCGGGCAGAAGGACGTGGTGAAAGTCTTCCTCGCCACCCGTGCGGAGATGGAGAACAAGCGGATCGACGAGGTGTTCTCGAAGGAGTTCCTGGAGAGCAACTTCTGGATGTACTGGCGCACCATGTTCGCCTTCGAGGAATGGCACAGCGCGCTGGAGATGAAGCTGTACCTGCATCGCTTTATCCACCACATCGGCGGCCTGCCGGACTTCTCGGCACTGAAGTTCACCAAGTACAACCAGTACGAATCGCTGGTGCTGCCGCTGTATCGGTGGCTGCTCGATCAGGGCGTGACCTTCAAATTCGATACCACGGTGACCGACATCGACTTCGACATCACCGCGGACCGCAAGCAGGCGACGCGGCTGCACTGGATATCGGAGGACGTGCAGGGCGGCATCGAGCTGGGCCCGGACGATCTGCTGTTCATGACCATCGGCTCGCTGACCGAGAATTCCGACGAGGGCGACCAGCACACCCCGGCGAAATTGAACGAAGGCCCCGCGCCGGCGTGGGATCTCTGGCGGCGTATCGCGGCCAAGGACCAGTCTTTCGGCCGCCCGGACGTTTTCGCCGGTGATATCGCCAAGACCAAGTGGGAGTCGGCGACCGTCACCACGCTCGACGAACGCATTCCGCGCTACATCCAGAAGATCTGTAAACGCGATCCGTTCAGCGGCAAGGTCGTCACCGGCGGGATCGTCACCGTGCGCGATTCGGCATGGCTGATGAGCTGGACGGTGAACCGGCAGCCGCATTTCAAGCAGCAGCCCCAGGATCAGATCGTGGTGTGGGTTTATTCGCTGTTCGTGGACAAGCCCGGCGACTACGTGCAGAAGCCGATGCAGGAGTGCACCGGCGCGGAAATCACCCAGGAATGGCTGTACCACTTGGGAGTTCCGGTCGAAGATATCCCGGAGCTCGCCGCCTCCGGCGCCAAATGCGTGCCGTGCATGATGCCGTATGTCACCGCGTTCTTCATGCCCCGGCAGGCGGGCGACCGTCCGGACGTGGTGCCGGAGGGGTCGGCGAACTTCGCGTTCATCGGCCAGTTCTCCGAAACCACCCGAGACTGCATCTTCACCACGGAATACTCCGTGCGCACCGGGATGGAGGCGGCCTACCAGCTGCTCGGCATCGAACGCGGCGTGCCCGAGGTCTTCAACTCGACCTATGACGTCCGCAAACTGCTGGCGGCGACGAGCAAGCTGCGCGACGGCGAGGAAGTGCGGCTGCCCGGCCCCGCGCTGGTACGCAAGAAGCTGCTCGCCAAACTCGACTCCACCGAGATCGGCGAAATGCTGAAGGAGTACGACCTGGTCGCAGACGAATAACGTCCGTCGAATCGGGTCCGCCCCGCTGATCTTCCGGCGCATGCTGAGGGCAGGCGGCGGTGCAGTGGGTCCCGCCGATGCGGACTCCGAGGAGTTGTCGTGAACGGTTTCGCGCAGGCGGCGGCCCTGATCGGCGCGATCGCCTATGTCGGGGCGGCGCCCCTGGAGATGTTCTTCTACGACCGGCCGGTGGTACGGCGGTTCTTGCACGTGGCGACCGAGAATGTGGCCGACGTGCGAATGTGGGCCTTCGTGGTCGGCTTCCGCAACCTGCTCGGCGGGCTCGGGACGATTCTCGGGCTGATCATTCTGCACAACGGCGACGAGGTGGTCGGCCGGACCGTGGTGCTGGCGGGCTGCTGGTACATGCTGCTCGCGAGCCTCGCTATGGGCGTGGCCGACCTGCTCGGGTTGTGGCGCCCGCGCGGCGGCAGCGTGCTCGGCACGATCGGATCGAGCCTGCCGCCGCTGGTGGCGATCGTGGTAGCCGCCTGGGCGGGTTAGCGGGCGGGGATCGTCGTGAAGACGGCGCTGGCACTGTCCTGCCGGAGGTAGACGTCGGCGGGCTCGGGTCCGTAGGACTCGATGCCGGAGTCGGGGAGATAGTTGTAGTCGACCAGGGTCAGATCGAGCGGCCCGGCGGGCGCGACCAGTTCTACCTCGAGGCCCTCGGCCGGCGGCGCGTGGAACTGGATGCCCTTCTTCGGTAGCGGAGTCACGTCGCGGCCCGCTACCCGCAGGGCGAGGGGCGCGGCGGTGTAGCGCAGGGCGATGCTGGTGGCGGCGCGCTGCGAACGCAGGCGCATCCGGATCGTGCGCTTCTCGGAATCGGTGGTGTCGGACAGGATTTCGGCGATCGGCGGTGGCAGGGCCTGGGTGGGTGCGGGTCCGCTCGTGACGGCGTCGGACCAGAGTGCGGCGTATCGGGGTCCGGGTGCGGTGTCCTCGACGAAGGCGCTGGTCCAGCGATCCGGTGTGCTGCGTGAGAGCCAGCGCGCCTGGCCCTGATCGGCGTCGAAGGCGTAGATGAGCTGGGCGGTCAGCGGGTGCTGGGCGTCGGTGCGGTCGACGGCCAAACCCGCCGCGGTGAGCGCGGCGGCGAGGACGACCGCGGTGGCGGGGATGGCCCAGCCGCGCCGGGCGGGCCAAGCGTGCGTGAGGGTGAGCGTGAGCAGCCCGCCCAGCAGGATGATGGTGGGTGCGGCGAGGAAGGCGGCCGCGGCGACGCCGGTTTGCAGCGCCGCCCAGAGGCTGCCGAGGAACAGGGCGGAAGGAATCAGGAAAACGGTGAGCACCGGAAGCCGCCACCGATCCGGCACGGCGAAGCCGGCCGAAACACCCAGGGCGGCAGCGACAACCGGTATCACCAGTACCTGGGCGGCAGCCGGGGCGGCGAGCGCGAACAGCGCCGCGAGCACGCTCAGGCAGCACAGCACCCCGGCCGCGGTGGCGGTGGCGCCCAGCCAGCGCCGGGAGAGCGCGAACCAGGCGGCCAGGATCGCGACCGACAGCACGATGACCGCCGCGTAGAAGAGCTCGGGCCGATACGGGTCGACGAACAGCGGCCGGTACTCGGGCTCGATGGCCTGCACGCCCTCCCAGTGGCCGTAGACGGCCGCCATGGCGATCGGGACGGTCACGAGAAACAGTGCCGCGGCGCCGAATACGCGTTTGAAGCTGGTCTCCCCGGCGCGCCGGACCCGCCAGAGCACCCAGCCGCTCGCCACGACGCTCACCAGCGCGAGCGCGATGATCACCCAGATCGGCAGCACCACAAGCACTCCGAAGGGCAGCGAGAAATAGGCGGGATCGTCGTCGTGGGACGCGGCGGCGAGGTCGCGGTCGCCGAGGTCGCGGGTCAGCGCCAGGCTGTTGTCGCCCATCTGCTGCAACGTCGCCAGCGGAACGTGGGCCGGGTCGTCCAGCCGGTTGTGGTAGTAGGCGCTGCGCCCGGCGTAGGCGAAGTCCAGCACCTGCGGTCCGGCCGTTTCGAAGGACGCGAAATCGGTGTTGCTGGAAGTCTGTTCACCGGCCAGCGCGGTGGACAGCGAGTCGGCATTCGGGCGCGGAGTGTCAGCGACCGCGCGGATCAGGGCGCCGTCGGGCCGGGTCGATCGCCACATGAACACCGGACCGCCCGCCCCGCGTGCTTCGTGATTGATGATCACGTCGCCGCGCAGATCCGGGTTCGCGGTGACGAACGCTTCGGCGCCGAGCAAGCCGGTTTCCTCGGCGTCGGTCAGCAGGGCGACCACGTCGTTGCGCAGCGTCGTCCCGCTCGCCCGCAGCGCGCGCACGGTCTCCAGGACGGCGGCCACGCCGACGCCGTCGTCGTTCGCCCCCGGGCTGGAGGCGACGGAATCGTAGTGCGCCGCAAGATAGATCGTGCCGGTCGAATTCGTGCCGGGCAGCCGGGCGACGATGTTGTCCGCTCGTCCCATCCCGACGACGTCGCGGGCAAGCGCGCCGGGGTAGCGGCCGATGCCGGTCTGAATCTCGGTCTGCAACCCCAGGTCTCGCAACTGTGCGACGAGATGATCACGCACCCGGGCGTGTTCGGCGGTGCCGACGGGGTGCGGCCGCTGCGCGATGGCTTCGACGACCCGGAAGGCCCGGCCCGCACTGAACACCTCGGCGGGCGCCGACTCGGGCTCATGGCCGTGCGGTTGTTGCTCCCACGCGGCGGCTGCCGCCACCGCCAGCAGGATCACGAATGCCAGGAAACCGGAAAGCCGTTGTCCTATCCGCACTCCGCCAGCGTATCCCGATCTCAGCGCAGGGCGAGAGCGATGAACTGAGTGACCTGCTTGTCGTTGAAGTTGTCGTCGCTGACCAGCAAGAGCGTGCGTTCACCGGTGGGCAGGCGCGGGCCCCAGACGCTGCCCTCGATGTTGTCGACGGTGCTCAGGCCGAGATCATCCAGGTCGGCCAGCAGACGTTTGGCGACTGGGCGAGCGTTGGTCAGGGGCGCGTTCAGGACATTGGTGGCGGCGCTGAGATCGGCCTCGTAGAGCCGGATGCGGTTGCCCGCGCCCTCGACGAAACTGCGTTCCACGACAAGATATTTCGCCGGATCGAGCGGATCGGCGGCGAGGATGGAGGTGATGCCGTTGCTGCCGGTGCCCTCGGTGAAGACCGGGTCGATCGGATAGGCGTACTGGGCGAGCAGCTGGCCGGTGCGGGCCTGCACGGTGATCCGGTTCAGGGCGCCCGCCCCGGCGGTGGGCATCGGCCCGTCTTGGAGCAGCGGCGCTTCCAGCGCGCTGACGAACAGGGCGCCGCCGCCGGCGAAGGTCGCCGCCTCCAGGGCCCCGTTGCGCTGCGGACCCGAATCCGGCCGCATCCGTTCGTTGTCCGGGATCGGCAGTTCGGCCTCGAAGGCGCCGTCGGGCCGCGCCACCCGGACCGAGGGATCGAGCAGGCCGCTCGCCGCCCGCTCACCCTCCTGGGTCCAGAAGTAGTTCCCGGTCCAGGGATCGACCCGGATCTCCTCCGGATCGACCGTGTTCAGCGCGTACGGTGCGCCGTTCGCCCCGAGCAGCGGCCGGGTCCCGGTGAACTCGATCGGCCCGATGCCGGTGCCGTCCACCGCGATTCGCGCGGTATAGAAACGTGCGGGTTGCAGCGCCGAGCGATCATCGCTGATCAGCACATACGTACCGGCCTGCGGCAGTGCGTCGATACCGGAGAGCCCGCCCACGGTGGTCCCGTGGAAATCGAAGCCGAACGGAACGACCCGTTCGCCGAGTAGTCGGACCGGCGGGGTGGCGGCGGTGGCCGTCGGCGCGACGGCCGCGGTGAGCGCGCACGCGAGGATCAGCAGCAATGGTCCACGACTTCGCATGCGCGCCAAACTAACCGGCCGATCGAACCGGGAAGTGAACGCCGGCCGAACGATCTAGTGGGTCGTCTCCCGCTTCGGCAGCTTCCAGCCCGCTCGCGGGAAATGGCAGGTGTAGCCGTCCGGGAAGCGCTCCAGGTAGTCCTGGTGCTCCGGTTCGGCCTGCCAGAACGCGCTCGCCGGAGTCACCTCGGTGACCACCGCGCCCGGCCACAGGCCGGAGGCGTCGACGTCGGCGATGGTGTCCAGCGCCACCCGCTTCTGCTCGTCGTCGAGGTAGAAGATGGCCGAGCGGTAGCTGGTGCCGATATCGTTGCCCTGCCGATCCATGGTGGTCGGATCGTGGATCTGGAACAGGAACTCCAGCAGCGCCCGGTAGTCCGTCTGCGCCGGGTCGTAGACGATCTCCACGGCTTCGGCGTGACCCGGGTGGTTGCGGTAGGTGGGGTGGTCGTTCTTCCCGCCGGTGTAGCCGACCCGGGTCGAGAGCACCCCGGGCTGCCTGCGGATCAGGTCCTGCATGCCCCAGAAGCAGCCGCCGGCCAGGATCGCTTTGCGCGTGTCGGTCACGCTTCCTCCTCGGTGAAGTGAGTCCGGTACACCCCATACAACCAGCTAGCGCGCCCGGATAGTTCCGGCCCTGGTCGGGGCGGATCCGGTAGCGTGCGCTGGTGAGCATCGAACACGACACGATCGTCGGTGAGGTCCGCGCCCTGCACGAGGACCTGGCCCGCTGGCTGGGCACGCCGGACGCCGGCGACGGGCTGGCGGCCTTCACCGGCCAGCAGCATCCGGACTTCACCATGGTCACCCTCGACGGCGCGGTCGTGCCGTTCGCGGCGCTGGCCGCCGGATTGGCGGGCGCGGGTAATTCGACGCCCGGCCTGACCATCGACATCACCGATCTCGACGTACTGCACCGGTCGGCGGAGTGCGCGGTGGTGCGGTTCCGTGAGGTGCATCATCGACCCGAGGGGCCGGTCGAACGGCTCACCACCGCGGTCCTGCTGCCCGACCCACAGGCGCGCAACGGCCTGCGCTGGCGCGCCGTGCACGAGACCGCCGCCGCGGGCTGATTCCTCCGGCAATCGGCGTCGCGATTGACGATTCGGGCCTGGCCAGTGAGTATGAATCATGGGCAACAATGCGGTGTACAGCCGGCGAACAGCCGGATGTGTTCGAGCGCAGGCGGTTTGACGCGTGCGTGACGAATCCGACGTGGCCCAGGCTCAGGTCTTCTACGACCTGCTCAGTGCCGAGGCCGCCACCTTGAGCACGGCTCTGGAAGCCGACCTCACCCGGCGTGGGGTGCCGCGGTCGAGCACCGAATCGCATCTGCTGCGCCGGGAGCTGCGCGAGGTGCAGCGTTGCCTCGAGCAACTCCGGGATCGGTATCCCGAGGTGCGCGACCGGCGCTGAGCTCTACTGATCACCCTGGGGGAGATGGACTTTCGCCTCGTCGTAGCCACCCGATACCGCGGTGGCGGCCGGGCCGTACACCGTGTGGATGACCCCGGTGCTGAAGGTCTGGGCGGACAGCAATGCCAGCGGGATCGGGTCGCCTTCGTCGAACAGGCGTTGCCCGGTGCGCACCACGATGGGGTGCACGAGCAGGTGCAGTTCGTCGAGCAGACCGGCGGCGAGCAGCTGCCGGACGATCGAGGGTGAACCGCTCATCGCGATGTCGGTGGCGCCCGGCTGCTGCTTGAGCGCGGTGACGGCCTCGATCAGGTCGCCCGAGAGCTGCTCGGAGTTGCGCCAGGTGAACTCCAGCCGCTGATGCGAGACGACGATCTTGCGGGCATCGCCCAGCGCCTTGGCCATCACGGCGTCCTCTTCGCCCGCGGCTTCGCGCGCTGGCCAGGCGCTGGCGAAGCTGTCGTAGGTCTCCCGCCCGAGCAGCAGGGTGTCGGCGGCGCCGAGCTGAGCGCCCACTGCCGCGCCCATCTCGTCGTTGAAGTACGGGAAGTGCCAGTCCTGCGGGTCGGCGATGACGCCGTCCAGCGAGATGAACAGGCCTGCGGTGATCTTCCTCATGGGTCTCTCCTGGGTTCGTCGGGCCGCTGCCGGATTCTCGGTCAGCGGAGTCAGTGGTGCAGACGACGCGCCGCCGCCGGATTAATCGGCGGCGGCGCGCGGTGTCACCGGACCCGGGTGAACAGGCGGCCCGCCAGGTCGACGCCGACCACCGCGCCCCGTTCGTCGCGGCTGAAGAAGCCACGGTGCCCGGCGAACGCGCCGCTGGTGATGATGTAGTCGTCGCCGTCGCCCGGCAGCAGGCCGAATTCGAACGGTGCGTGATCGGCGGGGAGTTCCCCCTCGGCGGCGGCGCGAATCTCCGGCTTGATGAGCACCTCGAGCGTCAAAGCTGTTCCGTTCGTGGTGATATCGAAGGTCATGGCATCGCTCGCGTAGTGGCCCGCCACCTCGGCCGCGCGGTCGGCGTCGAAGGGGATCGGCTCCGGGTCGCGGTCGAGCAGGCCGAGGTAGTGTTCCAGCGCCCAGCGCACGACGGCCTGGTTCGCGGGGATACCGTCCGGGCCCGCGTTGGTCATGACGATGAGGGCGAAGTCGCGGTCGGGGACGATCAGCAGTTCGCTGAACTGGCCGATGCTGGAGCCGCCGTGCCCGATGGTCGCGACGCCGTCGATCTCCCGCAGGAACCAGCAGGTGCCGAAGGCGTCGCCGAGCGAGCTGCCGCGCAACTCGACTGTCGGCTGCCGCATTTGCCGCACCACACCCGCGGGCAGCACCGGGGCGCCGTCGCCGAGATGAAAACGGGCCCAGCGCAATTGATCGGCCACCGTGGACGCGACGCCGCCGCCGGCATTGTTGGCGCGGGTCGGCTTCCACGGGCGGGCGATGCTCAGGGCGCCGTCGGCGCCGATGTCGTGGCCCACGGCGAAGCGGCGGGTCATCGCCTCGCGCTCGGTGAAGACGGTATCGGCCAGACCCAGCGGCTCGAGCACGATCGAGGCGACAGCCTGCTCGTAGGTCTGACCGGTGACCTTCTCGATGACCCGGCCCAGCACGTTGAACCCGGCCTGGCTGTAGGAAGCGCGCTCGCCGGGCGCGCCGATCATCGGCAGCTCGGCCAAGGTCGCCACGAACTTCGCCAGCGCGTCCTCGCCCTCGCCGGTGTCGTTGATGATGCTCCAGTCCATACCGGAGGTGTGATTGAGCAACTGCGCCACGGTGATTCGCGCGGCGGCGTCCGGGTCGGAGAGCACGAACTCGGGGACGTACCGGCGGACCGGCGCGTCCAGCTCGATCATGCCGTCGGCGACCAGGCGCATGATGACGGTCGCGGTCAGCGGCTTGGTCACCGAACCGAGCTGGAACAGGGTGTTCGCGTTCACCGGCAGCGGGTTCTCGATGCTGGTCACACCGTGGCATCCGAAATGCTCACGGCCACCGGCCCAGACACCGATCGCGATGCCGGGAATCCCGAACTTGGCAGCGGTTGCTTCGGCGATCTCGCGCAGTGCGTCGACGGTCATGGTGTCCTCCGGCTTTCCTCGGTTCCGTGGGCGGTTCGCCCTGTGGTCACCAAGGTGCCGGGGTGCGCTGACAGCCCGCCGACAGCGCGCTGACAGCCCCGTTACCGCTGCTGCGCGGGGGTTTACACCCAGCCGCGGCGACTGCCCGGCATCCCGGCGTTGCCCTGCGGATCCGGGACGACGCCGAGGATCTGATGCAGGCCCAGCCCGCCGTCCTCGAAACCCAGTGCGGAGGCGGCCATGTAGAGCCGCCAGATCCGGGCGCGCCCCGGACCGACCATGGAAACGGCGCGGTCCCAGTCTTTTTCGAGGTTGCCGACCCAGTGCCGCAACGTCAGGGCGTAGTGCTCGCGCAGGGATTCGACGTCACGAACCTCGAAACCCGAACGCTCCATGGCCAGCACGACCTCGCCGACATCGATGAGCTCGCCGTCCGGGAAGACATAGCGGCCGATGAAGGAGCGGCCCTGCATCCGGGAACCGCCGATCGAGGAAATGGCGTGGTTGAGCAGGCGGCCCTCGGGACGCAGCAGGGCGCGCAGGGTGTCGAAGTACTCGCCGGTGCGCTTGGTGCCGACGTGCTCGAACATGCCGATCGAGGAGATCGCGTCGAACTCCTCGCCGCGCAGGTCGCGGTAGTCGGAGAGGCGGATCTCCACGCGATCTTGCAGGCCCGCCTCGAGGACCCGCTTGCGCGCCAGTTCGGCCTGCTCGGCGCTGATGGTGACGCCGACGACCTGGGCGTCATAGGTGGACGCGGCGTGCATCGCCATCGAACCCCAGCCGCAACCGACGTCGAGTAGCCGCATCCCGGCCCGCAGGCCCAGCTTGCGGCAGATCAGGTCGTGCTTCGCGCGCTGGGCGTTTTCGAGCGTCACCGCGGGATTCGCGGGGTCGTACCCGGTGTCCTCCGGGCCGACGAACCGCGCGCACGAGTAGGTCATGCTCGCGCCGAGCACCAGCCGATAGAAGTCGTTGCCGACGTCGTAGTGGTGACTGATCGCGGCCGCGTCACGCCGTTTGGTGTGCAGCGCGCCGCGCAGCGGGCGCACCTCCTCCGGCGGCGGCTTCGGATGGTGGGTGAGCGCGCCGAGCTTGCCGGCCGCGCCGACCGCGCGCACCGCCGCATCCCAGCCCAGGTCGGCGTCGTTCGGCGCCGACTGCTGCAACGTGCGCAGCACCGTGAACACGTCGCCCTCGAATTCGAGTTCGCCCGAGACATAGGCCCGGGCCACACCGAGTTCGCCCGGCGCCCACACCAGATGACTCAGCGCGTCCTTGGAACGGATGCGCATGGTGCCGCGGGATTCGCTGCCGGGGACCAGCGTGCTGCCATCCCAGAATTCGAATCGGATCGGTGGCTGCGCGCCCAGCGCGGTCCGTAGTAGGGGCGCGAGCGTGGCGGCGACGGTGGCTTTCTGGCCCATTGCTCCACTATGGCCCGTGACCTGCGTACAGGTGGGCAACGACGCGGAGTCAGGCGATGCGCAGGCCCTTGTCGAGATCGCCGTCGAGCAGGGCCGCGCCGAGCGTGGTCAGCTGGTGCCGCATGGCGTTGCGCTGGCGGTGACTCTCGATCAGGCCGGCCTCACGCAAGATCGAGGCGTGCTCGCTCGCGGTGGCGGGGGTGACGCCGAGCTGGCGGGCGAGTTCGGTGGTGCTGCACCCCTCCGCGATCGCCTGCAGCGCCGCGGCGCGGGTGCGGCCGAGCAGGGAGTTCAACGCGTCGTTGGGCGCGCGCGGACCCCAGGCGGCCGCGAAGTCGGCGATATCGCGGATGGCGGGCACGATCAGGGTCATCGGCAACGTCTCGTCGATCGCCGAGTGCAGCATGACCGGTTCCGGCCACACGAACAGGGCGGGCACCAGCACCAGCCCGCGTCCACCGAGGTGGCGCTCCTGACAGTTCTTCCGGGTGGCGACCTCGAGTACCGGTGCGCGCCAGCGGGCGTAGGGGGCCAGGGTGGCGAACAAGCCTTCGACGCCGTCGGTGGCCATGGTGCGCGCCATCCGGTCCGCGGCCACCTCGAGATAGGACTGCACGTGGGTCCAGCGGTCGGCGAAAGCGACCGAGTGGAAGGACTGGAAGGCATTCGCGACCTCGCCCAGCGTGCGATTGTCGCGATCGGGCAGATTCGCCGCCCAGTCCGGCAAGCGCGTTGGGCGTGGCCACCATTCGCTGGTGGCCACGCACGCGACCTCGCGCCGCAGTTCCTCGCGGGACGCCAGGTGCAGCGCGGTAATGCCTTCGGACATGGTCCGCGCGCCGCGGGTCGGTGTGATCAGGTCGAGAAAACAGCCGTCCGCGGGTACGAGATCGGCCAGCACACCGAAGTTCTCGGGCATGGCGCTGACCACTTCTGAGCGCCAGCCGTCGAAAAGCTGTGTGCGACCGCGCTGCACCGTCCGGGTGGCCAGCAATGTTTCGCCGAGCGCGCCCAGCGGCGCACCGATCCGTACCCGCAACAGATCATCCGGGGTGAAGTGCAGCCGCTTCATCCGTTGCCTCGCAATCTCTCACCGGTCACGCTACGCCCGATCACCGACGTCCGCGGCCCGGCGCCGGATTGAACGGGTCCAGCTTGATCAGCATCTCCGGCACCGATGGCGGCTCGTGCTCGACCGGCGCGACCCGCCGGAACCGCACGCCCCGCAACCACTCCCGCCCGCGCCGCCACACGTCGGCACCGTCCAGCAATACCAGCGTGGCCATCCCGTCGGCACGCACAGCTGCCTGGTTCATCATTTTCAGCCTCCTGGTTAGCTTCCGATGAGAGCGTATGAACCAGGGGAACCCCGCGCACCACCATTCGGCCAGGGCCTAAACACCCAAGATCAGGGTCTTCCCGGAGGCGAGTGCAGGGCCCGGCCTGCGACGATCGGCGCTGTGAAACTCCCTGGGCTGCTCTTGGTTTCCGCGCCGCTGTGTATCGCCGGCTACGGGGTCATCCGGTTGGCGGGGCGGGCCGACGGGCACTACGGGCCGGGGCCGGACTGGCAGGCGGCGCACCTGTTCGGTCTGCTCGGGATGGTGCTGTTCATTCCGGTGGTGCTGAATCTGGGCCGCGAACTACCGCCGAGCCGGTGGCGCGACGGCGTCGTCGCGCTGACGCTGGCCGGCCTGGGCGGCACCATCGTTCAGTTCACCGCGGACATCTCGTTCGCGGCGCTGGCAGCGAACAAGGCCGACATGGCGCGGCTGAGCAACCAGTTCTCCGACCTGCCCGGCGTTCGCCCGCTCGTCTATACCGTTGTCCCGCAGCTGTTCTTCCTGGGACTGGTCGTGCTCGCGGTCCTGCTGGTCATCGGCAAGAAGCTGCCGAAGTGGAGCCCGCCGCTGCTGCTGGCGGGCATCCTGCTCTCGGTGTTCAGTCTCGACTTCCTCCCACTGACCGGCGCGGCCATCCTGCTGGCACTGCTGCCGCTGGCCGAGCCGAACGTGCTGGGACGCGTGCGATTACGCGCCGGCCGCTGAGCCGAACCAGTGCTCCAGCGCCGCGCGCAGCGTCGCCGCGGCGGTCTCGGCCGGCTCGCCGAGCGTCGCGGCCCAGGCGATGTGGCCGTCCGGGCGGATCAGCAGGGCGTCGGCCGGCTGGTCGCCGGCCTTGGCGGCGTGCAGGTCGACCCGGTGCGACCACCGCTGGGCGATCTCGCGCAGCTCCGGCCGGTCGGCGAGGTCGAGGAAGACCGGCCGGCCGCTGGGCAGCAGCGCCGCGACGCTGGTCGTCCCCGGCTCGGTGTGCAGGGTCAGATCGGGCGCGAAAGTGCCGGTGAGCGCGTGATGTTCGGCCCCCGGCATCGGGTAGCGCACGTCGGTGCCCGCGATCATGGCGCCGACCCGGCGCGCGGCAGGCTCGTCGGCGAGCAACTCCTGGACGATCGCGCGCAGCGCCTCGGCCGCCGAGTCGGTGCCGCGCCGCAAAGCCACCTGGGCCCGGGTCTGCTGCCGGGCGCGCGCACCCGCGAAGTACCGCTCCTCGTGATAGGTGTCCAGCAGACCGGCCGGCGCCCAGCCCTGGACCGTGGCGGCCAGCTTCCAGGCCAGGTTGACCGAGTCGATCATCCCGACGTTGAGTGCGGTGCCGGTGGCAGGCAGCAGGTGCGCCGCGTCGCCGGCCAGCAGCACGCGCCCGTCGCGGTAGCGCTCGGCCTGGCGGTCCTTGAAGGTGAAGCGCGACAACCGGGTCGGATCCGACATCGGCAGCTCGACGCCGAGCACGCGGCGCACGCTGGCGGCGAGCTCGGTCATGGTCAGCGGCTCGTCATCGTCGTAGTCGGCGGTGTCGTCCTCGACGGTCTGCAGGAACACCCCGCCCGGGTTGGCCGCGAACGCGAACTGGCCGCGGTCGGTCCGGTTGAAGCCCGCGAGGAGCACGCCCAGCCCGGGGATGTCGAGGTCGCCGTTGTCCAGCAGGACCGACGCCGGGACGCTGACCTGGGCGACCCGGTTGACCTCCGGGTAGGTGGTGCCCGGGAAGTCGATACCGGCGAGATCGCGGATCCGGCTGCGGCCGCCGTCGCAGCCCACCAGGTACTGCGCGGTCAGCTGGTACGGCCCGTCCGGACCGAGCACCTCCGCGGTGACCGCGGTCGCGTCCTGGCCGAGGCCGGTGACCTGGTGCCCGCGGCGGATCTCCGCGCCGAGCTCCAGCGCGCGGTCGGCGAGTAGTCGCTCGATCTGCATCTGCGGCAGCGGCACTGCCCGCAGCGGCGAATCCGCCAGCTGGGTGAGGTCCAGGTGGGTACCGCCGAACGGAAAGCGCGGCGGCAGGTGCGGGTTGCTGCTGGCGGCTTCGAAGCGATCCAGGATGCCGCGGTTGCGCAGCACGTCCAGGATCTGCCCGGCGATGCCGCTGGCCTTGGGCACGTCGCGGGGCAGCGCGTGCTTCTCCAGCACCAGCGGCCGTACCCCGGCCAGGCTCAGTTCGGCGGCCAGCGTCAGACCGGCCGGGCCGGCGCCCACGATGATCACGTCGAAATCCGTCACTCAGGTACTCCCAAACTCGCAGGTTCTGGCTTAGGCGGGCAATTCTGCGGCATGACGGGGGTCTTGCCGCAAGCCCCCCGGTGCGCTATACCTTTAGAAGGGGAAACGATCGCTGTGTTCGCGATCCGGCAAACTTCAAGCCTCGGTGGTGCCGGGGATTCCGTCTTCCACGATGTAGCTCGCGCGTGTGTGTACCGGTGCGCCCGGCCGGGTGACGAACGGGACCACTCGGAAGTCGGTGCGGCACAAAGATTTCTCCAGTGTCAGTCGCAGGTAACCGCGCTGGGCGTTGAAGAACTTCAGGTCCGGGTTGGCGGCCAGCAGTCGGCGACCGTGCTCGGTCATATCCGCGCCGTTGCCGTTGGTGCTGATCGAGGTGCCGGTGAATTCGGTCCCGACCACCGGGGATTCGGGGTGGGAGAAGTCACTGCGGAGGTTGCTCGCGCAATTCTCGTGCTTGTCGCCGGTGACGACGACGAGATTGCCGACCTGCCGCTCGGCGGCCGCGCCGAGCACGCGGTTGCGGTCGGCGACGTAGCCGTCCCAGGCGTCGGTGGAGACCCGGACGTCCGGGCCCGGATCGGTGTCGACCTCGCTCATCGCCACTTGATTGCCGAGGAGCTGCCAGCGCGCGGGTGAATCGGTGAAGCCGTCGATCAGCCAGTCCCGCTGTGCCGCGCCCAGGATGGTGCGGTCGGTGTCGAAACGTTCCGCACAGCCGGTGACCGGGTTCTGGCTACAGGCGATCGGCGAGCGGTACTGGCGGGTGTCGAGCATGGTGACGTCGGCCAGGTCGCCGAAACGGTAGCGGCGGTGCAGGCGCAGGTCCGGGCCGGAAGGCATTTGCGCCAGGCGCAACGGCTGATGCTCGTACATGGCCTGGAAGGCATCGGCCCGCCGCCGCTGGAAAAGCGGTGGGAGCCACGAGATGTCGAAGCCGAGGCCGGGATTGTCGCCCGCCCAGTTGTTGTCGACCTCGTGATCGTCCATGGTGACCAGCCACGGGAACGCCGCATGCGCGGCTTGCAGCGGCTGCTCGGCTTTGGCCTGGGCGTAGCGCAAGCGATAGCCGCGCAGATCGACGGCTTCGCCGCGCTGAAAGGCTTGCGGCGCGGTGCCTTCCCGCCGATGGTTCCAGGCCCGCTCGTAGATGTAGTCGCCCAGGTGCAGCACCAGATCGACGTCCTCGCGCGCGAGGTGCTCGTAGGCGGTGTAGTACCCCGACGCCCAGGACTGACAGGACGCGACCGCCAAACGCATACGCGCGGTGGCGGTTCCAGCGGCCGGAGCCGTGCGGGTGCGCCCGGTCGGGGAGATCGCCGAGCCCGCTCGGAAACGGTAGAAATACCAGCGATCCGGTTCCAGCCCGTGCACTTCCGGATGCACACTGTGCCCGAGCTCGCGGGTCGCGACCGCGCTGCCCCGGGTGGCGATCCGCTGGAAGTTCGCGTCATGGGCGACCTCGTACTCCACGGTGACCGGATGGTGCGGCATCCCGCCGAGCCCGTCCGCCGCGAGCGGATCCGGCGCCAGCCGCGTCCACAACACCACGCCGTCGGGCAGCGGATCCCCGGACGCCACCCCGAGCGCGAACGGATAACTCCCGCGCCAGCGCGGCGCCGGGAACAGCGCGCTGCTCGCGGTGGCCGCACCCGCCAGCCCGGCGATGCCGAACGCCAGCACCGCACGCCGTGACAAAGACATACATCAGGGTACGTGCGGCCCCCGAGCCGCCGCACTGCCGCGCAGGGTGGCCTAAGTAAGCTGACGGCTTCACCTCAACCTCGGGAAAGAGACCATGACGCAGTTCGAGAACGTCAGCGTGGCGAAGAAGGCCAATGTGTACTTCGACGGCAAGTGCGTCAGCCATGCGCTGACCCTGGCCGACGGCACCAGCAAGTCGGTCGGCGTCATCCTGCCCGCCACCCTGACCTTCACCACCGGCGCGCCGGAGATCATGGAGCTCATCGAGGGCGAATGCAAGGTGACCCTCGCGGGCGAGACCGAGCCGGTCACCTACCGCGGCGGCGAGTCCTTCAAGGTGCCGGGCGACAGCTCGTTCCAGATCGAAGTGCTCGACACCGTGCATTACGTCTGCCACTTCGGCTAGATCGCACACCGGCCCGGGCAGGTTTAACCTTCGCCGATCGCGGCATGCTCGGAGTGACTTCTCCGTCGTCGGAAGGGAGCTGCTCATGTCGGGTCGGCTGGAAGGTGTCCGGGTTCTGATCGTCACCTCGAATACCGGGGTGGAACGGGACGAGTTGGTGGTGCCGCTCGGGCAGCTGCGGGCGCTGGGCGCCCAGGTGATCCACGCGGCTCCGAAGAACGCGGGCGTGCAGACGTTCCGGCACGACACGCAGCCCGATGACGAGCTGCAGCCGGACGCGTCGCTCGATGACGTGCAGGTCGAGAACTTCGAGGTACTGCTGATCCCCGGCGGGACCGTGAACGCGGACAAGCTGCGGCTGGCGGATCGGGCGGTGGCGCTGGCGAAGGATTTCGCCGCCGCCGGTAAGCCCATCGCCGCGATCTGCCACGGTCCGTGGCTGCTTGTGGAAGCGGGGCTGGTGGCGGGCAAGACGCTGACCTCGTACCAGTCGGTGCGTACCGACATCACCAACGCCGGTGGTAAGTGGGTGGATCAGTCGGCGGTGCGTTCGCCCGAGGACGGTTGGACGCTCATCACCTCTCGCGACCCCGGCGACCTGGGCGACTTCCTGGAAGCGATCAGTGAAGTGGCGGAATCGAAGGGGTAAGGCGAGGCGAGGCCCGGGTTCCGGGCCTCGCTTGCTGATCGGCACGCCGTTGTGCGGGATGCGTCGTCGAATCCGGCGATCAGCACGTCTCGCGCAGTCGCGGCACCGGGGCCGGCGCGGGCGAGCTCAGCGAGATGGCCTTACCGACCAGCGTCGCGTCGTCGACCGCGTGCGCGTTGAACCTGCCTACGCTGGTCCGGGAAACCGTGTGCACCAATGGTTTATCGGCCGATGAGGGCATGCCCTCCGCGGCGTCGTCGGTCAGATTGACCGGTCGCACCAGGACCCAGTCCAGCCCGCTCGACCGGACCAGCGCTTCCTGTCGCTCGGTGTCATCGATCTGCGGCGCCAGGATCAACCGGTAGAACAGACGATTGGTACGGGTCAGTCCGGGCTTGGAGTCGCCGACCCCGAATGCGCTCTGCACCACCAGTTTCCGCACACCGTGCCGGCGCATGGCCTCGATGACATTCCCGGTACCTCGCGACCGGACATCTCCGGACGTATGAGCGGGACCGAGAACCCTTACCCGCATCGGGTTTTCGCTGATGCCGAGGATCACGACGACCGCGTCGTGTCCGGCGACCGCACGTTCGACATCGGCCGGTTTCATGGCGTCACCGATCGTGTAGCGCAGCCGCGGCTGTTGCGCGGCGTCCGGGCGACGGGTGAACGCGGTGACCTCGTGGCCGGCGGACAGCAGATGTTCGACGGTGGCGCGGCCGGATCCACCGGTCGCACCGATTACCAGAACCTTCATCAGGGAGCTCCTCGAGTTGAGAGTGATTGCCTGACATCCAGTGTTGGTCCTGGAAACTGGACGCACCATGGCAGTTCGTCGGCATTTCATGCCCGATCGTCCGGGCTGATGGACGTTCGCTACCTCGGCTCACATACTCAGAACATGCAAGTTGAACCGGTGTGGCGTTCGGCGGATTCGCTCGGCCAGGCCCTGCACCTACTCCGGATGAGCGGTGTCTTCTACGGCCGCTCGGATTTCACCGAGCCCTGGGGCGTCGCCCTGCCGGTCTGGCCGGATTGCGTGATGTTCCATTTCGTGGCCGAAGGCACCTGCTGGCTGGAGGTGGAACCCGCTGGCGGCCAATGGCTTTCCGCTGGTGACTTGGCCCTGGTCCCGCACGGCGCGGGTCATCTGCTGGCCAGTGCGCCCGGCGTGCACGGGACCGCGTTGGACGCGCTGCCAAGGGAATTGGTGAGCGAGCGCTACGAGATTCTGCGCCACGGCGGTGGCGGTACCCCCGCGACGGTCATCTGCGGCGCGGTGCGTTTCGACGATCCGGCCGCCCGGCATCTGCTGGAGCTGCTCCCCGAGGTGATCCGGGTCCGCCGCACCGATTCACCGCAGGGCGCGTGGATCGACGCGACCCTGAGATTCATTGCGGCAGAGGCGAAACAGCTGCGCCCCGGCGGCGAGACGGTGATCACCCGGCTCGCCGACATCCTGGTGATCCAGGCCATTCGCTCCTGGATCGAGGAGGATCCGGCAGCCCGCACCGGCTGGCTGGGCGCGTTGCAGGATCCGCGCATCGGCCCGGCCATCGCCATGATCCACCGCGACCCGGCCCGCGCCTGGACGCTGTCGGCGCTGGCGTCGGAGGCCGCGATGTCCCGCTCGGCCTTCGCCGCCCGTTTCACCGAACTCGTCGGCGAACCCGCCATGCAGTACCTGACCCGCTGGCGCATGCACGTGGCGCAAACCAGCCTGGAACGTGAGGACATCGGGCTCGGCGAACTCGCGCACCGCCTCGGCTACCAGTCCGAGGCGGCCTTCAGCCGCGCCTTCAAACGGGTCGTCGGATGCGCGCCGGGGGCGGTGCGCCGTAGTCGTGTCGAAGCCAGCGCCTCGGTAGCGCATTAGCCGCCCTGCCGACCCTGGCAGGCGGGAGCTTCACAGCGCGTCGGCTTGGGCGTTTCTGTGCACGGAGAAATACGTCTTGTCGTGCGGTAGTAGCCAATTCGGCCCGGTGAAGAATTGCTTCGCGGCCTCGTCGTCGAAGACCAGGTAGCGCAGGTAGGCCACGGCGGTGCCGGCGGACAGGTAGGCGTCGAGCCCGTCGACCGGCGAGAAATGGCTGACGCCACGGGCGTTGGCGATCCACGCCGGGGCGGCGAAGGTCAGGTTGTACTGCCACCAGCGCACCCACGCGAAGTCCGGGACCACGAAATCGTTGTAACCGGTGAGGAACAGCGTCGGCACACCGATCAGCGAACCGACCGCCAGCGGTCCGGGTTCGATGGCGAGCACGCCGGCCACCCGCAACTCCGGATCGATGGCCGCGGCGACGCGCGGGAACAGCGTCCCGGCCTGCAAGGCCGCCTGACCGCCCGCGGAGTGCCCGCCGAAGACAGTGCGGCTCAGGTCGATCTTGTTGTGCAGCGGGGAATTCGGATCTCGGTCTGCGAGCAGGGCCGCCGCCATGCCGAGCGCGGGCACATGGACCAGCGAGTTGACATAGTCGTAGGGGATCGTCACGACGAAACCGTGGCTGACCCACTGCCGTGCGAGGGCGTCGTACATGCCCGGATTGGAATTGATCCCGGGGGTGAACACCAGCAGCGGCGCGGCCGTCAGGTCGGCGATGTCGGCCGGGTAGTAGGTGTTCACGCCGATCGGCGACTCCAGGCCGTTCGGGAACGCTTGGGTGCAGGTCATGTCGTCGCGGTTGCCCAGCAGGTGCACCACGACGTGCTGCACCATGCCGAACAGTGATTCCTGGCAGGGATTGGTCCGCACGGCGGTCGCGACCGGATGCGGTCCGATGGTGTTGAACAAGCTCTGCGCGGTAGCGCCGGGGGAGATGTCCTCGGCGGCAGCGGTTCCGGCCGGAACCCAGATCGCCGCCGCGGTCAGTGCGACCGCGGTCGCCGTTCGCAGCCGTGCGCGAATACTCATATCCAGGACCACCTTGTCCATTGCGCCCCCACCGGGCTCCCCGTAGTTTGTGAAACCATCCGGTCTCGAATCACAGAAGATACTCGGGAGTGGCCTGCGACACAATAGAGGTATCGGTTGCCGTGAATTTGCTTGTGGCTCAGTGGCATTCGGCGCGGCCGCCGATGCGGGGACGAAGCTGGAGCGGTTGCCGGGGCGCCGCGGGGCGCTCTGCCGGACATTCGTCCAGTTCAATGCCGGTGCCGGCCCGGCGACGCGTCACGCCGGCGAGCGCTACCTGTCGGCCTGGGTTGATAGCATGGCCTTTCTAGCCGACCGGATGCGGGCAGCGAACCGGAATGCCACCGCGAGAGAGTCCTTTCCATGCAGTTTGAAATAGTCGAGCGGGACGAGACGTGGGTCGCCGGGCTGCCGGTCCGTAGCCCCAAACGCGCGCTCGGAGAACTGCGCGACCATGATCTCGAAGCAGCCTGGGCGGCGGTGCTGCACCAGGATCTCGGCGGTCCGCTGGCCAGTGCCTTCACCGACTACACCGGCGAGCTCAGCACCTACAACACCCAGATCGTCGGGTATCAGTGCAGCTCGTTCGACGAGGTCACCCGCGGTCACCTGGTGGCCCGGCTGCCGCGCGGCACCTACGCCCGCTTCTCCTCGGTCGGTAACTTCCCGCAGGTGATGACCGACCTGTGGACCCAGATCGCCTACGCCGAGGAACACAAGCGAATCCGGCGCACATACACCGGCGACTTCGAGTGCTACCCGCACGCCTACAAGATCGAGCTCTATCTCGCGGTCGAGGCGTCATGAGCTACACCATCGCGGTGCGCAACGCTGCGCTCTACGGCGGCTTGGTGGTGCCTCGGGTGCGCCCCAGCTTCAAGGTCAGCAACAGCGATCTGATCGAGTTCCTCAAAGACCGGCTGCGCGAGCGTTCCGGCGACAAGCAGCCGATGTACACGGTGTATGTGCCGGATCCGGCGGGCAACTACAACGCCATCGTGTGCTTCGAATGCCGTGCGCCGGAAGAGGTTCCGGTCGGCGATCTGCTGGTGCGGGTGCCCAAGGGCGTCTACGCGCGGTTCGAGCCGAACGGTGATTACCACGATCCGGTGGAAGATGTCTGGGCTCAGGTCGACGACGCGACGGCGTCGGCCGAGATCACCCGCGCCTATCGGGAAGAGATCGAGATCTGGCGCGGCCCGCAGTCGGTCGAGCTCTTCATCTCGATCCTGATCTAGTTGCGGAAAGTTAACCTAATCGGAACCGACTGGTCTTTAGATTCCAGCTTCGGCTAGTCCATGATCGTTTGACCTGCGGGAATTTCCGGTCGGCCGATTTGTTTTCGGAAGATTAGCCAGACGCCTGGTCAATTCCTGTCGGATGACGGATACTGCCCTAGGCAAACTCGTGCCGGCAGCCATGGATCGGAGGACGTGCGCAGGCATGAACGGTGACGCTGGTCCCGATGCGGACTATCGGCCGCTGATCCTCGACGAGTCGGCACCAGACGATGCACCCATGCTCGCTCAGCTCCGCAAGTCGGCCCGGATCCGCATTCTCGATCTGCGCGACGTGCTGCGCGTGGAACTCGGCAAGGTCACGAACCCGGTCGAGCAGGAGCCGGCCGACCGGTGGGTGTATTACCCGTGGCGGCGCACGGTGGTCGGGTTGCTCGACGAAATCTCCTATCGCGCTATCCGGCTCGATCGCAACCGCAACAAGCTCACCCGCGAGGAGCAGCGGCGACTGGGCGCGCAGCGGATCGGCGTCGTCGGTCAGAGCGTCGGCCACGCCTGCGCCTACACCATCGCCCTGGAGGGCGGCTGCGGCATGCTGCGGCTGGCCGACTTCGACGAGATCGAACTCTCCAACCTGAATCGGGTGCCGGGCAATATCTTCGATATCGGCGTGAACAAGTCGATCGTCACCGCCCGCCGGATCGCCGAACTCGACCCGTACCTGCCGGTGGAGGTCTGCACGGCGGGCGTCACGGAGGACTCGGTGGACGAATTCCTCACCGGGCTGACCGTCGTCATCGAGGAATGCGATTCGCTCGACATCAAATTCGCGGTCCGCGAGGGCGCGCGCCGGCACCGCGTCCCGCTGCTCATGGAGACCAGCGACCGCGGCCTGTTCGACGTCGAACGCTACGACCTGGAACCCGGGCGGCTGCCGTTCCACGGTCTGCTCGGCACCACCACCGGCGCGGATCTGCGCGGCCTGAGCACCAAGGACAAGGCGCCGCACGTCATGCGGATCCTCGACCCCGGTGAGCTGTCGGCGCGGATGGCGGCGAGCCTGGTCGAGATCGACGAAACCGTCACGACCTGGCCGCAACTCGGTAGTGAGGTGCAGCTGGGCGCAGCCGTCGTGGCGGCGGCGGTGCGGCGGATCGGACTGGGGCACAAGCTGTCCTCCGGACGCGTGCGCGTCGACTTGGAGCACGGGCTGGACGCGCTGGCCGAGCCGGAACCGGTGGAGGAGACGGTGTTCGACGGCGCCGGGCCGAGTCCGGAGGCCACGGCGGACACGCCGATCGCGCGGGTACTGGAATGCGCGCAGCGCGCCCCGTCCGGGGGCAATACCCAGCCGTGGGTGCTGCGCGGGGACGAGTCCGGGCTCCGGATGGATCTGGTGCGCACGCGTTCCTCGGCCCTGGACATCGGCTATCGCGGTAGTGCCGTAGCGATCGGCGCGGCGCTGCACAATGCCCGCGCCGCGGCGGCTGCGCACGGTTTGCTGGGATCGCACAGAGTGTTCGAGGACGATGCCAGCGCACTCACAGCACTCCTGCAGTATGGCTCGGGCGAGGACGCTCTGCTGGCGCGTGACTACCCGGCCGCGCTGTCCCGGGAGACGAACCGGCGTCTGGGCAATGGTGCGGCAATCTCCGACCAGGTGCTGGCGAGCCTGACCGCGGCCGCCGCCGCCGAGGGCGGGACCCTCCGCTCCGTCACCGGCCGCGCCGATATCGACCTGGCCGCCGACCTGCTCGGCAACTCCGACCGCATCCGCTATCTCACGCCGCGCCTGCACGAGGAACTGTTCGCCGAACTGCGCTGGCCGGGGGAGGATCCGCTTACCGGTATAGACGTGCGCAGCCTCGAACTCACGCCCGTCGAACAGGCCAAGATGCGGATGGCGCGGCGCACGGATGTGATGGCGCGGCTGCGCGAATGGTCGGCCGGCACCGCACTCGGCGAATACACCCGGGATCGGGTGCAGTCCAGCTCCGCGGTGGTGGCGGTGACGCTGCCCTGTCCCGGGCACACACCGAGCCTGCCGGACTACGTCCGAGCCGGTGCGGCCGCCCAACGGGTCTGGCTCGAGGCCGGGCGGCGCGGCCTGGCGGTGCAACCTGTCTCGCCGGTGTTCCTGTACGCACGGCATCCCGAGGAGTTGATCGCGATTTCCCCCGATTTCGCGGATACACTTACTTCACTTCAGGGCCGTTTCCTGGACCTGCTGGGAGTGCCTGAACATGAGATCATGGCATTGGTGCTTCGCCTGAGCTACGCGGCAGCAGCCACGGTCCGCAGCAGGCGGCTCCCCTTCGGGGAGGGCCTCCGGCGGGGCCCGTGGGGCAGCTCGGTTCCTTCGGGCGCGGGCGACCGCAGCTAGCACGATCGGAGACAGGGTGCCTCGCCGAACGCTCGACTCGTTGGTGACCGAAGTCGCCGCCGAGTTGATGGGCGTCGACGCCACGACCATGGTGGCGGCGAGTGAACGCGTGCTGGCCAAACTGGTCGAGCATTTCGACGTCGACTTCAGCTATCTGCGTCATACCGAACGCGAACGCCGGGCCACCGTGCTGATCGCGGAATGGCCGCATCGCGCCGAGGTCCCCGACCCGGATCCGCTGAAGATCGTCTTCTTCGAGAACGCCGACTCGGTGTTCCGCGAACTCGAGCACGCCGTCGAGCCGATCATCGTTCGCCCCGACCAGCACACCGCCGACTATCAGGAGACGATTCGCCGCTCCTCCGGCATCCCGACCGTCGCGATGGCCGCGGTGCCGCTGATCTCGCGCGGCGAATCCACCGGAGTCCTCGGCTTCATCAAGCAGGGCGACCGGGATTGGAGCACCCGGGAACTCAACGTGCTCAAGGCGATCGCCGCGCTGTTCGCACAGGTGCAGGCGCGGGTGGTGGCCGAGGAGCGGCTGCGCTACATCGCGCTGCACGACGATCTGACCGGGCTGGCGAACCGGCGGGCGCTGCTCGAGCACATGGAGGAGCGCCTGCGCGCGGGCGCGCCCGGACCGGTGGCGGCACTGTTCCTGGACCTGGACCGGTTGAAGGCGCTCAACGATTTCCTCGGCCACACCGCCGGAGACAACTTCATTCGCACGCTGTCCTCGCGGCTGCGGGAGAACCTCGACGGGCAGGACATGATCGCCCGGCTGGGCGGCGACGAGTTCGTCATCGTGCCCGCGAAACCGATGGACGCCGTCGCCGCCGAGCTGGAGGCGACCCGGATCCAGCAGCTGATCGGGCGGCGCGTGACCGTCGGCGGCGAATCCGTCAGCCGCGGCGCGAGCGTCGGTGTGGCCGTGGGGATTCCCGGCGAGACCACCGTCGCCGACGTGCTGCGGCGCGCCGACCACGCGCTGCTGTCGGCGAAATCCGGTGGCGGCAACGGGGTCGCGGTGTTCACCGACGCCATGCGCGCCCAGTTCGAATTGCAGGACGACGTGGAGCTGAACCTGCGCGGCGCGGTGTCCGACGGGTCGCTGCTGCTGCATTTCCAGCCCGAGGTCGATCTGCGTACCGGGCGGATCGTGGCGCTGGAGGCGCTGGTCCGGTGGATGCATCCGACGCGCGGCCTGCTCCCGCCCGCCGCCTTCGTCACCGTCGCCGAGGCCACGAATCTCGCTGGCGAGCTGGGCCGCTGGGTGATCCGCTCGGCCTGCGCCCAGTTCGCCGAATGGCGCCGGCGCGGGCTCGCGTCCAATGTCGTCATGCGCATCAACGTCTCCCCGGTCCAGCTGGTCAGCCTGGATTTCGTGGAGCGCATCGAGGACATCCTGCGACTGTTCGGCATCGACGGCAGCTCGGTCTGCCTGGAGATCACCGAACACGTGGTGGTGCAGGACCTCGCCCGCACCCAGGTCACACTGCGCGGACTCAAGCGGATGGGCGTGCAGATCGCGATCGACGATTTCGGCACCGGCTACAGCTCGCTCTCACACCTGAAAGCGCTGCCGGTGGACGCGGTGAAGATCGATCGCGGCTTCGTCCAGCGGCTCGGGGCTAGCACCGACGACCTCGCCATCGTGAAATCCATTATCGGGCTGGCCGGTTCGTTCGGTCTCGGTGTGGTCGGTGAGGGCGTCGAAACCGCCGTCGCCGCCCGCACCCTGGTCGGCCTGGGTTGTTATCGCGCCCAGGGCTTCCTGATCGCCCGGCCGATGCCCGCCGACGAAGTCGAGGAGCACCTCGCGATCGGCCGGATACCCCTCGACCTGGAGCTTCCGCGCGCCGGGCGCGGCACCGCCCGCTGACTCGACACACCAACCTGGGCAAACGGTTCTTTTCCTCCTGTTCACCCCCCGTTGCGCAGTACGGCCCCCGCGAACACCAAATCCGTTGAACGATCGGGGAGTGCGCATAGTCCAACTCGCGAACTTCTACGGACCACGCTCCGGCGGGCTGCGCACCGCACTGCATCATCTCGGCGAGGGCTACAGCGCGGCGGGCCATGAGGTGGTCTTGATCGTTCCCGGTTCCCGGCGCACCGAGGAGATTCTGCCGAACGGAGTTCTGCGAATCACCCTGCCCGCCTTGCCGATTCCCTGGACCGGGGGTTATCGCGCCGCTGATCCGCGCCGCGTCGCGGACGTGCTGTCCGGGCTCCGGCCGGACGTCCTGGAGGTCTCGGACCGCCTCACACTGCGTGGGTTCGGCCGCTGGGCGCGCAAACGCGATGTGGCCGGTGTGATGATCTCGCACGAGCGCCTGGACCGCCTGCTCGGGCAGGTCATGCCTCGCTCCGCTGCCCGCCGGCTCGCCGACCTGGCCAATCGCCGCACTGCCGACGAATACGAAATCGTAGTTTGCACAACCGATTTCGCTCGGGCCGAGTTCGAGCGGATCGGTGCGCGCAACGTCGAACTGGTCCCGCTCGGAGTGGACCTGGAGTTGTTCAACCCGCACCGTCGCGACCGCCGGCTACGCGCCGATCTCGGCGTCCCCGGGCACCCCCTGCTGGTGCACTGCGGTCGCCTCTCGGTGGAGAAGCGGGTGGACCGCAGCATCGAGGCCATCGCCGAACTGCGCAGGTCGGGCTCGGAGGTGCGCCTGATCGTCGCCGGCGACGGGCCGCGCCGCGAAGCCCTGGAACGCCGCGCCCGGTCGATCCCCGCTTTATCCGGCGGGCCGCCCGCCGTACATTTCACCGGCTTCATCACCGAGCGCGCCATGGTCGCGAAACTGCTTGCCACCGCCGATATTTCCCTCGCGCCCGGGCCGCACGAAACCTTCGGTCTCGCCGCCCTCGAAGCTCTCGCCACGGGCACGCCGGTGGTAGCCAGCCGCTCCTCCGCCCTCGCGGACATCGTCACCCCGGCCTGCGGTGCCATCGCCGCCGACGACCCCGCCGCCTTCGCCGACGCGGTCACCGACGTCCTGGCGCTGCCCCCGATCCAGCGCCGGAAAGCCGCCCGCACCAGAGCCGAACAATTCACGTGGCCTCGCGCTGTCGACGGCATGCTCGCCGTCCTCGGCCGATAACGGAGGGGCGGGTGGCTGATCGGCCCGCGCTGTCGGCCAGGACCCCAAGATTGAGGGGTGTGGCAGGTGGTGAATCGGGCTTTGGGGGAGGCGTGGGGCAGTAGCCTCCCGGGAAAGTGAAACGGCTACGAGAACGGAGTCGCGGTGCGCAGGTTGGGGCAGCGGCGGGCGGGGCGGCGCGGGGTGCGGGGGGCGAAGACGCTGGTGACCGGTGCGGCGAGCGGGATCGGGCGGGCGACGGCGTTGGCCGCCGCCGCGGCGGGCGCCGAACTGGTGCTCACCGATATCAACGCGGCGGGACTGGCGGAGACGGTGGCGCTGATTCGAGCGGGCGGCGGGGTCGTCTCGGCCAGTCGCGCATTCGATATCACCGACTACGAGGCGGTCAAAGCGTTTGCCGACGAGGTGCACGCCGGGTCGGGCAGTCTCGACATCGTCATGAATGTCGCGGGGCATTCCATTTGGGGGACAGTGGAAAACCTGGAGCATCAGCATTGGCGGCGGATGGTCGAGGTCAATCTGATGGGGCCGATTCACGTGATCGAGAGTTTCGTGCCGGAGATGGTGCGGGCGGGCAAGGGCGGCGCGCTGGTGAACGTGTCCTCGGCGGCGGGGTTGATCGCGTTGCCGTGGCACGCGGCCTACAGCGCGGGCAAGTACGGGATCCGGGGTGTGTCCGAGGTACTCCGATTCGACCTGGAACCGCACGGTATTTCGGTGCATCTGGTCGCGCCCGGTGCGGTGAACACTCCGCTGGTGCGCTCCTTCGAGCTGGTCGGCATCGACAAGGAGGAGCCCCGGGTCGCCAGGCTCACCAAGGAATTCACCAAGCACGCGGTGGAACCGGAGCAGGTGGCGCAGGCGATTCTCCAAGGTATCGAACGTAATCGGTTCATCGTCTACACCTCGCCGGACATTCGCTTCGGCTACTGGTGGGCCCGGAAGTTCGCGCTCCCTTACGAATTCGTGATTCGCCGGATGAGCGCGCGGTTCACCCGGTTGCTGGCTGCTTCCCGGGCTGGCAGTTGACGGCGGGTTTCCCGGGCGGGCAGTTGATGTGGGTGTCGAGCACGACGGCGCCCGGCCCCTGCGCGCCGAGCTGATCGCGCTCGTTCACCAGTTTGCAGCTGCCCAGGGACAGGCAGCCGCAGCCGATGCAGCCGGTCAGGTTGTCGCGCAAGCGAGTCAGCTGGGTGATGCGGTCGTCGAGGTCGCTGCGCCAGGTGGTGGACAGCGTCTCCCAGTCGCGGCGGGTGGGCGTGCGGCCCTCGGGAAGTTTGTCCAGGGCCGCGCGAATTTCGCTGAGCGGTATGCCGACTCGCTGCGAGATGCGGATGAAGGCGACGCGCCGCAACGTTTCTCGCGCGTAGCGGCGCTGGTTGCCGCTGGTCCGGCGGCTGGTGATCAGGCCCTCGCGTTCATAGAAGTGCAACGCGGATACCGCGACTCCGCTACGCTCGGACAGCTGCCCGGGGGTCAGCTCCTTTGTTCGCCAATCGGCTGTCGTCATGCACGCTCCTCCATTCACCTAAACAATACTTCAGGTTAGGGTGGGCTGGTGCCGGAATCGGCGCAGCCGCCGTGAACCGCACGACATCCACGCGAATTCCGTGCTCAGCGGCCTCCGGAGAACTACGGTCGGACCATGGGAGCAGACGCACACTTACGGGGGGCGGGCCCACAGGGCGCACGGCTCGGCGTGACCTCCGAGGTTGGAACCCTGCGTACGGTGCTGCTGCACCGGCCGGGCGACGAACTGCGGCGGTTGACCCCGCGCAACAACGACCAGCTGCTGTTCGACGGCATCCCCTGGGTGGAGCGCGCGCAGCAGGAACACGACACATTCGCTGGAGTGTTGCGTGACCACGGGGTCGAGGTACTGCTGCTGTCGGATCTGCTCGCGGAAACCCTCGAGGTCAGCGGGGCGGCGCGGATCCAGGGCATCTCCTCGGCGGTGGACGCCCGCAAGCTCGGGCACCAGCTCGCCGACGAACTCGCGGCGTTCCTGCGCGGGGTCCCGGCCCGGGAGCTGGCCGACCTGCTGATGGCCGGCATGACCTTCGACGAGCTACCCTTCGGCCCGGACGCCGCCTCGCTGGTCCGCCGGATGCACCACGGCGGTGACTTCGTCATCACCCCGCTGCCGAACCTGCTCTTCACCCGGGACTCCTCGTTCTGGGTCGGGCCCCGGGTGGCGATCACCTCGCTGGCGCTGCCCGCCCGGATGCGCGAAACCTCGCTCACCGACCTGATTTACGCCTTCCACCCCCGCTTCCTGGGCGTGCGCCGGGCCTACGAATCGCACACCGCGCCGATCGAAGGCGGTGACGTGCTGCTGCTCGCGCCGGGCGTGGTGGCCGTCGGCGTCGGCGAACGCACCTCGCCGGCGGGCGCGGAAGCGCTGGCGCGCAGCCTGTTCGATGACGATCTCGCGCACACCGTGCTGGTGGTGCCGATCGCGCAGAACCGCGCCACCATGCACCTGGATACCGTCTGCACCATGGTCGACACCGATGCCGTGGTGATGTATCCCGCGGTGCGGGACACCTTGCAGGCGTTCACCATTCATCGCGAAGACGACGGCGGCGTCAGCATGCGTGGCCCCGACCCGTTCCTGCCCGCCGCGGCGGAGGCGATGAGCATCGGGAAGCTGCGGGTCATCGACACCGGGCTGGACGGCGTCACCGCCGAACGCGAGCAATGGGACGACGGCAACAACACCCTCGCCGTCGCGCCGGGTGTGGTGATCGCCTACGAACGCAACGAAATGACCAATGTGCGGCTCGCCGACGCGGGGATCGAGGTGCTCCGGATTCCCGGATCGGAGCTCGGATCCGGACGCGGTGGTCCACGCTGTATGTCCTGTCCACTATCCCGAGATGCCGTGTGAGCCCGCCATGTTCACTCTTTCGATCGATCATGATTCTTCGGTTCCCCCGTACGAGCAGCTACGGCTGGGGGTGTTGGCGCAGGTTCGCTCAGGCGAGCTGACCGCGGGCACCAAGATCCCGACGGTGCGGGCGCTGGCGGCACAGCTCGGGCTGGCGCCGAACACGGTGGCCCGCGCCTATCGCGAGCTGGAAGCGGACGGGGTGCTGGAAACCCGGGGCAGGCAGGGCTCGTTCATCGCGTCCTCGGGCGACCCGACCCGGGATGCCGCCGGACGTGCGGCGACCGACTTCGTGGCGGCCATCCGCAGGCTCGGCGTGGACGACGAAACCGCGCTGCGCTACATCACCTCGGCGCTGGAAGCCTAGCGCCAGCTCGGCAGCCAGAGATGGTCGTGCCAGTTGGTCGTGGTGATCGGCAGGGCCGTGAGAATCGGCCACAACCAGATGAAGTTCGCGATCACCAGCCCTAGATACAGGCAGACCGTGAGCAGCCCCAGGCTGCGCTGCTCGTTCGGCAGGAACCTGCCCGCCGGAGTGCGCGGAATCATCGAGCCCAGGCTGGAACGCACGAGTTCTCTTGCCTGGCCGAGGATATCGCCGAGGACCAGCGCCACGCCCATCATCAGGAACGGCGCGAGGGTGACCGCGTAGAAGTAGTACATCTGCCGGTCCAGGGTGAGGAACCAGGGCAGCAGGGCCGCGCCGTAGCCGACGAGTACCGCCGCGTAGCGCCAGTCCCGCCGCACGGCGGTGCGCCAGATCATCCAGCCGAGCACCGGGAACGCGATCCACCAGATGGCGGGCGTGCCGATCAGCATCACGGCTTTCACACACTGGGAGGCGCCGCAGCCTGTCACATTGGTGTCGGCGTAGTAGTAGAGCATCGGCCGCAGCCCCATCGGCCAGGTCCACGGCTTGGATTCCCAAGGATGATGGTTGCCGGCCGAGTTGGTCAGCTCGGTGTGGAATTCCAACGTCCGCGCGCTCCAGTACCACAGCGAGCGCATCGCCTCCGGGGCGATGTGTGACCAGAATCCCCCGGTCCCGATCGGGTCCTTGGACGCCATCGGATTGCCGACCGAGTAGCGGAAGACCCCGGTTTCGCTGGAGAACCACGCCCAGTAGGTGGCGAGGTACACCCCGAGCGGAATGAGAACGAGCGCGTACAGCGCGGGCCCGACATCGCGCACCGAGGTGCCGACCCAAGGCCGCCGCACCCCGTAGGCCCGGCGCGCTGCCACATCGAAGAACACGCTGAGCAGGCCGAACGCCATGATGAAATACATACCGGACCACTTGGTGCCGCAGGCCAGTCCGAGCAGCACCCCCGCGCCGAAACGCCACCATCGCACGCCTAGTCGCGGTCCCCACTCGCTCGCGCCGATGCGGCCCTGTAGATCCACCAGCGCCATGCGTCTACGCACGTCGTCGCGGTCGACGATGAGGCAGCCGAAGGCCGCGGTCACGAACAGCGCCATGAAGATGTCGAGCATGCCGATGCGCGAGGACACGAACAGCACACCGTCGGCGATTGCCAGAATGCCCGCGATCGCGCCGATCAGCGTGGAGCGGGACAGGCGGCGCACGATGCGGATGATCAGCAGGACCAGGATCGTGCCCGCGAGCGCCGCGGTGAAGCGCCAGCCCCACCCGTTGTAGCCGAACATCCACTCGCCGATGGCGATCATCTGCTTGCCGACCGGCGGATGCACCACCAGCCCGTAGCCCGGGTTGTCCTCGACGCCACCGCCGGTCAGCATCTGCCAGGCCTGCGGCGCGTAGTGCTTCTCGTCGAAGACCGGCGTCCCCGCGTCGGTCGGATAGTTCAGCATGGTGAACCGCGTCACCGCCGCGATCACCGTCAGGAACGCGGTAACCAGCCAGCCGCGCACGGTATCGGTCGGCCCGAAATCCGGCGACGGCCGCAACGGCGCGGGACTCGACCACGAAGGCACGATCCCGAACGGTGCGGTCGCGCGGGAGGTCACCTGGGTCACGCCCCGATGTTATGCGGTCCGGCGGACAAGGTCGCGCACCGGCAACCGCGCCGCCGCCGCGATCCGCAACGACCTGGCAGTTCGCCAGGATCATCCGGAACTGGTGGCGGGGAGCCATCGCGCGATGCCACCGCAGCTATCGGATGATCTTGTGGACGGTGGGGTCTGGCGAGGCGGCGATTGGGGGCGAGGGAGGTTTGGGGTGGCCTACTAGGCTCGAGGGCGGTTCGGTGGGTGCCGGAGGCAATGGTTCAGACGGGAGCGCGGTGGCGGAGGATTCGACGGCAGTGGGCCGGCTGGTGCTGGCGGCGACGCCGATGGGGGACATCGGGGACGCATCGCAGCGGCTGAAGGACGCGCTGGGGTCGGCCGATGTCGTCGCGGCGGAGGACACGCGTCGGACCAAGTCGCTGGCGAAGGCGCTCGCGGTGGAGATCACCGGGCGGGTAGTGAGTTTCTACGACCATGTGGAGGCGGCGCGTATTCCGGCGTTGCTGGCCGATATCGAGGCCGGGCGCACCGTGCTGCTGGTGACCGACGCCGGGATGCCGTCGGTGAGTGATCCCGGGTACCGGTTGGTCGCCGCGTGTGTGGAGTTGGATCTGCCGGTCACCTGCCTGCCCGGGCCGTCGGCGGTGACCACTGCGCTGGCGTTGTCCGGGCTTCCGGTCGAGCGATTCTGCTTCGATGGCTTCTCGCCGCGCAAGGGCGGCCAGCGCCGGGAGTGGTTGCGCACCTTGGCCACCGAGTCCCGGGCTTGCGTCTTCTTCGAAGCTCCGCACCGTCTGGCCGACTGCCTCGCCGACGCGGTCGAGGTGCTCGGACCGGATCGCCGCGCCGCCGTCTGCCGCGAACTCACCAAGACCTACGAAGAGGTGAAACGCGGCACCCTCGCCGAACTCGCGGCCTGGGCCGTCGAGGGTGCGCGCGGTGAGATCACCGTCGTGCTGGAGGGAGCGCAGCCGAAATCCGCAGATCCCGCCGATCTGGTCGAGGAGGTGGAATCCCTGACCGCCGAGGGCATTCGCCTCAAGGACGCTTGTGCCCAGGTGGCCGGCGAATACAACGCCTCCCGTCGCGAGCTGTACGACGCAGTCCTCGCCGCCCGCCGCGACGGCGAGCACTAGCTGGGCGGTGTGCTGTCCGGTAATTCACTCCAGCGTTTCCCGGCTGGTCCTGGCCGCCGGGCGTCGCGGGCAGGGATGATCGGAGGATGACCTCTCTGGAAAGCAAGGCCAAGGCGTTTCTCGCGCTGCATCGTCCCGGGGATCCGGCGGTGCTGCCGACCGTGTGGGACGCGTGGTCGGCGGAACTGGCTGTCGCCGCTGGGTTTTCGGCGCTGACGATCGGCAGTCACCCGCTGGCGGAGTCGATCGGGCGGAAAGACGCCGAGAACATGACCTTCGCCGAGTCGCTCACCCGCGTCCGCCAGATCACCGAAGCGGTGGACGTCCCGATTTCCCTCGACATCGAATCCGGCTACGGCCTCGAACCCGCCCAGCTCATCGAAGGACTGCTTGGCGCGGGCGCGATCGGCCTGAACATCGAGGACACGGTGCACAGCGAAGGCGGCCGCCTGCGCGGGGCCGAGGAGCACGCCACCTTCGTCAACGAACTGCGCCGCTACGCCGACGCCGCGAGCGTGCACGTCGTGGTGAACGCTCGCACCGACCTCTTCCTCCGCCAGGACGGCGACGAAGCCGACCGCGTCGACCGCGCCATCGCCCGCCTGAAGCTCGCCGCCGCAGCGGGCGCGGACGTCCTCTATCCGGTCGGCCGCCACTCCAGCGAAGACCTCCGCCGCCTCACCACCGAACTTCCGTTGCCCGTCAACGCGATCGGCATCCCAGGACAACCGGCCAAGGCCTACTTCGCCGAGCACGGCGTAGCCCGCGTCAGCTTCGGCCCGTACCTCCAGTACGCCCTCGCCGAGGAAGCCAAGCGTCTCTTGGAGGGCTGGAAGTAGGCCCGCAGCTGCGCCGGTCTAGCGCTCGAGGGCTCGATACCTCTTGAGCAGGGCTGTGATTCGGGCGTAGTCGCCGTCGCCGTTGAGCTCGGTCAAGAGGTCGTCGGGGCACAGCTCGTAGAGCTCACCCCAGTACCGCTGCCTGCGGTTGTCCCAGATGCGATAGCCACCTGGGACGCCGCGGGCTACGTAGCGTCTTCTAGCGATGTTCCCCCCAAGTGCCGCTTACTCTTTCGGTTCCACGTAGCGCGGGTAGACCGGCTCCGGGGCGGGCAGCGGGACGCCCGCTACCAGCGGGGTGCCGATGTCGGCGAAGGTGCGGTTCTGCTGCGCGAGCAGGTCGAGGATCTTCGCGGCGGAGCCGGGCAGGACCGGCTGCACCAGGAGGGCGACGATGCGGACCACCTCGAGGGTGACGTAGAGGACGGTGGCCATGCGGGCCAGGTCCTCGGGCGTGCCGGACTTGCGCAGCGCCCAGGGGGCCTGGGCGGAGAAGTAGCGGTTGGTCTCGGCGAGCACCTTCCAGATGGTGTCCAGGGCCAGATGCATCTGCTGGGCGTCGTATTCGGCGCGCACCTTCGTCAGCAGCGCGTTGGCCTGGTCCAGCAGGGCGCGGTCCTCGGCGGTGAACTCGCCGGGGGTCGGCACCTTGGCCTCGCAGTTCTTGTTGACCATGGTGAGGCTGCGCTGCACCAGGTTGCCGAACTCGTTCGCCAGGTCGGCATTGATGCGCGACACGATGGCCTCGTGGCTGTAGCTGCCGTCCTGGCCGTAGGAGATCTCCCGGAGCAGGAAGTAGCGCACCGCGTCCAGGCCGTACTCGGCGACCAGTTCCAGCGGGTCGACGACATTGCCGACCGACTTCGACATCTTCTCGCCCTTGTTGTACAGGAACCCGTGCACGAACACGCGCTTCGGCAGTTCGATGCCGGCCGACATCAGGAACGCCGGCCAGTACACCGTGTGGAAGCGGGTGATGTCCTTGCCGATGATGTGCAGATCGGCGGGCCAGAACCGCTGGAACGCCGCCGAATCCGTGTCCGGGAAGCCGACACCGGTGATGTAGTTGGTGAGCGCGTCGACCCACACGTACATCACGTGATCGGGATGCTCCGGAACCGGCACACCCCAGTCGAAGGTGGTGCGCGAGATCGACAGATCCTTCAGACCCGCCTTCACGTAACTCGCCATTTCGTTGCGAGCCGTTGCGGGCGCGATGAATTCGGGGTGCTCCTCGTAGAGCGCGAGCAGCTTGTCCTGGTAGGCCGAGAGCCGGAAGAAGTAGTTCGACTCCTCGGTCCATTCCACCGGCGTCTTGGTTTCGGTGGAGATGCGGCTGCCGTCTTCCAGCAGCGTGGTCTCCTCGTCGGTGTAGAACGCTTCGTCGCGCACCGAATACCAGCCGGAGTAATTGCCCAGGTAGATATCGCCGTTGGCGAGCATCCGCTCCCAGATCGCGACACACGCGGCCTGATGGTCCGCGTCGGTGGTGCGGATGAACCGGTCCTGGGAGACATCGAGCGTCTTGTCCAGCGCTTCGAATACGTCGGAATTGCGCGCCGCCAGTTCCTCGACCGGCACGCCTTCGGCGACCGCGGCCTGTTGCATTTTCTGGCCGTGCTCGTCGGTACCCGTCATGAAGAAGACGTCGTACCCGTCGAGCCGCTTGAACCGGGCGATGGCGTCCGCGGAGATGTACTCGTAGGCATGCCCGATATGCGGCGCACCGTTCGGGTAGGCGATGGCCGTGGTGACATAGAAGGCGGGACGGTCAGCTGCGCTCATGGTGTGTCTACTGTAATGCGCGTGCTAATCGACGCTCACGTGAATATCCCCGTAGCCCAGGTGCGGGTATGAGCGGCAAACGGCCCGCACCGGATTTGCCGGAACCGCTCGCGCCGCTCGTCGACGCGCACACCCATCTCGACGCGTGCGGCGCGACCGACGCCGAGTCGATGAAGGTGATCGTCGATCGTGCGAACTCCGTGGGCGTCGGAACGATCGTGACCGTCGCCGACGACTTGAAAGCCGCGCAGTGGGCGGTCCGGGCCGCGCACTGGGATTACCGCGTCTACGCCGCCGTCGCGTTGCACCCCACCCGCGCGAACGCGCTCGACGACGCCGCGAAGGCGGAGTTGGAACGCCTGGCCGCCGATCCGCGCGTAGTCGCCATCGGCGAAACCGGCCTGGACTACTACTGGCCCGGCAAGCTCGACGGCTGCGCCGATATCGAAACGCAGATCGAGGGTTTCCGCTGGCATATCGATCTCGCGAAGCGGCTGGGCAAACCGCTGATGATCCACAATCGCGAGGCCGACCATGATTTGCTGGCCGTCCTGCTGGACGAGGGCGCGCCGGAAAAGGTGATCTTCCACTGCTTCTCGTCCGACACCGCTATGGCGCTGTCCTGTGTGGCCGAGGGCTACCTGCTGAGTTTCTCGGGCACGGTCAGTTTCAAGAACGCGCACGAATTGCGGGAAGCGGCCAAGGTGGTGCCGGACGAAGCGATTCTGGTGGAGACCGACGCCCCGTACCTGACGCCGCATCCGTTCCGCGGCGCTCCGAACGAGTCGTACTGCCTTCCGTACACCGTGCGGGCTCTCGCCGAGCTACGCGAACAGGACCCGCTGGAGCTGGCGAAGATCAGCACGGCCAACGCCCGGCGGGTGTACGGGATCTAGATCGTCGGCGATCCGGCCAATGGTGTTACCCCGCAAGGGGACTTGATTCCAGGATTGTGGTATACATCACTATCCTGGCCACGTTTCGTGATTTACCTGCGGCTGCGAGATTTGATCGTGATATTCAAAGCCGCAGTTACGCGCCCTGCGGTTGTCCACCCCCACTCCCCTCGTTATCGTCCTGTGACCATGTATCACTTAACGCGGATCAACCAGTCCCGCTCGCCGCTGCTGTACGCAGCGGTCGCAGCGTTGCTGATGACGTTGATCGTCGGGTCCGCGATGGCGATCGTGAATCGCAAGCACGTGACGATCATCGTCGACGGCGCCCAGTCCATCCAGCCGACCATGTCCCGCAATGTCGCGGGCGTGCTGCGCGCCGCCGGGTTCGATGTCACCGATCGCGATCTGGTCCGCCCCGGCTTGGCCGCCAGCGTCGCCGACGGCGCCACCATCGTGTTCAACCGGGCCCGCCAGGTCACGCTGACCGTCGACGGTAAGCCGCAGCAGGTGTGGACCACCGGCCTCACCGCGGGCGAGGCGCTGGAGCAGCTGAAGATCCCCGGCGACCGCTTCGTCGCCCCGGCCCGCACGGCGCCGCTGCCGCTGGCCGGCGCGACGTTGCAGGTTGCCAGCCCCCGCCCGGTATCGCTGCTGGACGGCATCGGCAATTTCGTGGACGTCCGCATCGCCGGGCGCACCGTCGGGGAAGCGCTTGCCACGGCGGGCGTTCCGCTGATCGAGCAGGACAGCGTCGAGCCCGCCGCCGAGACTCCGCTCAGCGACGGCCTGCGCATCACGGTCACCCGGAAGCGGGTCGAGAACCTGACCGAGACGCTGCCGCTGGATCCGCCGGAGAACGTCATCGAAGACGTCACCTTGAACATGAGCCGCACCGTGGTGGAGAACAAGGGCGTCCCCGGCGTGCACGACGTCACCTTCGCGGTCACCAAGGTCAACGGCGAGGAGGTCGACCGAAAGCCGATCTCGTCCAATGTCACGGTGCCCGCGCAGCCGAAGACGGTGCGCAAGGGGGCCAAGCCCGGCACCGAGGTGCCGCCGGTGAAGGACGGCACGGTCTGGGACGCGCTGGCCCGCTGTGAGGCGACCGGGAACTGGTCGATCAATACCGGCAACGGGTACTACGGCGGTCTGCAATTCGATCAGAGCACCTGGGAACGCCAGGGCGGTCTGAAGTACGCGCCGCGTGCCGACCTCGCCACGCGTGAGGAGCAGATCGCGATCGGGGAAGTCACTCGGGCGCGGCAGGGTTGGGGCGCTTGGCCGGCCTGCACCAGTCGCCTGGGCATGTAAACCCGTCGAATAACACTGCGGCAGTGGGCATTTGCCCGATTTGCGGGCGCTGAACTGTGCGGAGCTTTAGGAAACCCTGTGGGTTCTCTAAATAGCCCGGAAATAACCCGAACTCAACTGTACGCTCGTCCAGGTTTTGCTAATTGGTCGGGTGTAGAGGGGTTTTGGATGCGAACAGTTGCCGGTTGGAAGCGCGGGATCGCGGTTGCCGCCATGTCTGCCAGCGCCGCGTTGCTGGTGAATGTGGCTCCCGCACACGCGGAGACGCCGGGCGCGGTGATCTCGGTGACCGCGCAGCCCGGCGGCTGGCGCGGCATGCCCGCCGGCACCGTCAGCGAGGTCTTCGACTATTGGATGACCGGATCCGACGGCACCCCGCAACCCGCCAGCGGCGCGGTCTTCGTCCCGGCGGGCACGCCGCCGCCGGGCGGCTGGCCGATCATGGCCTACGACCACGGCACCAGCGGGCTCGGCCAAGGCTGCGGCGGGCAATCGAATCCGCGCAGCGCCCGCGAGGACGCGATCATCCAGCGCATGGTCAACCAGGGCTTCGCCGTCGTCGCCCCCGACTACCTCGGCCTCGGCAACTTCGACACCGGCCCGCACCCCTACCTGGAGCAGCGCACCGAAGCCACCGCCACCCTCGACCTGCTCCGCGCCGCCCGCGCCACCCATCCCGAACTCTCCGCGACCTGGGGTGTGATCGGCTTCTCCCAGGGCGGCCAAGCCGCTCTCGGCACCGGCCACCTGCAAGCCACCTACGCTCCCGAACTGGACTTCCGCGGCACCATCGCGGTCGACCCGGAATCGGATGTGGAGAAGGTGCTGCCGCTGGCCGGTCCCGCCATTCCCCGAGTCGAAGGCACCGACGGCGTCCTCGGCTTCTACGTCGCCATCCTCGCCGGCCTGCGCCAGGCCCGCCCCGATGTCGACGTCGACAGCTACCTGACCCCGCTGGGCAAGTCGGTCCTCGACGACGCGGGCACGCAATGTTTCGGCGACATCTACGCCCGCGTCCAGGGCCTCAGCATCGGCGAACTCATGGCCAAGCCGCTCGCCGACGACCGCATCCGCACCGCCCTCAACGACTACATGACCGTCCCCACCGCCGGTTACGACGCCCCGATCCTGCTGCTGATCAACGTCACCGACAAAACCGTGCCCTCCCCGCTGCACGGCGCCCTCGTCGCCCAGCTCGCCGCCAACGGCGAGAACTTCCACACCATCACCGGCACCGGCCAGCACTGCGAACTGAACCCCGCCATGCTCGCCGGCATCGACGCCTTCCTCGCCGGCATCAAGGCCACCCCCGCCCAGGCCTGAGCCGACCCCCGAACCCGCCGGGATGAGACTCCCCGTCTTCCCGGCGCGCTGAGGCCGGGACCCAACGCACCGTGGGTCCCGGCCGAAAGCATGCCCGGGGCACGGACCCGCACGTTGGCATGGCGGGGTTGACGGCAAGCGCTGGTGGCGGTGCCCGGTGGGCGCGGCAATGTGTCGTGAGCTTGCTGGGCGGTAACGGGGGCGTCTTGAACTGCGATTTCGCAGGTAGCGGGGTTGTGGAAGGACAGGCGATGAACTTCGTTAACGGGATTTCGAACGCGGCTTATCAGTTCATGATCGGGGCGCCGGAGCATGTGTGGATGGGGTGGCTGTTGTACGCGTTCGGGCTGTAGGAAAGTGCGCGCCGCGCTCTCCGTGGGATCCGGTGGGTGCGGCGTCTTGCTGCCTGGGCGGTTGCGCAGGGCGGAGATGCGGGGTTGGTAGGTTCTACTGGTGTCCGAATCTGATGTTTCCGCTCGTGGGAGCGCCGCGCTGCTGGGTCCCGCCGAGGTGCGCACGCTGGCCGAGCGGTTCGGCGTTCGGCCGACCAAACAGCTCGGGCAGAACTTCGTGCACGACGGGAACACGGTGCGGCGGATCGTTTCGGCCGCCGGGGTCGGGCGCGCGGACATTGTGCTGGAGGTCGGCCCCGGACTCGGGTCGCTGACGCTGGCTCTGCTCGACGTGGTCGATTCGGTGGTCGCGGTCGAGATCGATCCGGTGCTCGCCAAGCACCTCCCGGTGACTGTCGCGGACCGCGCGCCCGAGTTGGTCGATCGGTTGCAGGTCGTCGAGGCCGACGCGCTGCGGGTCACCGCCGCCGAGCTGCCCGCCATGCCGACCGCCCTGGTCGCGAACCTGCCTTACAACGTCGCGGTCCCGGTGCTGCTGCACCTACTCGCCGAATTGCCCAGCATCACCACCTCTTTGGTGATGGTCCAAGCCGAGGTCGCCGACCGCCTGGCCGCCGAACCGGGCGGCCGCATCTACGGCGTACCCAGCGTGAAGGCGGGCTTCTTCGGCGAGGTCCGCCGCGCGGGCCACGTCGGCACCCAGGTCTTCTGGCCGGTCCCACGCGTCGAATCCGGCCTGGTGCGCATCGAGCGCTACGCCGAACCCCCGTGGCCGACCGACGAAGCCCACCGCCGCCGCGTCTTCGAAGTCGTCGACGCCGCCTTCGCCCAGCGCCGCAAAACCCTCCGCGCCGCCCTCGCCTCCTGGGCAGGCTCACCTGCCGAAGCCGAACGCCGCCTGGTCGCCGCCGGCATCGACCCCACCGCCCGCGGCGAAACCCTCGACACTGCCGCCTACGTCCGCCTGGCCGCCCAAGCCTGACGCCCCTCGTCATCTCGGCAGGGTCTCGCTGGGACATGTTGTGTCGTAACGAGTGCGTGCGGCCGCACAGGCCGCATGGTCACCACACAGCGGTAACCGCGCAGGTGAAGTCACTCGCAGTGCTGTAACCAGCTCCACCACAGCGCACTTCGACCAGGCGCAGCCTCACCTCGGAGTCGTCTGACCCGGTGAAAGCGCTCCGGAAGGTCGGCTGTTGAGCGCAACCATGTTGTGGTTGAGCATGGTTGGGTGGTCATGCTGTGCGTGAGTGGGCTATGGCGCGGCCGGGTTGAGGTGGATTTACTGGGCGGGAATCTTGTTGCGGGTGAACGTGATCGGCTGGGTGCGGAGACCGCGGAGGACTGGGCTGGCGATGCGGGTCGGCGGGGCGGACGGTGCGATGTCCGGGAGACGGCGGGCGATTTCCTCGAGGGCCGCGGTGGCTTCGATGCGGGCCAGGGCATTGCCGATGCAGTAGTGGATGCCGGAGCCGAACGCCAAGTGCTCGTTGATGTTCGGACGGTTCAGCAGGAATTCGTCGGGGTCGGGCCAGTGCTCCGGGTCGCGGTTGGCCGAACCGAGCAGCGGGATGACGTACGCGCCCGCGGGAATCACGGTGTCGCTCAGCGTCACTTCGGTTCGCGTCACTCGCATCAGGCCTTGACCAGGACCGTCGAAACGCAACGCTTCGGCGATGACCGCCGCCGCCAATTCGGGATTCGCACACAGTTGCTGCCGCAGCGCGGGCCGGTCGAAGACGGCGAGCATGGCGTTGGCGATGAGGTTGGTGGTGGTTTCGTTGCCGGCGGCGAGCAGCAGGATGCAGAAGGTGACCAGTTCCCACTGGGTGAGGGCTTCGTCGCCGTCGCCGGTGATCAGGAGGCTGATCAGGTCGTCGCCGGGGTCACGGCGGCGGTGGCGGATGGTGCGCAGGAAGAACCAGGAGATCGCGATCGCGCTGCGGAACATGGGGATTCGCGGTCCGCCGGTGAGCAGCCCGTTGATCAGATCGTCGGACCAGCGTTTGAAGTCGTCGTTGCGTTCGGTCGGCACGCCGAGCAGTTCGGCGATCACCGTGGTCGGTAACGGCGAGGCCAGGTCGCGCACCAGGTCGGCGGAGCGGTCGACAGCCAGCATGTCGTCCACCAGTCGCGCGGTGATCGCCCGGATCCGCGGTTCCCAGGCCGCCATCCGGCGCGGGGTGAACGCACGGCCGACCTTGCGCCGCAGGATGGTGTGGTCCGGGGGATCACTGGTGAGCAGTACCCGCACCGCCGAGATCCGAGACAGGATGCCCGTCAACCACTTCGGCAGATCCAGGCCCGGGTTGAAGGGATCGGATTCGAGTCCGCCGACCTCGGAGGAGAACCGTTCCGGGTCGCGCAGCACCGTGCGCACATCCGCGTAGCGACTGACGATCCACAGCTCCGGCTCGGCGGAGTGGTACACCGGCGCCTCCGCACGCAACCGGGCATAGCTCGGATACGGGTCGGCGATGTTCGCCGGACTGTTCAAATCGAAACGATGCGTCATGGATTCCCCCAGTGCACTGCGCAACAGCTCAGTCTGCACTCGAACCGCACTGCGTGCGTGGGATTCCCGGAGATTCGAGCTCAGTTGTGGTGCCCCGAGTGGTTGCCGGGCGCGGTGGAATCGGTTGCCGTGGCGGTGAATTCGGCGGTGTGCACGGAATCGCCGTGGGCGAAGTCCAGATAGAGGCGGTAGTCGCCGGCGCTCGGGGCGGTGGTGTGAAAGACGACCTCGGGCCCGGGGGGAGTCTTCCCGATCTCGCCTTGGGGATGGGTGTGCAGGTAGGCGAGATCGTTGGCGCGCAAGGCGACCAAGTGCGCGTAGGCGCCCAGATAGGGCTGAAGATCGGTGATGGGCCGTCCGTCGCGGGTGATGGTGAAGCGCAGTTCGCTGCCCGCGGTGCTCTGTTCACCGTTCAGCGTCACCTGATAGCCGTCCACCGTGGTGATTCGGGACGGCGGTGGAAGCGGTTGCAGCGCAACGTCTCCGGTGACATCGACGGACTTGCCGAGAACGAGATCGCGCCCGGTGGCCTCCGGGACGAAGTCGGCGAAGACCCGGTAGCTGCCCGGCTCGGCCCAGGTCCAGTCGATCGACCAGCCGCCTGCGGCGTCCATGACCGGATGCGCGTGCCGGTACTGGGTGCGGTCGGAGCGCACCACGATGAGATGCAGCTGCTTCTCGTGCTGGGTGCGGAATCGGGTGACCGGGGCGCCGTCCGGCCCGGTGATCCGGAAGCGCAGTGTCCCAGGCTGATTCGGCTCGGCCGGGGCGGTCAGCTCGGTCAGGGTGTAACCGGACTCGGTGTCGCTGAGCCCGGTCGCACTCTGCTGCTCCGCGTCCACGGCGTCGCCGCCCGGGTCGCCCACCAGGGCGCCGATCCCGAGCGCGACGCCGAACAGCGCGACGAGCGCGCCGCCGACCGCGGCCAGCTTCAGCCGGTCCCGCATCAGGCGACCTCGTAACCCGCCTCGTCGACCGCGGCGGCGATATCGGCATCGGCCACCGGCGCGCTGCTGCCGACCCGCACGGCGCCGCTGGCCAGATCGACGTCGACGCTGGTCACGCCATCGATCTTGCCGATCTCCGACTTCACCGCGCCGACGCAGTGTTCGCAGGTCATGCCTTTGACGGTGTAGGTGGTGGTAGCCATCGTCCGACTCCTTCGCTCGTCCTCGATCGTACGGTCCAGGGATAGCCCCCGACCAAGTCCCAACATACCCATGGGGGGTATCTAACGCAAGCGGGCGCTCAGTGCGACGCCGGCCAGGACGGCCAGCTCGCCAAGGCCATTTCGGCGACCGTCGTCAGCTCGGCCGCGGTCGCCCCGTCCCGCGACGCCTGCGACATGCCTTGCAGGACAGTGCCGACGTAGCGCGCCAGCGACCTGGCGTCGGCGTCGGCGGGTAGCAGGCCGGCGTCGATATCGGCCTGGATGTGGCCGGTGAACACCTCGATGTTGTGATTGCGCAGGCCGCGCAGCATATCTGCGACCTCGGCGCTGGTGGTGTTCAGACCCGCGCTCATCACCAGGCAGCCGTGCGGGCATTCCGGCCGGGTGTATTCCACGGCGGCTTCGCGCAGCATGCGGCGCACCGCCGCGGTCGCGGTCGGCTCTTCCTCCAAGGCTCGCGGGATGAAACCGCCGTAGCGGGTGGCGAAGGTCTGCACCACTTCGGCGAAGAGCTTGGCCTTGTCGCCGAAGGCGGCGTAGAGGCTGGGCGCGCCGATGCCGAGCGCGGCGGTCAGGTCGCCGATCGAGGTGGCTTCGTAACCGCGGGTCCAGAACAGTCGGACGGCCTTGTCCAGCGCTTCGTCCCGATCGAAGGAGCGGGGTCGTCCGCGGGTCGGTGTGGCCATGTCAAACATTTTATAGCGCTCACTAGATAATGTGCTAACGTCCTTTCTGTAGTGATCGTTAGAGAAAGGAACGCGCCATGGGTGCACTGACAGGTAAGACGGCTCTGGTCACCGGCGGCAGCCGCGGCATCGGGCGCGGCATCGCGGAACGGCTGGGGCGCGACGGAGCGCGGGTTGCCGTGCACTACAACGGTAATGAGGAAGCGGCCAAGGAAACCGTCGCCGCGATCGAAAAAGCGGGCGGATCCGCCTTCGCCATTCGCGCCGAACTCGGCGTCCCCGGCGACGCCGCCGCGCTGTGGACCGCGTTCGACGCGCACGCCGACGGCCTGGACATCTTGGTGAACAACGCCGGCATCGACGGCGTGCGGGAGCCGCTGAGCGGCACCGAGGAAGCCGACTTCGACCGGGTCTTCGCGGTCAACACCAAGGCGCCGTTCTTCGTCACCAAGCTCGGCTTGGACCGGCTGCGCGACGGCGGCCGCATCGTCAACATCTCCACCGGCCTGACCCAGGGCGCGCGGATGCCGCAGCTCATCGCCTACACCATGACCAAGGGCGCGATCGACTCGTTCACCCAGATTCTGGCCAAGGATGTCGGCGCGCGCGGCATCACCGTGAACGCGGTCGCGCCCGGCGTGATCGATACCGATATGAACGCGGGCTGGCTGCGCAATCCGGACACCGAGGCGGAGGTGTCGGGCTGGTCGCCGCTCAATCGGATCGGGCAACCCGACGATGTCGCCGACATCGTCGGCTTCCTGGCCTCCGAGGATGCACGGTGGGTTACGGGACAGTGGATCGATGCCACCGGCGGCGTCCTGCTGTAACCGAATCACACCTATGAGGTGAATGCCTCGTCTCGGGGCCGCCCGGCGTCGGGACTACCCATTAGAGTTGGGCACCGTGTTGTCAGTAGTGCCCAGCCCCGTCACCGTGCGCGCGCCGTCGAAGGTGAACCTGCACCTCGGAGTCGGCGACCTGCGCGCGGACGGGTACCACGACCTGACCACGGTGTTCCAGGCGCTCTCACTCAGCGATGACCTGCACATCTCGCCCGCCGCCACGCTCACCGTCAAGGTGACCGGCGAGGGCGCGGCCGACGTGCCGACCGACCGCACCAATCTGGTGTGGAAGGCGGCGGTCCGGCTGGCGCACCTGGCCGGCCGGGTGCCACTGGTGGAAATCGCTATCGCCAAGGGCATTCCGGTGGCGGGCGGGATGGCCGGCGGCAGCGCCGACGGCGCCGCCGCGTTGGTCGGGTTGAACGAACTCTGGGATCTGGGATTGCCCCGCGACGAATTGCTGGCGATGGCGGCGGAATTGGGTAGCGACGTTCCGTTCTCGCTACACGGCGGGACGGCGCTCGGCACCGGGCGCGGGGAACGATTACTTCCGGTGCTGTCGCGCAACACCTTTCACTGGGTGCTGGCGTTCGCGAAGGGCGGGTTGTCGACGCCGTCGGTGTTCGCGGAACTGGACCGGTTGCGGGAGATCGGAGACCCGCCGCGCCTGGGGCCGCCCGAGCAGTTGATGCAGGCGCTGGCTTCCGGCGACGCGAAACAGCTTGCGCCGCTGCTGGGTAATGACCTGCAAGCCGCGGCGGTCTCGCTGAAGCCGGAGTTGCGGCGGACGTTGCGGGCGGGGGTTGCCGCGGGGGCGTTGGCCGGGCTGGTTTCCGGGTCGGGGCCGACCTGTGCGTTCCTGTGTGAAAGCGAGGAGGCGGCGGTCTCGGTGGCGGCGGAGCTGGCCGGCGCCGGGGTCGCGCGCAGTGTGCGGACCGCGAGCGGCCCGGTGCCCGGTGCCCGGATCTTGCCGCCGGATGCCCAGGTCAAGCACTGAATCTCAGGCGATTACCTCGGCCAGGCGGTCGATCTGGCTGGGGTCGCTGCCGTAGCAGTAGAAGATGATCTCGTCCGCGCCGAGTTCTTCGAATTGGGCACTGGCCGTGCGGATTTCGCCGGGTGTGGTGCGCATGCCGGCGACCATGTAGTCGGCGCGGCCGCTGAATTCGTAATAGGCGCCCATCGCGGCGCGGGCTTCCTCGACCAGGGCGGGGGAGCCCAGGGCGACGTTGAGCTGGGCCACGATGCGGGGCGCGCCGGCGCGGCCGTGGTCCTTCCAGGAACGGCGGACGGTGTCGAACAGGTCCCCGGCCCAGGAGGGTGCGGCGGCGGCGAGGAACCCACCGCCCCAGCGGCCGACGCGATCCAGGGCGGCGGGCCGGAAACCGCCGAAGAGGAGTTCGGGGCCTTCGGAACGCAGGGGCGCGGGGCCGATCGGGCCGCAGTCGCCGCTGTGCGCCGCGCCGGACCACAGACGGCGCATGGTGTCGAGCTGATCATCCATGCGCCGGCCGCGGGTGCGCAGGTCGGTGCCCGCGGCGATGTGGTCGTCGGCCCGTCCGCCGACGCCGAGACCGAGCACGAAGCGCCCGCCGGACATGCGGTCCAGCGTGGCGGCCTGCTTGGCCAGCAAGGCCGTTTCGCGTAGCGGGCCGATCAGGACCTCGGTCTGCAGTTTGATGCGGGAAGTCGCGCCCGCGAGCACGCTGAGCGCGACCATCGGCTCGGGGTTGTCGTAGACCAGCCGGTCGAGCAGGCCGAGGGTGCTGAACCCGGCCGCTTCGGCGCGACGGGCCCAGTCGACCAGCAGGCCGGGGTCGGAGATGGGCAGGCCGAGGCCGTACTGCATAGAAAACCTCCAGGTGGAGCGAGTTCGCGGATGCTTCAAGGCGTTCGAACGCTGTCCGTAACGAACGGCGTTCGTTGAGAGTGAGGCTAAGCGAACAATGTTCGTTCCGCAACCTTTGTAGGCTGGTCCTTCCCGCGCCGGGCGACTGGCGACGACTGGCCTGAATACGCGGAGAGGCGGACCGAGCTTCATGTCCAACCTGATCAACCTGGAGCAGGTCTCCAAGAGCTTCGGCATCAAGCCGCTCTTGGACAACGTCTCGCTCGGTGTGCACGCGGGCGAACGGATCGGCGTCGTCGGCCTCAACGGCGGCGGCAAGACGACCCTGCTCGAGGTGCTCACCGGTCTCGAGGCCCCGGACAGCGGCAGGGTGAGCCGGGTCGGTGGGCTGCGGATCGCCGTGGTCACCCAGCGCGGCGTGCTGCCGCCGGGGTCGACCGTCGGGTCGGTGGTGCTGGCGGGTTTGGCCGATGATCAGATGACCGACGGCGTGGCCGAGCACGAATGGGCCTCGAACCCGCGGATCCGCACCGTGATCGAGGGCATCGGCATCGAGGGCCTGGGCATGGACGCCTCCGTCGACAACCTGTCCGGCGGCGAGCGCCGCCGCGTCGCGCTGGCCGCCGCGCTGGTGCGTGACCTGGATCTGCTCGTCCTCGACGAGCCCACCAACCACCTCGACGTCGAAGGCGTGCAGTGGCTGGCGCAGCATCTGCTGAACCGCCGCAGCGCGCTCGTCGTCGTCACCCACGATCGCTGGTTCCTCGACACCGTCGCCACCAACACCTGGGAGGTCGTCGGCGGCAAGGTGGAGAGCTACGAGGGCGGCTACGGCGACTGGATCTTCGCCCGCGCGGAAAGGGCAAGGCAGGCCGACGCTTCCGAAGCCCGCCGGCAGAACCTGGCCCGCAAGGAACTGGCCTGGTTGCGGCGCGGCGCGAAGGCGCGCACCTCGAAGCCGCGCTACCGGGTCGAAGCCGCCGAAGCGCTGATCGCCGACGTGCCGCCGCCGCGCGACAGCGTCTCACTGGCCGCCTTCGCCCGCAAACGCCTGGGCCGCGTGGTCATCGAGCTGGAGGGCGTCACGCTGACCACCCCGGACGGCCGGGAACTGGTGCAGGACTTGACCTGGCGGCTCGCGCCGGGTGAACGCGTCGGCCTGGTCGGCGTCAACGGCTCCGGGAAGACCACGCTGCTGCGCGCGCTCGCGGGCGGCGCGGAACCGGCCACCGGTAAGCGGATTCAAGGTCAGACGGTCCAGATCGGCTGGCTGCGACAGGAACTCGACGACTTGCCCACGGATATGCGGGTGCTGGAGGCCGTGCAGCAGGTGGCGCAGCGCATCATGCTGGGCGACAAGGAGATCTCCGCCGGTCAGCTGGCCGAGCGGCTCGGTTTCACGCCCGCCCGGCAGCGCACGCCGGTCGGTGATCTCTCCGGTGGTGAACGCCGCCGCTTGCAGCTGACCCGCATTCTGATGGCCGAGCCGAACGTGCTGCTGCTCGACGAGCCCACCAACGATCTCGACATCGATACGCTGCAACAGCTCGAGGACCTGCTCGACAACTGGGCGGGCACCCTGGTCGTGATCTCGCACGACCGGTACCTGATCGAACGCATCGCGGACTCCACCTGGGCCCTGTTCGGTGACGGCAAGCTCACCAACCTGCCCGGCGGCATCGACGAATACCTGAAGAAGCGCGCCGCGCAGAACGCACCCGTCATGGCCCGCCCCGCCGCGGAATCGTCGGCACCGGTGACGGATTCGGCCGCGTACCGCGCTGCCCGCAAGGAGCTCGGCAAGCTGGAGCGCCTGATCGGCAAACTCGACGAACGCGAAGCGAAATTGCACGCCGCGCTGGCCGACGCTGCCACCGACGCGGACAAGCTGATGTCGCTGGGCGCCGAACTCAAGCAGGTCCGCGTCGACAAGGAAGCGGCCGAGGAACGCTGGATGGAGCTGGCCGAGGACGCCGAGTGAGCGTTACGCCGATCCGGTAGCGGTCCGGACGATCTCGGGCAGCGGATCCGCGAACTGCCAGCCCTCGGCGAGCAGTTCGTCGACCGCGGCCACAGCCGCGTTCAGCCGGGTCGCCCGGTCGCCGCGCATGATGCGGAACCGCTTGCCGGTGCGTGCCAGTTCCTCGCGGAAGCGGCCGGTCATCCACGGCCTGAGGTGCTCGCCGTCGCGGAGGCCGTCGTCTTCGAAGGGGACGTCCGCGTCGTCGGTCAGCAGGTACAGATCCCGAGGTGTGCCGGCGGCGATCCGCTCGACCTCCGCGTTGCGTGCGCCGAGGTAGCGCTCGTGCCAGATGCCGGTCGCGAAAGAGTCGGTGTCGCAGATCAATACGGGTGACCCGCGCCGGGCGGCGCTGTCTTCCATCGCATCCTGGCGGCGGGCGATCACCGGGAACTCCTCGGTGCTGAAGGATATGTCTGCCCAGGTGGCGGCTGGGTTTTCCCGTTGCGCGGCGGCCAGCTTCTCCGCGCTGTACCTGCGCCCGTACTCCTCGACCCAGCCGGTCTCGGCCCAGATCCCGCCACGCCGCCGGTAGTGGGCAGCCAGCTGCGTCGACAGTGTGGTCGTCCCAGTGGATTCAGCGCCGAGCACCACGACCCGCCGGGTCAGGGCGGCGCGTACCGCCGGGCCGAGGAATTCCCAGCAGCCCACCGGGTCCGCTCGCACCGCGGTGCCCGACACCGGAAATCGTCTCCGCGCCAGGTCGACGCAGATCTCCTCGGCGTCGAACCGCCGGGCCAGCTCCGCGCCGTACCCCTCCGAGGTGAACACCGCATCGATCGGATCAGGCACGGCCGCACGAAATATCGCCATGTGCGCGTCCCAGATCGCCGGATCGTCCAGGTCGACGTGCACGTCGTCGACCGCGCCGACGACCTCGGTGTCCGGGTGCGCCTCGCGCATCCACGCGACCCGATCGGCCAGCGAAATCGATTCCACGGCCGACGCGCACACCAGGACGGTGAGCCGCTCGCACCGGGCGGTCGCGCTGCGCACCAGATGATGGTGCCCGGCATGGGGCGGATAGAACTTACCGAGCACCAGCCCGTGTTCGAATCGGGTCATGCTGCCGCTCCCAGCGATTCACGGCTGCCCGTCGCACTGCCCGCGATCGACCGCCGCCACCGCAGCAGTCCGACCACGCACAGCACGAGGAACCCGGTGTACAACAGCGCCGTCAGATAGAGATCCTTGTGGATGTACAACGGGATGTAGACGAGATCCGCCGCGATCCACAACCACCACGACTCCAGCAGCTTCCGGCACTGCCCATAGGTAGCCATCAGCGAAAGTCCGGTGGTCAGCGCATCCCAGAACGGGACGCTGGAATCGGTGGCACTACTGAGCAGCATCGTCAGCGCGAATACCCCTGTCGCCCCGGCAGCTACGAGCGCCACCCACTCCGTACTCGTGGTCCGGCGCACCGCCAGCACCTCCGCGGACCCGGGCCCACCCCCGTGCGTCCACATCCACCACCCATACCCCGCAAGCGCGATGAACACGACCTGCAACCCGGCGTCCGCGTAAAGCCCGGCCTGCGTGAACAACACGATGAAGAACACATTGTTGGCGATCCCGACCGGCCAGTTGGCGATGTGCTGCCGCCCGACCAGCCAAACACACACCGCACCCGTCGCGAACCCGAGTATCTCGGTCCAACTGGTAGCCCAACCCACGATGCCCTCCCATTATAGTCGAATTGACTATAAGTTTGGGCCCTTGGTCCGTCAATCCGGGAGCAGACCGTGTTCCATAGCGAATACCGCTGCGCCCGCGCGGGTTCGGCGGCCGGTTTTGTCGTAGATGTGGGCGAGGTGGTGGCCGACTGTGCGTTCGGAGACGACGAGTTCGGCGGCGATCTGACGGTTGGAGAGGCCGCGGGCGGCGAGACGGAGGACGTCTACTTCGCGTTCGGTCAGGCCGCAGGGGAGTTCGGTGCGGGGTTTGCGCAGGCCCGCGGCTTCGATGACGGCGGCGCAGGCGGCGGTGTCCAGGGCGCCGGAGGCCGCTTCAGCCATCAGTAGTTTGGCGGCGTCGTCGCCGGAGAAGGCCGGGCGGTGCGGGCGCGCCTCGGTGAGCGCGGCGAAAACATCCGCGGCGCCGAGGATTCGGGCGGGACGGGCAAGGTCGTGGCTGCGGACGCCACGGTGGTAGCCGGTGCCGTCGAGACGTTCGTGGTGGCCGGCGGCGAGATCGGCGAGGTCGGTGAGCCCGGGGCAGCGGCGCAGGACGCGGTCGGTCCAATAGGTGTGCAGGCGAACGCGTTCCCAGTCGCCGAGGCTGAGCGGACCGGGCCGGTCCCAAATGGCGGTGGAGACGGCGGCGCGGCCGATGTCGTGCAAGAGCGCGGCGGCGCGCAGCGTGTCGAGTTCGGCGGCGGACGAACCGGCGAGTTCGGCCGCGCCGCGGGCAAGGTCCGCGACGTGGCCCGAATGGCCCAGCAGCCAGCGGCCTTTCAGGTCGACCACGATCGCCAGCGCGAGGCACAGTTGCAGGCGTTCGGCGGGCCGGATGTACACCGGCACACCAGGTTCGGCGTGCATCACGGCGGTCAGCGCGTCCGGGACGTCGAGACAGTCCCACAGCGCGTCGGCGGCGAAAGCGTCTACGAGTTCAGGGTCTAGATGCCCGCCCGCGCGGCGGCGTAGCTCGGCTTCCGCACCGCGACGACCCTGGCCCGCCGCCGCGAGTACCGCCTGTTCGGCGAGGTGCACGATCCGGCCGGTGAGCGAGATCTGGTCGCCGCGCAGGTGTTCCGGCGCGCCGCGACCGTCCCAGCGCTCCTTCACCTCGGTCAGCGCGAGCACCGCCGCATCGGGCAAGCCGAGCCGCGGGCCGAGCGCCCGGCTGACCTCACAGACCGAGCGGACCGCCGCGGCGGTGTTGGCGGGCGGGGAGGAGACGTAGCGGTCCCGGACCTGCGGCTGAATGTCCGGCGCCCACGAACCGAACTGCTCCAGCTGCGCGGCGAAAACCGACGAGTCGCCCGGATCCAGGACGTGATAGGCCTGTTGGAAGGCGATGTCGTCGGCGAAGGCGGCGGCGTTCTCCGAAGCCCGGCTGGTGCAGCCGATCGCGCCGAGCAGCGCCGCGTGGAAGACGGTGCGGCGGTCGGCCTGATCCAGGCCGATCCGTTCCGCCAGGGTGGTCGCCACCAGGCAGGTGGCCAGGCCTTTTTCGAACGGGGCCCCGGTCGCCAGGTCGGTGGTGAGCGAGAGCGCGGCCAGGACCTCGGTGACCCGGATGGAGGGTGCTGGACCAGTCACCCTCCAACCGTATCGCGGTCCCGATCATCTTGAATCGCAATAAAATTCAGACTCCTATATCTGCCGGAACGACAAGCCGTTCAGCGAGCGCCCAGCATGTCCAGCGTGCGCTGGGCGATCGGCGCGTGCAGCGGCGAGAAATAGGGATTGATCCGCAGTGCGTCCGCGAGTGCGGCAGCCGCCTCCTCGGTCCGCCCCAGCGCCGCGAGGATCATCCCGCGGTGGTAACCGAGCGTCGCGTTGCGCCAGCCCAGAGCCCCGGCTCGGTCGGCGTAGATCAGCGCCTCGGTATCGCGGCCGGCCTTGTGCAGCGACCAGGCCAGCACGTCCGCGGTGATCACGCTCTGCCTGCGCCCGAATTCGAGCTGCGCCATCCGTACCGCCTCAGCCGGATCCCCGTGGTCGGCGGCGAGCAGCGCCGCGTCGACATTCTCGGTGGCGCCCTGTGCCTCGAGTTCCCTGATCTGGTCGGCGACCGCCTGGTACTCGGCGGCGGCCTCGTCGAATCGGCCCGCCGCCTGCAGCAGCTCACCGAACTCGATCAGATACCCGGGCAGCGGGGCCCGGTCGGTCAGGGCGCGGTACTGCGCGACCGCGGTATCGATGTCGCTGCGGGCGGCGTAGAGCTGGGCCATGCCCTGCCGCAACGCGAGGTGCTCCGGGGCGGCCAATAATCCGGCCTGGTAATGACTTTCGGCCACGTCCAATTGCCCGGCATCGAAGGCGAGCGCACCGAGGTGATAGCGGCAGAAGGCGATCTGCTCGGTGGTGTGCGCCGCGGCGAGGGCCATGCTCAGCGCGTCGCGCGCCTCGTCGACCCGGCCGTGCAGTTCCAGGTCGTAGGCGGCGCGGGTGAAGGACGCGACGCCGGGTCGCAGGTCGAGCATGCGCTGGACCGCCGCGGTGGCGGCCGCGGCGTCGCCGAGCTGGGTGAGCGCGTCGGCCAGGACGCCGTAGGTGTCGGCGTTGTCCGGCCGCAGCGCCAGGGCCTGCTCGGCGTAACCGCGGGCCGCGCTGAATTCGTGCAGCGCGTTGGCGAGCACCCCGAGCCCGATCAGCGCTTCGGCGTTGTCGTCGGGCCGCAACTCGATCGAACGATCCAGCGCCTGCTGGGCGCGGCCGAAGTGCTCCGGATCACCGGTGACGCGCGCCAGTTCGACATAGGCGGCGCCGAGGTTCGCCCAGCCGGTCGCGTTGCCGGGCAGGCGGTTCAGGCGTTCGCGCTGCCGTTCGATGTCGGCCGCGAGTGGCTCCTCGATGGTGGCGATGGCGACCGGCCCGGTGCGGGAACGGCTGGAATCGGCCACGGTCACCACCGCGATCGAGGCGATCAGGGCGATCGCGAGGAGCAGCAGCAGCGGGGGTCTGCGAAGTCGGCGGGAAAGCATTCCGGACATGACGAGTCCTCGAATAAAGCTGGGATGAAAGGGAAGTCGGGGTACCGGGCGGCGGGAACCGCGTTGTTCCCGCCGCCCGGAGTCGGTGGTCAGGCCGGCGGATCGCCGGCGCGCCGCCGTCGCATCAGCAACCAGCCGCCACCACCGGCGACGAGCAGTGCGCCGGCCGCAGCCCCTCCTGCGGCCAGCGGCATCCAGGACATGCCGGTGTCCTGGGACTGCGCCGCCGCGGGTGCGATCCCGGGCACTGCCGAGGCGGACGTCTTCCGGGCCGGCGCCGGCAGGGCGACGTACGGGAAGGTGTCGGAGAACGCGACATCGTTGACATCGACCTGGTCGCCGGTGGCCAGCGCGTCGACCAGCTTGCCGGTCTGCGCCGCGCCGACGATGGCCTGCAACTCGATATCGACCACGTCGTCGGCCAGCCGCCGCCCGTTCGGGAACCCTTGCAGGTCACCGGCGAGCACGCCGAGCCGGTTCGGCTGCGCCGTCAACGGCACGGACATGTTGAGCCGCAACATCTCCGAGGGCCGGAACGCCTTGGGATCGGCGTCGGCGTTGAGGATCTGCGAATTCAGATCCGCCTGGATCGGCGCCGGGGTGTTGTCCAGCGTCGGAGCGTTCTTCGCGATGCCGGTCAGGAAGATCTCGACCAGGTCGTTGCGCGGCGTGGCGGGCGCGGGCACTTTGTAGAGGGCTTCGAGCAGCCGGGCCAGCTCCGGATCGGTAACCCGTTGCACCACGGCGGGAATGCCGGCGTCGGCGCTGGGGGAGAGGCTGTTGAACGCGTCCTTCAAACCATTCGGTACCACCACCTCGTTCACCAGCGGGTTGCCCAGCCGCGAGACCTGCACGAAATCGCCCATGGGCGTGGCGGTTCCGGGCGCCAACTGCAGCGTGCGCCGCTCGGTATCACTCCACACGCCGATCACCGGATTGCGCTTCGCATCGCCCTTGAGCGCCAGATCCTTCATCGGCACCCGCAGCACGATGGTGTTCACATTGGTCCCGGCCAGCGTGTCGGTGCCCACCTCGGACAGGTCGCCGCCGTAGAGCAGGTCGAACACCCGCAGGTCCAGGAAGAACGGATCCTCCGCGGCGCCCACGTACACCGTGCCGCCGCCGGGCAGGGTCTTGGTCGCCTCCGACCGCAGGACACCGTAATCGGGCATCGAGGCCGGACCGGTGTAGGAGGGCGCCGACACCCCGGTGGAGATCGGCCGCCAGTCGTTCGCGCCATGACTCACCGAGAGCGTGTAATTCTGCCGGTAGAGCAGGTTTTCGTCGTTCAGTCCGGTGACCGGGCCGTTGTTGTAGAGGAAGGTCTTGTTGCCGCGCCGGTCGTCGGTGGTGAAGGTGACGCGATAACTGATATCCGGCTTGCCGTTGCCATCGTTGTCGATATTGATGTCGTGGTTGGCGTCGGTGGCCCACGGGTAGAAGTTCGGGCCGCCGTTGGGCTCCTGCAAACCGAACCAGTTGGCGACGATGGTGACGGTGTCGGGCTGGTCCGGGCTGACGAAGGCATACACGTCGGTGTTGTCGCCGGCCGGATCGGCGGCGATCAGCGGGGCTTCCCGGTGGCTGGACGCCGCGGCCGTCGGCACGACGAGACCGCCGGTGCCGCTGAGCACGGCGACACCGGCCGCCGCCAGGGCGATACCGGCGCGGCGCAGGCCGCGCTGGGGTGTTCGGGGCATGAGAGTTCCTAGGGGGAAAGGCAATAAGGCTGCTGGCTTCGAGCCAGTGCAGCCCATGGTGCGTGCCGTGCCGCCCCTGCCGCATCGGTCGATCGACCTATCCGATCGCCCGCGATGGGTCTCGCTACTCGGCGCCGGAGGCCCGATCCCCGTCCACCACGATCGGCAGGCAGGTCTGGATGAAGTCCGCGCCGAAGTCCGTCAGGATGATGCTGCGGTAGAACACCTTGGTCCCGAAACTGGAGCGCTTCAACAGATTTCGCGCGGTCGGCTGGGCTTCCAGGAGCTGGTAGCGATTCGGGTTGCCGACCGGTTCCGAGACGAACTCGATCAGGCCGAGCCGGGCCAGATTGGGCAGGTACTGCTGGATCCGGTTCGGGAACCGCAGCCCCGCGTGCTCACCGATCAGATTGAGCCCCGACACCCGGCGTTCCGAGCCGAGCGCGCGCGGGCGGCCCGCCCGGATATCGATCGCGGGCTGCGGGCCCTCGGTGTGCAGGAAGCGCAGAATGCGCGCTTCGTCGGGCGTAAGATCGGCGAGCATTCGCGCGAAAGCCGGGTGAATGCCGGGCTGTTCGGCCTGCGGGCTCGCCGACAAGCGCAACAGCGCGGCGCCCTGTTCCCGCAGCGCGGGCACCTCGACGGCCTCGGCGCCGGCGCCGGGAATGCCCAGCGCACGTCGTACCGCACCCTTGAATTCGGTTTCGGCCTCGGCGAGCACCTCGGCCGCCGGCGCACCGGCCATGCTGCCGCGCACCACCGTCTTGCCGACATCGGCCGCGGTGCCCACACCCCATGCGGTGACCTTGGACGCCGCCGTAATGGCAACGCGCGCAACGCCGACACCGGCCCGGACCGTCTGCCGGGCCGACGGGCGGGTGCGCGCGGGTTGTTCGGGAACTGGCAGGGGCGTTACCGGCCGCCGCGCGATCTCCGCCGACGGCTTCGCGTCGGTGGACCGCTCGACGGCCGAAAGATGGTCGCCGGCGTCAGATTCCGTCATAGCCATGATGTCGCCACTCCCGTTCCGAAGATCAGGATATGAGCGTATCCGGCGAACAGGCCCAGCACACCGCCATGCAGAAAAAGCAGCCATTCATCCTGCTTGATGGCCGAGCGCAGCATGTCCACGAAGTCCGGGGGCGACAGCTGCGACATCTGCTTGGCGATGTAGTCGTTGATCTGGCGGCCCTGGCGCACATTGAAGTCCGGGTCCGCGAAGGCGATCGGCGCGATGGCCTTGGCCTCGTTGGTCAGCGTCTCCTGCAGCGAATCGTATTCGCGGCTGCCGAGCATGAACTTGACCGCGGGCCGGGCCGGGCCGAGCGCGCGGTCGGCGGCCGGGCGCAGCGTGTCCTCCAGCATCTGCATGGTGCGGTCCGAGCGCGGACCGTTGAGCAGCTCGTCACCGATATTGGCGACGGTCACCACTTGACTGGAGACCAATTCCGCGTATCCGTCCGTGATTTCGGACTGGCGCTTGATCAGCAGGCCTTGACGCCACGGGCACCACCACTTCGGGTAGGCCGGCGCGAAGATCATGTTCAAGCCCACGTAGTTGACCACCCAGCCGATGATCACGCCGCCGATCGGCAGCACCACCAGCGAGGACCAGCCGGTCACATGCAGGACCGCGACCAGCACCAGACCCATCGGGGCGCCGAAGTAGAAACCGAAGTTCTGCATGAACCGCAACTCTTTGGCGCCCAGCACCTGGAACAACGTATTCAGCAGATGCGGGCGCGCCTGGAAGTAGCGGATCACCATTTGCTTGACGTCGAGCAGCTGATCGATATTCGCGCCGAGTTCCTCGGTGAGTTCGCGCAGAATATCGGGCAGTTGCTGGCGCACCCGGGCGTGCACCATGTCGCGCACCTGGGTCGGCAGGTTGTACCAGAGCTGCGGATGCTCGCGGCGCAGGATTTCCTCGACGATGTCCTGGATCTGGGTCTCGGCGATGTTGGTCAGATGTTCGGCGAGTTTGTCGGGCTCGAGTTCCCGATAGAAATCCGCGACGCTGCCGAGTTTGGCCAGGCCTTTGTCCACGGCGATGCTCGCCATTTTGTCCGCCCGCGAGGGCACGATGCCCTGCCAGCCGATGCGGCCGTCGTAGCTCAGCAGCGGCAGCACCTGAATTCGCTTGGGCAGGAACGGAAATACCGCGCGCAGGCCGGGCAGGTGGAAGCCGTGGAAGGCGATCGGCTTGAACAGCATCAGGATGCCGGTCCAGTTGGTGATGTAGCCGATGACACCGGTGAACAGTGGGATCGTCAATAGTTCCAGGAGGATCGTCGGGTGCACCCCGAACACGCTCTCCAACACGACACCCTCCTGCCGATACTCCGATGACCGCCGCTTCATCGGGCCCTCAAACTAGCACCACGGTGTCCGAATTGTTGAGGCAGCCACCTGCGCCGTACCAGACAGCCGGAGACCTCAGTCACAATCGGCGGCCGGAATGTCGCATCCGACGGGTGCGCCCGGGACAATGATCGCGACCACATTTCCGGTGCCGGGGTCATCGGTTGTGACCCGCGCGGCTCCCGGTTCGGCATACCCGGGGCGTCGGCGGGCAATAATCTGTGGGCAGATTCGTTCATTGGGCAGCAATACATCGGAGATGACGTGGCAGACGACAGGACCGGACAGGACATCACCCGAGCCGGTTCCCGCTCCGTAGAGCGCAGCTCGGATGTCGAACAACGCCAGATCAGCAACGAGGCACGGCTGATCCGCGGCGTGTTCCGGGCGGCCGGCCTGGCCGCCGGTACCGCCGTGCGCGGCGGGACCTGGGCGGTCAACACCTCCTTCGAGGTGACCAAGGAGATCGCGCAGGCCGCCCTGGACGGCGAGTCCTCCGCCGATATCGCCGAGCGCACCGGCAACGCGCTGCGCTCCATCGCCCGCAGCGCGCTCGGCGTCACCGAGGGTTCGGTGCGCGAAATCGTCAGCTACGTACCGACTCCCGGCAACAACAACAACGGCCCGAGCCAGCAGCCGGCCCTGACCATGGGTTCCCAGGTGCGCTCGGCCAGCACCGAGGAACTGCGCCGGCGCGGCGACGCGCTGCTGGCCCGTTCCGCGGATGTCTACTTCACCGAGGACGTGCACCCCGCCTACGACCGCATCCTGGATCAGCTCGCCCCCGACGAGGCCCGCATCCTGCGTTTCATGGCGCTCAACGGCCCGCAGCCCGCGGTGGACGTCCGCACCAACCGCCCGCTCGGCATCGGCTCGGAGCTGGTTCGCGGCGATCTGACCTCGGTCCCGGAGCAGGCGGGCGTGCGCTACCCGGACCGGTCGCGCTCCTACCTGATCAATCTCAGCCGGCTCGGCCTGACCCTGACCTCGGACGATCCGGTAGTGCTGAGCCGCTACATGGTGCTCGAGGTGCAGCCGGTGGTCGAGGCTGCCCTCAAGCAGGCCGGCCGAGCGCCGAAGATCGTGCGCAAGAGCCTCCGGCTGACCGAATTCGGCGAGGACTTCTGCCGCACCTGCTTCAGCATCGGCAGCTGATCGTCGCGTCCGCCGGAATTACGGAGATTTCCGATCTTCGGCCGAGATTGATAGCTAGATGATACAAATCTCCTGAAGCATCGCGGCTTCAGATGGGATTGTTGAGGTATGGGATCGGCCGAGCAGCACCTAGGTAACCGGGGGACCGATGATGTCTCGGCCATCAGCCGCCTGAAATACCGGTATCTCCGGACGCTCGACACCAAGTCCTGGGATGAGTTTTCCGAGACGATGATTCCCGAGGCGACCGCTACCTACAGCGAGTACCTGCAATTCGAATCGCGGGACGCCTTCCTGGCTTTCATGCGGAACACCCTCGGCCCGCATGTCATCACCGAGCATCGCTGCGACCATCCCGAGATCGATGTGGACGGCGATACCGCAATGGGCACTTGGTATCTCGCCGACACCGTGCTGATCCCCGCGCACAATATGCTGCTGCGTGGGGCGGCGTTCTACAGCGACAAATACGTGCGCTGTGAGGACGGGCGGTGGCGGATCGCGCACACCGGGTACGAGCGGACCTACGAGGTCGTGCTCTCGCTCAGCGACCTGCCGAGCCTGCGCCTGACCTCTAGCCGGTGGGGGCTGATCGCCCGCGAGGACGGCATCGCCTCGGTCGAAAAGGACCCTGGCCCAACGCCGTAGCGCGTCAGTCCGCCGCGGCCACCAGCGGTTCCAGCGTCATCTTCGGCATTTCCTTCTCGATGTACTGCAACCGCCACTTGTCGCTGAACAGCACCAGCAGCACGCCGTCGCTGCGGGTGAAGACCTCGACGCCGCGCTGGCGGCCCAGCTCGTCGGCCGAGGCGGCGTCGGTGCGCCGGGCGATCGTGTAGGGCAGGAAGTCCAGATGCGTCTCGACGTTGTATTCACCCAGCATGCGGGCGGTGACGACCTCGAACTGCATGGGACCGACCGCCGCGAGCACCGGCGAGGCGTCACCGCGCGCCTCGTTGCGCAGTACCTGCACCACGCCCTCGGAATCGAGCTGGTCGATGGCCTTGCGGAACTGCTTGTACTTGCCCGCGGACTGCGCGCGCAGGGCCGCGAAATGCTCCGGCGCGAAGGACGGAATCGGCGGGAACTCCACCTTCTTGTCCACGAACAGGGTGTGGCCGGGGGCCAAGGCCGTGGCGTTGACCAGGCCGATCACGTCGCCCGGGTAGGCGGTGTCGACGGTGGTGCGGTCCCGGCCGAACACCGTCAGCGCGTATTTGGTCGCGAACGGACGGCCGGTCTGCGCGTGCGTGACGACCATGCCGCGCTCGAACTCGCCGGACACGATCCGCATGAACGCCAGCCGGTCCCGGTGCGCGGTGTCCATACCGGCCTGCACCTTGAAGATCACCGCGCTGAACGGATCGACGGTCTGGCGATCGGCGCCGTTCACATCGGCGCGGGGGCCGGGCGCGGGCGCCAGGGCGACCAGTGTTTCCAGCAGCTGGCGCACGCCGAAGTTCAGCATCGCCGAGGCGTAGATGACCGGGGAGGTCTGGCCCGCGAGGAACATCTCCTGATCGTGGTCCTGACCGGTGGCCGAGAGCAGTTCGCTCTCCTCGGCGGCGGTGGTCCAGGCCTCGCCCTCGCGGGACTGCGCCTGCTCCGGCGTGAGGGATTCCTCGGGCGCGATGGTCGCTCCGCCCGCGGTGCGGGTGAAGTGGATGTACTCCTCGGCCTCGCCCTCCGCGCCGCGGCGCAGCAGCCCGCGGAAATCGCCCGCGATACCGACCGGAAGGAACAGCGGGGTCGGCGTCAGGCCGATGCGCTCGTTGATCTCGTCGAGCAGCTCCAAGGGCGCCTGACCAGGGCGGTCCCACTTGTTGATGACGGTGATGACCGGGATGCCGCGGTGCCGGCACACCTGGAACAGCTTCAGCGTCTGCGGTTCCAGGCCCTTGGCGGCGTCGATCAGCATGACCGCGGCGTCGACGGCGGTCAGCACGCGGTAGGTGTCCTCGGAGAAATCCGAGTGGCCGGGGGTGTCGACCAGGTTGATGACATTGTCGATATCGGACCCGGCGGCGCGGTAGTTGAACTGCAGCGCGGTAGAGCTGACCGAGATACCGCGGGCCTTCTCCATCTCCATCCAGTCCGAGACCGTGGACTTGCGCCCGGCCTTGCCGTGGATCGCACCCGCCTCGGAGATCATCCGGGCGTGCAGCGCCAACGCCTCGGTGAGCGTGGACTTACCGGCGTCCGGGTGCGAAATCACCGCGAAGGTGCGGCGCCGGGCGACCTCGGCGGGCAGAGTCAACGGCTGAACCTTTCACGGGTAACGGACAACCGTTCCAGCTTAGGCGGTCCGCGCACCATGGCTCCGACCCGGGGTTTCTGCGCAAATGTACGGCGCCTGACCTCCCGATTAATTCCGGGCCATCACCTTGCGGTACAGTGTTCGGGTTGTCTCGGCGAGGGTGTCCGCAGACGTTTCTTGCAATCGACGCAGGCGAAGTTTGTGACACCGTGATCGACGCGGCGCGGCTCCATGGCCGTCGTCCTCGTTGTCTTTTCGCCCGACGAGTAGACCAACTTGCCAGGGCTCGGACCCTGGCCCACAGCTGACAGCCACCGTAGAGCCGTAGGAGTAGATCTAGTCATGTCTGACGCCAACCTTCTGGAAGCCGCCGTTCGCACCGAGTTCGGCAAGGGCGCCGCCCGCCGCACCCGCCGTGCCGGCAATGTTCCCGCCGTTCTCTACGGCCACGCCACCGATCCGCAGCACCTGTCGCTGGACGCGCAGGCGTTCGCCGCCATCCTGCGTCAGCACGGCACCAACGCGGTGCTGAACCTGGTCATCGACGGCAAGAAGCAGCTGGCGCTGACCAAGTCGGTCGTGGTCCACCCGATCCGCCGCTACATCGAGCACGCCGACCTGCTGGTCATCAAGAAGGGCGAGCGGGTCACCGCCGACGTGCACGTCAGCCTGGTCGGCGACGCCGCCAGCGGCACGCTGGTCCAGCAGGACACCACCACCATCGCCATCGAGGCCGACGCGCTGAAGCTGCCCGAGGCCATCGAGGTCTCGGTCGAGGGCCTCGAGGCCGGCACCCAGATCAACGCCGGTGACCTGAAGCTGCCCGCCGGCGTCACCCTGGCCGCGGATGCCGAGACCCTGGTCGTCAACATCATCGCCGCCCCGTCCGCCGAGTCCCTCGAGGAGACCACCGAGGCCGAGGGCGAGACCGCCGAAGCCGAGGGCGAGAGCGCCGACGCCGCCGAGAGCGCCGAGTAAGAACCCCCTGGTCTTAGATGACCGACTCCGTGCCGGCGCTCGTAGTCGGACTGGGCAACCCCGGTCCCGAATACGAGCGCACCCGGCACAACATCGGCTTTCTGGTCGCCGACGTGCTCGCGGAGCGCGTCGGCGGCCGTTTTGCCGTGCATAAGAAGTCCGGCGCGGACCTGCTGCAGGCGCGCCTGGACGGCCGGCAGGTGCTGATCGCCAAGCCCCGGTCCTTCATGAACGTCTCCGGCCGCCCGGTCGCGGCGCTGGCCAAATTCTTCTCCGTGCCGCCCACCGAGGTGATCGTCGTGCACGACGAACTCGACCTGCCGTTCGGCGCGATCAAGCTCAAGCGCGGCGGCGGTGAGGGCGGGCACAACGGATTGCGTTCCGTCTCCAGTGCTTTGACCACCAAGGACTACCTGCGCACCCGCATCGGCATCGGCCGCCCGCCGGGTCGCCAGGACCCGGCGGACTACGTGCTCAAGCAGTTCGCGACTCCGGAACGCAAGGAAGTCCCGGTGATCGTGGAGCAGGCGGCCGACGCGGTGGAACTGTTGCTGCGCGTGGGTCTGGAGACCGCGCAGAACCAGCTGCACTAGGCGCGGGTGGCGAGGACCAGGGCGAACCGGTCGTCCGGATCGGTCCAGGCCTGAGCTGTCGCGAAACCCGCTGTGCTCAGCTCTTTTTCGAGACCGTTCAAACGGAACTTGGCGGAGATCTCGGTGCGCAGCTCCTCGCCTCGCGTGAACTGCACCGTGAGATCCAGATCGCGTACCGCTACCGTCATGTCCTCGGTTGCCGCCAAACGCATTTCGATCCATTCCTGTTCGGCATCCCAGAGTGCGACATGGGTGAACTTCTCCGGTTCGAAGTTCGCGCCGAGTCGATTGTTCAAGACGTGCAGCACATTCCGGTTGAACTCGGCGGTCACGCCGGCGGCGTCGTCGTAGGCGGGAACCAGGATCGCCGGATCGATGACCAGGCCCGCGCCCAGCAGCAGGTGCTCACCCGGCTCCAGCACGTCATGAATGCCTTGCAGGAATTCGGCGCGCTCGTCCGGGACCAGATTGCCGATGGTGCCGCCGAGGAACGCGATCATCCGCCGGCCGCCGCCGGGCAGATTGTGCAGGGTGTCGGTGAAATCGCTGACCACGCCGTGCACGGCGAGACCCGGGAACTCGGCGGCCACCTCATCCGCCGCGGCGCGCAACGCTGATGTCGAAACATCCTGGGGCACATAGGTCTTCAGTGGGCCCTCGGCGCTGAGCGCGGTGAGCAGCAGCCGGGTCTTGGCGGCCGACCCGGCGCCGAGTTCGACCAGCACCTCGGCCTGCGCGGCCCGGGCGATCTCGCCGACCACCCGTTCCAGCAGCGCCCGCTCGGTGCGGGTCGGGTAGTACTCCGGCAGTTCGGTGATCCGTTCGAACAGCTCGCTGCCCCGGGCATCGTAGAACCACTTGGGCGGCAACGATTTCGGCTCCGAGGTCAGGCCGAGCCGGGCATCGCCGCGCAGCGCCGCGGTGAGGTCGTCGTCGGATAGGTGGATCTCCAGTGTCGGTGCGGTCATAGTGGTACGCCTTTCGGTGATACTCGAAGGTGTTGCCAGGAAAGAAGATTCAGCAGCCGGTTCACGGCGCGCCCGCCGGTGCGCCGGCCCGCGCCAGCGGCTCGACCGAGAGGTGGCCGGGCCGGGCCGTGATCACGCAGCGGTCCGGAATCGGCTGCCAGCGTGGATCGTCGTCGTACGGTTCGGAGGACAGGATCGCGAACTCCTCGGTGACCAGCGCCGACAGCGCGTGATGAACCGTTGTCGCCCACAGCTGTTCGCCGTCGCCGAGCAGAAAGTTCAGCCGCGCGTCCGCCACATGCTGAAGCACCGTGGTAGCCAGCAGCGCCAGCGCCGCCCCGGGCGAGGCCACGAAACCCCCGGGCCCCGCCGAATCCAGCAGGTCACCCAGCAGCACCCACAACGCCGCCGAATCGGTCGCGGACTCCGCCTCCAGCAAATGTGCCGTCTGGAACAACCGCGTCGCCCCCCACTGCGTCGCAGCGGTATCCAAATCCGCTGAAACAGCGGTGACTACCCGCCGCCACTGCGGCACCACCCCGTTATGGCTGAACGCCCACCGCCCACCCACGAACGGCGCACAAGCCGCCCGCTCCACCGGCATCCCCACCGTGGCAGACCGGATGGAAGCCAGCACCGCCCCCGACTTCAACTGCGGCAGTACCTCTTCCACCGCCGGATCAGTCCAGATCGGATCCGAATTCCGGTACCGGCTGACCACCAGCCCCGCCCCGGCCCCGGAATCCGGCACCCCACCCCGCCCAGACGTATCCCCGCGCCCCGCGGTCAGGTCCTGTGCACCGGCTCTGTCATTCGCCGCCGCCTCGACCGCCGCCGTGTCAGCTGCCGCCGAAGACGTCGCCTCGACCACCCGCCACCACGCCACCCCGAACCCATCCGCGTTGATGGTTCCCCCACCCCGCATCTCCCGCGGAGCCCACGCTTGCGTCCGCAGGGAATGCGGCCCCCGAGTGAGCAATTCGCCAACAGCGGTCTCGGACCCCACGTAACCCAAATGCCGACACATCAGCGATCACCCTCCGATCCCGAATCGGCGTTCCGCCATCGCGTTCCGCCAGTCCTGGTCACCGGGTTGTGTCCGCCGTGCTGAGCACCGATTCGTAGTGTGCATCAGAGTTCCTCGGGTCGCAGGTCGCGGGCGAGGCGGAAGCCGGCGAAGATCTGGCGGCGGATGGGGTGGTCCCAGTTGCGGAAGGTGCTGCGGCAGGCGACGGGGTCGGTACCGAAGGAGCCGCCGCGCAGGACGCGGTAGTCGCCGCCGAAGAAGACATCCGAGTACTCCGCGTAGGGGAAGGCCTGGAAGCCGGGGTAGGGGTCGAAACCTGAAGCGGTCCATTCCCAGACGTCGCCGATCAGCTGGTGCACGCCGGACGGGGACGCGCCTTCCGGGTAGGCGCCGACTTCGGCTGGTTCCAGGTGGCGCTGGCCGAGATTGGCTGTGCGGGAGTCGGGTTCGGTGTCGCCCCAGGGGTAGCGGCGGGAGGCGCCGGTGGCGGGGTCGTAGCGGGCCGCCTTCTCCCATTCGGTTTCGGTGGGCAGGCGTTTGCCCGCCCAGTTGGCGTAGGCCTCGGCTTCGAACCAGCAGACGTGCAGGACAGGCTGGTTCGGGTGCAGCGGGGTCGGGACGCCGAATGCACGCCGCCACCATTGCCCGGCGGGGTCACGCTCCCAGAACTGCGGTGCGACCAGCCCGGCTTCCTGGCGGTGCGTCCAGCCGCGGTCGGACCACAGCTCCGGTCGTTCGTAGCCGCCGTCGTCGAGAAAGGCCAGGTACTGCTCGTTGGTTACGGGGACGGCATCGATGGCGAAACCGGGCACATGTCTGCGGTGGGCGGGGCGTTCGTTGTCGAGCGCCCATGGTTCGGTCGAGGTGCCCATGGTGAATTCGCCTGCGGGAATGACTATCTCGCGGCCGACCAAGCCGGACACGACGCCGGTCGGGGCAGGCGGCGCGTTGAGCACGGCGGCCCCGGAGCGCAATTGGTGTGTGGCGAGCATGGTTTCGTCGTGCTGCTGCTCGTGCTGGGCGATCATGCCGAAGGCGAAGCCGCCGTCGACCAGTGCGTCACCGCGTAAAGCGCTGGCTTCCAGGACGTCCCACACTTTCTCGCGCACGGTGCCGACGTAGCCGCGCGCCTGGGTGGGATCGAGCAGCGGTAGCGCGGGCCGGTTGGCGCGCGCGTGCTTGAACGCGTCGTACAGCTCGTCGATATCGGAGCGAACAGCCTCGCGCCCGCCGACATCGCGCACCAGCCACAGCTCTTCCTGGTTGCCGATGTGCGCGAGGTCCCACACCAGGGGACTCATCAGCCGCGAATGCTGTGCCACCAGTTCGTTTTCGTCGAGTACGTCGGTCAGGGCCAGGGAACGCCGACGCGCCCGGGTGAGCACTTCGGCGATCCGGCTACGCAGCTGCTCGGTGCCGTTGTTGTCTGTCGCGGGCAGATGATTGGTCACGAGGGTTCTCCAGAATCGATGCGGCCGCGCTGAACAAGGGAGACTTCGCACCCCTGGGGCGTCCCGGCATGGCGTAGGGACGCACGGCGCGCGTGTGGATGACTGTGGGTAATCCAGAAGTGGGGCTTCACGAATCGGGCCCCATCGCGGCGTCAGCCGTGGCGATTTCGGTGCGGGCGGTGTGGAGATCTCCGGTCGGGGTCTGTCCCCGGCGACATCGGCGCGATGCGTCGCCGAGTTCGGCAGCGGCGGAATCGGTTCCCGCGTGTGCCGCCGCCAAATCGAGCAGATCCGCGGCGATGGTCCGGATCTCGGGATCGGCGAGACCGCGGCGGGCGGCGTCCAGCCAGGCCCCGGCGAGGGGAGCGGCCAGCGCGGTCGCCTCGGCGACCACCGCCGGGGTGGACACGAGCGCGTCGACCGCGTGAATCGGTGTCGCCCAGCCGTCGTCGGGCTGGGCATCCAGGTATCGGATTTCCAGATGCCCGGCGGCGCGCACCGGTGGAAAGAGCGTCGTCAGGTGGTAGTCGAGGTCGGCAGGCCCAGGGCGGCGGCCGACTTCGTCGTCGAGCGCGCCGGAGAGCCAGTCGGCGAAGGTGGCGCCCGGCGGCGCGGCCCAGCTGTCACCGCCGGGCTGGCGGACGCACAGCAGCGGCACATCGAGCGCCCAGCGGCTATACGACCCGATCGGGTCGGACCAGTCCTCGGCGGGTGGACGGGTGCGGGCGTAGTCCAGCCGCAGCCAGGTGCGCATGCGCTGCGAGGCCCAGGCGCCCGCGGGGGCGCCGCGCAGAAAAGGGGAGCACGCGAACGCGGCGAGCAGGGCCGGGCCCAGGACATACAGCGCTTTCCAGCGGGCCGCGACTTCGGCGCGGTCCGCCCCGGCGTCCACGCTGACCTGGGTGGCGGCGGTATTACACATCATCAGCTTGCCGAACGGGCCGATTCCGCCGAAGGACTGCTCCATGGCGTGATAGCGCGGTAGTCGCAGCAACCGTTTGGGTCGGCGATCGGCGTCCGCGGCCAGGGAAACGGTGCGGATGGCCCGGGATTCGAGGAGGTCGCGCAGCAGGCGGGTGTCCGCGCTCAGCTGCTCGCACAACTGTGCGGCGGTGGCGAACGGTGCGCTGGAGAGTTCGATCTGACCGCCGGGTTCGATGGTGACCCGGCTGCCCCCGGGCAATGCGTGTGCCGGTGAATCGGGGGCGACGGACCGCGGTGCGTAGGGTCCGAGGGCGGCTGCCAGTGCAGTCAGCTGCGGGCGGGGGGCGGCGGCGGGGCCGGATGCCGAACACTCACCCTGCACGGTGAGCCACTCGAGTTCGGCACCGATCAGTGTGGGTGGGCCCAGCTTGAAGCAGACACCGCCGACATAGGCTTCCGCCGCGGCGCGCGAGGACAATTCCCCCGACGTGGTGACGCGCCCGGTCGATACCGACTGCGCGAGCGTGACCGCCATCCCAACCTCCACCGTGTTCTAGGTTCGTGTTGCTTGTGCGAGCCCACTCGAGCCGGGCCGACCCAAACCAGCGTAGCGAGGGGGACCGACAAGAAACTGAAGGAAATCTGAACTGACACCCAGATGGCCTAGATTCGAGGCATGACCTTCAGCGGGTTCCCCCTGGCGGGACTGGACTTCTACGAGGATTTGGAAGCCGACAACTCCAAGGCTTTCTGGACCGCGCACAAGCACGTCTACGACGAGTCGGTACGTGCACCGATGGTCGCGCTGACCGCCGAACTGGAGCCGGACTTCGGGACCGCGAAGATCTTCCGCCCGTATCGTGACGTGCGGTTCTCCAAAGACAAGGCGCCGTACAAGGACCATCAGGGCGCGGTCGTGAGCCCGGCGCCCGGGGTCGGCTGGTACGTGCAGATCGGCGCGGCCGGGCTGTTCGTCGCGGGCGGGTTCTACACCGGCACGCCGGACCAGATCGCACGACTGCGCGCCACCATCGACGACGAAGTGCGCGGCGCGGAACTGGAGGCGATCCTGGCTGAGCTGATCAAGGCCGGTTTCGCCCTCGGCGGGGAGAAGCTGAAGACCAAGCCCAAGGGCTTCGAGGCCGACCACCCGCGCATCGACCTGCTCCGGCACAAGGCGATCAGCTGCAGCAAGGAGTACGGCGCGCCCAGCTGGCTGGACACGCCGCGCGCGGGCAAGGAGATCCGCAAATCCTGGGAGACGTTGCGGCCCCTGGTCGAATGGCTCAACGCCGTAGTCGGCTAGTGCAGATGCATCGCGGTGGCCGCGCGCCGCAGTTTGCCGGAGGACGTCTTCGGTAGCGCGCCCGGCCCGAGAACCGCGACGGTGCGCGGGCGCACGCCGACCTCCGAGACCACCTCGTGCACGATCTCGCGTTCCATCCGCTTGACCTCGTCGGCGTTCTGATAATCGTTGGATTCGACTACCACGGCGAAACTCTCGCGCTTCTGACCGGCGTCCAACCGCACCGCGACCGCGTTGCCCGGACGCACGCCGAGCACCCGCATGGCGGCGCGCTCGATGTCGGTCGGGTAGATGTTGCGCCCGCCCATGATGATGACGTCCTTGATCCGGCCGCACACCACCATCAGGCCCTCCTCGGTGAAGTAGCCGATGTCACCGGTGTCGAGCCAGCCGTCGGAATCCTGGGCCGGACGGAAGCCCGTCACCGTCACATAGCCGGAAGTGACTGCCGGACCACGCAATTCGATGACGCCGACCGAGCGGGTCGGTAGCGGCTGCCGTTCGGAGTCGACGATGCGGCCCTCGAGTCCGTCGACCAGATACCCGAGGGTCGGAAGCCTGCGGACATTGCCGTGGTGCGCGTGCTCGTCGGGGATCGGCACCGCCTTGCCGAGCGCTTCGAGCAGATCCGCGTCGATCAGGTCGAGCACCTGTCCCTTTCCCGGATCGGGAATCGACACGGCCAGCGTGGTTTCCGCCATCCCGTAGACCGGGGTGAGCGCCATCGGGTTCAGGCCGAAGGGCTTGCCCGAGGCGGCGAGCGCGTCCATGGTGTCGGGATCCACCGGCTCCGCGCCGTTCCACATGTACCGGACACAGCTCAGATCCAGCGAGCCGGGCTCGGCCTGCTTCAGCCGCCTGGCCAGCAGCGAGTAGGCGAAATTCGGCGCCGCCGTGACGGTGCCGCGGTACTTGTGCACCAGTTCGGCCCACAGCAGCGGCCGCATCAGGAAGTCGATCGGCGTCACGCACACCACTTCGGCGCCGAACTGCATGGGCACACTCAGGAATCCGACCATGCCCATGTCGTGGAACAGCGGCAGCCAGCTGACCATCACGTCCTGATCGAGCTGGTACTTGACCCGGTTGAACATGTCGTAGGCGTTGACGAAGAAGTTGCCGTGCGTGATCTGCACGGCCTTGGGCGCTCCGGTCGACCCGGACGTCAACTGCTGCAGGGCGATATCGGCTTCGCCGGTGGGCAGCGGGTCGGTGTCCGGCCCGTCGGGGAGCTGATCGATGCGGACCACCGCGATGCCGTGTTCCCGCAGAATCGATTCGGCGGCCTCGAACGGCGCGCCGAGCACTACGGCCCGCGCCTCGATCATCTGCAGCACGGTTTCGGTGTCCCGGGCCCACACCACCAGATCGGTGCGCGGGGTCGGCTGGTGCAGCATGGTGATCGAGGCGCCGCGCATCCAGATGGCCTGACAGGCCGGGGCGATATCGACCGGCATGCCCGCGAGCACGCCGACCGCGTCGCCGTGCCCGATCCCGGCCTCGGCCAGCCCGCCGGCCATGCGCCGGGCCAGCCGGTGGATCTCACCCCAGGTCTGGCGTTTCGGCGCGCTCGGCTCGCCGGTCACCAGTCCGCGCTGGGAAGACTGTGCGGTCGCGTACATCTCGTCGGTGAACCTGCTCAACGTCCGACTCCCTCATCGCCGTGCCGGGCTGCTGCTCCACTCCACTATCCCGCGCGATCGGAGCGGCGTTAACCCGTTTCGCCGCACCGAGTCAGCGCGGGGCGAAGTGAGCGGCGTAGCGGTCGACATAGGGGCGGCCGGAGCGGGCGGCGAGTTCGCGCATCAGTTCGTCTGTCGCGGTGCGCGGCGTGGTCTGCTGGTCGGCGGCGAAGTAGTAGCGGGGCGCGCCGATGCTGATGCGAATCTTGGCGGGCCGCAAGATCTTGCTGCCGCGCGGGTTCATCCGGTCGGTGCCGGACAGCACTACCGGGACCACCGGCGCGCCGGTGGCCATGGCGACGCGCAAGGTGCCGGTGCGGCCCCGATAGATCCGGCCGTCCGGGGAGCGAGTGCCTTCCGGGTGGATGGCCCAGATGCCGCCGGAATTCAGGATTTTGGTGGCGGCGGCCAGGGCATCGGCCGCCGCGGTGCCGCCGGTGCGGTCGACCGGAACCTGGCCGGCGACGGTGTAGAACCAGCGCTGGAACCGCCCTTTGAGCCCGGTGCCGGTGAAGTACTCCTGCTTGGCCAGGAAGGTGACGCGGCGCGGCAGGATCAACGCCAGATACAGCGAATCGATCACCGCGAGGTGGTTGGCCGCGATGATCACCGGGCCGTCCGCCGGAACATGGTGCAGGCCTTCCACCTTCGGCCGGCCCAGCAGCCGCAGCAGCGGCCCGAGCAGGACGTGTTTGAACAGCCAGTACCACATGGATCTTCCTCCCGAACAAGTCTGTAGACACTGTCTACAGGAAAGCGGTAGACACTGTCTACACTTACCGCCATGGCCGAGACCGAAACTCTGCGTGCGCGACTGATCGGCGTCGGCGTCGAACTGCTGGAAGAAGTGGGCGCGGGCCGGCTCGGCCTGCGCGCCATCACGCGCGCCGCGGGCGTCTCGCACGGCGCACCCCGCCGCCACTTCCCCACCCACCAGGCGCTGCTCGGGGCGATCGCCGCCCGCGGCTTCGCCGACCTCATCGACCAGTTCGCCGGGATCGACCCCGCCGGTACCGCCCGGGACCGCCTGCGCGCCATGGCCATCGACTACGTCGACTTCGCTTCGGCCCGGCCGGAAATGTTCACGCTGATGTTCCGGCACGATCTGCTCGAAGGCTCCGGCGAGAACCTCCGCGCCACCACCATGCCGATCTTCGACCAGTTCACGACATTGGTCGCCGAGGTCACCGGCGCGCCCGACCCCGGCGCGCGGGCCCTGGCGCTCTGGACGAACCTGCACGGTATCGCCACGCTCCAGGCCAACCGCAGCCTCGCGTTGATCGCGCCGACCGCCGACCCCGGCGCACTCCTCGCTCAGGTCCTCGAACTGCACCTCGCCTGAGCTCCGCGGGAGAAAGCGGCGACGCTCAGCGGCGGGGCGGCAGCGGGATTCGGGTGAGGTCCTGCGCGACGACTATCTCGCCGGAGAAATGCTTCTCGGCTTCGGCCAGGTGCGGTTCGAGTGATTGGTAGCGCTGGGAGAAGTGCGTCAGCACCAGTTTGCGGGCGCCGGCTTCGGCCGCGACGCGGGCGGCTTGGGCGGCGGTGAGGTGACCGTACTCCTCCGCGAGACGGGCATCGGCATCCAGGAAGGTGGCCTCGATGACGAGCAGATCAACCCCCGCGGCCAGTTCGTAGACGCCGTCGCACAAGCGGGTGTCCATGACGAAGGCGAAACTCTGGCCGGGGCGCGGGGTGCTGACCTCGTCCAGAGTGACGGTCCGGCCGTTGATCTCGAGGGCGCCGTCCTGCTGGAGCCGGCCGACCGCGGGTCCGCGCACGCCCAACGCACGCAGGCGTTCCGGAAGAATCCGCCGGCTGCTGGGTTCGCTGAGCCGGTACCCGAAGGTGTCGACCGGATGGGAGAGCCGCGCCGCCGTCATGGCGAACGGCGCGTCCGGCGCGTCGAGTGGCCCGGCGGCGGCGATCGGGTGCGGAGTCAGTTCCACATTCCGGCGGAAAGCCGTGGCATTGCACAGCCTTTCGAAGTACATCTCGCCCGATGCCGGATAGTAGGCGTGCACCGGGTGCGGCACCTTGTCCAGGTTGATGCGCTGCACGATGCCGGGCAGGCCCAGGCTGTGGTCGCCGTGGAAGTGGGTGATGGCGATGCGGGTGATGTCGGTGACGGAGACCCCGGCGTAGGACATCTGCCGCTGGGTGCCCTCGCCCGGATCGAAAAGCACACCTTCCGAGCCCCAGCGCAGCAGGTAGCCGTTGTGATTGCGGACCTTGGTGGGGACCTGGCTGGCGGTGCCGAGGACGATGAGTTCGCGCTGTGACATCGGGCCCTACAGCTCGGCGACGGCCGCGACGAAGCGGTCGAGTTCGTCGAAGCTCACGAAGCAGTGCGGCGAGGCGCGCACCACCGCGGACAGCCCGCGGGCGGTCATGTCCAGCAGGGTGGAGCTCGCGTGGCTGACCGTGACGGTGATGTCCTGCGCGGCCAGGCGATCACGCACGTCGACGGGAGCGACGCCGTCGACGGTGAACGAGACGATGCCGCTGTGCCGCAAGCCGAGGTCGCGGACCGTGACGCCGGGGATCTCGGGCAGCGTCTTGCGCAGAAGTTCGGCCCGGGCGGCCACGGCGGCGAACACCTCGTCAGGGCCGAGGTCGAGCAGGTAGCGGACGGCGGCGCCCAGGCCGAGGCGCCCGGCTACATCGCATTCCCAGAATTCGAATCGGCTTGCGTCCGGTGCCAGTTGGTAGCTGTCGGCGGCGGTCCACTGTGCGCCGTGCAGGTCGAGCCGCTGCGGTTCGAGGGTGGCGGCCAATTCCGGGCGAACGTACAAAAATCCGGTGCCGCGCGGGCCGCGCAGCCATTTGCGACCGGTGACCGAGAGCGCGTCGACGTCGAGTTCCTGGACGTCCAGGGCGATCTGACCGGCGGACTGGCAGGCGTCGAGCAGCACCAGCGCGCCGGCCGAATGTGCGATCCGGGCGGCTTCGGCGGCCGGGTTGACCAGGCCGCCGTTCGTCGGGACATGCAGGACCGAGACGAGTTTCACGCGCTCGTCCACCATCCGGGACAGGGCGTCCAGATCGAGCTGCCCACTGGGGTCGGTGGGGATCTGCTCGACCTGGGCGCCGGTGGCGCGCGCGCGTTGCAGTGCGGCGATGCCGTTGGAGGCATAGTCGGAGCCGGAGATCAGGATTCGGTCGCCGGGGCCCAGCGGCACCGAGTAGAAGAAGTCGGCCCAGGCCCGGGTGGCGCTGTCGCTCAGCGCGATACCGCTCGGGTCGGCGTTGAGCAGTGCGCCGATATCGGTTTTCACCGCGGTCAGATCGTCGAGGCGCTCGTTCGCGGCGCGGTAACCACCCACCTCGGCTTCGCGCCGTAGATGTCCGATGACGGTATCGAGCACGACTTGCGGCGGCAGCGAAGAACCGGCGCTGTCCAGGAAAACCAGCCCTGAATCGGACCTGCACCCAGGTGTATCGGCCCGCACGCGACTCTCGTCCAGCATCGACTTCCTCCACAAGCGTTCAACGACTCCGCAAGCTCTGCGGCGTCCAGAATATTCACTGCGGTGTGGAAATCCGATCGCTTGGTCGCTACCTGATCCAGGAGTGGTGTGTCAGTAAGTGTCGCGGTCGTTGTAGTAGTCGTTGTCGATCACGCCGCCCCAGATGAAGAAGGCGAAGATCAAGCCCAGGACCAGGCACACCGCGGAGGCGATGGCGGCCCACTTGCCCAGCGACTCGCCCTTGTTACGACCGACCAGGCCCAGGACGATGCCCGCGGGCCCGAACAGGATCGGGCAGAAGAACAGCGCGAGCGCGGCGCAGACGAAGCCGATGATCGAGAACAGCTGCGTGCCGGACCGCTGCTGCGGCGCGCCGTACGCGCCCTGCGGGTACTGGCCGGCCTGGTACGGGTACGGCTGACCCGGCTGCGGCGGCTGGCCGGGTTGCCCCGGATACTGCGGGTAACCACCGGTTTGCGACCCGGGCGGGTAGGGCTGACCTCCCGGATACGGTTGACCCTGCTGATACGGCTGACCCGGGTAGGGCTGATTGGGCTGGCTCTGTTGCCAGGGCTGTTCCGGGTAGGGCTGATTGGGCCGGCTCTGCTGCCAGGGCTGCTCCGGGTACGGGGGATACCCCCCGGCCTGCGGCGCCGAACCGGGCGTCTGCGGGTAACTCTCGCCGGTGTAGGCCGGCTGACTCGGCGTCGAACTCGGCGACCCGGACTCGCCGGAGGTGGGTTCCGACGACCACTGCTGTGCCGAGGCGGGTGTCGCCCACTCCGTCCCGGCCGGGAGGATCGTCGTCTCCTCGGCTGGATTCGGCTTCGATAGGGAAGGGGCGGGTTCGGATTCCTGCCCCGACTGCGGGGCGCTGCCCGTCATCGGTTTCTGCGACTCGTCCGGGTTCTGCGGGTTGGTCATAGCGCTCTCCTCGTGAAAGGTGTCAGCTGCCGAGTACCACTTCAGAACAAAGTCACTATGCGCAATCGCTACCGGTTCGAATCTTTACAGATCCGCGTCGTCGATGATGTCCACCGCCGCCACCTCGGCGGGTCGTTCGTCTTCGCGCCGGGCCGCCGCGGCCCGGTCGCCCCGGTGCCACTCCTGCTCGAGTTCTTCGCCGATGCCGAGCCTGCCGTCGGCCTCGTTCTCACGGTCGCGGATCCGCAGATGCGCGGGCGGATCCTCGATATTGCGCTGATACGCGCGGATCTCATCCGCCTGGTCGTCGTCACCCATGTCTTGATCGAGCCGTTCGCTGTTCATGCGCGCGTCCTTCTCTGGGGATCAGTACACGTCACGAGCCTAGTCGCGCCGGACGACGGTGACGAGGACGACGCGTCCGCTCAGTACGTCGTCGAGGACTCGAGTCCGTTGATGAAGGCGAAACCCAGGACCAGCAGGATCACGCCCAGGACGATGGTGACACCGTTGAGGATGGCCGCCCATTTGCCCAGCTCCTCGCCCTTCACGTGACCGACGATGCCGAGAACGACGCCCAGCGGCGCGGAGATCAGCGAGGGGACACCGCAGAAGGCGAGCCCGAGGAAGGTGCAGGCCACGCAGGCGAAGCTGATGATCGACCAGATCGGCGTCTGGGAGGGCTGCTGGTACGGCGGCGGGTAGGGCACGCCGTAGGGCTGCTGCGGGTAACCCGGCTGCTGGTACTGCTGGCCCTGGGCGGGGTACGAGGGCGGCGGGGCCGGCGGCGGAAAGCCCGGGTACGACGTCGGATTCACCGGTTGCGCGACGGGCGGGGTGTACGCGCCAGGGGCCGGCTGCTCGGGCTGCCAGACCTGGGTGGGGTCGGCCTGGCTCGGCTGCCACACCTGGGTCGGGTCCGCCTGGGGCGCATCCTGTGGCTGCTGCGACTTCCACAGATCGATGGGCTGCTGCGGATCCTGCGGTGTGCTCATGTGAGTTCCCCTCCCGGAATGAATCGCCCACCATACTCACACGTCGGCACCGGGCGGGCAAACAGCAAACGGCCCGGACATCGAGTCCGGGCCGTTGCCGAGTTGGATCAGGCGTTGCCGTTGAAAAGCCCCGTCACCGAGCCGTTTTCGAAGACCTCGCGGATGGTGCGCGCCAGCAGCGGCGCGATGGACAGCACCGTGAGCTGCGGGAACTTCTTGTCCTCGGTGATCGGCAGGGTGTTGGTGACCACGACTTCCTTGGCGCCGCAGCTCGACAGCCGCTCGGCCGCCGGCGCGCTGAGCACACCGTGGGTGGCGGCGATGACGACGTCGAGCGCACCCGCCTCCTTGAGCACCTTGACCGCGCCGGCGATGGTGCCGCCGGTGTCGATCATGTCGTCGATCAGGATGCAGGTGCGGCCTTCGACCTCACCGACCACGCGGTTGGCCACGACCTGGTTGGGCACCAGCGGGTCGCGGGTCTTGTGGATGAACGCCATCGGAGCGTCGGCGAGATTGTTGGCCCACTTCTCGGCGACCTTGACGCGGCCCGCGTCGGGGGAGACGACGGTGACGTTCTCCAGCGGGTAGTTGTTGCGGACGTAATCCACCAGCTGGATCTGCGCGTGCATGTGATCGACGGGGCCGTCGAAGAAGCCCTGGATCTGGTCGGTGTGCAGGTCGACGGTGATGATGCGGTCCGCGCCCGCGGTCTTGAGCAGGTCGGCGACCAGGCGCGCGGAGATGGGCTCGCGGCCGCGGTGCTTCTTGTCCTGGCGGGCGTAGGGGTAGAACGGCAGCACCGCGGTGATGCGCTTGGCCGAGCCGCGCTTGAGCGCGTCGATCATGATCAGCTGTTCCATCAGCCACTGGTTCAGCGGGGCCGGGAAGCTCTGCAGCACAAAGGCATCCGAGCCGCGCACGGATTCCTCGAAGCGGACGAAGATCTCGCCGTTGGCGAAATCGCGGGCGGTCTGCGGGGTGACGTGGACGTCGAGTTCCTTGGCGACCTGCTCGGCCAGCTCAGGATGAGCGCGTCCCGAGAAGAGCATCAGGTTCTTCTGGTTGTCGATCCATGACGCGGTCACTGCTGGTTGCCATCCTTTTGCTCATTGCCCGACTCGTCATCTTTATCGGCGGACCCATTCGCCGCCTCCGCCGCACGTGCCGCGGCCGTCCCGGGACGGTGACGCTGCACCCAGCCCTCGATATTCTTCTGCGCGCCTCCGGAGACCGCCAGAGCCCCTGGGGGAACGCTTCTGCGCAGTACAGTACCTGCCCCGGTATAGGCGCCGTCACCCACCGTCACCGGCGCGATGAACATGGTGTCGCTGCCCGTACGTACGTGCGAACCGACCACCGTGTGATGTTTCCGCACCCCGTCGTAGTTGACGAACACGCTCGAAGCGCCGATGTTGCTGTACTCGCCGATGGTGGCGTCGCCGACATAGGTCAGGTGCGGCACCTTGGAGTGGGCGCCGATGGTGGCGTTCTTGGTCTCGACGAAGGCGCCGAGCTTGCCGGAATCGCCGACCACGGTGCCCGGACGTAGATAACTGAACGGCCCGATGCTGGCGCCGGGCCCGATCGCGGCCTGTTCGCCGTGTGTCCGAATCACTTTCGCGCCGTCCCCGACCATGACGTCGGTCAGCGTGGAATCCGGTCCGACCTCGGCGTCCTCGCCGATCACGGTGCTGCCGAGCAACTGCACACCCGGCTTGAGCACCGCGTCGCGGCCGATCCGCACCGCCGCGTCCACCCAGGTGGAGGCCGGATCCATGATGGTGACCCCGGCGCGCATGTGGCGTTCCAGGATGTAGCGGTTCAGGGTGCGCGCGGCCGCGGACAGCTGCACCCGATCGTTGACGCCGGTGACCTTGGCCGCGTCGACCAGGCGGGCGCCGTGCACCGGATGACCGGCCTCGCGGGCCAGCTTCAGGACATCGGTGAGGTAGAGCTCGTGCTGCGCGTTGGCGGTGGACAACCGGCCCACCATGGTGCGCAGCACGCCCGCGTCGAAGACGTAGACGCCCGAGTTGACCTCGGTGATCGCCGCCTGCTCGGGGGTGGCGTCGGCGTGCTCGACGATCTCGCTGACATGCCCCTCGGCGTCCCGGACGATGCGGCCGTAGCCGTTCGGGTCGTCCGGGACGAAGGTCAGCACGGTGACCGCGGAACGTTCGGGGTAGCTGCGGTGCTCGTCGAGCAGCGCGGACAGGGTGTGCCCGTCCAGCAGCGGCACGTCGGCCGAGGTGACCAGCAGGTCACCGTCGAAGCCGGCGGGCAGCGCCGTGAGCGCGCATTGCACCGCGTGACCGGTGCCCAGTTGTTGTTCCTGCAAGGCCGGAATGATCTCGCGGCCCATGACGCCGGCCTCCGCCGCTACCGCGGCGCCGACCTGTTCGCGGTCGTGGCCCACCACGGTGATGAGGAAGGCGGGGTCGATCTCGTTCGCCGCATGCAGCGCGTGCGCGAGCATGCTCCGACCGGCCAGCGAATGCAGCACTTTAGGGGTCTTAGACCGCATTCGCGTCCCGGCTCCGGCTGCGAGAACGACGACGGCGGTCTGCTGTGGCATGAATCTCCCTCGGCTGCCTGTCATCGTGCATGGCGGCGATAGGCCATCGTGCCGCCGATGTGCTCCGCCGCCAGGACTCGAACCTGAACTATCTGAACCAAAATCAGAGGTGCTGCCATTACACTACGGCGGATTGCCACACCGGCGGATCAACACAGAACCCACCGCTGTGCCAGCGGCACGGGAAAGATCCTCGCATACTAGTCGGCCTCCTCGCGAATCTTGCGGGGGCTCGGGTGGGGCGTGTGGCGAACCTGTCTGGCACAGTTGTGCCCAGTAGTGCTGGTCGTAGCCGAGGAGGCACGAGGTGACTTCGCGTGAGCCGCAGCGGGTAGCGCGTCCGCGGATGACGGGGACCCAGAGACGGCAGCAGTTGATCGAGATCGGTCGCGCGCTGTTCGCCGAGCGCGGGTACGAGGCGACCTCGATCGAGGAGATCGCACAGCGCGCCCAGGTCTCGAAACCCGTTGTGTACGAACATTTCGGCGGCAAAGAGGGCCTCTACGCGGTGGTCGTCGACCGCGAGATGTCGATGCTGCTGGACATGATCACGTCCTCGCTCACCCATCATCGGTCCCGGGTGCGGCTGGAACGGGTCGCGCTGGCGCTGCTGACCTACATCGAGGAGCGCACCGACGGATTTCGAATCCTGGTGCGCGACCAGCCCGTAGCCACCGACGACGGCCGGTACTCCAGCCTGCTCAACGAGGCGGTGAACCAGGTTTCGCACATCCTCGCGGGCGATTTCGAGCGCCGCGAGTTCGACACCACCCTGGCCACGCTGTACGCGCAGGCGCTGGTCGGCATGGTGTCCACGGCCGCGACCTGGTGGCTGGATGTGCGCGAGCCGCCGAAAGAGGTTGTGGCAGCGCATTTGGTGAACCTGTGCTGGAACGGATTGAGCCACTTGGAGGCCAAGCCGCGGCTCAGTTCACAGGGGACCACCGGGGTCTACTGGGCCCAGCGCGAGGGCGATTGAACCGCGGTGTTCCGCCCCGGCGCCGATTCCCCTAAGGTAACTAGCGAATTGCGCTGCGCCCCCAGTGGAATGCTCGAATTCGTTGTCGCACGCCCACCTGGTGGTACGGTTCACCCATCCTCTGGGTGCTGTTCGAGCGGTATGTCGGTCTAATTCGGGATGTCGGTCTACTTCAGGATGGCTGGTTTTAGGGATGACAGGCGGATCTGATGGCTAGGCAAGCGCGCGCGGAGATCACCCGCGACTCCGTCCTTGCGGGCGCTGCCGATGTCTTTCTGCGCTTGGGCTACGCCAACGCGAGCCTCAGCGAGATCATCGCGCAGTCCAATGTGACCAAGGGCGCCTTGTACTTTCACTTCGGCTCGAAGGAAGAGCTAGCGCGCGCCGTGGTGGATCAGGGCAACGAGCGACTGGTCAGCTCGTGCCAGGGTTTCTTCGATCCCCGGGTGCCGGCGCTGGAAGCGTGCATCGGCATCACCTATGTGGTCGCGGACCTATCGATGAACGATCCGATGGTCGGCGCCATGCTCAAGCTGACCCACCAGATCGGTGACTACCGCGGCGCCCAGGGCGACAATATCGCCAAGACCTGGGGCGATACCTACCGCTTGCTCTCCGAGCGGGCCATCGCCCAGGGCGATCTGGATCCGGAACTGGATCCGGAGGTGGTCGGCCTGCTGCTGCAGGAGGTCACCGCGGGCGTGCACATCGTCGCGGTCGGCACCGAGTCCATCGATCAGATGGCGACGCGCATGGAGCGGGCCTGGTATTTCCTGCTGCCCAGCATCGTTCCGAGCGAAAAGCTCTCGTACTTCAGGGAATTCGCGGCACGCAGGTTGCGCCGATACGTCCCCTGAAACCGCCTGCCAGTCGGCTTTGCGGTACGCCAGGGTGAACGCCGAGCGCAGCGAGGCAAGCCCGAAGCAGTGCGGCACCGGGGAAGCGAAGCGCCCCCGGTGCCCCTCCGGAACCTGGTCGCCAGGAAGAAAGCCGAGCGCAGCGAGGTGTCTTCCTGGCGACCCCACTAGACTCGGTTGGCCGTTCTAGAAAGCCCGCCTGAGCTCAGGAGTCTTGATGTCCACGCTTCGTCCACCTCTTGCCGGACTGGCCGCGGTGGCCGGGGCCGACACTGCCCTGCGCACGGTCGCCGAGCTGGTCGGCAAGTCGGCGGTGGAGCTGGTCGCGCCGAGTGCGGTCCGGCCGTTCGTGGCCGCCACCATCGCGGCGAAGCAGCCGCTGGTGGTGGTGACGGCGACGGGTCGCGAGGCCGATGACCTGACGGTCGAGCTGGCGGAGATCCTCGGCGACAGCGTGGCGCAGTTCCCGTCCTGGGAGACGCTCCCGCACGAGCGGCTCTCGCCCGGCGCGGACACGGTGGGTCGCCGGCTGGAGGTGTTGCGCCGGCTCGCCCATCCCGAGGACGCGCTGTTCCCGGAACCGCTGCGGGTCATCGTGACCACCGTGCGCTCCCTGATGCAGCCGATGGCGGCCGGGCTCGGCGATATCGAGCCGATCGTGCTGCGTGTCGGCGCGGAACTCGACTTCGACGAATTGCTCACGCGTCTGGTCGAATTCGCGTACTCGCGGGTCGACATGGTGGGCAAGCGCGGCGAGTTCGCGGTGCGCGGCGGCATCCTCGATCTGTTCCCGCCGACGGCGGATCATCCGGTGCGCGTGGAGTTCTGGGGCGATGAGATCACCGAGGTGCGCGCGTTCTCGGTCGCCGATCAGCGCTCGCTGTCGGAGGTAGACCTGCCCGCCGTGGTCGCCTCGCCGTGCCGGGAACTGCTGCTGACCGCGGCGGTGCGGGACCGGGCGGCCGCGGTCGCCAAGGCCAACGCGGCCGACGCGGCCCTGGTGGAAATGCTGGACAAGCTCGCCGAGGGCATTCCGGTCGAGGGCATGGAGGCGCTGCTGCCGGTGCTGCAGCCCGGCGAATTGCGGTTGCTCACCGAGGTGCTGCCGGCGGGCACGCACCTGCTGGTGTGCGATCCGGAGAAGGTCCGCACGCGGGCCGCGGATCTGGTGCGCACCGGCGAGGAATTCCTCGAAGCTTCTTGGACCGCAGCGTCATTCGGCGGCGCCGCGCCGCTGGGTGGGCACGGGCTCGATCTCGCCGCGTCCGGTTATCGGGCCCTGCCGGAGATCCACGAGAGCGCCGACCAGCACGATCTGCCCTGGTGGACACTGAGTCCGCTGGAGTCCGGTGATCCGGCCGAGGTGGTGCTGCCGGTCGCCGGCGGCACCTCCGCGCGGGGTTCCGACGAACTCGTCGCGACCATCTTCGCGTCGCTGCGCGCACATGTCGCGACCGGCGGGCGCGCGGTGGTCGTGGTCGCGGGACACGGTACGGCACAACGCATTCTGGAACGTCTGGCCGATGCCGACGTGCCGGCCGCGGCGCTCGAGCCCGGCGCCGAACCGGGCGCCGGAGTGGTCGGCGTGCTCTGTGGTTCGCTGCACGACGGCCTGGTGTTCGCCGACGCCGGTCTGGTGGTCGTCGCCGAATCCGATCTCACCGGCAACCGGGTCACCGCGCCCGGCGAGGGCAAGCGGATGCCGGCCAAACGGCGCAACCAGGTCGATCCGCTCGCGCTCAGCGCGGGCGACATGGTGGTGCACGATCAGCACGGCATCGGCCGGTTCGTGGAGATGATCGAACGCACCGTGGGCGGGGCTCGTCGCGAATACCTGGTTATCGAATACGCGCCCGGTAAGCGCGGTCAGCCGGGCGATCGGCTGTTCGTGCCGATGGAATCGCTGGACCAGCTCTCCCGCTATGTGGGCGGCGAGATGCCGAGCCTGTCCAAGCTCGGCGGCTCGGACTGGGCGAACACGAAACGCAAGGCGCGCAAGGCGGTTCGGGAGATCGCCGGCGAGCTGGTGCAGCTGTACGCGGCCCGGCAGGCCGCACCCGGGCACGCGTTCGGGCCGGACACCCCGTGGCAGCAGGAGATGGAGGACGCGTTCGCGTTCACCGAGACCATCGATCAGATGACCGCCATCGCCGAGGTGAAATCGGATATGGAGAAGGCAGTTCCGATGGACCGCGTGGTGTGCGGCGACGTCGGCTACGGCAAGACCGAGATCGCGGTGCGCGCCGCGTTCAAGGCGGTGCAGGACGGCAAGCAGGTCGTGGTGCTGGTGCCGACGACCCTGCTCGCGCAACAGCATCTGCAGACCTTCACCGATCGCGTCGCCGGATTCCCGGTCACCGTGAAGGGCCTGTCCCGCTTCACCGATCCCGCCGACGCGCGCGAGGTGATGGCGGGCATGGCCGACGGATCGGTCGACATCGTGGTCGGCACGCACCGGCTGTTGCAGACCGGTATCCGCTGGAAGGATCTCGGCCTGGTCGTGGTCGACGAGGAACAGCGCTTCGGCGTCGAGCACAAAGAGCACATCAAGGCGCTGCGGACGCATGTGGACGTGCTGACCATGTCCGCCACGCCGATCCCGCGCACCCTGGAGATGAGCCTGGCCGGCATCCGTGAGATGTCGACCATCCTCACCCCGCCCGAGGAGCGCCATCCGGTGCTCACCTACGTCGGCGCGTACAACGACAAGCAGGTCACCGCCGCCATTCGCCGCGAACTGCTGCGCGACGGCCAGGTCTTCTATGTGCACAACCGGGTGTCCTCGATCGACAAGGCGGCCAAGCGGATTCGCGAGCTGGTGCCGGAGGCGCGCGTGGTGGTCGCGCACGGTCAGATGAACGAGGACACGCTCGAACAGACCGTGCAGGGTTTCTGGGAGCGCGAATTCGACGTGCTGGTGTGCACCACCATCATCGAAACCGGCTTGGACATCTCCAACGCGAACACGCTGATCGTGGAACGCGCTGATGCCCTGGGCCTTTCGCAGCTGCACCAGCTGCGCGGGCGGGTCGGGCGCAGCCGGGAGCGCGGTTACGCCTACTTCCTGTACCCGCCGGAGAAGCCGCTCACCGAGACCGCCTATGACCGGCTCGCGACCATCTCGCAGAATTCCGATCTCGGTGCGGGTATGGCGGTGGCCATGAAGGACCTCGAAATCCGCGGCGCCGGAAACGTGCTCGGCGCCGAACAGTCCGGGCACGTCGCGGGCGTCGGGTTCGACCTGTATGTGCGCCTGGTCGGCGAGGCGGTGGAGGCCTACCGTGCCGCCGCCGACGGCAAGCCGATCACCACCAGCGAGGAAGTCAAGGAGGTGCGCATCGACCTGCCGGTCGACGCGCACATCCCACCGGACTACATCGCCAGCGACCGGCTGCGCCTGGAGGCGTACCGCAAACTTGCCTCCGCCCAAGATGATTCGGCGCTGGCCGCGGTGGTCGAGGAACTCGTCGACCGCTATGGTGCGCTGCCCGTCGAGGTCGGGCGTCTGGTCTCGGTGGCGAAGCTGCGCTTGCTGGCCCGGGCCTACGGCGTCACCGAAATCGCGGTCACCGGAACCACCTTGAAGGTCTCGCCGCTGCTCAACCTGCCCGACTCCAAGCAACTGCGGTTGAAGCGGATCTACCCGAGCGCGAACTACAAGGCGGTCAGCGGCGTGGTCTCGCTGCCCCTGCCGCGCATCGAGGACAGCGTCGGCGCGGACCGGGTGCGCGATGTCCAGCTGTTGCAGTTCGTCGCCGATCTGCTGCTCGCGCTGGATGGAAAAGCCCAGGGCGCGGTCGATCTCACCGTCGCCACCGAAGCCACGGCGGCCCGATGAGCTCCGGCCGCGAGGAATCGGTGCTGCGCGCCGCCCGCAACGCCGCCGCCGGCAGCGACACCGCCGTGGTGGCGCGCGGCTTGGCCGGCGCCGTCGAGGTGATGGACCGCCTGTGGAACTTCGGCGGCTGGGAAGTCACCCAAACCCACGACTCGCTGCGCCCCTACCTGCTCGAGGAAACCTACGAACTCCTCGACGCCATCGGGCACAACGACGCCGAGACCATCAAGGAAGAACTCGGCGACCTGCTGCTCCAGGTTCTCTTCCATTCCCGAATCGCCCAGGCCGCAGGCGAATTCACCGTTGACGACGTAGCCGCCGTCCTGGTCGCCAAACTCGTCAACCGCAGTCCGCAACTCTCGGGCACCCCGATCGACCCGCACGCTCCCTTGGAAACCAAGATCGCCGCCCAGGAAAAGGCCTGGGAGGAGCGCAAATCCAGCGAGAAGTCCCGCCGCTCCTGCCTCGACGGCATCGCCATGGCCCAACCCGCCCTGGCCCTCGCCGAAAAGATCATCGCCCGCAGCGCCAAAGCCGGTCTCCCGGAAGACCTGATCCCCGAAGACCTGCGGGTAGTCCACCTGGGCGGCCCGGACAGCGCCGAGGAACGCCTCCGCAAAGCCACCCTCGCCTTCGCCACCACCATCCGCATCGCGGAGGACGCCGCGGAATCCGCCCGCGGGAGCCGCGCCGTCCTCACGCCCGCCGATTGGCGGCTGTTCTGGCCGCACTGATGGTGACAAAGATCGGTACACCGCCTAGGCTGTGAAAGCAGATCGCTATAACTTGACTTACGGGGGTGGATGTCATGGCACGACCACACACCTACGAGGACGTGGATCCCGAAGCCGCGCTGAAGTATTCGGTGCAGCGTCTCGGCCCGCGGTACTCCGAAGTCGTCGAGGGATTGATCGTCCTTTCCGAGCCGATGTGGGATCACGAGAAAGTGGTCGATCAGATCCGGGACCAGTTGCGCGAGAAGGTCCGTGAGCTCGATTGCCTGATGGGTTCAGGAGACCTGGATCTACCCGGCTCGCTCAACTGGTTCGTGCCCGACCTCGCGGTGGTGCCGGCGGTCTTGGCGGAGGGAGCGGGTGCACTCCTTCCGGAACAGACTTTGCTCGTGGTCGAAGCGACCTCCGAGTCGAACGCGGAGAATGACCGGAGCGTCAAACGCAAGCGCTACGGGCAGTACGGCGCACCGTTGTACTTGCTGCTCGATCGACAACGGCTGGAGTGGACGCTCTTTTCCGAGCCGCACGCTCTGGGCTATGCGAAGCAGGACGGCCCGCATCCCTTCGGCACCACCATTTTCCTCCCTGCTCCGTTCGAACTGGAACTCAACACCAGCCGCCTTTGATCCCCCGAAAATCGGATGCTGTCGCCGCAGGGTGGCTGCTATCTTCGCGCGGTCGTATTCGATCTACCGAGGAGGCCATCATGCGCCCCGACGATTTCCAGGTGCCGTTTCGAGCGAACCAGCAAGCGGCGTAGGGGGTTCCCTTAGCGAGACGCGGGTCAAGCGTGGCTCGCGCACGGTCGGCGTCGATAAAGAGCTGATCGAGAAGCTCGGCGGTAAAGATCCCTGTCCGTGTGGTTCCGGGCGGCGGTTTCAGCAAGTGCTGTCGCTCGACCGGTCGGTTCGACGACACCCAGGGCCACTATTACGTCCGCGACTAGGAGTGCATGCACCTGGCGTCGAAGCTACTGATGCACGATGATCTCGTCGCCGAGGGTGATCGTGCCCGCGGTGTTTACGGCGACCTTGATGCCGAAAGTGACACCCCCGCCCGGATCGCGGCGGTAGTCGGCGAGCGTGCGGAGCGGTTCGGGCCCCGCGCGCTTGCCGGTGGGCTGGTCGACGACGGTTACCTGGCAGCGGACGTCCGGTTTCACCCAGCGCAGGTGGGTGTCGCCGAGGGTGAAGTCGCGGATGGTGTCCTCGAAGTAGGGGGCGGGCCAGCCGGTCATCACGATGTTGGGGCGGAAGCGTTCCATCGGGACCGGGTCGGCGCCCTTTTCCAGGATGCGGGCGTTCAGGTCGTCCAGGGACGAGTCCGAGGTCAGGTGCAGTGGGGTGGAGTCGGTGAAGGTGATGTCGCCGTGCCAGTCGTCGACGGCGCGGTGGTGGTCCGGTGGGACGCGGACCAGGCGGACGTCTTCGTCCAGGAGATCGCTGGCCCAGGCCGCGACCTCGTCGCCCTGATCGATCGCGTCGCCCTCCCAGACGTTGTGCACGTTCACCGTCAGCCGGGGGCCGTCGAGACGGACGTCGAGGGTGTGTGTGTCGACGTCGAGGGCGGCGAGGGTGAGTTTCGCGCCGTCGCTCGCCAATTCGGGGCGGATGACCGACAGCCGTGGCGTGCTGCGCTGGCTGCGGAACAGGCCGTCTGGGCGGACGAACATGTAGGTGCGGTCGTGCGCGATGCCGGTCGGCAGGATCTCCGCGCGGGTCAGCGGGCTGCCCGCGCAGCCTTTGATCGGGTAAACGAAGAGTTCGGAAACAGCCGCCACTCAGCCGACCCTAGTGCGTCGGGCCCGGCGTGCCTGGAGCCAGTGCACGAATACTGGACTGGAACGCGCGCATCCGGGATGGCTGAGCGCGTAGCGTGAGCGGAAACGGATCGGCCGCTGGAGGTGCCAGATGCTGAGTGTGTTTTCCGCGCCCGGACACTACGTGCAGGGGCGCGACGCGACGGCGGCGCTCGGCAGCGAACTGGAACGGCTCGGCATCGCGGGGCCCGTCCTGATCGTCGCGGGCAACAGTGCGTTCGGGCTGCTCGCCGCGAAGTGGGACCAGTCGCTGACCGACGCGAAGATCGCCTACGCGGTGCATCGGTTCGGTGGCGAATGCAGTCGCGGCGAGATCGCGCGGATCGCGGCGGCGGCCGGTGCGCACGGCAGCACGGCGGTACTGGGTGCCGGCGGCGGGAAGGTGATCGATGCGGCGCGAGCCGTAGCCGCCGATCTCGAGCTGCCGATGATCAGCTGCCCGACCACGGCTTCCAGCGACGCGCCGTGCAGCGCGCTGTCGGTGATCTATACCGACGCAGGCGAATTCGAGCAGTACAAGCTGGTGGCACGTAATCCCGCGCTGGTACTCGTCGACACCTCGGCGGTTGCCCGAGCTCCGGCCCGGCTGCTCACCGCAGGCATGGGCGATGCCCTGGCCACCTGGTTCGAAGCCCGCACCTGTATCGCCGGGCAGGTGCGGAACATGCGTGGCGGCGCCTCTACGCGCAGCGCGGGCGCACTCGCCGAACTCTGCTATCGGACCTTGCTCGCCGACGGCGTATCCGCGCTCACCGCGGTCGAAACCCACACGGTCACACCGGCGCTGGAACGCGTCGTCGAGGCCAACACGCTGCTGTCCGGCCTCGGTTTCGAGTCCTCCGGCCTGGCCGCCGCCCACGCCGTGCACAACGGTCTCACCGCGGCCCCGGAAACCCGGCCGTTCCTGCACGGCGAAAAAGTGGCCTTCGGAGTCCTGACCCAGCTGATCCTGGAAGGCGCACCCACCGAGGAGATCGCCACCGTGCTCGCCTTCTGCACCTCGGTGGGCTTACCCAGCACCCTCGCCGACCTCGGTTTGGCCCACGCGGATCGAGAAACCCTGTCCGTCATCGCACACCGCGCCGTCGCGCCCGGTGAAACCATCCACAACGAACCCTTCGAGGTCGACGCCACCATGGTCCTGGACGCCCTGCGCACCGCCGACGCCCTCGGCCGCGGCTGAGCGATCAGTCGGCCTGCGCGGTAAACGGTGTGGGCGCCCGCGGCGATGTCTCGTACAGCAACCCTTCGCAATCAAACGTCCGACACCGAACCCTCACCTTCTCGCAAGAGTGTCGTCACCGTGTGTCGGGAACCCTGTAAATGGGCCTTCGCTATTCTGGCGGTGGAACCCGAAGCCAACACGTAGCGATCGCTCCCAGATCGCTCGACATGATCGGCGGGCAAACCCGCCGGGAGGGACCTCGGTCCGGTGCGCATCAGCAGAGTCGCGGAGCACCCGCGACCGAACCATGTGTTGTTCCACTTCAGCGACACCCATCTGGTCGCCGGCGACGGCGATCTCTACGGTGCCGTCGACGCGGAACAGCGCCTGCGCGAAGTCATCGATCAGGCGGCGGCCACGCATATCCAGCCGACCGCCATCGTGTTCACCGGCGATCTCACCGACAAGGGTGAGCCCGCCGCCTACGACAAGCTACGGGCGATCGTGGAACCGTTCGCGCGGCACGTCAGCGCCCCGATCGTGTGGGTGCAGGGCAATCACGACGATCGCGGGACGCTGCGCCGCAAGCTCCTGCGGGAGCGCCCGTCGGCGGCCCCGCTGGATCGGGTGCACATGATCGACGGGTTGCGCATCATCGCCCTGGACACCTCGGTGCCGGGCCACCACTACGGCGAGATCTCCGCCGAGCAGCTGGCGTGGCTGCGTTCGGTGCTGGCCGAGCCCGCGCCCTTCGGCACCATCCTGGCCATGCATCATCCGCCGGTGCCGTGCGTGATGGACCTCGCGGTCACCGTGGAGCTGCGCGATCAGCGCCGCCTGGCCGATGTGCTGGACGGTAGCGATGTGCGCGCGATTCTGGCCGGGCACCTGCATTTCTCGACGTCCGCGACGTTCGCGGGTATCCCCGTCTCGGTCGCGTCGGCCACCTGCTACACCCAGGATCTCGGCGTCGCCGACGGCGGCCAGCGCGGCCGCGACGGCGCGCAGGCGTTCAATCTGGTGCACGTCTACCCGGAAACCGTCGTGCATTCGGTCGTGCCGATCGAGAAGGGCGCGACCGTCGGCACCCCGGCCACGCCGGAGCAGGCGGCGGAGCGACTGGCCGAGGCGGGCATCGTCATCCCGCCCGCGGCCCGGATCCCCTTGTTCATGCGGCGCCAGCAGCCGACTCCGGAATCGGATGACGAGCCGGTGCACTGAGCCCCCGGTGTTCCCAGGGCGCCGGATCCGGGAAATACCCTGCCAGGAAGTCCGAAACCCGCTGGGTCCGTTCCGCTTCGGAGACCTCCGGGAAGCTGCCGTCGTTGAGGCAGAAGAAATCGACATCGCGATCGCGCGCCAGCCCGTCGAGCAGTTCGAGCCCGTCGCGGCTGGTGGTATCGACGTACCGCATGCGCGCCAGCTCCTGCGGTACCGCGCGCCCGGTGAGCAGCGCGTAGTAGTGGTAGAGCGAGTTGGTGACGGAGATGTCGGTGGCGGCGCGGAACCGGCTGGTCCGGGTGCGCGCGAAGTCGGCCTCGAACACCTCCTCCATCTCGTGTAACACGCTGCGGCGCAACGGCACCGGCGTGTGCTCCAAGTGCCGCGTGATGACGTGTCCGAACCGGTCGGCCAGCAGGGCCCGATTCACCCGGGCCGCGTTCTCGAATCCGCTGCGGCGCTCGTGGTTCCGGCCCGGGCCGATGCGGGTGCCCGCCTCGATGAACCGGCTGATCCCGGCGGGGCTGAAGAACATCGAGGGGCGTACCGGCCGGGCGAAGAACATGTCGTCGTTGGAATACAGGAAGTGCTCGGACAATCCGTCGATGTGCTGCAACTGGCATTCCACCGCATGGGAATTGAAGATCGGCAGTCCGCTGGTGTCGCTGAAGTGATCGACCGCGCGCACCACCGTCACCTTCGGATGCTCCGAAAGCCAGCCGGGGACCGCGGAATCCGTGGCGATGAAGACGCGCCGGATCCAGGGCGCGTTCTTGTGCACCGCGCGCAGCGCGAATTTCAGTTCGTCGATCTGCCGGATGCGGGCGTCGGCGTCGTCACCCTCGCCGACTACCACCTGGGCCAGCATGCCGGCCCGCCGGGCCCGGAACTCCGGATCGGAGCCGTCCACCCAGGAGAACACCAGGTCGATGTCGAAGCCGACATCGGTCGGCTGCGGTGCGAACATTCCGTCCAGCGTCGGCCAGACTCGGTCGAACAGCCGGATCTGGGTGTAGTCCACGTCGGCGAGGTCGAAGATGTTGCGGGTCAAAGCATTCGCGCGCGGGCATTCAACGGTGTCGCCGTGGAAGTCCCACAGCTCCACTTCCACGTGGTGCGCCGGATCGTGGTCGCGGCCGATACGGAAAATATTGTGGGCCAGTTCGATACAGGAGAACCCCGCCGCTACCGCGGTCGCCGTGACGCGCCGCACCATCGCCTGGTGCGCCGCGTCGGTGGCCAGGCCGAGCCGGTGCCGGCTGTCCCGGATCAGCAGAAACGGCACCTCCGCGGCCGCCAGTTCGGACCGCAGGTACGCGAGGTCCGCGATCGCCGCCTCCGAGATCGCCAGATTCCCGGCCGGCTGCGCGGCGCCGGTCAGCATTCCCGGGTTCACTGCTCCCATATCCATCATCGGTGTTGTCCGCTCCGTTCGTATTTCGTTCGCCGTGACTCCTCCCCCGGGGCACCGCACCGGAAAATTCAGACGACGGCGCCGCCGACACGTGTGGCGTCGGTTGCGGGGCCGCCGGATCCGGCGCGGTCGAAGTCAGGGATGCGGAACGGTGCCGTAGGGCAGGAACGAATCGCTGGGCCGATAATCGGACGGCAGGTAGACCATGTCGTTCTCACCTCACTCGAGCGCGGGACGCCGCGGCGCCATGGAGGTGTGCTGGTCCAGCGCACGGCGGGCGACCGAGCGTGGCGACAGCACACGCAGGGCCGGACAGTCATCGGCCGGCGAAGAGAAGAATTCCTGATGAACACAGGGTTGATACGAATGATGCATCCCCATCGCCCGTCCGTCAATCGGGATACGGCGCGCTGTCCCGGACAGGCCGTCCCCTGTCGAAAATAGGCAAGGCTTGCCTGGTCAGGGCACCTCGCCGAAAGATCACGCACACCAGCGAGCAAGGGCCACAGCGCTTTAGACTGGCTGCAGTACGACCCGGAGCAACGATTTCGTGAGGTGACGAAGATGGCAGCAGGAGCGACTCCCGCGCAACGTCAAGACCACTCGACAGGTGGGTCGGCCATGGAACATCCCGAACTCGACGTCTTACCGGTGTGGCCACGCGACACCATCGCGGTGCTGGTGACCACCGATCCCCTTCCGCATGCGATTCCGGTCTCCTGGCCCGTCAGAGCCGGCGCTCGGCGCATTCTGCTGAGCCTCAAGTTCGATCGCGGTTCCCTGGCCCGGCTGCGTAAGGCCCCGGATATCGCGCTGCTGATTCTGGGCGGCGGTGATGTGGCGCTGTGTGCCCGCGGGAAGGCGAAGGTGATCGCCGAAGAGATGCCGGGTGCGCCGGAATACGTGGCCGTCCAACTCGACGTCGAAGTGATCGACGATCACCGGCAGTCGGCTTTCGCTGTGGCCCAGGGGATTCAGCGCAATGTGCTGGACGACAGCGAACTGACGGCGCTCCAGGGCCGGGTGGCGACCTTGCGGGAATGGGCCGACCCGCTGAACTGAGCCGACAAACGGCGGGACAACGGTAATAATCAGGATGGAAGGCGGCGCGGATGCGCCGAATGGAAGGGGATCATGTCCGTCACACTCGCCAAAGGCGGCAATGTTTCACTGTCGAAACAGGCGCCGAATCTCACCAGTGTCGCGGTAGGGCTCGGCTGGGACGTGCGCACCACCACCGGGGCCGACTACGACCTCGATGCCAGCGCCCTCGCGACCGGTGCGAACCTGAAGGTGCTCTCGGATCAGCACTTCATCTTCTACAACAATCTGAAATCGCCGGACGGCAGTATCGAGCACACCGGTGACAACCTCACCGGTGAGGGCGAAGGCGACGACGAGGTGATCAACGTCAACCTCGCCGCGGTGCCGCCGGACATCACCAATGTCTTCTTCCCGGTCTCGATCCACGACGCGGACGCGCGCGGCCAGTCCTTCGGCCAGATCCGCAACGCCTTCATCCGGGTCGTCGATCGCAGCAACGGCGCCGAACTGGCTCGTTACGACCTCTCCGAAGACGCGTCCACCGAAACCGCCATGGTCTTCGGCGAGCTGTACCGGCACGGCGGCGAATGGAAGTTCCGCGCCATCGGCCAGGGCTACGCCTCCGGGCTCGGCGGCATCGCCCGGGACTACGGCGTCAGCGTGTAATCAGTCCTCGTAGACAGGCGGGCGCCGGTCCTTCCGCGCCCGCATGGCTTCGTCGAAGTTGTCGGTGGTCAGGCGGACGTAGATCTGCGCCATGCCTTCGTGCTGCATGTGGGATTCGAAGCTGCCTGCTTCCATGCCGCTCCACAGCATGCGTTTGGTGAGTTCGGTGCCGACGCGGCTGTAGCGCAGGATCTGGTCGGCCAGGTCGTAGCTGGTCTCCAGGAGTTCGCCGACGGGGACCACGCGCGAGACCAGGCCGATACGCTCGGCTTCGGCCGCGTCGACATCGCGACCGGAGAGCATGATCTCGAAGGCGCGCGAGGAGCCGATCGCGCGCGGCAACAGGTAGCTGAAGCCGAGCTCGGCCGAGGTCAATCCGTTGTTGATGCCGGCGGCGCGAAAGTAGGCCCCCTCGGCGGCGATTCGGATATCCGCGCCGACGCTCAGACAGAACCCGCCGCCGATGGCCGCGCCGTTGACGGCGGCGATAACCGGCTGGTGCATGCGCCGCAGCGCCAGCATCACATCGTTGAACAGGTCCATGGACCGGCGCGCGATGCTGGTCCGGGTCAACCCGGACACACCCGGGATCGCCCCGGAATGTTGCAGATCCGCGCCGGAACAGAAGCCCTCGCCTGCCCCGGTGAGCACCACCACCCGAACGTCGTTGTCCGCCGCCACCGCCTGCAGCGTCTCGCGCAGCGGCACCATCACGTCAAATGCCATGGCGTTCATGCGTTCCGGGCGATTGAGAGTGATCAGCGCGATCCCGGGCCGCGGCTTCTCGACGATCACGAACGACATGGGCACTCCTCTAGAACTGAAACCTGTTCTAGAACCTACGCGAGAAGTCGCCCGCCGCGCGCGGATTCGTGATCAGCTCGCGCTGGGCAGCGTTTCGCGGATCAGGACCGGCTCGACCGGTGCCTTCGCCGCGAGCAACGCGAAGTAGCGGCGGAGCATCAGGACGGCGGTGGTGGCCAAGCCGGCGGTGAGGCCCCACCAGACGCCCGCCGCGCCGAGGCCGAGCGGGAAGGCGAACAGCAGCGCGCTCGGCAGGCCGACCATCCAGTAGCCGATCAGGGAGAGCCGGAATCCGGCGTTGGTCGCGCCGAGCCCGCGCAGCAGGCCGGTGCCGATGTTCTGGGCGGCGTCGAAGAACTGCAGGATGATGCCGATCAGCAGGAGGGTGCGGGCGATGTCGAGGGTGCTGGTGTCGCCCGGCTCCAGGAACGGGCGCAGCACCAGGTTCGGGATGACGACGTAGGCCGCGCCGGTCACCGCCGCGACGATCGCCGCGTGCCGCAGCGCCAGCCAGGCGATGGCTTTCGCGTGCAGGCATTCGTCCCGCGCCACGGCCGTGCTGACCAGGATCGACGCGCCGTGGGACAGGCCGATCGCGACCTGGAAGACGATGTAGATGATCTGGTACACGACATTGTGCGCGGCCAGCGCCGCCGGGCCGATGCTGCCCATGACCAAGGCGAGCACCGAGAACATGCCCGCCTCGGAGCCGTAGGTCAGCGCGATCGGGGTGCCGAGTTTCAGTTCGTCGCGGACCGCCGGCCAGTGCACCGGCCAGGGGCGGACGGCGAGCGTCGGGCCGAGTTCGTCGTCGTAGCGCACCATCGCCCAGAAGAGGCCGAAAGTGATCAGGTAGACCAGCGAGGTGGCGACGCCGACACCGGTGAGACCGAGCGCGGGCAGCCCCGCCCAGCCGTGGATCAGTGCCAGCGCCAGCACGAGATTCAGCGCGACCGACCCGAGTGTCACCGTCAGCAGCGCCTGCGGGCGCTGCATGCCGACGGTGTACTGCCGCAGCACCTGGAACCACAGGCACGGCAGCAGGCCCGGCGCGAGCGCCACCATCAGCGGGCGCGCTTCGGCGAGCACGCCGGCGTCCTGCCCAAGCCAGTGCAGCGACCAGCCGAGACCGATCAGGAGCGCGCCGCCGAGAATGCCCGCGACGGTGGCGATCAGGAAGCTGGACCGCACCACGTCGCGCACCGCGCGGTCGGCGGTGTGGCCGTTCTTGCCCGCGGTGCTGACCTCCGCGGCGATCCGGTTGCCGGTGCCGGTGATCAACCCGACGCACATGGTGCGGATCTGGTTGAACAGCACCAGCGCCAAGCCGCCCGCCGCGACCTGACGCACACCGAGCGTGCCCATCAACGCGATGTTGGTGGTCGACACCGCGATCTGCGCCAGCTGCGTCAGCGCGATCGGCGTGGCCAGCGCGGTGAGTCGCTTGGAGTCGGCGCGGTACTGCGACAGCATCACCGCGCGCCCCCCGCTCCGGGGGCCGGCGGGGCCTGGTGGCCGATTCTCATCGGGCGTCCACCAGTTGGTCGGCCGGAGCGTAGCGGTCCAGCAGCGTCAGCACCTCGCGTTCGGTGGCGGCGTCGAGCAGGTCGCGGTCGTTCATCCAGTCGTCGTCGAAGACGGTGTCGAGGTACTTCTCGCCGCCGTCGCAGACCAGGGTGACCACGGTCGACCCGGCCGGGAACTCCTCGAGGCGGGTGAGCCCGGCATGCACCGAACCGCCCGCGGACCCGCCGATCATCAGGCCCAGTTTCGCGGCGACGGCCCGCGCGGTGGCGAAGGCCGCCACGTCCGAGACCTTCACGCCCTCGTCGAGCAGCGAATAGTCGACGGCGGTGCCGATGGTCGCGCCCGGCGGCGTGCCGGTGCCCGACTGCCAGTACGGCCCGCCCGGCCCGCCGAACGCGATCGAGCCGACCGGTTCCACGCCGATCACATGCGGAGTGCAGCCGAGCTGACGCAAGCGCGTGGCGGTGCCGAACAGCGAACCTCCGGTACCCACCGCCGAGAGCAGGATGTCGACCTGCTCCACGTCCGCCAGCAATTCCTCGGCCACGGGGTAGTAGCCGACGGCGTTGGCGTCGTTGTTGTGCTGTTCGGTGAAATACGCGTCGGGCAGCCCGGCCGCCATCGCCTCGGCCAGGTCTTCCCGGGCCGAGGTGGCCAGGTTGTCGTCGTCCTCGTCGGCGACGAAGACCAGTTCCGCACCCATCGCTCGCATCGCTCGCAACTTGTCCTTACAGGCGTGATGATCGACCACTGCAGTAAAGCGATACCCACGTTCGGCAGCAACTACCGCGAGGCCGAGCCCGGTGTTACCGGATGTCGACTCGATGATATGCCCGCCAACCGGCAGCAACCCACGCCGCTCGGCATCGTCGACCATGGCCCGGGCCATGCGGATCTTCGCCGCACCCGTCGGATTGAACTGCTCCAGTTTCAGCAGCAGCCGGGTGCCGGCGCCGGTTCTGGCCAGTTCGAACAGCGGGGTGCGGCCGATCAGATCCGTCACGCGCGTGACGAGCGGCATGGGTGTCTCCTCATCAAGGGTCTGCGGGTGGTGCGATGAAAGCGGGGTCGCTCAGGAGTCGAGCGTCCAGCGGAAGCGGTCCCCGGGGGCGTCGTGCAGCACGACCTTCGGTGGAATCGGCAGGTCGTGAAAGGCGGACTCGTTCGAATCCATCTGGTATCCGGCGGTATTCGGGTAGACGAGTAGATCGCCCACCTCGGCGCGGCGCGGCAGCGGGATCCGCCGCCAGCTGAGCATGTCGGATTCCAGGCAGGTGGCGGCGCCGACCGCGGCCGGTGTGGGCTCGCCCGAACGCCGCGGCCACAGCACCGGATCCGGCAGGAACTCGCTGTCGAACCACTGCTCGGACAGGCTCAGGCTGGAGCCGTCCACGGTCAGCAGCTGATACGGCTGCCCGTCCGCCTGCCGGGGCTTGCCGCCCTGCACGCGGAACACGGTGCTGCCCGCGCCGTCCAGCAGCGCCCGGCCCGGTTCGATGGCCAGCCGGATATCGTTGTCGCGCAGTCGTTCTCCGAGACCGTTGTGCTCCAGAATCGCGGAAAGCATGGCGGGTCCGGGGGCCGGGAAGTGATACGGATAGAACGAGTCGAAGTTCTTGCCGGCGTGGAACCAGTCGCGGTTCACGCTGTCGGAGAACTCGTTCCACGCCTGCTCCGGAACGTAATCCACGCCGAAACCGCCACCGATGGAGATGGTGGTGACCGGATGGCCGAGTTCCCGCGCGGCCAGGCAGTGCTCGATGAGCTCCTCGGCGTGCTCGGCGCGCGCCACGGCGTCATACCCGGTCAGATGAAAACTGAAGCCCTCCAATTGGATCGGCTCCAGCCCCACCGGCCCGGCGGCGCCGATCACGGACATCGCCGCACCGATCTCCGTGCCGGACAAGCCGAACCGGCTGTCCGATCCCGACGGCAGCACCCGCAGCAGCACCCGCGCCGGCGCCGCGGCCGACGCGATCCGCCCCAGCCGCTCCAGTTCGTCGAGCGCGTCCAGAGCGATCAACGCCCCGTGCCGCACCGCCAGCCACAACAGGTCATCCGACTTGGCCGGTCCCGTCACCATCAACTCGCTGCCGCGCACTCCCTGCGCCAGCGCCGCCCCCAGCTCCCCGGCACTGGAAACATCGACACCCGTGCCGTTCTCGGCACACACCCGGGCGACACAACCAGCCTTGTTCGCCTTCTTGCCGTAGTAGATCGCTCCATCCACCCCCGCGTCCACGAACACCTCGCGGAAACCATGAATATTCCGCGCGATCCGCTGCGGATACATCACATGAAACGGTCCACCCACGGCGAAAGCGATGTCCTCCAGCAGATGCTGATCATCGAGCACCCGCTGTTCCCAGACATCCCGATGCGCCGGCAGCGGCAGCGCGGCAATGCCTGCCGCCACCTCTGTCGCAACGGTCTCGGCTGCACCGGCGCCATCCGAACCGGCCTCCGCGTCAGCAGCGACCGACAGCGCACCGACCGGAATACCCGCGTCCGCCACGGTCTCGCCCACACCGGCCGGAACGCGCCGATCCCACCTGGCCCGCGCAGCAGGCGGCTCCGCCGACGCACGCATCGGCGAAACAACCCGTCGCGCAGCCACTTCTACATCCGGCGACGCAGAAGTATCCCGCTCGTAGTCGTCGGCCCAACCGCCATCTGCCGTCCTGTCCGTGCGTCGAACGTCTCCCGAACGATCGCTTACCGGAGCGGCAGCCGCCGCCGACGATTCGGCCGCAACAGAATTCGCAGCAGGCTCGAGATCGGCCCCTGCCGTGGGCTCAGCGTCGGCGATCACTGCTGTGGACATCGCGGATGAGCTGTCATCCGCGATGTCCGATACGCCCACCGCCTCGTCGGCCGCATCCTGGTCGCCCGGCTCGTTCGATATTGCGTCGGCAGCCTCGTCTCGGTCACCGTCCACGTCATGTGCAACGGCGGCCTCGTTCGTGGTGGCGTCTTCTAGGAAGGGCGCGTCCGGAGTCGATGATGGCTCAACCGCAGCGGACTTCGCAGCTGCGTCGACATCGGTCCCGGCACCGGCATCATCGCTTTTGATCGCTTCAGGCGACGACGCGAGCGAGCCTTCGTCCGCGATGGGATCGTCCATTGCATGATCGGCCGCACCACTACCGTCCGGCTCAGCTATCGACGCGGCGGCGTCCTCCGATGGGCCCGTAGGCTCAGCCGCGAATTCGTCCATGGCCGCGGCATGGGGGGATGCATCGTTCCCTTCGCCCGTGGTCGCATCAGCAGGAAACTCCGAAACGAGATCGTCCGAGCTGAAGTTCAGTGGATCGTCGATCGCACTGGCAGAGGCATCTTCGAGAATCGCTGCCTGCGTGGCGATTTCCTCTGTCGCCGCGAACGCAAAATCATCGGGCGTGGAATCGCTGCTGCGGGCGTCGCCCATTTCGTCGGTAGGCGGCTTCGAAGCCACTTCATAGTCGACGTCGACGGACGACTGAGTGTCCTTCAGAGTGGTCGCAGCGGCCGGGGCATCGTCTGTGTCCCCCAGGGCTGTTGCCTGGTCCACCTCGTCAGTTGTCACACCGGCGGAGAGATTCGGCGCGCTCTCGTCAGCGCAGAATTCGTTCAGCGGATCCACGGACGGCGCCGTGCTGCTCGACTCGTCGCCGGCCGCCGCGGTCTCCGGTTCGGCCAGAGCTGCTGCGGTGGGCATCGAAACCGTTTCGGGAAGGTCGGTTTCGGCTGGTGCGGTGCGCTTGCGGGGTTTGCGCTTCTTGGGCTCGGGGCGTGCGGCGTCGGCCGGTGGCGTGCCGGTGGTCTCCAGCTCGGCTTCGGCCGTCGACACGCGAGGGTCGGGTTCCGGGTTGGGGACGTGGGGGTCCGGTGGTTCGGGGATGCGGGGGTCCGGGGTGGCCGGGCCCGGGTCGTGGGCGGCCTTGGTGGGCGTAGGGGCGGGCCCCATGTCGAACAGCGCCAGGTCGTCGGTGTCGAACAGGCCTACGGTGAGTTCGGCGGTGGAGTCTAATCCCACAGGGGCACCTCCGTGCCGCGTCCTTCGGCGATGGCGCGCTCGGCGAGGGCGTGCGCGACTGCGATATCGGTGAGCACGAGTCCAGAGTTGTAGACGAAGATCTTCTCTTCGTCGCTGCGGCGCGCCACGGCACGGCGGGACAATATTTGCGGCAGTTCCGCGTCCACCGTCCGGAGCCTGCCGTCCGGGCCCGCCATGTCGGTGCCGGTGAGCTGCATTTGCTCGGCGCTGGTGGCGACTACCCGGTCGGCGTCGATCAGCGTGGACGGGGCCAGGCCGTAGCCGACCAGGACCACGGTGGAACCCGGCGCGAGGTCGGCGGATTCGAGCGCGACCTCGGTGCCGGGGCCCGCGGTCGCGAGCACCACGTCGGCCTGCGCGGCCGCGGCCTGGGCGTCGGTGACGCTTTCCAGCAGCGCGTGCGGGTGGTGCTCGGCCAGCTGCCGATGGACCGCGTCGATGCCCTCCGGGTGGGTGCCGTAGAGCATGAGCTTGCGCAGTCCGGGATTGGCGGCGAGCAAGTGCGGCAACGCGTTCCGGCCTTGCGTTCCGGTGCCGATCAGCAGCACGCTCTCCGCGCCCCGGCGCATGGTCTCGCGCACCAGCAGCGCGGACACGGCGGGGGTGCGCAGCGCGCCGACACGGGCGCAGTCCATCATGGCGATCGGCGCACCGGTGGTGTCGTCGTAGAGCGTGATGGTGGTGTAGTACCGCTTGGTGCTCCGGTCGTGGCCGGGGTCGAATTTGTAGGAGGTCTTCATGGCCACGACACGCCGGCGACCGTCCCGGCCGAGCATCGCGTAGGCCACCGACCAGCCGTCCGGATTCGCCACGCTCAATTTGCGTGGATTGTCCGAAAGTCCCTCGGCGAAGGCCAGATACGCGTCCTCCACGGCCCGCACCACTTCGGCCGGGCTGATCGGGACCTCGGCCAGATCGGTCCGGCTCAGCACGCGCAGCGGCGTCGCACGATCACGAGTGTTCAACGGTTCCTCGATCATCTCGGTCCCAACCTGCTCCCGCCACCGCATCCATTCGTGCTGTGCCCGCCGACTCCGTCGACTGACCACCGCCAGCGAACGGGGCGACAATTCGCTGGCCGTACCCATTCTCGTCGGCTTCGGCGGCGCGGCGCCGCCGTTCGGGCAGGCGGATGTTGACCCGCTTGAGCCAGCGGTCGGTGCCGTCGTAACGCGCGGTGAAGGGCACCCGGCCGTGGACGGCGACATCGTTGTCCACCAGCAGCAGCTCGCCGGGATGCAGTGCGGCAGTGACGCAGACGCGTTCCAGCTCGGCGGTGAGCCGGGCGTAGGCCTGGCGGAAGTCCGGGCCCGCGTCGTCGAGCGGGGTGTAGGCCGGGTCGTAGCGCAGCGTGAGATCGGCTGCGCTGCCAGATGTTTCGGACCAGACCGTGGGCAGTGGCGCCGCGGTGTGCCGTTCGTGTCCGGCGCCGTAGGAGACATCCGGCAGGATCGGCAGCGTCGGAGTTTCGAGCAGCCGCCGCTCGTCGGCGCTGAGCTCGACCCGCCGCACCGAGGAGACCGTGGTGCCGACCAGGTCGGGGTTGCGCAGGCAGCCGAGCATGAGCAGATTCGCCCGCGCCGGGTGGAACGCGTCTTCGCTGTGCGGGCACAGCAGCGTCTTGCTGCTCGCCCCGGACTGCTCGTCCTCGTGGCCGGGTGTCGGCAGAATGTTGTTGACCAGGCGCCCCTCCTGCTGGCCTTCCCAGCCGAAAGGCTCACCCGCACAACGGGCCAGCAGCAGCATGACGATGTCGAGCTCGCTCCAGCGCACCGCGTCCCGCCAGCTGCGCGGTGTGGGCCCGAGCTCGTCGTCGGACAGCGGCAGGCTGCTGACGATGGTGGCGCCGGCCGTCGTCGCCGGCGCGCGCATGGCTTCCCGCACGGCGCCGGGTAATTCGGCGGCCCGCCGGTTGATGTGCGCGGCGAGCGCCGGATTGGTCAGCGCCCGGCCGACTCCGCCGGGTTGCGCCGCCAATGTGGTGCAGATCTCACGTGCGAGCGCACGCACCGCGTGCCCGGCCTCCGGGGGGAGCTCGCGTCGTTCGATGTCCTGCGGGTGAAGCGTCTTACGTTCGGAGAGAACGCTTTTCACCAGGAGGTCCCTTCTTCGCATCAGTCGAAAAGCGGGTGAAGACGTATCGCACTGCGAAGCTAGTACCTCGCGTCGGCTTAAGCAAGGCTTACCTAAGCGAGTCTAGAAAAATAGCAAAGACGCATGAGAGAGTAGAGCGCACCGGGGCAATCAGTCCAGCGCGGCGCGTGACCAGCGAAAACTCTGGTCGGGGTCAGCTCAGCAGGGCATGCGTGGCGGGGTGTGCTGGTGCGGCGAGAATCACTGTGGCCGAGCCGGATTCGACGACCGCACCGTGGTCCAGGACGGCCATGTCGGTGCAATGCCCCGCGACGAGTCGCATGTCGTGAGTGATCACCAGCAGGGCTGTTCCTCGGCGGGCGCGAATTCGGTCGAGCAGGTTCATGATCGACGCCGCGGTCGAGTGATCGAGCGCGGAAGTGATCTCGTCGCAGACCAGCACCGCGGGGTCGGCGGCGAGGGCGCGGGCCAGGGCGACGCGCTGGCGCTGGCCGCCCGAAAGCTGGTGCGGGTAGCGGTCGGCCAGTTCCGGTGCGAGTTCCACCGCACCGAGGAGCTCGGTGATCTGTTGCCGCAGTGCCTGTTTCGGGACGCCGCCGATTCGGCGGAGCGGACGGCCCAGGGTCTGTGCGACGGTGCGCCGTGGGTTCAGGGCCGACAAAGGATTCTGGGTGACCAGCTGAATGCCCTTCTCGTCCTGCCGGATTCGCCTGGCCGCGCCGACCGGCAACGGCCTGCCGCCGAGCTCCAGCGTGCCGGTCGCGCGCTGATGCAACCCGGCGATCACGCGTGCGAGGGTGGTCTTCCCGGCGCCGGACGCGCCGACCACCGCCAGCGCGGATCCGGCGGGCAACTCCAGGTCGATCGCCGAGAGCACCGGCTTCCCGCCCGCCTCGGCGGCGATACCGCTGGCGCGTAGGACGATCTCTTGTCGGTCCGCGCCGTTAGCATCTGCCGCATGAAAGCCATCGGTACCTTCTCCGTCACCGCCTTCGTTCCCACCGACGTCGTGCCCGACCCGCCGATCGACACCGCCCTCCCCGTCGGCGTCGTCAGCATGGAAAAGGAGTTCGCCGGGGAGCTCACCGGCCGCTCGGCCACCCTGTTCACCTCCGCCTTCGATATGGCCTCCGGCGCGGGCACCTACGTCGCGATGGAATCCTTCGAGGGCGTCCTCGGCGGCCGGGCGGGCGCCTTCAATTTCGTCCATTCGGCGACCACCGGCGGCACGGACCGCACGGACGAGTTCTTCCTCATCGTCCCCAACAGCGGCACCGGCGAGCTCGCCGGCATCACCGGCACCGGCGGGCTCAACGTCGACGCCGAAGGCGGGCACCATATCTGGTTCGACTACGAACTTCCCGGCGCGTAGTCCGGGGAGCCAGGGTGTGCCCAGCTCGATGAGGTTGTCGGCCACGGCGTGAATGGTGGCGGTGTCGTGGCCGGACAGCAGGATCGCGACACCGCGTTCGGATGCGATACGGCGCAGGAGCCGGGCGATGTCGGTGCGCAGGGTGCCGTGCAGTCCGGCCAGCGGTTCGTCGAGTACGAGAACTCCGGTGCGGCGCACCAGCGCCCGCGCCAACGCGACGCGGCGCTGCTGCCCGCCCGAGAGCTCACCGGGGTACTTGCGCAGATGCTCAGCGGAAAGACCGACCAGTCCCAAGGTCTCGAGCAACGCCGCCTCGGACGAGTCGCACGCGACCTCGGCCAGCAGCTTGCGCACGCGCATCAGCGGATTGAGCGCCGAGCCCGGATCCTGGCCGACGTAGGCGATGTGGTCGCGGCGGAACCGTTGCAGGGCAGCGGGCTCCAAGGCGAACACATCCTGACCCGCCACCACTGCCGAGCCCGCCGATCGCGTCGCACCGGTCGGAACGTGGCCGAGCAACGCCCGTATCAGCGTCGTCTTGCCGGACCCCGACGCGCCGGTCAGCGCGGTCACAGTCCCCGGCGCCAGCCGGAATGTGATGCGCTCGAACAGCTCCTGGCCATTGCCCCCCGCTACCGCCAGCCCATCGACGACCACGACGTCACCAGCTGATGAAGTCTCCGCCGCTGCACCGACGCCACCCTTCGTCACCCTTCCGGCACCGGGCCCCGTCACTACCGCGTCGTTTTCGGACGCCCTGGTGGATGGCGCTAACTCACCAGCGGCCTGCGCTGTTGCTGCGGGTGTTGAGGTGAATCGCGAGGTCAGCGCTGTCGTGTCGGGAGACGCGGCGCTGGGGGCGAAACGTGGTTCGGTGCGGCCGAATCCGTCGACCGCGAGATTCACGCTGACGGCGACGATCGCGATGGCGAGGCTGGGGGCGAGGACGGACCAGGGGTTGAGCAGGAGGCCCGAGGTGTTCTCGCGGACCATGACCGCCCAGTTCGCAGCGCCCAGGCTGGTGGGTAGTTGCAGGAACGAGGCGGTGCTGACCATGTAGACGCCGACGACGAAGCGCAGGCCGAGCTGGGCGGTGAGCACTTGGCGCAGGTTGGGGATGACTTCGCGGAAGACCAAGTGTGGCAGTCGCTCACCACTCGCTTCGGCGCTCTCGACGTATCCGCTGGCCGCGATGCCAGCCGCGGCGGCAGCGAAAACCCTTGCGCAGTAGGGTGTTCCGAACAGGAGCGCGACCACGACCAGTCCGTAGGTGCCCGCGTCCGGCCAGGACGTCAGCACCAGCAGGATGCCGAGCACGGCGGGCATCAGCATCGCGAAGTCGGTGGCGCTCTCGATGACCGCGCCGACTCGGGGGCGGAGCGCCGCGACGGCGCCGAGTACGCAGGCCACTCCCGTCACGAGGATCGCGATCACCGCGGCCACGATCAGCAGACCCCAACCGCCATAGAGCAATTGGCTGAACACATCGCGGCCGAGACGATCGGTCCCGAGCCAGGCCTCGGCGCTCGGCCGGTCGAACGGGATGCCGACGGCTTCCTCCGCCGGGCGCGGCGCCAGCGTCGGACCGAGCGCGGCGCCTGCGACAACGAGCAGTGCGGGCAGGATCGCCAGGGGTGTTGACACACCTGCCCGCCGCGACAGCCGCGGCGGCCATGAGCGCGACACGTGTGTTCGCCACTGCGACAGCCTCATCCGCGCCCCCGCAGCGACCAAGCGCGGATGCCGTCGGCAACCGCGAACATCAGCATGATCACCACGCCGGACAGCGCGACGACAGCGGCGACGACCGAGGTATCCCGATCGGCGACGGAACCGGCCAGCACGGCGCCGAGTCCCGGGTAGTTGAAGATCGTTTCGACCACCAGCGACCCACCGAGCACCATGCCGACAGTCGTCGCGAAGCTGGCCACGACAGTGGGTGCGGCAAACGGGAGGACATGCCGGACGAGCACGACGCGCGTGGAAAGCCCGTCCAACATCGCGCTTTCCACATGCGGCGCCTGCGCGGCCTCGGCCAGCGCGGCCCGCACCACCCGCGTGTTCCAGCCGATCTGCGGAATCGCGAGTGCGAGCACCGGCAGCACCAGCATGTCAGCGCTGACCGGGAACCCCTGTCGGTCGGTGATCGTGACGGCAGGCAACCACCCGGTCGCCAAGGCGAACACCATGATCAACAGTGTCGCCAGCACGAACTCGGGAATCGCCGCCGCCACCGTGGTCGCGGGCTGCAACGTCCGGTACCAAGCCGTGGCGATAGGAGACCCCTGCCGGGATGTCAGTTCTGCCGACCCGGCTCTGCGCAGGCTGAGTGGCGGTGCGGCGGCGGCCCACCACGCGCCGATCAACAGCGAGACCACGACTGTCACTACCAACGCCAGTCCACCGAGCAGCAGTGTCGGCGGGAACTTGTCCGCCAGTAGCTCATTGATCGATCGGCCCCGCGCGGTGCGGCCGAAGTCGCCGGTGAGCACCCCCGATATCCAATCGAGGAAGCGCACCGCCAGCGGCCGGTCCAGCCCGAGTTCGTGCTCCTTGCGCGCGACCTGCTCGGCTGACGCCTCGCGGCCGAGGACCGCGCGGCCGGTACTGCCCGGCAGCAGGTCCACGGCGACGAAAACCGTTGCCAGCAGGGCGATCAGGAGACCGAGGCGCCGGAACAGCAGTCGCGCGAAGGGTTTCACTCCAGCCAGGCCCGTTCCAGCTGGACGCGGGCGAAGCCGCCGAGGGCCGGAAGGTCGCGCACCTTGGCGGAGGCGATATCGATGCCGTCGGCCATGCCCCAGACCAGGTAGCCGCCGCGGTCGTATTGGATGCGCTGCAAGGTTTTGCAGGCAGTGCTGAATTCCGCGTCATCGCGGGCGGCGAGCGCTTGCGCGGTAGCCGCGTCGAATTCGGCGTCCTTGAAGGCGGTTTCGTTGCGGTTGGACCGGCTCGCGAGCAGTTTGTCGGCGTAGAACAGCGTGGAATCGTTGGTGCCCCAGGACACCGTGTAGAACGGCGCGTTCAGCCAGGTCTGGTCGTAGAAGGCATTGGATTCCTGCACGACGACCTCGAGTTTCACCCCGATCTCGGCGAGCTGGGTGGCCACCACCCGGGCCGACTCCACCTCGCCGGGCGCTTCGGCCTTGGTGACCAGCGGATAGCTCTTGCCGGTGTCGAAGTTCGCCTCGCGCAGCAGGGTTTTCGCGCGCTCGACCTCGCGGGCGCGCTGGGGAATGCTGGTGTCGTACTGCGGGTCGGCGGTGCCGAGAATGTCGTTCGCGACGGTGCCGTAGCCCGAATGCACCTGGTTCACCAGGGCTTTCCGGTCGACGCCGAGCCGGACGGCGGTGCGCACCTTGGCATCGGCGAACGGCCCGTCCGCGGTGCGCATGGCCACGCCGAGCATGGTGTCGTTCGCGCGCCGCACCACTTGCAGATCACCGCGCCCCTCGGCGGTGCGTCCGGCGATCGCGCCCACATTGGAGGCCAGGTCGATCTGCCCGCCGAGCACCGCGTTCCCCAGCGCCGTAGCGCTTTCGAACATGGTCACCTCGATGGCATCCAGCAGCGGCGCCGGCCCGTACCAGCGCTCGTTGCGCACCAGCCGCGCGTTGCCGCCCTGATAGGACTCCAGCCGGAACGGACCGGTGCCGATCGCCTGCGTGAAGTCGGTGGTGCCGGCTTTGACGACGAAGGTCATCAACCGAACCAGCAGCGGCAGCTGGGTATTGGGCTCCGGGACCGCGAGCACGACGCGATTCGGGCCGTCGGCGTTGATGTCGGCCTCGGCGACCGGCATTTTCGAGGCCCCGCCGACCGAACGCAGGCGGCGCAGCGACCACACCACATCCTCGGAGGTGACCGGCGATCCGTCATGGAAGGTCGCGCCCTCGGCGAGGGTGAAGGTCCAGCGCTTGCGCTCGGTATCCGATTCCCACTTGGTCGCCAGCCGCGGGGCCACGGTGGGATCGCCGCCCGGCACGGTCAGCGCGTCGTAAACCAGTGCGGTGATGAGAAAGTCGCTGTCATTGCTGAGGTTGGCGTGCGGGTCGCGCTCGATCCGCGCCGCGGTGCCGACCGCGCCGACGCGCAAGGTGCCGCCGCGGGCGGGCCCGCCCGCGGTGCCGCCATCCGAGCACGCGGCCAGCAGCAGCAGTGCTCCGGCTCCTACGCCGCCGCGCAGAAGCTGTCGCCGGTTCCAGTCCATGGTGCTGCCTCCCTCGGGGTACCGCGAGCCCACCGGAACGCGCCGGGGGCCAGGTCAGGCTAGCCTAATTCGGGTCGGGGCTCGCTGGATATCGGTCCGGCCCAGGCCCGCTCGGCGCGCGCACCGCCAAAAGGCGCGTGCCGCACCCCTTTCGAACACAGCTTGCGGACCTGCGACGACGCGCCGTAGGGCAATGCTCACCGGCCCCGGTTTGCGTTGTTTGTCGCAATCCGGGGGAGCACTCCGAAACACCTGGATGATGGAGGGGTGCTCTTGAAAATGACCGGCGTTGCGGCCGCTGCGATGGTGACCTTGGCACTCGCCGGATGCGGGGGTGTGGGCACGCTGACACCGATCCCCGAGGGGATACCACCGGGCCCGGGTGTGCCCGTGCCCGTGATCGACCTCGACGCTCCAGGGCGCTCGGCCGCGCAGCTGGCGGACTGGGCCGACGGGCAGAGCGGTCTCGGGATACCGAACGTCGCGCTGGAGGCGTACGGCTACGCCGCCGCGGTGCTGGCCAGATCCAGACCGGATTGCGGCATCGCCTGGACCACGATCGCCGGCATCGCGAGCGTGGAGAGCAAGCACGGCACGCACGGCCGCTCGGAGCCCGACGGTGACGGCGCGGTGCGCCCGCCGATCATCGGCATCCCGCTCGACGGTGCGCCGGGCGTCGCCGAAATCAGAGACACCGACGGCGGCAAGCTCGACGGCGACACGGTGTACGACCGGGCCGTCGGACCGTTGCAGTTCATCCCGGAAACCTGGAAGCGCTGGGGCGTGGACGCCAACGGCGACGGTTTCGCCGATCCGCAGAGCATCGACGACGCGGCGCTCACCGCGGCCAGATACCTCTGTGCCAGCGGCGGCGACCTGACCTCCGAAGTCGGTTGGCATCGGGCGCTTCTGACCTATAACCAGTCGAATCAGTACATGCACACCGTCCGCGATCGCGCCGCCGCGTACAGCGTGGGCCGGCGCGTGTGAGGCCCGCGCCTCGACAGTTGCAGGGACTTTTTGAGAGTGTGCCAAGGGTCGGGCCCCGCAGCACTGCGCTAGGCTCGGCACCGCACGGCCCCATCCCGTCAACTGCCGTGCCACCAGCCGAAGGAGTGTCGTTTTCGTGGCAATCATCGAACAGGTCGGAGCTCGCGAGATCCTGGATTCGCGCGGAAACCCCACTGTCGAGGTGGAAATCGCCCTCGACGACGGCACCTTGACCCGCGCGGCCGTGCCGTCCGGCGCCTCCACCGGTGAGCACGAAGCCGTCGAGCTGCGCGACGGCGGCGACCGTTACCAGGGCAAGGGTGTGCAGAAGGCGGTGGAGGGCGTCCTCGACGAGATCGCCCCCGCCATCATCGGCCTGGACGCGGTCGAGCAGCGCACCGTCGACCAGGTCCTGCTGGATCTGGACGGCACCCCGGACAAGTCCCGCCTGGGCGCGAACGCGCTGCTGGGCGCCTCGCTGGCCGTGGCCCGCGCCGCCGCCGAGTCCTCGGGCCTGGAGCTGTTCCGCTACCTCGGCGGCCCCAACGCCCACGTGCTGCCGGTCCCGATGATGAACATCGTCAACGGCGGCGCGCACGCCGACACCGGCGTGGACGTGCAGGAATTCATGATCGCCCCGATCGGCGCCCCGACTTTCAAGGAGTCGCTGCGCTGGGGTGCGGAGATCTACCACTCGCTGAAGTCGGTGCTCAAGGCCCAGGGCCTGTCCACCGGTCTGGGCGACGAGGGCGGTTTCGCGCCGGACGTCGCAGGCACCCGCGCCGCGCTGGACCTGATCTCGGTCGCCATCGACAAGGCGGGCTACAAGCTCGGCACCGACGTCGCGCTCGCGCTGGACGTCGCGGCCACCGAGTTCTACACCGCCGGTAGCGGTTACAAGTTCGAGGGCAGCGTGCGCAGCGCCGCCGAGATGAACGAGTTCTACGCCGAGCTGCTCACGGCCTACCCGATCGTGTCCATCGAGGACCCGCTGTCGGAGGACGACTGGGACGGCTGGGTCGCGCTCACCGACGCCATCGGCGACAAGGTGCAGCTGGTCGGCGACGACCTGTTCGTCACCAACCCGGAGCGCCTGGAAGAGGGCATCGCCAAGGGCGCGGCCAACGCGCTGCTGGTGAAGGTCAACCAGATCGGCACCCTGACCGAAACTCTGGACGCCGTAGAGCTGGCGCACCGCAATGGCTACAAGACGATGATGTCGCACCGGTCCGGTGAGACCGAGGACACCACCATCGCCGACCTCGCCGTCGCCGTGGGCTCGGGCCAGATCAAGACCGGCGCCCCGGCCCGCTCCGAGCGCGTCGCCAAGTACAACCAGCTGCTGCGCATCGAGGATGCCCTGGGCGATTCCGCGCGCTACGCCGGCGATGTCGCGTTCCCGCGGTTCGCGTTCGAGGGTTAATTACTAGGAGAAGATCAATGGCGGAGCGACGTGCGCGCGGTACCGGATCAGGACGGCCGAAGAAGGCCCCGGACCGCCGCACGTCGCGCGCTGCCCCGCGGCCCGCGGCCGCCAAACGCACCCGCCGGCGGGCGGATTCGACCACCAAGGTGCGAAAGACGGAGCCGCGGAAAACCGCCCGCGCGGACAAGCACGAACGCACCATCCTCGGGTTGCCCACCGGTAAGGCGGTCATCCTGGCCGTGGTGGTGTGCGCGCTCGCGTTGACCCTCGCGGTCCCGATGCGCACCTATTTCTCCCAGCGCGCCGAGGCCGCGGAACTGGCCCAGCAGCGCCGGGATCTGGAGGCCGACCTGGCCCGGCTGCGGGATCGCCGGGCCCAGCAACAGGATCAGCGCTACATCATCTCCGAGGCGCGCAACCGGTTGCGGCTGGTGATGCCGGGGGAGACGCCCTACATCGTGCAGGTGCCGGGCATCGAGGCGCCCGCGCCGCCGCCGGCGCCGACGCAGGCCAAGACGCCGGATCCCTGGTACACCGAACTCTGGGAGACCATCTCCCAGCCCCAGACCCCCGCGGCGGAACCGGTATCGACGCCGGCGCCCGCCGCCCCGCCCGCAGCCGATTCGGAAGGACCCCGGTGACAGCACCGACCGAACGCGATCTCGAAGTCATCGCCGGCCAGCTCGGCCGCGAACCCCGCGGCGTGCTCGCCGTCGCCTACCGCACCCCGGACGGGCTGCCCGCGGTGGTGAAGACCGCGCCCCGGCTGCCGGACGGCACTCCCTTCCCGACGCTGTACTACCTGACCGATCCGCGGCTGACCGCCGAGGCGAGCCGGCAGGAGTCCGCGGGTGTCATGCGGGAGATGACCGAACGGCTGGCGCACGATCCGGAGCTGGCCGCGGCCTATCAGCGCGCGCACGAGAGCTACCTGACCGAGCGGAACGAGATCGAGTCGCTGGGCACGGATTTCACCGGCGGCGGCATGCCGGAGCGGGTCAAGTGCCTGCACGTGCTGATCGCGCACGCCCTGGCGAAGGGGCCGGGCGTGAACCCGTTCGGCGACGAAGCGGTCGCGCTGGCGGCCGACAACGGGTTGCGCGGCACCGCGATTCCCGCCGACTGGCCCAAATACGAAGCGGGACAAAACCTATGACACGGGTAGCGGCTGTCGACTGCGGCACCAACTCCATTCGACTGCTGATCGCCGACGTGCTGGCAGACGGCACGCTGGCAGACGTCCATCGGGAGATGCGGATCGTGCGGCTCGGTCAGGGCGTCGACGCGACCGGTGCGCTGCATCCCGAAGCGATCGAACGCACCCGGGTCGCGCTGGCCGATTACGCGCGGTTGATGCGCGAGGCCGGCGTCACCAAGCTGCGCATGGTGGCCACCTCCGCCACCCGTGACGCGTCCAACCGCGACGACTTCTTCGCGATGACCCGCGCCGAACTCGGCGCCGTCGTGCCGGGCGCGGAGGCCGAGGTGATCACCGGCGACGAGGAAGCACGGTTGTCCTTCACCGGCGCGATCGGCGAATTGGCCAGTACCGAAGGGCCTTTCGTCGTTGTCGACCTCGGCGGCGGCTCCACCGAACTGGTCTTCGGCGACAGCAAGACCGGTGTCGAGGCGGCCTTCTCGGCGGACATCGGCTGCGTGCGGATCACCGAGCGCTGCCTCCCGGGAAATCCGCCCACCCCCGAACAGGTCTCGGCCGCACGGGCGTTCGCGGCCGAGCGGCTCGCTGCGGCCTTCGAACGAGTGCCGGTGGACGGCGCCCGGACCTGGGTCGGCGTCGCGGGCACCATGACCACGATCGCCGCCATCGCCCTGGATCTGCCCGAGTACGACTCGGAGCGGGTCCACCTCACCCGCCTGACCCTCGACGAGGTTCGTGCCGTCTGCGACCGCCTGATCGGGATGAACCACGATCAGCGCGCCGCGCTGGGGCCGATGCACCCGGGCCGGGTCGATGTCATCGGCGGCGGCGGTGTCATCACCGAGGTGCTCGCCGAGGAACTGGCGCGCCGTGCGGGCATCACCGAACTCGTCGTGAGTGAGCACGACATCTTGGACGGCATCGCGCTGTCCATCGTCTGAGCGCGATCTCTCTTCGTTCCTGAGCCCCGGCTGCCGCCGGGGCCAGAGGTCGTTGCGACACGCCCGAAACCGGTCTCGAGGTCAGTTAGAGCCGATTGCTATGGAGATAATCTCCAGCAAATTTTTCACAGGTCATCACCCTGGGAGGTGAACGTGGCGCAGGTCGCGTACCGCGGCTGATTGCGCACCGGCGGTCCGTTAACCAGCGCAAACTGCCCGATGCGGCACCAGATTTTCGCCCCCGGTGCACAGGCGTTACGTCACTCCGGACATACCCCATCGGACATTCAGATCCGCGGCACGCCGAGGGTGATTTGCTGCACAGTTGCGATTTATGCCAATCTCTCGGGTATGTCCCAAAGTGTGGTACCCGATCGTGAGGTGGCTGGTCGGACTCTGTTCGGTCACCCGATCGGTCTGACCAACCTGTTCGGCGTGGAGATGTGGGAGCGTTTCTCGTTCTACGGGATGCTCACCATCCTCGGGTACTACCTGTACTACTCGACCACCGAAGGCGGCCTCGGGCTCGACAAGGCCACCGGCGTCGGCATCGTCGGCGCCTATGGCGGGCTGGTCTACCTATCCACGGTGCTCGGCGGCTGGATCGCGGACCGCGTCCTCGGTATGGAGCGCACCGTCTTCTACGGCGGCGTCATCGTGATGTGCGGCCACCTCGTGCTCGCGGTGATCCCGGGACTCGCGGGCGTAGGGATCGCGTTGCCGCTGATCGCGCTCGGCTCGGGCGCGCTCAAGGCCAATGCCTCCTCGCTGCTCGGCACGCTCTACCCGAAGGGCGACGCCCGCGTCGACGGCGGCTTCACGCTGTTCTACCTGGGCATCAATATCGGCGCCTTCGTCGGCCCACTGCTCACCGGCTTGCTGCAATCGCGCGTCGGCTTCCACTACGGCTTCGGCGCCGCCGCGCTCGGTATGGCGCTGGGCCTGGCCCAGTACGCGATCTTCCGCCGCAACCTCGGCACGGCCGGTCGGGACGTGCCGAACCCGCTGCCGCGCACCGAGGTTCCGAAGCTGGCCGCCGTGCTCGCCGCCGCCATCGTGCTGATCGCGCTCGCCTGGGCCACCAAGCTGGTCACCCTGGACAATCTGGCCGACGTCACCACCGTCGTCATCGTCCTCGCCTCGCTTGTCTACTTCGCGGTCATGCTGACCAGCGCGAAGGTGGACGCGGTCGAGCGCACCCGGGTGCGCGCGTTCATTCCGCTGTTCATCGCCAACGCGGTGTTCTGGTCGCTGTTCCAGCAGATCTTCACCGTGCTCGCGGTCTACTCCGACGAGCGGATGAACTGGAGCATCTTCGGCTGGGAAGCGCCCTCGAACTGGATCGGCTCGGTCGAACCGGTGTGGATCATCGCGCTCTCACCGCTGTTCGCGATGATGTGGACCAAGCTGGGCAGCCGGGCCCCGAGCACCCCGCGCAAGTTCGCCTTCGGCGTCATCGGCATGGGCGCGGCGTTCCTGCTGTTCGTCCCGCTGGCCGGGTACTCCGGCAAGAGCGTGCCTGCGCTGTTCGTGCTGCTGATCATGGGCGGGTTCGCCGTCTCCGAGCTGCTGCTCTCGCCGATCGGTCTGGCGGTTACCACGCAACTCGCCCCCAAAGCCTTCCGTGCGCAGATGATGGCTCTGTACTTCTTCTCCGTCGGAATCGGTACCTCCATGGCTGGGGTGCTGGCCCGTTTCTACTCCGACGAAAATGAGACCACTTATTTCGGTCTGATCGGCGCGGCAGCCATCGCCGCGGGTCTGGTTGTCCTCGGGCTGGCCCCGTGGATCAGCCGGCGTATGGAAGGCGTCCACTAGCCACCGCGGCCAGTGCGCTGAAGCTCAACCCCTTGTTGAAGGAGAAAACAGTGGCGATCCAGGAAACGCCGGACAAGGTTCCGGTGCCCCGCCGCACGGGACTGTTCCGGACCAAATCGGTGGAGCAGTCCATCCGGGACACCGACGAACCCGACTCGAAGCTGCGGAAGGACCTGACCGCCTGGGATCTCACGATCTTCGGCGTCGCGGTCGTGATCGGCGCGGGCATCTTCACCCTGACCGCGCGCACCGCGGCCAACGTCGCGGGCCCCTCGGTGTCGCTGGCGTTCGTGCTCGCCGCCATCGCCTGTGGTTTCGCCGCCATGTGTTACGCGGAGTTCGCCTCGACCGTCCCGGTCGCCGGCAGCGCGTACACCTTCTCCTACGCCACCTTCGGTGAGCTCGCGGCCTGGATCATCGGCTGGGACCTGATCCTGGAATTCGCGCTCGCCGCCTCGGTGGTCGCCAAGGGCTGGTCGCAGTACCTGGGCACGGTGATCTCCAGCGAGACGACCGTGAAACTCGGGTCGATCACCTTCGACTGGGGCGCGGTGCTGCTGATCGCGATCCTCGGTGTGCTGCTGGCGGTGGGCACCAAGGTGTCCTCGCGGGTGTCGGCCATCGCGGTCGCCATCAAGCTGGCCGTGATCGCGCTGGTCATCGTCGTCGGCATCACCTACTTCAACAAGGACAACCTGTCCCCGTACATCCCGCCGGCCGAGCCGGCCGGTGACGGCGGCAGCGGTATCCATCAGTCGCTGTTCTCCCTGCTCACCGGCGCGGGCAGCAGCAACTTCGGCTGGTTCGGCCTGCTCTCGGCGGCCAGCCTGGTGTTCTTCGCGTTCATCGGCTTCGACGTCGTCGCCACCGCGGCGGAGGAGACCAAGAACCCGCAGAAGGCGCTGCCGCGCGGCATCCTCGGCTCGCTGGCCATCGTCACCGTGCTGTACGTGGCGGTCTCGGTGGTGCTCACCGGCATGGTGTCCTACAAGGACCTGCCCGACGACGCCACGCTGGCAACGGCGTTCGCGATGCAAGGCGACACCTGGGCGAAGAACCTGATCTCCATCGGCGCACTGGCCGGCCTGACCACCGTGGTCATGGTGATGTACCTGGGCCAGACCCGCGTGCTGTTCGCCATGTCTCGCGACGGCCTGCTGCCGCGCAAGCTCGCGCACACCGGCAGCAAGGGCACCCCGGTCCGGCTGACCGTCATCGTCGGCGTGATCTGTGCGGTGCTGGCCGGTTTCGTCGACTTCGGCACGCTGGAGGAGATGGTCAACATCGGCACGCTGTTCGCCTTCGTGCTGGTCTCGATCGGTGTGCTGGTCCTGCGCAAGACCCGCCCCGACCTGCCGCGCGGCTTCCGCGTGCCGTGGGTCCCGGTGATCCCGATCCTGGCCGTGCTGTCCTGCCTGTGGCTGATGCTCAACCTGTCGGTGGAGACCTGGCTGCGGTTCGTCATCTGGATGGCGATCGGCATCGTGCTCTACTTCGTCTACGGTCGCCGGCACTCGCTGCTCGGTAAGGCCGAGGCCGAACAGAAGTAACCCGAACCCGGAAGGGGCCCGCGAATCCTCGTGGGCCCCTTCCGTTCGCGTGGACGAGTCCCGCCGAACCAGGGTTGCGACCAGATAGCGGCGATCTTGTAGGAGTTGCCAACCGCCGCTCTCCGGACCCGATTCACCGAATCCGAGCGGACCCGCCATCCGCCGGTCGAGCGTCCAATTCCGGTGTGGCGGACGCGATCCCGGCAGTCCCCACCGCCGCCGCGACCGCCGCCATCCCTGCGCCGACCAGTGAGTTCTCTGCCATCCGCAAGTAACTCACCGATCGCCGCATGATCAGACCATAGCCGACAGCTATCGAATTCCCGCTATCATGGCCACGGTGTTTGCCGGTCCGTCGCCAGGGAACATTGACAGGTATGGCCGCCAGAATTCCGGTACAGCCGTACGAGTCGGTAGTCTGAACCCCCACGCCCCCATAGCCCAATTGGCAGAGGCAGCGGACTTAAAATCCGCAAAGTGTCGGTTCGAGTCCGACTGGGGGCACAAAGATGGCTTCGGTGCTACGTCGCTAATTGAAGCGCGTCGGGGATGGCGGCGAAGGCTTCGTGCAGGCGGTTGAGGAGGTCGGGTCGGCCGCCGGCGCCGTTGGCGGCGACCCAGCCGCGGCCGGCATGGCTCCAGGCGGTGGTGGCCAGTTCGGCGAGGATGCGTGGACGCAGATCGTCTTCCGGGAGGGCGAGTTTGGCGATGAGCTGCGCGACGACCTGGTTTTCCACGCCGGAGCGGGTGTAGTCGATGTGGCCGAGCACGCTGGGTGCGGTGAGGGCCAGTCGGCGCGTGGCGATGTAGCGCTCATCCCAGTCCGCGGGGAGTTCGGCGGCGGTGTCGAGGAGGGCATCGCGTAGTGCGGTGAGGGCCGGGCCGGTGAGTTCGCGGTCGGCCAGCGCGTCCAGATAGCCGGTCCAGAGCTCGGTTTCGGGCTCGATGGCGACGGCCTCCTTGGTGGGGAAGGCCCGGAAAAAAGTGCTGCGAGAGACCTCTGCGGCGTCGACCAGTTCCTCGATGGTGGTGGCGGCGAAGCCTTTCTCCGCGAACAACCGCAGGGCGGCGTCGGCGAGAGCGCGGCGGGTGCGGAGCCGCTTGCGTTCACGCAGCGGCAGGGCGCGGTCGTCGATCGGCATCTCGAGATCCTAGCGCAAGAAGAACCTCAGGCACGAAAGAAACTCAGTTCAAATTGGTACTTGCGCACGTATGGAACTCAGTGTCATTATTGGTCGCAGCAACGAGCAGCACCCCGACCAAGGAGATCGCAATGAGCACCACCGCCCTCGCCACCCTGAACCCGGCGATCATCGGCCAGGCCGAGAAGCACCACACGGCCATCCTGACCCGGGCCCTGTCCGGCACCACGCTCAACGAGCAGCGCTGGATCACCCTGAACCAGGCCCTGGTCGCCGGGCCGGTCGAGCGCTCTGCCCACATCGCCAAGATCGCGGGAATGACCCAGTGGGAATCCGGCACTGTCGCCGACGCCGTGACCGCCCTGGTCGAGGGTGGGCTGCTGACCGAATCAGCCGGCGGCCGACTGGAAATCACCGCGGCCGGTCGCGACATGGTCGCCCAGGTTCGCGGCGCGTCCGGCAAGATCTTGGGCCCCGCCTACGGCGCGGTATCCGAGGAGGAGCTGGCTATCGCGGCCCGCGTGCTGGTGACCATCACCGCCCGGATGGCCGAGGAACTGGCCCACGCCTGACCTTGATCGGTCTCTGAAGCACCTGAGTAGAAATGGATTTCACCAATGTTCCACAGAACTGCCACCTTCGGCGTCGCGGTCTCGATCGTCGGCGCGGCGCTGCTGCTCACGGGTTGCGGCGGAGCGACCGGCGGCGCCGGGTCGCACTCGAGCAGTCCGGCCGCGGCTACGAGCACGACCGACTCGGCCCGACCCGCGCCTGCCGTCCCGGCCACGCTGAGCCCGGCGATCATCGGCCAGGCGGAGAAGCACCACACCGCGGTGCTGTCCCGCGCACTCGCCGGAACCACCCTGGACGAGAAGCAGTGGATCGTGCTGAACCAGACACTGGCCGCGACTGAGCCGGTCGAGCGGACGGCCCACATCGCCCGGGTAACCGGACTTACTCAATGGAATCGCGCCGACGTCGAGACCGCCCTGCAAGCACTGCTCGATAGCGGCCTGCTGCAAGCCATTCCGGGCGGTGCGGTCGAGCCCACCACCGCCGGCAGGTCCCTCGCCGACCAGGTCCGAGCCGAATCCGGCGCGATCGTGACGGCCGCCTACGGTGCGGTCGCTTCCGAGGATCTGGCGACCGCGGCCCGCGTGCTGACCACCATCACCGCGGGCATGGCCCAGGAACTGGCCCGCTGAATCGAATCAGCGAATGTTGGAACGTCTCGAACTGGAAGCCTTTCTCGCCCTCGCCGAGGAATTGCACTTCGGCCGGACCGCCGCACGCTTGTGCGTGACCACGCCGCGCATCAGCCAGGCGATCCGAAAGCTGGAGCGCCGCATAGGCGCACCGCTGTTCGAACGCAACAGCCGCGCCGTCCGGCTGACACCGCTCGGTAAGCAACTGCGCGACGAATTGCGGCCCGCCTACGACCAGATCTCGGCGGGCATCCTGGCGGCAAGCCACGCCAAACCCGCCATCACGGTCGGTTTTTCCTCGCCTTGGTGCGGAAATTTGGTCGCGCGGACGGCGAATGCTTTTCGCACGCGGTACCCGAACGCCGCCGTCGGGATCGAGGAGATCCAGCTGGCCGATCCACTCGGCCGCATGCGCTCAGGCGCGGTGGACTTACAGCTCACCGAGTTCCCGATCGCCGAACCCGACATCACCATCGGCCCGATCATGTTCTCCGAACGGCGGGGGCTGCTGGTGCCGCGAGAACATCGGTTCGCTGGACAGGAGTCGGTGTCGCTCGAGGACCTGGCCGACACGACACTGATCACGATCGCCGGCGAACTTGTTCCGCGGAACTGGATGGACCACCACTTTCCCCGCCGCACACCGTCGGGACGGCCGATACCGCATGGTCCCGCGACGACCTCCTGGGCCGAGGTTCTGGTTCACGTCAGCCAGGGCGTCGGCGTCGGTACGGTCGCGTTACCAGCCATGGTCTTCGATGCCTGGCCGCAGACGGTCGTCGTCCCTTTTCGCGACGCGCCGCCGATCGAGTACGGCCTCCTGTGGCCGACCGCGGGGTCGAACCCGCTCGTGGCGCCGTTCCTGGCGGCGATCGCCGAGGCCGCGGTAGCGCGGTGACACACGGGTGTGCGCACCGTTACCGATCGCTTAGCGCTGCGTTGCCGAAATCCCGCTTGTCGGGCGACCTTTCGGCTGGCGATGCTGAGTGCACGTCCCAGCAAGCTCGAAAGGCTGTCCATGCGAAAGATCATCGAATCCACCTTCGTCACGACCGACGGAGTTGTCGGCGAACCGCACCAGTGGGGTGCGCCGTACTGGGATGAGGAGCACAGCGAATACGGGACCAGGTTGCTGTTCGCCGCCGACGCGCTCTTGCTCGGCCGCGAGACCTACCAGGGATTCGCACAGGTGTGGCCCACTCGCCCCGCCGAAGATCCCTACACCGCCCGCATCAATGCCATGCCCAAATACGTCGCGTCCCGCACTCTCGCCCAACCGGACCTGACCTGGAATGCCACTGTCCTGCAAGGAGATACCGTCGACGCGGTGCGCGCCCTCAAAGAACAGGACGGTGGCGACATCCTCAAGTTCGGCACCGGGTCGCTCTCCCAGACGCTGCTCGAAGCCGAACTCGTCGACGAGTACCACTTCTGGATCTTCCCGGCCATCGCCGGCACCGGCGAGCGGCTCTTCGACGGCTACGCCGATCTCACCCACCTCCAATTGCTCGGCACGACCACCTTCAAATCCGGCATCGTCGTGCACCGCCTCGCGCCACGCTGATCACCCCTGGGCCCAAAACCGCAGGGCAGTCGCGAAGATAGGTCGATCGACCGATTCGGGGGTCGGCGGGTGCCGCGCATCATTGGCGCGTGCTGCGAATGCTACGAAGAGTCCTGGTCATGCTCGGTTGCGCGGGACTTGTGCTGCTGGGTAATCCGATTGCCGCGTCGGCGCATCCGATGCCGGGGAGCAAGGTCGTGCTCGACGTCGGGGAGACGGCGATCGATGCGGAATTGCTGATTCCGGCGGGGAATCTCGCGGAGGCCAGCGGGATCGATCTCAATCTGCGGACACAGTTGTCGGACGAGGACATCGGTGGGCTGGCGAGCTATCTACGCGAGCACTTGCGGCCGGCCACGCCGGAGGGGGTGCCGTGGGCTGTCGAGATCGGCGGTATGCGACTGGATTATGCGGATCAGACGGTGCTCGGCTCATATAAAGAACTCGTCGTTCAGGCGGTGCTGACGCCGCCGCCCGGCGCGGACTTGCGCCGGTTCGTGCTGGGCTACGACGCCGTGATCCACAAGGTCGGCACGCACATCGCCCTCGTCTCGGTTCGGCAGGACTGGCGTGCAGGGCAAGTCGGCGGCGACGACGCCAGGCAGGTCGGTGTCGTGCGCATAGATGCCGGTTCGATGACCGTGCCACCGCTTTCGGTGGATCTGGCCGACGCGGGCGCGTGGCGGGGATTCGCCGGTATGGTGCTGCTCGGCGGTCATCACATTCTGGAAGGCACAGATCACCTGTTGTTCCTGTTCACCCTGCTGCTGCCGGCGGTGCTGCGGGCCGAGGGCGGTCGGTGGCGGCCGGACAACCGGGTGCGGCACGCGGTGCGGCACATCCTGGCTGTCACACTCGCTTTCACGGTCGGGCATTCGGCGGCGCTGGTGGTCAGCGCGCTGACTCGGCTGGAACTCCCGGCGGGCCCGATCGAGACACTGATCGCCGTGACGATCCTGGTGGGCGGCGCGCACGCCATCCGGCCGCTGTTCCCGGGCCGGGAAGCCGTCGTGGCCGGAACATTCGGGCTGATCCACGGGATGGCGTTCTCGTTCACACTGGCCGAGTTGAATTTGTCCAGTAGTCAATTGGCGCTCAGCGTGCTCGGGTTCAATCTCGGTATCGAGGCGATTCAACTGCTGCTGGTCGCGTTTGCCTTGCCGCCGTTGCTGGTCCTGGCCAGCACCCGCGCCGAGCCGGTCCTGCGCGTCGGCGGCGCGCTCGTGGTGATCATCGCGGCCCTCGGCTGGGCCTTCGATCGGCTCGGTTTCGCCAATCCGATTGCCCGGGCCGCGGATCAGGCCGGGACCATGCTGCTGCCGGGCCTGGTCACCGTGGCGGTGGCCGCCGCCGTGGTGCTGGCTGCCCGGATCCTGTGGAGCCGTCAGATCCAACGATTCGCCATGGGTTACCGCTAGATTCTCAGTGCACCGATGAGGTCGCCCGACGTCACAGCCCCATCGTCGAAGTATGTATCGCTCACCAAACCTAAGGAGTGGTTCATGTATACGAGGTTCGCGGTCGCTGTTCTCACATCCGTCGGTGTCGCCGCAGGCCTGCTGTCGGCCGCGCCGGCCCAGGCCGATCCCGTGCTGGACGCCCAGCCGGTCGCGGTGGCCGGCACGTTGCAGGGTGTCGATCACGGGGTTTCCTACAGCGTGCAGGCCCAGCCCGACGCCGCCGCCCTGGTCACCACCGTGTCCGGTGGTGCTTTCACGCTCGATGCCGATCGCTCGGCTGTCGTGCTGCGCACTGCTTCCGGCGAGCCGGTCGCCACTATTCCGTTGTCGGTCGCGGCCGGCGGGCAGCAGTTCCCGCTCGCCGCCTCCATCACCGAGGACGGGCAGCGGCTCACGCTGGCGGCCACCACGCCGGTCCTGCGCCGCGAGAACTTCAATTCCTCGATCGACTGGTGGAACTACGAATTCAACCGGGCCCTGCCCTGCGCGGGCGCGGGCGCCTTGATCGGCGCGGCGGTGGGCCTCCTGTTCATCATCATCGGCGTCATCCCTGGCGCGCTGATCGGCGCGGTCATCGGTGAAATTCATTGCGGCGGACAGGATCTGATCGACTCCGGCTACGCCTACTGGGGTGGCCAGCCGTAATCCGGACGGAAGGGGGTCCGCGCCAGGGCACTTGGCGCGGACGCCCATCCTCGCGCTGATCAGTGGATCAGCAGCGGGAGGCGGCGATGCCGTCGCACGAAGATGCTCGGGACCCATTCCGGCGGGTCGGCCGGGTCCAGGGCGATCCCCGCGGTGCGTCGCAGCAGGGCCGTGAGTGCCGCTGTCGCTTCGAGTTTCGCCAGCGCCGAGCCGATGCAGAAATGCGCGCCCTTGCCGAAGGCGAGATGCTTTCGGGCGTTGGGGCGTTCGAGATCGAAGGTGTCCGGCTCGGGGAAGGCGGCCGGATCGCGGTTGGCCGAGCCCCACAGGAGCAGCAGATGGCTGCCGGCGGCGAGGGCGGCGCCGCCGAGGACGGTGTCGGCGGTGACGTGCCGGTGGTGGGCGCGGAACGGGGATTCCCAGCGCAGGGCCTCGTCGAGGAACGCGGGGAGGAGTTCGGGGCGGGCGCGCAGGCGTTGCTGTAGTTCGGGTTCGGTGGCCAGGACGCGGGCGGCGTTGGCAATCAGCCCCGCGGTGGATTCGCCGCCCGCCCCGATCAGCTGGACCAGGATCAGAACGGCGACGTCCGGGCCGACCGCGGCATCGCGGCAGGCGTTGGCGAGGACCTCGAGCAGGGTCGAACCCGCCTGCGGCGCGGCCGCTTGCGCGGCGTTCAGTTTGTCGTGCAAATAGGCGGCGAGGGCGGCGGCCGAGCTGACCAGCTCGGGTAGCCGCGCTGAAGAGACTGTGCCGCCCAGCATTTCGGTGCTGTCGTAGGCCCAGATGAGCAGTTGCGGGACGTCTTCGTGCGGCAGGCCGATGATCTCGGCGACCAGCGCCAGCGGCAGGCGGTCCGAGATTCCGGTGGCCCAATCGATCCGGCCGCCGCGCAGTTCGGCCGTCCACAACTGGTCCACCAGCTGCTCGATCACCGGGCCCAGGGTGCGAATTCGTTTGGACAGCAACGGCAGGACGAGCTTGCGGTGCGCGGCGTGCACCGGGTCGTCGGCGGTGGCCAGCACATGCAACGCCTGCCCACCGCCGTCCAGGTCGAAGGTGATCGGCGGGCCGTCGGGCCGTTGCACCAGCAGGCCGGTCAGGTGCGAGGAGAAGTCCGCGGTCCGCGCGGCCGCTTCGGTGACCAGGTCCCAGGACGAGACGAGGTGGAAGTCGGTGCCGGGCACGGTGTACACCGGCCGCTGGGCGCGCAGGGCGGCCAGCAGGGGATACGGGTCGTCCAGATGGCACTGGTCGAAGATGTCGATCTCGCCTGGTGACGCCGTCGTCATGGGTCGCTCCCGCTGTCATGGAACACGTTCGGAGCGCTCACCGTGCGCGGCGCCGGAATGACTGTCAATCGGCGTCTCGCATTGCGACGGGAAGCACGGCCGGCCAGTGCCGAATACAGGAATCGAGCCTGGCCGAACTGAGACTTCTCTGGCACTGTGTCTCACTGCGAGACATCGGTGCCGGTTCGAGGAGTTGAAGCAATGTCGGAGCGGGTGGATTGGCTGGCCGGTGGCCCGCGCGGCTCGGTCGCGCTGGAGCGGATCGAAGCCGCCGCCGCCGAGCTGTTTCTCGAACACGGCATCGACACCGTCGGTATCGCCGACATCGCGGCCCGCGCGGGTTGCTCCCGGGCCACGCTGTACCGCCACGCCGGCGGCAAATCCGAGCTCGTGCACCGGGTCCTCACCCGGGCGGCGAGCACGGTGGCCGAGCGGGTCGCCGCCGCCGTCGAGCCCTACCGCGGCGCCCGCCGCGCCGTCGAAGCGATCCTCGCCTCGGTGGCGGCGATCCGCGCGGATCCGGCCCTGGCCCAATGGCTGAGCCGGACCCGGGCCGGGGCGACCGACGAACTCCTCACCACCGCACCGGAATTGCGCCGGGTCGCCACCGCCCTGACCCGGATCGCCCCGGACGACGAAGCCGCTCAGTGGATCGTGCGAGTCGTGCTGTCCTTGCTCACCTGGCCCGCCGCGGACGCCGCCGCCGAACGACGCATGGTCGAACGCTTCGTCGGGCCGTTGTTCCGCACCCCGGACGGTCTCAGGGGATGAGCACGGTTTTGCCTTTGGCGCCGCCCGGCAGCGCGTGCGCGCGGGCCGCGTCGGCCAGCGGGATCTCCTGTTCGACATGCACCCGCAGTTGACCGGATTCGGCGAGTGCCGCGAGCGCGCCCAGCTCCTGCGCCGCCGGCTGGACGAATACGACTTCCAGCCGAATCCCGTGCTGCTCAGCCTCTTCCGGTGTGAGTCCGGAGTTGTGGCCGACCGTGGTGACCAGCAAACCGCCCGGCTTCAGCAGCGCCAGTGAGCGCGCGGTGTAGTCGCCGCCGACCAAATCCAGCACGACGTCCACCGTCTCGGTCGCTGTAGTGAAATCCGTTGCGCTGTAATCGATCAGCTCATCCACGCCGAGTCCGGCGAGGAACCCGTGCCGCACCGCACGGGCGGTGGCGATGACATGGGCGCCGCGCGCCTTCGCGATCTGCACCGCAAGATGCCCCACGCCCCCGGCCGCGGCGTGCACCAGCAGCCGCTGCCCGGCTTCGATCCGCGCGATCTGCACCAGCGCTTGCCATGCGGTCAGTCCGGACAGCGGCAAGGCCGCGGCTTCGGCCATCGACAGCGCGGCGGGCTTGGCCACGAGCTGATCGACCGGCGCCACCACATACTCCGCGTACGTGCCCGCCGGCGCGGGGAACTTGATCAGGCCGAACACCTCCGCGCCGACCGCGAATCGGTCGGCGTCCGCGCCTGTCGCTTCGACGACCCCGGCCACATCCCAGCCCAGGACCAGCGGCGGTTCGGGGAACAGCGGGAAGTGCCCGGCACGTGTGGCGGCGTCGACGGGGTTCACGCCCGCGGCGCGCACCCGCACCAGCACCTCGCCGGGGCCGGGCTCCGGGCGGTCGATCTCGGTGCCGCGCAGCACTTCTGGGCCGCCGAAGGTGGTCTGGGTGATGGCGAACATCGGAGCCTCCAAGGGTTAGTTGTCATGAGGACTATTGCTGAAGCAGATACTACGCATGATTTATTCCGCAGCGCAACTAATTCTCGCGCCGAGCGGGCTGTTAGCGTCGCGAGCATGAGGTTCACCCGTCTTTGCGCCGCCATCACGATCGCGCTGATCGCGCCGCTGTCCGCGCAGGCCGCGGCGCACGCGGAACCCAGCGGGTTCCACCTGCCGAGTGGGTTGGTGGAGACGCCGGTCGCCGCGCCGGAGAGTTTCAGCCTGATCATCGCCTACGCGTTCGGTAACCGGATCCCCGCCGGAGCTGATCCCGCGCGCACCATCGGCGAGCCGGGACCGGTCAACGAGGCGCTGGCGGAGGCTGTCGTCCGGGCGCGTGCGGGCCGGGACATTCCGGTCTACGCGCAGGTCGAGATTGCCGAGGTGCTGACCGCGAAGTACGGCATGACCGATGTCGTGTCCATCGACCCGCGACGGAATCCGGACGGCACGCTGGTCTACCTGTCGACGCTGGGCGTCGCCGAGCAAGTCGCCGGAATGCGCGGCGCCGCATCGGAATCCGATGTCGCCGGGGTCGTTGCGTTCCACGATCACCTGTGGCGCGCCACCTACAGCACCACGGTCACCGGGTTCGCCGCCTTCGCGCCCGCGGGCATCGCGATGCCGAGCCGGTACGACCCGCAGTCGGGGCAGGCCTGGACCACCGGGCCCGAGAAGTACCTGCCCGTCGACTATCTGGGCCGCGCGCAGTTGTTGCAGGCCACCGGTTTCCGGGGTTTCAGCTGACCGCGCGCAGCGCCTCGGGCGTCAGGTCCTTGCGGGTGGGGTAGCCGTCCACCGCCATGATCAGGTCGGCCTCCGCGAGCAGCGAGCGCAGCACGTGCACGATGCCGTCGACGCCGCCGAGCGCGGCCCCATAGACATACGGTCGGCCGATGCCCACCGCCGTCGCGCCCAGCGCGAGCGCCTTGACGATATCGGCGCCGCTGCGCACGCCGGAGTCGAACAGCACCGGCACGCCATCGGCCGCGGCCACGATCTCGGGTAGCACATCGAGCGCCGGCAGACCGCCATTCGCTTGGCGCCCACCATGATTCGAGCAGTAGATGCCGTCGACGCCGCCGTCGATCGCGCGCCGCGCGTCCTCGGGATGGCAGATGCCTTTGACGAGCAGCGGCAGATCGGTGAGCGAGCGCAACCAGGGCAGGTCGGCCCAGGTGAGCGGGTTGCCGAAGAGCTGGATCCAGCGCAGGATCGCCGCCTGCGGATCCTCCTCCGGCGTCCGCGCCAGCCCGGCCCGGAACACCGGATCGGTGAAATAGTTGGCCAGGCAGTGCCCGCGCAGCTGCGGGAAGTTGCTGGTGGACAGATCCCGCGGCCGCCACCCGGTGATCCAGGTGTCGAGCGTGACCACGATGCCGCGGAATCCGGCCTGTTCGGCGCGCTGCACCAGGCTGGCGGCCAGCTCCCGGTCGGTGGGCGTGTAGAGCTGGAAAAACCCTGGCGTATCGCCGAATTCGGCTGCCACCTGCTCCAGCGGATCCACCGTCAGGGTGGAGGCGACCATCGGCACGCCGGTGCGCGCGGCGGCCTGAGCGGTCGCGATATCGCCGTGCCCATCCGGCGTGCACAGGCCGACGACACCGACCGGCGCCAGGAAAACCGGTGCGGGCAACGTCATTCCGAACAGTTCGACGGAGAGGTCGCGTTCCTTCGCGCCGACGAACATGCGCGGTACCAGTCCCCAGCGGTCGAACGCGGTGACGTTGGCGTCCTGGGTGCGCTCGTCGCCCGCGCCGCCCGCGACATAGGACCAGATCGACGGCGGCAGCGCGGCCTGCGCCCGCTCACGCAACTCCGCGTATTTCATCGGCAGCGTGGGCAGGACGCCGCCCAGACCGCGGAAGTAGATCTCGTTCTGGTAATCGCCGAATGCCATCGGTGCGACCTCTCTCGCGGTGCTGGTGTACCGGGATAGAGTCCGATATCGGAAGCTGTGCCGACCAGAAGTGCAGGATATGAATCAAGTGGCCGCGAATCATGCAGGATAATGACGATCTCCTGTCCGAGGACGAGCTCGCGCTCATTCATGCCCTGCAACTGGCCCCGCGCGCCTCGTGGGCCGAGCTCGGGCACGCGCTCGGCGTCGACCCGGTCACCGTCGCGCGCCGCTGGCAGCGACTGACCGCCCGCGGCGCCGCCTGGGTCGGCGTCTCACCCGGCCCGCGCCTGTTCGATCGGGTCTGCCTCGCCTACCTCCGAATCGATTGCGCGGCAGGACAAGCCGGCGCGGCAGTCGAAGCGCTCGCGCGGCATCCGCACCTGGTGACCCTGGAACGCGCCGCCGGACCGCACCACATTCTGGCCACCGCCGGCGCGGCCGACCTGGCGGCCATGTCGCGCTACACCCTCGACGTGCTGCCCGCGCTTCCGGAGATCACCGCCGTCCGCGCGGACCTGATCACCCACATGTTCACCGAGGGCGGCGACTGGCGGATCGACGCGCTCGCCCCGGAGCAGCGCACCCGGCTGGCCGCCCCGGCCGCGCGACCACCGTCGAAGCGCGACCGCGGCCGCCTCACCGACCAGGACCGCGCCCTGCTCGACGCGCTCGCCCAGGACGGCCGCGCCGCCTACTCCGCACTGGCGGCCCAGCTCGGGACCGGCGCCGCCGCGGTCAAACGTCGCATCGACGAACTGACCCGGCTCGGCCTGTTCCGCTTCCGTTGCGACTTCGCCCGCCCGCTCGGCGGCTGGCCCGTCGCGGTCACGTTCTGGGCCACCGCACCCACCGATCAGCTGCACCGCATCGGCCACGCCCTGGTCGAACTCCCGCAGATCCGCAACTGCGCCGCGATCACCGGCACGCACAACCTGCTGTTGCAGGCCAGCCTGCATTCCGTCGCCGATGTCCTCGCCTTCGAAAACCAGCTCGCCGCAGCGCATCCCGAGCTCACCATCGGTGAACGCGTCGTCACGCTGCGGCACGACAAGCTACTCGGCCGCGTTCTCGACCCGCAGGGTCGCTCGATGTCGGTGGTCGCCCCGGATATCTGGAGTGCTCCCGGCAACCGGGTTCGAAACGGCTGACCCGGTGCTGCCGGTGCGCCGCTAGGCGTCGATTTGCGCGATCCGCTGGCTCCCGCGCCGATCGGCGACCGGCCGCGGCATCCGGACATCGCGGGCCGATCCGGCATCGCCGATCGGATTGTCGGCACGCTGGGCCGGCCTGCCCCGCTGCGGCGCCGGTTGCCGCAAGCCCCAGTCGGCGGACTGGCGGTTGCGCACCTCGTCGGTGGTCGGCCAGTGCGCCGCCGGGTCGCGCGGCTCGCGATCCAGGCGTTCGTCGCGGGTGCTGCGCTCGTCGATCTCGGCGAAGCCGACCAGGATGACCAGCATCATGAGCACCAGCGTGATGGTGACGATGAGCGGGGTGAGCAGCTGCGTGGGTTCCACGCCGCTGTCCGGAGTCACCGCGGCATGGTGGGAGCTGTGCGCGGCGTGCATGGAATACATTCCGGTGTAATGCATTCCGCAGACCGCCAGGCCCATGATGGTGGCCGCGCCGACGGTGGCGAGCAGGCCGCGCACGTGCAGCATGAACCACAGCGCGGCGGTCGCGGCGACTACCGCGATGACGATCGACAGCGCCACCGTGCCGAGCGCGTACTCCATGTCCATGCCGGTCTTCATGGCGAACATGCCCAGGTAGTGCATGGCGGCCACGCCGAGTCCGGTGATCGCGCCGCCGATCGGCAGCGCGACGATCTCGCGCCGGCCGCGCACCACGATGGACAGCCCGATCCACACGAACACGATCGCGATGGCGGCGCTGAGCAGCGTCATCGGGACGTCGTAGCGGATGGTGGCGCCGGGGATGGAGAAACCCAGCATGGCGGTGAAGTGCATGACCCAGATGCCCGCGCCGCCGAGCGAGATGGCGGCCGCGCCCAGCCAGCCGACCGGCCATTCGGCGAGCCGGGCGTGCGAGGTGCAGCGCAGGCCGAGCAGCGAGCCGAGAACCGAGATGAGATAGGCCACGACCGGGGTGATCCAGCCGTAGCTGAAGTGATCGAATTCCATTGGTGCTCCGTTGTTCTCAGCCGAGCAGATGCGACGGGGTCGCGGTCGCGCAGACCTTGTGGACGAAGTTCTGCCGCAGCTGGTGATAAGGCGACGCGGGGGCGAAGTTCTCGCTCATGCGGGCGAGTTCCTCGGTGCGGTAGGCGGCGAGCGGTTTGACGGCCTCGTCCGCGGCTAGGCGGCGCTTCTTCGCCACCACCCGCTCGGTCAGTTCGGGCGAGTCGGCGAGCGCCGCGGCCTCGGTGCGCACCCAGGCCCAGAAGGCCGCGGGGCTGCCCGGGATCACCTGATCGACCAGGCCGAGGGCGCGGGCGGCGCGGGCGCCGACCGGAAGTGCTTGCTGAGTAAGGCGTTCGGCGGTCTCGGCCCCGACCCGGCGCGGCAGCGTGTAGGTCCAGTACTCCGACCCGTAGAGGCCCATCAACTTGTAATGCGGGTTCACGACGGCGGATTCGCGGCACCACACCTCGTCGGCGGCCAGCGCCAGCATGATGCCGCCGGCCGCGGCATTGCCCGGCAACGCGGAAATCACCAGTTTGTCGGTGGTGGTGAGGATGGCCTCGACCAGATCGTCCATCGCGTTGATGTTGCGCCAGGACTCCTCGCCGGGATCGGCGGCGCCCTCGATCACGTTGAGGTGGATGCCATTCGAGAAGAAGTCGCGTTCCGGACCGAGAACCAGCACATTGACCGGGCGGGTGCGGGCCTGCTCGTAGGCGTAGAGCAGGCGGCGGCACTGGCCGGTGCTCATGGCGCCGCCGGCGAAGGCGAACTCCAGGTAGCCGACCGAATCCTGTTCGCGGTAGCGGATTTCCGACCAGGTGTCCCGGGTGGCGGCCGCGGCGGGGGAGACCGCCACCTCCGGAACGAACGGCAGCAACTCGCCGAGCGCGTCGGTGGCGGGCTGTTTGAAGGTCGGGGGTCCACCCGGGGAGCGCCGGGCTCGCAACTGCGGCAGCCACACGGCGCCGTCGATGGTGGCTCGGCAGATCGCGCCGTCGCGGGTCGCGACGACGGTGCCGGGTTTGCCGCGCAGCTGGTCCTCGTTGTGGCCGCCGTGTAGGAAGAATTCCCGGCCGAACAGTTCGTCGAGCACACCCGGCTGAGAGTCGGCGGCACGCAGTTTGCGCAGCACGGTGGCGGTGTCGTCGGCGTTCCAGTCGATGCGCCGGTGCGGCTGCGCGTGGTACGGGCGCAGTTTGCCCTTGACGTCGGAGCGGTTGTAATCCAAAGGCTCCGGCTTGAATTCGCCGCCTTCGAAGCGCTCCACCGCCAGCAGCACCGCGGTCAGCGCGGCGTCGGCGACCTCGTTGCGGTACAGCGCGCTCTTGCCGACCGCGGTCACCGCGAACGGCACCGACGCCCAGATCGGGCCCGCGTCCATCTCCGCGACCGCCTGGAGCACCGTCACGCCCCAGTTACGTGCGCCCTCGGCGATCGCCCAGTCCAGCGACGACGGCCCACGGTCGCCCTTGGGGCCGGGGTGCACGATGAGCACGGTGTGCTCGGTCCAGATGTCTTCCGGGATCGCCCTGGTCAGCATCGGTGCGAGGATCAGCTCGGGCTCGAAACGTGCGACACCTGCGCGGAGTGGTTCGTCACCTAACGCCAGTTCGACCCCGACGTGGTGTCCACGAGCCCGTAATTCGGTGTGGACGCGCTGAGTGAGGCTGTTGAACGCGCTGGCGACCAGCAGGATGCGCAAGGTTTACTCCATCAGGCGGATATCTGCGACACGGGGGTGACGTCCCGGTTGTCCGGTTCGGCACCAAGGGAAGTTAACCGTAACCAAGCCGTTATGCACCTTGGTCAAATGACCGATCGGTTATCTGGCATTCCCGGCCTACCTGCTGAAAGTGCTGGTCCGCAATGCTTTTCGTAGGGCAGATTGCATAGTGATAGCGTCTGGCTAATGTGTTCTTTAGAACAAGTTGATTAGAACTCGAACCCACTGGGTATTCGGTCTGCTTCGAAATCGCCGAATCGCGGATTGCCGCTCGAGTGCCCTGACTGTGTCGCCGTGGCGGGTCGCCGCGCTACATCGCTGGGTTTGCCCCGGCGTAGCCGACGGTGTGCTCCGTGGACGCGCGGGCGGGAATCGCCACCGGGCGGGGCTGCTGGAATCGGGTGCGGCCTGGTCGAACGCAGGACAGGCAGACCTCCGAATCGCTACTGTCCGAATATATTCCGGGGCAGTCGGATGAGGGTCGCCCCGGTTCTGCTCGATGTCAGGAGAACGCAGTGAGATTCACAAGAGCTGGTGCGTTGATCGGAGCGGTGCTATTGGCCACAAGCCTGGGCCTCTCCGCATGTGGAACGGACGACAGTGCCGAGGACGGTTTGGTCACGGTCAACGGCGGCGAACCGCAGAACCCGCTGGTGCCCGGTAATACCAATGAGAACCAGGGCGGCCGGGTTATCGACCGATTGTTCGCGGGCCTGAAATATTATGACGCCAACGGTGTCCCGCACGACGAGATGGCCGAGAAGATCGAGACCACCGATCGCAAGAATTACAAGATCACCATCAAGCCGGACTGGAAATTCACCGACGGCACCACCGTGAAGGCGAAGAACTTCGTCGACGCCTGGAACTACACCGCGCTCGGCACGAATGGTCAGTTGCAGAGTTACGTTTTCACGCCGATCCTCGGATTCGACGAGGTGTCCGCCGAAAAGCCCACCGCGCAGACGATGAAGGGCCTGAAGGTCGTCGACGACCGCACCTTCACCGTCGAATTGCAGTTCCCCTCCATCGATTTCGAGATCGGCCTGGGCTACGCGCCGTTCTATCCGCTGCCCGACGCCGCGTTCAAGGACATCAAGGCCTACGGTGAGGCGCCGATCGGCAACGGCCCCTACAAGTTCAAGACCTGGGAACACAACGTCAAGATCGAGGTGGAGCCGAACCCGGACTACCCGGGCGGCCGCCCGGCCAAGAACAAGGGCCTGCGGTTCGTGCACTACCAGTCCTTCGACACCGCCTACGCCGACCTGCAGGCCGGCAACCTGGACGCCCTCGACACCATTCCGCCGAGCGCCCTGGCGACCTACAAGCAAGACCTCGGTGACCGCGCCATCACCAAGCCGACCGCGCAGAATCAGCACATCGGCGTGCAATCCAATGTGCCGCATTTCTCCGGCGAGGAGGGCGTGCTGCGCCGCAAGGCGATTTCGATGTCGATCAACCGGGAGCAGATCGCCGAGAAGATCTTCAGCGGCACCCGTAATCCGGCGCGGGACTTCACCGCGAGCACGCTGCCCGGCTTCAACGGGAACCTGCCCGGCTCCGAGGTGACGAAATACAACCCGGAGGAAGCCAAGAAGCTGTGGGCCCAGGCCGACGCCATCTCGCCGTGGTCGGGGACCTACGAGATCGCTTACAACAGCGATGGCGGACACCAGGAATGGATCGAAGCCGTCGCCAACAGCGTGAAGAATATTCTCGGCATCGAGGCGGTCGGCGCGCCGTACGCGACCTTCCGCGACATTCGCGCGCTGATCACCGGGCGCACCATCGGCAAAGCCTTCCGGTACGGCTGGCAGGGCGATTACCCGACGATGATGCAGTTCCTCACCGCGAACTACTACAGCTACTCCGGCACCAACAATGTCGACTACAAGAATCCCGAACTCGACAAGCTGTTCGACGCCGCGCTGGCGGCGGCGACGCTGGAAGAGTCCTACAAGATCATCGCGCAGGCGCAGACGCTGATGTTCCGGGACATGGTCGATATCCCGGTGTTCGATTATGTGGCCAATGCCGGACGTTCGGACAAGGTGCGCAAGGCCGAGCTCGCGTGGAACGGGCTGTTCGATTTCGAAGGCATCGAGAAGTAGGCCGGGGAGAACGCAGTGAGATTCACGAGAGCTGGTGCGTTGGCCGGGGCGGTGCTGTTGGCCACAAGCCTGGGACTGTCCGCATGCGGGAACGACGACGACAGCGCCGCCGGCGGGATCGTCCTCGTCAACGGTGGCGAGCCGCAGAACCCCTTGGTACCGACCAACACCAACGAGAACATGGGCGGACGGGTCGTCGACCGGTTGTTCGCGGGCCTGAAGTACTACGACGTCAACGGCGTCGCGCACAACGAGATGGCCGAGAAGATCGAGACCACCGACCGCAAGACCTACAAGATCACGATCAAGCCGGACTGGAAGTTCACCGACGGCACCACGGTCAAGGCGAAGAACTTCGTCGATGCCTGGAACTACGGCGCCCTCGCCACCAACGCCCAGTTACAGAACTACGTGTTCACCCCGATCCTCGGATTCGACGAGGTGCAGGCCAAACCGCCGAAAGCCCAGACGATGAAGGGCCTCCAAGTCGTCGACGACCGCACCTTCACGGTCGAATTGCAAAAGCCGTCCATCGATTTCGAGACCGCGCTGGGGTACGCACCGTTCTATCCGCTGCCCGACGCCGCGTTCAAGGACATCAAGGCGTTCGGTGACGCTCCGATCGGCAACGGGCCCTACAAGTTCAAGACCTGGGAACACAACGTCAAGATCGACCTGGACGTGAACCCGGACTACCAGGGCGGCCGCCCGGCCAAGAACAAGGGCCTGCGGTTCGTGCACTATCAGTCCTTCGACACCGCCTACGCCGACCTGCAGGGCGGCAACCTGGATGCCCTGGACACCATCCCGCCCAGCGCGATCTCCACTTATAAGGCCGATCTCGGTGACCGTGCGATCAGCAAACCCACCGCGCAGAACCAGAAGATCGGCATTCAGCCCACTGTGCCGCATTTCGCCGGCGAGGAAGGCGTGCTCCGACGCAAAGCGATATCGATGGCGATCAATCGAGAACAGATGGCCGAGAAGATCTTCCAGGGCACCCGCCTGCCTGCTCGCGACCGCACCTCGAGCGTGCTACCCGGTTACGACGGGAATCTGCCCGGCTCGGACGTGCTGAAGTACAACCCGGAGGAGGCCAAGAAGCTGTGGGCGCAGGCCGACGCGATGTCGCCGTGGTCGGGTAGATACGAGATCGCCTACAACGCCGACGGCGGGCATCAGGAATGGATCGAAGCCGTCGCCAACAGCGTGAAGAACGTGCTGGGCATCGAAGTGGTCGGCGTGCCGTATCCGACATTCCGCGACATCCGCACGCAGATCACCGGCCGCACCATCGGCAAGGCCTTCCGCTACGGCTGGCAGGGTGACTACCCGACGATGCTGCAGTTCCTCACCGCGCATTACTACAGTTATTCCGGCTCCAACAGTGTCGGCTATCAGAACCCGGAGGCGGACCGGCTGCTGGACGCCGCGTTGGCCGCGGGTTCGCTACCGGAGTCGTACAAGATCATCGCCGAGTTCCAGACGCTGCTGTTCCGCGACATGGTCGACATCCCGATCTTCGATTACGTGGCGAATGCGGGACGCTCGGACCAGGTGAAGAAGGCCGAACTCACCTGGAACGGGTTATTCGATTTCGAGGGGATCGAGAAGTAGATTGCTCGGCGGAGTGGGACTCCCGGTCCGGGAGTCCCACTCAGGCCGGATCGAAGGAGCACAGGTCGGTGTCGCCGGAAAGCCGCTGATAGACAGCGCGATAGCGCTTGCTCCTGGTGTGGTCCAGCCCCGGCGCGTGCTTTGCGTAGCGGACCGTCACGTCGGCGGCGATCTCGCTCTGGCTGCTGTCGGCCCAGCGGTAGTTCGTGATCTCGGTGATCTGGCCCAGGCCGCGGGCGGCGGCATCGGCGCGCATTTCTCGCTCGAGGGCCTGGCGCTCCGGCGTCTGGGGCCCGGCCGTGAGCTTCCGGTTCAGCGCGCCGCAGGTTAGGGCGTAGAGGTCGAGCGGGTTGCCGTTGTTGAAGGCCTGCACGGCTTTCCGGGTGAGTTCCGGGATCTGCTCCAGGGCGACGGCGAGCGTCCCGTCGGTGCTGGGGATCTCGGCCGCGCACGGCGCGGACGCCCACACGACGAGCACGTCGTCGTTCGAAAGCCGCACGCCGCCTTCATAACCCGTGGCGGTGGCGAAGGACTTGACCCGGTCCTGATCGTCCTTCATACGGTAGCCGTCGCGCTTGGCGAGCGCGGTCACCCTGTCCTGTGCGGCGCGGACCAATTCCGGTGCGGGATCTCGGAATTCGTCCTGCGCGCGCAGTTTCCAGGGCGGGCCGACCGTCATCGCGGAGGCATTGGTGCGACAGCCGGTGCGGCCGGCTTCGACGCTGTAGGACCGGCCCGGATCCGGCGACACGGCCAGCAGATTGCCGAACATCGCGAACTCGGCCTTGTCCACGGTGAGCCCGGACCGGTCGAGGATCTCCTGCTCGGTGGGGCCGCCGGTGTACGGGTCGCACGCCGCCGCGGTCGACAGCAGCGCGACCGCGACCAGGACGGGCACACCGAGCAGCAATTTCATGACGCCAGGATCCTCGGTCCCAGTTCGGCGTTGTCGGTGACACGCGGATCGGCGTACGGCTTCTTGCCCAGCCGCTGCGCGGCCTGCGCGGCGAGCAGATCGGCGACCTCGTCCTTCAGATCGCCGTCGTCGCCGAGATCGATGTCCACATAATCGGTTTCGATGCCGCGCTCCCGATAGGCGTGCACCTCGGAGCCCGTGATGACGCCCGCGATATTGCGGAAAGCGGTGGAATTCGGATCGTCCCAGTACTTTCCGTGCCCGTCCGTTCCGAAGACGACCTCCTGCTTGCCGTCGCCGTTGTAGTCGCCGTAGTAGCCGGTGTCCAGGCGGGTGACGCCGGGCATCTCGTCCGGGTCGGTGCCCTGTGGATGGCCGCCGTGCGGGTTGCTCTCCGGGATGCCGGGCAGGTCCAGCCAGGACGGCAGGCCGGTGTCGCGGGGCGCGGACTGGGCGGCGCCGATCAGGTCGCCGGGGGCGGTCATGGCGTAGCGCTGCACGTTCGGGTTCGGGTTGTTCCATGCCTTGTCCTCCACGCCGGTACCGGCCGAGGAGGCGTGCAGGATGCGGTCGGCGCGCAGACCCTGCTGCTCGGCGGTGCCGACGATCGAACCACCATAGGAATGGCCGACGTAGGTGACCGGAGTGCCCGGCGCCTGCCGGCCGACCTCGCGATCGACCTCCTTGCCGAACTCGACCAGCTTCGGGGCCATGTCCGCGGCGTACTTCGGGTTCATCGCGCCGGACGGGCCGAGATCCTGCGGGAAATCGCCCTCCATGTACAGGAATACCGGGCCCTTGGTCTGGTCGGCCAGATTCCAGGCCGCGGCCTGGTTGGACGCCGAACCGTCCAGATCGGTCGAGGTGCCGGGCACGTAGACGCCGACGCCCTTGGTGTCCGAGGTGAATTCGCCGACCATCTCGATCATGTGGCCGGTGCCCTCGTCGGCCCGGAACATGATGAACTTGCGGTCCAGCTTCGCGTCGTCGGCATCGCTGACACCCGCGGTGCGGACCAGTTCGAGTTCGGGTTGCTTGTCCGACTCGGACTGCTTCAGCACCTTGTCGGTCTTGGTCGGATCGTCGATCGGCGTGAGCAAGCCCTCCAGCCGTTTGATCCGATCCTGATCCGGCTCGGGCTTGTGCTTCTCCTGCTGGATGGCGTTGCGGAGGTTGATCTCGTTGGCCGCGATGCGGACCGGGAACGGGACGCCGTTCAGGTTGCCCAGCACGTCCGGATTCGCGATGACCAGAGCCCGGATATCGGACGGGCTCAGCTGCGCCAGCGCGGCCGCGCGCTCGTCGGCGGTCATCGCCGCCAGTTGCGTGACGACGTCGTCCGGATCGCGCGGGACGCCCTGGAACATGATGTCCTGCTGGCCCTCCCGGATCGCGGCCAGATCGGCCTGGATGGCGCGCAGCCGTTCCCCGTAGCTGGTGTCGATGCGCTCGATCTCGTCCAGGCCGGCGAGGATATTCAATTGGAAGACACCGGCCTCGGTGTTTCCGCCGGCCGGATGCGTGACCAGGCCGGTGTCGCCGACTGTGCAGCCCGCGGTCTGCGCCGCCGACTGCTGCGCCAGGACGTAGGTGCGGGCGGTCTCGAATTCCCGGTGCGCGTCCTCGGCTTCGTCGGCGAACTGCACCAGCAGTCCGCGCACCTCGTGGGCGTGATCGATCTCCTCGTTGGTCCGCCGCCAGGCGGCGTCCTTGGTCTGCCCGCGCCACTCCTGCGCGGCGTCCATCGCCCGCGACGAATCGGTGAGCGAGTCGTACAGCGTCACCGCGTTCTCGTTCGCGACCTTCGCCGCTTGCAGCAGCCCCGCGAGGTTCCAGGCCGCCAGCTGCGGCAGCGTCGGCCGCATCAGCGCGCCTCCAGCTTCCCGAATGCCGCCGCGACCTCGGCATCCCGCTCGGCGATATCACCCGCGAACCTGTCCACCAGTTCCGCCATCGTGGTGAACCTGCTGGCGATCGAAACCGCCGCCTGCTGCGCCGGATCCGCGCTGTCGCGCACCGCCGCCAGCACCGCACTGCCCTCGCCGCCGACCGCGGACAACGCCGACCACGCCAGCCCGGTGAGGTCCCCGGCCTCCCGCCGCCACGTCGCGGAAATGTTCGTCAACTGTTCGGGCCGCACCCCGAACTGAGCCTCGTTGCCCACATCTCTCCCTAGTCGTCGCCACAACAGTGCGTTCTCTCACTTCGACGCAGCGCGGGCAAGATCGGTTCCACTTTCCCCGGCGGAGAACTACGATTGGTGTCAGTCGTATGCGAGCGCCGGAGGGGTCCATGGAGCGCGATCACGAGTTCACCGTCACCCTGCCCGAGGCGGGCACCTACCTCGTCAAGCTGCTCGAAACCGTGCAACTCGAGGAAGCCGACGGCCAGACGATCGGTCACTGGCCGGCCTTCCAGCTCGACGCGAAGAACGACAGCGCGGCGCAGGTGTACGACGAACTGCTCGGCGGCCTGCAACAGCTGATCGGCGCGGGCCCCGGCTCGCCGGAGTTCGAACCCTTCGCCGCCTACGTCCGGGAGCACGGCACCCGCCTGTCGGATGCGGAGGCCACCGCCCGCGAGGTAGCCGAACTCCGCGACATCACCGTCCGCTGGCACGTCACCGACGACGAGCAATACACCGTCCAGCTCTGGCAGGACCTCGAGCTCCAGCGCGCCGGCGACGCCGTCACCGTCCGAGCCTTCGAGCTGACCGGCGCCGGCCGGCACACCGGCGAAGCGCTGCAAGCGTTGACCCGCGCGGTCAGCGAAGCCTGCGGCGAGCACAACGCCCCCGGACCCCGCTTCGCCGAACTCACGGCCTGGGTACGAGCGCACGGCGAACAGATCCCCAGCGAGGTTCTCGCCCAGGAAGCCGCGGAGAAACAGGTCTACCTGGCAGCCCGCGACAAGCTGACCGCCATCACCCCGGAGGACATCGAAGCCGAAAGCTCGACCGGCGTCCCCTTACTGGTCGACTTCTGGGCCGAATGGTGCGGCCCGTGCCGCCAGGTCACTCCGGTGCTGGTCGAACTCGCCGCACAGTGGGCCGGCCGGGTTCTCGTCCGCAAGATCGATGTCGACCGATACGAAGGCATTTGGGAGCGCTTCCAGTTCCGCGGCATCCCCGCCATCCTGATGTTCAAGGACGGCAAGGAAATCCACCGCGTCATCGGCTTCGGCGGCAAGCAGCACTTGATCGCCGAAATCGAACCACATCTCTGACCTGTTCCGTTCAGGTCATCGGGCGAGGCGGTCTTTCAGGGCTCGTGCGTCTCGTGGGGCCATGACCTTCGCGTCGTTGTCGAAATAGGCGTAGACGTCGCCGTGCTGGGCCCAATCGCGAATCTTTCCGGCCCACATGTCGAGTCCCTCGTCGGTGTAGCCGCTGACGTAGAGCTCTTCGTGACCGTGTAGACGGATATAGGTGAAGTCGGTGGTGATTTCTTCGAGGGCGGGATATTTGCCCGCTGTATCCGCGATGACCAGTGCGATGCCGAATTCGCGGAGTAGCGCGGGGAATTCGGGGGTGTCGAAACTGGGGTGGCGGATCTCCAGAGCGTGGCGGAGTGGGCGGTCGGCGTCGGGGGTGAGATAGGCCGGGTCGACGCGGTCGTCGTGCTGTGCGGCGATCTTCGCCGCCTCGGCCGTGCTGCGGGGAAGGCGGCCGAAGAAGTCGGCCAGCACAGCCGGATCGAAGCCGAAGTTCGGCGGCAATTGCCACAGGAACGGGCCCAGTTTCGGACCCAGCGCGAGCACGCCGGAGGCGAGGAAATTCGACAGCAGGGTGTCGCCGTCGCGCAGCCGCTTCATATGGGTGATGAAGCGGCTGCCCTTGACGGCGAACACGAAGTCGTCCGGGGTCTGCCCGGCCCACTTCTGGTAGCTGGCCGGTTTCTGGAGAGCGTAGAACGAACCGTTGATCTCTACGGTGTCGAACTGCTCTGCCAGGTAGGCGAGTTCGCGGCGCTGCACCAGGCCCTCGGGATAGAACGCGCCCCGCCACGGCGGGTACAGCCAGCCCGAGGTGCCGATGCGGATCTCGCCCATCCGGCCATAGTGGCAGTTATTTCGGCGCGCGGGTCGCCGCAACGCGGCCGACCAACCAGGCGACCAGGCCGGCCGCGAGGAAGGACAGTAGCGACGCGCTCATCCAGGCCTGCTTGGTGAAGCCCAGCGCTTCCTGGATATTCACCCAGAATCGGGTCCACGCGCCCGCGTCGCCCGGGTTGATCAGCTGGTACACCGACAGGCCCACCAGCCACGCGACGACCATGCCCCAGCGTGACGGCGCGTCCTCCTCGGTGTTCCAGGAACCCTTGGCGCGCAAGAAGAAATCCGCGACCAGCACGCCCAGCAGCGGCACGAAGACCGAGCCGATCAGGCCGAGGAAGCCGAAGTAGTCGTCCATCTGCAGCCACAGCGCGAGCACCGTGATCAGCACGCCGAGCCCGATCGAGAGGACGCGGCGGTCGATGCGCGGCCACAGGTTCTGGATCGAGACGGCGGTGGAGTAGACGTTGGCGAAAGACTGATCCGCCTCGCGGAACACCAGAATGAAGAAGAAGAACGCGCCCAGCGTGACGTGCAGGAACGGGCCGTAGGTTCCGCTGTCGCTGGTGGCCAGCGCCAGCGCGAGCAGGCCGAGGATGTAGGCGACGATCTGGGTCAGCGCATAGGAGCCGCTGGCCGCGCCGAACGCCGCCCGGCTGCTCTTGGAATGCCGGGTGTAGTCGGCGGCCACCGGCATCCAGGAGATCGAGACGGCCAGCGCCGCGTCGGTCGCGATCCAGAACAGACTCCAGTCGACGCCGAACGGGCCGTTACCCTTCGGGCCCGGGTTGGTGGTCAGGTCGGGAATCCCGGCCCGGAAGAACTGGATGTAGAACCAGGCCAGCGCGATCACCACGCCGATGGTCACGAACCGGCGCAGCATCCGCACCGAGCCGAGCGGCCAGATCGTCAGCACCGTGGTGATCACGCCCGCCGCCACAACGTACAGCCAGCGCGGCCCGCCGCCGAACAGCTCCTCCGCGGCGCTGCCGATGACGATCAGCTCGAAGGTGCCCCAGCCGATCAGCTGGGCGATGTTCAGGATCGTCGGCAGGTAGCTGAGTTTCGCGCCGAACAGGCCGCGCAGCAGCACCATCGCCGGTTTGCCGGTCCGCGCGCCCGGGACCGCGGCCAGGCCGAGCATCAGCCCGCCCACGACGGTGCCGATGATCATGGCGACGATGCCCGCGGCGATGGACAGTTGCAGCGCACCGTCGGTGTTCGGGGCGAGCACCGTGTACGCGCCGGAGAACGCGAACAGGCTGACGCCGAGGTTCGCCCAGAACGCGCTCTGATCCCAGAACGACAGCACCCGGGGTGCGGGCTGGTCGAGGGTGAGCGGCGCTTCGTGCGCTTCAGTTGGAGCAGACATAACTACGAGCACTTTCCCTACGTCGGCATTACCCGGACAGGTTCGCGCGGTCGGCGAAGCTGATCTTTTCGAGCGACCTGCAAGCAGTCGCTACGGCTAGGTCTCGCCCTCTCAGCCCGGCCGTGCCCGAGCTCCCGCAGTGGATGGTCCGGCCGAATAGTACACGCGTCCACTTCATTCGTGGGATGTCTCGTTATCCCTGATCACCGTGGGTATGGACAGCTGTGGATAGATCTTGTGCGGTCCCCTGATCGGTAGGCTGCAATGGTGCTGCCGGGGTGGAGGATTCGCCGAACCCGGAGCGGAGACCATGGGGCGGGTGCGGTGCGAGCATTCTTCAGGGCAATCGGTGCGCGATGGCGGGGTTGGTCGCGGTGGCGGCGGGCGGGGGTGATCGCCGGGCTGGTGTTCGGCCTGCTGCTCACGGCGGTGGGCGGGCTGGCCCTGGCGCTGCGGCTGGAATATGCGGGCGATCCGCCCGCGGACGCGCGGACCCGGGGCCGCGACGCGGTGTGGCTCGGTCACGCCTGGGTCGACGGCCGCAAGACCGAGGCCGATATCGCCGCCCTGGTGACGCTGCTGTCCGGCACCGGCATCAAGGAGCTGTTCGTGCACACCGGTCCCTTCGCGCACGACGGCAGCGTCCCGGACGACCTGCATCCGCGGGCCCGCTGGTTCGTCGACGCGGTGCATCGCAGCCTGCCCGGAATCCGGGTGCAGTCCTGGCTCGGTCAGCTCGTCGAGCCGGAGTTCGACGACCTCGACATGGGCGATCCCGCCACGCGCGCCAATATCACGGCCTCCGCGCGCAAGGTGCTCGACCTCGGATTCGACGGCGTGCACCTGGATCTGGAGCCGGTCCGTTCGGGTTCGGGCGACTTCCTCTCGATTCTCGAACAGGTCCGGACCGTCACCCGGAGCCGCAACGCGCCGCTGTCGGTGTCGGCGCCGCAGATCGATCCGCTGCCCGGCCTGCACTCGGTCGGCATCGCCCTGCGGGACCACGGAAAGTGGTGGTCCCAGGCTTATTTCGCGGATGTGGCGCGGCGCGTCGATCAGGTAGCGGTGATGTCGTACGACACCGCGATGCCGACCCAGTCCCTGTACGGCGGATACGTCGCACAGCAGACTTCGCTCGCCTTGGCCGTCACCCCCGCCGAAGTCGACCTGCTGATGGGCGCTCCCGCTTTCTGGGCCGACGACCCCGGCCACCACGGGTCCGCGGAAACCGTGCCCGCCGCGCTCCGCGGGATCCGTCTGGCCCTGGGCCGCGGCGACCGCCACCGGAAAACTTTCGGCGTCGCCCTGTACGTCGATTTCGCTGCGACGCCCCAGGATTGGGCCGCCTACCGCCGGGACTGGGGCCAACGATCCTGACTAGAGGCCTTTGGGTCTTGTTTTCCCGCGTCCGGGGGTTTCCCATAGAGGGAGCCAACGTCGACGTTCGGGGGTGTTCTGATGCGCGCCGCACCGGTCCATGGTGAGTACGTCTTCGACAACGCGAATGAAAAGGCCGCGGAGCAGTTTCGGCTGCTGTGCGACATCCTCAACGCCCACACCGTAGGCGTGCTCCGGGAAACCGGGGTGACCAGTGGCTGGCGCTGCTGGGATATCGGCGCGGGCAACGGCAACATCGCGCACTGGCTGGCCACCACGGTCGGCCCCACCGGGTCGGTGCTCGCGACCGATCTGGAACCGCACCACATTCCGCCGCACGACAGCATCGAGATTCGCCGGCACGACATCCGCGTCGACGATCTGCCCGGCACCTTCGACCTGATCCACGTGCGGCTGGTCCTGATGCACCTGCCCGAGCGCGAAGCCGTGCTGCGGCACCTCACCTCGGCGCTGGCTCCGGGCGGCGTGCTGGTCGTCTCGGACTGGGACGGCCCGCAGCAGGATTTCGTCATCACCGCGCCGAACCCGGAGGCGGCGGCCGCGGTCGGCAGGTTCGGCGACGCCATGCACGCCGTCGCCGGTCTCGCGGGCATCGATTTCTCCTGGGCCCGGCGCACGCCCACCGTCTTCCACGCCGCGGGCCTGTCGGATGTGTGGTCCACGGGCATCGGCGAGATCTGGCCCGGCGGCAGCCCCGGCTGCGCCCTGTTCCGCCTGCACACCTTGCTGCTGCCGGGCCCGCTGACCGCAGCCGGTCTGGCCCCGGGCGATCTCGACACCCTGGGCGAGGCCTTCACCCGGCCCGACCTCCGATTGTGGTCGCTGCGGATTTACACAACCACCGGCCGCATGGCCGCATGAGCGGCGTTGCCGACCTTGCAATCGGTACCCCGGTACAGGCTTACCGTGGTGATGTGGAAGAAATTGCCTGGGTTTCCGAGGCCTGCACCTTGCCGACGGCGGAGCAACCGACGCGGGTCGCCGCGTTCGACGAGTTCTTCGCCGAAGCGGTGCGGGAGATGCGGCAGCCGGAGCACACCCGGTTGGAGTTGGTGGTCGACGCGGCCTATGCGGCTCGCGCGCGCGAACTGGCCGCACTCGAAACCGCCTGCTGCTCGTTCTTCGCCTTCGAATTCGGCGGCAGCGGTGCGGAGCTGATCATGTCCATCGAGGTGCCCGCCGGTCGAGCCGAAGTGCTGGCCGGGCTGCGGCGGAACCTGGCGCGGATACTGGCGGAACGGGAAAGACCATGAGTGACACGGGGTTGCGGAGCGGTCAGCTGGCCGTCGCGGCAGGCGTGAATGTGCAGACCCTGCGGTACTACGAACGCCGTGGCCTGCTGCGGGAGCCGCGGCGCTCGCTGGGCGGGCACCGGGTCTATCCACCCGAGACGGTGACCCTGCTGCGCGTGATCAAGGCCGCGCAGCGACTCGGCTTCACCCTCGACGAGGTCGCGGACCTGCTGACAGCCAGCGGATTACGCCGCTCCGGCACCGGCCTGCGCCGCCATGCCGAAACCAAACTGGCCGAGGTCGACGCGAAACTCGCCGAGCTCACGGCAATCCGTGACACGCTGCGCGCCACACTGACGGCGGGCTGTGACGACCTGCTCGTTTGTGCGGAAAACTCCGGCTGCCCAGTGCCATTCGCGCAGCCGGGCTGACCGCGCCGCCGCGACCGCCGGAAATCCAGCTGCCGCAGGACTCCGCGCCTGCCATCATTGCCGGATGGGGAGTGTTCTGATGACCGGGGATCTGCACGGCAATACCAGCCATGCCATCGACCTGTTGCAGGTCGCCGTGCGCGAAGAGTGCGAAAGAATGTTCGTCCTCGGCGATTTCGGCGCCTGGGAGCACACCGCCGCCGGCCGGCGCTACTTCGATGTGGTGGACCGGGTGGCGCGCAAGAAGAAAGTCCGGGTGTATTTCCTGGACGGCAATCACGATAAATCCTCGCTGCTGCACGAACTCTACGGCTCCGAACCGGATGACGAAGGCTTCCTGGTGTGCCGCAAGAACATCCGCTACGCGCCCCGCGGGCACCGCTGGACCTGGGAGGGCACCCGGTTCGCGGCGTTCGGTGGCGCATACTCGGTGGACAAAGGCTGGCGGCTGGCCGCGGAGGCGCAGCGCGAGCGAAAAGCCGAGCGCCGCAGGCAGTTCGGTTCCGCCCGCCGACCGGCGACCGAAGGCACGCTGTGGTTCCCGGAAGAGCAGATGACCGACGCCGAATGCGCGGCCCTGCTCGCCGCCGACTCCACCCCGGTGGACGTGCTGCTCACCCACGACAAGCCGCGCGCCGCCGACCCGGACTGGAACCGCAAGAACCTGCCCGAATGCCTGCCGAACCAGGATCGCGTCCAGCGCGTGGTCGATGCCCTGCGGCCCCGGCTGGCGTTGCACGGGCATCTGCACTACCGCTATACCGACCAGGTCGGCGACACCCGCGTCGAAGGTCTCGGCGCCGACCCGGAGGCTTCGCATCCGATCGGTTACGAGAGCTCGGACTCCTGGCTGGTGCTGCCGCTCCCGTACGCGCCCGAGGTGGCCGCGGAACGGGAAATCGCCTGAGGCGAGCGGTTATCCGGCCAGGCAGGCGTCGCGCGCGGTGTTCTTGCTCGCGTTGAATTTGTCGACCGAGGCATTGAGCGTGTCGACGTTCACCCGGCGTTCCACGTTGTCGGCGACGGTGTTGCTGTCGTCGCGGTAGGTGCGCAGCGGATCGGCGATCCGGGGCGGCAACTCGCTGGTCAGCTTGGCGGTCAGCTCGGTGGCGCCGCTGCGCAGCGTGTTCACGGCGTCGGTGGCCTTGGCGTCCTCGTCGGAGGCGCCGGCTTCGCCCGCGGCGATGTAGGCGTTGAACGAGGTGATCGACTTCGAGGTGACCTCGGCGAAAGTGTCGCAAGCCGTTTCGATCGCCGACTCCACCGCGGCCGCCTTGGACGACGACGCCGCGATCGACGACGAGATCGAGGAAGCGGTCACCTCGGAGGTGTAGGACGCCAGCTCGGTCTGGTTGGCCTCGGCGGCGCCCTCGATCTGTTTGGAGCAAGCGCCGAGGAAGATGATGCCGGTAGCGGTCGCGGCCGTCGCGGCGGCCAGGCCGGCGCGCTCTAGTCGTCGCATCGTGTACGCCTCTCTGATGTCCCTCGGGGGCCCGATGACGCTGCGCGGTCGGAATCGGACGTTTCGACGGTACTGGGTCGGCGGCATTCCCGTCAGCTGGGCTGCCAACCGATACCCATCCGTACCCCGAAGGGGCCCGTGACCTGGGAGAGTCACGGGCCCGGTCACGCCTGCGTCAGCTCGGGAGACCGGCGAGCATGCCGTTCATCGTGGCGATCTCGGCCTGCTGCGCGGTGCGCACCGCCCGGGCCAGCGCCACCGACTCCGGATTGACACCGCCCGCGATCTCGGTGTCGGCCATGGCGATCGCGCCCTGATGGTGCTGGATCATCAGTTCCAGCCACTGCCGGTCGAACGCGGTGCCGGAGGCGGCGCGCAGCGCGTCCAGCTGCGCGGTGGACATCATGCCGGGCATGGTCGCGCCGTGCCCGGCGTGCTCGCCCGTCGCGCTCGGCACAGGTTTGCCGAAGCTTTGCAGGAGCTTGCTGATCTGCTCCATCTCCGGCGACTGCGCCTGCTCCACCGCCGTGGCGAGGGCGAGCAGCTGCGGGTTCTGGCTGCGGCTGGGCACCAGCTTCGCCATCTCCACGGCCTGCGCGTGATGCGGGTACATGCCTTGCAGGAAGGCGACATCCGCGTCGTTGAAATCGGTGCGCGCGCCCGGCGCGGAGGTGGCCGCCGCGCTCGACGACGCGCTGTGGTCCATGCCGGGCATGGAGCCGGAATCGTCGCTACAGCCGGCGGCGATCAGGCCGATCGCGGCGACGGCCAGGGTGATTCGGGTACGACTGTTGAACATGCTTGTACTCCTGGGGAATTGGGGGTGATTCGGGAAGGGCGGAGCGCCCATCAGATCCGCAGAATCGACAATTCGGCCAGGGATAGGACAGTCCACGGCGGCGGGCGTTCCCGCTCGGCTCGCCACTGCCGCGGCAGCGTCAGCGGGCCGCCGGCGGAGCCTGCGGCGACGTAGTAGAGCAGGACGAGCAGCAGCGCGAGCCCGAGCGCGGTCAGGATGAAGACGCAGCCGTGCAGGCCGGCGTGGCCGGAATCGCAATCGGCTCCGGCGCAACCGGTTCCGGCCGGGGCGGCGGATTCGGGGGAGTGCTCGTGCGGCGCGGTACCGGCGTCCATGGGGACGCCGGAGTGCCGGTCGGACGACTGCGAGTGGTCCGCGGTGATCGTCGTGTGGTGGCTGGGCGGAGTGAAGACGCCCGCGTGCATGGCGACGATGCCCGCGAGCAGCGCCAGCACTGCCAGCATCCGGGTGGCCCCGGACGCTCGAAGCAGTGGATGCTGGTCGACCACGGCGCCGAGTGTAGCGACCTCCCGGGACCGGTCGCAAATACCCCTAGGCCGTATTGGTAGGCGCTACGGCGTCGCGATATCGATCACCAAGCGGGTCGGGTTGCTGAGCGTGCTGACCGTGAACGGCGGCCGATCGGCGTTCACTCCGATGAACGATTGCGTGGTGCCTTCGAAGACGGCGGTCCGGTACACCCCGGCGATGCCGGGCGCGATCGGATCGGTGGCCGGATCCGGCCCCGAATACGGCTCGACACCGCTGTCGAACGGATAGGCCGACCCGGTGATCTGCACCTCCAGAATCGACTGCCCCGCCACCTCGATGACCTTGCCGCTGCCGTCCTGCACGGCCTGATCGGCGTAGCGCACGATCCAGCCGGGGGTGCCGGGGCCGCCGAGGTCGTAGACGACGCGGTCGTAGCCCGGCTGCCGCCCGATCCGGACCCCGGTCACCGTGACGCCGGACTCGGCCGACGGCGCCTGCTCCTTGGGCAGCGCGTCCCGCGGCACCTGCGTGGGCGAGTCGATGAAGGTGCTGGTCGTATCTGGCGGCACCGCTTCGGAGCCGCGGTCGTCGCAGCCCGCGAGCAGGACCGCGGCAGCCGTGGCCAGCAGCACCATCGTGTTACGCATGGGGCAGATGTTACTTAGAGAAACCGTTATCAGGGGGACCAGCAATCGCCGTGTCGCGCACCCACTTCCGGGCACCCGGTGTTCTGTCGAATTGCATTGTGAGACTTAGCATTTCGAATCTCACACATTTCCTCTCGGAACTATTTCGGCCGATTGGCCGGGGTGAATGAGACATTCGGGCAACGATCTAGCACACTTGACGTGTGGGAGATGTCGAGGATGTCCTAGGCCGGCTGCGGCGCTATCCGGATGTGGAGGCGCTGAACCTCTATGCCGTCGATGCCGCCGATCGGCTGATTCTCGATGTCGCCGAAGAGCACCTGGCCACCGCTGGTAGCGGCAAGGTTGCTGTAATCGGCGACAGCTACGGCGCGCTCACCCTCGGCGCGGTCAGCGCGCACGATCTGCGCGACGTCCGCGTGCATCAGGATCTGCTCACCGGCGAACTCGCCCTGGCGAACAACGCCCGGACCCTGGGCCTCGCGGATCGCTATCTCGCGCACGGGCTCAACGAGAAACTGCTCGCCGACGCGCGCGTGGTTCTGCTGCGCCTGCCGCGTGTGCTGTCCGGGCTCGCGGAGGTCGCCGACGCCATCGCGCGCTACGCCGATCCCGAGGTGACCGTGATCGCCGGCGGCCGCGACAAGTACCTGACCAAGTCCATGAACGACGTACTGGCCGAATACTTTTCGGAAGTACGGGCCAGCCGCGGCCGGCAGAAGTCGCGCACGCTGCTGGTGTCCGGGCCGAAAACCGTGGGCGCGCCGCAGTTCCCGATGTGCGAGCGAGTCGAGGACCTCGCCATCGACGTCGTCGCGCACGGCGCCGCGTTCTCCGGCGCCCGGCTGGATATCGGAACCAGGTTCCTACTACAACACCTGAAACTGATGAAGCCGGACGCCCGCGACGCCATCGACCTCGGTTGCGGCACCGGCATTCTCGCCGTCGCCCTGGCCAAAGCGCGCCCGTCGATCCGGGTGGTCGGCACCGATCAGTCCGCGGCCGCGGTGGCCTCGGCGCGCGCGACGGTGGCGGCCAACCACGTCGACGATCGCGTCACCGTGGTGCGCGACGACGCCATGTCCTCGGCCTCGGACAACAGCGCCGACCTGGTGCTGTGCAACCCGCCGTTCCACGTCGGGGCCGCGGTGCACACCGGCTCGGCGATCAAGATGTTCGTCGAGACCGGCCGGGTGCTGCGACCGGGCGGCGAGCTGTGGACCGTGTACAACTCACACCTGAATTACCGCGGCGTAGTGGAGAAGATGGTGGGCCGCACCGAGGTCGTCGGGCGCAACCGTAAGTTCACGGTGACTCGGTCGGTCCGTGGCCTGCATGACGCCCAGCAGCGGTAGAGTCCGATATGTCCAACTCGGGCAAGCCCCACCTGGGAACTTGCCAGCGGGCATACGCGTTGAACCAGGTAGTTGGCACTCTGAAGGGAAGGGACGCAGTGCGTACCACGAGCAATCCGGTTTTCAAGAACCTGCCCAAGCAGCAGGGCGGCGGTGGCTACGCCAACTTCGGCCAGGGCATGCCCGGCGCCCCCGCGGGCCAGCCGTACGGCAACCAGTACCCGCCGAACCAGTACGGTCAGCCCGGCCAGAACCAGCCTTACATCCCGCCGGCCCAGGCCACCCGGTCGATCACCATCGATGACATCGTCACCAAGACGGCGATGGTCCTCGGCGTGCTCTCGGTGACCGCGCTGGTCTCCTACATTCTGTCCGCCACCAGCACCAACAACTCGCTGGCCATGCCGCTGATGCTGGTCGGCCTGATCGGCGGCCTGGCGTTGTCGCTGATCGCGATCTTCGGCAACAAGACCGACAACCCCGCGCTGGTGCTGTCCTACGCGGCCTTCGAGGGCCTGTTCCTCGGCGCGGTCTCGTTCGTGTTCGCCAACATCGTCAGCGTCGGCGGCACCGGCATGATCGCGCAGGCCGTGCTCGGCACCTTCGGCGTCTTCGCGGGCATGCTCGTCGTCTACAAGACCGGCGCCATCCGCGTCACCCCGCGCTTCACCCGCATGATCATCGGCGCCATGATCGGCGTGGTGGTGCTGATGCTGGGCAACCTGGTCGCCAGCTTCTTCACCGACGGCGGCTTCGGCCTGCGGGACGGCGGCCCGGTCGCCATCATCTTCAGCCTGGTCTGCATCGCGATCGCCGCGTTCAGCTTCCTGCTGGACTTCGACGCCGCCGACGACCTGATCCGCGCGCAGGCGCCGGAGAAGGCGGCCTGGAGCGTCGCGTTCGGCCTGACCATCACCCTGGTCTGGCTGTACCTGGAGATCCTGCGTCTGCTGAGCTACTTCAACAACGACTAGCGGTAAACGAAAGGGCGGCCAACCGGAATCCGGTTGGCCGCCCTTTCGGCGTTCATCAGGTCAGGAGAGGCGCTCGATGACCATCGCCATGCCCTGGCCGCCGCCGACGCACATGGTCTCCACACCGAACTGCTTGTCGTAGGTCTGCAGGTTGTTGATCAGCGTGGTGGTGATGCGGGCGCCGGTCATGCCGAACGGGTGACCCAGCGCGATCGCGCCGCCGGACACGTTCAGCTTGTCCTCGTCGATCTTCAGCTCCCGGGCCGAGCCGAGCACCTGCACCGCGAAGGCCTCGTTGATCTCGAAGAGGTCGATGTCGTCGATGCCCTTGCCGGCCAGGCGCAGCGCGTTCTTGACGGCCTCGATCGGGCCCAGGCCCATGATCTCGGGGGACAGGCCCGAGACGCCGGTGGACACGATGCGCGCCAGCGGGGTCAGGCCCAGTTCCTTGGCCTTGGTGTCGCTCATGATGACCAGCGCGGCGGCGCCGTCGTTGAGCGGGCAGCAGTTGCCGGCGGTGATGGTGCCGTCCGGGCGGAAGACCGGCTTCAGACCGCTGACGCCCTCGTAGGTGACGCCGGCGCGCGGGCCGTCGTCCTTGGCCACCACGGTGCCGTCGGGCAGGGTGACCGGGGTGATCTCGCGCTCGAAGAAGCCGTTCTTGATGGCCTCCTCCGCGCGGTTCTGCGAGCGCACGCCCCAGCGATCCTGGTCTTCGCGGGTGATGCCGGTCAGGCGAGCGACATTCTCGGCGGTCTGGCCCATGGCGATGTAGGCGTCGGGCAGCAGGCCGTCTTCGCGCGGGTCGTGCCAGTCCACGCCGCCCTCGGCGGTCTTGGCGGTCCGCGCCTGCGCCTCGTCGAACAGCGGGTTCTTGGTGTTGGGCCAGCTGTCGGCGGAGCCGTTCTTGTAGCGCGAGACGGTTTCCACACCGGCGGAGAGGAACACATCGCCCTCGCCGGCCTTGATCGCGTGGAACGCCATCCGGGTGGACTGCAGCGAGGACGCACAGTAGCGGTGCACGGTGGTGCCCGGGACGGTGTCGTAGCCGAGCATGACCGCGACGTTGCGGGCGATGTTGAAGCCCTGCTCACCACCCGGCGAGCCGCAGCCCAGGATCAGGTCGTCGATCTGGGTGGGGTCGAGAGCCGGAACCTTCTCCAGCGCGGCGCGCACGACCTGCACGGTGAGGTCGTCGGGACGCATATCGACCAGCGAGCCCTTCATGGCGCGGCCGATGGGCGAGCGGGCGGTCGAAACGATAACTGCCTCAGGCATGAGGGCTCCTTCGGTACTGCGGCGTGGCGAGCTCAGTTTTGTACTGGCGCATCTATGTGTACCGAACTCCCGGATTCCGGGGTCAGGCAGGTACGTCGAAGCTCGCGTGCGCGGGCACGCTCGCGTTGTCGGTGGTGACGATGACTTCGACGCGACCCGGCCCGGTGTCCTGGAACAGCGAGTAGAGGATGCTGCCGTAGATGCCCACCACGACCGGGTTGCTGTAGGCGCCGGCCGCGCCGGTGCTCAGGTTGCGCCAGGCGACCGTGGTCCGCACTTCGCACAGCGGCGCGAAGGGGTAGCTGCCGGGCCCGACGCCCGCGACCGGATCGGCGCGCATATTGATGATGGCCCGGCCCGGCCACTGCGGGCTGGTGTCGGCCCAGGTGCGGACGCTGGTCCAGCACAGACCGCCGTGCGCGAGCGTGGGAACCGCCGGAAACGACGTCGTGGCGGCGTTCGCCGCCGCGGCCGGAACCAGGGTGAGAGCCGCCGTGGCGAGCAGGGCGGCACGAGCGATGTTGGGCTGCCTCATGTTTGCGAATCCTATGCGTGCGATCCCCGCTTTGCGCTCTGCCGCCGCGCGCCCGCGCGGCGGGCTGAAATCCCCGGGAAATGGGCCTCTGCAACGATAGAGCCCATGCGCATCGCGAACCATGTCGTCGACCTCATCGGCAATACGCCCCTGGTTCGGTTGAACTCTGTGGTGGAACCGGAGGCCGGCCTGCTGGCCGCCAAGATCGAATACCTGAACCCGGGCGGCAGTTCCAAGGACCGCATCGCGGTGAAGATGATCGACGCGGCCGAGGAGGCCGGGCTGCTGAAGCCGGGCGGCACCATCGTCGAGCCGACCTCCGGCAATACCGGTGTCGGGCTGGCCCTGGTGGCGCAGCAGCGCGGCTACAAGTGCGTGTTCGTCTGCCCGGACAAGGTCTCCGAGGACAAGCGCAATGTGCTGCGCGCGTACGGCGCCGAGGTCGTGGTGTGCCCGACGGCGGTCGCGCCCGAGGACCCGTCCAGCTACTACAACGTCTCCGACCGGCTGGTGCGCGAGATCGACGGCGCCTGGAAGCCGGACCAGTACTCCAACCCGGGCGGCCCGGACAGCCACTACGAGACCACCGGCCCGGAGATCTGGCGCGACACCGAAGGCAAGGTCACCCACTTCGTCGCGGGCGTCGGCACCGGCGGCACCATCACCGGCACCGGCCGCTATCTCAAGGAGATCTCCGGCGGCAAGGTGCAGATCGTGGGCGCGGACCCGGAAGGCTCGGTGTACTCCGGCGGCACCGGCCGGCCGTACCTGGTCGAAGGCGTCGGCGAGGACTTCTGGCCCTCGGCCTACGACCCGGCCATCCCGGACGAGATCATCGCCGTCTCCGACGCGGACTCTTTCGAGATGACCCGTCGCCTGGCCCGCGAGGAGGGCCTGCTGGTCGGCGGCTCCTGCGGCATGGCGGTCGTGGCGGCCATCGAGGTGGCCCGCCGGGATCCGGCCAACGTGGTGGTTGTGCTGCTGCCGGACGGCGGCCGCGGCTACCTGTCCAAGATCTTCAACGACCAGTGGATGAGCTCCTACGGGTTCCTGCGCACCCGGCTCGACGGCAGTGTCGCCGAGCCGCTCGTCGGCGACGTGCTGCGCGGCAAGTCCGGCGCGCTGCCGGATCTGGTGCACACCCATCCGTCGGAGACGCTGCGCGATGCCATCGAGATCCTGCGCGAGTACGGCGTCTCGCAGATGCCGGTCGTCGGCGCCGAGCCGCCGGTGATGGCGGGCGAGGTGGCGGGCAGCGTCACCGAACGCGATCTGCTCTCGGCGGTCTTCGAAGGCCGTGCGCATCTGACCGATTCGGTGGCCAAGCACATGAGCCCGTCGTTCCCGCTGATCGGTTCCGGCGAACCGCTCTCGGCGGCCACCAAGGCGCTCTCGGATACCGACGCGCTGATGGTGGTGGAGGATGGCAAGCCGGTCGGCGTCATCACCCGCCACGACCTGCTCGGATTCTTGAGCACGGGCAGCATAGGGCACTGACCCGATAAACGCACGCGGCGATTCGGTCGCCGAATCATAGCGACCGAATAACCATTTCTCAGCGCACGGCAAATTCCTGGCAAACTGCTGGTTTAGCACTTCGTGGCGGGGTAAAACAGCTGCGAAGGTCGCCTCGGCAACCGTCAGGCGTCGTCGAATAGCAGCGAAGGGAAGCGCCGTGCAAACCTCCAATTTGGCTATCGATATCGACTTCCGGCAGGGGTGGTCGGACGCGTGGAGCGCGATCGCGACGTTCGTACCCAAATTCGTCGGTTTCCTGGCAATCCTGTTCATCGGCTGGATCGTCGCCAAGGCCATCGCCTCCATCGTGCGGCGGGTGCTCGACCGCGTCGGTTTCGAGAAGCTGGTGGACCGCGGCGGCATCAAGAACCTGCTGGCGCGCAGCAATTGGACCGCCTCGCAGATGCTGGCGAAACTCGCCTACTACGCCGTCCTGCTGATCACGTTGCAGCTCGGCTTCGGCGTCTGGGGCCCGAATCCGGTCAGCGACATGCTCAACGGCATCGTCAGCTGGCTGCCGAAGCTGGCCGTCGCGATCGTCATCGTGATCGTCGCCGCCGCCATCGCGCGGGTGGTGCACGAGATGGTGTCGGCCGCGCTGGGCAGCCTGTCCTACGGCCCGATGATCGCGCGGGTGGCCTCGGTGTTCATCTGGGCGCTGGGCATTATCGCCGCGCTGAACCAGGTCGGCGTCGCCACCGCGGTCACCGCGCCGGTCCTGTGGGCCGTGCTGCTGACCGTCGCCGGTGTCCTGATCGTCGGCGTGGGTGGCGGCCTGATCCGTCCGATGCAGACGCGCTGGGACGGCTGGCTGGACAAGGTCGAGGGTGAGATGCCGGCGCTGCGCGGCCATGCGGAGGCCTACAAGCGTGGTCGCGAGGATGTCTCGCGGGAGCAGGCTTGGCAGGACCAGTCGGCGACCACCACCGCCCGCTACACCAGCACCACCGGCGAGCCGACTCGCCAGAACGGCTGAGCTGAAACGTAATTCGCGGAAAACGCAAATGTCCGCCGTGAGCCTCGGCTCGCGGCGGACATTTGTTTTTCAGCTGATGTATTGCGCTTGGACGCACACCGCGGCGAGCCGCAATTGCATCCAGTCCGCCGCGGTCCAGTCCGTCGGCGGCGCGCCGGTCATGGGCGTGGCGATCATTTCGGCCAGGTCCTGGGCGGTCGCGGGCTGATGTTCGCGGGCCTGATCGAGCAGGCCGCGCACATATCCGGCGAGCAGCAGCAGCGGTGGCACCTCCGCGGAATCCTCGACGCCGTGGTCGAGAATGTCGCGAATAGCCGCACCGTGCTGGTCGAGCACCGCCGACAACGCAGGATTCTCCGCGGCTGCCGCGAGCGCCGGTTCCCCGTGCGAGTCGTGCAGGCGGTTCATAATTCTGCGCGCCGACACTTCGAGCAACGCGGGGCCGAGCAGGAACATTGGCCGACTGTAGCAATCATGCAGCGTTTATCAAAATGTGATCTTCCACCCATTTATCGGCGACGCCGAAAGTGTTTGTCAGCGAAACGCATTCGCGTCCGTGAGCGCTTTTCCGAGGACCAGCTGATGGACTTCGGCGGTGCCCTCGTAGGTCAGCACGGACTCTAGATTGTTCGCGTGCCGCAGCACCGGATAGTCCAGCGTGATGCCGTTGGCGCCGAGAATGGTGCGGCACTCCCGGGCGATCTTGATGGCCTCCCGCGTGCTGTTCAGCTTTCCCGCGCTGACCTGGTCGGACAGCAGTTCGTGCCGGTCCTTGAGCCGCCCCAGATGCAGCGCCAGCAGCTGGCCCTTGCCGTACTCCAGAGCCATGTCGGCCAGCTTGGCCTGGGTCAGCTGATAGGCCGCGAGCGGCTTGTCGAACACCTCGCGGGTGCGGGCGTAGTCGATGGTGGCCGCCAGGCAGTCCCGGGCCGCGCCGAGGGCGCCGAAGATGATGCCGAACCGGGCCTCGCTCAGACAGGCCAGCGGCGCGGCCAGCCCGCGCGATTCCGGCAGCACCGCGTCGGCGGGCAGGCGCAGGTCGTCGAAGTCCAGTTCCGCGGTGACCGAGGCGCGCAGCGACAGCTTGCGGTGCATCTCGCGCGCGGTGAACCCGGGGGTGTCCGTCGGCACCAGGAAGCCGCGGATCTTGTCCTCGGTCTGCGCCCACACGATCGCGACATCGGCGACCGACCCGTTGGTGATCCACATCTTGGACCCATTGAGCACCCAGTCCGCGCCGTCGCGCACCGCGCGGGTCCGCATGCCGCCGGGATTGGAACCGAAGTCGGGTTCGGTCAGGCCGAAGCAGCCGATGACGCGCCCCTCGGCCATCCCCGGCAGCCACTGCTGCTTCTGCTCCTCGGAACCGAACTTGTGGATCGCGGTCATCGCGAGCGAGCCCTGCACCGAAACCATGCTGCGCACACCGGAATCCACGGCTTCGAGTTCCTGGCAGGCCAGGCCGTAGGTGGTCGCCGACATGCCCGCGCAGCCGTACCCGTCCAGGTGCATGCCCAGCAATCCGAGCTTGCCGAGTTCGGGCGCCATGTCCCGGGCCGGGAACGTGCCGGCCTCGAACCAGTCCGCGATGTGGGGTCGCAACTTCTGCGCGGCGAAGTCTCGGACGGTGTCGCGGATCTCGCGTTCCTCGGCACTGAGCAGGGAGTCGGTGGCGAACAGTTCATCAACGCTGAGCATGGGCCTCACGCTACCGCCGCGCCGCCCAACTCCGTGCCCGAAGGCGGCGGCCGAATCGGACCCATTTAGGCTGGCGCTATGAGTGCTGAAGGGTTGGGATTCGCCACACGAGCCGTGCACGCCGGATTCGATCCGGATCCGCAAACCGGCGCGGTCAACGTCCCGATCTACGCGAGCTCGACCTTCGCCCAGGACGGCGTGGGCGGTATGCGCGGCGGCTTCGAGTACGCCCGCACCGGCAACCCCACCCGCCAGGCGCTGGAAGCCAACCTCGCGGCCCTGGAGTCCGGCCGGTTCGGCCGCGCCTTCGCCTCCGGCATGGCGGCCACCGACTGCGGGCTCCGCGCGATCCTGCGCCCCGGCGATCACATCGTCATCCCGGACGACGCCTACGGCGGCACCTTCCGGCTCATCGACAAGGTGTTCAGCCACTGGGGCATCACGCATTCCCCGGCCGCGGTCTCCGATCTCGACGCGATGCGCGCCGCGATCCGCCCGAACACCAAGGCGATCTGGATCGAGACCCCCACCAACCCGCTGTTGAACATCGGCGATATCCCGGCGCTGGCCGAGATCGCGCACGCCGCCGGCGCCAAGCTGGTGGTGGACAACACCTTCGCCACCCCGTATCTGCAGCAGCCGCTGCTGCTCGGCGCCGACATCGTCACCCATTCGACCACCAAGTACCTGGGCGGTCACTCCGACGTGGTGGGCGGCGTGCTGGTCACCAACGATCCGGAACTGGACGCGGCGTTCGGGTTCCTGCAGAACGGCGCGGGCGCGGTGCCCGGCCCGTTCGACGCCTACCTGACCATGCGCGGCGTCAAGACACTCGCGCTACGGATGGAACGGCACAGCGACAACGCCGAACTGCTGGTCGAGTTCCTCGCCAAGCATCCGGCCATCGCCCAGGTCATCTACCCGGGTCTGGCCGAGCACCCCGGCCACCTGGTCGCGAGCAAGCAGATGCGCCGCTTCGGCGGCATGATCTCGGTCCGCATGCACGGCGGCAAAGCCGCGGCGCTCGACTTCTGCGCGCGCACCAAGATCTTCACCCTGGCCGAATCGCTGGGCGGCGTGGAATCGCTGATCGAGCACCCCGGCGCCATGACCCACGCGTCCACCGCGGGTTCGATGCTGGAGGTGCCCGCGGATCTGGTCCGGCTCTCGGTCGGCATCGAGGACGGCGCGGATCTGCTCGCCGATGTCGAGCAGGCGCTGGCGGGATAGGACCTCGGACATGACGAAGCGGCCGCACTCGAGATCGGGTGCGGCCGCTTGCGTCTGTGACGGGTTTTCGGTGACCGCGAGGTCAGCTGTGGTAGGGCTCCGCGCTGACCAGGGTGACCTTCATGATGTTGCCGTTGGGCAACTGGTATTCGCGGGTCTCGCCGACCTTGGCGTCGATGAGCGCCCCGCCGAGCGGCGACGCGGGGGAGTAGGTCTCCAGCTTGGAATCGCTGAGGCCTTCTTCGCGGGTAGCGATCAGGAAGGTCTCGGTGTCGGATTCGTCGCCGTCGTAGTAGACCTTGACGACCGAACCGGGCAGCGCCACACCGGACTTGGTGGGCGCGACACCGACCTTCGCGTTGTTCAGCAGTTCCTGCAGCTGGCGAATGCGCGCCTCCTGCTGACCCTGCTCTTCACGCGCGGCGTGGTAGCCGCCGTTCTCCTTGAGGTCACCCTCTTCACGGCGTTCATTGATCTCGGCAGCGATGACGGGACGGTTGGCGATGAGCGCGTCGAGTTCGCCCTTGAGCCTGTCGTGCGACTCCGGGGTCAGCCAGGTCACTTGCGTCTCAGTCATCTCGATCACTCCCTAGTAGTTGTTCCCGGCGAGCCGGGATTCCCTGTAACTGCCGCAGTACCCACCCGGGAGCGGGCACGCACCAGCCGACGACCAGTTTTCGATCGGTGGGGGTTCGAAGAACTCCGACAGACCTTGGCCCAGGGCAAACCCGAGAACCCTGAACGCACTGCGCTGGCCGCCAATGCAGCAAACACGGCTCCGAGGTCCGGAACCGTGTATCACGCCATTTTAGCATGAATCACAAACATGCAGGTCGGAACTTGTTTTGTGTCCGAGGGGTGCCGTTTGTTCGCCGGATAGGTCCGGTTGATCACCCGGCTCGGAGGTAACCCGGCACCTGATCGGCGCATCCGTAGACGTTGCCGGCAGATGGCCGGGAGGACGACCTGACGGTTGTGGTCATCTCGACCGTACCGCTGTCCGACGGCGGGATCAGCACCTCGCGGCGCCCGATCTCGGCGCTGTCGCTCGACATCACCCGCACAAAACAGACGATGGGCTGCTGCGGATCCTTGCGGGTGACCTTGAACCGGACCGTCATGGTGGAGTCGTCGATCTGCTGGTAGCCGAGCCCCTCGGCCTCGATGTCCTTGGGCCCGTACTTCTGATAGCCGAGGAAGGCCACGCCGATTCCGGCCACCACCACCGCGATGCTGAGCGCCCACGGGATCCACGGCCGTCCGGCGCGCGGAACTTCGCCATAGCGGTCGGCGTGTCGCGCTGACGCTGTGTCGGGCTGCCGGGGCTCCGCGTCGGTCATTGCTGATCACTCCGGGGGGTAGGTCGGAACAAAAGTGGGTCGGATGGAACTATAGGGAACGACCATCCGACACCCGCGACCGAGAGCGATGGTGAACGAAATCGTGAGTGGCCTTCGCCTCATGGCGGTGCACGCCCACCCGGACGACGAGTCCAGCAAGGGCGCCGCGACGACCGCACGTTACGCCGACGAAGGACACGACGTCCTGATCGTGACGCTGACCGGCGGCGAACGCGGCAGCATCCTGAACCCCGCCATGGACACCCCCGGCGTGCTGGACCGCATCGACGAGATCCGCCGCGAGGAAATGGCCGCCGCCGCCCGCGCGCTCGGCGTGCGCCAGACCTGGCTCGGGTTCGTCGACTCCGGCCTGCCCGAAGGCGATCCGCTGCCGCCGCTGCCCGAGGGCTGCTTCGCGCTGGTGCCGCTGGAGGAAGCGACCGAGGCGCTGGTGCGAGTCATCCGTGAGTTCAAGCCGCACGTCGTCACCACCTACGACGAGACCGGCGGCTACCCGCACCCCGATCACATCCAGTGCCACCTGGTGTCGATGGCCGCATGGGAGGCCGCCGGCGATCCCGAGCGGTTCCCGGACGCGGGCGCGCCCTGGACGCCGCTGAAGCTGTACTACGACCACGGCTTCTCGATGAAGCGCATGGAGATCTTCGCCGCGGAGTACGAGCGCATCGGCGAGCCGTTCCCCTTGCAGGAGTGGCTGGACCGGATCCGGCAGTACGCGGTGGAGCGCGGCGACGTGATGTCGCGGGTGACCACCCAGATCGAATGCGGCAAGTACTTCCCGCAGCGGGACGACGCCCTGCGCGCGCACGCCACCCAGATCGACCCGAACGGCGCGTTCTTCGCGATCCCGACGGAGATGCAGCAGCGGCTGTGGTCCACCGAGGAGTTCGAGCTGGCCAAGACCCGGGTGCGCACCGCCATCCCGGAGAACGACCTGTTCGCGGGTATCGAGGAAGTCCAGGCCTGATGTTGCTCGCAGTGCTCGCCCAGACCCCCGGCACCCCGACCGGTCCCGAATTCGGCAAGGCCTCGCCGCTCGGCCTGGTGATCGTGCTGATCCTGCTCGCCGGGACCGTCCTGCTGGTTCGCTCGATGAACCGGCATCTGAAGAACCTGCCCGAGACCTTCGAACCGGAGCATCCGGAACCGGATCAGGAAGCCGACGAGGGCACCGAGCCCGGAATCACGCGGCTGTCCAAGGACGAGTCCGGCACCGAGGGGCACGCGCAGCCGAGCTGACTGCGGGCAGGCTCCTGACCTGCGGTTGTTACATTATTTCGGGTCGGTACGTCATCGAGATACCAGACGGCCTTCCACACCGAGGGCCTCGTACTCGAGGAGATACCGATGATGAACGCACCCACCGTGGACCAGGTCTCGCTGCCCGTCGCGGACACCAAAAGCGCACTGGCGCGGATCAATTCCGTGGTCGGCAGGACCCCGGCCGCGCGCGCTCGATTCGGCGCTTTCGCCGTGACTTCGGGCATCGTGCTCGCCGAGTCCGTCGTCGGCGCCTACTGGGATCTGGCCCGCGTCCCGTATGTGGCGGAGACCTTCGCCGGTCTGCAGTACCCGATGTATTTCGCGACCATCCTGGGCGTCGCCAAGGTCGGCGCGGTCGCCGCGCTGGTGGTCCCCGGTTTCGCGCGGCTCAAGGAATGGGCGTACGCCGGGCTGGTCTTCGTCTACGGCGGCGCCGCGTTCTCGCACCTCGCCGTCGGCGACCCGGCCGCCAAATGGATCGGGCCGCTGGTCTTCACCGGCTTGACCGTGGCCTCATGGGCCTTGCGCGCCCCGGCGCAGCGCGATCCGAAGCCGCTGACCAAGGCCTTCCGATTCGGCCGCTAGCCCGCTCGCGGGCAGCGCGGTGAATCTCGTTGCGGCGCTGTGCCGGATAGTGTCCTTGACATCGAATCCGATTCCCGCACAGCGGATTCGCCCGGCGCGGCGCGGGTCAGCGCGCCGACGCCGGAATCGGGTGACCTGGCGCACATTGACGGCGGCCGATATGGGAAGTAACACAGTTGTTTTCAGGGCTGCTCACGCTGGGTAACCCGATCCTGCGGTTGCCGCCACTTGTCAGCCGCTCGTGCTATCAATGCTGCAACCGCTCGAGCGAAGGAAGCCCATGGAAACTGCGCCTACCCGTCCCGCCGGAGTGATCGGCCAGATCGATCGTGCGCTGGATGTCACCGGACAGATCGTCGAAGCGGTCCAGGAGGCACAGCTCGCGGCGGCCACCCCGTGCCGGGAATGGGATGTGCGCACCGTCCTCAACCACACCGTGGGTGGGATGCATCTGTTCGCCGCGGCGCTGAGCGGGATGGACGCGGGCGCCGGCCACGAAGACGATTGGCTGGGCTCGGACGCGCAGGGCGCCTTCGCCGCGGCGGCCGAGATCGACCGCGCCGCCTGGCATCGCCCGGACGCCCTGGACGGCACGATCGAGAGCGCGCTGGGCGCGCTGCCCAGCTTCTACGCGGCCGCCGTGCATCTCACCGAACTGGTGGTGCACGGCGTCGATATCGCGGTGGCCATCGACCGGCCCGATCTCGCCGACGACCAGCTGTGCGCGGAGTTGCTCGGCCTCATGGCGGAGCAGGGCGGGCTCGACGCCTTCCGCAAGCCGGGCATGTTCGCCGCCGAGGTCGAGATCTCGGCCGCGGCGCCCGCGCACCGGCGGCTGCTCGCCTACGCCGGCCGCGAGTGGAACTAGATCCGTCGCGCCGGGTGCCGCAGAATCGTTTTCGTCTTGGGGCCGAGGGTTTTACGCGGATCCGACAGGTAGATCTCGTGGTGCCTGCCGTTCATCGTCAATCCCTCGGCGGTCATGAAAGCGTCCATCCGGGCGAGGGTTTCGGGCTCGGTCGAGTATGGGCCGACATGCAGCACCTGTAGGGCCAGGCCCTCGTGTAGCCGTTCGAAGACCACTGGCTTCTCGACCATGTCGGCCGCCATCTGCTCGGTGACCACCTCCGGCATCCGAATGATCAACTGCCAGTGCCATTCCGCACGCGGCACGGTCAGCGCGGGCTGATCGGATTCCACCCACCACAGCCCTTCCAGCTTCGGCACCACGAAATCCTGGTCCGCCGCCTTGGCGAGTTTCTTGATCCCGTAGGCGGCCCGGTACAGCGCGCTCAGGGCCTCGGTGTATTCGGGCCCGGCGGGCGCGCCGACCCCGGTCACCGTCAGGTAGTCGTAGGCCTCGAAGGTCCGCAGCTCGACGTCGGTCGAAGCCGTGTAGTAGTGCTTGTCGCTCTTGGCGAGATCGATCTTCACAGCGATGCTCCTCTCGGTTCTGCCTCGAGCCTGCGCCCTCCCGCGACTGGAGAGTCAAGCCGATTATCGAATCACCGGTCCATGTAACCGTGAATTAGCTGATCGGTGGGTCAGACTGGGCGCGTGGCCCTCCTCCCACCGGACCAGCCTGCGGCGGACTGGTATTCGACGCCCCGGATGCCGCGGTGGCTGCCGCGCGCGATGGTGCTGGCGTTCCTGCTGCTCGGCCTCTTTCAGCTCGGCAACTGGGCGGTGCACCGGCTGCTCGGGCTGTTCGTGCTGGTGCTGGTCTCGTTCTTCGTCGCGCTGGCGATGGAACCCGCGGTCGACCGCCTGGCGGGGCGCGGGATGTCGCGCGGTCTGGCCACCGGCCTGGTGTTCGTCCTGCTGTACGCCTGCGTGGCCGGGTTCACCGCGGCGCTCGGAGTGCTGCTGGTGCACACCGTCAGCAGCGTGGTCGACGAGCTGCCGCGCCTGCTCAACGAGGCGGTCGACTGGGTCAATCGCACCTTCCATCAGGACTTCACGGTCGCGAAGCTGCGCGCGCGCCTGACGGACGAATCCAGCGTCATCGGCGGTTACGCCCAGCGCGCGGCCAACCACGCCTGGGGCCTGTCCTACACCATGCTGGGGGAACTCGGCCGCTTCCTGACCGTCGCCCTGTTCAGCATCTATTTCACGGTGTACGGACCGCGGATGCGGCGCGCGGTCTGCTCCTGGCTGCCGTCGCGGCGGCAGGACATGATCCTGCGGGCCTGGGATCTCGCGATCGAGAAGACCGGCGGCTACCTGTACAGCCGGGGCCTGCTCGCGGTGATCTCGGCCGTCGCGCACGCCCTGTTCCTGCTGGCGCTGGGCCTCCCCAACGCGATCGAGCTCGGCATCTGCTTCGGTGTGATCGCCTCTTTCGTCCCGATCGTCGGCACCTACCTCGCGGGTCTGCTGCCGATCCTGGTCGCGCTGACCATCCATCCGATCGACGCGGTCTGGATCCTGCTGTTCGTAGTGCTCTACCAGGTCTTCCAGGACTACGTGCTACAACCGCGCATCACCGCGCACACGGTCGACGTGAACCCGGCCGTCGCACTGCTGGCGGTGATGGCGGGCGGCGCCCTGCACGGCGCGATCGGCGCACTACTCGCCATCCCCGCCACGGCCACTCTGCAAGCTTTCCTCAGTCTCTACGTCAAACGCTACGAGGTCGCCGAGGACCCGCGCATCGATCGCGTCGGCCGCCGCGTCCGCGAACCCGAAAAGGAGGACCCCGCATGATGATTCGTCTCCGCCGCGCCTTGACCGTGGCCGCCTGCTCCGTCGCCGCCCTCGTGCTCCCCGCGACCGCGCCCGCCGGCGCCGAGATCGTCGGCGTCATCGTCTACAACACCGGCAGCGAGGGCCCGGTCATGGGCTGCCCGCAAACCATCCAAGCCGGAATCACCGACCCGGACGGCAGCCGCTACGAGATCACCGACAATGGAAATCCGTTGTCGCCCGTGCAGATCGACGAGCACGGCGACCCGTTCGTGCTGTGGACTCCCGCCGGCCTCGGCTGGCACACCATCGAGGTCCGCCAGTTCAAGCCCGGCGGCGCGACCGCCACCGGTCGCCTGGACATCGACGTCCGCCGGATCGGAATCAACTCCGGCAGCGTCTGCCTGGTGAACGGCCTGCCGTTCCCGATCAACCCGCGGACCGGCTCCTTGTTCACCTGAGATCAGCCGAGCGCCGGGGTGTCGTAGAGGGTGAAGTCGCCGTCGGGGCCGGAATCGACGCCGACGAAGCGGCCCGGCTGGATCGGGTTGTTGGCGAGGAATCGGATGACGGTGCCGTCGGGATCGATGATGTCGAGGAAGGCGCCGTAGGCGCCGCGGTCGGTGACTTCGGAGTGTTCGGCGCCCAGTTCCTTGGCGCGGGTGGCGAGTTCGTGCAGGTCGGTGACCGAGTCGACCTCCAGGGCGAAGACGTCGAAACCGGCGAGATCCGGCTTGTTCGCGCAGAATTCGCGCTCGCGCAGGGCGATGCCGAAGCCGGAAGGGTGCATGAGCTGGGCTCCGCGCAGGACGCCTTGCTCCTTGAACTCGGCGGCGAGCTGGAGGTCGAGCAGGTCGCGGTACCAGGCGACGCTGCGGGCGAGGTCGGTTACGGGCAGCTTGATGTGGCGGATGCGGGACAGCGCGGGCATGACAGGAATGATGCCTGCCCGGTGCGGTGGCCCCTAGGCGTTTCGGGGAGACACGTCGAGTTCGGGTAGCCGGGGCACCGAGGCGACCAGGCGGCGGGTGTAGTCGTGCCGCGGTGCGTGCAGGACCGAGTCGACAGCGCCGGATTCGACGACGCGGCCGTCCTGCATGACGACTACGCGGTGCGCGATGTGGTGCACCACGCCGAGGTCGTGGGAGATGAGCAGCAGGGCGGTGCCGAATTCGGCCTGCAATTCGGCGAGCAGATCGAGGATCTGGGCCTGGACCGAGACGTCGAGAGCGGAAACCGGTTCGTCGGCGACGAGCAGCGCCGGGTTGGGGGCGAGAGCGCGCGCGATCGCGACGCGCTGGCGCTGGCCGCCGGAGAGGGTGCGGGGGTGCCGGTCGAGGAGGTCACGGCTGAGGTGAACGGCGTCGAGGATTTCGCGTACTCGGTTGGCGCGGGCGCGCTTTCGGACGCCGATGGTGTCGAGGCTTTCGCCGATGACGCGCTCGACGGTGTAGCGCGGGTCGAAGGAGCTCAGCGGGTCCTGGGCGATCAGTTGCGCGGTGCCGCGGTGCGGGCGCAGTTCTTTCTCGCTGAATTCGCTCCACGGTTCGCCGTCGACGATGACCTGGCCGGAGGTGGGTTCGATCAAGCGCAGTGCGATCCGTGCGGTCGTGGTCTTTCCGGAACCGGATTCGCCTACGATGCCGAGGGTTTCGCCCGCGAACACGTCGAAGTCGACGTCCTCGACCACGGTCCGGGCGGTCGGGCCCGAGCCATAGGTCTTGCGAAGTTTCCGGACCGACAACACGATTCGGTGCTCGTCGACCGTGCGCGGCGGCAACGGCCGGCGGTCGCGGAGATCGGCTGCCGGGTCGTCGGAGAGCGCCAGCCTCGTCCCCCGCGAGGCGGCCGAGGGCACCGCAGCCAGCAGTTTCCTCGTGTAGGGATGCGCCGGCCGGGTCAGGACATCCTGGGCGGATCCGGCTTCGACGATCCTCCCGTCCCGCATCACCAGCACTCGATCGGCGAGCTCCGCGACCACGGCCAGATCATGGCTGATCAGCAGCAGCGCGTTGCCCGCGGCTTTGCGCTGCCGCAACAGCTCCAGAATCTGCTGCTGCACAGTGACATCGAGCGCGGTGGTCGGTTCGTCGGCGATGATCAGGCGGGGATCGCCCGCGATCGCCGTCGCGATCAGCACGCGCTGGCGCAGCCCGCCGGAGAGTTCGTAGGGGTACAGCCGCAGGCGTCGCTCGGGCTCGGGGACGCCGACGTCGGTGAGCAGGCGGACGCTGCGCGCGGTGCGCTCCGGCCCGCGCAGCTCGGTCAGCGCGCGCTGCACCTCGGACAGTTGCGCGCCGACCGTGCTCAGCGGATCGAGGGACACGAGCGCGTCCTGGAGCACGAATCCGATATCGCTGCCCCGGATTCGGCGCCAGTGGCGCTCGCGGTAGGCGCGTGCGTCCTGCCCGAAGAGCTCGAGCCGTTCCGCGCGCACCACCGCGCCGGGTCCGGAAAGCCCGGCCAATGCCCGTGCGGTGACGGACTTTCCGGACCCGGACTCGCCGACGATGGCGACCGCCTCGCCCGGATCGATCCGCAGGTCGATGCCGCGCACGACATCGGGTTTCCCCGCGAATCCGATCCGGAGATCGGTGATCGACACCAAACTCCGCGCGCTCACGTCGTAGCCCTTCCGTCGTAGTGCCGTTGCCAGTGCCGGCCCAGGGAACTCACCGCGAGGACCGTCGCGGTGACGGCGAGGCCGGGCAGCACCGCGATCCACCAGGCGACGCGCAGATAGTTGCGGCCCTCGGCGAGCATCGCGCCCCATTCCGGTTCCGGCGGTTGCGGTCCCATGCCCAGGAAGCTCAGTCCGGCCGCGCCGAGGATGGCGGTGCCGAGGCCGATGGTGGCCAGGATCGGGACCTGGGCCACCGCGTGCGGCAGCACGTGCCGGCGCACCAGCGTGGCCCGGGTGAGCCCGAAAGTCCGGGCCTGCTCGACGTACCCGGACTCCTGCACGACCAGGGTTTGGGCACGCACCACCCGGGCGAAGCGCGGGATGGAGGCGATGCCGAGCGCGCAGATCAGGTTCGCGGTGCCCGGCCCGGTGAACGAGATCAGCACCAGTGCCAGCAGCAGATCCGGGAACGCGGAGATCACGTCGAGGAAGCGGGTGATCAGTTCGTCGAGCGCGCCCCGGGCCAGCCCGGCCAGCAGCCCGAGCGCCGTACCCGCGAGGACCGCGATCGCGACGGCCGTGCTTCCGATGAGCAGCGAGTAGCGCGCACCGTGGACCACACGGGTGAAGACATCCCGACCCAGATGATCGGTGCCGAACCAGTGCTCCGCGCTCGGCGCGAGCTGGGCGGCAAGGGGATCGGCGGCGAGCGGATCCGCACCGGCCAGTACGGCGGGCGCGATCACCGCGATCGCGACCAGACCGGCCGTCAGCCCGGCCACGGCGACGCTCGGCCGGACACCGAATCGCTTCGCACGCGCGGTGATCCGGCCGGCAGTCGCGCGCGGCGGTTCGATGGCCGTCATCGGGCCCCTCCGCTTCGGGAACCGCGGCGCAGGCGCGGATCGAGCCACAGGTACGCCAGGTCCACCAGGGTGCTGATCACCACGTAGACGAACGCGGACAGGATCGCCACGGCCAGCACCACCGGAAGATCCTGGGTGAGAACGGCTTCGACCGTGACCCGGCCCAGACCCGGTCTGCCGAAGACCTCCTCGATGATCACCGCCCCGCCCAGCAGTCCGCCGACCAGCCAGCCGGTCAGGGTCACCGCGGGCAGCGCGGCGTGGCGCAGTCCGTGCCGCAGCCGCAGTTCACTCTCGCGCACCGACCAGGATCGCACCGTCACCGCGAACGGTTCGTCGAGCGCCCGCTCGAGTCCGTCGCGCAGCACCTGGGAGATGACCGCGCCGAGCGCGAGCCCGAGCGCGAGCGCGGGCAGCACCAGCGCGGACAGTCCCTTGTTCGCCGCTACGGGGAAAATCTTGAACTGGAAGCTGAAGACCGACAGCAGCACGATGCCGAGCCAGAACGGCGGAGTCGAAACCAGCGCCAGCTCAACGGCATTCGCGACGGCGCGCCCCCGTCGCCGCCGTGCGGTCGTGGTGGCCACGACTACCGCGAACACCAGCGCCACCAGCAACGCGGCGCCGGTGAGGGCCAGGGTGGGTCCGGCTTGCGACGCGATAACCTCCGAGACCGGGCGCTGCAACACATACGAACGCCCGAAGTCGCCGTGCGCCACGTTCCACAGATAGCGGGCGTACTGGACGGTGGCCGGGCTGTCCAAACCCCACTCCGCCCGGATGGCCGCCTCGACCTCTGGGGTGCGTGGTTGTTCGCCGAGCAGGACGTCGATCGTGTCGCCGGGCGCGAGGCGAACGCCGAGGAAGGACAGCGTGGCCGCCCCGAACAACACGCCGACGCCCGAGAGCATCCGTAGCACGATCTGTTTCGCCGGCCCGGCAGCCGCACCGGGCACTTCGCCGACGCCGGGTTCCCCTGTTCGCGGCGCGGTGAGCTCGAGCGTCACCGACACCACCCCGGCACGGTCCGCCGCGCCGCCTCAGCCACGGTCGACCCAGATGTTGTAGGAATTCTCCGGAAGCTGCTTGTACGGACGGAATCCCGCGCCGTGCACATGCGTGGCCGCCGCGATCTGGTTCTCGGGAATGTAGAGCGGCAGCCCATAGGCCTTGTCCACGAGGGCGAATCGCTGCAACTGACCGTACTGCCGAGCCCGCTCGGCGGTGTCGGTGGTCGCGGCGGCGGCCTGGAGCCAGCGGGACAGTTCCGGATCGCCGGCGCGGCTGTAGTTCAGCGTGCCCTTCGCTGTCGGTGGGTACCAGTGGTTTTCGATGTCGATGCCTCCGGTCAGGGTGTCGGAGTTGGCGATCGACCCGAAGGTGTTGTTCTTGCGCAGTTCGGCGTAGGTGCCCAAATCGACGTAGGAGACCTTCAGATCGATGCCCGCGTGTTGCCTGGCCTGCGCCTGCACCGCCTGTAGCAGCACCTCACGCTGATCCCGGACGGTGGACTGGGCCTGGACCAGCTCGATGGTCAGGCGCTGGCCGTTCTTGGTCCGGAAGCCCTCGGAATCCTTGGCCGTCCAGCCGGCTTCGTCGAGCAGCCGGTTGGCGGTGTTCTTGTCCGCGCCGTAGGTGCGTTCGATGCTCTTGTCGTAGAACAGCGTGTCGACGCTGGAGGCGATGCCCCAGCCGCGCGTGCGCTGGCCGCGATAGATCGACTGCAGGATCGCGTCGACGTCGACCGAGGCGTTGAGCGCCTTGCGGACCTTCTCCTCGGCGGCCGGGCCGAAGGTGGCGTTCCAGTACAGCGTGTACGGGCTGCCGTTGTTCAGCGAGCGCTGATAGGTGAACTCGGGATTCCCCTCGAACAGCGACGCGTCGTTGCCGGAGACGCCCTCGATGAGATCGACCTGGCCGGAGGTGAGCGCGCCGGTGCGCACCGAGGACTCGGGCAGGAACCGGTAGATCACCTCGTCGAGGTAGGCCGGGCCCTGGTGGGCGGCGTTGCGCGGCGCCCAGTTGTAGTCCGGGTTCTTCCGGAAGCGCAGTTCCTGACCCTTGACGTAGCGCTCGAGGATGAACGGACCGGTGCCCGCGATCTCGGGCCCACCGGCCTTGAGCTGCGGCTTGTCCCAGGCGGCGGGGGAGATGATGTCGAACCCGGAGGCGAAGTCGAGGAACGGCGCGTACGGGTTCTTCAGGGTGAAGACCACCGTGCGCTCGTCCCGCGCCTGCACCCCGGCGAGGTTCGACAACGGCCCGGAGGAGAACCCGCCGGAGTAGGCCACGTCCTGCATCGTGGTGAAATTGCGCGCCACCGCGGCGGCGGTCAGCGGATTGCCGTCGGTGAACCGCACGCCCTCGCGCAGCGTGAAGGTGTAGGTCAGGCCGTCCGGCGAGACCTCGTGGCCGGTGGCCAGCCAGGGGACATAGCCGCCGTCCGGGGTGCGCGCCAGCAACGTCTCATAGGTGTTGCGCAACATCAGCTTGGTGTTGCTCTGACCGTTGAGGTGCGGGTTGAGCGTGGTCGGCTCGGTCTCCACGCCCCAGGTCAGCGACCCGCCGCTGCGCGGTTCTCCCGATCCGCCGGACCCGCTGCCGGACCCGCCGCACGCGGTCACGACCAAGGCTGTCGCCATGAGAGCCGTTGCCAGCCGCCAATTCCGCTTCACCGCGGGGTGCTCCTGTCTTCGATGAGGAATAGTGGTTGATCGGTAGTGATGACCGCGCCTTCGGTGGCGGTCACGGTGACGATTCCGGGATGGGTCGCGGTGAGCTCGTGTTCCATCTTCATGGCCTCGACCACGCCCAGTAGCTGGCCTTTCTCGACGGCGGTGCCGGTTTCGACGTGCAGCCGGACGACGGTGCCGGGCATGGGCGAGCGGATCTCGGGGTCCGCCGCGGTCGAGCCGAACGAGCGGTACTCCGCGTAGCGGACGTCTCGGGAGACTCCGGCGACCTGCACCGCCCAGGTCTCGCCCAGCCGCCGGACGACGGCGGGCGTCGAGCCCACCGCGATCGTGTCGCCGGTGGTCCGGGCGCAGACCACGCCCGGCCCCGCGGTGGCGGCGCGCACGCGCACCGCCGGTCCGTCGTAGCCGCTGATCCGCACGGTGAACGGCCGCCCGTCGACCGACAGGTCGATGCCGCCGAGGTCGTGATCGGCGGGATCGAGCCACGCCCGATCGCCGGCCGGCGCGCCCGCCGACCACGGCGTGGCCCGGTCGGGCGCGGACAGTGCGGCGGCTACCGCCAAGGCGCTCAGCAGATCCGGGTCCGCGAACTCCGCGAGCGGGTCGATCCGATCCAGGTAGGCGGTGTCGTGCTCGGCGGCCGCGAGAACCGGGGAAGCGAGCACGTGCGCGGCGAACCCGAGGTTGGTGGAGATGCCGGTCCAGCGCAGTTCCGCGCAGGCGGCGCGGGCGGCGGCGAGGGCCGCGTCCCGGTTCGCTCCGGTGGCAACGAGTTTGGCGATCATCGGGTCGAATCCGCCGGTGACGGTGAGGCGGCGCGTGAAGGCCCGCTCGATCCGGAGCTCCGGCCACCGCGTCACCTCCAGGTCGCCGGGACACGGCAGGAACGACCGGAACGGGTCCTCGGCGTACATCCGAACCTGCACCGCGGCACCGTGATAGGTGATCTGCTCCTGCGTCGCGGGCAGCGGCTCGCCCGCGGCGACCCGCAGCTGCCACTCCACCAGGTCGATGCCGGTGATCTCCTCGGTGACGGTGTGCTCGACCTGTAGTCGCGTGTTCATCTCGATGAAGAAGAACTCGTCGCCGACCAGCAGGAACTCGAAAGTGCCCGCGCCGACGTAGTTCAGCGCCTGCGCGCCGCGCACCGCCGCCTCGAAGATCGCGTGCCGGGTGGCTTCGGGGATGCGCGGCGCGGGCGCTTCCTCGATCACCTTCTGATGCCGCCGCTGCAACGAGCAGTCGCGATCGAAAAGGTGCACAGCACTGCCGAATTCGTCGCCGAAGACCTGGACTTCGATGTGCCGCGCGTGTTCGACGTAGCGTTCCAGGTGCAGGCGGCCGTCGGCGAAAGCCGCTGTCGCGGTGCGGGTCGCGGACGCCAGCGAGGCGCGTAGCTCGTCGCGAGTCCGCACGACCGACATGCCCTTGCCGCCACCGCCCCCGGCCGGTTTGACGATGAGCGGATACCCGACGTCCGCGGCCGCGCGGACCAGGACCTCGAGGTCGTCGGTCGCCTGCCGCGTCCCGGGGAGCACCGGGACACCCGCGTCCGCCATGACCGTCAGCGCGGAGGCCTTGTCGGCCATCGTCTCGATCACCCGGGAGCTGGGGCCCACGAAGACCAGTCCGGCCGACCGGACCGCCCGCGCGAAGCCGGCGTTCTCGGACAGGAAGCCATAACCGGGATGTACTGCGTCGCATCCGGTTTCGGTCGCGGCGCGGACCAGCGCGGCGGCATCGAGATGGCCGCTCGCGCCGGCGAGCCGCACGGTCGCCACCGCGCCGTCGTGATAGGTCAGGTCGCGATCCTCGTCGGCGCTGACCGTGACGTAGTCGATGCCGAGCCGGTCGCAGGTGCGGGCGATCCGGGCGGCGACCTCGCCCCGATTCGCGATGAGCAGTGTCGAGATCACAGGCGGAACACCCCGAAGCTGCCGGTGGCGGCCGCCGGCCGGTCCCAGCGTTCGTGGGCCAGGGACAGGGTCTGGGCGAGCCAGGTCCGGGTGTCCTCGGGCTCGACGACCGCATCGATCCACATGCGGGCGGCGATGTAGGCCGGATGGGACTGGCGTTCGAAGCTGTCGATGATCGGTTGTTTGATCTTCGCTTCCTCGTCCGCGCCGAGCTCCTTGCCTTCGCGACGCAGCTTGTCGCGCTTGAGGATCGCCATCACGGCGGCGGCCTGCTCGCCGCCGACGCCGGTGGAGCGGGCGTTCGGCCACATCGCCATGAACTGGCCGCCCATCGACCGGCCCGACATCGCGAAATTGGCCGCGCCGAAACTGCCGCCGATCACCAGCGAGATCTTGGGCACGGTGGCGCAGGAGACCGCGTTGACCATTTTCGCGCCGTGTTTGGCGATGCCCGCGCGCTCGTACTGCTCGCCGACCATGAATCCGCTGACGTTGTGCACGAACAGCAATGGGATGCGGCGCTGATCGCAGATCTGAATGAAGTTGGTCGCCTTGAGCGCGCTGTCCGGGAAGATGACGCCCTGATTCGCGACGATGCCGACCTCGTAACCGGCGATGCGCGCGGTCGCGCACACCATGGTGAGTCCGTAGTCCTTGCGGTACTCCACCCAGGAGGCGGCATCGACGACGCAGCGCAGAATCGCGCGGACGTTCATCTCCTTCTTCGTGGTAGCGGGGATCAGCGCCGGCAGCCCGGCTGGATCGTCGGCCGGTTCCAGCGCTTCGAAGGCGGGCGGACGCACGGCGTCGCCGGGCGTGCGGGCGACGATGTCGCGGATCATCGCCAGCGCTTCCTCCTCGTTCGCCGCGAGATGGTCCGCCACAGCGGTTTCCCGGACGTGCAGGTTCGCGCCGCCGAGAGTCTGGGCGTCGACCTTGATGCCGGTGGCGGCTTCCACCAGTTGCGGTCCGCCGAGAAACACCGTGCTGAGGTCCTGCACCATCACCGTTTCGTCGCTCATCGCGGGGATGTAAGCGCCACCCGCGGTGCAGATTCCGAGCACCGCCGAAATCTGCGGCAAGCCCAGCGCCGACATCTCCGCGATATTGCGGAACATCTTCCCGAGGTGTTCCTCGTCCGGGAAGATCTCCTCTTGCAGCGGCAGGTAGATGCCGCCGGAATCGGCGAGATAGACACAGGGCAGCCGATATTCGCGGGCCAGCTTCTGCCCGCGCAGCTGCTTCTTGATGGTGAGCGGGTAGTAGGTCCCGCCTTTGACGTGCGGGTCGTTCGCGAACACCATGCAGGGCCGGCCGTGGATGGCGCCGATCCCGACCACCAGCGCGGCCGCGGGCAGATCGGTGTCGTAGACCTCGTGCGCGGCCAGCGCGCCGATCTCCAGGAACGGCGTTCCCGGATCGAGGATCCGGTTGACCCGTTCGCGCACAGAGAGTTTCGCGTCGCCCGGACGACGCCGCGGCGTGACGATCCCGGCGATGTGCTCGCGCAGTACCTGGCGCTGCGCTTCGAATCCGGTGTTGTTCTCGATGGTCAAAGTCATGCGAGCTGCTCCTCCCGCTCCTGATGCGCGGACAGGCTGGCGGTCAGGGTGTCGGCGAACCGGCGGATGGTGCCGGGCTCCAGATCGCCGCGCAGCATCAGGCGCAGGCCGGAGCTGCCGCGGCGGATGATCGGGAAGAAGATGGGTGAGGTGTAGAAGCCCGCGTCCAGCATGTCGCGCGCCACGGCCACCGTGGTGTCCTCGCGGCCGATGCTGACGAATCGGATCGGCAAGCCGTCCCCGGCGAGATCGGTGTCGACCAGGGAGTCGAACAGCCGGACCCGTTCGCGCAGTGCGGTTTGCAGTCGGTCGACGGTGCCGTCGTCGTGCAGGTCGCAGGACGCGACGATGGCGCCCAGCCCCGCGGTGTTGATCCGCTGCGACCACATCAGCGGCCCGCTCGTGCGCAGCAGCGTGGGCTTGCGGGAGTCGTCGCCGGGCGGACCGAAGAAGATGACGCCGCCGCTGGCGCCGAATCCCTTGTTGAGCGAGGCGATTACGAGGGTCCGGTCCCGCCAGCCCTGGTATGCGCCGAGGACGTAGCCACGGCCGCCGGGTCCGAGCGTCGAAATGCCGTGCGCCTCATCGAAATACAGGAACAGGCCGTACTTGTCCTGCAACCGGTGCAGCTCGGCCAGGGGTGCGCCGCCGCCCGTGCTGTAGACGCCGTCGGCGACATAGGCGACTTGGGAATGCTTGCGGCACAACTCTTCCAGCGCCGCGATGTCGTTGTGCGCGATGGTGACCAGCTCGGTCTCGTCCGCGACCAGCGGCTTCATCGCGTTCAGGCAGAAGTGCGCGTTCTTGTCGAAGACGACCAGCGGCGGCTGACCGCCGGTGAGCTCGCCGGAAGCGAGCAGCGGCAAGGTGGCCCACGCCGCCGCCGCGCACGAGGACACCGTGACGGCCTGCGCGCCGAAGGTCTGGGAGAGGCGCTGCTCGGCTTCCTCGAGCAGGGAGAGCCGGATCCGCATCCGGGAGATGGAGGAATTGATGGTCGCCGTCTCGTCGAGTCCGCGGTGCGCGCCCGCGATGATCCGCGGGTCGCTGTCCAGTCCGAGATAGGAGTACGAGGAGAAGTTGACGATCGTCCGCCCGTCGCGGTCGTGCACCTTCCCGTCCCGCATGTCCGCGGCGACGATGTCGACCAGCCCGTGCGTGGCGCTGTCGTCCCAGAAGGTGTTGCTCGTGTGGAGCTGCCTGCGGATATTGGCGAATTGGTGTGTGCCCATTCGGTTATTCCTTTGTCGGCGGAGACACCGTGACGACGAGTACGTTCACGGCGGCGAGCAGGGTGATGGCGAGGGACCAGGCGATCAGCCCGGTGAGTGCGGGGCCGGCCAGCGCGGCGACGCCCGCCAGGCCCTGCTGGATCAGCGCGCACCAGGTGACGGCCATCGCGCCGCCGGCGACCAGATGGCTGACGGCCTGCGCCGCGCTGTTGGGGAACAGGGTGGCCTGGCCGAAGGTCGCGGTGAGGTACCCGGCGAGGAAGATCGGCAGTGCCGGCGCCCGGGGCAGGTCGAGCAGCCAGACGACGGCGATGAGCGCGCAGCCCGCGAGCATGATCCAGGCGCCCTGCCGCATCATGGCGCGCGCCCCCAGTCGGCTGACGCTGCGCCGGACATAGGTCGCCCCGGCCAGGTAGGCCGCGCCGTAGAGGGCGCCGAACAGGCCGAAAACCCAGGGCGGCAACCCGAATCCGTCGGCGAAGAGGAACGCGGATTTCTGCTGGATCATCACGATGACGGCGAATCCGATCCCGCCCGCGCCCGCGGCGGCGACGAACGTCCGGTCGCCGAGGAGCCGTCGAGCGGTGCCCTTGGCCGGGGATTTCGGTTCCGGCGGCGGCAGCGAGACGCGCAGCGCGTAGGCGACCGGGACGACGGCGAGCGCGGCCAGCACGGCGAAGCCGTACCGCCAGCCGAGAGTTGAGGTGACGATGCCGCCGATCACCTGCCCGCCGCCGAGCGCCGCGACGAACGCCATCGACAGCAGCGCGAGTTGGCGCGCCAGCTCGGCGCCGCTGAACAGGTCTTTGACCATCATCCGGCCGACGACCGCGATGCCGCCCGCGCCGATCGCCTGAACAACGCGCAGGGACAGCAATTGCGGTGCGTTCGTGATCAGCGCCAGACCCGCGCTGGCGAGGATGAAGAGCAGCCCGGCCGCGACGAAGGCGGGCACCCGGCCGAAGCGTTCGGCCGCCCGCCCCCACGCCACCACCGGCAGCGCCGCGAACACCACGAACACGGCCACCGACAGTTGCAGGGTGCTTTCCCCGGCGCCGATGTCGGCGCCGAGCGCCGGCATGCTCGGCAGGTAGATCGTGGTCGCCATCTGCGCGACAACGACTGCACCGCAGGCGGTTGCGACAATGGCCCGGTGTGGCGCCGGGGAAGTCGATGTCCCGCCGGTCAGCTGCCGCACATTCATGCACACCCCTCCACCCACGGCAGTCCGGATTTCGGAGCCGTCTACAGGTCTACGTGGGTGGCCGGTGGTCCGAAACGGTTCCGCTCGCGCTGATTCGAGGGCAGCCAAAGTTCCTGTAACTAGACGCTATTCGTGTCGCGTCCGAACTCCAGCTAATTTCCAGCAACTTTACTGTACGCTCACGCCCGCCAGTAGCTGGGTGGCATCCGCCATCGCAGTGTGAACCGTTGCTTCCTTTCGAGATGGGTGGCGTTGTGACTGCAGGTGTGGAGGTTTCTGTCGACGCCGCGCAAGATTCGATCGCGGTGATCGGAATGGCCGCCCGAGTGCCGGGCGCCCCGAATGTCCAGGCGTTATGGGAACTGCTGTGCACCGAGGGTAACTCGATCGGCGAGGTGCCGGCGGCGCGTTTCACAGTGGACGACTACTACGACCCCGCGCCCGCGACGCCGGGGCGGATGATGAGTCGCTACGGCGGTTTCCTCGACGGCATCGAGGAATTCGACGCGCAGTTCTTCGGCATCTCCCCGCGCGAAGCCGAATGCATGGACCCGCAGCAACGATTGCTGATGGAGGTGGCGTGGGAGGCGTTCGAGGACGCCGGCCTGACGCTGGACGGCGCGGCCACGCTCAACGCCGCGGTGCTGATGGGCGTGATCACCAGCGATTACTGGGATCGCCAGTCGCACCGGATCCAGGATCTGGACGTGCACACCGTCGGCGGCAGCACCCGGGGCGGGAACGCCGGGCGAATCTCCTTCGCGCTCAACCTGCGTGGCCTGAGCGTCGCGGTCGACGCGGCTTGCTCGTCGTCGCTGGTCGGCGTGCACCTGGCGGTGCGCTCGCTGCGCTCGGGGGAGTGCGATGTCGCCTTCGCCGGCGGCGTCAACCTGATCCTCAACCCGGATCACGCGATCGGCTTCTCGCAGGGCCGGATGATGGCGCCGGACGGTCAGTGCAAAGCTTTCGACGCCCGCGCGGACGGCTATGTGCGCAGCGAAGGCGCGGGGGTCGTCGCCCTGAAACTGCTGTCCCGGGCGATCGCGGACGGCGACCGTATTCACGCGGTGATCCGGGGGAGCGCGGCCAGCAACGACGGACACGGCGAGACGTTCATGGCGCCGCAGGTCGCGGGTCAGAGCGCGGGCCTGCGGTCGGCGTATCGCGACGCCGGGATCGATCCGGGCAGCGTCGGCTACGTCGAGGCGCACGGCACCGGCACCAGCGTCGGCGATCCGGTGGAAATCGGTGCGTTGCACGAGGTTCTGGGCCGAGCCCGCCCGGCCGGGCAGCCGCTGCTGGTCGGATCGGTCAAGACGAACATCGGGCACACCGAGGGGGCTGCGGGCGTCGTGGGCCTGATCAAGGCGGCACTGTGCGTACGTGAGGGTTTCATCCCGCGCAGCCTCAACTTCCAGACGCCCAATCCCGCCATTCCCTGGGCCGACATCAACGTCGAAGTCGCGGCTCGCGCGCGCCCATGGCCGGCGGCGAACGGGCCGCGGCGGGCCGGGGTGAGCAGTTTCGGCATCACCGGAACCAATGTGCACGTGGTGCTGGAGCAGCCGCCGACGGTCCCGGCCGGTACCGCGGCCGCGGCACGTCCGGTCCTGCTGCCGATCTCCGCGCGCAGCGAGCAGGCGCTGACCCAGCTGGCGGCCGCCTATCGAGACCTGCTGCTGGACCGGGCGATTCCCCTACCCGACGTGGCCTGCTCGGCCGCGCTCCGCCGGACCCACCATGCCCAGCGGCTCGCCGTCGTCGCGGAGTCGCACGCGGAGGCGGTCGAACTGCTCGACGCCTACGCACGCGGCGCCTATACCGCGGGCATCGCCTGCGGTGATGCCGAGGACGACATCGATGCCCCGCACGCGACCGCGTGGATCTTCCCGGGTCAGGGCGGGCAGTGGCTGGGCATGGGGCGCGAGTTGCTCGTGACCGAGCCGGTTTTCGAGGCGAAGATCGCGGCCTGTGAACTGGCGATGGCCCCGCACATCGAATGGTCGCTGACCGCGGAACTCCTCGCCGCCCCGGCGGATTCGCTGCTGGACCGGATCGATGTGGCCCAGCCGGTGATCTTCGCGGTGCAGGTCGCGCTGGCCGCGCTGTGGCAGGACCGGGGATTGGCGCCCGATGTGGTGGTGGGGCATTCGATGGGTGAGGTCGCGGCCGCGCACGTCGCCGGGATTCTCGATCTGGACGATGCCGCGTTGCTGATCTGCCGGCGCAGCGCGTTGCTGCGCACCACCAGCGGCCAGGGCGTGATGGCCGCGGTCGACCTCGCACCCGACGCGGCGCGGGAACTCGTGGCCGCGCGGCCCGGGGTCTCGGTCGCGGTCTGCAACGGCCCGGACTCCTGTGTGCTCGCCGGTGACGAGGCCGCGATCACGCGGATCCTCGCGGAGCTCGACGCGTGCGGGGTATCCGGCCGCCGGGTCAACGTGGATGTCGCCTCGCACAGTCCGCAGATGGATCCGCTGCGCGCCGAGCTGCTGGAGCTGCTGGCCCCGATTCGGCCGCGGACGGGCCGCATTCCGCTGCGCTCGACGGTGCACGGAGAGGTCGTCGACGGGACGGCGCTCGGGCCCGGATACTGGATGGACAACCTGCGCGAGCCGGTGCTGTTCGGCACGGTCATCCAGCGGCTCGCGGACACGGGTGTCGATACCTTCGTCGAATTCAGCCCGCACCCGCTGCTGGTGTCGGCGGTGCAGCGCAATCTGCAGTTCCGAGGCAGGGCCGGGATCACCGTCGCGACCATGTCCCGGGACAGCCACGGTCCCACCGCGCTGCTCGAGGCGATCGCGGAGCTGTACGTCGCGGGACGGCCGGTTCCCTTTGCGGCCCTGGTCGATTCGAAGGCCAGATATGTTCCGCTCCCGGCCTATCCGTGGCAGCGCGAACGCTACTGGCGGGACGAGCTGGGGCTGCCCGGCGTGGCGCCCGCGAGTGGGCTGGTGACCAGCACGGCGGTCCCGGCGCATCCGATGATCGGCTCCTATCTGCGGCTGGCTCCCGGGGATTCCTATCTCTGGGACGTCGACCTGGATCTGGGCCGCCTGCGCTACCTCGCCGAGCACCTCGTCCACGACATTCCGATCCTGCCCGGCGCCGCCTATCACGAGCTGGCGCTCGCGGCGGGCCGCCAGATCCACGGCCCGACCGCGTTCTCGGTCCGTGAGCTGAGCTTGGAGCGCGCGTTGTTCCTCGCCGCGGACGCTCCGTCCCGGCTGCAGATCTGTTGCACCGAAGAAGATCTCGGCGTGTACCGCTGGGACTGCTACACCGAGGACGGCGGCTGGGTGCTGGTGGCCACGGCGGTGCTGCACAGCGAACCCGACCTCGCCGCCGCGGTGGCCGTCATCCCGCCGGATCCGGCGGCCTTCCCCGAATGTCTGGATATCGCGGAACATTACGCGGCGTCCATGGCCCGGGGGATCGTGCAGACCGGACCCTTCCGAACGCTGACCTCGCTGCGGCGCGCACCGGGGCGGATCCTGGCGGAGTTCACCGTCGACCCGTCGATCGCGGCGGACCTCGGCCGGCACGTCCTGCATCCGGCGCTGCTGGATTGCGCACTGCAACCGCTGATGTCGCTGCTGCACGGGACCGAGGTCGCGCACGACACGTATCTGCCCGTCGGCACGGCCCGATGCTATGGCCAGGGCCAGCCGACGCCGGGCGCGGCGCTGTGGTGCACCGTCACCCGGACCTCGCCCGCCGACGAGGTCGATCTCGTGCGCGGCGACATCCTGATCGGCGACAGCTCGGGGCGCCACCTGCTCACCATCGAGGATTTCCAGCTGAAGCGGCTCGGCGGCGACCTGCCCGAACTGTTCCGGCAGCGAGCGGGCAATCTGCGCTACGACCTGAGCTGGGTGCCGGTCGAGCCATGCGCGCCGAGCGCCGCGGCGGGCACGGTGCTGGTCATCGGCGACGACGCGGCCGTGCGTGATGTCCTGGTCCGGCACGGCGTCGACGTGGTGTGCGCGGCGCCCGCGGCGGATTGGGCGGCCCTGGTCGAGGATCACGTACGGACTGTGCTCTACGTGCACGCCGGCGCCGATATCGAGAAAACCCGCACCGCTGTGGAATTGGTACAGGAGCTGGCCACCCTGCCGATTCCGCCGCGGCTGTGGTTCATCACCCGGGATGCGCACGCACTGTCCCCCGCCGCCGAGGTCGATCCCCTGCATACCGCCCTGTGGGGTCTCGGTCGTGTGGTGCGCTACGAGATTCCGGATGTCCGGTGCTCGATGCTGGATCTGCCCGCGCTGCCCACGGCGGCCGAGTTGTCCGCGCTGTGCGCCGAAATCTGCGCGGACGGACCGGAAGACGAGATCGCGCTGCGTGGCGACGGCCGGTACGCCGCTCGGCTGATACCCGGGCATCTGCCCGAGGAGCAGGAGACACCGGTGCGGTCCGACGCCACGTATCTGATCGCGGGCGGACTCGGCGGCGTCGGATTGCTCACGGCCCGTTGGCTTGTCGACCACGGCGCGCGGCACGTCGTGCTCACCGGACGCGGTGCGCCCGACGAGGTGACCAGCCAGCACCTGGCGGGTTTGGCGCTCGACGGCGCCGACATTCGCGTCGTCCGAGCGGATGTCGCCGACTTCGATCGGATGACCGAGGTCTTCGCCGACATCGCGGCGACCATGCCGCCGCTGCGCGGCGTGGTGCATTCCGCGGTCGTGCTCGCGGACGGCATCCTCGCCCAGCTCGGCGCCGAGAAGTACCTCGCGGTGATGCCGCCCAAGGTGCACGGGGCCTGGAATCTACACCGGCTCACCGAGCATCTGGACCTGGACTTCTTCGTCCTGTACTCCTCGGCGGCGTCGCTGATCGGCTCACCGGGACAGGGCAATTACGCGGTCGCCAACGCCTACGTCGACGGGCTCGCGCACTACCGCGCCGCCCGCGGCCTGCCCGCGCTCAGCGTGAACTGGGGGCAGTGGACGAACACCGGCCGGGTCGCCAAGGCCGAGCACGATCTGCGGCTGGCCGAGCGCGGCTTCAAGGGATTCGACCCGGCCGACGGGTTGGCCATCCTCGGCCGGCTGCTGGGCGGGCCGCACGTGCAGACCGCGGTGATGTCCTTCGACCCGATCGTGTGGGCCCGGGACTTTCCGGCGCTGCGCAGCGGATCACTGCTGCGCGATCTCGAGACCGATTCGGGGACAGCTGTTTCCGTCGTCAACCGGATGGATCTGGAACTTCAGGACGACGTCTCGGCGCACGCGCTGATCACCTCGTATCTGTGCGGGCAGATCGCCAAGGTGGTCAAGACCCCGCCGGCGCGCGTGCAAGGCAGCCAGCGTTTGAACCGTCTCGGCATCGATTCGCTGATGGCGGTGCAACTGCGCAACCGGATCGCCGAGGATCTGGAAACCACGATCCCCGTGGCGATCTTCCTGCAGCGCGGGACGATCGCCCAGGTGGCGACGCACATCCTCGACGCCATCCGGACACCGGACGGGAGCGCCGAGGCAGCACTGAACTGACCGCGCACGGCGACGGCCCGCGCCTGCACTCAGGCGCGGGCCGGCACCGGCCGGATCAGAGGGTCGCGAGGTCGAAGGCGGCGGCCATCGCGGCGTAGCCTGCGGCGTTCGGGTGCTTGTGATCGCCGGAATCGAAAGCGGCATTCAGCTTTTCCGGGTCGGCCGGGTCGGCGACGGCGGCATGGAAGTCGACCACCGCGTCGTATTCGCCACTGGTGCGCAGCCATTCGTTGAAGGCCCGGATCTTGGCCGCGGAGGTGTCGTTGTAGTACTCGGCGCCCTTCATCGGCAGCAGGGTCGCGCCGACCACGGTGAGCCCCGCCCGGTGCGCGCGGGCGATCAGGTCGCGGTGGCCTTCGATGAGCTGCTCCACGGTCACCCGCGGGTTGGGCTTGTAGGTCGGCAGGTCGACTTCGGAGAAGCCGATGTCGTTGAGTCCGCCGAAGACGATCACTGTGCGTACACCGCTTTTGGCGAGCACATCGCGGTCGAAGCGGTGCAGGCCGCTCTCCCCGAACCAGGCCGAGTCGCTGCGGATCATGTTGCCGCCGATGCCGGCGTTGAGCACGGTGCGCGGCGTGCCGGCCGCGGCGAGGCGTTCGGCGAGCGCGTCGGGGTAGCGGTTGTCGGCGTCGTTGTCCGAACCGAAGCCGTCGGTGATGGAATCGCCGAACGCGGCGATCGTTCCGGCGGTGCTGGTGCTGCCGGTCATCTCCAGATCGCTGAGGTAGTACCAGGAGTGGGTCGCCTCGGTGAACGCCGCGCCGTCCGGGTCCGCCACTCGGTTGCCGGCGGCCCGGAAAGTGCTGGCGTAGCCCTGGGCGTGGAAGGTCGCGGGTCCGGTCTGCTCCGCTAGGTGCAGCGTGATCGTCGCCGATTCGAACGGCGCCAGGCGCAGTTCCGCCGAGTCGCTGGTCACCTGCTGACCGGCTGCGACTGTCACCGCCTCCGCGCCACCGAAACGCAACGGCCGCAGGGTATCCGGGTGCACCCGGGCGCCGTCCTCGGTGCGGCCGATGGTGGCCGCGGCGATCCGCAGGTCGCCTGGACCGTAGCGGTTGGACAGGGTGATGCGGGCCGCGGTGCCGCCGCCGGTGACCCGGATGACCTGTCGCACAGTCTGATCGGCGAAACCCGTCAGGGACCAGTTCGGCTCGAAGCCGATGCTGGGCTGTTGCATGGGGACCGCCCAGGCGGTGGTCCAGGTGTTCGCCGGTCCGGGGTCGGCCGTGGTGTTCGCGTAGACAGCGGCTGTGGCGGTGACCGCGACGGCGGCGGTGGCCATGGTGAGCAGTTTCCAAGTACGCATTGCCTCTTCCATTCTCTGAGTTGTGTTGCTGAACAGGGGATTACGAGCGGCGATCGAGCGCACCGGAGAGGAGCGCGACGGCGAGGGCCGCGGTGGCCAGCAGCGCGCCGATCCAGAGCGGCGCGGTCAGGCCGAGACCTCGATCGATGGCGGCGGCGCCCAGCCAGGAGGCGACGGCGATGCCGATATTGAAGGCGGAGATATTGGCCGCCGAGGCCAGCGGCGATTCGCGCCCGGCGGACTCCAGGACGCGCATCTGCACGGCGGGCACGAGGGCGAAACCCGCCGCGCCGAGCGCGAAGAGGGTGAGCGTGGCGCCGACCGCGTGCTGCGCGGTGAACCCGAAGAGCAGCAGCACCACGGCCAGCGCCGCCAAAGCGCCGGTCAGAGTGCGCATCAGCGCCTTGTCGGCCAGGCGGCCACCGCCGATATTGCCGGCGAACAGGCCGAGCCCGAACACCACGAGCAGCCACGGCACGGCCGCCTCCGGCAAGCCGGTGACCTGGGTCAGGATCGGCTGTAGGAAGGTAAACGCGGCGAATACGGCGCCGAAGCCGAGCGCGGTGATCAGCAACGCCAGCCACACCTGCACCCGTGCGAACACGGCCCATTGCGCACGCAGACCGTCGGATTCGTCGCGCGGCTGACGCGGAACCAGCAAGGCCGTCGCGAGGAGCGCGAGGACGCCGACGGCGGTCACGGCCCAGAAGGTGGCGCGCCAGCCGAAGAGCTGACCGAGCCAGGTTCCCAGCGGCACCCCGGCCACATTCGCCACGGTCAGTCCGGTGAACATCAGCGCGATGGCGCTGGCCCTGCGGTCCGGCGCGACCAGACCGGCCGCGACGATCGAACCGATGCCGAAGAACGCGCCGTGGGTGAGGGCGGCGACGATCCGCCCGGTCATCAGCAAGCCGTAGCCGGGTGCGAGCGCCGAGAGCAGATTGCCCGCGACGAAGATGCCCAGCAGCACCGAAAGCATTGTCTTGCGCGAGATCCGGGCGCCCGCCGCGGTCATCAGCGGAGCTCCGATCGCGACACCCGCCGCGTAGCCGGAGACCAGCAGACCCGCCGTGGGGATCGAGACGTGCAGATCCGCGCTGATCACGCCGAGCAGGCCCACGATCACGAACTCGGTCAGTCCGATGCCGAAGGCGCCGAGCGCCAGCGCCAGCAGGGCCAGGGGTGCTCGTCCCGCGGTTGCCGGTTGGGGCGCCGCCAATGTCGTTGTCATGCTGGGTTGAACCACACTAATGGGAAAATTGTTCCATTAGTGTATTGCCGGGTCCGAGCGGGCGCACTACTGGCCGGCGAGCACCGCCGCGATGGTCTGGGCCGCCGCCGGGAAGCCCTGCGGGTTCGGGCCGGTGAAGTTCAGTCGCAGGAACGGGCCCGAAGGTTCGGCCGGGAACCACTGGTGCCCGGGGGCGACGTACACGCCTCGGGTTTCGCAGTCCCGGACCAGTCGATCGGTGTCGGCGCCGTCGGGCAGGCGGGCCCACAGATGCAGTCCGCCCTTGGGCACGTGGTCGATATGCAGGCCGGGGGCGTGCTCGCGCAGACTCTCGGCGAGCAGGTCGCGCCGCTCCCGGAGCTGACCGCGCAAGCGGCGCAGATGAGTTCGCCAGCCCGGATCGGTGACGACTCCGAGCGCGGCCTCTTGCAGGACACCGCTCACATACAGGGACTCCGCCGAACGGTCGGCGAGGAGTCGCTCGCGGACCGGACCACGAGCGATGAGCGCGCCGATCCGGATGGCGGGGGACATGCTCTTGGTCAGCGAGCGGAGGTAGACGACGTGGCCCGCGGTGTCCCGGGCGGCGACCGGCCGGGGATCGGAATCGATGCCGAAATCGTGGGCCCAGTCGTCCTCGACCAGGAACGCGCCGTGCGCGCGCACCAGATCCGAGATGACCTCGGCGCGGTCCGGAGACCATTGGGCCCCGGTCGGATTCGCGTAGTTCGGCTGGACGTAGAGGGCGCGCGCCCGGGTCTCGCCTAAGGCTCGGTCGAGGGCGTCCGGGTCGGGGCCTTCGGCGTCGCTCGGCACCGGAACCAGGTGCGCGCCCGCTTGCCGCGCGGCGAGGATCGCGCCCCAGTAGGTCGGCGATTCGATCAGCAGCGGCTGCCCCGGGGGGACCAGGGCGCGGAAGATCGAGGTGAGTCCGCTCTGGCTGCCGGGGACGACGAGCACATCGTTGGCCGTGGGCCCGGCCAGTCCGGCCGGCGTCAGGTCGGCCAGCTCGGTCGCGAACCAGGAGCGGAGGTCAGGCAGCCCGGCGGAGGTGGAACGGGAGGTCGCCGACGCGCCCCGGGCCGCGCGGACCAGGGCCGCGCGGACCAGCCGGCCGGGCAGCAGCTCGGCTTCGGGATAGCCGGAGTGGAGTTCCTGCGCGCCCGGCGGCGCGGTGCGCAGGGCGGCCGCCGAACCCGGGGAGGTGCCGCGCGGCGAGCCCAATGCGGCGGTCTGCCAACCGTAATCCTGCGGCCGGGCCGAGCGCGGGGTTCGGACGAAGTTGCCCACGCCCGGCCGGCATTCGATCAGGCCCTCCGCGGCGAGTGCGCGAATGGCCTTCTGGACCGTGACCGGGCTGGCCGCGTACTCGGCGACCAGGTGCCGGGTGGACGGCAGCCGCGCGCCTGGGGCGGCGGTCCCGATCCAGGCGCGGATTCCGTCCGCTAAGCGACTGCTGCTATCGTTGAACATGTCAGTTCAGAGTAGCGCTACTGTCAATATCGACACTCCGCTATCGCTCAGATCGGCCGGTTTGGCCTGGGGCTTCGTGGGCGTGGCGGCCTTCTCGTTCACCATGCCCCTCACGCGCGTCGCGGTCGGCGGGCTGTCTCCGCTGTTCATCGGATCCGGCCGTGCGGTGGTCGCGGCAGTGCTCGCCGGGATCGCCCTGGCGGCCACCCGCCAGGCCGTTCCGAGGGGAAATCACTGGCTGCGGCTTGCCGTCGTCGCGGCCGGAGTGGTCGTCGGTTTCCCGGTCCTCACCTCCTACGCCCTCACCGTGACACCGGCGAGCCACGGCGCCATCGTCGTCGGCCTGCTGCCCGCGGCCACCGCCGTGTCGGCCGTACTCCGCACCGGCGAACGTCCCACCCGCGCCTTCTGGCTCTTCTCCCTGGCGGGCGCGATCGCCGCGGTCGGCTTCGCGCTCCTGCAAGGCGGCGGCCTCGGCCGGCTGCACTGGGCCGACCTGCTCCTCTTCGGCGCTGTGCTCTCCGCCGCGATCGGCTACTCCGAAGGCGCGCTGCTGGCACGCGAGATCGGCTCCTGGCAGACCGTGTCCTGGGCACTGATCCTGTCGTCGCCGCTGATGTTCACGCTGACCGCCGTCGCTGTCGCCGAGCAGCCCCCGTCCGCGACTCCCCTCGAATGGGCTTGCTTCGCCTACCTTTCCGCGATCAGCATGTACCTCGGCTTCTTCGCCTGGTACCGCGGCCTCGCCATCGGACCGATGTCGCGCGTCAGCCAAGTCCAGCTCGTTCAGCCCATCATGAGTATCTGCTGGGCGGCGCTGCTGCTCGGCGAGCACATCGACGCGCTCACCTTCGCCGGCGGCCTCGTGGTCATCGCCTGTGCGGGCGGCGCGGTGCGCAGCCGGTTGCGTCCGGCTTGATCAGCCGGCGGTCCACAGGCGCAGTTTCTCCGGGTTGCGGATCACCCAGATGCGGGTGATCCGCTGGTCGGCGATGTCGAAGGCGTAGACCGAGACGATGCTGCCGCCGAGCTCGGCGACCAGGCCCGGCTGGCCGTTGACCGTGCGTTCGGCCAACGTGACCTTCGCGCCGCGGGCGGCGATCTCCATCCAGCTGCGCGCGATCCGCTCGCCGCCGATGATCGGTTCGCGGAAGGCCGGAGCGCGTCCGCCGCTGTCCGCGGTCGCCGTCGCGTTCGGATCGAGCAAGTCGACCAGCGCCGCCAGATCGTTTGTCTCCCAAGCACGTTTGAAGTCCCGGACCACCTCGGAGCGCTCGCCGGCCGACGGGCTGCGCGAGGTATCGATGCGGCGGCGGGCGCTGGAGGCGAGCTGGCGGCAGGCCGCGGGGGTGCGGCCGACGATGTCGGCGATCTCGGCGAAGGAGTAGCGGAAGACGTCGTGCAGCACGAACGCCACCCGCTCGGCGGGCGTCATCGAATCGAGCACCACCAGAAAGGCCATGCTGATCGACTCGTCGAGGGTGACCCGATCGGCGGGATCGGCGGAGCCGCCGAACCACTCGGAGTGTCCGGGCACCGGCTCCGGAATCCATTCGCCCACATACTGTTCCCGCCGTTTGCGGGCTGAGCCGAGCAGGTCGAGGCAGATGCGCCCGGCGACCGTGGTCAACCACGCGCCGGGCGCCACCACCTCCTGCCGCCGGGGCTCAGGGAGCGCGTACCAGCGCGCGTAGGTCTCCTGCACCACGTCCTCGGCTTCGGTCAGCGAGCCGAGCAGTCGATAGGCGAGGTTGATCAGCTGGCGGCGTTCACTGATCACCGCGCTCAGCTGCGGATCGGTCATGGTGTGCGGCTCCTTCGGTCGACGCCCCTTACCGGAACCGACGAAACAGCGGCCCGAATCGTCAGGCCTGACATTCCGCTCGGCTACGTCGTCGGAAGGTGGTATCGCTTTCCAGCAGAGCAGGAGTTCCGGACATGATCAAGATCGGCATCATCCTGGGCAGCACCCGGCCCAACCGCAACGGCCCACAGGTCGCCCAGTGGGTCCTGGACACGGCATCGGCGCGCGGCGACGCCGAGTTCGACCTCATCGACCTGCGCGATCACCCGCTCCCGCACCTCGACGAGCCGGTGCCCCCGATGTTCGGCCCCTCGGTGCACGCGCACACCCGCGACTGGGCCGAGCGGATCGCCCCCTTCGACGGTTTCGTCCTGGTGACCCCGGAATACAACGGCGGCATCCCTGGCGTACTGAAGGACGCCCTGGACCACCTGTCCGCCGAATGGACCGACAAGGCAATCGGATTCGTCTCCTACGGCGTCAGCGGCGGCGCCCGCGCGGTAGCCCAGCTGCGCGGCATCTGCAGCACCCTGGGCATGGCCGACGTCAGCCGCCCGGTCGAACTCTCGGTCCTCGCCGATTTCGAGAACCACACCACCTTCACCCCGCGCGACCACCACGTCACAGCCCTGCACAAAACCCTGGATCAACTCCTCGCCTGGAGCGCCGCCCTGGCCCCCTTGCGATCCGCCACAACCACTTTCGCCACCTCCTGAGGAGCCCGGCCATGACCACCCAGTCAGTCACCGAAGAAGCCCGGATCCGCGGCCAGATCGACAAGCTGATCGCCGGTCTGCAAGCCAAAGACCTCGACACCCTCGCGCAGCTCTACACGCCCGATGTCCTCTCCTTCGACATCGAGCCGCCGCTCCAGCACGCGGGCCGCGCCGCCAAACTCCAGAACTGGTCGAAAGTCTTCGAGTTCTTCGACACCGTCACCTATGAACTCCGCGACCTGTCGTTCACAGTCGGCGCCGACATCGCCTTCGGTCACGCCTTCGGCCGCCTCAGCGGCACACTCCGCAACGGACAGCCGACCGCCGGCATGTGGGTCCGAGCCACCTTCGGAATGCGAAAGATCGACGACGCCTGGCTCATCGCCCACGATCAAGTCTCCGTGCCTCTCGACATCACCACCGGTAAAGGGGTCCTCGACCTGGAACCCTGATGCTTCACGGGATGGTGATGAAGCCTTGGGCGGCCATCCATTCGCGGGCGACGGTGGCGGGTTCGCGGCCTTCGACGTCGACCTTGCGGTTGAGGTCGGTGACGGATTCATTGGTCAGCAGGCGGGAGATCGGGGTGAGGACTTCGATCACCTTGGGGTGGGCTTCGGCGAAGTCCGCGCGCATGACCAGGGCGGCGTTGTACTGCGGGAAGAAGCTCAGGTCGTCTTCGAGGAGACGGAGGTCGAGGGCGGGGATGCGGCCGTCGGTGGCGGCTACCGAGCCGAAGCGGCATTGGCGGGCGTCGGCGGTGGATTGGTAGACGATGGCGTCGTCGACGACCTGTTTTTGCACTTTGCCGGCATCGATGCCGTATTTGCGGACCACGCCCGGGAATCCGTCCTGGCGGACGCTGAATTCGGTGCCGACGCAGGTGGCCGCGGCGGCGGGGTCGGTATTCACCAGGTTCGCGTACTGAGACAGGGTTTTCACGCCGGTTTCCTCGGCGGTGCGGGCGCTGGTCGCGATGGCGTAGGTGTTGTTCATGGGAGCCATTGCGGCCCAGACCATTCCGTGGGCCGTGCGATCGGCATCCCGGACCGCCTCGAACTGCGGTTGCGAACCGGCGACGGGGGATTCGTTGCCCAGATAGTTGATCCAGCCGGTGCCGGTGTAGTCGTAGGCGATGTCGACCTGGCCGCGGACCTGGGCGTCGCGCAGGCTGTTGGAGCCGACGATGTCAGTCAGGTCGCGGACCTCGGCTCCGGCCGCGTCCAGCGCGAAGGCGATGATCAAGCCGAGGATTTCCTGTTCGGTGAAGTCCTTGGAACCCACTGTGATTCGCACGCCCTGGAGCTCGGGGATCGGCTGGATGCTGCCAGGATTCACTACCAGGGGAACCGAACGACCGGCTTCCAGCCCGCAGGAGGCGACTAGCACTACGGTGAGCATGGTCGCGAATGCCACACAGCCGCGCCGGATTCGCGCTCTCATCGCAGCCCCTTGGGTCCGAGATAACGTTCGGCCAGAGCCCCTACCCAGTCGACGAGCAGCGCCAGCGCGACCGCCAGCAGCGCGCCGAGCCAGAGGGTGACGTTGTCGCGCAGCTTGTAGCCGGTATCGATGAGAATGCCCAGGCCGCCTGCGCTAACCAGGAACGACAGCGTCGCGCTGCCCACTGCCAGCACCAGCGAAGTCCGCAGTCCGGCAAGGATGTACGGCACGGCGAGCGGGAACTCGACTCGGCGCAGCACCGTCGTGGCCGACATGCCCTGCCCGCGTCCAGCATCGATCAGGGTGGGATCGACCTGCTGATAGCCGAGGATGGTGTTGCGCAGCACCGGCAACAGCGCCAGCAGCACGATCGGCGCGACGCCGATCCAGAAGCCGGTGGTGCGGGTGATCAGATAGAACAGCACGATCAGGCCGATGGCCGGCGCGGCCGCCCCGATATTGGCGACGCCGACGAAAAGCGGTGCAAGACGGCGCAATCGGGGCCTGGTGAGCGCGGTGCCGAGGGGAACCGCGAGGACGAGGACGATCGCGACCACCGTCATGGTGATGAGCAGATGCTCCCAGGTGACGGTGGCGATATTGCTCGCGGTGAGACTGGCCTGCTGGGTGGCGGTGAGCTCCCGAGCGAACGCCCACACCAGCACGCCCGCACTGAGCAGCACGGCGAGCACCGGCTGCGCGAAGAGCCGGATCCGTTCGGCGCGGCGTTCGGTCTGCGCGGTCATGCCGAGCCGGTGTGGGTCGCGCGGAGGGCCGACAGGTGCGAGACCAGCGTGTCGATGGTGATCAGTCCCGCGTACACCCCGCGGCGGCCGGTGACGACGGCGTTCGCGGTGCTGTCGGCGAGCAATGCCTCCAGAGCGGCCTGGAGCGTGGATCGCAGCGAAACGCCCTCGCCCACCGGCGTTCCCACGTGATGCAAGGATTCCGCTTGTTCGAGCAAGGGGACTGTGACCCAGCGCGAAGGACGCCGTTGCGCGTCGAGCACCAGCCCGAAGTCCTTGTCGCTCTCGGCGATCGCCGCGCGCAGCGCCGCCACCGAATCGGTCTCCAGCGCGGTCGCGCAAGCCCCGAGCTCGACATCCTCGACCCGGGTGAGCGTGAGTTGTTTCAGCGCCGCGTCGGCGCCCACGAAGCCCGCTACCGTCGCATCCGCGGGCTCGGCCAGGATCGCCCCCGGAGTGTCGTATTGCAGGACACGAGACTGGTTGCCCAGCACCGCGATTCGATCCCCGAGTTTCACGGCCTCGTTGAAATCATGGGTGACGAACACGATCGTCTTCCGCAATTCCGCTTGCAGCCGCAGTAATTCGTCTTGCAGCAGCCCGCGCGTGATCGGATCCACCGCGCCGAACGGCTCATCCATCAACAGCACCGGAGGATCCGCGGCGAGCGCCCGCGCGACACCGACCCGCTGCTGCTGACCGCCGGAGAGCTGCCGTGGATAGCGATCCCGGAACGTGCCCGGATCCAGCCCGACCAGATCCAGCATCTCGTCCACGCGAGCACTGATCTTCTTGCGGTCCCACCCGATCAACCCGGGCACGGTGGCGACATTCTTCGCGACCGTGAGGTGCGGAAACAGCCCGGCCTGCTGAATGGAGTACCCGATCCCACGGCGCAACTGATCCGGATTCACCGCCGCGGCGTCCTGCCCGCCGATCGTGATCGTCCCCGAACTGGGTTCGATCAGCCGGTTGATCATCCGCATCGTCGTCGTCTTCCCGCACCCCGACGGCCCGACCAGCACCACGGTCTCCCCGGCCGGGATGGTCAGCGACACCTCCAGCACCGCCGGATCCCGTTGCCCGGAATAGCTTTTGGTGACCGCGTCGAGCACGATCTCGACCCCGGACACGGCCGGTTCGACGGTCTCACTCACGAATACCCCCGGGTGTGGTCAGTCGTCCGGCGAGGACGAGCAGGAGATCGAGCAGCAGCGCCAGCACGACGATCAGCACCGTGCCGGTCAGTGCCTGCGGCACCGCGGTCGGTGTGCCGAGCCGCGACAGCCCGGAGAAGATGAGATTGCCCAGGCCCGGGCCTTTCGCATAGGCGGCGATGGCCAGAATGCCCATGATCAGCTGCGTGCTGATCCGCATTCCGGCGAGGATGGCCGGCCACGCCAGCGGCAGTTCGATCACCGCGAGCACCCGCAGCCGGTTCATGCCGACGCCGCGCGCCGCATCGGTGACGGCGGGATCGACGGACGACAATCCCACGATCGTATTGCGCAGAATCGGCAGCAGCGCGTAGAGCACCAGCGCGGTAATGGTGGGCGGAACACCCAGCCCGAGAACGGGAATCAGGATCCCCAGCAGCGCGAAGGACGGGATGGTCAGGATGATGCTCGCGGCGGCGGTCGCGGCCGCCGAGCCGGCGGGACTGCGATAGACCAGCGCCCCGATCGCGATCGACACGACCGCGGCGATCAGCACCGACTGCACCACCGCCGAGACATGCAGATAGGAATCCGTCATCAATTGCTGACGGTGGTCGGTGACGTAGTCCCACAGCGTATCCAGTGCCCTGCCCTCCCTCAGGTCGGCATCGCGGTGAGCCTATCGTCAAAGCGGCTACGCTGCTGAGCAATTCAGGACAACACCGCCTGGGGCGCGTGACCTCATGACTCCGCGCCGCTGGGGCCGCGCCGGCTCTGCCCAGGCAGCCACGGCCATCCGGTGAGATCGCTGACTCGGTCCAGCAGGCTCCGCCGGCTTCCGGAATCGGTATCGCCGACCGGGTCCTCGACCGCGTCCAGATCGGGCAGCCAGGCGGTGGCTTCGTCGAGCAGCGATGCGGTCCATAGCTTGTCGTTGTCCAAGGACAGCTGCCGCGCTTCCCGCAGATACGGCCGACCGTCGTCGCCGAGCAGATGGCAGGCCATGGCGCGGGTGGCCAGTACCGCTGCCCGGTAGGCCGGGACGAGATCGCGCGCGAGCACGGTCCGGCACAGTGCCTCGGCCTCGGCCCCGTGACCCTGCCGCACCCGGGCCAGAGCCAGGGTGGACTGGAAGAACTCGTCGCGAGGGTGCTCGGCAAGGTATCGCCGGAGTCGTACGGCCGCGCGGTCCACCGCGTCGGCCGGCACGTCCGGCCAGGTGAGCACCGACATTTCGACAATGAATTCGGTCCGCGCGCCCGCGGATTGCGCCGGCGGATCGTCCGCGTGCAGCGCGAGCAGATCGTCGAATCGGCCGTTCTGGCGCAACATTTGGGCGAGGACATGGCGGCTGGTGGTGAATCGCGGTATGCCCAGCCGATACCACCGCAGGAACTCGTCGATCCGATCGGCCCGGTCGCGGAAGTCCGGGTCTGCCACGAACCCGGCGAGATCGAAGGTGTGTGCCCGGCGGATGACGGGAATGAACAGCCGCGCACCGGCATTCATGGAGCCGGTGCGCCGATCGAAGGCCGGAACCAGGTCGGTGATCGCGCCGTGCAACGCTCCGGCGGCCAGCACGGCGCCGAGGCCGGGCGCCAACGGCAAAGCCGCCAAGACGGGAATCGACACCACATTGGTGAGCGGGCCCGCAGCGATGGTCGCGAGGAAGGCCCAGCGCTGCGTCGGCTGTACCTGGACCGCGACCGCGCCGGTGAGGATGTTCGGGGCCTTCTGGACCATCCGTGGTCCGAGCACCGCGGCTGTGCTGAACTGCGCGAGGAGGAAGAGGAACGCCGCGAGCATGACGCCCGCGAAGTAGAGGCCCAGAAGCGTCAGCACCGACCGCGCGCTCACCTCCCGGCCGTCCGCGAACCAGAAGTAGCTCGCGATCGGCAGCGCGACCAGCGCGCCGAGGCCCTCCATCGCGAAACTTTTCGCACCGCCCTGCCAGAACCCCCGCATTTCGCTCCCCATGCGCACAACGGTACCCACGGGGTCCGACACGGGCACACCCATTTCGCCGGTACTGTTCGCCGAGAATCGTGCCGCTCGAATCGGTGCGGGGAATGCGGAAGCCGGTGCCGGCGTTGGGAGAAGTTATGTCGGAGCGACTGACGGTCATGGCTGTGCACGCCCACCCTGACGACGAAGTCCTCAACACCGGAGGTGTTTTCGCGCGCTACGCCGAGGAGGGGATCCGCACGGTCCTGGTTACCTGCACCAACGGTGAGCAGGGCGACGGGCCCGAGGGTGTGAAACCCGGTGCGCCGGGCCATGATCCGGCCGCGGTGGCCGCGCAGCGGCTGGGCGAGCTGCGCGCGTCGGCGGCGCTTCTCGAGATCGAGCACCTCGAACTGCTGGGTTATCAGGATTCGGGAATGGACGGCTGGGACGCCAACGCCGATCCGCACGCCTTCGCCAACGCGCCGGTGGCGGCCGCCGCCGGCGAACTCGCCGCGCTCATCGAGAAGTACCGCCCGCAGGTCATCGTCACCTACGACGAGAACGGCGGCTACGGCCACCCGGACCATATTCAGGCGCACCGCATCACGGTCGCGGCCACCGAGTCCACCGGTATCCCCGCCAAGCTCTACTACGCGGTCGTGCCACGCGAAGCCACCCAGGAAATGTTCGCCGCCGCCAAGGCCGGCGGCATGGACATGGGCGATTTCGAACCCCCGGCCGACTTCGGCACCCCGATGGCCGAGATCACCACCGTGGTAGACGTCGCCGGCTATACCCGCCGCAAGGTGAAAGCCCTGGAAGCACACGGCAGCCAAGGCGACAGCGGCTTCTTCCTCGGCATGCCCGAGCCGATCCAGGACCTCATCCTGGGCACCGAATATTTCGTCCGGCACTACAACCGGATCGCCGACGCCCCCGACCAGGAAACCGACCTGTTCGCCGGTCTGCGCTGAAACCCGTTCTGCCGGTTGACCACTGCTCGTAAGAGCCGTCGACGGGCTGCCTTCGAGATCGACTCTGTTGCAGCAGCGTTCACACAGAATTCAGAACGCCGAGTTGACAAGTTGTCCATCGGCAGCGACAGTGTTTGCGACTGCCGATGCGGCGGGCTGTTCGATGGGGATCGGGGGAGTCAAATGCTGGTTTATCGGAACAAGGCGCTGCCCGTCTCGGGTATCAGATTTCAATGCGAGGTGCTCCCATGACGGGTGGGTTCTATAATCATCTGGACGATCCAGACGAGTTCTGGGACGAAAAGCCACTCGGCGTGTCGAAGTCCCAATCGGTCAATAAAATCGACGTCTCGCCGCCGAATCCTTCCGCTTCCTTCGGTGCGGCCCCTCCGACGTCCACAAGCCGTTCTGAAAATGCGGCTTCGAATTCACTTTCACGTGCAGGTATGTTCGAGATGACCCTCGACGACCGCCGCCTTCCAGTGCATGTTTCGGTCAAGCGCAATATTCATAGCAGTCTTGATCCGATCCATTTCTCTGCCGCGGCGATGACTGGATACACTATTGCGCTGTGGAAAAAGCTTGCGCCGTCGATCGTCCAGAGAGATGTAGCAGCGGCCAGTACCCTCCCCTCTCGGCGGGCCAAGTTCATCGCGCTCCTCAACGCTAAGTCGGCGGCGGAGTTCGAGGTTATCGAAAACGCCACGTGGGGAAATTGCAATTTTATCGGAAGCGGCCCTACCACAATAACCGGGCAGCCCTCGGTAACTGCGGAAGCTGGTCTCGGAAGTGTAAGTTCCATCCATATCGACCCGCATTGGGCGGCCACTGCTCGGCCATCGGACATCGCACACGACATCGTGCAATGCGCAGACCAAATCCGCCAGCAGCGGCCCACCTTCCACGAAGAAGGGGGATCCTGGGCGCATCTAAGTGACGATGAGCTCGAGAATCAAGTCAGAGAATATCGCCAGTTTTTGACCAGGAGCCATTGATGACAGATTTCTCAACAGACCTCAGCGCCTTGTACACCGCCGCCGATGCATGGAGCGATGCCTCGGGAGTCCTCACCACCGCGGCCGCCGCGGCAGAGGCAATTAGGGTCAGCCACGCCAATGTGCAGTGGGGGGTGTTTCAAGACAGCTGGAACGCTTCGGTCAATGCTGCCGACTATATGAAAAATAGGCTGACAGAGGGCAGTACCGAGGCGGCCGCGATTGGAAATGTGCTGCAGCATGTAGCAAAGGTTTACCACGAGCAGGATGAGAACTTCAAAACCGCTATTGTTAATGTGACGACGGATTAGGCAATGACAGCACCAGCAAGTCAGACCACAGTAACTCTCGAGACGCTCAGGCAGACGCTGACGGACTTCTCTGCGAAAATCGACGAAATTCGCCAGCAGCCCGACAAGGTCGACGAGGCATTCAAAGCGGTTGCTATCGCAATGTCGGCCGGCGAGGGCGGTCTGTTAGGTCCGGTATTCGCCGTTGCGGGCGGTGTCTACGGTTGGATAACCGAGGACGACCTTTCGGGCTACTGCAGCGAGAACAAGGAGAAGATAAAGAAGGGTATCGAGAAACTACTCGAGGAGCTGGCTGATGCTATCGAGGCACTGCAAGCCCCAATTGCCTTTCTGCAGACCAGCGATGACTGGCGTGTCCTGGGTACAAAAGTCAGTGACGCGCAGAACGACGAGTTCGCACGCGGTGATCTGACGGGATTCTGGTACGGTGAAGCCTTCAGTGCCTATATGAATTCCAGAGGGCTTCAGGATGCGGCATACAGTTCGGCCGTAACGGCTTGCGGCCAGGTGGCCGACGGCATGAGCGCAATCGCGAAGGCCGCCTGGGATTTCTATACAGAAGTTGTCAAGGAGCTTACGGAGTTTATTACAAGCTTCGTTTCCGCCGTTGGAAAGATTGCCGCCGTGGTTTCCGTTATGGAAGGCGTGGCGGACTGTATCGATTTGCTCAAAATTATGACCGACAGTGCAGTGAGTCTTTTCAAGACTTTCACAACGACGCTGATGACGCAATTTGATGTGCTTTCGAAGATCACCGCTGCGATGAACAACCCGAAAGGTATGGCCAACAATAAATGGCCGGGAAGTTCGTCGACTACTTTCAACACCGACAAACCGACTCAAACCGATTGGCGGGCTACGGAGCGGCCTGCGTCATGAGAATTCGAATGTCAGCTACGGTCGCGATGCTTGCACTGCTCGCGACAGGCTGCGGAACTCTGCGCGCAGATAAAGACGTCGAGTTATCGTCGGGTAGCACCCACACGGCACAGGAACTCTGCGAATTCCCGACACGTTTTTTCGCTACCCAGCTCGAGCTTGATAACCTCCGATCCGAGGTTCTTCATGCTGGATCCAAGGATAAATCTCAGGCGATCGGTTTCACGAAGGTCTGCGGATATTTTACGGCGGATTCATCGCATATCGGTGACATCATGCTCGGTTATTCAGCGCCTGCGAGCGCCCCGACTACATCCCAAAGTCTGCCGAATCGAACGCTGACGATCGACGGAGTAACTGTTTTCGAGTTCCCGAGGCCGGTGTTGTCGCCTGCGGGGCCTTCGGGAAGTGCCCCGGTCGAGCTTGTTGCTGAAATCGATGGATGGGAGGGGCGATTTTATTTTCCGGGGGGAGATGAGCCCGCGATACAGGCAGCCGCAAGGATGCTTCTGGACATGATCAAATCGTTGAGGGGATAACCCCGATCCGGGCTGCGCTGAGGGTGGCTATCGGCTGGGTGCATGGCGGTTACGGGTCGCGTCGCGCTCGCTGATGGCCTCACCGACCATGGCGCGCACCGCATCTCGCAGTCCATAGAGCGGGTGATGGCCGGCCGGGCCCGCGCCGGGGTCCTCGCGTAGTTCCTTGATCAGCGACCAGCACAGCGCCAGCATGACCAGCACGAACGGCAGGGCGACGAGGATGGTCGCCGTCTGCAACGATTTCAGGCCGCCCGCGACCAGCAGGACCGCCGCGACCGCGGCCATGAGCACGCCCCAGGTGACGACCAGCCAGGAGGGCGGGTGCAGGGCGCCGCGGCTGGTCAGCGAGCCCATGACCAGCGAAGCGGAGTCGGCGCTTGTCACGAAATAGGTCATGATCAAAATCATCGAAACCCATGAGGTGACGGTGCCCAACGGCAGCGCGTCGAGCATGCCGAACAGCGCCGCCTCGGCGTCGGCGGCGTGCTGGGTGAGATCGGCCCGGCCGGTCGCGGAGAGCCGGATCGCGCTGCCGCCCATGATGCAGAACCACACTGCGGTCACCGCGCTGGGCACCAGCATCACGCCGACCAGGAATTCGCGAATGGTGCGGCCGCGGGAGATGCGCGCGATGAAGGTGCCGACGAACGGCGCCCAGGACACCCACCACGCCCAGTAGAAAATGGTCCACGCGCCCAGCCAGTCCGGGTCGGCGTAGGCGCTGGTGCGGGTGGCCATGGGCAGCAGATTGAACAGATAGTTGCCGATGCTGGCGGGCAGGCTGTCGAGGATGTAGACGGTCGGGCCGAGCACCAGCACGAACAGCATGAGCAGCGCCGCCAGCCCGATGTTCACCGTGGACAGCCACTTCACGCCCTTGTGCAATCCGGAGAACGCGGAGACCACGAAGGCGGCGCCGAGCGCGGCGATGATGATGAGCTGCACGGTGGTGGTGTCGGGAACGCCCGCGGTCAGGTGCAACCCTTTGGCTACCTGGAGGGTGCCCAGCCCGAGACTGGTGGCGGTGCCGAAGACGGTCGCGAAGACCGCAAGCAGATCGATGCTCTGCCCGACCCACCCGCGGGCCCGGCGTTCGCCGATCAGCGGCACGAAAGTCGCCGAGAGCCGATTGCCGCGCCCCTTGCGGAATCCGGCGTAGGCGAGCGCCAGGCCGACCATGCCGTAGATGGCCCACGGAGTCAGCGTCCAGTGGAACAGCGAATATTGCAGCGCCGTCTTGGCCGCCGCGGTGGATTCCGGCGCGATATCGGTGGCCGGCGGCGGCTCGACGAAGTGCTGCAACGGTTCACCGACGCCGTAGAACATCAGCCCGATGCCCATGCCCGCGCTGAACATCATGGCGATCCAGGCCAGATTGCTGAACTCGGGTTCGGAATCGTCCGCGCCGAGTCGGATCCGCCCGAGCCGGCTGACCGCGACCACCACGCCGAGCACCAGGAACACATCCGCCGCTACGACGAACAGCCAGTCGAAATTGCTGAGGATCCAGCTCAGCGCGGTGCCCGAAGCGGACTCGAAACTGTCCGCGCCCGCGGCGGCCCAAGCCGAGATCGCGATGACCACGCCGACGCCGATGGCGATCAGGCGCAGGTCGGGCGTGGGCGGCTGCTCCGGCTTGTCGATACCCATGGCCCGCAACTATCCCGGACCGCTAACAGTTGGTTATCTCGACGCGCCGAGATTGCGGTCGGTTCCGGCCAAACCGGAGCGGCGCGCGTATCGAACTCTCCAAGAGCCCGGTTCAGCGAGATCGACGTTCGGAGCCCCTGTCATGGCGGACCCGCAGAGTTCCCACACCGCGAGCAATGACCCCGCGCACGCGCGCGATCTGCCCCAACTCCTGGCCGCTGTCGCCGCCGGCGACCGCGACGCCTTCACCCAGCTCTACCGCCGCACCCAATCCCGGGTGTTCGGGCTGGCGCTGCGGATAGTGCGCCAGTACGCGGCCGCCGAGGAAGTCACCCAGGAGGTATATCTACAAGTCTGGAAGGCCGCCGGACAGTACGACGAGCGGCTGGCCAGCCCGCTCGGCTGGATCATGATGCTCACCCATCGAAGATCGATAGACCTCGTCCGCGTCGAAGCCCGGTCCAGTGCCCGCGAATCCGCCTACGGCTTCCGCAATCTGGGCCGAGAGCACGACACCGTCGCCGAAACGGTCGCCCAGCGTCTGGAAGAGCAGGCGATAGCCGACAGCCTGCGAACCTTGACCGCCGTGCAACGAGAAACCCTCACCCTGGCCTACTACGGCGGATACACCTACCCCGAGGTCGCCGAATTCCTCGGAATCCCGCTCCCCACAGTCAAATCCCGCATTCGCAACGGCCTGCGACGGCTGGAGCTCTGCTTGGTGTGAGCCCGTCAGAAACACACGTCCGGGGCGGTTGTGTGAACAACGGGGAGGTTCAGATGAGCGACTTCGTCCCGGTCGCCGTCCCCTCGACCGGCAAGCCCGGCACCGGCAGCTTCGGCTTCTAGAAACGGCGAGGCCGGAGCTCGCAGTTGACCATCGGCGTGCGGCGTCACGCCGATGGTCACCGTGCTGCCGGCCCGTGTGCGGCGCGGGATGCCATAGTCTCCGAAAGGTGGTGCTGCCTGGAGCGATCCGGCGCAAGCGTGCGGCCTGGGGGCCCATGATCAGGTGGTAGGTTGCCTAGTTGGGTGGCGGGACGCTTGATTGTTGATGAAGGGGTTGGGGATGAGATTGACAGCGGGGATTATTGGTCTCCTCATTGCGGTCGCCGGGGCGGTGATGATGTGTTTCGCCTATATGGCACAGCATGATTTGCGCGATGAGTCGGCCCGACTGACACGAAATCTGGGCTGGAGTTGTCAAGCGAACCGGGACCGCCCAGAGGTGCAGGAGTGCACGTGGGGCTATTGGGACTCGCCGACCAATAGGACCGCTGGCGAAGACATCAGGCCGACCCAAGAACGAACAGGTGAGCTCATCAGTAATGTCGTGCTGATCGGCGCCGCGCTCTTCGTCGGTGGTCTGGTATTGACGGGCGGGGCGCTCGCCAGTGCTGGACGAAGCCCAGCCACGCCCGTGGCCGCACCGCCTCAGCAGCCGTACGCCGCCGCGGCGGCGCCATGGCACGGCCCTTCGTAAACCGAGTCAGCACGTGAGTGGCTGATGCGCACAGCTCGACCGGCGGATGTGCAAGGCTGAGTGCATGAATCGATTGGCCAGTGCGACATCGCCCTACCTGCGTCAACATGCCGATAACCCGGTGCATTGGCGGGAGTGGGATGCTGCCGCGCTGGCTGAAGCGGCGCAGCGGGATGTGCCGATTCTGTTGTCGATCGGTTACGCGAGTTGCCACTGGTGTCATGTGATGGCGCATGAGTCGTTCGAGGACGCGGCTACGGCCGCGGTGATGAACGAGAACTATGTGTGCGTCAAGGTGGATCGGGAGGAGCGGCCCGATCTGGATGCGGTGTATATGAATGCCACCGTGGCGATGACCGGGCAGGGGGGCTGGCCGATGACGTGTTTTCTCACGCCGGCGGGGGAGCCGTTCTATTGCGGGACGTATTACCCGAAGGTGGCGCGGGGTGGGATGCCGTCGTTCACGCAGTTGCTTGCCGCGGTGACCGACACGTGGGAGAACCGGCGGGACGAGGTGGACAAGGCTTCGGCGCAGGTGGCGGCGGCGTTGCGGGCGCAGGCGGCGGGGTTGCCCGATGCTGATCTCGCGGTGAACGCGGAACTGCTGGATCACGCTGTCGGGGCGGTGCTGCGGGATGAGGACCGCGAACACGGCGGATTCGGTGGGGCGCCGAAGTTTCCGCCGTCGGCGCTGCTGGTGGGGCTGGTGCGGAGTTGGGAGCGCACGGCGAATCCAGAAGTGCGGGGTGCGGTGACACGGGCCGCCGAGGCGATGGCGCGGGGCGGGATCTACGACCAGTTGCGGGGCGGGTTCGCGCGGTACGCCGTCGACGCGGCCTGGGTGGTACCGCATTTCGAGAAGATGCTGTACGACAACGCTCAATTGCTGCGCGCCTACACGCATCTGGCGCGGGCGGAATCGAACCCGTTGGCGGAGCGGATAACCCGCGAGATCGTGCAGTTCCTGGTCGATGATCTCGGCACCGAGCAGGGTGGGTTCGCGTCCGCGCTGGACGCCGATACGCATCTCGAGCCCGAGGGGCCGGGCGTCGAGGGCGCTACCTACGTGTGGACGCCCGCCGAGCTGGCCGGTGAACTCGGTGCAATTGATGGCGCCTGGGTCGGTGAGCTTTTCGGCGTGACGACGGCAGGCAACTTCGAGCAGGGCACCTCGGTCCTGACGCGCTACACCGATCCTGATGATCAAGCGCGATTCGACGGGCTCCGGGCAGCTTTGGTGAATGCCCGGGACCGGCGTCCACAACCGGCTCGCGACGACAAGGTGGTCACCGCCTGGAACGGTATGGCGATCACCGCGCTGGTCGAGGCGGGTTCGCTGTTCCAGCAGGAAGATTGGATCGCCGCCGCCGAGCGGTGCGCGCGTTTCTTGTTGTCGGAGCACGTGGTCGACGGTCGGGTGCGCCGCGCCTCGCTCGGTGGGGTGGTAGGCGCTTCGCCCGGTGTTCTCGAGGATTACGCCTGGCTCGTCACCGGCCTGCTGGCGCTGCATCAGGCTACTGGCGAAATCGAATGGCTCGAGCATGGACAAGCATTGCTGGACAAGGCAATCCAGCACTTCGCCGACCCCGAAGTAGCGGGCAGCTGGTTCGACGCCGCCGACGATGCGGAAGTCCTCGTCACTCGGCCACGCGACCCCGTCGACGGCGCCACCCCCGCAGGCGCTTCCGCCCTCGCCGAAGCCCTGCTCACCGCTTCCGCTCTCAGCGCCCCCGAAAAGGCCGTGCACTACCGGGAATTGGCCGACATCACCCTCGCCCGCGCAGCCGTCGTCCTGGCCCGCGCCCCACGCTCGGCAGGCCAGTGGCTCACCGTCGCCGAGGCTGCACTGGCCGGTCCGCTCCAGGTCGCGATTGCCCTGCCTGCCGACGACCCCAGCGCCGCAAAGGAATTACTGAGCACTGCACACAACGCAGCGCCCGGCGGAACGGTAATCATCGCTGCCGCCCCGGATTCGGTGCCGCTACTCGCCGACCGCCCTACCGTCCACGCACAGCCCGCCGCCTACGTCTGTCGAGGCTCGGTCTGCGATCTTCCGGTAACCAGCGCCACAGACCTTCGCACGGCCCTGCAACGCCGGTAGCGCCCCAAGAGAGCTCATTTGCACGTTGCTCGGGCCGGGTTTGCTCGTCCAGGCCCGCCCGGCGCACTCAACTGGGTTGGCCGGACGGCGCTCATTCGTCGGGGTTGGTTTGGGCGGGCTCGCCTTGTGCGGAGTGCCGGGCTTTCGGCCTTTCGCCATCCCGGCGGCAGCGACGACGGCGTTGATCGACAGCCCGCGCAGTCTGCGGTCGTCCGCGACGTGCACACCCGCGTCCAGTAGCGCGGTCCGGGCCCCACTCGCACGGATCTTCGGTGCCGCTACTCGCCGACCACCCTGCCTCAGCGCAGCAGTGAGCGCGAAGTCGGCGCGAGGAACAGCTGCTCGGTCGGCGCGGACACCCGCTTGTTCAGGTCCGGTAGTACCGTCTCGGTCCACTCCGGCGACGCTTCCAACGTGTCGAGATAGGTTGTGCGCGTGGCGGTGTCGGGGAACAGGGCGAACCATACGAGTACCGGTCCGGTGCGAATCGGGAGCTGGGTGAAATCGTTGGGGCTGGGATCGGTGACGTACACGCCGATCGGTGTCAAGCCGAGAGCCGGGCGCACCCGGCTCTCGAAGAAGCCGGTGAACTCGGCAGGATCGCCCGCCACGTGATGGATCACCGCCAGTGCCCTGGACTTCGGTAGTTCCGCGGCGTCGATCGACGGGCGCTGCCCGGTCAACCGGAATGCGGACGCAGCGGTCGCGGGGCGCAGGAGCCGCGCATTCGTGGTGTCCAGCATGGTCGCCCGAGCGGCCGGGGCATGCGTGCGCCAGGGCATCCCGTCGAGATAGAACGCGCGCAATGCGGCGGTGCGCGCGGCGATGTCCCGAAACGCGCGGAGCCACACGAAACGGTCCGGATCCGACTCGTCCCGGAACTGCCCGGCGACACGGATCCCGACGTCCTCCTGCGTCTCCACCAGCTCCCGGTCGAACAGATCGATCATCGTGTCGCGCATCCCCGGCCGCAGCGTGTACTGCCGCAATTCGACCAGGGGCCAAGCATTTTCCGTCATGTGCCGACCCTGTCAGCCACGGTGCCGCCCTTCGAGTAGGCGAGTGGCCGACATTCGTCAATATCTGGCCATCGGCGGATCAGGGCCCTGCCGGGGCCGAGTCGGTCTCGGTGACGAGCGTGCGGATCTCGGTGACCGGCCCGCGCTCGATAGCCGGGTCGGCCGTGCCGGACGGTGTCGCCGGAACCGCGTCGGGCGCACCGTCTTCGACGATGTGTCCCGAGTAGTCGACATCGCTCCAGCAGGAGGTCGGTTCGGGCATCCCGCGCAGCTGGATCCGTTGGTAGAGCTGCCATTTCGCTTGTTCGTGCGGTGCCGCGGCCTCGATCACCGAACTGCTCACCAGGATTCGGCGCGGCACCTCTTTGGCCTCGGTGGTCAACCGGGCGGCCTCGTTCACAGCGTCGCCGATCACGGTGTATTCCAGCCGCGTGTCGGAGCCGACGTCGCCCGCGAACACCTGCCCGCGGGCGACCCCGATCCCGATATCGAGTTCACCACTGGCGAGCACCTCGTCCCGGATCCGCCGGGCCGCCCGCAACGCCGGAGTCGCGTTGTCGCCCAGCGTGATCGGCGCGCCGAAGATGCAGAGCGCGGCGTCACCCTCGAACTTGTTGACCAGTCCGCTGTTCTCCTCGGTCGCGGTGACGACGATGGTGAGCAAACGGTTCAACTTCGCGACGAACTCGTGCGGCGACAGCCCGGTGGACAGCGCGACCGAACCGGTCACGTCGACGAACAGCGCGGACACCTCGCGCACGTCGCCCTTGAGGTTCACGTCCTGCTCGGCCAGCGCCCGCTCGGCCACTTCGGCGCCGACATGCCGGCCGAACAGCGCCCGCATCCGCTCTCGTTCCCGCAGATTCGCGGCCAGTTCGTTGACCGAGTGCTCCAGGCGGCCGATCTCGCTGGTGCTGCCGATCGGCACCCGGACATTCAACTCGCCCTGGGTGATCCGATCCAGCGCCTGGCGCAGCATGCGGATGGGGGAGGCGACCGCCAGCGCGAGCAGCGCCGTCGCCAGCGCGCCGACCGCCAGTCCGACCGCGGCCAGGTAGATCGCGGTGCGAATCCGGTCCTGCGCCGCGGACGCCGGATCGGCGAGCACCACGATGAGCATCATCATCGGCAGCGCGCCCGCCACCGCCCAGCTGAGCACCAGGCGCACCAGCACCGACGAACTCCAGTGCATGGTCGCGCCGAGCACCCGCGCGAGCACCGGAATGGTGGGCCGGATCAATCGATCCACGACGAGGAAGGTGATGCCCGCGGATTCGAGCGCGCCGATGGTGAACAGCGCCGCGGTGATCCCGCGGTCGTCGTGCACGGTGACGTGGGTGAACACCGCGGCGGCCACGATCACGCCGGGAATCCAGATCGCCAGTGCCCGCATGGTGATGGCGAACGGCAGCCGCAGCAGCCGCCGCGCCTCCTCGGGCGTCGGTTTGCGCGACTGATCGAGCCAGCCGAAGTAGACGCTGCGGTCCCGGATGGCGAGCGCGACTCCGGCCAGGAAACCGATCGTCGGATAGATCGCCACCAGGGCGAGGGTTCGCATCCAGTTCTCGCCGAGCTTGTCGAAGAAGTTGCTCAGCCAGAGTTCGGTGACGATGACCGCCAGACCACTGAGGTTGGCGGTGATCACCACCGCCGCCAGACCCCAGCGCGCCCGCAGCGCCCACAGCACCAGCTTGGCGATCGCCCGGCGCGCCCGGTTCCTCGGGAGCGGGGGGTGCACGGTCAGCTCACGAACACCGGCGCCGGTGCTCGCGTCGTCCGTGCCCTGCTCTGCCATCGCCTGTGCCGTCCGGTCGTCGAAGTTTCGCTGCCGACTTTATTGCGCCGGACCGGTGGCAGGTGTGCGGACACCGAACTTTCAGCGCAGAACGACCATCCAGATCGCGATGTAGTGGGTCAGCGCCGCCAGCACCGTGGCGGCGTGGAAGAACTCGTGATGCCCGAACACCGCCGGCCACGGGTTGGGCCACTTGGTGGCGTAGAGGATGGCGCCGCCGCTGTAGATCAGCCCGCCGATCAGCAGCAGGATGAGCGGCGCGATACCGATTTGGGTATGCAGTTGACCGGCGACCGGCACGATGGCCCAGCCGAGCAGCAGATACAGCGGCACCCCGACCCAGCGCGGCGCGGTCGGCCAGAGCAGTTTCAGCGCGACGCCGGCCAGGGCGCCCGCCCACACCACCGCGAGCAGGATCTTGCCGGTCCGGCCGGGTAACCCGAGCAGCGCGAACGGGGTGTAGCTGCCCGCGATGAACAGGAAGATCATCGAGTGGTCCGCGCGCTTCATCTGGATGCGCTTCTGCACGGTCGGCCAGGTCACCCGGTGGTAGACCGCGCTGACGCCGAACAGCAAACAGACGGTGAGCCCGTAGACCAGCGTCGACCAGCCCGCGGTCGCCGAGACGGTAGCCGCTTTGGCGACCAGCACCGTGCACGCCACGGCGGCAATGCCGACCGCCCAGGTGTGGATCCACCCGCGCATGCGCGGCTTGACCAGTGCGTCGACCAGGGTTTCTCCGGACTGCGCAAGTTCGGTGGCAGGGCCTGATTCGGACACGAGCAATCTCCTAGTTGACTGGTGAGTAACCTACGGTACCGTAGGTTTGTCTATGGTGCCAGTGCACGCCGTCGATGCCGCGATCGGGCCGGTGGGGCGTAGGGTTGGACGCCGTGGAGTTCCCGAGTCGGGTGCGTGGCCTGCCCTACCGCATCTACGAGGCCCGGCTGTCCAAGCAGCTGGCCGGCAAACAACATCCCAGACACGTCGCCGTCATGTGCGACGGTAACCGCCGCTGGGCCCGGGAGAACGGTTTCACCGATGTGAGTCACGGCCATCGGGTCGGCGCGCTCAAGATCGCGGAGCTGGTCGGCTGGTGCGCCGAGGTCGGGATCGAGATGGTCACCGTCTATCTGCTCTCCACCGAGAACCTGCAGCGCGATCCCGAAGAACTGGAAACCCTCTTCGAGGTGATCACCGACGTCGTCGAGGAGTTGTCGGCGCCGGAACAGAATTGGAGCGTCCGGATCGTCGGCAGCCTGGAGGGGTTCCCGGAGCTGATCGCCAAGCGCCTGCGCACCGCCGCCGAACGCACCGACGGGCGCGACGGCGTGCACGTCAACGTGGCGGTCGGGTACGGCGGCCGGCAGGAGATCACCGACGCGGTTCGCAAGCTGGTGCGCCAGGAGATCGCGGCGGGGGAGCACGGCGAGGACCTGGTCCAGTCGATCACCGTCAACGCGATCGGGCAGCACCTCTACACCTCCGGTCAGCCCGATCCGGACTTGGTCATCCGCACCTCCGGCGAGCAGCGACTGTCCGGCTTCCTGCTCTGGCAGAGCGCGTACTCCGAGATCTGGTTCACCGAGGCCTACTGGCCGGAGTTCCGCCGCGTCGACTTCCTGCGCGCGCTACGCGACTTCGCGGCGCGGCACCGCCGCTTCGGCGTGTAACCGGTACCTCGGGTCCCGGGTTTCCGCCGTTTTCCCGTGCCGGGCTGCCCGGTTCGCGTAACTTCCGATTCATGGACGAGCCGGCGCCCTACATCAGTTACGAGGACTTCGGCCGCCGCTTCCTCGAATACGCGGTCTCCGAGGCGCGCATCCTCGCCGCCTTCAGCCAATTGACGGGCGCCGCCTTCGATTTCGGCCCGATCGGCGTCGGCCCCGCCCGCCTCGCCAAGGTCACCGCCAACGTTCAGCTCGGCGAACCCCGCCTCACCCGCTATCTCGACGAGCTGATCACCTTCGAACTGGTCATCCCGCTCGCCCTGGACATGCTCATCGACCTCACCGTCGACCGCCACACCTTCGACGTAGCCGGCACCCTGCACCTGCACCTGACGGCCCGCACCGCCGACCCGCTGCGCATCCTCATCGACATCGCCGAACCCCGCCCCAGCGATGTCCGCATCAACGTCGAAGCCGACACCCTGCGCGCCCAGCTCCTGCGCATCTTCGCCAGCGTCGACCACGAAATCCGCCGCTTCGTCGCCAGATACATCGCCAAGGAAATCCGCAAACCCCACATCGCCGCCGCCCGCGACATCGATGTGGCGGCGCGGCTGGACGCGGCCTGGAAGCTATAGCACTACGCCGGGCCCGAAAATCCACAGCAGAAACGCGACGGCCGCCCAGCCCCCGGCCAGAAATCCCGCCGACTCCGGTCGCAGGCGCGGGAACCGCAGCCACACGAGGGCCGAGAGTGCGAGGGTGACCAGCGGCGCGGTGCGTTCCTGCCAGGGGATCGGCAGGAAGTCGTACTCGTAGGCGTACAGCACGAAGAACCACCACCCCAGGAAGATCGACAGCGCCACGGTCGCGACCCGGAGCGCGAGGCCGAGGATCCGCCGCGGCGTCGAAGGCCGTGTTTCCTGTTCGGACTGTGTCATGGCTTGTTCCAATTCAGTACGGGCCGGGAAACCAGTCGTCCCAGAGCATGTCGTAGAGCAGGATGAGATCGTCGGAGGAGGGGTACGTGGCCGGCGACAAGGGTTCGGGCCAGGGCGGGCGGAGCGGAGCCGCGGGGTGGGGTGGCTGCTCGGCTGCCGCGGGCGGGGGATAGACCCGCCGCGCCGGCTCCGGATCTTCGAGCACGACCGCGTAATCGTCGTCATCGTCCAGTGCCGAGACGAAGGGCCGAATGAGGTGCCCCATCGAATCCTCGAACAGCTCAACGGGTTCCGCATCGTCGGACTGGTCCACTGCGGAGTCGTCGTCGACTTCGGCCGCAGCGTCCGCCGGAACCTCGGGTGCCGCCTCGGCCGGTTTCGCGCCGACCTCCACGGTGACCGACTCGTCGGGGGTAGCCGCCGTGTCTCGGGCCTCCGCCAACGCGCGCTGTAAGCGCTCGACCTCCCCCATGACCCCACCTTTCGTTTCACAGGCAGCTTAGGCCGTTGGTGTCCGCGAAGGTGTTGAACAGCAAGGTCTTTCGCCGCTCACCCGAGCCGGATCGCGGCTCGGAGGCCGCCCTGTCCGGATCGGCCACAGCGCACCGGTGGGGTAGGGCGCGGGCCGAAGCTGTGAGGGTCCTGAGAATCGTGGGATGAAAACGAGCTTTGGCTCACACTGTTCGCTTTCTCGCTGGATCCGTGACATGGTTGGTGGGTGAGTACGGGCTCATTGAAGTGATTTGTCCGGCTCATCTACAGAAAAGAATGAATACCAAAATGGCTCAAGGCAGTGTGAAGTGGTTCAACAGCGAAAAGGGCTTCGGCTTCATCGCGCAAGACGGTGGCGGCCCTGACGTCTTCGTTCATTACTCGGCGGTGGCCGGCTCGGGATTCAAGTCCCTTGAAGAAGGCCAGCGCGTGGAGTTCGAGGTCGGCCAGGGACAGAAGGGCCCGCAGGCCCAGGACGTCCGCGCCATCTGATTTCAACTCAGCTTGGTAAAGAGCCCCGCACCCCCAGGGTGCGGGGCTTTTGCGTGGTCAGAGCTTGCGCAGGCGGATCCGGTTGATGCTGTGGTCGGCGTCCTTGCGGAGCACGAGGGTGGCCCGGGGGCGGGTCGGCAGGATGTTCTCCACCAGGTTGGGGCGGTTGGTGGAGTTCCAGATCTCCTTGGCCGCGGCGGTCGCCTGGTCGTCGGTGAAATTCGAGTAGTGGTGGAAGTGCGCCTTGGGATCGGCGAAACCGGTCTCGCGCAGTGCGAGAAACCGCTGGATATACCAGTTCTCGATGTCCTCGATGCGGGCGTCGACGTAGATGGAGAAATCGAACAGGTCCGACACCATCAGGCGCGGACCCGTCTGCAGTACGTTCAGACCCTCGACGATGAGGATGTCGGGCTGGTGCACGCAGTGCAGCTTGCCGGGCACGATGTCGTAGGAGATGTGCGAGTACATCGGCGCGCACACCTCGGCGGCACCGGACTTCACCTCGGTGACGAAGCGCAGCAGCTTGCGGCGGTCGTAGCTCTCCGGAAACCCCTTGCGGTGCATGATGCCGCGCCGGGTCAATTCCGCTGTGGGGTAAAGGAATCCGTCGGTGGTGATGAGATCCACGCGCGGATGATGGTCCCAGCGGGCGAGCAGCGCCTGGAGCACGCGCGCAGTGGTGGACTTGCCGACGGCCACGCTGCCGGCGACGCCGATCACGAACGGAACTTGCTGGTCCGGGTGCTTCTCCCCGAGAAAGGTCGCGGTCGCGGCGAACAGTCGCTGCCGCGCGGCCACCTGCAGATGGATGAGACGAGCCAGCGGAAGATAGACCTCCGCCACCTCTTCGAGGTCGATCTGTTCGCCCAGGCCGCGCAGGCCGATCAGTTCTTCCTCGGTGAGCACCAGGGGCGTCGATTTGCGCAGTGTTCGCCACTGCTTGCGATCGAATTCCACATAGGGGCTGGGCTCGCTCATTTTCGCCACAGTATTAACCCGCCCCGCCTGCTCCGCAGGCTGCCATCCCCCTGGCGGCTGCGCTCCCATTCGGACAACACTCACGATCGCCCGGCAGGCTCCGTGAGTTTCGGTCTAGCTGTCGCCGCATGGACGAATTGTCCTCTGCCGCACAAGTGTGTGAAACGGGGGGTACCGCTACCGGCTGGTAACCGCAGGTGGCCCCGGCTCTCAGCCACTAGGGTTGACGGGCATGGAAGCGCATCCCCTTGTGACCGAATATCTGCGGATCGGCCTGGCCTTCGATCGGCTCGAGGAAGGTTTCGTCGACGCCTATACCGGTGACCCGGAGTTGCGCCGCGCCGTCCAGAACGCCCCCGCGCCGGAACCGCGCGACCTCGCGCGCCGTGCGGCCGGGCTGCGCGCCGAGCTCCCGGACGCGGGGCTGGCGCCCGAGCGCACCGAGTTCCTCGACGTCCACCTGCGGGCCCTGGAAACCTCGGGCCGCAAGTTCGCCGGTGACGACATCGGTTTCGTCGAGGAGGTCCGCGACTATTTCGACGTCGACATCGCCCCCGGCGACACCGAGCACTACCGCGAGGCGCACCGCCTGATGGACGAGGTGCTGCCCGGCGACGGCCCGCTGGCCGAGCGGGTCGCCGCGCATCGTCGCGCCGACGAGATTCCGCCGGCCCGGTTGCAGGTCTGCGTCGAAGCCTTCTCCTCCGCGCTGCGCGAGCTGGTCCGCGACCGTTACCCGCTGCCCGACCACGAGCACGTCACCTACGAGGTGGTCGGCGACAAGCCGTGGTCCGGATTCAACTACTACCTCGGCAACTACCACTCCCGCGTCGCGATCAACTCCGATCTCAAGCAGCACATGGCGAATCTGCCGAGCTTGATCGCGCACGAGTCCTACCCGGGTCATCACACCGAGCACTGCCGCAAGGAGGCCGGACTGGTGGCGGCCGGGCAGGCCGAGCAGACGCTGTTCCTGGTCAACACCCCGCAATGCTTGATGGCGGAGGGCCTGGCGGACCTGGCGCTGCGCTCGATCGTGGGGCCGGGCTGGGGCAAGTGGGCACAGGAGATCTACGCCGATCTGGGCCTGCGCTTCGACGGCGACCGCGCCGAACGCCTGGCCACCGCCTCGGCCGCGCTGCTGAGCGTGCGGCAGGACGCGGCGCTGCTGCTGCACGACCGGCACCGCGACGAGACCGAGGTCGCGGAATTCCTCCAGCAGTGGACGCTGGCCACGCCGGACCGGGCGCGGCAGTCGTTGCGATTCCTGTCCTCACCGCTGTGGCGGGCCTACATCAGCACCTACGTGGAGGGCTACAAGCTGCTCGGCGGCTGGCTCGATCAGGCCCCGGACGCCGCGGATCGCGCGGACCGGTTCCGCCGGCTGCTCGACGAACCGCTGACGCCCGGCGCGATCCGGCGCCAATGACCGAAAGGCCCGGCGCTTGGGGGCGCCGGGCCTTTGCGTCGCGAATTCTCCCGCGCTACTGGATGACTGCGCAGTTCCCGCCGGAGGAGATGGTGCACACCAGCTGCGACAGCACGCGCAGCAGGCCTTCGAGCGGGTTGGAGGGTACGGCGACCAGGTTCAGCATGAGTGCTTCCTTCGTAATCGAATGGAGATAACTTGCACCTGGTGAACCGGTGGTCACACCCCATTCCGTTACCTGTTGTCGCGCCCCCAAAACGTGGGGCAGGAGCGGGTTCTCGCCTGGCTTCAGCGGAAGATGACGCAGGTCGTGGTGGCGTGCGCGACCAGGCGGCCCTGCTCGTCGACGACGCGTCCCTCGGCGGTCGCGGTGGTCCGGCCGACGTGGATGGTGGTGCCGGTGGCGGTGAGCCGGCGGTCGTCGGTGGGCACCGACCGGATGTAGTTCACCTTCAATTCCAGGGTGCTGTAGCCGACGCCGGGTTCCAGGGTGGTGTGCACGGCGCAGCCCATCACCGAGTCGAGCAGGGTGGCGCAGATGCCGCCGTGCGTGCTGCCGAGCGGGTTGGCGAAATCCTGGCGAGTCCGCACGGCGAAGACCACTCGGCCGTGCTCGAGTTCCTCGACCTCCATGCCGAGCAGGTCACCGATGAAGCGCGGGCGGTTCGCCATGGTCATGGCGGTGCGCAGCAGTTCCAGGCCGGACATTTTCGAGTAGTCGATCTCGGCGGTGGTCATCGAATTTCCCGTCCTCTCTGTGAACCGATCGGTTCACATGGCATGATTGGAGTATGGACCGATCGGTTCATGAAGGCAAGGAGAAGCCCATGACGGCGGGCCCGCGGACCCGGTTGATCGACAGCGCCATCGAGCTGGTTCGCGAGCAGGGCGTGCCCGGCGCCGGCCTGTCCGCGCTGCTCGAGCGCAGCAACGCCTCCCGGAACTCGTTGTATCAGCACTTCCCGGCCGGCAAGGCCGAACTCGTGGCCGAAGCCACCACGGTGGCCGGTGCGCACATGTCCGCGGTCTTCGACCGGGTCACCGCCACCGGAACACCCGATCAATGGCTGTCCGGACTGGTCGGCTGGTGGAAGAAGGCCCTGCGCACCAGCGACTTCGCCGCGGGCTGCCCGGTGGTCAGCGCGGCGCTCGCCGAATCCGAACCGCGCGTGCAGGCCGCCGCGGCCGCGGTCTTCGACGGCTGGAACGACCGGCTGACGACCGCGCTGTCCGGCCAGGGAATCCCCGCCGAGCGCGCGCGGGCCCTCGCGAGCCTGGTGGTCAGCGCTCTGGAGGGCGCCATCGTCCAGGCCCGAGCCACGAAATCCGTGCAGGCGCTGGACGACCTCCAGGCCACCCTCGGTCCGCTGCTGCGCGCCGGATAAACTGAGCGCACCGCGACTGGCGCATTCGAGGTGGAAGCAACCACCGGGAAGCCTCCCGTCCCGCACCGCGCGCCTGGGTGCAGGGCAACGAAGAGGAGAACCCCATGCCCGACAACGCGGACCAGGCCAATACACTCGGCGGCGTGACCGCCTCTGTCAATACTCAGTCTCTCGGTGAGCTCGATCCGGAGCTCGCCGCCGCTATGGCCGGCGAACTCGCCCGCGAACGCGACACCCTCGAGATGATCGCCTCGGAGAACTTCGTGCCGCGCGCGGTGCTGCAGGCTCAGGGCAGCGTGCTCACCAACAAGTACGCCGAGGGCTACCCGGGTCGCCGCTACTACGGGGGCTGCGAGCACGTCGACGTCGTCGAGACCCTCGCCCGCGATCGCGCCAAGGAACTGTTCGGCGCCGAATTCGCCAACGTCCAGCCGCATTCCGGCGCCCAGGCCAATGCCGCGGTGCTGATGGCGCTGATGAGCCCCGGCGATCGGCTGCTCGGCCTGGACCTCGCGCACGGCGGTCACCTGACCCACGGCATGCGGCTGAACTTCTCCGGCAAGCTCTACGAGGTGCACTCCTACGGCGTGAGCAAAGAAGACCACCGCGTCGACATGGAGGAGGTGCGCAAGATCGCCCGCGCCTCTCGTCCGAAGGTGATCGTCGCCGGCTGGTCCGCCTACCCGCGCCATCAGGACTTCGCCGCGTTCCGCGAGATCGCCGATGAGGTCGGCGCCTACCTGTGGGTCGACATGGCGCACTTCGCCGGTCTGGTCGCCGCGGGCCTGCACCCGTCTCCGGTGCCGCACGCCGACGTCGTCTCCTCCACCGTGCACAAGACCCTGGGCGGCCCCCGCTCCGGCCTGATCCTGGCCAAGCAGGAATTCGCGAAGAAGCTGAACAGCGCGGTGTTCCCGGGCCAGCAGGGCGGGCCGCTGATGCACGCCATCGCCGCCAAGGCCGTCGCCTTCAAGATCGCCGCGGGCGCGGAGTTCAAGGACCGTCAGGAGCGCACCCTCTCGGGCGCGAAGATCCTGGCCGAGCGCCTCACCGGCGCCGACGTCAAGGACAAGGGCATCACGGTGCTCACCGGCGGCACCGACGTGCACCTGGTCCTGGTCGACCTGCGCAACTCCCAGCTCGACGGCCAGCAGGGCGAGGATCTGCTGCACGAGGTCGGAATCACGGTGAACCGCAACGCCGTTCCGTTCGACCCGCGTCCCCCGATGGTCACCTCCGGCCTGCGCATCGGCACCGCCGCCCTGGCCACCCGTGGCTTCGGCGACGCCGAGTTCACCGAGGTCGCCGACATCATCGCCACCGCCCTGGCGGGCGGCGACGTCGAGGCCCTGCGCGGCCGGGTCACCAAGCTGGCCCAGAGCGTCCCGCTCTACCAGGGTCTGGAGGACTGGCGCCTGCTCGGCTGAACCCGTGGGCTCAGTGCGGTAGTTCGACGCCCCGCGCGGCGGCCAGCTGGCCCAGCTTCTCCGACTCGTCGATGGCGACGGCAACGTAGGCGTGCATGCCGCCGCCGTCACGGCGGAGCAGGTATTCGTAGTCGCTGTCGGTGAGCAGGGCGCCCTGCGCGTCGTAGAAGTGCCAGCGGACCCGGACCCGGACGATCTGGCGGGTGAGATCGGTGGTTTCGAGCAAGGTGTAGCCGACGCTCGCCAGGCCGAGCCGGCGGTAGAAGGGGTAGCCGGTGGCCAGGCCCTCGGCCATCTCGGCGGTGCTGTCCGCGGAGCCGATGAAACCGTCGCTGATGATGGTGCCGGGCGTACCCCAGTGTGCGGCAGCGCGTTCGGAGTCGTAGGCGCTCAGGGCTTTCTCGTACTCATCGAAGAAGGCCTTGATTTCGTCTCGATTGGTCATAGCGTCCACGGTAGGGAAGAACCGCACCCACCGCGCCTGATTCGGCAGGCAAGGATGTGACACGCGCTCGCCGGGCCGGGCGAAATCAGGGCAACTGTGCTACGAGTCCATCCGGGCGCGGGCGCGAATAATGGCTTCATCCAGGTAGCGGGTGATTCCGGCGCTGGTCGCGGGCCGGATCATCAGCGCACCGTTGGCGGGCGTCTCGGCGTAACGGCCCTCGACAGTGTCGATCCAGCGAAGTTTGCCGGTGCGCAGCGGTTCCGCGTTGCGCGGGCCGAGCAGGACGACCACGGTGCCGCGGGTGCTGCAGGGCTGGCGCCAGAAACGGCGATAGCTGTCGCGGGCAACTGTGGGGTTGCCGAACGGGTCGGCCGGGTGCTCGTCGAGATCGCCCAGCAGATAACTCTTTTCGGCCGCGGTGCCGGCGGGTGGATCGGGTAGCAACCGGATGAGTTCGGTGGCGAGGTGGTCGCTGCGGCACCGGCGCAGACGTACCTTGCCGCCGTCGGCGGCGGGTTTCTGCATGGCGATGACCGCGGTGCCGCTGCGGCTGGCGCAGCCGATGGCCCGCATTTCGGTCGCCCCGCCGCGCCGGTTGTCGAGGCCGAATAGTTCTATGCGCCAATCGGGTTGGCCCAGCACCCGGAGCGCGCGCTTGAGGTGCAGGTGCTCGTCGGCGTCCAGTTCGCGCCGGAAGCGGCGCTGATAGTCGTGATATTCGTGCAGTCCGGGAAAGCGGCTGGTGAATCGGAACGGGAACGGCAGCCGGTCCAAGCCGGTGCCGTACCAGGCTGCCGCGAACTGTTCGGCGGTCAGCGTCCACTGGGGGAGCGGGGGCTGTGGCATCAATCGGCTCCGAGCGCGGGCGGGACGGTTTTCTCGGTCTCGCCGAGCAGTTCTTTCGTATGTTCTTTGGTGCGCAGGTATTTCGCCGATTTGTGCTCGCCGTCGTCCTCGCCGCGGGCGTGCCCGCGCGGCGGCATCATGCCCGCGTAACCGGGGGCGCCGGGCGTGGCGACGCGACCGCCGGCGGCGGCCGGGGCGGCCGGTGCGTTCTGTGCGGCCGGATGCGCGGGCACCGAGGTGCCGGGGCGCAACGGATTGGCCGCGTTCGCCGCGGCGCTCGAGTTGCCGGCCGCCGGGGCGCTCGGGACCACGGCCGGCTGCGGGGCTGCGGCGGGTGTGGTGCCCGGGACCACCGCGGTCGGCAGGGTGGCGGACTGCGGTGTGGTACCGGTCGCCGCCGGTGTGTAGGCGGACGGGAATGTGCTGCTGCCAGGATTCTGCGAAACCGATTGCGGTGCGGTGTTTCCCGGTGACTCGGCGGTATCGGCCGGATGCTCCGCGGTGGGGGTGGTTTCTTCGCTGGGCTGCCCCTGCTCGCTGGGCGTGCCCGCCTCGCTCGGCGCACCTTCCTCGGCGGGCGTGCCCGTTTCCGTGGGCTTCGCGGCTGCGGCGGGATCGGCCGGTTCGGTGGCGCTGGGCGTGCCGTTCCCCGTACCGGGTTGCTGCACCGGAGAATTCGGGCCGGGTGTGACCCCGGTGCCGGGCACGACGACCGGATTGACCGGCTCGGGCAGCGTCGGGATCTCCGGCGCCGTCGCGCCGTAGGGCTGGATGTAGTAGGTGTACATGTCGTCGCGGGCCTGCTCCTCTTGCGAGTTGCGCGCCGCCGGCTCGGTCGAGGCCGAGGACGTGTCCGCCACCGCGGGTATCGCGGCCTGGAAACTGGTCGCCGCGCTCGCCGCCGACGACAGCGGACCGGACTGCTGCGCCAGCGATTCCCCGAGTTCGCCCACCCGCGTGGCGTATTCGCGGATCCCGCGCACCGCCGCCGCGGCCGCGGCGCCTTCCCACCGCTGATCGATGGCTTTCTGGATCGCCGTCTCGAACTCGTCGCCCGCTTTCGTCACCGCCGTGGCGATCGCCGACCAGGCCGCGAACGCGGCGTCCAAGCCGGCCGGATTCATCTGGTCGGCGGCCTGTTTGATCTCGGCGTGCGAAAAGTTCTGCGCGTTCTCGGGATTGGTGATCGCCCTGCCGTCGGTAGGTCTCATGGATCGCTCCCCTGGTTCTCAGGTGCCCGGTGGCGGATGTGAGCCGTTCGACCATATAGACGCACTCCACCCCGTTCCGGTTCCATCGAAACACAGCCGATCGCCCCCGGCTAGGTGAGCGGGCGTTCACTTGGTGGTCAGCGCCGGGTAATCCTTCAGGTCGATGTCGTTGGCCGCCTTGTCACCGAACCTGGTCATCAGCGCGAACATTCGGCTGCCCAGGAACCAGTTGCGGAACTTGATGCCGCGTCCGGTGCGCGGCGCGAAGAACCTGCCCGCGCTGGTGTTCTTCGCGATCTTGGCGTAGCGGCGCATGATCTCGGTGTAGCGCTCGAAGGCGACGGTGTGATCGCCGTCCGCGAGTGCCAATTCCCCGGCGACCACATAGGCGCCGACCACGGCGAGCCCGGTGCCGAAGCCGCCCAGGGTATTTCCGTAGGCGGAGTCGCCGACCAGTGCGATCCGGCCCGTGGTGTAGCCCGTCTCTCGCATGCGCACCTGGCTCAGCGAATCCAGATAGAAGTCCTCGCATTCGGCTGCCTCGGCCAGCATCCGCGGCACCTCCCAGCCGAGGCCGGCGAACTTCTCGCTGACGATCCGGCGTTGTGCCGCGATGTCGGTGCGGTCGAATTCGATTTCGGGAGTGGCGAACACGTACATCTGCTGGGCCTTCGCGCCACCGTCGACGGCGAGCAGGCCCGGGGCGTTGAGCCCGTAGGCGATTTGGCGTTCCCGCCGGCTGATCTGCTCCGTCCACGGGCTGGCTCCCACCACGCAGTAGTAGTAGCCGAGATGTTCGACGAATTCCGATTCCGGCCCGAACGCCAGACGCCGGACCCGGGAATGGATTCCATCGGCCCCGAACACCAGGTCGAAGGTCCGCGGCTCGCCCCGCTCGAACTCGACGAGCACGCCGTCGGCGGTCTCGGTGAGCGCGCTGATCGAGTCCCCGAAGACGTACTCGCAGCTGCCGCTGGTCCGCCGATACATGATCTCGGCCAGGTCGCCGCGCAGGATCTCGACATCGCCGCCGGTGAAATCACCTGACATGAGGCCGATCCGTTCGCCCTGCTCGTCGACGAAGACGATGTCGGTGGTGCCGGTGCTGCGTTGCTGGACCTCCGCCCAGATGCCCATCCGCTCCACCACGGTCTGGTGGGTGGCGCCCTTGAAGTCGACGGCCTGGCCGCCGGGCCGCAGCTCGGGTGCCCGCTCTACGACGGTCACTTCGAAGCCGTACCGGTCGAGCCAGTAGGCCAGGGCCGGGCCCGCGACGGACGCGCCGGAGATGAGGACGGACTGGTTGCGCATGATTTCTCCTGACTCTATAACAGTGTCCGCTGGAATCTGTTTCCGGTGGACACGAATTAGAGTATGGTAGACACAGTTACCCGTCAAGCGGTTCCGGAAGGATCAAGGGCATGCCGTCACCGACCACCGTCGAGCTGCTGTGGGGCACCCAGCCGCGGCCCAAACGCGGACCGAAGCCCGCGCTCACGCTGGCGGGGATCGTCGCCGAGGCGATCGCGCTCGCCGACGCCGAAGGCCTGGCCAGCCTGTCCATGCAGCGGCTGGCCGATCGCCTCGGCTTCACCAAGATGTCGCTGTACCGGTATGTGCCGGGCAAGGAGCAACTCACCGCGCTCATGTTCGACACCGCCATGGGCGCGCCGCCGAAACCCGTGGCGCCGGCGGGGGATCGCGCGCAACCGTGGCGAGAAAGCCTGCGGCACTGGGCGGTCACGGTCTTCGACCGGTATTGCGCGCACCCGTGGTCGCTGGAACTCGCGGTCGGGATCCGCCCGCTGGGCCCCAACGAGATGGGCTGGCTGGAGGTCGCGCTGACCGCGCTGGAGGGCACCGGGCTGACCGGCCCGGAGCGGCTGGACTCGGTGGTGCTGCTCAACGGTCATGTCCGCAGCCTGGCCCAGCAGTCCCGCAGCGCCACCGGCGCGCAGCTGGCCGAGCAGGTCGCCCAGCAGTTCGGCGAGATGATGGCCGCCGCGGGGGCGGGTTATCCGGCCGTGCGCGCCGCGTTCGCCGAAGAAGCGGCCGCGGCCGGGCATCCCGGGCTTCCGGACAACCAGGGCGACGCACTGTACTTCGGCATCGAGCGGATCCTGGACGGGCTCGCCGTGCTCATCGCCGCGCGCAGGGGATAGTCCTAGCGCTCCGGTCCGCCTAGGCTCGACGCATGTCCGAGGAACTCGAACTGATGCAAGACGCGATCACCACGGTGCGGGAGTTCTTCGCCGCGCTGGAAATGGGCGCGGTGGACGAGGCGCTGGAACTGCTGCACCCCGACATCGTCTGGAAGAACACCTCGCTGCCCGACATCCGCGGCCTGCGGCGGGTCGGCGCTGTGCTGCGCGGCCTGGACAAGGACGCGTTCGGCTTCGGGGTCGACATGCACCACATCGCCGCCAACGGCGGCATCGTGCTCACCGACCGCACCGACTACCTGCGCGCCGGCCCGTTGACGATCGGCTTCTGGGTCACCGGCACCTTGGAACTGCGCGAGGGCCGAATCGTGCTGTGGCACGACCACTTCAGCTTCGAGAACTTCCTCAGAGGCACGGCGGTGGGCCTGTGGCGGCTGGTGTCGGCGAAGCTGCTCACCCGCCGCTGAAATCCCCCCGCCACCGCTCGGCCGAGGCGAGCATGTCTTTGCCGACGTGATCGAGGTAGTTGCTCATCTCGTCCAGCCGCGCCGCGGCCGGGGCGGCCGGCCCCAGGATGGCGGCGCCCTGGCGGGCTGCCTCGGCCAGCAGGAAATTCTGCCGGGCGCCCGTGAAAGTCGCACGCGGCCAGGCGTCTTCGTCGAGCAGGTAGTGGTCGCGGCGGCGCTCGGCGTCGCGTTCGCGCCGGATGATGTCCTGCTGCTCGAGGTAGCGGATGGCCGCCGAGATCGAGGCGGGGCTGACGCGTAGCCGATGTACCAGTTCGGCGGCGGTGCAGCTGGCGGTGTCGGCGGCATACAGGCAGGCCAGCACGCCGGAGGCGGTGCGCGGCATGCCGGTGCGGGCGAACATCGCGGTGAAGTGTGCGATGAATTCGGCGACCGCGGGCTCGATCGGTTCGGCCACGGCCGCGACGGTGGGTGTTCGGCGGCGAGCGCGCCGTTCGGTGGCGCGGTGCGCCCGCTCGGGTTCGTAGCGGTTGGGGCCGCCGTTGCGGCCGACTTCCCGGCTGACCGTGGAGGTGGGCCGATTCAGCCGCCGGGCGATCTCCGCGTAGCCCAGGCCGCGGGACAGCCCCGCGGCGATGTCCCCGCGATCCTCCCGGGTCAATCGGCCTCCGGGCACGCACGCCTCCTCCGGTCGGTGCGAAGCGCTGCGGTGAAACGCAACTCGTTGCAACGTTCCGCCTTCATAATTGCGTTCTGCCGCAGCATCGTTGCAACTTACTTCTTCAATCTACCTGCAAATAACGGTGATTGGCTTTCGGTTCTCGTTGTTCACCCAGTCGGTGCAACGTAGCGTTCGGGTCCTTCCGAAGAGATGAGCCCGAGGAGTAGTCGTGACCGAAACACAGGCCGTTCGTCTTCCCACCACCCGCCCGCAGGGCTGTCCGTTCGCCCCGCCCGTCGCATTCGCGGACATTCGCGCGCACCGCCCCCTCACTCCGATGGCCTTCCCCGACGGCCATCTCGGCTGGCTGGCCACCAGCCATGCGGCGGTCCGCGCGGTGCTGTCCGATCCGCGCTTCAGCTCCCGCTTCGAACTCATGCACTACCCGCTCGCCGATGTCGGGCAGCTGCCGCCCGCCCCGCTCGGCGACCTCACCGGCATCGACGCCCCCGAGCACGCCCGCTTCCGGAAACTGCTGGCGAGCAAGTTCACCGTGCGCCGGATGCGGCTGCTGACCGAACGCGTCGAACAGCTCGCCGCCGAACACCTGGACGCGATGGAGCGCGCCGGCGGCCCGCTCGATCTGATGAGCGCCTACGCCCGGCCCATCCCCACGTTGGTCATCTGCGAGCTGCTGGGTGTGCCGTACGGCGAGCGCGACGCCTTCTTCGCGCACACCGTCACGATGGGTGCGCTCGACAGCAGTCCCGAACAGCAGTACGCCACCTTCGAGGCCGTCAAGGACTACGTGCGCGACCTCGTCCGCGCCAAGCGCGCCGACCCGACGGACGATCTGCTCAGCGACCTGACCGGCACCGAACTCACCGACGACGAACTGGGGGGCATCGGTGGCTTCCTGCTTGCCGCAGGACTGGACACCACCGCGAACATGCTGGGGCTCGGCACCTTCGCGCTGCTGCGGCACCCCCATCAATTGGCGCTGTTGCGTACCGAACCCGACCGCGCCGACCGCGCCGTCGAGGAACTGCTGCGCTATCTGTCGATCGCGCATACCGCGGCGCGCACTGCCCTGGCGGACGTGCGGGTCGAGGGTCAGCTGATCCGGAAGGGCCAAACCGTCGCGGTGTCACTACTGGCCGCCAACCACGACCCGCTGAAGTTCGACGACCCCGGCAGCTTCGACATCGGCCGCAACGCCGTCGGGCACGTCGCCTTCGGTCACGGCGCGCACCAGTGCCTGGGCCAGCAACTGGCCCGCGTCGAAATGCGGGTCGCGCTACCGGCTCTGGTGCGGCGGTTCCCCGCGCTGCGCCTGGCCGTGCCCGCCGAAGATGTCCCGGTGCGCCACGACATGGACATCCACGGTGTTCATGAGCTCCCGGTGACGTGGTGAACCCGATGCGGATCACCGTGGATCGGGCCCGCTGCATCGGGGCGGGCATGTGCGCCCTCACCGCCGCCGCTGTGTTCGATCAGGATGCGGAGGAGGGCAAGGTGATCCCACTCACCGACACCCCCGGACCCGGAGTGCGGGACGCGGTGCGCGAGGCGGCGCTGATCTGTCCGTCCGGCGCGATCACCCTGCGGTAGCCGTGCGGGCTCAGCTGTGCGCGGCCAGGTACTCCAGGTAGAACGGCCGCAGCTGCTCGGCGACCGCGCCGTCCCCGGCGTGGATGTAGTCGTCGATCAACGGGACGACGTACTTGATGTCGGCCTCGCTCTCGCCGAGATCTCCGGCCGCGGCTTCGGCGGCCGGAATCCGGGTGAGCAGCTGCCAGAGGAACTTCACGTCCCCGTGGCGCACCGCGAGCTTCACCGCCTCGTCGTGCAGTTCCTTCGACGACAGGTTCTCGAGTTCCTCGTTGCCGGACATAAACCGACTCTAGCTCGCAGTCTCGTATCGGTTAACGAAAGATTCACGGACACGCCTTCACTTCCCCGAGCGCAGACCGGGTGGTCGGCGGTAGCGTCGGTAATGCGGGCCGCGTCGGTGTGGTTCGTACGGGAGGTCCTGACCGTGACTGAGAAATTCAGTGCGAGAGGGCCGGCGCCCGGCCCTCGTGGCAGTTGACGCAAGTCCAATGCCATCAGGACCGGCCGGTCCAGCGAGATCGTCCGCGCGCGGGTGCCGCACGGACACAAAGGAGCCCACCGTGACTGCTGCACGCTCCGTTTCCGCTCCCTCGGCGAAATCCTCCAGGAAATCCGCCGCTGTCCCTACAGACACCAAGGGGGCTCGCCCTTCGCTCTCCCAGAAAACCTTTGTCATCGACACCTCGGTCCTGCTGTCGGATCCCTGGGCATTCACCAGGTTCGGCGACAACGACGTGGTGCTTCCGCTGGTCGTCATCAGCGAACTCGAAGGCAAACGGCACCATCACGAACTGGGCTGGTTCGCGCGGGAAGCCCTGCGCAACCTCGACGATCTACGCCTGCAGTACGGCAGGCTGGATGAGCAGGTGCCGATCGGCACCGAGGGCGGAACGCTGCAGGTGGAACTCAACCACACCGACCCCGCGGTCCTGCCCGTCGGATTCCGCACCGACACCAACGATTCCCGCATCCTGGCCTGTGCGCTCAACCTGGCGGCCGAGGGCCGCGAGGTGGTGCTGGTGTCCAAGGACATTCCGTTGCGCGTCAAAGCCAGCGCGGTGGGCTTACACGCCGACGAATATCACGCCCAGGACGTGGTGACATCCGGCTGGTCCGGCATGGTCGAGATCGACGTCTCCAAGGAGCGGATCGATCAGCTCTACTCCGAAAACTCGATCGACCTGGACGAAGCCCGGGAGCTGCCCTGCCACACCGGCATCCGGCTGCTCGGGACCAGTTCCAGCGCACTGGGCCGGGTGACGCCGGACAAGCGGGTGCAGCTGGTGCGGGATCGGGAGGCGTTCGGTCTGCACGGCCGTTCCGCCGAACAGCGCATCGCGCTGGATCTGCTGCTGGACGAGAGCATCGGCATCGTCTCGCTCGGCGGCCGGGCGGGCACCGGTAAGTCGGCGCTCGCGCTGACCGCCGGCCTGGAAGCGGTGCTAGAGCGCCGCACCCAGCGCAAGGTCGTGGTGTTCCGTCCGCTCTACGCGGTCGGCGGCCAGGATCTGGGCTACCTACCCGGTTCCGAGAGCGAGAAGATGGGGCCCTGGGCGCAGGCCGTCTTCGACACGCTCGACGGCTTGGCCAGCCGCGAGGTGCTGGAGGAGGTGCTCTCCCGCGACATGCTGGAGGTCCTGCCGCTCACCCACATTCGCGGTCGCTCGCTGCACGATTCGTTCGTGATCGTGGACGAGGCGCAGTCGCTGGAGCGCAATGTGCTGCTCACGGTGCTCAGCCGGCTGGGTACCGGATCGCGGGTGGTGCTCACCCACGATGTGGCGCAGCGGGACAACCTGCGGGTCGGCCGGCACGACGGTGTCGCGGCGGTGATCGAAAAGCTCAAGGGGCACCCGCTTTTCGCACACGTCACGCTCACTCGCAGCGAGCGGTCGCCGATCGCCGCTCTGGTCACCGAGATGCTGGAGGAGTACGGCCCGAGCGCGTAGCCCGGTGGTGCTCTCGTAGAGCAATCTTCGAGAGTGTGTTTCATCTCACATCGAACGGGTAATATCCCGCGGCGATACCTGTTCAGCGCGATCCGGCGAATCCCTTGCAGATTCGCCGGATCGTTGCTGAACATCATGGTTTGCCTATTCGAGAAGAGGATGGACATGACCCACTTCGCTCGACGAACGGCTACATTCACCGCGGCGCTCGGCGTCGCCGCACTGCTGCTGTCCGCTGGATGCAGTGAGGACGAGGCGAAAGAGAACGTCGACAAGGCCAAAGGCGCGGTGACATCGGTGCTGGCGACGCCCTCGCCCACCGCGAGCGGCTCGGCCACCGGCTCCGAGACCGCCGGCGGCAGCGCCACCAGCACCACCGAGGCGGCCGAGGAAACCAAGATCGCCACCCAGGGCGGCCAGGAAGTCACCATCTCCGGCGATATCTACGAGAAGTACCTCGCGGCCGGCGGCGCCACCGGTGCGCTCGGCCTGCCGCTGGAAGCGCAGGAGAACGGCCCGGCCGGCGGCAAGTATCAGGACTTCGCCGGCGGCACCATCTACGAGGCCGAAGACGGCGATCCGCACATCGTGTGGGGCGAGATCCGCAAGGCCTGGGAGGCCAACGGCGGCGCCAACGGCAAACTCGGCTATCCGACCAGCGACGAGAAGGACATCACCGGCGGCAAGGAATCCACCTTCACCGGCGGCACCATCACCTGGAAGGACGGCCAGACCACGGTCACGCCGAAGTAGCAGCCCGGGAGCGCTCGGGACTCGCGGTCCCGGGCGCTCTTTCTGGTGCGTAGCTCCCCGCTGGCTGGACGCACCAGCTAGGTTGTGCTGGTGCAAAATCACTTGACCGACCGCGAGCTGCTCGACGCGCTGGCGGATGAGGTGGACCTGATCCTGAACCGGCACATCGCCACCGCCGACGGCTGGCAGCCGCACGACTACGTGCCCTTCGACGACGGTCGCAACTTCAGGTTCCTCGGCGGAAACGATTGGGAGCCCGGGCAATCCGAGCTCAGCGAGGTCGCGAAGCTGGCGCTCACCGTCAGCGTGCTGATCGCCGACAACCTGCCGGCCTTCCATCGCGAGCTCGGCAAGCATCTGCGCATCGGTCCGTGGTGGCGCTGGGTCGGCCGGTGGACCGCCGAGGAGAACCGGCACGAGATCATGATCCGCAACTACCTCATGGTGACGCGGGCGGTCGATCCGGTCGAGCTGGAGCGGGCCCGGATGGCGCACATGACGACCGGCTTCAGCCGTCCCCCCATGCATCTGCTGGACGTGCTCGCCGAATGCGCGATCGAGGAAGCCGCCTCGGCGATCCGGCACCGCAATACCGCGGCCCTGAACGAGAACCCGCTGGTGACCGCGATGTCGGAGCGCATCGCCGTGGACGACGAGATGCAGTCGGTCGTCTTCGCCGAGCTGATCGGCGCGGCCTTCGCGATCGCGCCGGACCAGACCATGCGCGCCATCGCCGATCGGGTCGCGGGCTTCACCGTGCCGTCGGTGACCTTGCCGGACGGACGCTCCAGCGACGAGGTGCTGGCGGCGGCCGGTATCTACGACCCGGCCAAGCAGGATGAGCTGGTCTTCGCGCCGCTGCTGCGGCGGTGGAACGTCTTCGAGCGCACCGATCTGGGTGCGGAGGGCGAGCAGGCGCGCGCCGAGCTCGCGCACCTGCGCGCCGGAGCGCCCGCCTAGGAGAACGCCGGCCTGGGTATCCGAGATAGCGGATACCCAGGCCTTTCGTCACTTGTCGCCGTCGACCTTCGACATCGACAGCACATCGAGGCGGCGATCGAGTTCTTCCTCGCTCAGCTTCTCGCCGATCAGCCCGCGGTCGATGACCGTCTGCCGGATCGTCTTCTGCTCCTTCAGCGCCTGCTTGGCCACCGCCGCCGCCTCCTCGTAACCGATCGCCGAGTTCAGCGGGGTCACGATGGACGGCGAGGACTCGGCCAGGGTGCGCAGCCGCTCCTCGTTCGCGACCAGCCCGCGCACGCACTTGTCGGCGAACAGTCGCGACACATTGGCCAGCAACCGGATCGACTCCAGCACGTTGCGCGCCATCACCGGAATGTAGACGTTGAGCTCGAAAGCGCCGCTCGCGCCGGAGAACGCCACCGTCGCGTCGTTGCCGATCACCTGCGCCGCGACCTGCGTAACCGCCTCGGGTAGAACGGGATTCACCTTGCCCGGCATGATCGAGCTGCCCGGCTGCAAGTCCGGCAGCTGCAATTCGCCCAAGCCGGTGAGCGGGCCCGAACCCATCCACCGGATGTCGTTGGCGATCTTGGTGAGGCTGACCGCGACGGTGCGCAGCGCGCCCGAGAGTTCCACCAGGCCATCTCGGGCGGCCTGCGCCTCGAAGTGGTCCCGCGCCTCGGAGAGCGCATCGATGCCGGTCGACTTCACCAGTTCCGCAACGACTTTCGAGCCGAAACCGTTCGGGGCGTTCAAGCCCGTGCCGACCGCGGTACCGCCGATGGCGAGCTCGCCCAGCCGGGGCAGCGTCGCCATCAGGCGTTCCATGCCGGCCGCGACCTGCCGGGTGTAGCCGCCGAACTCCTGACCGAGGGTCACCGGCACCGCGTCCATCAGATGCGTGCGGCCGGACTTCACGACCGTGCGCCACTCGCTGGACTTGTCCAGCAGCGCCAGGCGCAGATGTTCCAGCGCCGGAACGAGATCGGTGATGACCGCCTCGGTCGCCGCCAGATGCGTCGCGGTGGGGAAGGTGTCGTTGGACGACTGGGACATGTTCACGTCGTCGTTCGGGTGCACCTCCACCCCGGCCGCCTTGGCGAGCGAGGCGATCACCTCGTTGGCGTTCATGTTCGAACTGGTGCCCGACCCGGTCTGGAAGACATCGATCGGGAACTGGTCGTCGTGGGCGCCCGCGGCGATCTCTTGGGCGGCCGCCACGATGGCGTCGGCCTTGGTCTTGTCCAGCAGACCCAGATCCCGATTCACCGTGGCACAGGCGGCTTTCAGCAATCCGAGCGCACGGATCTGCGCTCGCTCCAGCCCGCGTCCGCTGATCGGGAAGTTGTCCACGGCCCGCTGCGTCTGCGCGCGCCACAGGGCGTGCACCGGGACCCGGACTTCCCCCATCGTGTCGTGCTCGATGCGAAACTGCTGCGATTCCTCGGTCATGGGATCGACCCTATGTCGCTGGCGCCGCCTTGTGGGCTGCCACGCCTGAGGTCATTCGCACATCCGGTTCCCGGAATAAGGCGCGGCTCAGGACGAGAAGAGCATCTTCCCGAAGCCCTTGTTCCGGCCGTGATGGCCGTGCCCGTACCCGCCGTGGCCGCCGTAGTGCGGCGCGGGCGCGCCCCACGCCGGACCGGGCGCACCGGCGGGCGGTGGCGGCGCGGCGTAACCGGATTCCAGCCGAGTCAGATTCTCCAGCTCGCCGTAGTCCAGGAAGATCCCCCGGCAGTTACCGCACTGCTCGATGTGAACACCGCTGCGATTGTAGGTCTGCATCAGACCATGACATTTCGGACACTGCATATCGGCGACGGTACTCGCTTCCGCGCAACCATGCGCCGATCACGATGTGACGGAGTGCGCGGAAATCCGGCGGCAGGCGTCGACCAGGGCGATATCGACGTCGTCGAGGGGTTCCCCGGTGCGTCCGGCAGCGCCGACAGCCAGTGCGGCAGCTTGGATTACGACCGCGCGGGCGGGAAGCTCCAAGGCAGGCCAGGGGTCGCCGTCCACCGGCACCGCAGGCCCGCCCGCACGGCGATACGCATCCAGAAACCGTTCCCACACAACACGTTCCAGCACCCCCGCCGCATAGAAGGCGGCCGGTCGCGCGAGATCCCACGCCGGTTCACCGCGCCCGATATCGTCGATATCAACCAGCCGCCAAGAGTTTTCGCCGCCCTCTGGCAACCGGATGAGCTGCCCAAGATGAAAGTCGCCATGCACGAGTAACCGTCGCCCGGCAGTCGGTGCGGGCTTCTCGGTGGTGCGATCGGTCCTGCCGACAACGTGGCCAGGTTTGTCGATGAGGTGTCCGGGTTTGCCGACTGCGTGGTCAGGTTTGTCGGTGGGGCGGTGGGCCTTGTCGGTGGTGAGGTTGGGACCTTCGGGTATGAGGCCGGGCCTCTCGGCGGTCAGGTCGGCGAATGCGCGGCGCACGACCGCGGCCGCGGCTTGGTCTACCGCGCTTCCGGCAGCGTCGAGTCGGTTCATCGCGCGCCTGACCCGGGCGGGGCCGCCTGCGGCGGGCAGCGGGTCCAAAGGGTGGGCGGCGCAGTTGACGCGATGCTCTGGGGGTATCGGCAGCGCGTGCAGTCGTGCGAGCAGGGTTGCCGCTTCCTCCCACGGCGCGGCGTCGGGGTTCTCCGGATCCACCGTTTCGCCGAAGGGCCACACGGTGATCAAGCGATCTTCGTAGCGCTGGGCGATTGTCGGGGTGTTCGGTGCCGCGATGATCTCGCGCAGCCACGGGTGGGAGGCGAGCCGCAGCCGAACCAGCAACGCCGCCTCGTTGGTCTCGGGCGGATGCGCCTTGGCCACCCAGGCCCCCACCCGGACTACCGCCGCGTCCGCCCGATCCGCCAACAACTGCGGCTCGCCCCTCCCGCCCGCCGCTCGCGCCGCCCCCGCCAGCTCTTCGACAGCCCGGAAGCACTGGCCCGCAACACCATCCGTCCCACCTTGCGAGTATGCCGCAGTGCGGGCGGCCGCACAGGCCGGGCCGTCACGACACAGCGGCGATCGCGCAGGTGCAGTCACTCGCAGGGCTGTAACGAGCCCTGCGACAGGGCTACCCGCCCCTGTTCCGTGACAAGCGCCGTCCGGGTGTCGGCACGGCTGGGCAACGAAAAGGCGCGCAGGCGAAAGTGCCTGCGCGCCTGGCGATTCGGCCGAACTCAGGGTAGCGGCGGGGTCGCGTCCTCGTCGCCGATGAAGTCGACCGAGCTGTACTCGCGCAGCTTGGTGAGGCGGTGGTAGGCGTCGATCATGCGGACCGTGCCGGACTTCGAGCGCATGACGATCGACTGGGTGGAGGCGCCGCCGCCGTAGTAGCGCACGCCGCGCAGCAGGTCACCGTCGGTGACGCCGGTGGCGCAGAAGAAGATGTTCTCGCCGGAGACCAGGTCCTCGGTGGACAGGACGCGGTCCAGGTCGTGGCCCGCGTCGATGGCCTTCTGGCGCTCCTCGTCGTCCGTCGGGGCGAGCATGCCCTGCAGCGCGCCGCCCATACAGCGCATGGCGGCCGCGGCGATGATGCCCTCGGGGGTGCCGCCGATGCCGACCAGGATGTCGGTGCCCGAGTCGGGACGCGCGGCGGCGATGGCGCCGGCCACGTCGCCGTCGGAGATCAGGCGGATGCGGGCGCCCGCGTCGCGCACCTGCTGGATCAGGTCCGCGTGGCGCGGGCGATCCAGGATGCAGACGGTCAGATCGGACTTCGACAGCTTCTTCGCCTTCGCGACGCGGCGGATGTTCTCGGCGATCGGGGCGGAGACATCGATCACGTCGGCGGCATCCGGGCCGACCGCGATCTTGTGCATGTAGAACACCGCGGACGGATCGAACATGGCGCCGCGCTCGGCGACCGCGAGCACCGCGATGGCGCCGGGGGAGCCCTTCGACATCAGCGTGGTGCCGTCGACCGGGTCGACCGCGAAGTCCACCTCGGGCCCGGTGCCGTCGCCCACCAGCTCGCCGTTGTAGAGCATCGGGGCTTCGTCCTTCTCGCCCTCGCCGATGACCACGACACCGCGCATGGACACCGAGTTGACCAGCTCGCGCATCGCGTCGACGGCGGCGCCGTCGCCACCCTCCTTGTCACCGCGGCCGACCCAGCGGCCCGCGGCCATCGCCCCCGCCTCGGTCACCCGGACCAGTTCGAGCGCAAGGTTGCGGTCCGGTGCCTCGCGGCGGCTAGTGGGCGAAGATGCCGTCATGGCGGGGTGCCTCCCTCGGGTTGTGCGTACCGGACGATTGTCTCATTACGTGGGTAAGCCCCGTGCCACCCCTGGTCCGAGGGGTGCGCCCGCAAGTGGATACTGGGGACGTGTCGTATCAGAAACCGCGGATTCTGCTCAACTACAAGGATCTGTTTTTCTCGCTGATCCCGCTGGTGCTGATCGTCGTGGTCTTCGCCGGGGTGGCCAGCCAGTGCAGCTTCGCCGCCAAAGGCCCGACGCAAGGCGCGATCCCGCATTTCGACATCAAGTCGGCCCTGGCTTCGGACGCGAAATCGCTGACGTTCCCGATCCGGAATCCGGCCGTCCCTGCCGACTGGACACCCAACTCCGGCAGCCGCGCGAGCATCGCCGGCCCGGGCGGCGGCGCCGTCAGCACTGTGGGCTACATCACCCATCAGGGCACCTACATGCAGCTGACCCAGACCGACGCCACTGAAGAGGCGCTCGCCCGCTTCGTGCTCGGCTCCCGCTATGCCAGCGGCACCCAGCCGCTGGGCAATCAGCAGTGGACCGTCTACGCCGAGCCGACCGAGGAGACCGCCTGGATCGCCGACCTCGGCGCCGCCCGCGTGCTGATCAAGGGCGCCGGCAACGAGGGCGCCTTCAAGACCCTCGCCGAAGCGGTCGCCGCCGCCCAGCCGCTCGCGCGCTGAGGCTTTCACCCCGGAACTCGCGCCCCGAGTAATCGGGTCGTGCGCTGTCCTCTCGATCCCCGAATACTCGTCCCGGGCGGGGATTTCGATAAAGAGGATAGTTCCGATGAAGAAACTCGTAGTCGTCGTAGCCGCGTCCGCGGCCCTGCTCACCCCCGCCGCTGTCGCCGGTGCCGCCCCCGTGGCGCCGGCCCCCGAAGCGGCCGTGGTCGCCGAAGGTGGGTCGAGCGGTTCCTCCTCGGGTTCCGCCGCGGCCCAAGCCCTGTGCCGCCTGCTGAAGATGCTCAAAGCCGGCTCGGTCGACAGCTCCGGCGGCGGCCCCGCCTGTACGTTCTGACCCGTTCGGCTCAGGCCTCTTCGGCGGCCTCGGAACGGGAGATCGCCTCCTCGACGCGCTGGCGGGCGCCCGCGAGATGTTCCTCGCAGCGGTTCGCCAGCGCTTCGCCGCGTTCCCACAGCGCCAGCGAGTCGTCCAGGTCCAGGCCGCCCTGTTCCAGCATCTTGACGACGTTGACCAGTTCGTCGCGGGCGCGCTCGTAGCCGAAGGTCGCGATCTCGGCGGTGTCCTGGGCGGTGTCGGGTTCGGCCACGGTTAATCCTTCTCGGTGTCGGATGGCTTGCGGGCGCCCAGGGCCTGGGTGCCCAGCGCGGCCGCGGAGATCGCGCCGTCGGCGACTCGGATGCGCAGCTGGCTGCCGGCCGGGGCGTCCTCGATGCTGCGCACGACATGACGTTCCGGTCCGGTCACCCGCTGGACCACAGCGTAGCCACGCGACAAGGTCGCGGCCGGACCCACCGCGGTCAGTTTCTCGCGCAGATGCCGGGCGGCGGTGGACTCGGTCCGGATCAACTGCTCGGCGCAGCGCCGCGCGGCGGTGCGCAGTCGCTCGACTTCCTCTGTGCGCCGGTCGATTTCGCGCAGCGGATCGGCCATAACCGGGCGGGACCGGAGCTGGACCAGCGCCCGGGTCTCGCGCTCCACCCAGCCGCGCAACGCGGCCGCCGAGCGGGCGCGCAGGTCACGCACGCCCGCCAATTCGGCCGCGGCGTCGGGAACTACCCGCTTGGCCGCGTCGGTCGGGGTGGCCGCGCGCACGTCGGCGACGAAATCGCTGAGGGGGTTGTCGGGTTCGTGCCCGATGGCGCTGACGACCGGGGTGGTCGCGGCCACGATGGCGCGGCACAGCGCCTCGTCGGAGAAGGCGAGCAGGTCTTCCACGCTGCCGCCGCCGCGCGCCAGCACGATCACCTCGACGGCCGGATCGCGATCGAGTTCGGCCAGCGCGTCGATGAGCTGCGGCACCGCCATCGGGCCCTGCGTCGCGGCGTTTCTCACTTCGAAATGTACTGCGGGCCAACGGTTCTGCGCGACCGTCAGGACATCGCGTTCGGCGGCGCTGGCGCGGCCGGTGATCAGGCCGACGGTCTTCGGCAGGAACGGCAACGGGCGCTTGAGCCGCGGATCGAACAGACCCTCGGCGGCCAGCAGCGCCTTCAAGCGCTCGATACGAGCCAATAGTTCACCGACGCCGACGGGGCGAATCTCGAGGACGCGCAACGAGATCGTGCCGCGGCCGGCGAAGAAGGACAACTTGCCGTAGACGACGACCCGGGTGCCCTCTTGCAGCGGGATCGGGGATTTGCGGATCAGCTCGGGATCACAGGTCACCGAGAGCGACATGTCGACGGAGGGATCACGCAGGACGAGAAAGGCGGTGCGAGTGCCGGGCCGCAGATTGATCTGCGTGATCTGACCCTCGACCCAGATGCTGCCGAGCCGGTCGATCCACTGCGTAACCTTCATCGAGACCGTGCGCACCGGCCACGGCGCGTCAGCGGAATTCGCGGGGCTGTTCGCCGAGGGGTTGGCCGCGGAGGTCATACAGCTAGATATACGCGGTGCCACCGACGCCCTTGCGCAGCGGTCGCCCGCTACAGCGTCGGCCGAACAATGTCATCAAGCTCTCCAAGCCTGAACCGGCCCCGAACGGAGGGAGTCTTACGACCGACCCGTTCGCGGCCGTCTCGCGTCAGAGTGGCCGAAGCGCAGGCGCCGCCAAAAATTACTGCGCCTGCACTGTCGCGATGCGATTGGTCAGCATGGTGACGAAGGCGGCCCGGGCGCGCGTCTGCTGCTCGTAGTCGAGCAGGGTGGCGAGATCCTCGAGGGTCAGCATGCGCAGGCGGGCGCGCAGCTGGGCCAGGGTCATGTTGGCGTAGTCGTAGCGGGCGGCGATCTCCGGCTCGGCGATCTCCACGGGCTCCGGCTCGGCCTCGGCGACCGGCTCCGGCTCGGATTCCGGCTCCGGCCGGTCGATTTCCGGCACCGTGATCGTCGTCACTGCGGTGACGTGACCATTGGTCGCGCGGGCGGAATCGGTGGCCTCGCCCTCGGTGTAGAGGTCGAAGCGACTGGTACGGCCGGCCGTGACCGGCGCGGAGCCAGAAGTTTGCTCCGAGGGCAGATCTTCGTCGAAGGTGGCCCACTCCGGCTGCGCTTCCGGACCCGTGCCGAGCCGGTCGAAAACAGCGTCACCCTTGAGCGCGAGGCTGGTCACGAACTGCTGCACGTGCATCGTGGTCTGCAGCAGCTGGCTGATCGCGGTGATCGGGAAATTCATTGCCGTCGTGGGTAACCGGCGGGTTTCTTCGAGGGCGTATACGGCGGCACCGGCGGCGACCCGGGCCAGGAACGGAGGTCGAAACATGGTCCTAGCCTGCCCGATCCGATTGGTTATGCAAAGACTTACTGTCACAGACACATCGTGACCCCCGTCATGCCGCGTAATCCGCCCGGGTCATGGTCGGTGTACGCCAGTAAGCTGTGGGGCATGTCTTCGGCCATACCTTTGAACGTCGGAATCGCCCGATCGGCGGGCGCCGGATCAGCCGATGCCAATGGGGGAAAGCGCGTCCTACTCGCGGAGCCGCGCGGCTACTGCGCGGGCGTGGACCGTGCGGTGGAGACGGTGGAGAAGGCGCTCGAAAAACACGGCGCCCCCATCTATGTGCGCAAGGAGATCGTGCACAACCGCCATGTGGTGGAGACGCTGCGCGATCGCGGCGTCGTCTTCGTCGACGAAACCGACGAGGTGCCCGAGGGCCAGGTCGTGGTGTTCTCCGCGCACGGCGTCTCGCCGATGGTGCACGAGACGGCCGCCGAGCGGAATCTGCACACCATCGACGCCACCTGTCCGCTGGTGACCAAGGTGCACCAGGAAGCCAAGCGCTTTGCCCGCGACGACTACGACATTCTGCTGATCGGCCACGAAGGGCACGAGGAAGTAGAAGGCACCGCCGGTGAGGCGCCGGATCACGTGCAGCTGGTGGACGGCCCGGATTCGGTGGACAAGGTCACCGTGCGCGACGAGTCCAAGGTGATCTGGCTCTCGCAGACCACGCTGTCGGTCGACGAGACCATGGAGACGGTGAAGCGGCTGCGCGAGCGCTTCCCCGGATTGCAGGATCCGCCGAGCGACGACATCTGCTACGCCACCCAGAACCGTCAGGTCGCGGTGAAGGCGATGGCGCCGGAATGCGATCTGGTGATCGTGGTCGGCTCCCGCAACTCCTCGAACTCGGTCCGGCTGGTCGAGGTCGCGCTCGGTGCCGGTGCGAAGGCTTCCTACCTGGTGGATTACGCCAAGGAGGTCGATCCGGCCTGGCTCGGGGGCGTCCGCACCATCGGCATCACCTCCGGCGCCTCGGTGCCGGAGATCCTGGTGCAGGGTGTGCTGGAAATGCTGGCCGAGCACGGCTTCGGCGAGGTGCAGCCGGTGACCACCGCCAATGAGACCCTGGTCTTCTCGCTGCCCCGGGAGCTGCGCGCCGCGCGGAACTAGCCGCTACAGGTTTTCCGGCTTGCGCCGCTCGGTGCGGCCGGTATCCCGTTCCCGGTAGCGCACATTGGGCCGCGGCAGCGGCGGGTTGTCGCTGCGCGGGGTGGCCGAGCGTCCGGTGCGGCCCGAGCGGCCGTCCCGGGACCGGCCCGACTTGCCCACCCGGGGCGGGGTGTCGGCGACGTCGCCGGACCCGCGCTTGCCCGGCCGTGGCGGCGGGTACTTGTCGGTCTTCTGATCGGCCAGATCCAGATCGTCATCCGGCTCCGGCTGACCGCGCCGGGGCCGGCGCTTCGCGGAATCCGCGAGACCGCCGCCCCGCCCGGAGCGGGATCGGCCGGTCTCGGTGCTGCGTCCCCAGCTGGAGCCGCGCCGCGCCTCCGCGGCGCTCTCGGCGGACTGCTCGCGCCGGAACAGGTAGATCCGCAAGCCGCCGATGAGCAGTACCAGCGCCGTGGCCAGCAGCATCGTCGGGAAGCGGTAGACCAGCGGGACCGCCAGGTTCAGCAGGATGTCCTTGAGGCCCGAGCCGCCGCTCCCCGACAGCTGCTGGTAGGCCAGCGGCACCGAGATGAACATCAGCAGCGGCGGCAGCACCATCGTGCTGAACAGCCCGCGGTAGCGAACGACGAGCACCGCCGCCACGCAGCCGACGACATAGAGCGTCGCGAACGTACCCGTCAGCTCGCTCATGTCGCCGTTGGCATCGATCAGGAACCCGAGGAACGTGCAGGCAACCGCAATCAGGACGGCTGCGCCGGCCGGGATACCCGGCACCGACGGCAGGATCGAACGTTGCGGCGCGGGCACCCGGGAACGCACACGTTGGGAAGCAGCCACGTTATGAACCCTAACCGCCGACGCGCCGTACGGCGTTATGGCACGGCGCGACTATGTATTGCGGCTAACCGTCGGCGTCCGCGAACCCCACCGCGCGGGGCCAGGAATCCACTCGTGCGATGGCCGGGACCTCTTGCTCGGCGATCTCCATGTCGTGCAGCTTGCGGGCCGTCACCATCACTCGAGACTCCACCGAGGCCACTGTGTAGTTGAAGGCGTCCACGGCTTTCGACAGCTGGGAGCCGAGCCGGTCCAGATGCCGTCCGGTCATGCCGAGGCGGGAGTAGAGCTCGCGGCCCAGCTGCTGGATCTTCGCCATATCGCGGGACAGGGCCTCCTGCCGCCAGCTGAAGGCCACCGTGCGCAGCAGGGCGATGAGTGTCGTGGGGGTAGCCAGGATCACGTTGCGGCCGAACGCGTATTCCAGCAGGCCGGAATCGGTGGTGAGGGCGGCGTCGAGGAACGGATCGCCCGGGACGAACAGCACCACGAACTCCGGGGACGGATCGAAGGCCGCCCAGTAGGCCTTGTCGGCCAGCTGATCGACGTGCGCGCGCAGATGTTTGGCGTGCCGGAGCAGATGCTCGGCGCGCTCGTCCGGATCGTCGACGGTGCTGGCGTCCAGATAGGCGTTGAAGGGGACTTTGGCGTCGACCACGATGTGCCGGCCGCCGGCCAGCCGGACCACCATGTCGGGCCGGACCGTGCCGGTGCGGTCGGCGTTGCCGTCACCGCGCGCCGCCCGGCTCACCTGGGTGTCGAAATCGCAGTGCCGGGTCATGCCGGCCAGTTCCACCACGCGCTCCAGCTGTATTTCGCCCCAGCGGCCCCGGATCTGCGGCGCGCGCAGCGCCGCCACCAGCTGGCTGGTCTGGCTGGAGAGCTGATGCGAGGTGCGCTGCATGCCCGCGACCTGTTCGCGCAGACCCGAATACGCGTTGATGCGGCTGTGCTCGACCTGCTGGATGTGCTGATTCAAGGCGCCTACCGCCTCCCGCAGCGGTTCCACCATGGCGCCGATGGCGTGCGAATGCCGGCGGGCCGCATCCTCGTTCGCGGCGGTCAGGGATTGGCGCAGCAGGTGCTCGTTGTCGTTGGCCGCGGACAGCCTGGCCTCGGCGGCGGCGGCTCGTTGACCCGCGTGGGCGGTGTGCCCGAGCCAGCCCAGCCCCACTCCGGCGGCGAATACCAGCAACAGTGCGACAAGCATCGATGCGGTCATGGAACGAGATAGTGCCCCACCCCACCGACAAGTTCGGTCGCCTGGCAACTTCACAGCGCATGTGTCGGCAAACCGACTGAGCCGCAGTGATGTCAATGACTGTGGACAGACCGGCGAGCCGTGGCAAACAAATGTGCGCGATCGGCGTGCGTCCGGGCACACCGAAATCCGCTGGCGCTGCGGGGACTATAGGCAGCGGGGTGTTCGCCGAGATCAGCGGAGTCGGGGTAGCGCATGCGCCGCATTCGTGAGTTCGGGCACTCGACACGCGGCCTGGCGCTGAAAACACGCCGCTGCGGAACCCGGCAAATCCGACACCCCGGTCGCGGCAATTGAATTGTGTCGGTGGGTGCGCCTACGTTTTTCGCCATGCGGATGCTGCACACCTCGGACTGGCACATCGGGCGTACCTTCCACGGTGTCGATCTGCTTGCCGATCAAGAGCGTTCGTTGCAGGCCATCGCGGAGCTGGTGGCGTCCGAGTCGGTCGAGGTGGTGGTACTGCCCGGCGACGTGTACGACCGCTCGATCCCCAGCGCGGACGCGATCGCGGTCTGCATCCGCGGCTTCGAGGCGATCCGCGCCGCGGGCGCGCAGATCGTCGCGACCTCCGGCAACCATGATTCGCCTGCGCGGCTCGGCGCGGGCGCCAGCTTCGCGGCGGCGGGCGGACTGCACCTGCGCACGCGGGTCGCCGACGCCGACCGGCCGGTCCTGCTCGCCGACGCGCACGGCGAGGTCGCCTTCTATGGCATCCCCTATCTGGAGCCGGAGGTCACGCGCGCCGAACTCGGCGTGCCACAGGCGCGTTCGCACGCCGAGATCCTGGACGCCGCGATGGGCCGGATCCGCGCCGACATCGCCGCGCGCGGCGCCGCGCGCACCGTGGTGCTCGCACACGCCTTCGTCGTCGGCGGCGAGGCGACCGGCTCGGAGCGCTCCATCTCCGTCGGCGGCGTCGAAACGGTGCCGATGTCGGCGTTCGACGGCATCGACTATGTAGCGCTCGGCCACCTGCACTCCCCGCAGATCCTGTCGGAGTCCATCCGCTATTCCGGCTCGCCGTTGCCGTACTCGTTCGCCGAGAACTCGCACCGCAAGGCAGTCTGGATCGTCGATCTCGACGCCGCGGGCCTGCACACGGTCGAGCGTCACGATCTCCCGCTGGTCCGCGGCCTCAGCAGGCTCACCGGAACCCTCGACGAATTACTCTCCGACGCCGCCCACGCCGAGGCGGTGGAGCACTACGTGTCCGCGACTCTGACCGACCACGCCCGCCCGGTCGACGGCCTGCGCAAACTCCGTGCGCGCTTCCCGCACGCGGTACACGTGGAATGGTCACGCCCAGAAGGCAATCCGGAACTGCGCTACCGTGAGCGAGTGCACGGCCGCCGCGACACCGAAGTAGCGCACAGCTTCCTCACCGACGTGCGCGGTGTGCCCAGCGCCGGTGAAATGGCCTGGCTGGAGCGCGCCCTCGCGGTAGCGGTCACCGAACCCGAGCGGGTAGCAGCTGTCAGCGATCAGACCCTGCTCGGGGAACTCTCGGCATGATCGACCGCACAGCCGAATATCCTCACGGGGTTCGCAGCTCCTCGCTCAACCGAAAGTGGACCACCCTCCGTGACCTTTGTGTGAGTGATCAGGGGCTTCGGCTGGCGAGGGGGCGGGGGTGAGGCTGCATCGGTTGGAGATGACAGCGTTCGGGCCCTTTGCCGAGACCACGGTCGTCGACTTCGACGCGCTGGGGGCCGACGGCTTGTTTCTGCTGCATGGGCAGACCGGCGCGGGGAAGACGACGGTGCTCGATGCGATCGCGTTCGCGCTGTATGGGCGGGTGCCGGGGGCGCGGGGCGAGAGTAAGCGGCTGCATTCCGATCACGCGCCGGAGCAGACTCCGCCGCAGGTGGTGCTGGAGGCGACGCTCGGGGGCCGGCGGTTGCGGCTGAACCGGGTTCCGGAGTTCGAGCGGCCCAAGCTGCGTGGCACCGGGATGCGGACCGAGCAGGCGAAAGCGACGTTGGCGTGGCTGGATGGGCGAGGCGAGAATTTGTCGCGCATCCCCGATATCGGGGACGAGATCGTCCGGCTGCTCGGCATGAGCGCTGATCAGTTCTTCCAGGTGGTGTTGTTGCCACAGGGGGATTTCGCTCGATTCCTGCGGGCCGACAACGAGGATCGCGAGAAGCTGCTCGAAAAGCTCTTCGACACTGAGCGATTCGGTACGGCGGAGCAGTGGCTCGCGGATAAGCGCCGGGCATCGGCGGCTGATCTGGAGAAGCGCCGCCAGGGGATCGAGCGTTTGATCGCGCAGATTCGCGGTGCGGCGGGGCTGAGTGTCACCGAATCCGTCGGGGCATTGGAGTCCGTCGGCTGGTCGCAGGATCTGCTTGCTACCGCGCGTACCGATCTTTCCAGTGCGATCACGGAAACCGAACGCTGCCAACAGGAGTCGACACGCGTCGGGAAGCTCGCCGAGGAGCAGCGCAGGCTGCACGAATTGCGCCGTCGGATGACGGCGGCGCGCGCGCAGCTCGACGACTACGCCGCGAACGCCGACCACCGCGCCGCCTTGCAAGCCGAACTCGAAGCGGCCCGGCGGGCCCAGCCGGTCGCCGACGCGATCGACGAGGCGCGCGCCGCGGTGATGACGAGTCGACGGCGTGACGCCGAAAAGCAGGAAGCTGCGGCGAAACTCGTGGCCGCGTTGATCGAGCCCGCCGCCGCCGAGGTTGGTGGTGCAGAGTTGATCGCCGACGACCGCCACGGCGACGACCGGCTTGCCGACGACCGCCACGCCGACGAAATTGGCAGCACCGCAATGATTCCGGGCACCGACCTGCCCGGTGACCGGGCGCCTGCCATCCGCCCCGACGCCGATGTCGATGTCGCTATCCGGCACTGGAGCACCCAGATCGGCGCACTCGACGAGATCAGTGCCGACGCATCTACCGCCACCAAACTCGGCGCCGAATTGACCAAGCTGCGTGAGGAAGACACCGCATTGACAGGGCGGGTCGGGAAGCTCATTCGCTTGCGTGAGCAACTCCCCGCCTCGATCACCACCATCGAAGCCCGGCTCCGCGAGGCCACCGAGGCCGTCGCACTCCTGCCCGCGCTTACCGCGGACTGCGAGCGCCTCCAGACCGCCGCCACGGCTGCCGTCGAATTGGCCAGGCACCGGCAGGCTTTGGACCGTACCCGGATCGAATTCGAAACCGCTCGCACCGCCCACAACGATGCCAAAGAGCGCGTCCTCGATTTGCGTGAGCGGCGCTTGGCCGGGATGGCGGCCGAACTGGCCGGACAACTCAGCGACGGCCGGCCGTGCACGGTCTGTGGCTCGGACGAGCATCCCGCACCCGCCCGCCCGACCTCGGACGCCGTCTCCAAGGAGGCGGAGGAAGCGGCGGAAACCGCGGCCCGCAGCGCCGAGGACAAGCGGGACCAGGTCCTGGCCCGCATCGCCGAACTGGAACGCGAAATCGAAGGCCTCACCGCCCGCGGCGGCGACATGGACCGTGTCGAACTCACCACCGCCCTGCGCACGGCGACGGACCGCTACGAGGACGCCTCCCAATCCGCCACCCTGGCCGAAGGTTTGACCGCCGAACTGGCCCAACTCCGCGCCGACGAATCCCGCCTGCACGACGAACTGCGCGAAACCGAAACCCGCCGCAGCACTATCACCACCCAGATCACCGCGACCGCCACCCGCGTCCTCGAACTCACCGACCGCCTGCGCACCGCCGCGGGCGCCGACGAATCCATCGACCGCCGCCGCACCCGCCTGAACACCCTGATCAAATTCGCCACCACCTACCGCGACGCCCGCACCCAGGCCGCCGCCGCCCGCGAAGCCGTCACCACCATCGCCACCCGCGTCGAAAGCCTCTCCCTCGCAGCCGGTTTCGTCATCACGACGAACACGTCGGGGTCGAGCGGCGCGGCGCAGGCGAACGCCGTCAACGCGACAGGTCCCCTGGCCTCCGGTCAGCGTGCGGGGATGGTGGACGCGACAGGTTCCCTCGCTTCCGGCCAGCGTGCGGAGATGGCGGGCGCGACAAGTCCACTCGCTCCCGAGCAGCGCGCGGAGATCAGCGCTTCGTCCCCGCGTCGTGACGGCCCGCGCGACGATGTCGCACTGCTCACCGCCTACGCCAAGATCGTTACCGCCGCCGCACGAACCATGCAGCGGCAGAACGAGATCGAAGCGGAACTCGTGGCCGCGGACCGCGCTCGTGCCCACGCCGAAGCGGTGCTGGCCGAACCCGAGGTGCGGGCCGCCGCGGCGGCGGAGCCCGGTGACCTCGCCGAACTGGAGACCGCTGTCGCGCAAGCACGGTCGCAGCTGAACGCCGCCGTGGCCGCGCACGCCGACGCCACCCGCCGCGTCAAACTGCTCGAGGAACTCGGTACCCAGCTCTGGACCGAGGTCGACCGCATCACCCCGCTCCAGCGGTCCCACGACGAACTCGCCGGGCTCGCCGAGGTGGTCGCGGGCCGCGGTGAGAACAACCGCCGCATGTCCCTGCGCTCCTACGTCCTCGCCGCCCGCCTGGAGGAAGTCGCTCTCGCGGGCTCGGTCCGGCTGCGCCGAATGTCCATGGGCCGCTACGAATTCGTGCACACCGACAAGGCGGGCCCGCGCGGCCGCCGCGGCGGCCTCGGCCTCGACATCCGTGACGACTACACCGGCGCCATCCGCCCCGCCAAAACCCTGTCCGGCGGCGAAACCTTCATGGCGTCCCTGTCCCTGGCCCTCGGCCTCGCCGACACCGTCGCCGCCGAATCCGGCGGCATCGCCCTGGACACCCTCTTCATCGACGAGGGCTTCGGCGGCCTGGACGCCGACACCCTCGACGCCGTCATGGGCGTCCTCGACGAGCTCCGCTCCAACGGCCGCGTAGTAGGCGTAGTCAGCCACGTCGACGAAATGCGCCAGCGCATCCCCAGCCGCCTCCACGTCCGCCGCACCCCCACCGGCTCCCACCTGCGAGCCACCGTCGCCTGAAGCGGTTGTATATACTTGCTGTCGGGGATCCATATACCCGGAGGCGGGCTCATGACGAAGCGACTGATCGAGATCGACGACGAACTACTCGAAGCTGCGCAGCGAGAACTAGGGACCAGCGGCGTCTCCGACACCGTGCGGGCGGCCCTGCGGTCCGCCGCCGCGGCCGCCGCTCGGGTAGCCGAACTGGAATGGCTTCAAGAAGGGGGATTGGAAGAGATGCAAGATCCTGAAGCAAGAGCCCGCGTATGGCGGTGACCGCTCGGTTCCTGATCGACACGAGCGCGGCCGCCCACCTCGAGAAGGAGGCTGTTCAGCAGCGGCTCGCCCCACTGATCACCCGCGGTCTGGTAGCCACCTGCGCGTCCCTCGACGCCGAAGCGCTCTACAGCGCCCGAAGTCCGGCCGACTACGAGAAAGTCCGGGCGAATCGGCGTGCGGCATACGAATATCTGCCGACCGACGACGAACATTGGCAACGCGCGTTCGCGATCCAGCGCGAACTCGCCCGCGGTGGCAGGCATCGCACGGTCGGCATAGCGGACCTGCTCACAGCGGTTCTGGCCGGCCAACATCGGCTGGTGCTCATTCATTACGACGCGGACTTCGAAACCGTGGCATCGGTCATTGATCTGAACCATCGCTGGGTAGTGCCGCGGGGGAGCCTGTAGCGACCGAGGTTCAGGCCTCGTGGTCGAGGAGCCAGCGCTTGGCTTCCAGGCCCCAGCGGAACCCGCCCAGGGCGCCGCCGATGCGGAAGACGCGGTGGCAGGGGACGAAGAGGGCGGCGGCGTTGCGGGCGCAGGCGTTGGCGGCGGCGCGGGTGGCGGCGGGGCGGCCGGAGAGAGCGGCGTATTCGGTGTAGGTGACGGGTTCGCCGGCGGGGATCTTGCGGAGGACGTCCCAGGCGTGCAGGAGGAATTCGCCGGATTGCTGGCGGACGGGGATGGCGTCGATGGCGGTGAGATCGCCTGCGTGATAGTCGATTACGGCTTGGCTGATCGCCCCGAGGGAATCCCGGCGGCGCAGTTCTGCGGGGCGCAGGGTGGGGTGGATCAGGAGACGGAGGTTGTCGGCGTCGGCGGTCCAGCCGGAGGCCAGGACGGCGCCGTCGGCGGCCGCGAGGGTGGTGAAGGGGCCGATCGGGGTGTCGACGATGGTGAAGTCGGCGGTGGTCATGAGATTCGTCCGTTCTTCTTGGGGGAGTTGGCTTTTCGGGGGGTGGCGGCGCGGTCGGCCAGGGCCGCCTTCCACAGGTGCATGGAGAGGTAGGAGCGCCAGGGGGAGTAGCCGGCGGTGTCGGTGAGGTCGAGACCGAGCAGGGTCGCGCCCTGCCGGACGACGAGGTCGGTGCCGAGCAGGATGTCGGGGTCGGCCAGCAGGCGCATGGTCACGTAGTCGGCGGTCCAGGGGCCGACGCCGTCGAGCGCCAGCAGGTCGCGGCGTAGCTCGGCGGCGGTGCGGCCCTGGTGTAGGTGCAGGTCACCGCCGGCGAGCGCGGCGGCCACGCCGACGATGGAGCGGATCCGCTTGGCGGGGCCGGTCAGCACTTCCGCGCCGCGTTCGGCGATCACGTCGGGGTTCGGGAACAGGCGGGGCAGCGGTCCCTCGATCGGTTCGCCGAGCGCCTGCACCAGTCGAGCGGTGTGCGTCGCGGCGGCCGACACGGAGATCTGCTGCCCGATCATGGTGCGCAGCAACAGTTCCGGGCCGTCCAGGCACCCGGGCACCCGGATGCCCGGACTGAACTGCGGCCGGACCGTCCGGATCGGCGGCGGCTCCGATTCGTCGGCGGGCGCGGCCCCGGCATCGGGCAGCCCGTCCACGGCGAGTTCGGGCACCGGCGTTTCCAGCGTTCGCGCGCCCAGCACCTCGTCGATCCCGACCGGGTCGGCATCCAGATCCAGCAGGTGCCGTAGTCGCGCCACGGTCGGCGCGAGGTCACGCATATCGTGCAACGCCAGCTCGGCCCGCACATGATCACGCTGGAAGCTGAGTCGCGCGGTGGCGTGCCCGTTGGGGGTGCGTAAGGCCCGGGTGTAGGCCCGGTCCTCCCACGACTCCATGCCGGGCGTCACATGCGCCGACAGGAACCATTCCAGCCACGCGCGATCCAGCGGCTCCCGGAACGGAAGCCGAAGCGTCAGTGCGCCGTTCGCGGCGGGCACGGCATCGCGCCGGGCCCGTTGGTGCGCCTCGGTGCGCATCACGGTCGGGCTGACCGCGAACACCTCGCGCACGGTGTCGTTGAACTGCCGGATACTGGCGAACCCGGCTGCGAACGCGATATCCGACATCGGCATATCCGTGGTCTGGATCAGCAGCCGCGCCGTATGCGCGCGGTGCGCCCGGGCCAGCGCCAGCGGACCCGCGCCGAGCTCGGTGGTCAGCACCCGGGTCAGCTGCCGCTGCGAATACCCGAGGGTGGCCGCCAGCGCGGGCACGCCGCCCCGTTCGATGACCCCGTCGCCGATCAACCGCATGGCCCGCGCGGCCAGGTCGGCCCGCGTGTTCCACAGCGGCGACCCGGGCGCGGCGTCGGGCAGGCACCGGCGGCAGGCCCGGTATCCGGCCTGCTGTGCGGCCGCGGCGGTCGGCAGGAAGCTGACGTTGGTCGGCTTCGGCGTGATCGCCGGACAGGAGGGACGGCAGTAGATGCCGGTGGTCCGCACCGCGGTGAAGAACTGCCCGTCGAACCGGGAGTCCCGGGTAGAGACCGCCCGATAACACCGTTCGAAATCCAACGCCATGATCGTCACGCATTCCACAATGTCAGCTCCGCGGCGGGCGCGCTAGCGGAAAAAAGACACCACAACCCGGCCTTGTCGCAGGGCACAAAACCGGGGCCGTGCCCCTGGCGGCAGGGGCCAGGGAACCTGGGGCTGTGGACTGCGCCGATGCCCGAATAGCGTGATCATCACTGCTTCGGGGGAAGTTGGGCAGTTCGAAAAAGACAGAGCAGAAGGAATTCTCGATGAAACGATCACTCGCCGCGGCCACCCTGGCCGGTGCGCTGATGCTGGCCCCGATGGCCACCGCCGCTGCCACGGCCGAACCGGTCGCCCCGGTCTCGGGCTGCACCACCATCCCGCCCGGCACCGGTGGGTGCAGCTGGTTCCACGAGCTCGGGAACCTGCTGACGGCCGGCTCCTCGGCCCTCAGCAGCGGCTCGAAGTCGGCGAAGTAACGCGCGACCCGCACGAAACGGCCGCCGCACCGATCTGGTGCGGCGGCCGTTTGTGTTCAACAGCAGCGGTTCTGCGGTTTGCGTTCGGCTTCGTCGTACCGATCGCGCCAGTACTGCCGCTCGCTCGGAACCTCGCAACCGGGATGCTCGCGTTGCAGATGTGCCACGTAGCGCTGGTAATCCTGCCCGCCGATGATGGCGTTATACCAGCTCAGCAGGCTCTTGGCGCCCTCGAGAAGACGCCGCGGCGCGGCCGGTCGGGTGGACCGGCCGCGCCGCGGCACAACGGGTTTCGTCACTTGCTCAGACTGACGTCCGGGCTCTCGGCGCCGTGCGCGGCGCCCCGCGGGGGAATCTTCCCCGCGGCGACCAGCTCATCCCACTGCTTCTGCACTTCCTTCTCCTCCGGTGTCGGGAAGAAACCGGTCGGCTCGAAGAGCTTCGAGGGCTCCTCGGGTGACTCGGTGGTCTCCGAACCGCCCTTGCGCCAGGCATTGAAGCAGACCAGCGCACCGACGATCGCGACGATCAGCACCATCGCGGCGAACACGATCGACAGCGAGCCCTGGATGAAGGTGTTGCGGATGACGATGTCGACATCTTCCGGTGTCTTCGCCGTCAGGCACAGCTTCCCGGCGGCCTGAGCCTGTTCGCAGATGCTGTTCTGCTTCCAGTATCCCACCTTCGGATCGGCCGAGAAGATCTTCTGCCAGGACGCCGTCATCGTGACGAGCAGGTCCCAGACCAGCGGGATGCCCGGAATCCAGGCCCACTTGGTGTAGCCCTTCTTCACGATGATGGTCAGGACGACGGTCAGCGCGATCGCGGCGAGCAGCTGGTTGGCGATGCCGAACAGCGGGAACAGCGCGTTGATGCCGCCGAGCGGATCGTTGACGCCCATCAGCAGGATGGAGCCCCACGCGGCGACCACGATCAGCGAGCACAGCCAGGCGCCGACCCGCCAGGACGGATCCTTGAACTTGCGGGCCGCACCGCCGAAGTTGCCCAGCGCGTCCGACACCATGAAGCGCGCGACACGGGTGCCCGCGTCGATGGTGGTGAGGATGAACAGCGCCTCGAACATGATCGCGAAGTGGTACCAGAACGACTTCATCCCGGCGCCGCCGAGGAACTTGCTGAACACCTCGGCGATGCCGACGGCCAGGGTCGGCGCGCCGCCGGTACGCGAGACGATCGACTTCTCACCGAGATCCGAGGCGGCCTGGGTGAAGTCGGCCGCCGTGGCCGGGGGACCCGACAGTCCGAGCGAATTGGTGTACGCGGCAGCCTTTTCCGGGGTGCCGCCGGTGACGCCGAGCGGCGCGTTCATGCCGAAGTACAGGTGCTGGTCGATGATCGTGGCGGTGATGATGGCCATGACCGCGACGAACGACTCCATCAGCATGCCGCCGTAGCCGATCATCCGCGCATGCGATTCCTTGGCGAGCAGCTTCGGCGTGGTGCCCGAGGACACCAGCGCATGGAAACCGGACAGGGCGCCACAGGCGATGGTGATGAACAGGAACGGGAACAGGCTGCCGGCGAACGCCGGTCCGGGCTTGTCGAAGGCGAAGTCCGACACCGCGGGCGCCTTCAGCACCGGCATGGTGATGAGGATGCCGATGGCGAGCAGGCCGATGGTGCCGATCTTCATGAAGGTCGACAGGTAGTCGCGCGGGGCGAGCAGCAGCCACACCGGCAGCACCGAGGCGAAGAAGCCGTAGGCGATCAGCAGCCACGCGATGGTGACCTTGGACAGGGTGAACCAGTCTTCGCCCCAGGCGGTTTCGGAGACCCAGCCACCGGAGACGATGGCGAGCAGCAGCAGCACGATGCCGATCGCGGAGACCTCGCCGACCGCGCCGGGCCGCAGGTACCGCAGGTACACGCCCATGAACAGGGCGATCGGAATGGTCAGGCCGATGGAGAAGACACCCCACGGGCTTTCGGCCAGCGCGTTGACCACGACCAGCGCGAGCACCGCCAGCAGGATCATCATGATCACGAGGATGCCGACGATGGCGGCCACGCCGCCGATCGCGCCGAGCTCGTCCCGGGCCATCTGCCCGAGGCTGCGGCCGCGCCGCTTGGTGGAGGCCCAGAGCACCAGGTAGTCCTGCACGGCGCCGGCGAAGACGACGCCGACCACGATCCAGATGGTGCCCGGCAGGTAACCCATCTGCGCGGCGAGCACGGGACCGACCAGCGGGCCGGCGCCGGCGATGGCGGCGAAGTGGTGGCCGTAGAGGACCCGCCGGTCCATCGGCATGTAGTCCTTGCCGTTTTCCAGGATCTCGGCAGGGGTAGCCAGGTCGTCGCGGGGCTTGGTGATCTTCCACTCGATGAACTTGGCGTAGAAGCGGTAGGCGGTGATGTAGGTACACACCGCCGCGATCACGATCCACACCGAGTTGACCGACTCACCGCGCGCGATGGCGACGACGGCCCAGGCGACGGCGCCCAGGATCGCGATGGCGGCGAAGATCGCCTTCTTCTTCGCCGTCATCGGAGACTTGTCGACCACACCTACCGGGGGTAGATCTGGGTCTGTCCGCAGATATTCGATTGTCGCCATCAAGCCCTCATCTCCTGAAAAAGCGCAGGAACCAGCAGAAACCACAAAAAAAGTAACCGATCGAGGTTCCTCGCCGAGCTAATTTGGTGTGTCCGCCGTCACCTGCGTTATAGCCGTGCGTATGCTGCCACGCCGCCTCACGTTCCGCCACAAGCTTCGGAGAGGCTTAGGCAAGTCTGAACATTCGAACCGGTCGAACGGTCGATAACGCGCGACGAACGGTCGGTGTGCCGCGACCGGCGGTCGAAGAATATTTTGCCGTAAGTATGCTGCTGCGCATCATGACGACACCCCTCGGCTCGTGATCGCGGTCCGTCGCCGGACCTTGCTCGGTGCCGCGCTGGCCGCACCGCTGGCGCTGGGCGGATGTGGCGCCGATGACGACGCGCTGACCTTCTTCTTCCAGGCCCGGCCCGAGGAGGCCCGGGTCCGGCTGACGATCATCGAGGAGTTCCGCAAGCGGCATCCCGCGATCAAGGTGCGCACCATCATGTCCGGCCCGGATCCGCTCCAGCAGATGCTCACCTATTGCGCGGGCGGCAAATGCCCCGACGTGATGATGGCCTGGGAGTTGCTGTACGCCGGGCTGGCCGAGCGCGGGGTGCTGCTGGACTTGCGGACCCTGCTGGACCGGGACCCCGGGTATGCCGAGGAGCTGCGGCGTGACAGCTACCCGACGTTGTACGACACCTTCACCTATGGCGGCGGGCAGTACGCCCTGCCGGAGCAGTGGTCCGGCGTGTTCCTCTATTACAACCGGCAATTGTTCGCCACCGCCGGGCTGACCCCGCCCGCGCGCTGGGACGACGCCTGGACCTTCGAGGAATTCCTGGACGCGGCACAGCAGCTCACCCGGCGCGAAGGCAGCCGAACCAAACAGTGGGGCTTCGCCGATGCCTGGGTGCCGTATTTCTCGGCGGCCTGCTTCGGGATGAACAACGGCGCCGAGTGGTTCACGCCGTCGGTGAACCCGACCCGGACGAATCTCGGCGACCCGCGCTTCGCCGCCGGGTTCCAGTTCTACGCGGACTTGGCGGTTCGGCACCGGGTCGCACCAAAAGTGGCTGACCAGCAGTCGGTTTCGGCGCCCGATCTGTTCCGGCGCGGGCGGGCGGCGATGGCGATGGGCGGGCACTGGCTCTATTCGGAGTTCGCCGGGCAAGACGATCTCGATATCGATCTCACGGTGCTACCGCGCGGCCCGCACGGTGGGCCCGGCGCGATCACCGACGTGGGCTGCACCGGGCTGTCGATCGCCGCGGACAGTCCACGCATCGAACAGGCCTGGGAGTTCGTGAAGTTCGCGACCGGCCCGGTCGGTCAGGCCATCGTCGCCTCCTCGGGACTGTTCGTTCCGGTGCTGAAATCGGCGATGGCGACACCGGGTTTCGCCGCCGCGCACCGCCGGATTCGCAACCTCGAGGTGATGTCCGGGGGACCGGCCGCCTCCCGTCCGCTGCCGGTGACGCCTGCTTGGGGGAAGGTGTCGGCGTTGCTGGAACGCGGCGGCAATGGGGTGCTGCGGGGTGCGGCCACGGCCGAATCCCTCGGGGGGAGCTTTACCGCCGACATCGACGCGTTGCTGGGTGCCCATGCTTGAACGCGAAACCATGCCCGTGGCGGGGGACGCCGGTCCGCACCGGCACGACGCCGTGCCGGCCACGCGGCCGGCGATGTCACCCGCACAGACTGGATCCGGCGAAGTCGACGGCCGCGCGAACCAGGGCGGCCCCCGGCCGGTCCGTGGCCGCCTGGCCCGGCGGCGCGAGCGTGCGGGCTGGCTGTTCATCGCGCCGAATCTCGCTGCGGTTCTGGTCTTTCTGGTGTTTCCCTTGGCCTTCTCGCTGTACCTGAGTTTTCACTCGTGGGATCTGTTCAGCCCGCCCCGCTTTGTCGGCATCGCGAACTATCGGCGGCTGTTCGGTTCGGACCCGCTGTTCCTGATCGCGTTGCGGAACACGGCGGTGTTCACGGTGCTCACCCTGGTGCCGACGGTCGCGATCGGGCTCGCGGTGGCCGCCGCGCTGAACCGGAAACTGCGCGGTATCGGCCTCTTCCGGACGATCGCGTTCCTGCCGCTTGTCGCCTCGACGGTGGCCATGGCGGTGGTGTGGCGGTTCATCTTCACCACCGATGACGGACTGCTGAACCTGATGCTCGGCTGGTTCGGGATCGATCCGGTGCCGTGGTTGACCGATCCGAACTGGGCGCTGGTGTCGCTGAGCATCGTTACCGTCTGGAAGAGCGTGCCTTTCGCGACGGTGATCCTGCTCGCGGCGTTGCAGGGCGTGCCGGAGCCGTTGTACGAGGCGGCGAAGATCGACGGGGCCGGTGCGATTCGCCGGTTCTGGTCGGTGACGGTGCCGCTGATCCGGGGGCCGCTGTCGTTCGTCTTCGTCATCACGGTGATCAACTCGGTCCAGGCCTTCGACCAGGCCTATGCCTTGACGGGGAGCGGCGGAGGGCCGGAGACCGGCACCTATCTGCTCGGAATCATGTTGTTCCAGCACGCGTTCGGGTTCTACGAGGTGGGTTACGCCGCCGCGCTGGCCTGGGTGATCTTCGCGATTCTGCTGCTGCTGACGCTGCTGCAATTGCGCTTCGCGCGCCGATCGGAGGTCGAACTGTGACGCGCGGCATGCCCTTCCGGCCCGCCCGGTTGCCGGTCCAGCACCGGATTCTCCGGCGCGTCGGGGGTGGCGTGCTCGCCTATATCGCCCTGAGCGCTATCGCATGGTGCGCGCTGCTGCCGATTCTGTGGGCACTGTCCGGGTCGCTGAAGCGTGATGGCGAAATCGCCGAGGCCGCGGTGCTTCCCGAGCGTCCGCAGTGGTCCAACTACGGCGAAGTCTTCGAGCTGCTGCCGCTGGGCCGAATGTTGCTGAACACCACGGTGTACGCCGTCTGCGTCACCGCCGGTCAGGTGTTCTTCTGTTCGCTGGCCGGGTATGCGTTCGCGCGCTTGCGTTTCCGTGGTCGTGAGGCGCTGTTCGTCGCCTACCTCGCCACCCTGATGGTGCCGCTGACCGTCACGGTGATCCCGCAGTTCCTGCTCATGCGGGCCCTGGGCTGGGTCGACACCCCGTGGGCGATGATCGTCCCCGGCCTGTTCGGCAGTGCCTTCGGCACCTATCTCATGCGCCAGTTCTTCCGCACCCTCCCAGCGGAATTGGAGGAAGCCGCCATCGTCGACGGGTGCAGCACCTGGCAGGTGTATTGGCGGGTCTTGTTGCCGCACATCCGCCCGGCGCTGATGGTGCTGGCAGTGCTCACCTGGATCACCGTCTGGAACGACTTCCTCTGGCCGCTGATCATGATCCAGCGTAACGATATCGCCACCGCCACACTGGGTTTGGTGCGCCTGCAAGGTCAGTATCACACCCAATGGCCGATCCTGATGGCGACGGCGATCGTCATCCTGCTGCCGCTGCTGGTGATCTACGCGTTCGCGCAACGCGCCTTCGTGCGCGGCATCGCCATGTCGGGTATGGGCGGCCGCTGACCACGGGCCCGTAGAACCTGGGGCGGCAAACGAGTTGGCACCGCCAGGCCGGATGGGACACGATGGCTGTCATTGCCGGCCCGGCGGGTCGGGGGGAATATGCAGTCCAGGGTTTGGAGTCGAGATGCTGCGTAGCGGTGAGGTTTTCGCCGACTATGTGATCGAACGGGAATTGGGCCGGGGCGGCATGGGCACGGTCTACCTGGCTCGGCACCCCCGGTTGCCCCGTTTGACCGTGCTGAAAGTGCTCAACCCCGAGCTGTTCTCCGACGCGGAGAGCCGGGCTCGATTCGAGCGGGAAGCGGAACTGGTCGCCCGGCTGGACCATCCCAATATCGTTTCGGTGTACGACCGCGGGGCCGTCGGTGAGCGCTTGTGGATCGCCATGCAGTACGTGGAAGGCGCTGACGCGTCGACGATCTCCGGTCCGATGGCGCCGGAACGGGCGGTGCGGATCATCAGCGAGGTGGCCGAGGGCCTCGATCACGCGCACAGCAAAGGCGTCCTGCACCGCGACGTGAAGCCGGCCAACATCCTGCTGGAGCACCCGCACGAAGGGCGTCCGGAGCGAGTCCTGCTGAGCGACTTCGGTATCGCGCGCCTGCGCGATGACGGCGGCCATCTCACCAGCACCGGAACCTTCACCGCGACACTGGCGTACGCCTCGCCGGAACAACTCTCCGGAGCCACCCTCGACGCGCGGGTCGACCAATACTCCTTGGCGTGCACGCTTTTCCGGTTGCTCACCGGTGCACCGCCGTTCACCGCGGAACATCCCGCGGTCGTGATGCAGGGGCACCTCTACGACGCGGCCCCGATCGCGAGCATGCTGCGCCCGGATCTGCCCGCCGCCCTCGACTCCGTGCTGACCAGGGCGATGGCGAAGCGACCGGAGAACCGGTTCGCCAGTTGCACCGATTTCGCGGCGGCGGCCCGGCGCGCGCTCGGGGACTGGACCGCGCCCACCGTGCCGACCGCCCCGACCATGGCGGCCACCGCGCACACGCAGCTCGCGCAGCCCACGCCACCGGCCCTCGCGCCCGGCAAACGCTCGCGCACCCGGGTGCGCGCGGGCATCGCGGCGGGCGTCGCGGCCGTGCTGCTCGCCGGCGCCGGAGCCTATGCCGCGTACGGGAATTCGGATTCGCCGGTGCAGACCTCGGCCGGGGATCACGCGGCGATCTGGAACGCCTTTCCCAAGATGGTGCCCGTCGACACCAAACGCAAGGAGGGTTACCACGGGTCCAGCTGCAAGAGCAGCAAGGACGGCAAAGGTGTCGATCGGGACGACGACGGCTTGGACTTCGGCCGGTGGACGGCGGGCTGGGAATGCGAGTCCAGCAGCGATTACAAGGACCCCACCTTCCGGATCTACGCCTACCAATCCGCCGCCGACGTACAGGCCGTGGTGGCGCTGCTGGATCCGAAGACTCGGTTCACCGCGGAGAACAACGGGCGGTCGTACACCCTGTACCGGGTGAAGTCGTACTGGGGCGAGGCGATCGTGGCCGTCTTCCTCGACAGCCGGGACCGCGCGCCGTTCCTGATGTACGCCCGCCCCAAATACACCAGTGAACCGCTGGATGTGGCCGCCTGGTGGAAGTCGACCACCCTGGACTAACTACTCGCCGCGATAGGTGCCGAAGCTCCACAGGTTGCCCTCGGGGTCGCGCACGCTGAATCCGCGTGAGCCGTAACCCTCGTCGCGCAGGCCGCGCACCACTTCTGCGCCCGCGGCGGTGGCGCGTTCGAACAGTTCGTCGGGGTTGTCGCAGACGACGTAGAGGCTGGCGGCCCCGGCGGGCCGGGTCCCGAACGGGGAATCGTCGCGGCCGGTGGAGCCGAACATGATGCCGCCGCCGAGTGGCCAGCGCAGTTCGCCGTGCTCGACGATCGCCGGGTTGTCCTCGCGGGCGTAGACGGCGGTTTCCTCGAAGCCGAAAGCTTCGACCAGGAAGGCGGTGGTGCCGCGGGCGTCGTCCAGGGCGAGGGCGGGCCAGATGAAGGCGGCTTTGGTTTCCGTTGGATTCGTCATGAACCCAGCTTCATCCGCGGAGCTCGGGTTCGTCTTGGACGGATGGAATCTCCTCCGCGAGCCAGGTGGTCGGGCTGCAACCGGCCAGTTCGGCGAAGTCCCGGTTGAGGTGGGCCTGGTCGTAGTAACCGCAGGTGGCCGCGACCTGGGCGATCGTGATGAACGAGGGGGTGCGCTCGATCATCCGGCGGGCCCGTTCGAATCGGGTGACGCGGGCCGCGAGCTTGGGGCTCAACCCGAATTCGGTGCCGAATCGGCGGGCGAGATGCTGGCGGGACCAGCCGATGTCGGTGGCCAGCGTCGCGATGTTGGCGGTGCCGCCGGATTTCACCAAAGTGCGCCAGGCCCAAGACAATTCGGGGGCGACCAGGCGGTCGGGGCGGGCCAGGCCGGTCAGCACCCGATCGCAGGCGGCGAAGCGCTGCGGCCAGGTGGCCGGCCCTTGCAGGCGCTCCCACAGTTCGTCGCCGACCGGGCCTGCCACATCGGCGAATTCCAGCGAGGTGTTCCACAGTTCGCTCGCGGGGACGCCGAACAGGGTGCGCGACCCGAGCGGGGTCAACGCGATCGCCACGCCTTCCTGGTGGCCGGAATGCGAGATGGCCGCCGGGGTCGCCTGTAGGCCGCTCAGCACGCAGCGATAGTCGGCCGGACGCTGACGCGGATCCGTCTGAGCGACAACGTCGATGGTGTGCCCGATGGCGACGATGAAGGTCAGATGCCGCGACGGCAGCCCCCGGTGTACCCCGGGCTGGTACCCGGTCATCCGGTAACCGAGGTAGTGGTCGATGAACCCCGCCAGTTCCGGCGCGGGCTGTGCTGCCACCACCTCCGTGGTCGGCTCCATACGCGTCACGCTACGCCGCCGCGTTTTTCTCGCAACCCGATGCGTTCCAGCGGTACCGCCTGCTCGCCGCATGCGGGGGGCGTTGCCGTGCGCACCGCGCGGCAGACCCAGCGGTGAGAATGCGCACAAGTCCGGGTCAGTGTGTGCGAGATCGGGTTGCTGCCCGGTTACCGTTACGCGTTCTAACGTTTTCTGGAGGTGTGATGCGGCGGGTCGGGTACGAGCGCAGCGGTGGTCCTGAGGTGCTCGAGCTGTCCTCGGCCGAGGTTCCGGTACCGGGGCCCGGTGAACTCCTGGTCAAGGTGCAGGCGATCGGTGTGACGCTGCCCGTCGTCCGGAAGGTGCGCGAATCCGCCGATCCGATCCCGCTGGGCGGGGAAATCGCTGGTGAGATCGTCGCGGTGGGTGACGGGGTCACCGGCTACACCCCCGGATACCGCGTCACCGGACTGTGCTTCGGGCACGGTTACGCCGACTACGCGATCCTGTCCGCGCGCATGGCATCTCCGATTCCCGACGGCGCGTCCGCGGTCGACGCGGTGGCCCTGGTGCGTAGCGGTTTGGTTGCTCTCGGCGCGCTCGATTCCGCTCGCCCGGAATCCGGGGAGATCGCCCTGGTCACCGCCGCCGCCAGCGGTGTCGGTCACCTGGCCGTGCAGCTGGCCCGGGTCCGCGGCGCGGCCTGGGTCGTCGGCGCCGTCTCCGATGCCGCCAAGACCGAGTTCGTGCGCGGTCTCGGCGCGGACGAGGTCGTCACCTACGACCAGGCCGCCTGGGGCAAGTCCGCCGACTACGCCCTCGACGCAGTCGGCGGCGCACTGCTCGGGCCCGCCCTGCACGCCCTCAATCCCGGCGGCCGCCTCGTCGCCTACAGCTCCGGCGGCGGCACCATCGAGGCCTACGACCTGCTGGCCGCGGCCAAGACGGTGATCGGATTCCAGATCCGCCGCATCGCCGAAGGCCGACCGGACGTCTATGACCATTGGCGCCAAGAGCTCTGGCAGTACTTCGCCTCGGGCCAGCTCCGCCCCGTGCACACCGAGTTCGCGCTCGAGGAGGCGGCGCAGGCCCATGCCCTCGTCGAGGCCCGCGCCAACCTCGGCAAGGTCGTGCTGATCCCCTGAGGTTCAGTTGGCCACGTTGACGTGCTTGCGCACGGCGCCCTGGTCGGGCACCAGATCGAGCAGGCACGCGGCCAAGTCGTCCCGCGTGATCTGGATGCCGAAGGTGACGTTGCGTTCGACCGCCGTGCGGTAGGCGCCCTTCGCCGCCTTGTCGGTGAGTTGTGGCGCGCGGACGATGGTCCAGTCCAGAGCGCTGTCGCGCGCGGCCTGCTCGGCCGCGGCCATGTCGTTGAGACTGTGCCGCAGCAGCGGGCGCAGGATCAGCGGCTTCACCACGAACCGGGTGAACCAATCGTCGCCCGGACCGGCGACCCGCGCGCTGTTGCTGACCAGGACCAAGCGGCGCACGTCCGTCGCCGCCATGGCCTTGGTGATCGATAGCGCGGCGTCCGTGCTGACCGTCGTCGGTCCGGAGTCGCGTGCGCCGATGGTGCTCAGCACCGCGTCGGCGCCCTGGATGGCCGCGGTGATCTCGGCGGGATTCATCGGGTCGGCGACGACGGTGCGCAGCCGCGGCTGATCGGTTGCCCGGCCGCGGGCCGCGGACGACCGCCGTCACCTCGTGGCCCTGGCGCAGGGCCTGCTGTACGAGCCGGCCGCCGGTGCCGCCGCTTGCTCCGAAAATGGTGAGTCGCATGTCGAGCCCTTCAGGTTGGTGAGTACTTACTAACCTGGGATGGGTGAGTAATCACTAACTTGTCAATGGGAGATTTCGTGGGCACTCGCGACCAGATCCTCGACGCCGCCGCGGAGATCATGCGTACGCGCGGCGTCATCCATGCCACCACCAAGGAGATCGCCAAGGTCGCGGGGTATTCCGAGGCGGCGCTGTACAAGCACTTCAGTGACAAGGAGGACCTGATCCTCAACGTCCTCCGGTATCGCATGCCGGGACCGGCGAGTGCGCGGCCGGAGCCGGGGGAGTCGACCGTCGAAGCGAATCTGGCCGCTGTCGCCCGCGGCGCGCTGTCCTTCTATCAGCAGTCGCTGCCGCTGCTCGGCGGCATGCTCGCCCAGCCGAAACGCATGGCGTCGCACCGTGATTCGATGCGTAAGCACGGCGCGGGCCCGGGACAGGCGATCGCGGGCATCGCCGCCTATCTGCGCGCGGAGCAGGCGCTGGGGCGGGTCGCCGTGGACGCCGAGGTGGACACCGCGGCGGCCTTGCTCGACGGCGCCTGCTTCCATCAGGCGTTCCTGCGGTTCTATGAACAGGGCCCGGAGGCCGCTCCCGCACCGGACGAACTCGCCGGCGAGCTCGCCCGGACCCTGGTGCGGGGACTCTGACGGCCGGCGGGGTGCGGGCTCCGCGTAGACTCTCGAACTCGTGAGTCTCACCCTCGGAATTGTCGGCCTGCCCAACGTCGGAAAGTCGACGCTGTTCAACGCGTTGACCAAGAACGACGTGCTGGCCGCGAACTACCCGTTCGCGACCATCGAGCCGAACGTCGGGGTGGTGCCGCTGCCCGACCCGCGTCTGGGCACGCTCGCCGAGATCTTCAGCTCCGAGCGCATCGTCCCGGCCGTGGTGTCCTTCGTCGACATCGCGGGCATCGTGAAGGGCGCGTCCGAGGGCGCCGGTCTGGGCAACAAGTTCCTCGCCAACATTCGGGAAGCCGACGCCATCTGCCAGGTGGTGCGCGTGTTCGCCGACGACGACGTGATCCACGTCGACGGCAAGGTGGACCCGATGGCCGATATCGAGGTGATCGAGACCGAGCTGATCCTCGCCGATCTGCAGACCTTGGAGAAGGCGGTCCCGCGCTTCGAGAAGGAAGCCAAGATCAAGAAGGAGCGCAAGCCGCTCGCCGACGCCGCCAAGGCGGCCCAGGAGATCCTGAACGAGGGCACCACCCTCTTCGCGGCCGGCAACAAGGTCGACACCGAACTGCTCAAAGAGCTGTCGCTGCTCACCACCAAGCCCTTCCTCTACGTCTTCAACGCCGACGAATCGGTCCTCACCGACGAGGCGAAGGTCGCCGAACTGAAAGCCGCCGTCGCCCCCGCCGACGCCGTCTTCCTCGACGCCAAGGTCGAAGCCGAACTCCTCGAACTCGACGACGAGTCCGCCCTCGAACTCCTGGAATCCATCGGCCAGACCGAGCCCGGCCTGCACGCCCTGGCCCGCGCCGGCTTCCACACCCTCGGCCTGCAGACCTACCTCACCGCCGGCCCCAAAGAAGCCCGCGCCTGGACCATCCACCAGGGCGACACCGCCCCCAAAGCCGCCGGCGTCATCCACACCGACTTCGAACGCGGCTTCATCAAAGCCGAAATCGTCGCCTTCGCCGACCTCGTCGCCGCCGGCTCCATGTCCGCCGCCAAGTCCGCGGGCAAGGTGCGCATGGAAGGCAAGGACTACATCATGGTCGACGGCGACGTCGTCGAGTTCCGCTTCAACGTCTAGCGCACCGTCGAAGAACGAGTAGAAGCTTAAGCCCTGGTCACAGGGCTGAGGAGCAACTGCGCCCCTGTCCGGGGGCCGGCTGGGGCGCAGTGCATTTGGGCGCCGTCGCCTGTTGGGGATCGCTTGACCGGCGCCGACTGCGCCCGCAGGCATGTCAGGATGTTCTGTCTAGATTCCCCACGGATCCCAAGGTTCGGGTACGACGATGTCAGCGGCGGCCGGGTCACCGAGTTCATAGATCGCATCAGCTCGTTCGCCGAGCAAGCCGCTCAGGACGGTGTCAAGCAATTCCAGATGTTGCTGCCGCAGCGTGCCGACGGGGCTCTGCATTCGGGCACAACTGTCGGTGACCGCGTCAACGATGCGGACGTCTTCCATGGCCTTCACCAGCAGGCCGGCTTCGGTGTATCTGTCCAGCGGTGTTCCGATCGCGCGATACGACCGGGCCGTCTGAAGTAGAAACCTCAGTAGGACGCGACGGCGCATATCGCCGGATCCGTTCAATGGGTCGGGCAGTCCGAGATCCACGCCAAACAACTTCTCGAGGCCAGCCAGGTAGGCCATACGCGACTTCGACCGTTTGACCGCGTCGGGGGACCAACTCGCATACGCAGCCTCGGCTTCGACTCCGGTCTTGCCTTCCAGCGTGGAGAATTCTCCTACCGCATCCAGGTAGGCACTCAGTAGAACCGCTCGGTCATAGTGGGCTGGCGAGGAGTTGGTCATGTGGCGAGCTTGCCTGGCCAGGTCTTACGGCGCGAGTTGATTTCCGGCCGCTACGTTCGGCACGCAAGCGGATACCGCCACGACTAGGTGGTGGCCATAACGTCCGTCTGTGAGTCACCAGCAAGAATCCGGGCGCCATCACCGAAGCCGCCACGGCGGTCACGCAACTGTTCCCCTAGACATCACCGAACATCATGCAGCCCAAACGATCCTGGCACGCTGGAGCCGAGTCACAACGGCAGGAACACAGTGAGTCAGCGGCAGCCGAAGTCCTTCATCCGATTGTCCGCCGAAGACGCAGTGTGCGGTGCAGTGAGGTTTCATCGCGCATTAGAGGTGCAGATGGTGTCCACGAGTTTAGGAGGCAGGAGAACTGACAAGACCATGAAATCTGGAGGGGTGTGCGCCGCCGCCCGCGTCATCGCATTGTTCTCGGCGATAGTGGCGGTGGGCCCAGTCGAATAGAAGAACATGGGCGACACTCCGTCGGAAGGTTCCCAAGTACGCTCGACCACGGCTCCGCATTCATTGCGGAGCTGGAGCTGGGGCACGCAGATGCTGTTCGAGTCCACGCTGAGGCACGCTCGGATGGCGGCAAAATCTGCGGTTGTCTGGGTCGGATAATCGATCGCCGTCGCGAAGTTGTAGCCACCCACTGACGCAGCAATTGCGCCGTACAAGTCAGCGTCGGCGTGCGCGGTCGCGGATACCGCGACAATCAGTGCCCCTGCTGCTGGAATCACACTGGCTGCCAAGGCCTTCCGCAGTTTTTTCATGTTCCTCAACCCCCGATGCCGAACGTTCGCACTCAGGAGATCATGGTGGCGGCCAAGCGAATTGTCCAGCCTTGGGTAACCAACAGTCCCGCAGCCGGCTGGAGTCGCAAAGTGACGGATTCGACTCGGTCCGTGACAGTTTCGCCCGCCCCCGACGCAGCCTGTTGGGATACAACATCTGAACCTCGCACAGCTCTTCGCAATCGGACTTCAGCGGATGTGCACGCACTCGACTCGGCATTTGCGGTGCGTTGGCGCCGGCGGGACTCTACGGGATCGGCGTTGCCGTCCAACCGCTGCCGAGGCTGGCAGTCTGGTCTGGCTGCGGTCGGGCTGGCAAACGGGATACGTTGTGTGGCAGGACCTTTGGTTGCTGTCGGCCCGGTGACAGCTCCCCGTCGTTCCTCGAATCGGCGAGAGCATCACCATCGACCATCCCCGCGGCACGACACTGTCGGGGCGGGGAGTGCGAATCCGCTCGGCGGCGCTAAGGAACGTTTCCGCTTGGCGCCCTTGGTGTTTCGGGAGCGGGTGCGCTGGCTGGATCGGTCTGCGATCGGAGCCGCAGACCGGCTGAGCCGAGTGGCGACATGCCGGTCTGCGGTGAAATGCTCAGGGCAGTACGGCGCAGGCGGGACCGAGGTTGACGCCGGTTCCGACGTTCATCGCAGTGCGGAGGCTGTAGACATCGAAGTCGTCACCGTCCAGGAGTTCGAGTACCACGATCTTGTGCGGGCCCTTCCGGTCGGGGGTCCACGTGGTGCGCGCGATACCGGATGCATCCGCTGTCACTTGGTTCGGCTGAAATTGCTTGTGGTCCGCGGTTTCCGGGTCGTTGCCGATCTGGTCGAGCATGATCACGGCCCGGCCGGGTTCCGTGGTCACGGTGATCGGGTAGGAGCAGCCGGTACCGCGGGCGTCTGCCGAGCTGCCGAAGCTCTGTCCCTGTTCGACGTGGATGCGCGTGACCTCTGCCCCCGCCTGAGGCGCGGCGAACGCGATCCCCGCAGCAAGCGCGCTGAGCGCCGCCACAGTAGCGGCTGCCCTGCTGGATTTATGCACGTTGAATTGCTCTCTCTAGCACTGAATTCCTCCGTTTGGAGGCGCAGAGAACTATACGTCCAGAACTTGCCCGTATCGGTCAGTGCACCAGGAAATCCGAGCTGGGTGGCGACTGGATTCCGGCCGCTGCGATGAGTTTTCCAGACCGCCACCGCCGTCCGCCCCGGCAAGATCCGCAGCGCAGTCGATCTCGCGCTCAGCTGGTGGTGTCCTGCACCGGATAGTCGATGACGACGACACCTCCGGTGGCGTAGTTGGCGACATCGGCGGCTGCCCGCTGGCCCTGCTGCGATGCCTGTGCCGCGGCGAGGGCGGCGGCGTCAGCGAAGTCGCCTTCGAAGACCGCGAAATACGGCGCTTCTCCGTTGGGTGCCGCCACGTCGAAGCTGTAGCGCCATGCAAGCAGGCCGGGCATCTTTGTGGCCAGTGGAAGATGGGTGGCCACGTAGTAGTCGCGGAAGTGGTCGGGGTCAGCGGGCTTGGGGTATAGGACTACCAATTTGTGCATATGTGCAGGTTAGGGCTTGACGCGTGGTCGGGGGAAAGACCGGTACGGGATAGACTCAGAACGGATCGTTATCAATCGACGGGGAGGGCGTGTGGCGCCGGATACGGTGAGTCTTCGGTACTTTCTGGTGCTGGCGCAGGAGTTGAACTTCACCCGCGCCGCCGCGCGGATCGGTATCGCACAGCCCGCGCTCAGTGCCCGGATGCGCCGATTGGAGACGGAACTCGGCACGAGCCTGCTGGTTCGCAACACGCGTAGCGTCGAATTGACTACGGCCGGTGCGGCTTTGGCGGAGTCCGCGCCGCCCGCGCGCTGGCGGCGCTGGACCGGGCATGGGACACCGCTCGGAAAGCGGGGGCCGGTGAATTGGGCACGCTCCGCATCGGATACAGCCTCAGCGCGGGGGCCGAGACGGCACCAGCCCTGGTGGACAGGCTCATTCGCAGCAGCCCGGGACTCGAGGTCAGCGCGGTCCCCATGGCGACACCGGAGATCACTCCCGCAGTCGCCGACGGCCGCATCGATGCGGGAATCACCCGCGGTGAACAGCCGGGTCGTGGCGTGCGCCGGTTCTTGTTGCGGCGGATGCGCGTCGGGGTCCAATTGGCGCAGCATCATCCGCTCGCCGAACATCCGGAGCTCGAGATCGCCGATGCGGCCGCGTACCCGCTGCGACTGCCCGACCGCACGGCCAACCCGGTGATCCACGATCAGCTGTCCGCACTGTTCCGCGACATCCATCCGGCCCCCCGATTCCACACGCCCCCAGTCTCTTTCGACTTGTCTCAGCGCGACCTACGCGACGGGCTCACCCTCGCCCCGTCCGGTGAAGCCGCGGTCGCGACACAATCGGCCGGTCTCACGTGGCGACCGCTGCGAGGCGCACCCGCCTTGACGATCCACTTGGTCCTCCCGCGCGTGCAGTCACCACTACATCGCCGCCTCCGCACCGTCGCCAAAACCCTGGCACATGAGCTGCACTGGCTGCCGGACCACTGACCAGAGGCGGTCAGAGCTTCGCTACGAGTACAAGACGGCAGCCACCGAAATCCGGTCGGGGTCGAAAGTTGTAGTCCGGATCTTTTCGTCGCGAAACTCGGTGACGCTGATCGTGCTGTCACCTAGGAAAGATATCTGTGCGGGGCAAGGCCCTTCGGACTCGATCCACACCAGCGCCTGCCTGCTGAAGAGCCCGCCGCGCTCTCGAAGCCATACGCGGCAGCCGGAATCGAAAGCGTAGTAAGGCACTACGACCGCTTCATGGCGGCCGTCGGGGCTTACCACGATGTCCTTGACGTTGCCGTCATCGTCGGACCAGGCTGCTATGAATGCCGTCAACAGCCAGAGCGGTAGCGCCACCAGCGTCACGACGGCAACAAAGGTTCGCCACGCCCACTTGCGGTACCGAATCAGCGTAGGGGCGCACACGAAGCAGAGCGCTACGGCCGCCGTCCAGAAGATCGGGGCCGCGACGAGGGGCACGCCGTCGAAGCGGTAGAAGCGGACCGCCAAACCCTCTCCGGGCACGGCAATGAACCACGCCGCGATCGCTGCGGCAAACAACGCGGCGGCGGCGAGCAACCCGCTGAGCCGTGCTCGGCTCGGCAGCTGACCCGCCCCGCTCACGTGCACATCCTAGGCCGGTGACCGGACGTTCAGCGTGCTTCCGCGGCGGCCGCGATGTCGCGGAGGTCCTGGGCCATCATCTTCTCCGTGGCTTTCGTGGCGATGCCGCTGAAGACCTTCATCAGCAGTTTGGCGAGGACGCTCGACGTGTCGGACTCGGCGCCGAAGATCATCGAGAGGTCTGTGCCGTCACCGCTCGGGGTGAGGGTGAAGCAGGTGGTGTAGTCGGCGCCGCGGGAGTTCGCTTTGACCACGGTGCGGCGCTCGGGTTCGACCTCGGCGACCCACATTTCCTCGGTCGCCTCCTTGCCCATCATCTTGCGCGTCTCGCGCCAGCGAGTGCCGACGGCGTAACCCTCGCCGGAGACGCGTTCGAGGCTGAGCACGCCGGTCAACGTGGTCGCGGCCGAATCGAGGTCGGTGAGCACCGCCCACACCGCCGCCGGGGTCGCCTTGATGTGCTGGTTGAGCTGAATCTCGTTGTTCGGCAAGGTCGGTGCCCTTCGTCGGGGAAGTCCGTCTCGATCCGCAGAGCATACAGTCGGCCATTGAATTGTCCGGCAGATTGTTCGACGGGTCAGTTCTGGCAGCCCGACCACACCATTTTGGGCGAACTCGAGGACGGATATTCGCGCAAGTTGTGCATACGCGCCTCGTATTCGGCGCGCAGGAGATCATCGGGATATCCACGATTGGTGGACCACCCGCGGGAGAAGCCCTGCGAGGAACTCATCAGAACAGCGCATTCACCGGATTTCACATAGATCTGCACCCGGCAGGTATGTCCGTTGGCCACGGTCGACCCCAAATTGATGCCCTGCGGGGACGCCGCGATACAGGTGTCGAGCACAAGCTTCTCCGCCCCCTCCTTCGATGCTTGGTCCCGCACCTCGAACACCTGGCGGTTGTCCGTAACCACAACCACCGTCCACTGTTTGGGCGCGGCGCTCGCCGCACCCGCCGCGAACCCGGACCCCATAAGCACCGCAGCGACGAGCAGACCGCGCGACCAAGCCACACGACGTTTCACTCACTCCACCAAATCCACATTCCGAACGAGGTGGATAGACAGACCCCACCTGCCGCGCAACGAATCGACGCAACAGCACAACATACAAAGGGTGACGATCCCGGGCAAATCGAATACCCCATCCGCTATCGACGACGAGCGCCTACTCTGCCGCGAAGACGGTTCGGAAGGTGGAAAGGGTTGTCTCGCTGGGGGTTCGGTCCAGTATTGCGAAGGTGATCTCGTCGAAGTGCTTGTTGAATCGGCCTCCGTCGGCTAGAAGTGCATGGAAGACACCGGCCACGAGGGTGGGGTCGTTGCCGTAGGCGCCGCAGCCCCAGGCGCCGAGCACCAGACGGCGGTAGGTGGCTGCTGCTTCGAGAATTCGTTCGGCGCGGGTGGCCAATACCGTGGGTAGTCGATGGAGTTCGGTGTTCAGTTCCTGTGCGATCACGTTGGTTCGGGGTGCCGGGCAGGTGAGGAAGGTAACCGGATAGGGGTTGTCGAGCAGGGTGCCGGTGTCGTCGCGGAAGACGGGGACGGCGGGGGAGAGGATTACGCGGTCGCTATAGAAAGGGTTCGGGGTGTGGCGGTGGTGCTCGTAGTATTGCGGGACGGCCAGCAGGGTGGTGTACAGCGCTGACGCTCGGCACAGGGCCTCTTCCTGGGTGCGGGCGCCGGCGAGGTAGTGGCCGCCGGGGTTGCGGGCGGACGCGAAGTTCAGGACGGCGACCGGTTCTGGATCGGTGTCGAGCATTCGGTGCGCTGCGGCGAGGCTGCTCTCGTCGGTAACTGTGATGGCGGTGGTGGCGTCGTTGCGGATGATGACCGGGATCGGGTCGGGACCGTACATTCGGGTGGCCTGGACGGCGGCTTGCACTGCCGATGTCAGCGAGACGTGATGTCCGCCGGGCGTCAGGTAACCGCCGGCCGCGATGATGCGTTCGTTGTCGGCGGCGATGGCTCGCAGGTGTTCGGTCACGCCCGCAATGCTCTCATCTCGGCCGGCCGGCAGTTCCGTGCAAATGTCAACGGCCCGAGTCGGACTCGGGCCGTTGGTTCCGGATGGCTGCCGTTACTTGACCGCGTTGGCCAGTTGATCGGCGTAGGGGGCGACGAACTTTCCGACGAGGGGCAACGGCGCGCGGACGCCGCCGTTGCTGTTGGCTTGGACCATCGCCATGATCCAGACGACGACCGTGCCGACCATGAGGGCGAGACCGGCGAGGCTGAAGATCAGGCCCAGGGCTCCGAGGAGCGAGCCGACGATGCTCAGGACGATATTGAGTACCGAGACCGCTCCGAAGAAGACGATCGATTGCGAGGCATGGAATTTCACGTCGGGATCGGCCTTTCCCAGGAAGAGGAAGATGATTCCGGTGAGCCAGCCCAGCGCATAGGACAGGATCGCGCTGGTCTTCTTGTCCAAGCCGGTGGACTGCGGACGGTTGGTGGGGTGCTGAGAAGATGTCATGGGACAAGTAGAGGCCGGGCGCGCCGCCTACCGATCCCAGGTTTCGCAGGAGCCGCGGCCGGCGGATCGGGTAACCGCTACCTGCGGCGCTTCGAAAGTCGCACGACGATATACACATTGGCGGACACGATCGCGAGATGCGGCGCGAGCGCGAGCAAGGCCGCAGGGAGCGAGTAGAGCGGCTTCCACTCGTATGGCGAAGGATTAGGTCCGGTGGCGACAGCGAGAACGCACGCGACGATCAGGAAGCAGGCCAGCGCGGTTGCCGTGCTGCCGACCTTCGCGAACCAGTTGCCCTGGCGAAAGTTCCTCCGCCTCAATGCGAATGCGCCGATCAACGAGACCACTAGGAACGGAGCGAGCACCACCTGCGTAGCGATGCCGAGGATATTGGACAGCTCCAGAATCTTGCCGAGCCGCGCGGAGTAATCGTTCACGAGCTGTTCGGCGAGGAGCGTCGCCGTGAGGAACACCATCGGCAGCAGCGCCACCACTGTGACCCGAATCGAGTCCCTCGGTCGACCTTCGAGGTCGTGTGCCCGCGAGACCATGCCCGCCCCGCCTGCTGTCTCTGTCCCCACCCGCTCGATCACCTAGTCAGAATGGCACAGCGAAGGGTAGTCAGGCTCGGGTGTTGTTGCGCTGGTTGGCGTTGAAGCGCGCCTTCTTCTGGCGATTTCCGCAAGTGTTCATGTCACACCATTTGCGGGTGCGGCTCTGGCTGGTGTCGAAGAAGGCGGCTCGGCAGGTGGGGGAGTCGCACAGAGCCAGTTTTCCGTCTCGTTCGCCGGTGATGATGTCGATCGCGTCGGCGGCGATGACGCCCAGGGCATCTTCCACCGAAGTGAGTTGCCATCGGCGCTTGCGCTCGGCCGTCAGGATGGCCGTGGCCCGGCCGCCGCTGCTGGAGTCATTGATGACTTGGACGGCGGCGGCGGGAAGCGCGGCTCGGGTCGCGGCCGCTGTCGCGGCGGTGTGAATCGCTTCTCGCAGTTCCCGGGCGCGGGCGAGTTGGGTGTCGGTGCAGGAGTCGACAGCGAGGCCGTTCAGTGCCAGCCAGTCCACAAGTCGTTGCGGTGTGGGAATCCGCTCCACGGAGTCGCCCTGACGTTCGGTGCGAGTGGCCGTGAAGCTGGTGGCCAGCACGGAACCGAGGCGGAAATCGGGGAACCCAGCACGCATGGAACCACCTTAGCTGGTTGCGCGAAGGCGACACGGAGTGTTAGAACCGTCTAAGCCGGTTCTTGAATGTCGTAGCCGGTTCCGCGATGTCCAGGAGGTCTCATGCCCCGTTCGAACGGCGACGTACAAGCATTCGAAACCCACGCGACCGACGCCGAACTCGACGATCTGCGTGCGCGATTGGCCGTGGCGCGGCTGCCGGAGGCGGAGACGGTCGCCGGCGCCGCCAGCGATCGATGGGCGCAGGGCGTTCCGCGCGCCGACCTCGTCGAGGTGGTGAATTACTGGCGCACCGATTACGACTGGCGGTCGTTCGAACAGCGCCTCCACCGAATCGGCCAGTTCCGCACGACCATCGATGATCTGGGAATCCACTTTCTGCACCGCCGATCCGCGCGTGCCGAAGCCACTCCGCTGATCTTGACGCACGGCTGGCCGGGCAGCATCGCCGAGTTCATCGACGTCATCGACGAGTTGGCCGATCCGGAAGACGCGGGCGCGCCGGCGTTCCACGTCGTGGTCCCCTCGCTGCCCGGTTTCGGTTACAGCGACAAGCCGTCCAGCACCGGGTGGGGAACCGAAAAGATCGCGGCCGCATGGGTGGAACTGATGGGCCGGCTCGGCTACCGCCAGTTCTTGGCGCACGGCGGCGACTGGGGCGGCAATATCACCACCGTTCTCGCCGGCCGGTTCCCACAGCACGTGCTCGGCATCCACACCCTGTTCGCCGAGGCGCCGCCCGGCTCGACAACGGACGGGCTGACGGCGGCCGAGCGGCAATGGACCGAGGAAACCCGCGATTTCTGGCGCCACCGCGCGGCATACGCGAAGCAGCAGGCGACCCGGCCGCAGACCATCGGCTACTCGCTCGTCGATTCCCCGGTCGGGCTGCTGGCCTGGATCCTCGACAAGTTCGCCGAGTGGAGCGATACCGAAGACAGCCCGTTCGAACGGATTTCCAGAGATCGAATCCTCGACGACGTCACCCTGTATTGGCTGACCCGGACCGGCGCGTCCGCGGCCCGCATCTACTACGAAAGCCACAACTCGCTCGACCCGGAACTTCGCGTCGACGTCCCGTCGGCGATCACCATGTATCCCCGCGACATCGAGAAATCGCCGCGCCCCTGGGCCGAGCAGCGCTATCGGCAGATCGTCCGGTGGAACGCGCCCGAAATCGGCGGACATTTCCCGTCGTTGGAGGTTCCCGAGTACTTCGTCGAGGACTTGCGAGCGGGCCTCGCCGCGGTGCTGGCCGCGACTCGGTGACGCTGGTCGCGGGCGTCTACCCGAGGGCCGGCACGGTGATGTCGGCGGGATCGCGGTCGGTGCGCAGCCCGCGCCAGCTCGGCTGTTGCAGGCCTTCGCCGGTGAATTCGCGATACTCGACGTCGGCGACCAGGAGCGGGTGCACCCAGTTCACGACACCCACCGGCGGGAGCTCGAACAGCATTGCCGACGTAGCGATTTCGTTGAGATGGGCGCGGATGCCCCGCCGTGCGGCGAGGGTGAAACCGGTGCCGACGTTGCCGATGTAGACCAGCTGCCCGTCGGGGGCGTAGGCGCCGAGCACGAGGGAGCCGAATGTCTTCGCCATCATGCCCGCGCCGGGGGTCCAACCGGCCACGATGGCTTCGGTGGTCTTGGGGGCCGGGGTGTTGACCCACGAGGGCGACCGGCGGCCCGAGTGATAGGTGGACTCGAGCTCTTTGGACACGATGCCCTCGAGGTGGCGCTCGGCGGCGGTGGCCAGCATCTTCTCGGCCTCCACGCCGCGCCAGTAGGGCGGGACGCTGACCATTCCGCCGCCCAGGTCCAGTGCTTCGAGCCGAGCGCGGCGCGCCAGGTAGGTGAGTGCGGTGGTGTTGTCGCTGCCGATGGCCAGCACGTCGAAGGCGTAGAGCTGCACCGGGACCTCGGCGATCAGCTGGGCGGTGGGCTGCGGGACCTGCGCGCGTCGTTGTAGCAAACCGAAGGAAGGTGTGCCCGAGGACGTCTGGACGACGATCTCGCCGTCGAGGATCAGCTTCCGCCCGCTGGCTGCCACGGCGATCGCGGCGGCGAGCTCGGGATAGAAATCGGTGATCTCGCTGCGATTCCTGCTGTATAACCGGCATTCCTGACCGTCGCACATGACAAGTGCCCGGGCGCCGTCCCATTTCATCTCGATCGCCCAGGCGGCGGTGTCCGGTGGCCGTCCAGAGATGGCCAGCATCGGCGCCGGTACCAGAACCATGCGAGCAGCATACTTCTAGCTAACTCAATTGGCGGTTGCTGGTGACCGCCTGTTGCCGCAGGTGATCGGTTTGCCGCGGAGCATGCGGACGAGGAGGGCGGCGAAGCGCAAGTGACCCAGCGCTTCTCGTTTGGTGCAGGCGATCGACCAGATGGTTTTCGTGACGCTGGGCGGCAGGGGTTTGCGGTCGAAGCGGTCCGCGAGCCAGTTCATGGTGGCCGGAGTGCCGAGGTAGAGCAGGGCGAGATGGAGGCTGAGACGGTCGCGGAGGTAGTGGACGTGGGCGCCGGCCTGGCGGTAGCGATCGACGTGGCGGTCGACGTCGGCTACCGCGATCAGTTCGTCGTTGACGCCTTGCAGGACCAGCAGCGGCATCGCGGGGGCCTGCACGCCGGGACGGATGTCGTCGAGGACGTGGCGCATCTCGGTGCCGTCGAGCAGTTCGGCGAAGCTGGATTCGCTGTAGCGATCGAGGTTCTTGCCCGCGAAGCGGGGAACCAGGGACAGCGTCGTGCGGGTCGACGCATCGGCGAGCAGGGCGTGGAATTCGGGCTTCCCGTGGGCGTGGATAACCCGGTTCAGCTCGGGATAGGCGCGTTGCAGCGCCGCGACGCACACCGTGGAGAAGCCGGACAGCAGAGACCCGTTGAGCCGGAGGAACGCGGCGCGCGGATCGCCTACCGGCGAGCCCGCGACCGCGCCGACGATGTTCAGTTCGGGCGCGTAGCCGGCGGCGAGTTCGGCGGCCCAGGCGGTGGCCAGACCGCCGCCGGAGTAACCCCACAGGCCGATGTCGGCGCCGCGGTGCAGACCGAGCGGCGCGAAGGCGAGGGCGGCGCGCAGCGCGTCCAGGGCGCGGTAGCCGGGTTCCCGGGCGACGCCGAAATGGCCGCGCATGCCGCCGTGGTCGGGGATGGAGACGGCCCAGCCGCGGGACAGGGCTTCGGCGATGACCGGGAGTTCCAGCTGCGGGATCGCGCCGAGGGCGCGGGCGCCGCGGCGCAGTGCGTAGGAGGGAAAGCAGTTGGAGCTGACGCCGTCGATCGCGCATTGGAACGAGATCAACGGCCGGGCGACGGGATCGGCTCCGGCGGGCAACAGGACCGTCGTCACGGCGACATCGGGGACGCCGTGCAGATCGTTGGTGCGGTAGAGCAGCTGCCAGGCGGGAATTCGCTGGGAGATTACCCCGAAAAACGCGATTTCCGCGGTGCGGGTGCGTAATACGGTGCCCGGCGCATACTGTGCGAAATCTTCCGGCGGGTGGTAGAAGTCGTCGTCTTCCGGCCGGAGCGGGCCGTGAGCAGGGGGATACTGAACTACATCTGGCATGGAAACCGAATCTTGGTGCAGGCTCATCCTGGTATTCCTTCGGAAATTCGGCCGGATGTGTTGCGCTGGTTCAATTTATCAAGATCCAGCGGCGAAAATAATTGTCTCGGAAGACAATTCACCGCGCTACAAACTGCCTCCGCCGCCTATCAGCCACGGATTGAACGTGCAGACCGGGGCCGGCGCGGTGGCCGGATCGAGCGCGGCCAGCGTGATACTCGCCGAGCGCGGTGAGTACATCAGGGTGAGATGGTCGGACAGATCCTGCTCACAGCCGTCCTGCAAGGTGATGTTGTGGACCGTGGCGCCGGGCCCCGCGCGCAGGAACGTCCAGTCGTAGGGGTTGGTGACCTCGTCGTAGCGGGACCCGACCGCCGTGTACTCCACACCAGGCACGGTGTCCCCGTTCGCGTTGAGCACCGCGTAGAACGGCGAGCCGACGGCCTGCTGGATATTCGACAGTCCGACAAGCGGTTCGGAGAACCCCATGATGTTCACGCCGAGATTGTTGACCGCCCGCGCCAGCGACGCGATGCCCATCAGCGAGGTGCCGTGGTGGGTGGCCCCGAAGGTCACGAGTTTGTCGACCTGCTCCGCGCCGCCGCCGAACTTCAAATAGTGGTTGGCCACGGTGCCGCCCTGCGAGTGGCCGACGATGTCGACCTGGTCCGCACCGGTCGCCGCGCGCACCCGCGTCACGAATTCCGCTACCTGGAGCGAGGATTCCTCCATCGGGCCGACACCGAAGCGGCCCGGCAGCACGGCCCCGAGCCCGCCGCCCTCCAGGAGCCCGGACCGGCCGTAGTTGAGCGCGAAGACACAGTATCCGGCGCGAGCCAGCCGCGGCGAAAGGTAGGAGAAGGTGTCGTAGGCATTGAGCCAGGTGCCGTGCAGCAGCACCACCGGACGCGGATGTTCGGGGCTGGGCCGGCAGTCCCACCGGTTGGCTCCGGGCGGCGCGCTGTTCGGATTGAACAGTCCGTAGGCGAACGCCGCCAGCGACGCGCTCAGCTCCGGTCCCTCGCCGACCGCGGCCGCCGCGGTGCTGCGTCCCCAGGAGCTGCTGCCGGTATCGACGATCGCCTGCGGCTGCCTGCCGTCCGCGGCGGGCGCGAGGCCCGCGGACACGGTGGCGGCGAAAGCGTGCAGGTCGTCTTCCGGTGTGGCGCTCGCGGACCCGACCCCGACGCTCTGCGCGAAACCCAGACCGGCGACCAGGGCGGCGCAGGCGATGATCCGGCGTAGCTGTTGCTTCTTCGCAAACATTTCCGTAGTTCCCATCCACTCATCGCCGCAGTCGCTCCGGACTGCCTATGGCGCAGAGCACAATTCGATGGAAATGTGATGCAGGACGCTGCGCCGTTGCGATACAGCGAGTCTGTACGCGGTGAACGACGCCGTCACTGCACTGACGAACGAACTACTACGGGCCGATGTTGTCGCGCGGGACAAACTATTCGCGGACCGGTTCGCGGTGTTGTCCTTGTTCTCTGTGCTCGGCCACAATTCGTCTATGCCCGCTGCTCTGCCTTCGTTCACCGCGGATGCCCCCTTGCTCAACCGGCTGCTGACGCGGTGGCCGCAGATAGCCGAACGAATGCTGGCGGACGGTCTCGGCGCCACACCCGCCGCCGCGGACCTGCCCGACGGCCACTTCCGTCCCGAGGTGCTGCCCGCCATCTACGCCTGCGGCCGCGCCGTCCTGCACGCCATCGGCGAGGATCGCACGCTGACCCGGGCCGAGGTCGCCGCCTTCGTGGCGCCGGTCGCCGAACGTCATGCCGAAGACCGGTTTCCGCTGCCGATCCTGATGGAGGCCATTCACGGCTCCGCGCAGTCGGTGCTCGCCGAGGCGGCCGCGCTCGCCGAGCCCGCGGAAACCGAACAGCTGGTGCTGGTCGGGTCCCGCCTGCTCGACCTGCTCATGAACATCAACATCACCGTGATGGAGACCTACACCGAGGTCGGCCAATCCATTCACAACGCCGAACGCGAGGCCCGCCGCGAATTGTGTTCGGCGCTGCTTCGGGGCCGCCCGGTCGAAGCGCTCTCCGCGCGGGCGGACACCCCGCTGGCCGACTGCTACACCGTGGTCGCGATCCAGATCAGACCCGAGGAGTCTCCGAACGGTGCGGCAGATCTCCTGGCCCGCAGGAGAATTCGAATTCTGCACCGAACCCTGGACGCGTTCACGAACGGCACGGCGCTGGTCTCCTTCGATGGGTCGACCGGAATCGCGCTGATACCCGTGCATGCCGACCCCGGCCCACGCACCGCCAACCTGGCCGGCGAACTCGCCGAGAAACTGGGCGCGGCAACCTATCTCGCGGAGTCCGTAGCGGCCCCCCGTGCTGATCTACCCCGAGCCGCCGGCGAGGTCGCCGAACTCGCCACGCTCGCACGGGTATTGGGTCACCCACCGGGTCTGTATCGGCTCGACGATCTCCTGCTCGAGTACCAGCTCACCCGCCCCGGCGCCGCCCGTGATCGTCTGGCCGCACGCATCGGCCCGCTGCTCGGCGCCCCGCACCTGCTGGAAGCGCTGGAAGCGCATCTGCGGTTCGGCCCTGATCGGAAGACCGCGTCGGCGCACCTGCACGTGCACCCCAACACCCTCAGCTATCGACTCCGCCGGGTCGGTGAACTCACCGGCATCGATCCCATGGAACCGAACAACTCCCGGATCCTGGCGGCCGCCGTGACGATCCACCGGCTCTATCCGCCTGCGGCCGTGCCGGATTGACCAGGGTCGAGCGGCGGACGGCCGCCCGCTAGGACCCGCGCCATCGTCGCCTCCAGCCCGGCGACGGTGTATGTGATCTGCCAGTCCACCAGTTCGGGTGTGCTGATATCCAGGGTGGCGGCGGCGCGTGTCGCTTCGACGGCCGCTCCCCAGATCATCGACGCGAGCAACTGCCCTAGCGGACCAGGATCGCGGCCCTCCCGGCGCAGCGTCTCCTCCACGACGCCGGCGATCGCGTCGATCAGTGTCCGCAGCAGTTCGCGGCCCAGGCTGGGATCCGGTCCGCCGCCGTTGACCGCCCGGCCGACCACCCGCGCGCCGTGCGGGTGCTCCACGCCGTACCGCACCGCCGCGCCGAGCGCGACCTGCACCATCTCCAGGACGGGCCGGCCGGGCAGGGTGGCGTACACCGGCAGCAGCGCCGCTCGCATGATGTCGGCTTCGCGGTGGAACAGCCTGCGGAACAGTTCCTCCTTCGATCCGAAGTGCGCGTACAGCGTCGGCTTGGTCGAGTTCGCTTGCCGGGCAACAGCATCCATGCTGGTCCCGCGGTAGCCGAGTTCCGCGAAGGCCACGCAGGCGGCGTCGAGTAGCTCGTCGTCGGTCGGTCTGCGTCGTGTGGGTGGCATCGGCACCAGAATCTCACGATGGCCCGGCCGGTCGGTCTGCCGGGTGGGGCCGAGCTGCCGATTCATCAAGCTTTACTTTGAAGTAAAGCTGTGTCACCGTTGGGCGGCGCACACCGCGAGATCGCTGTGACGCAGTGAGACAGAGCAGTCTTGAACGCACTACGGAGGGCCTGTGCCTAATCCTCTGAACGCCGCAACGCGGTTTCTCGGAATTCTCGTCGCGACAGCGGCCGTGGCCGCGGGTGCGGTGACCGGCGCACCGCTCGCGCACGCCGACCGATCCGAGGCCGACATCTACCGACTACCCGCTGGTTACGAGCAGACTCGGCCGGGAACGATTCTGGCCGGCAAGTCCGTCGAGGTGCCGGCACTGCGGACGCTGCCGGTAGCGGCGCGAGCATGGCAGCTGCTGTATCGGACCACCGCCGCCGACGGATCGCCCTACGCCGCGGTGACCACGGTGCTCGTTCCGGACGGGCCGAGTCAGTCGCGGCCGCTGCTGTCGTTCCAGATGGCCTACGACTCCGTCGATCCGGCGTGCGCGCCGTCGCGGACCCTGACCAGCGATGTCGCGTCCGGCGTTGCCGCGGGCACGTTGTCGCTCGATATCGCCTCGGCCGCCGCCGCACTGGCACGGGGCTGGGCGGTGAGCCTGCCGGATCCAGGTGGCGTCGACGCCCATTTCTTCACGCCCCGCGAAATGGGTTACGCGACGCTGGACGGCATCCGGGCGGCGGCGAATTTCGCGCCGGCCGGGCTGGCGGGCGCGAAAACCAAAGTGGCGATGTGGGGTTACTCCGGCGGCGGCATCGCTAGTAGCTGGGCGGCCGAACTCCAGCCGCAGTATGCGCCGGAGCTGCATGTGGCAGGTGCGGCTATCGGCGCGCCGGTCGCGGACATGTTCGGGGCGCTGCATGCGGCGAGCGGCCGGGCGACAGCGGGATTGGTGCCGATCGGAATGGCTTCGATCGCCAAGGACGACCCCGAATTCGCCGCAAGGCTGCAGGACTACCTCACGCCGCTCGGGCGCCAGGTGATCGCGGAAACCGCCGAGCAGTGCGCGCGTCCGGTCGTCAGCAAGAACGCCTTCCGGCCGGTCGGCGAATACCTGAGCAAGCCGGTAGCGGAGGTCCTGTCCGATCCCGTGATCGCCGCCGCCATGACCGCTCGCGGCCGCGGCTGGCACGCACCGGTCATTCCGGTCTATGTCTACAACGGCGTCCACGACGAAGTCAGCGTGATCGGCGGAACCGACCGGATGGTGAATTCCTACTGCGCCGAAGGCGCTTCGGTGACCTACGTCCGCGACGACCTGCCCGACCTGGTCAGTAACCACGGCATCGTCGCGATCACGGGGATCGGCGGGGCGTTCGAATGGATCACCCGCGCGCTGTCGAGCGATCAGCCGGTGCAGCCCTCCGGCTGCGACATCCGCACGGTCGCCACCACGGCTACCGACCTCGCGAATGTTCGCGTGCTGCCTGGGTTTTTGCAGTCCATGGCACAGACACTGCTGGCCGCCAGGCTGAGCGCCGGTCGCTGAAGCCCGGCGATGGCCCCCGGCAGCACGGCCGGGGGCCATCGGCGTCAGCAGCCGATCAGAGGATGATGAAGCCGAGGATGCCGCCCATCGCGGCGCCGAGGATGCCGCCGATCAGGGCGCCGGGGATCGCGCCCACGACGAAGTACATGGTGCCGATCGCCCCGAAGATGGCCGCGCCGATCGCCGCGCCGATGGCGCCACCGGCCAGCGCGCCCAGCATGCCGATCTCCTTGGCCCGCGGGTATTCCTGTGCCTGCGGCACCGTGATGTCGCGGAACGCGGTGTTGAACGCGACCGGGTCGGCCACCGAGCGCGCCGGCGAGCGCAGTGTCAGCGCGGAGCCGTCCGCGGTGATCTCCGGAATCAGGTTGATTTGGTGATCGGCGATCTGGAATGCCATCGGGAACTGCGCGACGAGCGTGCCGTCGGGCGCGGTAACGGTGACTGCCGTTGCCTCCGGGGTCAATTCGAATTTGCCGGAGGTCAGCTTGGTGTAAATACCGGTACCGTCCGCGGACAGGCTGGTGGCGTAGTTGACGCCGTGATCGGTGCCATTGATCAGAACGGGATCGCTGTCCACCGGCTTGGCGTTGGTGGCGCCCGCGGTAATGCTGGTGGCCGCGATAGCCAGGAGAGCAGTCACCATCCATTTGCCAAACTTCATGTACTTGCCTTTCGTTGCGGGAGTAGGAAGTTAAAGCCTTGATGGATACCTGATTACGCGTCCATATCTTGAGCTATTCGGCTGTAGCTATAGATTAACCAAAGGGTGTGTCGCGAAAATGTTCTCGCCCAAGGACCTTAGGGTTAGCGGCATGCGGGCGATCGCGAACTATGAATTCGGGGGACCGGAGGTACTGCGGGTCGTCGACGTTCCGGTGCCTGAGCCGGTGGAAGACGAGATCCGGGTCGCGGTGCGCGCGGCCGCGGTCAACCCGTCGGATTGGAAGATTCGGTCCGGCGCATTGGTTTTCGGGGGCGATCGATTCCCGCAGTTTCCCGGCTGGGAAATCGCCGGGGTCGTCGACGCGCTCGGTCCCGACGCGCACGGGCACGCGATCGGTGATCCGGTCTTCGGGTGGACGCGCAGCGGCGGCTACGCGCAATACGCCGTGAGCCGGGCGCTGGCGCGTAAACCGGTAGGGCTGGACTGGGCCGACGCGGTAGCGCTGCCGATCGCGGTGAGCACCGCCGCCAAGGTGCTGGATATGTTGCGGTTGCGCGCGGGCGAGACGTTGCTGATCAACGGCGCCTCGGGGGCGGTGGGGTCGATGGCGGCGCAGTTCGCGATTGCCCAGGGCGTCACCGTGATCGGGACCGCCTCGGAGCGGAATCAGGATGTCGTGGGTGCACTCGGCGCGCTGCCGACGACCTACGGACCAGGTCTGGCCGACCGGGTCTGGGCGATCGCTCCGTGCGGGGTCGACGCGGTGCTGGATACCGCGCAACACGGCGGGTTACCCGCCGCGATCGAACTGCGCGGCGGCGCCGACCGGATCATCGCCATCGCCGACTTCTCCGCGGCGCAGCTCGGCGTGACCTCCGCCGCGCCGCACGGCGTCGACGCGGTCTTCGACGCGGGTCCGCCCGACACGATCGAAGAGCGGGGCACGACCCACCGGATCATCGACTATTCCGCGGCGTGGCTCAGCGTTCCCTCGACCGGCGGAACACCCGGCCCGCGCTCGGTCGAGCGGGCCGCCGAGGTCGCAAAACGGGTGGTAGCAGGTGATATTCGGCTGCCCGGCCCGGCCCGCACCTTCGCGCTGGAGCACGCGGCGCTCGCGCAGCACGAGATGGAGCACGGCCGCGGGCCGGGCAAAGTCGTCCTCATCGTCGACTGATGTGGGTCAGCTACCCGGGAAACCCGGCGGCAGCGGGGCGAAAGCCGCCATGAACTTCGGGCCCGGCGGGAGGCCGCGCAGCAGCGCGCTGGTCCACGCCACCGCGGGCGGCCAGCCGGTCACCGCGTTGACCACGTGCTCGGGGACCGGCACGGTGTAGAAACGAAGGTCCGCGCCACGGTCCCAATAACTTTGGACGGTGGGGAGCACGACCTTGGCGGGCGGGATCAGTTCGTCCCAGATACCGTGCCACCACAGGACCGGAGTGTCCGGAATGTATTTGCCCAGGCTGTTGTCCTCCAGCGCCCGCATCACCGACGGCGTGCCCTCCAAGGACTTGCCGGGCTGGAAGTAGTCACTGATCGGGCGGTACATGCCGGTGGCGGCGATCGTCGCGTAGCAGCGGCTCTGGAAATCGGCGAGGATCTGCTGGCCCTCCGGCGTCAGCAATTCCCGCGCGTTGAACGCCTCCGGATATTCGCGCGACAGCGAGGCGAAACCGAGCCACATGGTGAAGTTGCTGATTCCGGTGAGTCCCGGCTGCTGTTCGGTGGCGAATTGCGCCTGTGCCACCAGGTTGCCGGGTGTCCCGCCGATAGTGGTGCCGAGCAGCCGCACATCCGGCGCGTAGGACTGCCGCAATTCGGCGGCGCGAATGGAACCGGAACCGCCGCCGGAATAGCCGTAGAGGGCGATACCGGAATCGGTGAGACCCAGGCCCGGCTCGCTCTTCATGGCGCGCAGGCTGTCCAGCACCATCTTGCCCTCGGCATAGGTATTGAAAGTGTTGAACTTGCCGTCGAAGTCGGGGACGTTGATGGCGAAGCCCTGCATCAGCCAATACACCGCCAGCGCGGCTTCTTTCATGGTGCCGGTCTGCAAGGTGTAGGACGGGTTGCAGGTCGAACTGGTGGAGTCGATGGCCTCCTGGAATGACACCACCGGTCGCGCGCTGCCCTGCCACGGAATACCGGGCACGATCACCGTCGTCGCGGTCACGATCGGATTGTCGTGCACATCGTTGGAGCGGAACAGCAATTGCTTGGTGTACACCGGGAACGGAATTCCCAGCAGCCGCGTCTGGACCTCGCGCGAACGCACGATCTGGCCCGGCGCGTAGGCAGCCAGATCCGCGGGATCGGCGTACCACGGATCCTCGGCGGGCGTCGGAATCGGCAGCAGGTCGTAGAGCTGCGGCTCCGCCGGCAATTGCGGCAACTGATTCTGATCCGGCGGAAAAGCCGGAAGCCCCGGTTGCGCGGACGCGACGCCCGCGCCACTCGCCACCACACACACCGACGCCAGCGCCAGCGCGAGTCGTCGGAGATTTTTCCTGGCCATTTCGCAGTAACCTCTTTGTTCCTGTGTGGCCGGACACAGATGTCCAGCTCGTATGGTCCAGCACACAGGATGTCAGAGCAGAGTGCTATCGGCATACGGCCGACGCTGGGCGACGGCGCTTGTGCATGTGCACGGTTCAGGGTCGGGCCTTGGTTTCCAGCCGCCGGGCCACTCGGGCGGCCATCAGGGTGGCGATGCCTTCGGGCTGCTGAGGATCGTGGCCGGTCAGATCGGCGATCCGGGTCAGCCGGTAGTTCACCGTATTGCGGTGGATGAACATGGTCCGCGCCACCGCGTTGTGGTTGAACTGCTGCTCGATGAACGCGTCCAGGGTGAGCGCCAGCGCGGGCTGGCCGTCCAGCGGATCGAGCACCGCGGCCAGGCCGGGCCGGGCCGGGCCCGAGGTGGCGATGGCGTACTCGAAGACCATGAAGGCCCGTTCGCACACGATCTCGGACCGGCGCAGCGAGCGGGCCACCTCGGCCACGATCTGCGCTTCGGCGTACGCGGCCGGAATGTCGGCACGGGCCGGGGCGGCGGCGACGCCGATCCACAGTTCCGGATGTGGTTGCGTCGCCGGGAAACCCAGCCGCGCGAGCAGGCTCGCCGCCGGTGCGGCGGCATCGCCGGGCCGCATCGGCAGCAGCGCCGTCCAGCCGCCGCTGTCGCGATGCAGCAGGGTGCCGGGCACGGTGTTGATGCGCCCGCGCAACCCGGTCAGCGTCCCGGGGGTGGGCTCGCCCAGCCGCACCACCGCCACCAGGAACTCCAGGCCCACCGGCGTCTCTGGATCCTGCGCCCAGACTGCCGGTTCGCGCCCGGTCAACAGCGCGTCGACCACCTCGCGCTGCCGCTCCAGCAGATCCCAGCGCGGCTGGCGCGCCTCGTCCACCAGTGCGACGGTGATGCGGGACATGATCAGCCCCAGGTAGTCGGTCACCCGGAGCGCGATATCCGACACCGCCGTGGCGTCGCCGATGACCGGAACCAGTTGCGAGAACAGGAATTCGATCCCGACGCGGTAGTTGTTCAGCACCACGGTCAGCGGCATGCCGTCGTGCACCAGGTTCACCGCGCGCAGCACCAGCGGTGCGGTGTCCTCCTCGGTCGGCGGCGTTTCCTCGATCAGATAGCGGAAGAACAGCGAGACGTTCAGTGTCGCGCTGGGCACGAAATCCGCGTCCATGAGCGAGGACGGAAGTTCGTTGTAGGGCGGGGCGTCCGCGCTGAACGCACCCACCAGCGCCACGGCCTGATCCCGCAGCCGCTCCAGGTCGGCCCGCCGTGCGGCGGCTTCGGCACTGCCAGTCCGATCGGACTCGGTCATGACACATCCTTGTGGCTATCGCCCGGCGAATTGTGCCAACGATAACCGCGATGATCAGGACCGCGCGAGAGCCTCCGGCCTGGGGAACACCGCCGATTGACATCGCGCGCCATCCGAAATACCGTGGGTATTCGAATACTGGCGGTATCCAACGAGGAGGTTGGGCATGATGAGGTGTCGGTCGGCGTGTGCGCGGGAGGGCCTGCGATGACCGCACCTCGGGAGCCGCGCATTGTGATCATCGGGGCGGGTGTGTCCGGAATCGCCAGTGCTATCACCTTGCAGCGCAATGGTTTGCACGACTTCGTGATCCTGGAGAAGGGGTCCGACGTGGGCGGGGTCTGGCATTGGAACCATTACCCCGGCCTGACCTGCGATGTGCCCTCGCAGCTGTACCAGTTCGGTTTCGCCCCGAATCCGAAGTGGTCGCAGGTCTTCGCGCCCGGGCCGGAGATTCAGCGCTACCTGGCCGACGTCGTCGATCAGTTCGGGCTGCGCGAGCACGTGCGAGTGAACTCGGAGGTGGTGGCCGCGCGGTTCACCGGATCCGGGTGGCGGGTGCAGACCGGCGACGGGACCGTGCACGAGGCCGACTTCGTCATTGCGGCCACGGGTGTGCTGCATCATCCGGCCATGCCGGATCTACCCGGCCTGGACGACTTCACCGGCGAGGTGCTGCACACCGCCCGCTGGGATGACGCGACGCCGACCGCGGGCCGCCGGATCGCGGTCATCGGCACCGGATCCACCGGCGTGCAGGTGGTTTCGGCGTTGCAGCCGCACGCGGCGCAGCTCACGCATTTCGTGCGCAGCCCGCAGTGGGTGATCTGGGCGCCGATGTGGCTGCCGCAACCGGGCATCGTCGGCGCGGTGCTGGATCGGCTGCCCGAGGTCAACAAGAAGCTGTACCAGGCCGGGATGGCCGGGGCGAAGCTGTTCACCGATGTGGTCACCCGGCCCAGCTGGCGGCGGCGCGCGGTCCAGGAGTACGCCCGGCTGAGCCTGCGCGCCCAGGTGCGCGACCCGGAGCTGCGCACCCGGCTCACTCCCGACTATGAGCCGCTCTGCAAGCGACAGGTGTTGTCCGGCAGCTACTACCGCGCGCTGCGCGCTCGCAACGCGGAACTGGTCTCGGCGGCCATCGACCGGGTGACCCCGACCGGGATCCGCACCGCCGACGGCCGCGAGCACACCTTCGACCTGATCGTGTTCGCCACCGGCTTCCAGGCCCATAACTACATGCGGCCGATGAATCTGGTGGGCCGCGACGGGATCTCGATCGACGACGCCTGGGCAAAGGGCCCGCGGGCCTACCGGATGACCGCCCTGCCCGGTTTCCCGAACTTGTTCACAGTGCTCGGCCCCAACTCGCCGACCGGTTCGATCCCGCTGCACCACGCCGCGGAAGTCACCGCCCGCTATATCACCGCCTGGATACAGCGCTGGCGCGCGGGCGAATTCGATACCGTCGAGGTCACCGAAGCCGCCACCGATCGCTTCGACGCCGATGTCACCGACGCGCTGGGCCCGACTGTCTGGAATACCGGCTGCAATTCCTGGTACTTCACCGAGGGCGGCAGCATCGACCTGCTGCCCTTCGACCGCGCCACCATGGAAAGAATGCTCGCCGCTCCCGACGACGCGGATTTCCACCTGCGGAAACTGTGAACCGATAAACGCGACCGAGCGGCGGGTATTACCGCGCGGCCAGGCGGACGACCGGGTATTCGCGGTCGGACTTGCTCTGGTATTTCCCGATGCGGGGCTGGGCGCTGGTGATGATCTTGAAGGCTTGCTCGCGCTCGGCGCCCTGGAGCCGCTGCGGGAACACCGCGACCGGGCCGCCGCTGTCGGGCAGTTCGATGGTGGCCTGGTCGGGATGGGCCATCAGGTTGGTGTACCAGGCCGGATTCTGGCTGCCACCGCCCGAGGCGATCAGCAGCCGGCCTCCGGCGCCGTCGTCGAACCAGGCCACCGGCGTCTCGCGCGGCTCGCCGCTGCGCGAACCGATGGTGTTCAGCACCAGGACCTCCATGCCCGCGAAGCCGCCCTTGCCCTTGCGGACCTTGCGATTCATCCGGGCGTTCATCTTCTTCTGCATCCAGGTCGAGAATGCTCCGGGAGTGCCGGCCTTGCGCTGCTTATCGGACATTGTCTTCCTCCGTCACAAAGAGAGCCGAATTCCAGCTCTTTCAGCGTTTGTGCTGTTGCAATCAACGTTAGGTGCGAGGCACCTTCTAGAGCTTCTCGATTCCTGACCGGTCCCGCTGGTGATGAACAGCACTGTTGCGTAACAGTTCGGCCGCGGCGAGAGACTTAGATGCAGTGAAGCTTTCTGCCCTACGCAACACCGCCGCGGTCGCGCTAGCCGCCGCCCTCACGACGACGCTGCTCGGTGGCACCGCTTCGGCGGCCCCGGAAAAGTCCTCGGCCGTCACCTCGATCGTCAAAGAGGGACGCAACTGGCATTTGAAGGTCTACTCGGCCGCGATGAACACCGAAATCCCGGTCGACGTGCAGCGCCCGGCCGACGAGTCGACGCCGGCGCCGAACATCTGGCTGCTGAGCGGCCTCGACGGCGGTGAAGGCAGCGCGAGCTGGCAGGCCCGCACCGACGCGCTGCAGTTCCTGTCCAGCAAGCCGGTGAACGTGATCCTCCCGATCGGCGGGCGCGGCAGCTACTACACCGACTGGCAGCGGGCCGACCCCGAGCTCGGCCTCAACAAGTGGAAGACCTTCTTCACCGAAGAGCTGCCCCCGCTGCTGGACAAGACCCTGAACTCCACCGGCCTGAACTCGCTGGCCGGCCTGTCCACCTCGGGCACCTCGGTGCTGCAACTGGCCGAAGCCAAGCCCGGCCTGTGGAAGTCGGTCGCCGCGTACAGCGGTTGCGCGCAGATCGCCGACCCGATCGGCAAGCAGGCCGTGAAGTTCTCCGTCGAGACCTGGGCCGGCGGCGACACCAAGAACATGTACGGGCCGGACGACAGCCCGCTGTGGGTGGAGAACGACCCGGTCATCAACGCCGAGAAGCTGCGCGGCACCAAGCTCTACCTGGCCAGCGGCAGCGGCATCCCGGTCGCCGCGGACGTCTTGTACTACCTGAACCAGGCGCCCGGCCCGATGGGCGCGGTGAACCTCAGCCTCGGCATGATCATCGAGGGCGCCACCAACGCCTGCACCATGAACCTGAAGAACCGGCTGGATTCGCTGTCGATCCCCGCGACCTACCAGTTCAACCCGGTCGGTACGCACTACTGGCCGTACTGGGAAGAGGCCCTGCACAAGTCCTGGCCGCTGCTGGCCGAGGGCATGGGTATCGCGCCCTAACCCGTTTCCACAGTGACTGCCCGTCGGCGTACCCATCCGCCCGGCGGGCATTCCTGTATGACCACTCCGAATGTCATGTGGGTTGCGCCACAGTCGAGCTGACCAGGCGCGACGCGGGCCGTCTTACCCGGGCACGTTTCGCTCCCGTGGGACGGGTATGCCGAGAGTGTCAGCCGTTGCCTGATATTTGGAGGTAGTTGTGCCCGAACATACGAGTGGTCCCCGTGAAGGAATCGAAGGCGTCGTCGAGGACGTGAAGGGTAAGGCCAAGGAGGCCGCCGGCATCGTCACCGGTAACGAGGGCCTCAAGGACGAGGGCCGCGCCCAGCAGGACAAGGCCGAATCCCAGCGTGAGGCCGCGAAGAAGGAAGCCGCCGCCGAAAAGGCGCGGGCGGAAGCCGACATCGACGAGGCCCGCCAGGCCGGTCACCAGAACCGCTGACGGGAACTGATGCGGGTGGTGGTCGCGATCGCGACCACCACCCGCATCGTCGTTTCCGGGGTCAGCGTTCGGCGGGGACCACGTGCACGAAGGTGCCGTCGAGGGTGGTCGCGTAGTAGCCGCCGTCGTTGTACTCGTCGGCGAGATAGAACCGGAGCGTGGGCTTGTCGTCGTTGAACGACCAGTTGTCGATGATGATGTAGCGGCTGGTCGGATTCGCCAGGCCGATCTGCTCCTCGGCGGTGCGGAACAGCTCGGGAATGAGGTCCCAGTTGATCGAGCCGAGTGGGATCGTGGGTTCGGTGAGGGTTCCGCCGGGTCCGGTGTTCGTGGCCGCCGATTTGGTGCGGTCGTACCGGTACGAGTCGTACACGGTGGGGCGGTTCGACGGCGGCGCGCCGGTGATGATGTAGTCCGGGTAGATCACCGTCTCGGTGAATTCAGTGCTACCGGAAGCCTTTTCGAGCGCCGCGATGGCTTGGCGGATGGCGTCCGGGGTGTGCAGGCTCGGGCTGGCGGCGGGGGCGGGGGTGTCGGTCTTCGTGGGGACATTCGGGCCCGGCGCCACGCTGGGCTCCGTTCCCGGTTCGGTCGGTTGCGCCGCCGGAGTGTCCGTCGAGGACGTCCACAACGTGATCGGCACGGTCGCCGAGGCGATCAGCAGGGCGGCGATTCCGCCGATGACGAGGGCTCGCCGACGGCGTTCGGTCAGCCGGGGCGTATGCCGAAGTTGTTGTGCGGCAGCAGGTCTCGCCCCTCGATCGGAAGGCGGGAACTCCCGCGGCGTGGGTGCGTAGTCGGCCGCGTGCGGCATCGAAGGCGAGCCGGATAGGTACTGGCCCCCGGGCGCCGAGTATTGATCGGAGTGTTGCGGTCGGCCGGGTGTCGAGTGCGGACCGGAATTGTGTGGCTGGCCCGGTGCCGGTGTGGGGGAACGGTATTCGCCGGGGGGAGTGACCGAGGTGCGGGTCGTCGATTCCTGGCCCGGGAACGGCTGTGGCATCGCGACGAGCGGCATGGACGGTACCGAGGTGGCGGCGATCGCTTGTGCGAGAAGCTGATCCAGCTGGTCGATCGACGGACGATGCTCCGGACCGGGCACCAGTAGGGCATCCAGCGCGGGCGTCAGGGGCCCGGCGCGCCGTGGCGGCGGAACCTCGCCCGCGAGTACCGCGGCCAGCACCGCGACGGTGGTCTCCCGCCGCATCGGGTGAAACCCCTCCACCGCGACGTAGAGCACCAATCCCAGCGACCACAGGTCCGAGGCGGGGTAGCCCTCTTTCCCGCCTAGTCGTTCCGGCGCGACGTACTCCAGCGATCCGACCAGGTGCCCGGTGGAGGTCAGCCCGTTCAATCCGTCGATCGCGGCGATCCCGAAATCGGTGAGCACCGGCGAACCATCCTCGCGCAGCATCACATTCGCGGGCTTGATGTCGCGATGCAGCACGCCCACCGCGTGTGCGGCGCGCAGCCCGGCGAGGATCCCCCGGCCCAGCCGTGCCGCCACGCCCACCGGCAGCGGCCCCGCGGCCAGCCGATCGGCCAGGCTCTGCCCGCGCACCAGCTCCATCACGATCCACGGATGCGCCTCGGCCTCGGAATTCACGATGTGATGCAGCGCCACCACATTCGGATGCCCGATCCGCGCCAGCGCCCGCGCCTCGCGTAACACCCGCTCGCGCTGCACCGCCGGCGAACTGGCCCCGGGCGACACATCCGGGCGCACCTCCTTCAGCGCCACCTCCCGATGCAGCATCACGTCCATCGCGCGCCACACCGTCCCCATGCCGCCACTGCCGAGCGGCTCGATCAACTCGAAACGCCCGTCGACCACTGTCCGCCCGGAAATCACGGCGTCAGCCTATGGCGTCCACCGCGCCCGCGCGATACCCCGCCCGGCGTGGCAGTTGCTATCTTCTTGACAGAGACTGTCATATGTGGAGATACTGCCACCTATGGCGAGTGGAGCGGTCTCCCTGCGGGAGCGGCAGCGGCGGCAAGTCCGCGCGGAGATTCAGCGCGCGGCGTTCGAGCTGTTCGCGCGCAAGGGGTTCGACGCGGTGACGACCGAGCAGATCGCGGCTGCCGCGGAGATCTCGCCGAGCACCTATTTCCGGCATGTGCGCAGTAAGGAAGACCTGCTGCTGGACCCGGTCCGGGAGGGCGGCGCCGGACTCGCCGCCCTGCTCGAGGAGCGGCCGGAACGGGAAGCCGCGGATGTCGCGCTGGCGCAAGCGATCTTGACGCGGTCCACCGCGCTGGCGGCGGCCGAGCTGGAACAGTGGCGCGCCGCGTTCCGGAGCGCGCCGCAGCTGCTGGATCGGGTGGCGCTGGTGCCGCCGGAACACCGGGCCAGGTTGATCGAGCTGGTAGCTCAGCGAATGTCCAGCGATCCAGCGGTGGACAGCAAGCCCGGGCTGCTGGTGCATCTGATGCTGGCGGCCGCCGAGTTCGGCTACCTGCAATGGCTGCGCAGCCCCGACAACGCGGCGGCGTCGCTGCCGGTGTGCATCGAGGGTGCGCTCGACGCCGTGCTCGACAAGCGCTGGACCACAGGCTGAACCGCCGGCACCGGCGGGATCGACAACAGAACAGAGATGAGGACCGAAGATGCAGGACACCGACAAGGTCGACCTGGTCGTGGTCGGCTCAGGAGCCGCCGGAATGGCCGCGGCCCTGACCGCCGCACACCACGGCCTGAGCGTGATCGTCATCGAGAAGGCGCAGCACTGGGGTGGTTCCTCGGCGCGCTCCGGGGGCGGCTTGTGGATTCCCGGCAATTCCGCACTGCGCAGCCAGGCCCCGGCCGACGACGTCGAGGCGGCCCGCACCTATCTGAAAGACATCATCGGCGCACACGGGAACGCGGCGCGAATCGACGCCTATATCGATCGCGGTCCGGAGGTCTTCGACTTCCTGGCACGGCATTCGCCGTTGGAAATGCGCTGGGTACCGGGCTATTCCGACTACTACCCGGAGGCGCCCGGCGGGCGCGCGCACGGCCGATCGGTGGAGCCGAAACCGTTCGACGCCCGGCGACTCGGGGCCGAACTGGCCACGCTGGAACCGGACTACGCGGCCGGACCCAGGAACTTCGTCCTTACCCAAGCCGACTTCCGCCAACTGCATCTAGGTCTGCGCAATCCGCGTTTCCTGTTCCGCGCGATCGCGATCGGCGCGCGCTGGGCGACCGGCCAGCTGTTGCGCCGGCATCTGCTCACCCGCGGCCAAGCGCTGATGGCGATGCTGCGCGCCGGGCTCTTGGACGCGAACGTCCCGCTGTGGCTGGACACCCCGCTCGTCGCGCTGCGCGAGACCGACGGTCGCGTCACCGGAGTGCTGGTCCGCCGCGACGGTGTCGAGCAACTCATCGAAGCCCGCCGCGGTGTCGTGATCGCGGCCGGCGGCTTCGAACACAACGCGGAGATGCGCCAGCGGTATCAGCGCGAGCCGATCGGCACCGACTGGACCGTCGGCGCGAAGGCGAACACCGGCGACGGTATTCGCGCGGGCCAATCGATCGGCGCGGCCGTCGAATTCATGGCCGATGCCTGGTGGGGGCCGTCGATCCCGCTGCCCCGGGTGCCCTGGTTCTGCCTGGCCGAACGCAACCTGCCGGGCAGCATCATCGTCAACGAGCGCGGCGAGCGGTTCATGAACGAGTCGCTGCCCTATGTCGAGGCGACGCACCGGATGTACGGCGGCGAGTACGGCCAGGGCGCGGGCCCCGGCGAAAACCTGCCCGCCTGGCTGATTTTCGATCAGCGCTACCGCAACCGGTATTCGTTCGCGGGCTTGACCCCGCGCCAGGCGATTCCGCGTCGCTGGCTGGAATGCGGCGCGGTGACGCGCGCGGATTCGCTCGCCGAGCTGGCGGACCGGATCGGCGTCCCCGCCGCGAAACTCGAAGCCTCGGTCGCACGGTTCAACGGCTTCGCGCAGCAGGGCAAGGACGAGGATTTCGGCCGTGGCGAAAGCGCGTACGACCGCTACTACGGCGATCCGCGGCAGCGTCCGAACCCGAATCTCGGCGCCCTGGACAGCGGCCCGTTCTACGCCGCGAAGATGGTGCCCGGCGATCTCGGAACCAAAGGCGGCCTGGTCACCGACGCGGTGGGCCGGGTGCTGCGCGCCGACGGCAGCGCCATCGACGGTCTGTACGCCGCGGGCAATGCCAGCGCTCCGGTGATGGGGCACACCTACGCGGGCCCGGGCGCGACCATCGGTCCCGCGCTGGTCTTCGCCTACCTCGCGGTACTCGACGCGGCCGGACATCCGGCTGCGACACCGGCTCTTTAGACACACGCACGCCCGCTGTGCGATCCACAGCGGGCGTGCGATTGGGCCGGTCGGCTTACGACGGGCCGGTGGTGAGCAATTGGTTGAAGAACGCGCGGTAGCCGCGGAGGGCGTGGCGCAGGTCTTCGGTATCGGCTTTATCGGTCCAGCGGTGTTCCAAGGTTTCCTTGCGCTCGGCGAAGGTGGCGGTGAGGTGATCGATGGTTTCCGAGACCAGTTCCTGGGCGCGGCTCACAGCGTCGTGCGGATTGTCGACGAAATTGCCCTGTAGCTCGCGCCATTCGACGCGTAGGCGCTCGACCTCGTCCTCGGCGAACAACGGACTGCTGGCATCGCCATCGGTCTGGGTCGACACCGGCTGCTGTGCTTGGGGTTCGGCGGCTACCACCGGCTCGTGCGTTTCGGCGGCGGCTACTGGCTCGTGCGTCTCGGTTTCGGCTACAGGGTCCTGCGCCTCGGCCTCGGTGGACGTCCCATAACCGGGATCCGGCTCGACAACCGGGGATTCCTCGGTCTCGGCCTCGTGCCGGTACTGCGCCCGATCCGGGTCCGCGCGCAATTCCGATTCGGTGTCCGGCTCGGCGCTGGTCGGCGCTGTCTCGGCCGATCCCGATTCGGTGGCCTGGTCGGCGCGGTGTGTTGCGGACCAGCTGTCGGGGTCGTCGCCCGGCATCGGCTGATCCTCTTCGGCGTCATGGGGCTTGGGGTAGGCCGACTCGTCCGCCGGGTCGGAATCCGCGGGCTGAATGCCATGGACGTGCTTGGTGCTCATTACTTCATGTCCTTACTGTGCTGGGAGTGGCCGTTCATCAGGTCCTGGAAGAGTTCGCGATAGTGCACGATCGCGGTCCGCATTTCCTCGGTGGAGGCGCCGTTCTCCTCGGGCCGGGACGCGATCTCGTGCGCGGTCCGGTAATGGCCCAGGGTGGCGGCGTGCTCCACCGACAGATCCGCCACCTGCTGGTCGTAACCCTCGGTGGGGTAACCGCGTTCGGCCATGATGGTGGTGACCAGCCGGTCGGCGGCGACCACGGCCTCGGCCGGATGATCGACGAACTGTTCCTGTACTCCGGCCCACTCCGTCAGGTACTGCTCTTTGCGTTCCTGCGGGAGTTCCCGCAGGTCGAGTTCGGAGTGCCGACGTTCGCGTTGCGCCAGTTCGCGTTCGGCGGTCTTGCGATCCTCGGCTTCCTGAAGGGTCCGGTCGTACTCGGGCCCGAATTTCTCCCGCAGTCGCCGCCTGCGCAGCATCGGCCAGAGCAAGAGGCCTAACAGCGCGAGGACGACTATCACCGCGATAATCACCACTGCCAACATTCCGGAAGACACCGCATTCTCCTTCGACGAGCGTCTGTTGTTCCGGTAGTGCCTCGCAATCGCCCGCTCAAACGTCGGTTTTCCCGCGGCAGCACACAGCAAAATGGGGCCCCGTCGCCGACGGGGCCCCCAGTTGTCGGTCAGTTACCGGCTGGCGAGCCGCCGGATGCGTTCCCGCACCCGCGCCTCGTCGACGCCCAGCCGCGCGCAGGCGCGCGCCAGGTCGACGGCCGGAAATGCCTGCGGCGCACGGTCGCACGCGTCGATGACGGCGACCGGACGGCCTTCGCTGGTCAGGATGACGCGCTGCTGCTTGCTCGCGTCGACGAGCCAGTCGACCCCTTTCAGGGAAGCGGTGGAGACCGGAATTCGTAATGGGCCCATGGTGTTCAGTGAACCCGACTCGTGCGCAAAGCACACCTCGAACCCCTGAATAGGTACTGGTGGGGCCACAGGTGCGGGAGTCAATCCGGCTGGGGCACTGAGTGACTCAGTGCCAGGTATTGGTCCAGCGCTGCTTGGCCCAGCGCCGGAGCCGCCGGCTGACGAGCAGCCCGGGTAACAGCAGGACACCGGCCAGCAACATGCCGACCAGGATCAGGCCCGCGAGGAGTTCGCCGAGAGCTTGCACGGCGGCGGGGATTACGCAGGCCGCGGCCACTATCGCGAGCACGACGGCGGCGGTGGCGTGGCCGGAGTCGGCGAGGATGGCCGCCGAGGTGCCCAAGCCCGCCCCGATCACCAGCCCTAGGACACCGAGGAGGTAATTGTCCCAGGAAAGCCAGGTAGAGGGTTCTGTGCTGCGGTGCTGTCCCACCGTCCCCAACCTAGTGGGATCGGCTACGGACACAACGGGTTCGTGTCGATTGTCCGCATCGATGTCCTCCCCTAGGGCCGGGGCCAGGGGTTGTTCTCCTTCGCCTCGATCGAGGCGTTGAACCGTGCGACGAGTTTGCTCAGCTGTTCGACATCGGCGTCGTCCCAGTCGGCGACGACCGAGCCGATGCCGTCGCGGCTCTGCGCGCGGTCGTGCGCGAGCAGCTCCAAACCCTGGGCGCTGGCCCGGATCTTGCGCGCGATGCCGCCCTCGGGGTCCGGAACTCGTTCCACCAGACCTTGTTTCAGCATCGAGCCCACTTGACGGTTGATGGTGGAGACATCGAGCTGGAAGGCCTCGGACAGTTCGCGCAGGCTCAGCGGCTCGTCGAGTTCGAGCCGGATCAGCAGCAGGTAGGCGGAGCGGTCGAGCCGGAAGCCGGGCCGGCGTAGCACCGAGGTGGGGAAGTGCCGGGAGAGCAGGGTCATTTCGTAGACCAGGCGCGGCAGCGCCGCAAGCTCGTCGGACATGGCACCACTATGTCGGCCGCATCACGCCGAGAGCAAATTGTGCACAATACATAGGATGTGTACCGTACACATGCATGACCATCGCCGAATCCAGCGCGGAAACCACCGACGCGAGTCCAGCGACTCGACGCCCCGCGCCTGCCGTGCTGATCGCGACCCTGGGCATGGTCGGCGTCGTCGTCTCGCTGATGCAGACCCTGGTCATCCCCATCATTCCCTCGCTGCCCACGCTGCTGAGCACCTCGGCCTCCAACGCGTCCTGGGTGATCACCGCGACCCTGCTCGCGGGCGCGGTATTCACCCCGATCAGCGGCCGGCTCGGCGATATGTTCGGCAAGCGGCGGGTGCTGTTCGTGAACCTGCTGTTCCTGATCGCCGGTTCGGTGGTGTGCGCGAGCTTCTCCTCGCTGCTGCCCGAGATCATCGGTCGCTCGCTGCAAGGCGCGGCGGTCGGCGCCATCCCGCTGGGCATCAGCATCATGCGCGATGAACTGCCCGCCGAGAAGGTGGGTTCGGCGATGGCGATCATGAGCGCCACCCTGGGCGTGGGCGGTGCGATCGGCTTGCCGGTCGCCGCCGCGATCGCACAGAACGCCGACTGGCACATGCTGTTCTGGACCGCGGCCGGCATGGGCGTGCTCTGCGCGGCGCTGGTGTTCTTCTTCGTCCCGGAGTCCCCGGTGCGGACGCCCGCGCGGTTCGATTTCGGTGGCGCCGTCGGCCTTTCGATCGCCTTGCTGGCCTTGCTGATCGCGATCACCAAGGGCGCGGACTGGGGCTGGGCCAGCGGTTCGATCCTGACGCTGTTCGCGATCGCGCTGGTGATGTTCCTCGCCTGGGGCTACTACGAACTGCGCCAGGCCGCCCCGCTGGTCGATATCCGGGTGTCGGCGCGCCCCCGGGTGCTGTTCACCAACATCGCCTCGATCGCGGTCGGCTTCGCGCTCTACGGCATGTCGCTGACCTTCCCGCAGTTGCTGATGGCGCCGGAGCAGACCGGCTACGGCTTCGGGCTCTCGATGGTGAACGCCGGACTCGTGATGGCGCCGACCGGACTGGTGATGATGCTGCTCTCGCCGGTGTCGGCGCGGCTGTCGGCGGCGCGCGGCCCCAAGGTGACGCTGATGCTCGGCTCGGCCGTCATCGCCGTCGGCTACCTGCTGGCCGTGTTGTTGATGGACAGCGTCTGGCAGATCATGCTGGCCTCGATCATCTGCGCCGGCGGCGTCGGCCTGGCCTACGCCGCGATGCCCGCGCTGATCATGGGCGCGGTGCCGATCACCGAAACCGCTGCCGCCAACGGACTCAACTCCTTGATGCGCTCGATCGGCACCTCGACCTCCTCGGCGGTGATGAGCGTGGTGCTGGCGCACATGACTATCCAGCTCGGCGCGCACGTGCTGCCCTCGCGGGAGGGTTTCCACACCACCTTCTTCATCGCGATGGCGGCCGCTGTCGTGGCGATCGCGCTGACCGCGTGCATCCCGATGGGAAAAAGGACGTAATTCGTCTACTTTGACAGGGGGATGACGAAGGACCGGGGGAGCATGAACAAGCAGAAGGCCGGGCGCTGGGCCGGGTTGGGCGTGGTGCTGGTGGCGCTCGTCGTCGCCGCGGTGCTGGGGGTGCGCCTGTGGCAACAGCATTCGGGTGAATCCGCCGTCATCGGCGAGAACCTCACCAAGTTCCCGGCCCTCGACAAATCGGCCCTGAGCGCCGACCAGTCCCGGCTGATCGCGGTGCTGCAACGCGAGTTCAAGGATCCCGGCGCGGGCACCAAATACGCCGAGGGCCAAGTAGAACCGTGGTGCGCCGACTTCGTCAGCTGGACCATGCGCGAAGCCGGGCTGCCGCTGGCCAACCCGAACTCCGGATCCTGGCGCATTCCCGGCGTCTACACGCTGCAGGAGTACTACCAGAGCGCCGGTCGCTTCACCCGGCTCGCCGGCTATCAGCCGCGCACCGGTGACGTGCTGCTCTACAGCGATGCCAGCCCGTTCACCCAGCACACCCATATCGTCCTGGCTTACGACCGAGGCGAGGTCACCACCATCGGTGGCAACGAATTCGACGATGTACGAATCAGTCGATTTGTACTCGCGGACGTACCCGGGGTGGTGGGAATTGGCAAGTTGCGCGGTTGATCAATCGGCGAGTCTTCGCCCGCGCCTTACCATGGAGTAGGCAGCGCCCGGCAGCGCTGTCGACTAGGGGCCCTGTCCTGCTACCCCCTCATCAGCAGGACAGGGATCCCGCCTTGTACAGGGCGGCGCAAGCCGCCCGACACCTAGTTCGCGTAGCGTGTCCGGTGTCCGTCTTCAGGTAAGGGTTCCGGAACATTGCAGCCGATCGAAGCCATGAGCGCCGTGAGCGCTGATCCGATCTGGATCGACTACGCAGAATTCGGAGAGCGCTTCGTCGCGCAGGCGGTGACCCAGGAGCGGATCGTCGCGGCGGTGGCCGGAATGGCCGGTCGTGGCGTGTCCATCGGCCCGTACTCCCTGGGGCCCGCCGGTCTGGCCGGATTCGTCGCCGAGGGCAAAGTCGGCGAACCCGTCGTGCTGCGGCAGGACCCGCACGTCATCTACCAGGTCACCGTGCCGCTCTCGCTGTCGGTAAAGGTGTTGCTCGGCGGGCAGAAGCTGCGGCTGTCGGCGGTCGTCGACATCGATCTGGCCCTGCACGCGCGCACCGCCGACCCGGTGCTCATCGTCATCGATATTCCGCCGATCACCGCGCGCGACGTCAGTTTCGTGCTGCGCGCCCAGGCGATCGCCGCCTCCTGGGAATGGCTGCTCGGGCCGCTGGCCGGGGTGGTGCAGAACGAGGTGGCCAAGCGGGTGAACGCGATCCTGGCCGAACCGCAGGCGCGGCGCGGGCGGGTTTTCGATGTGGCGGCCATCGTCGGCGGGACGAAATCTCCGCATCGCGACCGGACCGAGTTCGACTGGATCGACTACGGCGAGTTCGGGCACCGCTTCTACGAGCGCATCGTCACCCGGGACCGGGTGTTCGACGTGGTGCGCCGGATGGCCGGCCGTCCGATCGAGGTCGGACCGCTGCGCACCGGGCCCGGCAAGAAGGCCACGGTGCATGTGCAGGGCTCGATCCTGGAACCGGAGCTGACCGACCGCAAGGCCGAGGAAGTTTCCTTCGATCTGTTGCTGCCGGTAAGCCTGGACATCACCGTCGACGTCCTGAAGTCCAACCGGTACCGCGCGGATGTCCGTGTCCCGCTGGTTTTGACCGCGCGCGCCGCCGACCCGCTGGCGATCGTCATCGATGTCGACCCGTTCACGAGCGCGGACATTCAGCTCGAATACAAGGCCGAAGGCATGCGCGCGGCTACGCTCGGCGCGCTGGCGGGCATCAAGAAACAAGTTGTCGCCCAGGTCGCGAGCGTTATTCGCAAGGAATTGGCCGATGCCTCGGGCCGCACCATCGACGTCGCGGCGCGAATCGGCGGGGCCACCACTCGCTAGTGACCGGTGGGACTCGTGTGATGAGTGAGTCCGATGGGTCTGGCGGTTCCCCTGTGAATGTGGTGAAATGAGTTTACGTTCGAGGCTCCCGGCGCGCGGCTGCAGGAATGTAGCCACCTTGGGGAAGGTGCGCCGGGCACGCTGCCCATAAAGGTGCGCAATTTCTTCCCGCGCACCCCTGCGGTTTGTGCGAAGGAGTCTGCGTAATGGAGTTGTCCCGCCGTTCTCTTTTCACCTGTGCCGCCGCGGTCGCCGCCGTCGGGTTGACCGCGCCGCGCGTTTCCGCCGAACCGTTCGGCACCCTCCTCGACTACGCGGGCGGCGTGCCGTCCGTCGACGCGATCATGCAGGCCGGGCATCTCGGCGCCATCCGGTATGTCTCCGACCGGCGCCCGGGCGCGGAATGGATGGCGGGCAAACCGCTGCTGGCCGGCGAAGCCGAGGCGCTGCGCGCCGCCGGGCTCCAGGTGGTCTCCTGCTACCAATTCGGCAAGGGGCCCACCGCGGACTGGCGCGGCGGTTTCGAAGCGGGTCAGCGGCACGCGGAGCGCGGCCTGGAATTGCACCTGGCAGCGGGCGGCCCGCCCGATCGCCCGATCTATACCTCGATCGACGACAATCCCAGCGCCGAGGAATTCGACGCCATGATCCGGCCGTATCTCGAAGGCTGGGAATCGGTGGCCGGGCACCAGAACACCGGCGTGTACGGCAACGCACCCACCATCGACTGGTCCATCGCCGCAGGGCTCGGTTCCTATTACTGGCAACACAATTGGGGCACGCCGCAGGGTTATGTGCACCCCGCCGCGCACCTGCATCAGTTCGAAATCGACAAGCGGGTGGTCGACGGCATCGGCGTCGACCTCAATCACATCCTGGCCGAGTCCTACGGACAGTGGTGAACGCCTGACGCGCGAGATGGAATGCTGTGGGCATGGTCGTGCGGCGGGTCGAGGCTTCCGGGGGGCGTTGGGGTGAGCACAACGCCGAGCGGCGCCGCGCCATCATGGACGCCCTGGTCGAGCTGATCGAGGAATCCGAGCCGGGTACCGAAATCCCCTTGCAGGACATCGCGGACCGAGCCGGGTTGAAACGCTCGGTGATCTACCGGCATTTCGCCGATCGCAAGGACCTGGACGCCAAGACGCGCGAATATCTGGTCGAGTCGTATATCGGCACGGTCATGCCGACGCTCGATCCCGGCGATACGCTGCGGGAGACTGTTTTTCGCGCGGTGCACACCTACGTCACCCTGGTGGCCGCGCATCCTCGGCTGCACCGGTGGGTGGAGCACGGGCCCGGTAGTCACGACCCCTCCGGCGTCATCGTGGTCGCGGGCACCAAAGAAGCCGTCGCCCAACGCATCTCGGCACTGTTCATGCCCGCCGCCGCACTGTTCGGGCAGGCCGATCCGGCGATCGACCTGGCGGCCTACGCGGTGGTATCGATGGTCGACGGGACCGTGACGCGCTGGCTGCGGACCGGACCCGCGGAATGGGACGCCGGCTCGGTCAGCCGCGCGCTGACCGATTCGATGCTGATGGTGCTGGCAGGGCAGGCGCAGCTGCGCGGGATCTCGGTCGACGTCGATGTACCGATCGCCGACCTGCTGGCCCAGGCTGCCGCCGACTACTGAAATCTCCCGTCTCCTTATGACCGCGACATCTTGTCGCGGTCAACCCTTGCCTGCGCCCAGTGCACGGTTGTACGCTGACTGCATTGACCGCGACACGGTGTCGCGATCAGCGTGAAGGAGGCGGTCGACCGTGTCCAACGGGACCAGCACCGAATACACCGAAACACTGGCGACCTTGTCCTACGGCTCGGTCCACAAGCGGTTCGATCCGTATGTCGATATCGCCTGGGACGACCCGGATTTCGAGGTCCGGGCCGACGACGAGCGCTGGATCATGCCGGCCGCCGACCCCTTCGGCGCGCATCCCTGGTATCAGGCGCTCCCCAGGGAACGGCAGATCCAGATCGGCATGTGGCGGCAAGCCAATATCGCGAAGGTCGGCCTGCAATTCGAGAACATCCTCATCCGCGGGCTCATGCAATACGTGTTCAGCCTGCCCAACGGTTCGCCCGAGTTCCGTTACTGCACACACGAATCCATCGAAGAGTGCAACCACACGATGATGTTCCAGGAGGTGGTCAACCGGATCGGCATGGACGTGCCGGGAATGCGCCCCTGGGTGAAGGTGGTGGGCCCGCTGGTGCCGTTCCTGGCCAATCTCTTCCCGGAATGGTTCTTCGTCATGGTGCTGGCCGGTGAGGAGCCGATCGACCACGGGCAGAAGACCTTGCTGCGCTCGGGTGCCTCCACCCATCCGATGATCGAGCGGGTGATGGCGATTCACGTCGCCGAGGAGGCCCGGCACATCAGCTTCGCGCACAGCTACCTCGAGCACGCGGTACCGCGCATGGGCCGGTTCAGGAAGTTCGTGCTGTCGCTGGTTTTCGCTCCGACCATGCGCATCATCTGCGATCTCATCGCGGTGCCCACCCGTGAGTTCCGGCGGGACTGCGACGTGCCGCGCTCGGTGGTCAAGGAGGTCTTCTGGCGTAGTCCGGAATCACGAAAGCTGTTGCGCGACTTCTTCGCCGATGTGCGGATGCTCGCCACCGACCTCGGCCTGATCAACCCGATCTCGCGCGTGCTGTGGAAGATCTGCCGCATCGACGGCACGGCTTCGCGCTACCGCAGCGAGCCCGCCCGCGCCGGGCACCCGGGGCGGTAAGCGGTGCTCGAACTGAGTTGGATCTTGCTGCCGGTCGGGATCGTCGTGGCCCTGCGTACCGCCGCCTCGCTGGGTGGCGGCACGGATATGGACTATCGGCGCTACGAGGAACGGGCGGCTTACCTGGAACAGGTCAGGTGTCGCGGGGAAACAGGCCCTGAGTGAGGTGGGTGATCGTCTCTTCGAGGAGTTCCTCGGCGGCCTCGGGGGTCACCAGCCCGGAGCTGACGAAACTCGCCAGGCCCTGTAGTGACACCGCGACCGACATGCCGATGCGCAGCGGGTCGCCCGCGACGATCTCACCGCGTTCCTGCGCCTGCGCGGTCAGCAGCGCCGGCACCGTGAAGGCCTGCTGCACCGCGGCGGCCATTTCGGCGCCGGCGGTCGGGCTGTGCTTGCGCGCGAACATCAGGGTCAGCAGGGCCGGATTGGCCACGGCGAAGCTCAGATACGTCCGGGCGAGCCTGCGGAACCGGTCGGCGAACGGGCCGTCGACGTCGGTGGCGCGAAAGTCCGCGCCCAGCCGCTCGAAACCCGACTGCGCCAGCGCGTCCAGCAGGGCCTGCTTGTCCCGGAAGTGGCGGCTGGGGGCGTTGTGCGTGACGCCGACGTCCCGGGCGAGCTGGCGCAGCGAGAGCCGGTCGACGCCGGACTCGCGCAGCGTGAGCTCGGCGCGCTGCAGCAATTGCTCGCGGAGGTCGCCGTGGTGGTACGAGCGCTTCAAGGTCATGATGGGCGCAGCCTATCAATGTGGTCATTGACCACTTTGTGGACAGTGTCTACATTGAGGGTATGACGAATACACGATGGACCGCACAGGATCTACCGCGCATGGATGGCCGGACAGTGGTCGTGACCGGGGCGAATAGCGGCCTCGGGCTGGTGACGAGCCGGGAGCTGGCCCGGGTCGGCGCGCGAGTCGTGCTGGCCGTACGCGATACCGAGCGCGGCGCGGCGGCCGCGCGCGAGCTCGGCGGCGCGGCCGAGGTGCGCCGGCTCGACCTGGCCGATCTGACCTCGATCCGGGAATTCGCCGACGGCTGGTCGGGACCGATCGACGTGCTGATCAACAACGCCGGGATCATGATGGTGCCCGAGGGACGCACCGCCGACGGCTTCGAACGCCAGCTCGGCACCAACCACCTGGGCCACTTCGCGCTCACCACGCGGCTGCTCCCGCAGATCACCGATCGAGTGGTGACGGTGTCCTCCCAAGCGCACCGCCGGGGCCGCATCGACCTCGCCGACCTGAACTGGAATACCCGGGCGTACAACACAACCGGTGCGTACGGTCAGTCGAAGCTCGCCAATCTGCTGTTCACCCTGGAACTCCAGCGGCGGCTCACCGCCGCCGGATCCCCGGTGCGCGCCCTGGCGGCACACCCGGGCTGGGCGGCGACGAATCTACAGAGCCACACCGAGAATCGAGCCGCCGACCTCGTCATGGCGGTCGGCAACAAGCTGATCGCCCAGGATGCCCGCGCCGGCGCCCTACCCACCCTGTTCGCCGCCACCCAGGACATCCCGCCGGCGTCCTACGTCGGCCCCGACGGCTTCTACGAAACCCGCGGCTACCCCACCCTCGTCGGCCGCTCCCGCGCCGCCGCCAACCCCGAACTCGCCCAGCAACTCTGGGAAGCCTCGGAGAAACTGACCGGCGTCACCCTCCCCGCCGTTGGGTAAGCGGCCCTCGCCGGTAGTGATATTGCTGTCAACACGCCGGTCAGGTCGGCAATATCACTACGGAGGTACGGATCTGGCCATCGCTGGTACGAGGTGCGTGCCGACTGCTTGGCACGCGACATTCGGCGGAAGGCCCCGATCGGTTGTTGACCAGTAGCCTGCGGTCAGTCCGTCAGGAACGCCAGGAGGTCTTGGCGTAGTTCGGGGTTGGGTTCGCGCTCGGCTGCCGCGGTGATCCAGGCGTGAGTCTCCGCCGGGCGATGCTCCGGTGGCCAGGCCTGCAATATTCCGAAAGCTACACGGCGGCAGCGGGTTACGCGGCTGGTCAGTGCGACAGCGAGTAGTGGGCTGCCGACGCCGGGGAATTTGTCGAGGTGCCGCACGACGGTCTCGAGCGCGCGGTCGGCAGCGAAACCTGGGCCGAAACCGAGGGACTCGGCCGGTCCCGATGCTGAATCATCCAGGTGGAGAAGGGTTTCCGCGAGCATGGTGATTTGCTCGATAGTCGTCTCGTCGGCCCGGCGGAGCACCCACTGCCAGATGTAGGCGTTGTGGGGGTCGGTGCGCAAGCGGGAGAGTGCTTGGGGAAAGAGGTCCATTCCGAGCTGTCCGCCGCACGACAGCGCGACGTTGAAGGTATAGGGGCCTTCAGGTGTTTCGGTGACCAGTTCTCGCAGCACCAGGTCGCGCCATCGTTGCTGTTCGAGCAGCGTCTCGTAGCGGGCTTGTAGTCGTTCCGGTTCGCCCTTGGGCCACTCGAAACCCTGACGGTGGCAGAGGCTTTCGATCGACAGCGCGGCGTCGAGCCGCGTGAGGGTCGGGGCGGCATCGGCGATGAGTGCGGCGAAGCGGTGCATTACGGGCAGGGCATCGTCGTAGTCGCTCATGTCCTCGGTGGGGCCGCCGTTCGCGAGAGCTTGCAGGATATCGGCCGCACCGTCCAGCAGCGCGTCGTCGACTTCATCCTCGAGTAGCGCCTCGTAGAGTCCGCCGGTGGTCGCGGCGAGATGGGCGAGGTACTCGTTCATCACCCCGTTGCGGAAGCCTGAACGCAGCAGCCACGCTTTGATATCGGGATCGGAGCAGCCCTTCAGGCGTTCGACGGCGTGAATCCGGCCCCACCCGTCCAGCCGTTGCGCCAACTCGAAGACGGCGCGTTGCCGGTCGGGCTGGGTGTTCATCAGGGCGACGACCGCGAAGAGCGCGAATTCGTCCAGGGTGCCCAGCAATTGGAGCAGCTCGGCGTCGCGCTGGTCGCCGCTGACGCCGAGCATGACGATGCCGAGTTTGGCGGGTTCCCGGTGGGTGGCGTTTTCGGCGACGAATCGCGCCGCGGTGCGCAGCTTTTCGCGGGGCACGGAGCGGGCGCGCAATTCGCCGACCAGATCGTCGGCGACGGCGACTGCCTTCAGTCCGGCGAAGAGGTCGAGCAGTTGGTCCGGAGCATCCAAATGGATGAGGATCTGGTCGGCCAATTCGGCGGCCGACTGGTTTTCGGCCCGGAAGTGGTGTGTGCGCACACCATCGAAAACCACGCTGGGAAGTACTTTTTCACCAGGAGTTTCATCCGGAAGCGGATATCCGTCACGGGGCCAGGGGCCGGGACCGTGCAGGGCCGCGAGAGACAGTGCGTGGGCCACGAACGTGGCCTGGGGGCTCAACAGCCCGGGCGCAGGACGCCCTTTCCATCAGTGCTGATCATGGAAACGAGGATGACACCCCGGTCGCCGGAGCGCAACCGCTAGGTCTGGCTGTGGCTCAGCGGGGCGACCCGCAGATCCGGTTCGTCATCCGGCACCACGCGCAGGGTGGGCCGGGCGTCCGGGGCCTCGTGATCGCCGCGCCAGGAGAACATCGACCACCGGGACAGGCCGGAGAAGGCCGAGCCGAGGCTGCTGAAGGAGAACGAGGAGATCGCCGAGCCGAACGAGCCCACCGAACCGACGGACAGCACCGAGCCGACCGATCCTATGGACAGGATCGAATAGGCGGAACCGATGGAGAGAATGGATCCCTCGGACCGGATGGACAGGATGGAGCGATGTGATCGCCTGCTCCGGATGGAGTGGCCGGGGCGCAGTGGTTCGTCGACAGTCGCCATGAGCTCGGTTTACCACACCGCGGCGGGATCTACGCGCTATCGACGCGGTCCGGAGACGACGAAACCCGGCGGCCGCGAGACCACCGGGTTCCGGGCAAATATCAAGCGACGTTGAAGAAACCGAGCATCGGCAGGAAGGTGCACGTGCGCGGCTCGGCGTCGGCGGCCTGGGTGGTCAGCGAACCGCCCACGACGGCGACGACGCGGCCGGAACCGGTGTCGGCGATGGCCGACAGCGTGGCCGGGCCGTCCGGGTTGATCTTGGCCTCGTCGGTGAGCGGCTGCACGCCGGACTTGCCGGTGTTCAGGTTGATCCACTGCACGGTCATCGGCGGGTTCTGCACGGCGGTCGGCGACTTGGTGCCGAGCGCGGTGAACACGAAACCGGTCTGGCCGGCCTTCGGTCCGGGCGGGGGCAGCTGGGCCGGACCGGGCACCGCCAGGGCGGTACCGATCGAGTCGGCGGTGGCGCTGATGCAGCCCTTGCCGATGCTCGGGTACAGGAACTGCGCGATCACCGGGCCGTCCTGCGGGAGGGTCGGGCCACCGCCGCCGCTGCCGTCCAGGAAAGTGATGATGCGTTCCAGGGTGGCCTTGATCTGCGGGGGCAGATTCAGCGTGGCCAGCAGCGCGCGGGCCTGCGCCAGGATGGCCGCCTGCGGACCGTCGGCAATGTCCTTGGCTGGGCCGGTGATCGAGCCGACGATGGCCGGAGCCAGCGCGGCGAGCGCATCCACCGGGACGCCCTCGGGCACCATGGGGATGTCGTTCGAAACCGCGGTGGACGCGGGCGCCGGGGCCGCAATGGCGGTGGGCGCAGCGAGTGAAGCACTCGCGGCCAGGGCGAGAGCGGTCAATGCGATCCGCGATCCTCGGTTGCGAAGCACTGGTCTAGCCGTCCTTACCTTCGGGTACATCTGGAGCGATGGGGTGAAAACCCATCGTTTCGGGGTCACTCTAGGGACAAGGTCACCGAGTTGTACAGCTGCGGTGTCCTAGTAGTGCGCGTTGGACGAACAGTGTGATCAGAACCTAGCGCTATCTGGTGTTACTCGAGTGAAGTGTGATGCAGATGTTATCAGCAATTACGCGGCGCGGAGGTGTACGCAGACGATCACTATAGGGCCCTGATGAGTGGTCCTACCGGGGCGTCCGCCTTGTGGGCCTCCGCGCTGCGGTTAATGTAGTGCACCTCCCGCCCGCTCCGACTGGAAAGCTTGCGAAGTGACCTCAGAGAGCGTTCGGACGAACGAGCGTCCGGCCGCCGCCACCCGCCTGCGCTGGGCGGTACTGGCCCTCGGCTTATCCGTACTGGCGCGGTTGCTGTGGATGCTGCTGTCGGAAAACGGGATGAATCTGGTCGACTTGCACGTCTACGTCGACGGGTCGGCCTCGCTGCTCACCGACAAGCTCTACGACTACACCTACTCGGAGAAGACGCCGGACTTCCCGCTGCCGTTCACCTATCCGCCGTTCGCGGCGCTGGTGTTCTATCCGCTGCACTTCCTGCCGTTCAAGGTGATCGCGATCGGCTGGCTGCTGGCCACCGTGGCCGCGCTCTACGGCATCGTGCGGATCAGTCTGGAACTGCTGCTGGGTAAGCAGCGGATGCGGGAAACCGGTTGGCAGGCAGCGGCGGTCGCCTGGACCGCGGTCGGCGTCTGGATGGAGCCGGTGCGCACCACCATCGACTACGGACAGGTGAACGTCTTCCTGGTGCTGGGCGCCATGCTCGCCGCGCGCAGCTCGCGCTGGTGGGTCTCGGGCGGGCTGGTCGGCATCATCGCGGGCATCAAGCTGACTCCGGCGATCACCGGTCTGTATCTGGTCGCGCGCCGGCGCTGGGGCGCGGCGGTGTGGTCGGCGGTCGTCTTCGGGCTGACCGTCGGGATCAGCTTCCTGATCAACCGGCACGAGGCGGAGCGCTACTTCGGCACGCTGCTCGGCGACGCCGACCGGATCGGTCCGGTCGGCTCGGTGTGGAACCAGTCGATGCGCGGCGCGCTGAGCCGGATCATCGGCTACGACGTGCAGACCGGTCCCTGGTATCTGGCCGGTGTGCTGGTCATCGCGGCGCTGGGTTTCTGCGCCTGGCGCACGCTGGGGCCCGACGACCGGCTGGGCACGCTGATCATCGTCCAGCTGTTCGGCCTGATGATCTCGCCGATCTCCTGGTCGCATCATTTCGTCTGGCTGCTGCCGACCGTGCTGTGGCTGGTGCACGGCCCGCTGCGGCAGGCCCCGGGCGCGCGGATCCTGGCCGGATTCTGGTTGCTGACCACGCTGATCGGCGTGCCGTGGGTGCTGTCGTTCGCGCAGCCCTCGATCTGGGACGTGTCCCGGCCCGGCTGGCTGGCCTGGCTGGGCGCGGTGGACCTGTTCGGTGTGCTGGTGCTGTTCGTCTGGGTGATTTGGGTCAGTCGGTCGAACCGGCTTTCGCGGCCAGCCGATCGATCTCCTGAGCCAGCGCGGTATCCAGGCCGGTGAGACCGCCCGCGTCGTGGGTGGACAGCACGAAGGTGAGCTTGCGCCAGCGGATGTCGATATCGGGGTGGTGGTTCATCGTCTCGGCGACCTCGGCGACCTGACGAACCAGCTCGATCCCGTCCAGGAACGACGGCGCCTGGAGGGTGCGCGTGAGGGTGTCGCCGGAGCGGGTCCAGCCCGTCAGGCCGGCGAGCGCTTCGGTGAGTTCGGCGTCGGAAAGCAGTGGATTGCTCATGACCCGGTTCTACCCAATCCGCTACGCGGCGCGCGCCAGTTTCAAGGCTTTCTTGAGGTCTTTGCCACAGCAACCGGCCGCTTCGGCCTTCTTCATCCGCATGATGACAACAGGGCATTTGATGCAGCGCGTCTTCTTACGGCAGCATTTCTTCTTCGGTTTCAGCTTGGAAACCTTCTTGGCTTTCACCTTGCCCACATTGGTTAGCGTACCCTAAGTCGGGATGCGGACGCGGAGGGGACACCGGATTGCCGGTAAGCTATCACCTGGCCGCGAGCCCGGGGTGAGTTTCTTCGCCACCTGTTTGCAGGGCCGGCCGACCTACACCAACAGCAGGAGGATTCAGCGTGTCGTCTGCGCGCGATTTTCGCAACGTCGCCATCGTGGCCCACGTCGACCACGGCAAGACGACGCTGGTCGACGCCATGCTGCGGCAGTCCGGCGCGTTCGCCGAACGGGCCGAGCTGGTCGACCGGGTCATGGACTCGGGCGACCTGGAACGCGAGAAGGGCATCACCATTCTCGCCAAGAACACCGCGGTGCACCGGCACCACCCGGATGGTTCCGTCACCGTCATCAATGTGATCGATACCCCAGGCCACGCCGACTTCGGTGGTGAGGTCGAGCGTGGCCTGTCCATGGTCGACGGTGTCGTGCTGCTGGTCGACGCGTCCGAGGGCCCGCTGCCCCAGACCCGCTTCGTGCTGCGCAAGGCATTGTCGGCGAAGCTTCCGGTCATTCTGGTCGTCAACAAGACCGACCGCCCGGACGCGCGTATCGCGGAGGTCGTCGAGGAGAGCCACGACCTGCTCCTGGATCTCGCTTCCGACCTGGACGACGAGGCTGCCGAAGCCGCCGAGCTGGCCCTGGACCTGCCAGTCCTCTACGCCTCCGGCCGCGAGGGCAAGGCCTCCAAGGAGCGCCCGGAGAACGGCGAAGCCCCGAACGCCGAGAACCTGGACGCCCTGTTCCAGGTGCTGATGGAGAACATCCCGGCGCCCAAGGGCGATCCGACCGCACCGCTGCAGGCGCACGTCACCAACCTCGACGCCTCCAACTTCCTGGGCCGCCTCGGCCTGGTCCGCATCCACGCCGGTGAACTGCGCAAGGGTCAGAACGTGGCCTGGATGCACGCCGACGGCGTCAAGACCGTCAAGATCACCGAGTTGCTGCAGACCATCGGCGTCGAGCGTCAGCCCGGCGAGGTCGCCGTGGCCGGTGACATCGTCGCCATCGCGGGCATCCCGGACATCATGATCGGCGACACCCTCGCCGATCCGGAGAACCCGGTGGCGCTGCCCCGCATCGCCGTCGACGAGCCCGCGATCTCGGTCGTCATCGGCACCAACACCTCGCCGATGGTGGGCCGGGTGAAGGGCCACAAGCTGACCGCGCGCATGGTCAAGGACCGCCTCGACAAGGAACTGATCGGCAACGTGTCGCTGCGCGTGCTCGACATCGGCCGCCCGGACGCCTGGGAGGTGCAGGGCCGCGGCGAGCTGGCGCTGGCCATCCTGGTCGAGCAGATGCGCCGCGAGGGCTTCGAGCTGACCGTCGGCAAGCCGCAGGTGGTCACCAAGAACGTCGACGGCAAGGTGCACGAGCCGTTCGAAGAGCTGACCATCGACTGCCCCGAGGAGTACCTGGGCGCGATCACCCAGCTGCTGGCCGCCCGCAAGGGCAAGATGGTGCAGATGAACAACCACGCCGCCGGCTGGGTGCGCATGGAGTTCATCGTCCCCTCCCGTGGCCTGATCGGTTTCCGCACCGACTTCCTCACCGAGACCCGCGGCACCGGCATCGCCAACGCCGTCTCGCACGGGTACGCCCCGTGGGCCGGCGAGATCCGCGCCCGCCACACCGGCGCGCTGGTCTCCGACCGCGCCGGAACCGTCACCCCGTTCGCCATGATCCAGCTCGCCGACCGCGGCCAGTTCTTCGTGGAGCCGGGCGCGGACACCTACGAGGGCCACGTCGTCGGCATCAACCCGCGCGCCGAGGATCTCGATATCAACGTCACCCGCGAGAAGAAGCTGACCAACATGCGCAGCGCCACCGCGGACACGTTCGAGACCATGGCCAAGCCGTTGCAGCTCGAGCTCGAAGGCGCGCTGGAGTTCTGCGCCGACGACGAGTGCGTCGAGGTGACCCCGGAGATCGTGCGTGTGCGCAAGCTGATCCTCGGCGCCACCGAACGCGGCCGGGAACTGTCGCGCCGCAAGGCCCGCGACCGCGCTGCCGTCCAGTAGTTAGGGTTTCTCCCAATCCGTGAGGGTGCCCGTCCGCGCGACCGTGTGGGCGGGCACGCTCGTATCGATGGCTGCGACGGCGAGCGAGGTAGAGTGCGGCGTGTGAGCACGGGGGTCAGGCGCGCCGGGGTGCGCGCGATGGCGGTCTTGGTGGCGGCATCGGTGTCGCTGCTCGCTGGATGCACCGCGAATCCGCCACCGCCCATCGAGAGCACCGACAGCCCCAAGACGACGCCGGCCAAGCCGGGCAAGAACACCGTCGTGGTGGCCATCGACGACATCGGGATCGGGTTCAACCCGCATCTGCGCTCGGATCAGTCGCCGGCCACCGCCGCGGTGAGTTCGATGGTGCTGCCCAGCCCGTTCCGTCCGGTGCCGAGCGGTACGGTGCCCGGCGCCACCGACTGGGTGGCCGACACCGCGCTGGTGACCTCGGCCGAGGTCACCGCGCAGGAGCCCTTCACCATCACCTACACACTGCGCAATCAGGCCAACTGGTCCGACGGCGCGCCGATCGCGGCCGAGGACTTCCGGTTCCTGTGGCAGCAGATGATCACCCAGCCCGGCGTGGTGGATCCGGCCGGCTACCGGTTGATCTCGGATGTCGATTCCTCCGATGGCGGCAAGACCGTCAAAGTCACCATGACCCAGGCGTATCCGGCCTGGCGGGAACTGTTCGCGAATCTGCTGCCCTCGCATCTGCTCAAGGACTCGCCGGGCGGTTTCATCAACGGCCTGGTCGAGCGAATTCAGGTGTCGGGCGGCAACTTCCGCATCAAGTCGGTGGACCGCGGCCGCGACGAGATCCTGCTCGAGCGCAACGACCGCTACTGGGGGACGCCGGCTGCCCCGGACCAGATCCTGTTGCGCCGCGGCGGAACTCCCGCGCAGCTGGCCGATTCGCTGCGCACGGGGGACGCGCAGATGACCCTGGTGCACGGCGGTGTCGCGACCCAGGCGCAGCTGGCGGCGATCCCGTCGGTGCGGACCGCGATCATGGCGCAGTCCCGGCAGTTGCAGCTCGTGCTGAACGGGCGCGGCGCCGGGGATCTGAGCGACAACCGGGTCCGCCGTGGGATTTTCGCGCTGCTCGATCCGGCGCTGCTGGCCACGGTCGGCGCGCAGACCGGCGGCTGGGTGGATCCGGTGCGGGCCCAGATTCTGAGCCCCTCCGATCCCGGGTACGCCCCGACCGCGCCGCCGCGGCTGTCCGCGGACGAGGCCTTCGGCTTGCTCGGCGAGGCCGGGTACACGCGGGCGCCGGAAACGCCCGCCGCGACCTCGCCCACCTCGCCCGCGCCGCAGCCCCGTCAGCTCACCAAAAACGGTAAGGCCCTGGCCATCCGGATCGGCGCGGTGACCGGCGACGCGACCACGCTCGCGGTCGCCAACACCGCCGCCGACCAATTGCGCAGCGCCGGAATCGATGCCACCGTGCGCAGCCTGGCCGCGGACGCGCTCTACGGCAAGGAACTGGTCGAGGGCGGCGTGGACGCGATCGTCGGCTGGGCGGTGGCCGGGTCCGATCCGGCGACGGTGCTCGCCTCCCGCTACGGGTGCCTGCCGGCGGCGGACGCCGCCGTCGACGGCACCGCCGCGACGACGTTGGAGTCGATGCGCCGGGCGCCGAGCAACCTGTCCGGGGTGTGCGATCCCGCGCTACAGCCCGCCATCGATGCCGCGTTGCGCGGAATGGACGTACCGCAGACGCTCGCCGAAGCCGAACCGGCACTGTGGAATCTGTCCACCGTGCTGCCGATCGTGCAGGACAATGTGGTCGCCGCCGCAGGCCCGCGGGTCGACGGCGCGTCGCTGAGCGGAGCCATCCAGGTCGGCATCTTCGGTGACGCGGCGATGTGGCGGAGGATTCCGTGAGCGAGCCCAGCACCGGCGAGGCGACGTCGTGACGGGTGGGCTGTTGCTGGTGCACGCGCACCCGGACGACGAATCCATCACCACCGGCGGCACTATCGCGCACTACCGGCGCCGCGGCGTGCCGGTGACCGTGGTGACCTGCACCCTCGGTGAGGAGGGCGAGGTGATCGGGGACGAGTGGGCGCAACTCACCGTCGACCACGCCGATCAACTCGGTGGCTATCGGGTGCTCGAATTGTCAAGGGCGCTGGCGGCTTTGGATGCCGGTCCGGCGCGCTTCCTCGGCGGCGCCGGGCGCTGGCGGGATTCCGGGATGGCGGGCACGCCGTCCGCCGAGAACCCCAGGGCCTTCGTCAATTCCGGGCCGGCGGCGGTGGACGCGCTCACCGAGATCGTGCTGGAGCTGCGGCCCGATGTGATCGTCGGCTACGACCCCAAGGGCGGCTACGGGCATCCGGATCACATTCGCGCCCACGAGATCACCACGGCGGCGGTGCACGCGGCGGCTGAAAAGGGCTGGGACACACCGAAGTTCTATTGGACCGTGACCGACGCCGACACCCTGCACCTGCACACCGCCGCGCTGGCCCGGCGCACCGTCGAGGGGTTGCCCGGCGCGCTGCCCGCCGGCTGGCGGCTGCCCACCGCGGACGAACTCGCCTGTGTGCCGAGCCGGACCGTCACTACGACCATCGACTGCTCCGACGCGCTGGCCGCGAAGCGGGCCGCCTTGCGCGCGCACGCGACCCAGGTGACCGTCGCGCCCACCGGCCGCGATTTCGCGCTCTCGAACAACGTCGCCCAGCCGGTGCTGCCCGAGGAGCACTACGTCCTGGTGCGCGGCGCGCGCGGCCCGGCCGGCGCCGACGGGCGCGAGCACGACCTGTTTGCCGGGATTGCCCGAATTGTGGCCCACGGCCGCTAGATACCGGTAGCTGGGCGTCTGCTGAGTTACTCTTAGCGCGGGGTAAGGTTCGTTCGTTCATTGACGTTCGACGCGGAGGAATGCACGTTTCATGACGGCAGTCAGCGACAACGAGACGAACCACCTCAGCGTCGAGGATCACGGCTATCACAAGAGCCTCAAGCCGCGACAGCTGCAGATGATCGCCATCGGCGGCGCCATCGGCACGGGCCTGTTCCTGGGTGCGGGCGGGCGACTCGCCAGCGCGGGGCCCGGCCTGTTCCTGGTCTACGCGGTGTGCGGCGTGTTCGCCTTCCTGATCCTGCGGGCCCTGGGCGAACTGGTGCTGCACCGGCCGTCCTCCGGATCGTTCGTCTCCTACGCGCGGGAGTTCTTCGGCGAGAGGGCCGCGTTCGTGGCCGGCTGGATGTACTTCCTGAACTGGTCCATGACCGGCATCGCCGACACCACCGCCATCGCGCAGTACTTCCACTACTGGGCCGGTTTCTCCAGCATCCCGCAGTGGGTGCTGGCGTTGATCGCGCTCGTCATCGTGCTCGGCATCAACCTGATGTCGGTGAAGTGGTTCGGCGAGATGGAGTTCTGGGCCGCGCTGGTGAAGGTGTTCGCGCTGAGCGCGTTCCTCATCATCGGCACGATCTTCCTGCTCGGGCGCTTCACCGTGCAGGGGCATCCGACCGGCATGTCGGTGGTCACCGACAACGGCGGACTGTTCCCGACCGGGCTGCTGCCGCTGGTCGTGGTCACCTCCGGCGTCGTGTTCGCCTATGCGGCCGTCGAACTCGTCGGCACCGCGGCGGGCGAGACGGAGAATCCCGAGAAGATCATGCCGCGCGCCATCAACTCGGTCATCCTGCGGATCGCGATCTTCTATGTGGGCTCCGTGGTGCTGCTCGGGCTGCTGCTGCCCTACACCGCCTACAAGTCCAGCGAGAGCCCGTTCGTCACCTTCTTCGCCGCGCTCGGCGTCCCCGGCATCGGCAGCGTGATGAACCTCGTCGTGCTCACCGCCGCGTTCTCCAGTCTCAACGCCGGCCTGTACTCCACCGGCCGGATCCTGCGGTCGATGTCGATGAACGGCAGCGCGCCGAAGTTCACCGGTGTGATGGGCAAGAACGGCGTGCCCTACGGCGGCATCCTGCTCACCAGCTTGGTCGCGCTGTTCGGCATCGCGTTGAACGGCATCGTGCCGGACCAGGCGTTCAATATCGTGCTGAACCTCGCCTCGCTCGGCATCGTCTCCTCCTGGGCCACCATCGTGCTGTGCCAGCTGCAGTTCTACCGATGGTCCAAGCAGGGCAAGGTGCAGCGGCCGTCGTTCCGGATGATGGGCGCGCCCTACACAGGCGTGATCACCCTGGTCTTCTTGTTCTTCGTGGTCGTCCTGATGGCCTTCGACCACCCGATCGGCAGCTGGACCGTCGGCGCCCTGGTGGTCATCATCCCGGCCCTCGTCATCGGCTGGTTCGCCGCCCGCAAACGCGTCCTCGCCATCGCCGAACAGCGCGAAGGCCACACCGGCCAGTTCCCGGTCGTCGCCAATCTCCCCATGGACGGCGAGCCGCGCTAGTCAGTCTGTTAGCCGTAGACTCGCCATTGTGTACAACTGGGATCTGCAGAACGCCATCGCGGCTTTCGTGGACAGCCTGCGGCCCTACGGCCCGGCGCAACACGAGCTGTACATGCACGCCCTGTACACCTTCGTGGACATGCAGAGTCACCTGCTGACCCTCCTCGGCTTCCCCCCGGTCCCGTGACTGCCACCGTGGACCAGCGCGCCGAGCCCGACGCCGACCCCGCCGAACGGACACCCCGGGGTGTCCTGATGACCTTGCTCGTCCTGAGCGGTCTGTTCACCCTCGCGGTGGAAGTGCTGTACCTGCCCTTCTATCTCGGCCGTTCCGGCATCCCCGCCTCGGAACCCGTCGTGGTCGCGGCGGACGTCGCCGTCGCCGGCACCGGCGGCGCCACCCCCTTCCCAGTCACCGCACTCCTCGCAGCAGTACTGAACGTCCTGCTGGTAGCGGCAATGGGCACCCTGACCTCCCGCCTGCGCATCATGCTGCTGCCCTTACTCGCCTGGGCCTTCGGCTTCTTCCTCTGCACGATCCCAGGCCCCGGCGGCGACATCATGCTCCTGAGCGACTGGCCAACCCTCATCCTGCTGCTCTGCGGCGCGATCCCGCCCCTGCTCTACGCCGTCTTCCAATGGAACCCGGCGCGCTCACCCGCTCGGTGAACTGGGCTACCCAGATCGGGATCTGATCAGTCGATCCGGACGGCCATGGTGGCGACGACGGCGTCGGTGCGGGCGCGCAGGGCGGTGGCCAGGACGGGGCCGCGGGGGTTGTGGAAGATGCGGTGGCGCCAGCGTTTTGGTTCCATCTGGGCCAGCAGGACGGTGACGTGGCGGCGGTCGGCGGTTTGCTTGCGGACGTAGCCGGTGAGGGTGGCTACCAGGTTGCGGTGGGGGCAGGGGAGGACGACGAGGGGGATGCCGGGGTTCCATTCGGTCCAGCGGGCGCTGAGGGCCTTGGTTTTCGCCGGGTCGATTTCGGCTGCGACGGCGATGATTTCGCCGCGCATCCGGAGCGCGGCTTCGAGGGCGTGGACGGTGACGTCGCTCATCGTGACGACGGGGACGATGACCAGTGGGTCGTTGTCGGGGGTGCAGGTCAGCGGCGGCGGGATCTGGCCGAGGTGCATCTTCTCCGCTATCGCGCGGTAATAGTTCTCGGTGCGGGCGAACAGGATTATCAAGGCGGGCACGATGATCAGGAGCAGCCACGCGCCCTCGTGGAACTTCTCGGCCAGCAGCACGATGCCCGCGACGCAGGTGAGGACGGCGCCGAAACCGTTGAGCAGCATGCGGGAGCGCCAGCCGCGGCCCCGCTCCTGGAACCAGTGCCGCACCAAACCTGTTTGGCTGATCGTGAATCCGATGAAAACCCCGATCGCGTAGAGCGGGAGCAGCCGGTGGGTGTCGGCGTCGACGACGAGCAGGATGAGCCCGGCGGTCAGGGCGAGGGCGAGCACGCCGTAGCGGAAAACCGGGCGCTCCGAACGCATCGCGAACAGCGAGGGCAGCCGCCGGTCCTTGGCCAGCAGCGACAGCAGGACCGGCAGGCCGCCGAAGCTGGTGTTGGCGGCCAGCACCAGCACCACGGTGACGGCGAGGTTGGTGAGGTAGAACAGCCAGCCGGTGCCGAACGCGGCCGCCGCCAGCTGGGCCAGGATGGTCACCCCGCCGCGCGGGACCACCTCGTGCTGCCGGATCAGCCAGGACAACCCGAGCAACATGACACCGAGCAGCACGCCGAGCGCGACCTCGGTGTGCTGGGCGCGCCGCGCGGCCGGGCTGCGGAAGGCGGGCACCGCGTTGGCGATCGCCTCGACGCCCGTGAGCGCCGAACAACCGGCCGCGAAGGCTTTGAGCAGCAACAGGATTCCGACCGCTTCGAGCACCGGGAACGGCGCCTCGTCCGTCCCGATGACGGCGACCGGTTCCGATCGCACCAGTCCGGTCACGATCACCGCGACCATCAGCGTTATGAACAGGAACGCCGGCGCCATCAGGACTTTCGCCGATTCCGCGACGCCGATCAGGTTGAGCACCGTCAGCAGCGCGAGCCCGGCCAGCGTGAGCGTCAGCAGGTGATCGCCGAGCGCCGGGAACGCGCTCGCCAGGCTGGCCGCGCCCGCCGCGAGACTGACCGCGACGGTGAGCACGTAGTCCACCACCAGGCTCGCCGCCGCCAGCAGCGCCGCGAACCGGCCCAGGCGCTTCTTCGCGACCGCGTAGGACCCGCCGCCGTCCGGATGCACCGCGATCACTTGCCGATACGACAGCACGAGCACGAGCAACAGTGCGGCGATCGCACCGGCCACGGGCAGCGTCCACGACACCGCCGCCGACCCGGCCACGACGAGCACCAGCACGATCGCCTCGGGACCGTAGGCCACGCTCGACAGCGCATCCAGCGACAAGGCCGCCAGACCGCCGACGGTGGTCAGCCGATATTTGTCGCCTTTCTGCATCCGCCGCACCCGCGGGTCGGCGATCGGCAACTCGTCAGTCCGCGGTTCCGCAATGTCGACCACGGCTTGTATTCAACGCGGCGGGACCTCAGCTATTCGGCAGCGACACCCGCCGCGCCCCGATCGCCGAGGCGGCCGGGTGTCACCGCTTCGATCAGCGGCCACGCCTCGTCGAGGGGGATGTCGATCACGAGGTAGCGCTTCCGGCCGGCCGCGGTCGCCGCGATGACGGTGGCGACTCCGGAGCGCCGCTGCCAGAACGATTGCCGCACCGTCCAGCCGATGACGCCGGGCGCTTCCAGGCAGTCGCGGGCGCGGTCCAGTGAGCCGGACCGGGTGATCAGCCAGGCGGGGGAGGTGCTGGTCGCCGGGATCACGGTGTGCCCGAGTCCGCGATAGCGGTCCTCGGCGAGGGCCGCACCGAGCAGCGCGACGCCGAGCGGCAGCAGCAGCCACCAGAGCGAAAGCTCCGTCCCGCCGAGGTGTATCAGGTACAGCGCCAGCGTGATCAGTACCGCGGGGGTGAGCGCCCGGGTGTGCCTGCGCCGGCGGGCGACCGGCCCGTGCGGGGTCAGCGGCGCGCTCCCCTGGACGGTGCTGCCCGAGTCGGCGGCGCCTTGGCGCGGGCCGAGCAATTCGGCGAGCGTGCGTTCCACGGCGGCGCGCGGGGCTTGGGGGAGCAGCGTCAGCTTGGGTTTCTCGCCGACCATGATCGCTTCGAGTTCGGCCGCGCCGGCGAGCCGCAGCAGCAGCGGCTCCTTCACCGTGGCGCCGCGGAATCGGGCCAGGTCCATGGTGATCTGGCGGGTGGTGAACAGGCCGTGCCGCAGGTGCAGGGTGCGTCCGTCGTCGAGCACCTTCAGGTCGTGATAGGTGGCCAGATACCGGGTGCAGGCGGCGAGGCTGACCACGAGCACGATCGCGGCGACCAGGGCGAGCGCCGCCAGCACGATGACCGCGACGCTGCCGTTCTCGATGTTCTGTGCCGCACGGGATTCGAACAGCACCCCGCCCAGACCGTATTGGAACGCGAAGCCGACCAGCGGCGCGACCACGGCGAACCCCGTCAGCGACAGCGGCGCGTAGCGCGCCCAAATCGGTTGCCAGTGGCCGATCTCCCGCTCGGGGCGAGCCGGCTTCGCCGTGATCTCCTCCGAAATAGACTGCGCCGCAGCACTTTCCGCGGTGTGTGCGAGCAGTTCGGCGCGGAGGCCCGGCACCACCCGGGCATCGAGCGCGTCCAGCTTGAACTTGTCCTCCCGGTCCGCGGTCTTGCCGGTGCCAATAACCACCACCGCCAGCCCGAGCGCCCGCCGCAGCAGGTCGGCTTCGATATCGACCGATCGGATCCGGGAGCGCGGCACCGACAGTTTGTTGCGCTGGATCAACCCGGTGCGCAACTCCACATGCGTCGGCCCGACGCGATAACTCGTGGTGAACCAGCGGGTGAGCGCGAACAGCACGATCAGCGCCAGCGGGATCAGACTCCACAGATGATTGCCGCTACTTGTGCCCAGCAGCACGGTGCCGATCAGCACCGGAATGAACTTCACCAGCTCGGTCACCGGATGCACCAGCAGCATCCGCTTGTCCAGGCGCAGCCACGGCGCGCCGGTTAGGGGTGGATCGGCGGCCTCGGTCACGTGGCGTCCCCGCGATGCTGCGCGGCGATCTCGGTGAGCCGCTGCACGGTCTGTTCGGCGACGGCCAGATCCAGCGCGGAGATGTGCACCGCGCCGGCGGACGAGGCGGTCGTGACGGTCACCGTGGCCAGCCCGAGCATTCGCTCCAGCGGACCGCGCTGGGTGTCGACGGTCTGGATCCGGGAGATCGGCGCGACCCGGCTCTCCTGGGTCAGCCAGCCGACCCGGGTGTAGACCGCCTCCGCGGTGACCTCCCACCGGTGCACCGAATACCGCCACAGCGGAACGACCACGGTGGTGATCGCCGCCAGCACCAGCGCGATGCCCAGCGACAGCAACGCCGACCCGCGGCGGCCGGCATCGACCGCTGCCCAGACCAGCAACGCGAGCACCGGCACCAGCCATCCCGCAGCCGTCTGCGCGGCCCAGAGCAGCCGGGCTTTCGGGCTCGGGCGCCAGGCGGGATCGGCCATGATCGTGCGCGGCAGCGACATCATGTCATCTTGCCCGAACTTCGGAATCTCGAGGGAATAACGACGCGCCCCGGCGCGGTTGTCCCGCTCATGACCGGGGTTCGGGCCCTGGTCCGGGTGACTCATAGCGGTCGAGGGAGACAGTCCGGGATGTGTAGCGCATGATCGAAGACGTGACGGAGCTAGCGACACCGAGTGTTCCACCCGCACCGCCTACGCCTTCGGCGATGCGGCGGGCGTTGCGGCGCGCCCGTGACGGCGTGACGTTGAACGTGGACGAGGCGGCCGTGCTGCTGCACGCGCGCGGGGAGGACCTGGCCGACCTGTGCCGCAGCGCCGCGCGGGTGCGGGACGCGGGGCTGGAGTCGGTCGGCCGGCCCAGGACGATCAGCTATTCGCGCAATGTGTTCATCCCGTTGACCCGGTTGTGCCGGGACAAGTGTCACTACTGCACGTTCGTGACGGTGCCCGGCAAACTGCGCGCCGAGGGCAAGGGCATGTTCCTGGAGCCCGACGAGGTGCTGGAGATCGCGCGCCGCGGCGCCGAACTGGGTTGCAAGGAGGCGCTGTTCACCCTCGGCGACCGGCCCGAGGACCGCTGGCCGGAGGCCGCGCAGTGGCTCGACGAACGCGGCTACGACTCGACCCTGGACTATCTGCGCGCCGTGTCGATCATGGTGCTGGAGGAGACCGGTCTGCTGCCGCACCTGAATCCGGGCGTGATGAGCTGGGAGGAGATCTCGCGGCTCAAGCCGGTCGCCCAGTCCATGGGCATGATGCTGGAGACCACCGCGGCCCGGCTGTTCACCGAGAAGGGCAACTGCCACTACGGCAGTCCCGACAAGGATCCGGCGGTCCGGCTGCGCGCCATCACCGACGCGGGCCGGCTGTCGGTGCCCTACACCACCGGCATCCTGGTCGGCATCGGCGAGACGCTGACCGAGCGCGCCGAGTCGATCATGGCGATCCGCAAGCAGCACAAGGCTTTCGGGCATATTCAGGAAGTCATCATCCAGAACTTCCGGGCCAAGGACGACACCGCGATGCGCGATGTCCCCGACGCGGGGATGGACGAGTTCCGCGCCACCATCGCGGTCACCAGGCTGCTGCTGGGCCCGGATGTCCCGGTGCAGGCGCCGCCGAACCTGGTGTCGCACGAGGAATGCCGCGCGCTGATCGACGCGGGTATCGACGACTGGGGCGGCGTCTCGCCGGTGACCCCGGATCACGTCAACCCGGAACGCCCCTGGCCGAACCTGGACACTCTGCGCGAGATCACCGAGGCGGCGGGCTACCAGCTGGTCGAAAGGACTTCCGCGCACCCGAAATACGTGCGCGCGGGCAACCCGTGGATCGATCCGCGGATCGGCGCGCACGTCGCCGCGCTCACCGATCCGGAGACCGGGCTGGCGAACCCGGACGCCACGCCGCGGGGTCTGCCGTGGCAGGAGCCGGACGAGTCCTGGGAGTCGGCCGGCCGCGTCGATCTCAATACTTCGATCGACACCACCGGCCGGAACACCGAGTCCCGCAGCGATTCCGGGCTCGGCGAGGACATCGTCGGCGCGTTCGGCGACTGGGACACCATCCGCGAGCAGGCGCGCGACCTGGCCGTCACCGCGCCCGAACGCCTGGACTCCGACGTTCTCGCCGCGTTGCGCGCCGCGGAGCGCGATCCCGCCGGGCTCACCGACGACGAGTATCTCGCGCTGGCCACCGCCGACGGCGCGAACCTGGAAGCCGTTGCGGCACTGGCCGATCAGCTGCGCCGCGACGTTGTCGGCGACGATGTCACCTACGTGGTGAACCGGAACATCAACTTCACCAACATCTGCTATACCGGCTGCCGGTTCTGCGCTTTCGCGCAACGCAAGGGCGACGCCGACGCCTTCACTCTGAGCACCGACGAGGTCGCCGACCGCGCCTGGGAGGCGCACGTCGACGGCGCCACCGAGGTCTGCATGCAGGGCGGCATCGACCCCGAACTGCCGGTCACCGGCTACGCCGATCTGGTGCGCGCGGTGAAGAAGCGGGTGCCGTCGATGCACGTGCACGCGTTCAGCCCGATGGAGATCGTGAACGGCGCCTCGCGCGGCGGCCAGAGCATCCGCGACTGGCTGGTCGCGCTGAAAGAGGCCGGGCTGGACACGATTCCGGGCACGGCCGCGGAAATCCTGGACGACGAGGTGCGCTGGGTCCTGACCAAGGGCAAGCTGCCCGCCTCGGCCTGGATCGAGGTGATCAGCACCGCGCACGAGATCGGCCTGCGCTCCAGCTCGACCATGATGTACGGCCACGTCGACAATCCCAAGCACTGGGTCGGGCATCTACGGGTGCTGAGCGGGATCCAGGACAAGACCGGCGGCTTCACCGAGTTCGTGCTGCTGCCCTTCGTGCATCAGAGCTCGCCGCTGTACCTGGCGGGCGCGTCCCGGCCGGGCCCGACGATCCGGGACAACCGCGCCGCGCACGCGCTGGCCCGCATCATGCTGCACGGCCGCATCGACAACATCCAGACCAGCTGGGTGAAGCTCGGCACGGCGGGCACCCGCATGATGCTCAACGGCGGCGCCAACGACCTCGGCGGCACGCTGATGGAGGAGACCATCTCCCGGATGGCCGGCTCTCAGCACGGCTCGGCCAAGACCGTGGCCGAGCTCACCGAGATCGCCACCGGGATCGGCCGGGCGGTGCGCGAACGCACCACCGTCTACGGCAAGGTCGACCGCGCCGGCGTCCCGCTGCCGCTGTCGGTCGGCTAGCCGAATCCCCACATGCGGGACGGGAGGCGGCGGATCGGCTCCGGCGGCACTAGGATCGAAGGCGCTGGACGTCGATGCCGACGGGGCGGTTAGGGCAGACTTACCGGTAGTAACGTGGGGTGTCCCCGATAGGGTTTCGCAGGCGGACCATCCCCGCAGGTGAGGACAGACTAGGAGAACGGCAGTGCCGTACATCATCGCTGAACCGTGCGTTGACGTGAAGGACAAGGCATGCATCGAGGAATGCCCCGTGGACTGCATCTACGAGGGTGGTCGCATGCTGTACATCCAACCCGACGAGTGCGTGGACTGTGGTGCATGTGAACCGGTGTGCCCGGTGGAGGCCATCTTCTACGAAGACGACACCCCGGATCAGTGGAGCGGCTACGTGAACGCGAACGTCGACTTCTTCCACGAGCTGGGTTCGCCGGGCGGAGCGACGAAGGTCGGCGCGGTCGATTACGACCCGCCGTTCATCAAAGAACTACCTCCGATGGCGGAATGAGCCCACGACTACGGGTCAGCAGTCTGCTGCCCGATTTTCCCTGGGACACCATCGCCGCGGTCAAAGCGCGCGCGGCGGCGCACCCCGGCGGCCTGGTCGACCTCTCGGTCGGCACGCCCGTCGATCCGGTGGCGCCGCTGATCCGCGCTGCCTTGAACTCGGTGGCCGAGATCCCCGGTTACCCGACCACGCACGGCACTCCCGAGCTGCGGGCCGCCGCCGTGGAGGCGATGAAGCGCCGCTTCGGCATCACCGGCGTCGAGCAGGCCGCGGTGCTGCCGGTGATCGGCACCAAGGAACTGATCGCGGGGCTGCCCCGGCTGCTCGGTCTGGGCGCGGGTGACCTGGTCGTCATCCCCGAGGTCGCCTACCCCACCTACGAGGTGGGCGCGCTGCTCGCGGGTGCGCAGGTGTTGCGCGCCGACGGGCTGACCAAGTCGGGTCCGCAGACCCCGGCGCTGATCTACGTGAACTCGCCCTCGAACCCGACCGGCCGCGTGCTCCCTGTCGACCACCTGCGCAAGGTGGTCGCCTTCGCGCGCGAGCGCGGCGCGATCGTGGCGTCCGACGAGTGCTACCTGGGTCTGACCTGGGAGGGCCGCGCGGTCTCGATCCTGGACCCCGAGGTATGCGACGGCGACCACACGAATCTGCTCGCCATCCACTCGCTGTCGAAGACCTCGAACCTGGCCAGCTACCGCGCCGGCTTCGTGGCGGGCGATCCGGAATTGGTGGCCGAACTGCTGGAGGTGCGCAAGCACTCCGGGATGATGCTGCCGCTGCCCATCCAGGCCGCGATGACGGCCGCGCTGAGCGACGACGCGCACGAGGCGCAGCAGCGGGAACGCTACCGCGCCCGCCGCGAGATTCTCCGGAATGCGTTGCAGGCGGCCGGTTTCCGCGTCGATCACTCCGAGGCGGGCCTGTATCTGTGGTCCACTCGCGGCGAGAACTGCCGTGCCACCCTGGACTGGCTGGCCGAACGCGGCATCCTGGCGGCCCCGGGCGACTTCTACGGCCCGAACAGCCACGAGCATGTACGCATCGCGCTGACGGCCAGCGACGAGCGCATTACCGCTGCCGCCCAACGTCTTTCGGCGAACTGATCCAGCTGGATTACCCGGAAGCGGCCGGGGTTTCTTCCGGTCCGGTATCGGACCGGCGGGGCGAGACCCGGATCACTCCCGCGTCCATATCCAGTTCGACTCGGGGGCGATCGGTCTCCCCATTGCTGTCTCCGCTGCCCTCGTCGGCCAGCTTCTGGCCGGGGAACAGCTCACCCATAATGCCCATGGCACCACCCTAGCGGCGCTCAGCGAAGTGCCGGGTCGCTGACCTTGTCGCTGCTACCGTCGGACACGCGCCGATCTCGGGCCGCATCCGCCGCCTGTGGCGTCCTCGCAGGGCTAACCTGAGTTATGGACGCTGTCACGGTTGTCCCTACTCCCGCGAACGAACCGGTGCACACCTACGCACCGGGTAGCCGGGAGCGTGCGTTGCTGGTCGCGAAGCTCGCCGAGATCTCTGCCGAAACCGTCGATGTGCCACTGGTGATCGGTGGCAAGCATCGGCCGGGGACCGGGCAGGGGCACGATCTCGTCGCGCCGCACCGGCATCGCCATGTCCTGGGGACCTATACCGATACCACTCATTCCGAAGCGCGGGCGGCCATCGATGCGGCGGTGGCCGCCGCGCCCGCCTGGCGGGCGATGCCGTTCGACGAGCGCGCCGCCGTGCTGTTGCGGGCCGCGGATCTCCTGGCCGGGCCGTGGCGCGAGACCATCGCCGCCGCAACCATGCTCGGGCAGTCGAAGACGGCGCAGCAGGCCGAGATCGACGCACCCTGCGAGCTGGTCGACTTCTGGCGGTTCAACGTGGCCTTCGCGCGCGACATCCTGGCGCAGCAGCCGCAGTCCAGCCCGGGTGTGTGGAACCGGATGGACTATCGGCCGCTGGAAGGGTTCGTCTACGCGATCACGCCGTTCAATTTCACCGCGATCGCGGGCAACCTGCCGACCGCGCCCGCGCTGATGGGCAACACCGTGGTGTGGAAACCCTCACCCACGCAGACGCTTTCGGCGTTCTACACGATGCGGTTGCTGGAGGCGGCGGGGCTGCCGCCCGGCGTGATCAACATGGTGACCGGCGACGGGGTGGAGCTCTCGGAGATCGCGCTGGCCGACCCCCGACTGGCCGGTATCCACTTCACCGGGTCTACCAAGACCTTCCAGTACCTGTGGCAGCAGGTCGGCGCGAACATCGGCCGCTACCACGGCTATCCGCGGCTGGTCGGGGAGACGGGCGGCAAGGATTTCATCGTCGCGCACCCGTCCGCCGAACCGGACTCGTTGCGCACCGCGCTGATTCGCGGCGCCTACGAGTATCAAGGCCAGAAATGCTCGGCCGCTTCGCGCGCGTATATTCCGCGCTCGCTGTGGCGGCGGATGGGCGACGACTTCCTGGCCGAAGCCGCCGAGCTGACCTACGGCGAGGTCACGGATCTGTCGAATTTCGGTGGGGCGGTGATCGATCGGCGGTCCTACGACAAGAACGTCGCCGCCATCGAACGCGCCCGCGCCGCCGGGCTCGCCATTCCGGCGGGTGGTACCTACGACGATGCCGAAGGCTGGTTCATCCGCCCGACGGTGCTGCTCGCCGACGACCCGCGCGACGAGTCCTTCGCCACCGAGTACTTCGGGCCCATCCTGTCGGTGTACGTCTACGACGACGCCGAACCGGGCGCCTACGCGGCGATCCTCGACGAGGTCGAGTCCGCCGCGCCCTACGCGCTCACCGGCGCGGTCTTCGCCCAGGACCGCCAGGCGGTCGAACAGGCCGGAGCCGCACTGCGTTTCGCGGCGGGCAACTTCTACATCAACGACAAGCCGACCGGTGCGGTGGTCGGGCAGCAGCCGTTCGGCGGCGCCCGCGCCTCCGGCACCGACGACAAGGCCGGCTCGCCGCTGAACCTGCTGCGCTGGATCGCGCCGCGCACCCTCAAGGAAACCTTCGACCCGCCCTCCGATTACCGGTATCCGCATATGCAGGCGGAGGGATGACCCCTCCCGTTTCCCGGAGTGCGGCATGGGGATGAACCCGCTGCGCCCGGTGATTCTCGCGGCGGCCGATTCGCCGCGGATGAAGCGCGCCATCACCGGCACCAAGATCACCGCCGATATCGTGCGGCGCTTCGTGGCGGGCGAGGATCGCGGTGCACTGCTGCCCGTGGTCGGCGACCTGCTGGCGAGCCGCCGGCTGATCAGTGTGGACTTCCTCGGGGAGAACACCACCGATCGCGCGCAGGCGGATGCCATGGTGGCGGAATATCTTTCGCTGATCGACGCGCTGGCGGCGGCCCCGCGGCCCGGCCTGGCGGGCATCGGGGCGGCGCCGGTCGAGGTGTCGGTGAAGCTGTCGGCGCTCGGTCAGGCGCTGCCCGGCGACGGGCCCGCCATCGCCACCGAGAACCTGCGCAGCCTGTGCGGCAAGGCCGACGAGGCCGGGGTGTGGGTGACTGTGGATGCCGAAGACCACACCACCACCGACGCCACCCTGTCCACCGTGCGTGAGCTGCGCACCGAATTCCCTTGGCTGGGCGCGGTATTGCAGGCGTATCTGCATCGCACCGAGTCCGACTGTGCGGAGCTGGCGGGGCACGGTTCGCGAATCCGGTTGTGCAAGGGCGCCTATCGGGAGCCGCGCGAGGTGGCGTTCCAGCGCGCGAGCGAGGTCACCGACTCCTATCTGCGCTGCCTGGAGCTCCTGATGCGCGGCGACGGCTACCCGATGGTCGCCACCCACGATCCGGTGCTGATCCTCGCCGCCGAGCAGCTGGTCGCCGAAACCGGCCGCGACATCGGCAATTTCGAGCATCAGATGCTGTACGGCATCCGCGACGCCGAGCAGCTGCGGCTGGCCGGCGCCGGGATCGCGATGCGCGTCTATGTGCCCTACGGCAGCCAGTGGTACGGGTATCTCACCCGCCGGTTGGCCGAACGGCCGGCCAACCTGAGCTTCTTCCTGCGGGCGCTGGTCAGCAAGAGCTGATCAGACCAGCGGCTTGCCGAGGCGGCGGCGGACGCGCATGTCGAGCAGGTAGGCGTTCATCGGAAACATCCGCGCCTGCTTGGGCAGCCGGGTGTGCACCGCCGAGATCGCGCGCAGGATGCGTCCGAAGCGGGCCTCGTCGCGGTCGGTCCACTCCATGTGCATCTCGTCGCGCAGATGCTGGGGCAGCAGTCCGGTGACGATGAAGCGCTGCAGCCGGGCGAAGGTGAACTGGATCGGCCGCGGCATCATCTTCAGGTCGATCATGTTGTTGAAGTAGCGGCGCAGTTCGGGCTCGATGGACTTGGTGGCCAGGTTCTCGTCCCAGTAGCGCAGGAAGGCGGCGCGGTCGGCCGGCCACATCTCCTGGCGCATCTGCAGCGTGGTGCCCAGCCGGGCACAGTACTGGTAGAAGGCTTCGGCCTTGGTTCGGTCCATCGGGCCGTGCATGCGGGTGTGTAGATCATCGATGCCCCAGTACAGGCAGGCCGCGACCCACAACTGCAGCTTCGGATCGAACGCGTTGTACTTGACCGGGCTGGCCGCCGTGGACCGCACCGGCCGGTGCGACTCGTTGACCGCGTCGCGGTAGGCGGCGCGCTCGTCGTCGGTGCCCATCAGCGCGACCGCGAGGTAGGTGAGCGTGGTCCGCAGCCGCTTGATCGGGTGCAGCGTGACCTTGCCGCTGTCGACCGTGCTCTCCAGGACACCGCGCCCCACCGGGCGCAGGCTGAGCTGCATGATGACGTTGGCCGCGCCGCCGAGGAACGCGGCCACACCGTCCAGGTGCTGTTGCACGGTCTCCGGCGTGAACTGGATGTAGGCGATCGGTGCGTCGTCGGCACGGAATGCGGTTGTCATGGGCTCTCCATTGAGCTGTGAGACGATTTATATGAAACCTTCTCATCCTCTCGGTATTGTGTCAATGATCATTGAAGGACGTCATCGCCTCACGGCATCTCGCACCTAGCTAGGGTGGACAACATGGCGAGGCTGACCAAGTTGCTGTCGCTGGTGCGCAGCACCGGCCCCGAGGATCGCAATCAAGCGCGCGTGCTCGACGCGGCGCTGATGGCGTTCCTCGATTTCGGCATCAAACGCACCAGCATGGTCGAGGTCGCCCGGCGCTGCGGGCTGTCGCTCGCGACGCTGTACCGGCGCTTCGCCAGCAAATCCGATCTGATCCAGGCCGTCGCGCTACGGCAGACCCGCGAGTTCATCGACGAAGTGGACGCGGTGCTCCAACGCCAGGTCGACCGGGACGCCAGCGCCGAGGACCAGATCGTCGAACTGTTCGCCGCCTTTCTCAACGGCCTGCGCGAAAACAAGCTGGTGCACCGATTGCTGGCCACCGAACCGGAATTCGTGCTGCCGTTCCTCACCACGCAGGGTGCGCCGATCATCGAACTGGGCCGGGACTATCTCGCCGAGTTCGTGGCCCGGTTGCAGGCGGAAGGCAAACTGCCGGAATACGATCCGGCTCCGCTCGCCGAAATGATCGCCCGCACGGCAGTTTCGCTGGCGCTCACGCCGCAGACGGTGATTCCGCTCGGCGATGACGCCGCGATCCGGCGGTTCGCCCGCGACCACGTGGTGGTGTCGTTCCGGGTGCCGAGCTAGACCAGGGGTAATCCCAGCCGCCGCCGCAGCCGGAAGTCGGCCAGGTAGGCGTTGACCGGAAACATCCGGACCGCCTTGGGCATTCGGCCCGACACCGCGCCGAGGCCGTGCAGCAGCGCGCCGAGCAGCTGATCGTCGAAGGCGCTCCAGCGCATGCCCATCTGCTCGCGCAGGTGTGGCGGCAACATTCCGGCGACCACCCAGCGATGGAATCCGGCGAACGGCAAACGGACGGGCAGCGGCAGCATCTTCAGATCGATCAGGTCGTCGAAGTAGGCGCGGACCGTCGGGTCGATCCGCGTGCGCGCCAGATTCTCGGTCCAGTACGCGTCGAACGCCGCGCGGTCTGCGGGCCACATTTCGGGGCGCATCTGCAAGGTGGTGCCGAGCCGGGCGCCGAAATAGTAGAAGGCGTCGGCGGACTGCTCGTCCATCGGGCCGTGCAGGCGTTCGTACATGTCGCGAGCGCCCCAGTACAGGCAGGCGGCTACCCACAGCTGGAGCTTCGGGTCGAAAGCGTTGTACTTCACCGGACTTGCCGCGGTGGAGCGGACCGCCCGGTGCGAGCGATTCACCGCCTCGCGGTAGGCCGCGCGCTCGTCCTCGTCGCCGAGCATCGCCACCGACAGGTAGGTGACCGTGGTGCGCAGCCGCTTGATCGGATGCAGCATGACTTTGCCGCTGTCGACGGTGCTCTCCACCACGCCGTACCCGACCGGCGGCTCGGCGAGCTGCATGATCACGTTCGCCGCGGCCCCGAAGAACGCGGTGGCGCCGTCGAGATAGTGCGTGATGTCGAATTCCGCACCGGGGGAATCGCTGGGCGGCGCCGAATTGCGCGCCGCGCGAAGCGGACTGGTCATGGTCGACCTCGTTCTCGTCGCTGAGAAGGTTATGCAATAACGTTCTCACTACCTCGGTGGAGTGTCAACGGTCACACTCGATTCCCCGGCCTCGGGAGCTGGGCCGGCACGGGCCGCAGTAGCGTGGGCGGGTGTCTTATGGTCCGCCGCTGCTGCTTCGTTCGCTGAACCCGCTCGCCGTGGCCGCCGGGGCGGATATCCCCGACGCGGTCACCGTCGACGGCGTCACCCTCTCGCGCAGTGACCTACTCGGCGCGGCGACTTCGGTGGCCGAGCGGATCGCGCGCGCGGATCGGGTCGCGGTGCTGGCCGAGCCGACCGCGGCGACGGTGCTCGCGGTGGTCGGCTGCCTGATCGCGGGCGTGACCGTGGTGCCGGTGCCACCGGACTCCGGCAGCGCCGAACTCGCCCACATACTCGCCGATTCCGGCGCGCAGGCCTGGCTGGGCGCGGCGCCGGCCGGCACGGATCTGCCGGTGGTGCCGGTGCGCCTGCACGCCCGCTCCTGGCACACCTATCCCGAACCCGACCCGGCGACAACGGCTTTCGTGCTCTACACCTCCGGGACGACCGGTCCGCCGAAGGGCGTGGTGCTCAACCGCGGCGCGATCGCCGCCGGCTTGGACGCGCTCGCCGACGCGTGGTCCTGGACGCCGAGTGATGTTCTCGTGCACGGACTTCCGCTGTTCCACGTGCACGGACTGATTCTCGGGCTGCTCGGGCCGCTGCGGGTGGGCAGCCCGCTGATCCACACCGGCAAACCCACCCCCCAGGCCTATGCAGCGGCCCGCGGCACCCTGTACTTCGGCGTGCCCACCGTGTGGTCGCGCATCGTCGAAGACCCGGACGCCGCAAAACAATTGGCGTCCGCGCGGCTGCTGGTCTCCGGCAGTGCGCCGCTGCCGGTGCCGGTCTTCGAGAAGCTGCGCGACCTCACCGGCCAGGCCCCGGTCGAGCGCTACGGCATGAGCGAAACCATGATCACCCTGTCCACCCGCGCCGACGGCGAACGCCGCCCCGGCTGGGTCGGCACCCCCGTCGCCGGGGTCCGGACCCGGCTGCGCGACGAAGCGGGCAACGACGTCCCACACGACGGCGAAAGCATCGGCGGCCTCCAAGTTTCGGGTCCCATGCTCTTCGACGGCTACCTGAACCGCCCCGACGCCACCGCCGAGAGCTGGACCTCCGACGGCTGGTTCGCGACCGGCGACGTCGCCGCTATCGACCCCGCCGGCTTCCATCGCATCGTCGGCCGCGAATCCGTCGATCTCATCAAATCCGGCGGTTACCGCGTCGGTGCGGGCGAAATCGAAACCGCCCTCCTCGGCCACCCCGCGGTCGCCGAAGCCGCGGTCGTCGGCCTCCCCGACCCCGATCTCGGCCAGCGCATCGTCGCCTTCGTCGTCCTGCGCGCCGCCGCCACCGACCAGCAGCTGATCACCCATGTGGCCGAACAGCTTTCGGCCCACAAACGCCCGCGCGAGATCCGCTTCGTAGCTGCCCTGCCCCGCAACGCCATGGGGAAAGTACAAAAGAAGCTGCTCGGGGATTGACCTCGAGTTAGAACGCCGATCTCGGGACAACGCCTTCGTCATCGTCGAACCCACGAACTCACCCACGACACCTCGCCGGACCGGATCGCCCTGGACGTCACCATCTGGACGGCGGAAACCGCGCGGTGGCACGAGTACCGGCGAGCGGGCGGAGTGCGGGGGTAGAGCGGCGTCAGTCGTTGGCGTGCAGGGCGGCGTTGAGTTCGATGCCGGTGCCCTTGCGGGGGACTACCTCGACGGCGCCGGTCTGGGAGTTGCGGCGGAACAAGAGGTTGTTCTGGCCGCTCAGGGTGGCTGCCTTGACGACGGTGCCGTCGGGGGTGCTGACCTTGGTGCCGGCGGTGAGGTAGAGGCCGGCCTCGAGGACGCAGTCGTCGCCGAGCACGATGTTGAGGCCGGAGTTGGCGCCGAGCAGGGAACGTTCGCCGATGGAGATGACGGTGGAGTTGCCGCCGGAGAGGGTGCCCATGGTGGAGGCGCCGCCGCCGATGTCGGAGCCTTCGCCGACCACGACGCCGGCCGAGATGCGGCCCTCGACCATGGAGTTGCCGAGGGTGCCGGCGTTGAAGTTCACGAAGCCCTCGTGCATGACGGTGGTGCCGGAGGCGAGGTGCGCGCCGAGGCGGACGCGGTCGGCGTCGCCGATGCGCACGCCGGAGGGGACGACGTAGTCGACCATGCGCGGGAACTTGTCGATGCTGTACACGGTGACCGGGCCGCGGGCGCGCAACTTGGCGCGCACGGTCTCGAAACCGTCGACGGCGGCCGGGCCGTGGTTGGTCCACACCACATTGCTGAGCAGGCCGAACTGGCCGTCCAGGCTGATCTCGTGCGGCTTGACCAGGCGATGCGAGAGCAGGTGCAGGCGCAGGTAGACGTCGTGCGCGTCGACCGGGGCGGCGGACAGATCCGCGATGGTGGTGCGCACCGCGATGACATCGACGCCGCGGGCGTCGTCGACACCGAGCAGCGCCGCGAACTCCGCGGGCGCCTCCTCCAGGCGCTTGGTACCGGTCTCGGCGAACTCGCCGAGTTCCGGGCTCGGGTACCAGGTGTCCAGGACGGTTCCGTCCGCGGTCACGTTGGCGATACCGATTGCTGCTGCTCCCTGAATGCTCACGTCAGAAGAGGTTACCCACTGTTCCTGAGCAATGGTCAGCTACCTCCGGCCCGCGCCTAGCCAAATTTGGCTACTCGAGCTACGCTCGTTCGAGTAACCAAATTTGGCTAGATAGGAGTTCGAATGTCCTCTGTAACCCCCTATTTGATGGTCGACGACGCCACGGTCTTCCGGGCGTTCCTCGAGCAGGTCTTCGAAGCCGAGATCAAGGAGGTCGTCCCGCTGGCCCAGGACCCGATGCGGACCATCCACGCCGAAGCCCGGATCGGTGACAGCGCAGTGTTCTTCGCCGATTCCGGTCCCACCGGCGGTCGCTGCTTGAGCTCGCCCACCGAGCCGGTGCATGTCCAGATGTGGAGTGCGGTGCCGGATCCCGCAGCCGCCTACGAGCGTGCGATCACCGCGGGCGCGCATCCGGCCGCGCCGGTGGCGGTACAGGAAGACGGCAGCCGCATGGGCGCTTTCGTCGACCCGTTCGGCACACTGTGGTGGGTCACCGCACCGGCCTGACCACTCGACCTGGAGGTACTACGTGACGGCGGTTCGACTGCTCGTCCTCGGCGCGGTCCGGCGCCGCGGCCGCGCGCACGGCTACCAGGTGCGCGCCGATCTGGAGTCCTGGGGCGCACACGAATGGGCAAGAGCCACTTCGGGTTCGGTGTATCACGCGCTGAAGTCCCTGACCAAGGACGAGTTGCTGCGAGCGCACGACACCAGCCCGAGCGAAGCGGGCGGGCCGCCGCGCACGGAATACGAGGTGACCAGCGCGGGCGAGCAGGCTTACCAACAGCTGCTGCGCTCCGCGCTGGCCCGCCGCGACCCCCGCCTCGACCTGCTCGCGGCGGCGGTCGGCTTCATCGACGACCTACCGCGCGCCGACGCTGTCGCACTGCTGCGGGAACGGGCCCGAGAGCTGAGCGAGTGGCGCGCGAGCATCACCACAACCCTGCCCCCCGACACCGACCTGGACACCTGGGGTCCGGTCGGCGAGGTCCTCGGCCTGTGGCTGAACACCGCCGACAGCCGCGCCGCCTGGACCAACCGCTTGATCGCCCGGCTGGAGAGCGGCGCGTTCACCATGGCCGACGACTAGCCGATCGGTAGCCATCCTCTGGCGGTGTTGTGATGGTGCATTCCAACTCTGAGCGACAATGTCTGCCGAGCGACGCGGTTGTCGCTCAGAGTTGGAATCGCCTCAGTCATGTCCCTAGGTGTTCCGCTACTTCGGAGCGAAGTAGCGGAAGGCGAGGTCGTAGGCTGGCCGGGTGAACCTCGACCTGTCTGCCGACCCCATCGCGCTCACCGCCGCCCTCGTCGATATCCCCAGTGTGTCGCTGGACGAGCAGGCGATCGCCGACCTCGTCGAGCGGGCGCTGCGGGAGCAGACGACGGGGTTCGAAGTGCTGCGGCACGGGAATGTGGTGCTGGCGCGAACGAATCGGGGGCTGCCGACGCGGGTGATCCTGGCCGGGCACCTGGACACCGTGCCGATCGCCGACAACGTGCCGAGCCGATTCGAACAGGACGCGGCGGGGGAGCAGGTGCTGTACGGCTGCGGCACCGTCGACATGAAGTCGGGGGACGCGGTGTTCCTGCATCTGGCCGCCACCATCGCGGACCCGGTGCACGACCTGACCCTGATCTTTTATGACGGCGAGGAGATCGCCGCGAAGTACAACGGCCTCGGACACATCGAGCGGGACCTGCCGGAATGGCTGGCGGGTGATCTGGCGGTCCTCGGCGAACCCTCCGGCGGCTGGATCGAGGCCGGTTGCCAGGGCACCTTGCGCGCGCGATTGAGCACCACCGGCGTGCGGGCCCATTCGGCGCGAGCGTGGAAGGGCGACAACGCGATCCACCGGCTGGCCCCGATCCTGGCGCGACTCGCCGAATACCAGGCCCGGGAGGTCGACATCGACGGATGCGTCTACCGGGAGGGCCTGTCCGCGGTGGGCGTCTCGGGTGGCGTAGCCGGCAATGTGATTCCGGACGCCGCCGAGGTGGTCGTGAATTTCCGCTTTGCCCCGGACCGTTCGGTCGAGCAGGCCATCGAGCACGTGCGCGAGGTCTTCGACGGCCTGGAGCTGGACTTCGAAGTCACCGACTCCGCCCCGGGCGCGCTGCCCGGCCTCACCGCCCCCGCCGCCAAGGGCCTGATCGACTCGGTCAACAGCCACGGCGGCGGTGGTATCCGCGCCAAATACGGCTGGACCGATGTCTCCCGCTTCGCCGCCCGCGGCATCCCGGCCGTCAATTTCGGCCCGGGCGACCCCAACCTCGCGCACAAGCGCGACGAACATTGCCCGACCGCGCAGATCACCGCCGTCACCGCCATGCTGCGGACCTACCTGACCGGATCCTGACGCACCACCGTCCGGCGGTAGCGTGGAGCGCATGTCCAGCGACGCTGCCGAACCCGAGGTTGTCAGTCCGCCGGTAGTCGGTACCCCGGCCACCGATCCACCCGCTCAGCCAATGCTCGGCACCCCGGTCGAGAGCGCACCAGTCACCAGCGGCCCGGTACCGGGCCTGCCGAAATCCACACCGAAGATGCGAGGACCGATCATGTTCCGGCGGGATCGGAAACCCGGGCTGCGGACCGCGGACCAGAATCTGCTCGACGGCTATGGGCCCAGCGACTGGGTGCACACCGATCCATGGCGGGTGCTGCGGATCCAGTCCGAGTTCGTCGAGGGCTTCGGCGCGCTGGCCGAGGTGCCGCCGGCGGTCGCCGTTTTCGGTTCCGCCCGCACACCCGTCGACACTCCGGAATACCAGGCCGGCATGGCGATCGGCGCCGCGCTGGCCAGAGCCCGGTTCGCGGTCATCACCGGCGGCGGCCCGGGCGCGATGGAGGCGGTCAATCGCGGCGCCTCGGAGGCCGGCGGCTATTCGATCGGTCTCGGCATCGAGCTACCGTTCGAGCAGAGCCTCAACGAGTGGGTCGACCTCGGCATCAACTTCCGGTACTTCTTCGCGCGCAAGACCATGTTCGTCAAGTACTCGCAGGCCTTCGTCTGTCTCCCCGGCGGTTTCGGCACCCTCGACGAATTGTTCGAGGCGCTCACCCTGGTGCAGACGCGCAAGATCACCCGGTTCCCGATCATCCTGTTCGGCACCAAATACTGGGCCGGCCTGGTGGATTGGCTGCGGGATTCGCTCGCCGCCTCCGGCAAGGTCGGGCCCGGCGACCTCGACCTGCTGCACGTCACCGACAGTGTCGAGGACGTGGTGGCGATCATCACCAGCAATGCCGCGGCCGGTGGCGCCGCCGATGCGATCGGTACGGAGGATCTGTGGTGAGTGAGCCTGTGCTGCGGCCCTATTCGGTGTGCGTGTACTGCTCGGCGAGTACCGCCGATACCGACTACCTGACGCTCGCCGCCCAGGTCGGCACCGAAATCGCCAGCCGCGGCTGGCAATTGGTGTCCGGCGGCGGTCACGTGTCGATGATGGGCGCGGTGGCCACCGCGGCCCGCGCCGGCGGCGCGAACACCGTCGGCGTCATCCCGAAACACTTGGTGCACAAGGAAGTCGCCGACACCGACGCCGACGAACTGGTCGTCACCGACACCATGCGCCAGCGTAAGCAGATCATGGAGGACCGCGCCGACGCCTTCCTCACCCTGCCCGGCGGCATCGGCACCCTCGAGGAATTCTTCGAAACCTGGACCGGCGGCTACCTGGGTCAGCACGAGAAGCCGGTGGTGCTGCTGGATCCGAACGGCTTCTACCGCGGCCTGTTCGACTGGATCGACGAGCTGTACCACCGGAAGTTCGTGCCGCAGCCGGCTTTGGATCGGATCACAGTGGCTAACACTCTGGAAGAGGCCTTCGCGGCCTTGGATCCCAGAGGAGAGCTGTAGTGAGCGAGACCCGGACCACGGTAAGTCTGTTCGACTTGGCGAAGTCGTTGCCCCGCATGGCTTTCGACGTACCGTCGATGCTGCGCGGCGCCCGGGGCATGCTGGTCGGCGGCGGCGACAAGGCTTCGGTCGGCCTGTACTTCCAGCGCAACGCGCACCGGCATCCGGACCGGCTGTTCCTGCGGTTCCAAGGGCAGAAGTTCACCTACCGCGCGGCGAACAGCGCGGTGAACCGGTACGCGCACGTGCTCGCCGAGCGCGGGGTGCGCCGGGGTGATGTCGTCGGCGTCCTGATGACCAACCGGCCCGAAACCCTGTTCGTGGCGCTGGCCGTGGTCAAGCTCGGCGCCACCGTCGGCCTGCTCAACCACAACCAGCGCGACGAGGTGCTCGCGCACAGTTTCGGCTTGCTCGAGAGCGTGCTCGACGTGATCGGCGAGGAATGCCAGGAGGCGTTCGACTCGCTCGCGCAGGCGCCGTCGAACGTGTTGTTCAGCAATGATCTTCGCGATGCCGCCCGCTCCGCCGACGATTCCGATCCCGCGCTGTGCGCGCAGGTCACCGCCCGCGAACGCGCTTTCCTGATCTTCACCTCCGGCACCACCGGCCTGCCCAAGGCCAGTGTGATGACGCACCGGCGCTGGACGCAGTCCATGGCCGGCCTCGGCGGCCTCGGCGTACGCCTGCACGGCGACGACGCCCTCTACTGCTGCCTGCCGCTGTACCACAACAACGCGCTCACGGTCGCGCTGTCGGCAGTGCTCGCGGGCCAGGCCACCTACGTGCTCGGCGACAAGTTCTCCGCCTCCGGATTCTGGGACGAGATCATCCGCGAGGACGCGACCGCCTTCATCTATATCGGCGAGCTGTGCCGGTATCTGCTGAACCAGCCGGCCAAACCGGCCGACCGGCAGCACCGGGTCCGGCTCGCCGTCGGCAACGGCCTGCGCCCGGAACTGTGGGACGAGTTCAAGAGCCGGTTCGGGATCAACCGGATCGTCGAGTTCTACGGCGCCAGCGAGGCGCCGGTCGCCTTCGTCAACGCCCTCGGTGTCGACCGCACCGCCGGAATGACGCTGCTGCCATTCAGCATCGTGGAATACGACGAGGAGAGTGGGGCCGCCAAGCGCGACGCGCACGGCCGGCTGCGCCGGGTCGGCGCGGGCGGGATCGGGCTGCTGCTGGCCAAGGTCACCAGCCGTCAGCCCTTCGACGGCTACACCGACGCGGACGCGACCGAGTCCAAGCTGGTGCGCGACGCCTTCAAAGACGGCGACGCCTGGTTCGACACCGGCGACCTGGTCCGCAACCAGGGCTGGTGGCACATCGCCTTCGTGGACCGGCTCGGCGACACCTTCCGCTGGAAGGGCGAGAATGTCGCCACCACCCAGGTGGAGGGCGCGTTGACCAAGCACGACGGCATCGACGCGGCGGTGGTGTACGGCGTCGAGGTCCCCGGCGCGGACGGCAAGGCGGGCATGGCCGCGATCACCCTGCGTGAGGACGCGACCTTCGACGGCAAAGCTCTCGCCGAACTGGCCTATGGCCAGCTGCCCGGCTACGCGGTGCCGCTGTTCGTGCGCGTCGTGTCCGAATTGGAACAGACCTCCACGTTCAAGAGCCGGAAGGTCGACTTACGCCGGCAAGGCTACGAATCGGACTCCGGCACTGAGCTTTACGTGCTGTCGGGACGTTCCGAAGGCTACGTGCCGTTCTATGCCAGCTATCCCGAGGACGTCGCGGCACGCCGTGCTCCCAAGTAGTCCCACCCATTGGGGCACATAGCTTTCCGCTATTGCCCGGTACCGTCTGTCGGCATGACCGAAACGCGCAGCAAACTCACAGTCATCCGATCCTCCGCGATTCTCGCGAGCCTCCTCGCGCTGTTCGCCGCCGCGCTCGTCGCGGTCGGTGGCGGCCTCGCACAGGCCGTTCCGAGCTTCGACATTCCCACTGGCAGTAGTTCTGTCGGCCAGCAGGGTGGCCAGGGCAATAGCCGGGAAGGCGTCGAGAAGGGCGATTCCGCCAAGCGGGGCTCCAGCAAGAGCGACTCCAGCAAGAGTGACTCCGCCAAGGGTGACTCCGCCACGAGTGACTCCGCCAAGAGTGACTCCCTCAGGAGCGACTCCAGCAAGAGCGACTCGAGCAAGAGCGACGCCGGCAAGAGCCAGAGCGCTGACCAGTCGAAGCGGTCCACCGAAGACACCACGAGCGCACGCGAAGGCGACGACGCCGACGACGACGAATAAGACCGTCTGAATCTCTGGTCCATCGACCCCAGCCCCGGGCGCGCACGCGCGCCCGGGGCTCGTTCGTACCGTAGATCTTGGTGCGCCGCCCGCTGGGTACAGTCAAGGTCATGTTCAGCCCCGCCGTGACGCCGCTTCCGACGCTCTGCGGCAGACCGGTACAGACCGATCGGGCACTGGTGATGGCGATCGTGAATCGCACCCCCGATTCCTTCTATGACCGGGGCGCCACCTTCAGCGACGCCGCCGCGATGGACGCCGTCGCCCGCGCGGTGGACGAAGGCGCCGATCTGGTCGACATCGGCGGGGTCAAGGCGGGTCCGGGCAATCTGGTGGACGCCGAAGAGGAAGCCCGCCGGGTCGTGCCGTTCGTCGCGGCCATCCGTGGCAAATACCCCCAGTTACTGATCAGCATCGATACCTGGCGGGCCGAGGTGGCGCGGGCGGCGGTCGCGGCGGGCGCGGACCTGATCAACGACACCTGGGCCGGCGCGGACCCCGATCTGGTGCGGGTAGCGGCGGAAACGGGCACGGGAATCGTGTGCAGCCACACCGGCGGCGCGATCCCGCGGACCCGCCCGCATCGCGTCCGGTACGACGATGTGGTCACCGAAGTGACCCGGACCGTGGTCGATGCCGCCGAGCAGGCGCTCGCGGCGGGGGTGCGGCGGGATTCGATCCTGATCGATCCGACCCACGATTTCGGGAAGAACACTTATCACGGGCTCGAGTTGTTGCGGGCAGTAGACGTTCTCGTAAATACCGGATGGCCAGTCTTGATGGCGCTGAGCAACAAGGATTTCATCGGGGAGACTCTAGGTGTCGGGCTATCCGAACGATTGGAGGGCACATTGGCAGCAACCGCCTGGTCGGCCGCTGCGGGCGCCCGCGTCTTCCGCGTCCACGAAGTCGCCGCGACCCGCCGCGTAGTCGACATGATCGCCGCTATTCAGGGCATCCGGCCGCCCGCGCACACCCTGCGAGGTCTGGTATGACGATCAATACCTGGGACAACCCGGAGTGGCCGGTCGACGAACTGGTCGCCGCCAAGGACGGCCGCACCGTCTCGGTGGTGCTGCCCGCCTTGAACGAGGAAGCCACCGTCGCCGACGTGGTCGCCAGTATCCGCCCGCTGCTGGGCACCCTGGTCGATGAGCTGATCGTGCTCGACTCCGGCTCCACCGACGCCACCGCCGAACGCGCCCGCGCGGCCGGCGCGGAGGTCGTCACCCGCGAACAAGCCGTCCCCGAGCTGGAGCCGGTGCCCGGCAAGGGCGAGGTGCTGTGGCGCTCGCTGGCCGTCGCGAGCGGCGACCTCATCGCCTTCGTCGATTCCGATCTGATCGACCCGGACCCGGCCTTCGTCCCGAAACTGCTGGGCCCCTTGCTGACCGTCGACGACATGCAACTGGTCAAGGCCTACTACCGCCGCCCGCTGCGGCAGGGCGGCGAGGTCGAGGCGCACGGCGGCGGGCGCGTCACCGAACTCGTGGCCCGCCCGCTGCTGGCCGCGCTGCGTCCCGAACTATCCCAGGTGCTGCAACCCCTGGGCGGCGAGTACGCGGGCAGCCGGGAACTTCTCACGTCGGTCCCCTTCGCCCCGGGCTACGGCGTCGAGATCGGCCTGCTCCTGGACACTTACGACCGCCTCGGCCTGGAAGCCATCGGACAGGTCAACCTGGGCGTCCGCACCCACCGCAACCGGCCCTTGGCCGACCTGGGCGTGATGTCGCGCCAGATTCTCGGCACGGTCCTCGGCCGCAGCGGCGTCGAGGACTCCGGCGCCGCCCTCACGCAATTCCCGATGATCGGCGACGCGTTCACCCCGCAGAGCACCGAGGTCTCGCTCACCGACCGCCCCCCGATGAACACGCTCCGCCCGACGCGCGTCGCCGCCTAGCGGCGGGTGCGCGGGGCCATGACGCGTGAGTCGGACGGATCGTGCCGGTAGACCGGCGTGAGCAGATCGGCGTCGACCGGCTCGCCGGTGCCGCGGTCGTAGCGCACCGCGATCAGGACCGAGAACAGATGATTGGCGGCTCGCTCGTGCAGGGTGGCCAGGCGCGTGGCCAGCAGCCGGATGGCGCCCAGGGATCCGGGCGGGTGCAGGCCGTCGATGATCAGGCAGGTGCCGCGGCCGTCCGGGCGGGGCAGGCGGGCCAGATACGCGATGTCGTGCGGCTCGGGACCGCCGGGACGATAGACCCGCCGGGCGGCCCGATCCTCGATGCCGCGGCGGGCGTCACCGGCGCGGGCGACGGCGCGGCGCAGGCGCGGGTCGGCCGCGATGAGCTGGCGCAGGCTGGGGGAGAGCTCGGGACCGCCGACGATGATCAGTCCATCGCGGTTCAGATCGATCGGGCGGCCGGGCAGGAAATGTTCGACGGTCGCGCTGAACCCGAGCTCGTGCAGCAGCTCGGCCAGGCGTCCCGCCGCGGTGGCGTCGGGCGCGCCCAGCACGCGCCCGGCCCGCACTTCGGGTGCGATCACCGTGATCGGGCCGTGCCCGAAGAACAACCCTTCCGGCGCCGGACCCTGCGTGCTCACCTGATGGATGCGGGCGCGGGAAAGACCCGCGGCCGCACCGATTCTGGCGAAGGTCCAGCCCTCGGCATGTAGTTCCCTGATCACAGCTCTGCGGATGCGGGTCAGTTCGTTGATGGTCTGCTGGGCCGCCGCTACCCCGTCGGTCGCCGCTTTGAGCCGCTCGACCTTGTCCTCGATAGCGAAGACCCGTGCCACGTCATCGGCCGACATGTGCGAAGTCTAGACAGCTGGACAGCGTCAGGTGTCTAGATCGCTTGACGCCGGTGACCTTGCTGCGGCTATGTCGCGTCGCTGTCGATCGGCGGATTCTCGTTGCGCTCCAGCGGTTTCTGCGGCTTCGGCATGGGGTAATCCGGCATCTTCGTGCTGTCCCGAAGATCTCCGACGGCGCCGTCGATGTCCTTGAACACCGAATCATCGCCGCCCAGCAGATGTTTGGTGACCACCGCGCGCGGCGTCATGCCGCGCAGCTCGTTCAGCTCGGCCAGCGGCTTGCGCAGATCGTCGAACTCCGGCCCCAGCTCCTGCTTGAGCTGGGTGGTCGCACCGCTGGCGTAATCACGCACCTGACGCAGGCTGCGCGTGGTCCAGCGAACCGCGCCGGGCAGACGCTCCGGGCCGAGGATCACGAGGGCTGCGACAAGCAAGATGACCATCTCGCTCCAGCCGATGTTGCTGAACACGGATCCAACGATACCTGGAGCTCAGGCCGCTTCTCAGTCCGACTCGAGGGTGACCGGCACGTCCACCTGCCTGCCATCGCGGATCAACTGCACGTTCACCCGCTCGCCGATCTTGTGCTGCTGCACCGCGACCGTCAGTTCCTCGGGCCCGGTGACCTCCCGGTCCCCGACCTTGACGATCACGTCGCCCTCGACGATCCCGGCCTTGGCGGCGGGACCGCCCGGCTCGACATCGGCGACCGCGGCGCCGCTCATCACCTCGTTGGCGACCGTCTTGGTGCGCGCGGACAGGCCGATCTTCGCGTGGTGCATCTGCCCGTCGCGGATCAGCGTCTGCGCCACCGTGGTCACCACGTCGGCCGGAATGGCGAAGCCGAGGCCGACCGAACCGCCGGACTCACTGCGGATCGCGGTGTTGATGCCGATCAGCCGGCCCTGCATGTCGACCAGCGCGCCGCCGGAGTTACCCGGATTGATCGAGGCGTCGGTCTGCACGGCGTCGATGACCGCGTTGGTGTCGCTGCCCTCACCGGCCAGCTTCACCGGCCGATGCAGCGCGCTGACGATGCCGGAGGTGACGGTCTTGCTCAGGCCCAGCGGCGAACCCACGGCCAGCACGTCGTCACCGACCTGCACGTCGGCCGACTTGCCGATCTCCGCGACTGTGAGGTTCTTCACATCGACCTTCAGGACCGCCAGGTCGGTCTTCTGATCCCGGCCGACCAGCTGCGCGGGCACCCGGCTGCCGTCGGAGAAGGTCACCTGGATGACGGCGCGATTGCTCTTGTCCTGTGCGGCCATCGAGATCACGTGGTTGTTGGTGACCACGTAGCCGGCGCCGTCGATCACCACGCCGGAACCGGTGGCGCCGTTGTCGCCGACCGTGACCCGGATCGAAACCACCGACGGCAGCACGGCATTGGCGACCTTGGAGATCTGGCCGTGCGGCTGCTCCTGTGAAGCGCCCTGTTCCAGGGTGACCTTGCGGGAGGTCAGGGTCTGACCGGTCTCGGCGGTCAGGCGGCCCACCAGGCCACCGACCAGGCCGATGCCGAGCGCGACCACGGCGAGCAGCGCCAACGCCTTGGGCGCGACCCGGGAGCCGAACAGCACCTCGCGGGCACCGAGTTTGCGGGACTGCGGCAGCGCTTCCGGCTCCGGCGTCTCGACCGCGGGCGCGCCGAGCCGAGCCGGCGCGTTCGGATCGCGCCACGGATCGGCCGGACCGGCGACCGCGGTATTCGCGTCGTCGGCGTCGGGATCGCGCTGCAACAGTTCATCGGAGCCCTCGGGCCGGCCGAAAGCCTCGGCGAGGACCGAATCCGGCGGCCGGTTCTGCAATTCCGGGCCGAGCTGCGGCGTGGAATTCGCGGCGCCGCGGGGTGAATTCGCGGCGAAGGAACCGGCCAGGCCGGCAGGCCTGCGGAATGTCGACGCGGTGTGCGTATCGACATGCGGGCGATAAACCGGTCTTGGGCCCAATACGGGCGCATCTGACGGCCTCAGGTTCCCCCTGTTGGCCGCCGAATCGTTGGTGTCGGCCGATCCGGTGTTCTGCGATTCGGTGGTCACGCGTGAAACTCTACTTGCGCCACCACTGTGCCCACCGGGTCGCGGTGAACGAATCCGGAAGAAAACCGAAAACTGCCTCGCCACGGGCATTTCCTGGCGCGGAATGTGTCGGCTGATCGGCGGCGGGACCGGATGCCGGTCCGGCGCCGGGCAATTCGCCGAGCGGGATCCGGCTCAGGCTGTCGTGCAGGCGGTGGGGAATCTGGATCGGGCCGGACTGGCGCAATGCGACGCGCGCCTGCTGCTGCGCGTCCACCTCGGCCGCGCACTCGGGGCACTGGGCCAGATGCTGGGCGGCGCGCAGATAAGCGTTCATCCGCAGCTCGCCATCGACATAGGCGGCGATCGCCTCGCTCGCCAAATGCTCGGTGGGGCGGAAACGCGGCCTAGCTTCGCCACTCATTCGGTGCTCACCCTTCCGACCGACGACATCCATGTGCTGGCGGTGCTGCCGGCCGCCGAAGCCGACTGTCGGTTCGGTGCCCGGTTCACCCAAGGCTCGTGGCGGCGGTGACCCGCTGCCCAGCTCCATTATGCGCAAGGTGGTCGCGCAATGCCTGACGGCCGCGGTGGATCCGGCTGCGCACGGTGCCCAGCTTGACCCCCAGGGTCGCGCCGATCTCCTCGTAGGACAGGCCCTCGATGTCGCAGAGCACGACCGCGGCGCGGAACTCCGGGGCCAGCGCGTCCAGGGCGGACTGCAGCTCGGGATCCAGGCGGGCGTCGTGGTAGGCGTCTTCGGGGGTGGGGCCGTCGGCGGGCACCCGGTCGTAGTCCTCGGGCAGCGCCTCCATGCGGATGCGGTTGCGCCGGCGGACCATGTCCAGGAACAGGTTGGTGGTGATGCGGTGCAGCCAGCCCTCGAAGGTGCCCGGCTGGTAGTTCGACAGGGAGCGGAAGACGCGGATGAAGGTTTCCTGGGTCAGATCCTCGGCGTCCTGGGCATCGCCGGACAGGCGGTAGGCCAGCCGGTAGACGCGGTCGGCGTGTTCCCGGACCAATTCGTCCCAGGAGGGCATGACCGAGCGATCTCCGGTGGCGTCGAAGGCGGCGGTGCCGCTCAGCTCTTCCTCGGGGATCTCCACCGCGTCCGAATCGAGCGAAATTACCTGCTCAGGCAGGGTGGACTGTTCGGGAACGTCGATGGAGTGCCCCGACAGCGCCGCAAACGAACCTTTGACCATGTGGATGGGGCTACCTCCTACTCGGGACCGTAAACACTGGACGGTCATGGATTAACAACCGACAACCTGTATGTCGTTGTTCCCGCATCCGGTGTTAAAAGCGGTCGTCTGGTCTTGCGTTGCCCCTACTCTTTACTGCCCTTGTATGCCGCGGGTATGGAGATCCTGAGGGTCAGCTGAGAAACTAGGCGGGGTGAAAACCGTGTTGTCACAACGCCGATAACGCGGTGTCCGCACTAGCCTCTTAGGCGTGGCATCGAATCTGGAGCAAAATCTCGCCTACGTGGAGGAATCCGTGGTGGAGGACGAGATACTCGTCAGCGCGCGGGAACGGGCCACCGAGCTGGGCGCGGCGCCGGTACCGCCGTCGGTAGGGGCATTGCTGAGCATGTATTCCCAGCTGCTCGGGGCCCGCGCGGTCGTCGAGGTGGGGACCGGGGCGGGGATCAGCGGGCTGTGGCTGCTCGACGGCATGCGCGAGGACGGCACGCTCACCACGATCGATTCCGAGCCCGAGCACCAGCGCGCCGCCAAGGAGGCTTTCCGCACCGCCGACATTCCGCCCGCGCGGACCCGGCTGATCAACGGCCGCGCCCTGGACGTGCTGCCCCGGCTCGCCGACGGCGCCTACGACCTGGTCTTCATCGATGCCGCGCCGCTGGAGCATCCGCAGTATGTCGAGCAGGCGGTGCGGCTGCTGCGCCAGGGCGGTGCGATCATCCTGCACAACGCGCTGCTCGGCGGGCGGGTTCCCGATGTGGCACAACGGGATCCGGCGACGCAGGCGGTGCGGGCGGCGACCCGCGCCATCGCCGAGGACCCGGAATTGACCAGTGTGCTGATTCCGGTCGGCGACGGGTTGCTCTGCGCGTCACGCGGCTGATTCCCCGGCTCGGCAGGGGGTATCCGGCAACCACATATCGAGGTTGCAGAGGTTTCAGCATGACGTGGCAGCGCGGGTCCGAATTCGTCGAAGGTGTGCACGTAGGGCAGATCGCCACCGAGAAAACGATCCCTTATTGGTTGATGATGGTTTTGGCCGTAGTCGGTTTCATGGTCGTGCTGGCGGTGATTGTGCTTGTGTTGGTCAGCAACGCCGATTTCGACACCGGACCGACGAAAGCGCCGCCGCCGCCGGGAACCTGCGCACCGTTCTGCACCGAACCCGCCGGACCCCCGCCTGGGTGACGCCACAGGGAGAAAGCCAGTGATATGTGGGAGGGCTGGGAAGAAGAGCAGCAGGCCCGCAGGCGCCGCTATTACGAGCAGCAACAGCCGCCGCCCGAGCCGGTCTACGACCCCGGATACGACGACGGCAATCGCGGCGGCGACCGTCAGACCGACTGGGCGGGCGCGACGATCGTGTTCCTCCTGCTGCTGCTCGCCGCGATCGTGCTGCTGGTGCTGGTGGTCACCGCCGACTTCGGCGACAGCTCCAAGACCACGGTGCCGCGCACGCCCGGGCCCTGCGCTCCGTTCTGCACCGGCCAGCCGCCGCCTCCCTAGACCCAGACGCCCTTGCCGACGGTGACGACGCCGCCGTTGCTGATGGCGAACCGCTCCCGGTCCCGCTCCAGATCCACGCCGATGATCTCGCCCTCGCCGACGACGACGTTCTTGTCCAGGATCGCCCGGCGCACCACCGCGCCGCGCCCGATCCGCACGCCCGGCATCAGCACGCTGCCCTCGACGGTCGCGCCGTCGTCGACCATGACATTGGCGGAGAGCACCGAATTGCGCACGGTGGCCGCGGACAGAATGCTGCCCGCGCCGACGATCGACTCCTGCGCCAGCCCGCCCTGCGCGAACTTGGCCGGCGGCAGGTTCTCGGCGGCGCCGCGGATCGGCCAGTGCCGGTTGTAGAGGTTGAACACCGGGTGCACCGACACCAAGTCCATGTGCGCCTCGTAGAAGGCGTCGATGGTGCCGACATCACGCCAGTAGCCGCGGTCGCGGTCGGTGGCGCCGGGCACCTCGTTGTCGGCGAAGTCGTAGACCGCGGCCGCGCCCGCGGCGACCAGCGCCGGGATGATGTCGCCGCCCATGTCGTGGTCGGAATCGTTGTCCTCGGCATCGGCGCGGATCGAGTCCACCAGCACCTTGGTGGTGAACACGTAGTTGCCCATGGACGCGAAGGTGACGTTCGGATCGTCTGGCGTGCCGGGCGGGTGCGCGGGTTTCTCCAGGAACTGGGTGATCCGGCCGGTCTCGTCGGAATCGATGCAGCCGAACGCGCCGGCCTCGCTGCGCGGCACCCGGATACCCGCGACCGTCACGCCCGCCCCGGACTTGATGTGGTGCGAGACCATCTGCTCCGGATCCATCCGGTACACATGGTCGGCGCCGAAGACCACGATGTACTCCGGGTCCTCGTCCTGGATCAGATTCAGCGACTGCATGATCGCGTCGGCGCTGCCGGTGTACCAGCGCGGCCCCAGCCGCTGCTGGGCGGGCACCGGCGTGATGTATTCGCCCCCGAACCCGGACAGCCGCCAGGTCTGGGAGATGTGCCGGTCCAGCGAGTGCGATTTGTACTGGGTGAGCACGCACAGCCGCAGATAGCCGGCGTTGACCAGATTGCTGAGTACGAAGTCGATGAGGCGGTAGGCGCCGCCGAAGGGGACGGCCGGTTTGGCGCGGTCCGCGGTGAGGGGGAACAGTCGCTTGCCCTCGCCACCGGCGAGCACGATCCCGAGTACGTGCGGCTGGCTCCTCACACCTGCCAAACTACCGTGAAGTACCGGTGCAAGTGGCCCGAGCTGAACCGAGCGTCTAGTTTGAACTGGGTGAGTTTCGGCACGGATGGGGGAGTCTTCGCGGCGGGCCAGGACGGGCTCCGGGTCGCGATGCTGACTCGTGAATACCCGCCGGAGATCTACGGCGGGGCCGGCGTGCACGTCACCGAGCTGACCGCCCGACTACGGGCGCTGTGCGATGTCACCGTGCACTGCATGGGTGTCGCACGGACGGATGCCGTTGTGCATCAACCCGATCCATTGCTCCAGGAATCCAATCCGGCGTTGCGGATGATGTCGGCGCAGCTGCGCATGGCCGACGCCGCCGGGCACGTGGACGTGGTGCACTCGCACACCTGGTACACCGGCCTGGCCGGGCATCTCGCCGCCACCCTCTACGGCATTCCGCACGTGCTGACCGCGCATTCGCTGGAGCCGCGCCGGCCCTGGAAAGCCGAACAGCTGGGCGGCGGCTACCGGCTCTCGTCCTGGTCCGAACGCAACGCGGTGGAACAGGCCGACGCCATCATCGCGGTCAGCGACGGCATGCGCGGCGACGTCCTCGACGCCTATCCGGCCGTCGATCCGGATCGCGTGCACGTCGTCCGCAACGGCATCGACGCCACGCTGTGGCGGCCCGGCCCCCCGGCGCCCGGGGTCCGGCCGATCCTGACCGAACTGGGGGTGCGCACTGACCGGCCGATCGTGGCCTTCGTCGGGCGGATCACCCGGCAGAAAGGCGTCGGGCATCTGCTCGCCGCCGCCCGCGATTTCGACCCGGATATTCAACTGGTGCTGTGCGCGGGCGCGCCAGACACCCGGGAACTCGAAGTGGAAACCGCGGCCGCGGTCGACGAACTACAGCGCGTCCGGGGCAATGTGTACTGGGTCCGGGAAATGCTGCCCACCGAGCAGATCCGGCAAATTCTCTCGGCGGCAACCGTTTTCGTGTGTCCGTCGGTTTACGAGCCGCTGGGCATCGTGAATCTGGAGGCGATGGCGTGCGCGACCGCGGTCGTCGCCTCCGATGTCGGGGGAATTCCGGAGGTGGTCGCCGACGGCGGCACCGGGCGGTTGGTGCGTTACGACCCGCGGGAGCCCGAAGCCTACGAGCGCGGCCTGGCCGCGGCGGTCAACGAGGTCGCGGGCGACCCGGCGCTGGCCGCCCGGTTCGGGGCGGCCGGACGCGCGCGGGCGATCGCGGAATTCGACTGGGCCCGGATCGCGGAGCACACCGTCGCGGTCTACGACCTGGTGCGCAAGATCTAGGCGTGCCCGTAGGACGAGACGGTCACCGAGGCCGTCACCTCGAGCGACGCCGGCAGCGCCGAGTGATCGCGCCCTTCGTCATGGAATGCGGAGGGGCCCATTCCGACGACATTCGCGATATCGGCGCGGTCGAGTTTCATCGGATAGTCGACCACGACGCGGTCCAGGAGTTCGAAATGTCCGGCCATCGACTCGCTGAGCCTGCGGTCCTTGTCCGGATCGACGGTGACCAAGCCCAGCGGTCCGACCAGTTCGGCCAGATGGCGGGGGGTCGGCGTGGCCACGACGAAACGGCCGTCGGCGCGCAGCACGCGCGCGACCTCGGCGGGATTGCGCGGGGCGAACACCGAGAGGACCCGGTGCACACTCTCGTCGCGCAGCGGTAAACCGCGCCAGGCGTCCGCCAGGACCGCCGCGGCCCGGGGGTGGGCGCGCGCCGAACGCCGGACCGCGGCTTTGGCCACATCCAATGCCAGGCCCCGCGCCTCGGGAGCGGTGTCCAGCGTGCGGGCCAGGTAGTACCCGGTGCCCGCGCCGATTTCCAGGACGACGGCGGCCGGCTCGGTGGCCGGTGCTGAAGCGGCGCCGGCCACCGCGTCGGCGATGGCCGCGAAGTGTCCGCCGCCCTGGAAGGCGGCGCGGGCGTCCAGCATGGCTGCGGTGTCGCCGGTCATTTTGGTCGAAGCGCCGGTCAACAGGCTGACATAGCCCTGCTTGGCGAGGTCGAAGCTATGGCCCTGCCCGCAGCGCAGTGCTTCGATCCGCCCCGGCGGCGGGGCCGCCTTCGACCCCGATGTCCTGTCCCGCGGCTCCAGTGCGAGTCCGCATTCCGGGCAGGCCAGCAGGCCCGCCAGCTCAGCGAGAACCGGCCTAGCTGGTGACACTCTTCAATTCGTCACCGAGCGCTGCCGCCTCATCGGGCGTGAGTTCGACGACCAGACGTCCGCCACCCTCGAGTGGAACCCGCATCACGATTCCACGTCCTTCTTTGGTTGCCTCGAGGGGACCGTCCCCGGTGCGGGGCTTCATGGCCGCCATCCTCTGCTCCCTCCAGATCTGCGCGGTATTCCTGCGCACTTTCTTGGAACTCCAGTTGTCACCAACTAGCGAGCCCGCCGGCATTTGGCGAGCTACACCGCACCTATTCTTCCCTATCGCCGTTGTGGACGGATACCTGAGTTCGAAATGTGACCACGGGACCACTGTCGGGCACGTCACGTTTCACCCAGCAATCGCCGAGATGGTCGTCCACCATTCCGGTCGCCTGCATCAGTGCGTAGGCTGTGGTGGGCCCCACGAAACGGAATCCCCGGCGCTTCAATTCTTTTGCCAGAGCGACGGATTCGGCTGTGGTGGCGGGCACATCGGCGACGCTGCGTGGCCGCGGTCGCGGGGCCGGCGCGAAGGACCAGAGCAGCTCGTCCAAGCCGATGTCTAGATCGCCGGCAACCCGGGCGTTGGCGATCACCGCCTCGATCTTGAGCCGGTTCCGGACGATGCCCGCGTCGGCCATCAACCGGGCATAGTCGGTAGCGCCGAATCGGGCCACCCGTTCGATCTCGAAGCCCGCGAACGCGGCCCGGAAAGCGGGCCGTTTGCGCAGAATCGTGATCCAGGAAAGCCCCGACTGGAACGCCTCCAGGGACATCCGCTCGAACAGGGCGTCGTCGCCGTGCACCGGCTTACCCCACTCGTGATCGTGGTACTCGCGGTAGAGCTCGGAGCCCTCCGACCACGGGCAGCGGATCCGGCCGTCGGCGGCGAGTCCGGCGCTCACTGCTGATCGCGCGGCGGCGGGGCCGCCGGGTAGCCGTCGGTGTGGCGCTCGGGCGCCGGCCCGGACGGCGACGTCGGCGGACCTTCGAACACGGGCGCGCCGCGGCTCTTCTCGAGCCGCGGTCGCGCCTCGGGCTGGTGGTTGTTGGTGGCGGTGTGGTGCGGGGACGCGTAGCCGCGGGCGCGCGCCAACTCCACCTGTAACTCGTCGATGCGGGCGGCGAGGCGGGTCAGCGCCCAGTCCACCTCGCCGGCTTTGTAGCCGCGCACCACCTGCTGGAACCGCAGCGACCGCACATCCGCCCCGGTGATGCCCTCGGCGGGCAGCACCGTCGCGGTGGTGCCCTCCGGCAGCGGACCGAGTTCCTCCCCGCGCCCGAACACCGCGCTCGCCAGCAGGAACAGTACGGCGGCCACCAGGCCGACGATCAGCACGTAGAGAAGCAGCGTGAGCATGCGTTCGAGCTTATTGGCATGGGCCGACAACCGGTACGGGTCACCCCGGCGGAAATCGGTCCTGGCGCTCGCTGTTACAGGTGGCGGGTGGTGTCGATGCCGAGCGACATGCCCGCGAGGCCGCGGCGGCGGACGGCGAGTTTGTCGGCGACTTCGAGCAGGGCCTTGGCGGCCGGGCTCTCCGGATTGCGCAGCACGATGGGCGTGCCGTCGTCGCCGGCCTCGCGCAGTTCCTGCTCGATCGGGATCTGGCCGAGCAGCGGCACCGAGGCGCCCACCGCGCGGGTGAGGTTGTCGGCGACGATCTGTCCGCCGCCGGCGCCGTAGAGCTCCATGCGCGAGCCGTCGGGCAGATCCATCCAGGACATGTTCTCCACGACGCCCGCGATGCGCTGCCGGGTTTGCAGAGCGATCGAGCCGGCCCGCTCGGCGACCTCAGCGGCCGCTGGCTGTGGCGTGGTGACGACCAGGATCTCCGCGTTCGGAATGAGCTGGGCGATGGAGATGGCGACGTCGCCGGTGCCCGGCGGCAGGTCCAGCAGCAGGATGTCCAGGTCGCCCCAGAAGACGTCGGCCAGGAACTGCTGCAGCGCGCGGTGCAGCATCGGGCCGCGCCACACCACCGGGGTGTTGCCCTGGGTGAACATGGCGATCGAGATGACCTTCACGTCATGGGAGATCGGCGGCATGATCATGCGCTCGACCTGGGTGGGCCGGGCGTCGGTGCCGAGCATGCGGGGCACCGAGTGACCGTAGATGTCGGCGTCGAGGACGCCGACGGACAGTCCGCGCGCCGCCATGGCGGCGGCGAGGTTGACGGTGACGCTGGATTTTCCGACGCCGCCCTTACCCGAGGCGACCGCGTAGACGCGGGTCAGCGAGCCGGGCTGGGCGAAGGGAATGACCGGGTCGGCGGAATCGCCGCGCAACTGCTTGCGCAGGTTGGTCCGCTGCTCGTCGTCCATGACGTCGAGCTCCACGGTGACCGTGCCGACGCCGGGTACGTCCGCGACCGCCTTGCTCACCCGCTGGATGATCTCGGTCCGCAAGGGGCAGCCCGCGGTGGTCAGGTAGACCTCGATATGGACATTGCTGTCGGCATCGATCGCGATGCTTTTCACCATGCCCAGTTCGGTGATCGGTTTGCGGATCTCCGGGTCGTCGACCTTTGCGAGGGCGCCCCGCACGTCCGCTTCCGTAAACACTGGCATAGCAGTGAATTTTAGGCGGGTCAGATTTTCGGCAGGTCGGCAGGCTTCGGGGCGACCCCGGTGTTGTAGGAGTTGGCCCACGCCATGACGTTGGCGACGTAGGCCATGGAGTTGTTGTAGCGCAGGATGGCGCGGGTCTGCTGGCCCAGATCGCGCATGTTCAGACCGCCGTGGCAGAGGTACTTGCCGGCGGTCAGCGCGGCGTCGTAGAGGTTCTGCGGGTCGGCGATACCGTCGTTGTTGCCGTCGGCGGCGAAGCGCTTCCAGGTTTCGGGCAGGAACTGCATCGGGCCGATGGCACGGTCGTAGCCGCCGAGGCCGTCGAGCTCGCCGGCGTCGCTGTCGTGGATGACATTGTTGCCGTAGAGGCTGCCGTCGAGCACCGGCCCGTAGACGGGGCTGAGCGGATTGCCGGCGTTGTCGGCCTTGCCGCCGAACGCGTGCGTGGACTCCACCCGCCCGATGCCGGCCAGCATGGACCAGGACATGTTGCAGGTCGGATTCTCCGCGTGCAGCACCTGCTCGGCGTTCTGGTAGGCCGCGATGGCGACGCCCGGGATGCCGGCCTGGGCCGGCAGCGTGGACTTTTCCCGATCATTGGGCAGTGCAACGGTTTTGACCACCGGCGGCGTGCGATGGCCCTGCTTGGCCACGGCGTGCATCTGCTCGGCGGGGTCGGGCTCCGCGGGCTTGGCGGCCAGCGGGTCCAGCTCGCCCTCGGAGAACTGCTGAATGGCTGCGATTTCCCCGGTGTCCAGATCGGAGGTTGCTCCTACGGCCATGAGGCCGGCGGGAACCAAGCCGGTTAGTGCGAGAACGGAGCTGCGCCTGACGGTCGCAGGCGATTTCTTACTGTGACGCCCCACTTGCGGTGATCCTCCTGCAGCGACGAGCTGTTGTGGACCACACGAGGTTACCGCATTCGAGACCTTTTTGTTACTCCTTCGTGACCTGTGTTTATGTTTGGAATCAGCCCGCGGGCAAAGGGATAACAATATTGAACGGAAGCGTTATCGCGGGCGGTGCGACCGGCGCGGGCTCGGCGGGAGCGGGCGCGGGCGGCTCCGCCAGCGCCGGCTCGGGCACCGGTGCGGCCTCCGGTTGCGCGGGTGCGGGCGGCGGTGCGGGCGCGGCGGGCGTAGCCTGTTCGGCGGGCTGCGCCGGCGTGCACACGGGCTGCTTCGGCTCGGCTGGACCGGGCTCGGTCTTGCCGAGTTCGGTCGCGCCGTAGGTCTGCGGCGTATTCGGGTTCGCCTGCTCGATCGGGCGCGCCATCGGCGCCGGAACCGACTCGGCCACACACTGATCGGCCGGCGGCGGTACGGGCGCCGGGCAGAAGATCCCGCACGGGATCGGCGGTAGGCCAGGCAGATAGATCATCACCTCGGTCGGCGTCGGCGCCGCCGGGGTCACGGCCGGCGTCTCCGCCGGCTGCTCGGGGGTGGCCGGCGGTTTGGTGTTGGCGGCCACCATGTCCGGGCCCGCCTGGATCGGCGAGGTTCCGGGCGGGATCAGCCCGGGCGAGATCGGGACCTGGCTCGGGCTGCCGCCGGTGCGGTAGGCCGTCGACCAGCTCAGCACGTTGGCGGCGTAGGACATCGAGTTGTTGTAGCGCAGCACCGCGCGCAATTCCTGTTGCGGGTCGCGCAGATTCATCCCGCCCGAGCACAGGTACTTGCCCGCGGCCAGCGCCGCGTCGAAGACATTGTGCGGATCGGACACGCCGTCGCCGTTGCCGTCGGCGGCGTAGAGGCTCCAGGTGCCGGGCAGGAACTGCATCGGGCCGAGCGCGCGCACGTAACCGCCGTCGGCGGCCTTGATGATCTCGTTGCCCGGCAGTGTCCCGTCCAGGGCGGGGCCGAAGATCGGGGTGACGGTGGTGCCGGCGGCGTCGGTGCGGCCGCTGCTGGCGTGCCCGGACTCGATGCGGCCGATGCCGGCCAGCAGGTTCCAGGAGACGCCGCAGCCCGGCGCCGAAGATTCCAGCGCCAGTTCGGCATTGCGGTAGGCGGCGAGCACGATCTCCGGAATGCCCAGGGCGCCGCCGGTGGCCGGCAGGGCGATGTCGCGCAGCGGGATCAAGCCGGCGAACGGCGCGACGCCGTCGGTGGGCGGTGTCATTGCTGTCAGTTTGCGAGGAGTTTCCGGAGCGACCGGAAGAAGACCGACTGTCCGGGACAGTTGTGCCTCACTGTCGGTGGCTGCGGTGTTGCCCAAGCCTTTCGAGGTGGCGAGCAACGCCTCCGGCGCGGTGGGCGGCGCGGTATCGGTAGTGGAATGAGTAGTCGATCCGGTAGCGACGAGACCCGCGACGACCAGGGCCGACACGGTTATTGGGGCAGATCTGCGCATTCGGCCACACCAATCCTCTACGTCGTGGGAGCGAGGCCGGGCCATCCCCTGCCCGCCCGCCCCTCGGGACAACGGTGTCTAGGTTACCCATCAGTCAGGTGATTCAGTGCACATTTCCGGTCAATCGTCAGCAACTGGAGGCGAAATCGGTCCCTGCGCCTGCTTTCTCCCGGAGGTTTTCTTGCGGCGTGTCTTCGGCTGTGCCGGGTGCACCGTGCCGGCGGCGGCCTCGATCCGATCCAGCACCTCGCGCATTTCCTCGAGTTCCCGGCGCAGGTAGTCGCGGGTGGCGACGTCACCGACCGCGATCCGCAGGGCCGCGAGTTCGCGCGCCAGGAACTCCGTGTCGGCCTTCGTCTGGGCCGCGCGAGTCCGGTCCTCCTCCAAGGAGACCCGGTCCCGGTTGTCCTGCCGGTTCTGGGCCAGCAGGATCAGCGGCGCGGCGTAGGCGGCCTGGGTGGAGAACGCGAGGTTCAGCAGGATGAACGGGTACGGGTCCCAGCGCAACGACACGGCGAAGACGTTGAGCAGGATCCAGATGATGACCACGATGGTCTGAATCGCCAAATAGCGTCCGGTGCCCAGGAATCGGGCCACCCGCTCACTGCTGCGCGCCAAAGCCTCGGCATCCCAGTCCAATCGGAACCGGGACTCCAAGGGGGTTTCCAAACGCTGCCTGGCCGAAGTCTTCTCGCTGATCCGCTTCTCACTCATGGATGCGAACCTCCCCGAGCGCCTGCTCCTGCTCGCGCCAGTCCTCGGGCAGCAGGTGATCGAGCACGTCGTCGACGCTGACCGCGCCGAGCAGATGGTTCTCCGCGTCCACCACCGGACCGCAGACCAGGTTGTAGGTCGCGAAGTAGCGGGTCACCGCGGCCAAGGGCACTTCCGGCCGCAACGGGGTCAGATCCGAGTCCAGAATGCCGCCGACCAGATGCGCTGGAGGTTCGCGCAGCAGCTGCTGGATATGCACACAGCCGAGATAGCGGCCCGTCGGCGTGGCGGTGGGCGGCCGCACCACGAACACCATGGAAGCCAGGGCCGGGGTCAGATCCGGATTGCGCACGCGGGCCAGCGCTTCGGCGACTGTGGTGGCGGGGGTCAGGATGACCGGCTTCGGCGTCATCAAGCCGCCCGCGGTGTCGGGGGAGTGCTCGAGCAGCCGGCGGACCGGTTCGGACTCCTCCGGATCCATCAGCGCGAGCAGCGATTCGCGTTCGCCGGTGGACAGTTCGCCCAGCAGGTCGGCGGCGTCGTCGGGGTCCATCGCCTCGAGCACGTCGGCGGCGCGGCCGACTTCGAGGTGACCGAGCAGGTCGACCTGATCGTCGTCGGGAAGCTCCTGCACCACATCGGCGAGTCGTTCGTCGTCGAGGGCCTCGGCGACTTCGATGCGGCGCTTCTCGGGTAGCTCGCGCAGCAGGTGCGCGACGTCGGGGGCGCGCATGCCCTCGAACTGGGCGAGCAGCTGGGTGACGTCCTGTCCGGGCCGGCCCACCTCGTAGGGGGTGAGTCCGCTGACGCGCGACCAGTCGACCACGTGCACGGTGCGGCGGCGGCCGATGCGCCGGTGCCCGCGTACCGCGACCCGCGCCACCAGCCAGTCCCGGGTTCTCGACTGTTCGATGGCGAGATCGACGACGAAGACGTCGACCCCGGCGAGGTCCGGCAGGTCGGGATCGTCGACGCGCACCGCCGAGTCCACGATCTGGGCCAGGGCGAGCAGTTCGCCCGCCCGTTGCGCGAAGCGGCGCAGGCTGACCGTGCCGGTGTTGAGGGTCACCACGCCGGGTTCGATGCCGGTCACCCGCAGCATGGGCACGAAAATCCGGCGGCGGGTGGGCAATTCGACGACCAGGCCGTGCACGCGGGGCTGTTGCCGGTCATAGCGAATCGCCACTACGACGTCGCGGATCCGGCCGATAGACTCCCCGTCCGGTCCCAGCACCACCAGGCCGGCCAGCCTGGCGACGTACACCCTGGTTGCTGCCATGCTAGCCAGGCTAAGGGTTCGCGGCGCTCTCTCGTACCACGCCACGAGCCCTGGAAGGAGATCTATGAAGCCGCGCCGTTCCGTGCTCGCCGTACCGGGCAGCAACCCGAAGATGATCGAGAAAGCCAAGGGGCTGCCGGTCGACGAGGTGTTCCTCGACCTGGAGGACGCGGTGGCGCCGGTGGCCAAGGCGCAGGCCCGCGCCAATATCGTGGCCGCGCTCAATGATTCGGGCTGGGGCTCGCAGTTGAAGGTGGTGCGGGTCAACGACTGGAGCACGCAGTGGACCTATGCCGACGTGATCACCGTGGTCGAGGGCGCGGGCGCGTCGATCGACGCGATCCTGCTGCCGAAGGTGACCGACGCGGGTCAGGTGCGCGCGCTGGATCTGCTGCTCACCCAGCTGGAGCTGGCCCAGGAGCTCGAGGTAGGCCGCATCGGCATCGAGCCGCAGCTGGAGAACGCGCTGGGGTTGCGCAATATCGATGCCATCGCGACCGCGAGCCCGCGGGTGCAGGCGCTGGTCTTCGGCCCGGCGGACTTCATGGCCAGCATCAACATGCGCACGCTGGTGGTCGGGGAGCAGCCCGAGGGCTACGACACCGGTGACGCTTATCACCACATTCTGATGACGATTCTGCTCACCGCTCGCGCCCACGGCCTGCAGGCCATCGACGGCCCGTATCTGCAGATCCGCGACGTCGACGGTTTCCGGCGGGCCGCCGCGCGCACCGCCGCCCTCGGATTCGACGGCAAATGGGTGCTGCACCCCGGTCAGGTCGACGCCTGCAATGAGATCTTCAGCCCGCGCCAGGCCGATTACGACCGGGCCGAGGAGATATTGGCGGCCTACGCCTTCCACACCTCCGCCGCGGGCGGCGCTCGCGGCGCGGTCATGCTCGGCGACGAGATGATCGATGAGGCGAGCGCGAAAATGGCGCAGGTGATCGCGGAAAAGGGGCGGGTCGCCGGTATGACGCGTTCCACGTGAAGAGAGCCGCGTTTCACATCACCGCAGCACCGGTCGGAATAGCAGAATAGAGATATGACGAATCCCTTGGGGAACGCGAATCGCCGTGGTCAAGGCCTCCCGACGCCGCCGTCGGGCTGGCCGGTCGGCTCCTACCCGACCTATGCCGAGGCGCAGAAGTCCGTGGACTATTTGGCCGACAACAACTTCTCGGTGCAGGACGTGACGATCGTCGGTGTCGACCTGATGCAGGTCGAGCGGGTGCTGTACCGGTTGACCTGGGGCAAGGTCATCGGCGGCGGTATCGCCTCGGGCGCCTGGCTCGGCCTGTTCATCGGCCTGCTGCTGAGCCTGTTCAGCCCGAACGGCTCGATGGCGCCGCTGGCGGTCGGTCTCATCGGCGGCATCATCTTCGGCTTGATCACCACGGCCATCCCGTACGCCGCGACGAAGGGCCAGCGCGACTTCGCCTCCAGCATGCAGTTGGTGGCGGGCCGCTACGACGTGCTGTGCGATCCGAAGTCGGCCGAGCAGGCCCGCGACATGCTGGCGCGGCTGGCCATCTGAGCATGGATGTGGTGCAGAAGGTCCGGACCGGGGTGCTGGAACACTTCGGTGTGGACGCGGCCGGAGTCGATTCCGCCTCGGTGACGTTCCTCGGCCTGGAGCCGATCGAGATCCTGCGGATCGTGGACGGCGACCTGGTCCATTACGCGACGCTCGGCGGATCCCGCACGCCCATGGGCGATCCCGGTGACGTGCTGGCCGACCCGGTGCGGGGGCCGCGCGCCGAGCTGGTGCTCACGATGCGGGCGGGGACCGGCGCGGCGTCCGGCCTGGCCCGCTCGCTGGGCGTGCTGGCTGCCACGCCCGCGGTGGAAGGCGTTGTGCTGCAAGCGGACGCGCTGCTCGATCTGGGCGAGTCGCTGTGGGTGAACGCGCCGTTCACCGCGGTTCTGCTGGGCGACAGCGAGATTCCCGAGGTCGTGCTGCCCGATCCGGCCGAGCCGGTGCGCTATCTGACGGTCACGCCGGTCACCGCGACCGAAGCGGCCTGGGTGCGGGTGCGTGGCGCGCAAGCCCTGCGCGACGCCTGGGCCGAGGCCGGCATCGATGTCCACGATCCGGCGAGAGGCGCTGCGTCGCTGTAGGTTTCACAACCACTTGCGGCGGCGGAAGTTGATGTAGAGCACGGTGCAGCCGCCGACGATGACGGTCCAGACCACCGGATAGCCCCACGGCTGACGCAGTTCGGGCATGAAGTCGAAATTCATGCCGTAGATGCCCGCGACCATGGTGGGCCAGGCCGCCATCGCCACCCACGCCGAGATCTTGCGCATGTCGGTGTTCTGCTGCACGCCGATCTTCGCCAGGGCCGCGGAGACCAGTTCGCTCAGCGACTCGTCGTAGTCGGCGATGCGATCGTTGACGGCGGTGTGATGGTCGGCCACGTCGCGCATGTAGCGGCGAATCTCCTTGGGCAGCGGGGTATCCGGGCTCTGGCTGAGCACCTGCAACGGAATCTGCAAGGGCGCCACCGCGCGCCGCAGCTCCACCACCTCGCGCTTGAGCTGATAGATCGCCTCGATGGTGACCAGGTTGTTCGGGGTGAACACCTGCTCTTCCATCTCGTCGATATCGTTCTCGACAGCTTCGGAGACCTCGATATAGGAATCGACGATGTGGTCGGCCACGGCGTGCAGCACCGAACCGGGACCGAGCCTGAGCAGCTCCGGCTGGGCCTCCAAAGTGCTCCGGACGCCGCGCAATTCGCCGTGGTCGCCGTGGCGGACGGTGACCACGAAGTCGGCTCCGGTGAACACCATGATCTCGCCGGTCTCCACGATCTCGCTGACCGAGTTCATCTCGTGCGGCACGTAGCGCACGGTGCGCATCACCAGGAACAGGGTGTCGTCGTAGCGTTCCAGCTTCGGTCGCTGCCGGGCGTGCACCGCGTCCTCGACGGCCAGGGGATGCAGGTCGAAGGTCTCCGCGATGTCGGCCATCTGCACCTCGTCCGGCTTGTGCAGGCCGATCCAGACGAAACCCGTGCCCCGGGAGCGCACTTCGGCGATGGCCTGCTTGTGGCTGTAGTGGCCGGGCAGGCGTTCGCCGTCGACGTAGACCCCGCAGTCGACCACCGCACGCGCGGTCGGCACCGGGATGCGCGGTAGCGGCACACCCGTGCGCGGCTGGCTCCGGAACGACGGTAGCGGGGGAATGGACGGCACGAATCAGATGCTACGTCGGTAACAGCCGCATACCGGTGATCACGGAAACAACCAGCACACGGGCCCACCCGCCGCCCGACCACCGCCCCCCACCGAATCGCTTTGCGATGCTGTAACTATTGATGAGTGCGCATCGATCTCCACACCCACTCGAACGCCTCCGACGGCACCGACACTCCGGCCGAACTCGTGCGCAATGCCGCCGCGGCCGGCCTCGACGTCGTCGCGCTCACCGACCACGACACCACCTCCGGGTGGGCCGAGGCGGTCGAGGCGCTCCCCGCGGGCCTGACGCTGGTGCGGGGCATGGAGATGTCGTGCGTCGGCCTCGGCGAGGACGGCTGGCCGGTGCCGGTGCATCTGCTGGCCTATCTCTTCGATCCCGCCGACGGCAGTTTCGCCGAGGAACGCGAACGGTTACGGGCCGAGCGGGTGGATCGGTTGCGCGCCATGGCCGAGCGGATGGCCGCCGACGGCCTGCCCATCGATCCGGACGCCGTGCTGGCCTCGGCCGGCGCCTCGGCCGGGCGCCCGCACCTGGCCCGAGCCCTGGTCACCGCGGGCGTCGTGCCGACGGTGGACGCCGCGTTCACCGACCTGCTCGCCCCGCACGGCCGCTACTACGCGGAGAAGGCCGATACGCCGCTGCGCCGCGCGGTGGAGATGATCGCCGCGGCGGGCGGGGTCAGCGTGCTCGCGCATGCCCGGGCGCGCAAGCGCGGCCGCATGCTGGCCCTGGACGACATCCGCGATCTGGCCACCCGCGGTCTGGGCGGGCTGGAGATCGATCATCCCGATCACAGCGCCGCCGACCGGGCGATCCTGAGCGAGCTGGCCGCCGAACTGGGTCTGCTCAGCACCGGCTCGTCGGATTATCACGGCGCGAACAAAACCATCCGCCTCGGTGCGCACACCACCGATCCGGTGCAATTCGAGCTTCTCGTCGGCAAGGCAAGCGGGGTGCCGGTGGTATCCCGATGAAGGTGCTGCGGGGTACCAGCGGCGTGGTCGCCGCGGGCACTTTCGTGCTGACGCTGGTGGTGGTCGCGACCGCTTTCATCGGCGCGCGGCGGGGATTCCCCGGTCCGGGCGGGGAATCCGTCGCCTGGCATGTGGGGACTTCGATCGTCGTTATTTCCGCACAAGTTTTTGCCGACCGGCGTCGTGGTTTGGCCGCGTTTTCCGGATCGATGGTTGTTTTCGTGGCGTCCGGATTATTGCTGTGGACTCAGTGGTGGAGCTGATAAAAGCGCAATAGTTATCAGCTCCGGTTGCGGCCGGATGAATTGTGGCCGAATATTTCATCTGTGAGTGCGATCGAGACGGACGTACTGGTTCTCGGCGGAGGCCCCGCCGGAGCTTGGGCCGCCGTCTCGGCCGCCGCGCGCGGCGCTCGCGTGGTGCTGGTCGACAAGGGGCGCTGCGGGGCCAGCGGGCCGACCGCCGCCGGGGTGGGCATCCTGTGGAACCTGCCGCCCGGCCCCGCTCGCGAGGAGGCGGTCCGCCAAGCCTTCGAGCAGGGCGGCGAGCTGGGTGATCCGGACTGGACGCACCGGGTACTCGAGGAGGCCCACAGGCGCGTCGATCAGTTGGCGCGCTGGGGTCAGCGCTTTCCCGCCGAACTCGGCGGCGCCCGGGTTCGCCTGGACGGCGCGAGTTATCTACGCCGGCTGCGGCGCCGGTTGCGGGAAGCCGGGGTGTGCGTCCTGGACCAGCATCCGGCGCTGCAACTGCTGGTGGACCGCGACGGTGTCGTAGCCGGCGCGACCGGTCTGCGACAGCACTTCCACAGCTGGACCGTGCACGCCGGCGCGGTAGTGGTGGCGACCGGCGGCTGTGCGTTCCTCTCCGGCGGCGCGGGCACCGAGGGGAACACCGGCGACGGGCTGCTGCTGGCCGCCGAAGCCGGTGCGCACCTCTCGGGCATGGAATTCTCCAGCGCCTATGGTTTGGCGCCGGTTTCGGTCGCACCGGCGCATCCGCTGCCTTCCGAGAAGCTCTACGACGGGAGCGGTGCGGTGCTCAGCGACGACTCGGCGGCGTTCGCCGAGATCGGGCAGGGCCGGCGCGTGTACGCCGCGCTCGACGACTTACCCACACACACGCGCAGCTGGTTGGCGCGGTCGGGCGCGGTGGATCCGGCGGGGCGGGTGCCGTTGCGCCCGGTGCTGGGCGGCACGGTCGGCGGCGCCGGCGGGCTCATGCTGACCACGCCGGAGTGCGCCACCACGGTTGCCGGGCTCTATGCCGCGGGCGCTGCCGCCACCCGGGAACCGATCATCGGCGCGGCCAGTGCTTTCGGCGGGCCAGGGGGGTCCTGGGCCATCGCCTCCGGTGTCTGGGCGGGTGCGGGTGCGGCCCGATTCGCCCTGGACCGGGGCATACCCGCGTCGCCGCGGCCGGTGCCGGGCGCGGGCCTGAGCACCCGGGCGCGCATCGATCCGCGGGCCGTGGTCGGCTTGGTGCAGGAGCACATGCTGCCGCTGCGCCGCAGCTACTGGCGCAGTGCGGGCAGCCTGCGCGACAGCATCGCCGAACTCGACGCGATGTGGCCCGGCGCGCAATTCGATCTCGGCGGCAGCGGCGCCGATCGACTGGCGGCGCGGCAGGCCGCGGCGCTGCTGGCGGTCGCGCGGTGGACGAAGTACAGCGCGCTGGCGCGGACCGAGAGCCGCGGCATGCACCTGCGCACCGATCACCCCGAGGCCGCCGCGGCTTGGCGGGCGCGGCTGGCCTCGGGCGGACTGGACCGGGTCTGGGTGCACGCCGACGCCGCGCCGCCCGGCGCGCCGGTGGCCGTCGTGCCCGCCGCCGCGGCGCGGGTGCCGCTGGGCCGCAGGCTGGACGGGTGGGCGCGCGAGGAGAGCGTCGAGCTCGATCCCGGCGTCCGGCGGTCCTCGGGCCAGGAGACCGTGTTGGCCGGCGCGCGGGCTGACGGCGCGGAACCGGCTGAGATCGCGGGGTTCCGGCGTAGTCCGGGGCAGGAGTCGGCTGCGGTCGCCGGGTTCCGGCGCAGTGCGGGGCAGGAGTCGGCGCTGGCCGGTTCGAGCGAGGCGGAGGCAGTGGCCAGCGACGAGCCCGCGGAGCCCACGACCGCGGTGGCGAGCTGAGGTCGTTCCGCACAGGCCGGACCGGACCGGCCGTCGGGTCTCTCACATCCGGACCCACCCGGACTGCGAGTTTCCCCTTACGTAGGGGTAATTCCCGGGTCTTACGCTCGGTGGATGGCGCGGCACCGGAGTTTCCCGACACCGGTTTGGCATGTCATCGGACCGGCTGGCAGAATGTTGCGGATTCCCCGCTCCGCCACCGCCGGGTACGGGAACCAAGGTGATCTCCGCCGCGCGACGCACCGTCGCACCCCGAGAGTCACGGGAGGCGGCAGCCTGCGTAACCACGCCGGCCGCCGCGGACACCGCCGAGAGTCAGCAGCGCCACAACATATTTCGATACCGCCGGGTAATAAGCAAGAATCCCTGAGGAATCGAAACATAGCGGTGCGCGCACTCGATGAGCGGTATGCAGCACCCTAATACCAATTACCCGGCGGTAACCGTCCCCCCGGATTGCCCGACCCGAGCAGGAGTGAAATCGTGTCACCTGTGACTGACGCACCGAATGCCACTGCGGCCCTTTCCGAAATCACCCAGGAAGAGATTTTCGCAGGCCATCTCGGCGGCAAACTCTCGGTCGAACTCGCGGCGCCGCTGGAAACCCAGCGCGACCTTTCGATCGCCTACACCCCCGGTGTCGCCCAGGTGAGCCGCGCCATCGCGCAGGACGCGGCGATGGCCAAGCAGTACACCTGGACCGACCGCTTGGTGGTCGTGGTCAGCGACGGCACCGCGGTGCTCGGTCTCGGTGACATCGGCCCGCGCGCCTCGCTGCCCGTGATGGAGGGCAAGGCGGCGCTGTTCAAGAAGTTCGCCGACCTGAACTCGATCCCGATCGTGCTCGACACCAAGGATGTCGACGAGATCGTGGAGACCATCATCCGGCTGCGCCCCAGCTTCGGCGCGGTCAACCTGGAGGACATCTCCGCCCCCCGCTGCTTCGAGGTCGAGCAGCGGCTGATCGAGGCCCTGGATTGCCCGGTCTTCCATGACGATCAGCACGGCACCGCCATCGTGGTGCTCGCCGCGCTCAACAACGCCGCCAAGGTGCAGGGCCGCGGTATCGACGGACTGAAGGTCGTGGTCTCCGGCGCCGGCGCGGCCGGTGTCGCGTGCACCAACATCCTGCTGGCCGCGGGCGTCAAGGACGTCACCGTGCTCGACTCCAAGGGCATCGTCAGCCGGGACCGCACCGATCTCAACGGTGTGAAAGCCGAACTGGCGCAGCGCACCAACCCGCGCGGCCTGAACGGCGGCGCGGCCGAGGCGCTGGCCGGCGCCGATGTGTTCCTGGGTCTGTCCGCCGGTCTGATCGCCGAGGAGCTCATCGCCTCGATGGCTCCCGAGGCGATCGTCTTCGCCATGTCCAACCCGGACCCGGAGATCCACCCCGACCTGGCCCGCAAGTACGCCTCGATCGTCGCCACCGGTCGCAGCGACTTCCCGAACCAGATCAACAACGTGCTCGCCTTCCCGGGCGTCTTCAAGGGCGCCCTGGACGCCGGCGCCCGCCGGATCACCGAGGGCATGAAGATCGCCGCCGCCAACGCCATCGCCGCCGTCGTCGCCGACGAACTGGGCCCGGAGAAGATCGTCCCCAGCCCGCTGGATCCGCGCGTCGCCCCGGCCGTCGCCGAAGCCGTCGCCGCCGCCGCGCGCGCCGAGGGTGTTGCCTGACAGCCACGTTCGCTGAACGAAGGGCCCCGTTCCATCAGGAACGGGGCCCTTGTCGTCGGTCACTTCGCTGGTCGGTCCAGCCTGGATCGCGTCCCGGCATAACCACTCGCGAAGGTGCGGCGGCGCAGGCGGCCGGTGCCGGGGGCGCTGGCCCAGACCGCGGCGGCGAGCAGTCCGTCGAGGGTCATGGCGAGGATGGCGACCAGGAGGGCGCCGACGAGGACGCGGTCGTAGCGGTAGAGGCCGATGCCGTCGAAGATGTAGCGGCCCAGGCCGCCGAGGTTGACGTAGGCGGCGATGGTGGCGGTGGCGACGACCTGGAGGCTGGCGCCGCGCAGGCCGGTCAGGATGATCGGCAGGGCGTTGGGTACTTCGACGCGGAACAGGATCTGGCGTTCGGTCATCCCCATGGCGCGGGAGGCGTCGACCACGTCGGCGGGGACGTTGGCGATGCCGGCGTAGGCGCCCGCGAGCAGCGGCGGGATGCCGACGGTGACCAGGGCGAGCAGCGGCGGGATCAGGCCGAGGCCGAGCAGCAGCACCAGGAAGGTGAGCAGGCCCAGGGTGGGCAGCGCGCGCATGGCGTTGGCGAAGCCGACCAGCAGGGCCGAGCCGCGGCGGGTGTGGCCGATGACCAGGCCGAGCGGCACGGCGACCAGCGCGGAGGCGGCGACGGCGAGGAAGCTGTACCAGAGGTGTTCCAGGATGCGCTGGGTGATCCCGGTGGGGCCGGACCAGTTGGCGCCGTCGGTGAGGTATTGCCAAGCGTCGACGAAAAGGTTCATACCCCCGCGCCTTTCGCGGTCCGGACCCACGGCGTGCCCCAGCGGCCGAGGGCGAACAGCACGCGGTCCACGAGCAGGGCGAGCGCCAGGGTGACGATGATGCCCGCGACGATCTCGTCGGTGTAATTGCGCTGATATCCCTGGGTGAACAGCACGCCGAGCCCGCCGCTGCCGATCAGCGCACCCACCGACACCATGGCGATATTGGTGACCGCGATGACCCGCAGACTGGACAGGAACACCGGAATGGCCAGCGGCATATCGACGGTCAGCGTGCGGCGCAGCGGGCTGAAGCCGACCGCGTCGGCCGCGTCGAGCACGGTGGCGGGCACCGAATCCAGGGCCGCGGGCACCGCGATCAACAGCAGCGCCGTCGAATACAGCGCGAGCGCGATGATCACATTGAGCGGATCGATGGTCGAAATCCCCACCAGCGGCGGAATGATCACGAACAGGGCCAGCGACGGAATGGTGTAGGCCAGGCTGGAAACCGCCGTCGTGATTTTCCGCACCAGCGGCGCCCGCCGGATCAGCGCGCCCGCCGGAATCGCGATCACCACACCGATCAGCAGCGGCACCAGCGCCAATTTCACATGGGTTGCCGTCAGATTCATGATGTCGGCGAAATTGTCGATCAGATACTTCACGCCGAATCCTCGGTCAGCCCGTGTTCGTAGGCGCGGCGATTGCGTTCGGCGTCCTCGGCGGCGCGCTGGTCGGCGAGCAGCTGGAGCACCTCGGTGGCCAGCACGCCGCCCCGCACCGCGCCCGAATCATCGACTGCCACACCGATTCCGGATGGTGAGGAGATCGCCGCGTCCATAGCCTGGCGCAGATCGCCGCTGGGCGTGAACAGCGAGCCGCCCGCCGACATGCTCTGCGCCAGTTCGCGACCGCCGCGCAACGACTCCACGCCGGTCACGTCGACCCAGCCGACCGGCCGGCCGGCCGCATCGACCACCAGCACCCAGTCGCCGAGCTCCAGCCGGAGCTCCTTGACCTCGCCCGCGGTGGCGGTCCGGATCTCGTGCAGCGGAACACCTTGCGCGGTCCGGAACGACAGCCCTCGATAGCCGCGATCGTGCCCGACGAAGTCGGCCACGAAATCCGTTGCGGGCTGGGCCAATACCTCTCGCGGTGTGTCGTACTGCTGGAGCACGCCGCCCCGGGCGAACACCGCGACCTTGTCGCCGAGGGTGATCGCCTCGTCGATATCGTGCGTGACGAACACGATCGTCTTGTGCAATTCCGCTTGCAGCCTTTGCATTTCGGCCTGCAACTCCCCGCGCACCACCGGGTCGACCGCGCTGAACGGCTCGTCCATCAGCAGGATCGGCGGGTCGGCGGCCAAGGCCCGGGCCACCCCGACCCGCTGCTGCTGCCCGCCGGAGAGTTGCGCCGGATACCGTTTCGCGAGCGCGCGATCCAGTCCGACGCGGTCGAGCACCTCCAGCGCGGCGGCCCTGGCGGCCTTGCGCGAATCGCCGCGCAGCACCGGCACGGTCGCGACATTGTCGAGCACCGTGCGATGCGGCAGCAGGCCGCCGCTCTGGATGACATATCCGATACCGAGCCGCAATTTCACCGGGTCGACCGTCGAAATATCTTGCCCGTCAATGGTGATCGTGCCGCTGGAGGGCTGGATCATCCGATTGATCATCCGCATCGAGGTGGTCTTGCCACACCCGGACGGCCCGACGAACACGGTGAAAGACCCCGAGGGGATCAGCAGATCCAGGTCGGTGACAGCGTGCGTCCCGTCCGGATAGATCTTGCCGATCCCGCGGAATTCGATATCGGACACCGGGAACTCCTAACTGACGGGCTTGTCGAGTCCCTGGGTGCGAATCCACTCCAGCGCGGCGGCCTTGGGCTCGGTCTTGGTCTTACCCGAAACCGCCTCGTTGAGTTTCAGCAAGCCCTCGGTGGTGAGCTTGGCCGACACGGCGTCGAGCACCTTGGCCGCCTTGTCGGTCTTCTTCTTCGCGTTGAACAGCGGCACCACGTTCTGCGCGGGGAAGTTGTGCTTCGGATCCGCGAGCACCACCAGGTTGTTCTCCAGAATGGCCTGGGAGGTGGTGAAGATATCGGCGGCGGTGACCTGGCCTTCGACCAGCGCGCGCACCGTGGCGGGGCCGCCGCCGTCGGCGATCGGCACGAAATTGGCGCTCGCGATATCCAGGCCGTAGTTCTTCTTCAGGCCGGGCAGGCCGCCGACGCGTTCGGCGAATTCCGCGGGGGCGCCGAACTTCACCTCGGCCGAATGCGGAGCCAGGTCGGCGATGGAGGTCAGATTCCATTTCTCGGCGGTGGCCTTGGTGACGACGACCGCGTCGGAATCCTGCGCCTGGGCCGGTTTCGCGATGGCGAGCTCGGTGCCGAGCGCACCCACCAGCGCCTTGTCGACCTCCTCGGAGGTGGCGGCGGTGGCGTTCTTGTCCAGATATTGCAGGAGGTTGCCGGTGTATTCGGGGATCACCGAGATCGCGCAGCTGCGCAGCGCGGGAATGTAGGCTTCCCGGCTGCCGATCCGGAATCGGGTGTCCACCTGGAAACCGTTGATTCGCAATACCTCGGCGTAGATGGTGGCCACGGTTTCCGATTCTTGGAAATCGGCCGAGCCGACGACGAGTCCGTCGCCTTCGCAACTTCCTTTGCTGCCCAGGGGATCCGAATTGCCGCAGGCGGACAGCACCATGGCGACAGCGAGCGCCATGGCGGCGGCGACAAGTCTGGCGGCGCGTAGCGCCAGGCTCGGCGCCGGGCGCCGAGGGGCGGGAGTGGTCGTGGTTTTCACGGGAGTCCTTCCGGGCAAGGCGTGCTCGAGCGTATGGCCCGCGGCGAAGAACGGGGCCACCGGTACATTCTGGATGTCCATACTGCCCGTTGCATGATGTTCCTGTTCACTACGGAGAGTTGGGGTCATCGAATGGTGCTGGCCGTGTCGAGACGGATGCTGAGCCGGGTTCTTGTCGTAGCGGTCGCCACCATGGCGGTGGCCTGCGGCGATGAGTCCGTGCCCGCGCCGGATTTCGTGGTCGGAGCGGGGGATTCGGTGGAATCCGGACTGCTCGCCGAAATCTACGCGGGCGCGCTGGCGCGGACCGGTCTGCCGGTGACGGTGAAGAATCAGCTGGGGGACCGCGCCGGCTATCTCGCCGCCCTGGACGCGGGCGCGGTGGCACTGGTCGGCGAGCACAATGGCGAGCTGCTCGAATTCCTGGACAGTGGAGCCACCGCGCGCACGCCGAAGGATGTGACGGAGGCCCTGAACAAATCGCTGCCGGAGGGTCTGGTGGTCGCCGATCCCGCCGACGGCACGGATATGCGCCCGCGCGTGCTGATTCCGGCCGCGGTGGCCGAGCTGGACCAGGTGCGCTCGATCTCCGCGCTGGGGGCGCGCTGCGCGGAAATGCCGGCGGGCGTGGCACCGGTTCCCGCTGTGCTGCGCGCACCGGAGCAGCCGATCCGGGTGGCCGGGTGCGGGTTCCCGGCGACGGTCACCCTGCTCGATGCCGCGGACCTGCGAGAAGCGTTGCTGGACGGGCGGGTACAGGCCGGTCTGCTCACCGGGCCGCCCGCCTTGACGCCGGACGCGTTGGCCGGGCTGACGGTGCTCGCCGACGACGACTACGCGGTGCGCGCGCAGAACGTGCTGCCGGTGCTGCGCAAGGGCAGCCTCGACGAAGTCCGGCTGACGAAACTGAACTACGTCGCGGGCGAGCTGACTACCGACGAACTCGTCGACATGATCCGCAAGATCCGCGATGGCAGCACGACTCCGGGCGAGGCGGCCCGGACCTGGCTCGACGCGCACGCGCTCTAGCCGAATTGAGCGACGGCGACCGCGCTGTAGCGGGTGGTGGGCTCGGGCGGGGTGTCGAAGCGGGCATTCGGCAGGTACAGGCGGCCGCCGAAGGCCGCGATGGTGGCCGGAACGTCGAAGCGCGGGTCGGTGATTCGCCGTTGGACGGTGCCGGTGGTGCCTGCCGGATCCAGCGCGATCACGGCGATCGTGTTGCGCCGGTTCTCCACGGCATACAGTGTGCTGCCGTCCAAGTGCAGTCCGTCACCGTTGGGCAGACTCTCGGCGCCCAGATCGATCCGCCGGGTCACGCCGGTCGCCGGGTCGACCCGGAACAGGCTGCCCGTCACCGACTGCACGAGGATCAGGCCCGTGCCGTCGGGCGTGCGCACGATGCCGTTGGCGTTGAACGCTCCTGGCACATAGGCGATGTCGCCGGTGAGCGGGACGCGGACCACCGCCTCGGGCGCGGGTAGCGCTCCGTCTTGGCCGAAGGGCAGGTGGTAGAGCACCGCCGAACGTGAATCGGTGAACCATGCCCCCGCGGGCGTGAGCACCACGTCGTTGACGAAGGTGTCCGGCGGCGCGGCGACTTGGTAGCGCGCGAGCACCGCGCCGGTCCACGCGTCGAGCACTCGGATGTCACCGCCGGTTCCGCCCGCGACGAAAAGCCGGCCACGGTCGTCGAGCCGGAGACCGAGGGCCTGGGTGCCCGGGCCGGGGCTGAAGAGCCCGCCCTGGCCGGTCAGCAGGTCGGCGCGATAGATGGAGCCGTCCGCCATGGAGCCGAAGTAGGCGAAAGGCAGTGCGCCGATGGCGATTCCCTCCGGACGGAAGCCGGTGGGCAGGGTGATCGTGGTCGGGAAGAGCGGGCTGTCGGCGGCCGCCTGGTGCGCCGGCGTCAAGACCGCCGCGCAGGCGACCGCCGCCGAGACCAACAGAAAGCGCCGAGTGGCGCGGGAAACCAACTGTGCTGGTGTGTTTTTCACGCTCACAATCTCACCGCGCCCGGATTGATGAGTCCAACACATGTTTGTCACCGCATCGATCGTCATTCACGATTGATCCGTGGAGCTCCAGCAAATGCGCTATGTCCTCGCCGTCGCCGAAACGAACAGTTTCACCCGGGCCGCCGAACGATGCCGGGTGGTGCAGTCCGCACTCAGTCACCAAATCGCCCGTCTGGAACGGGAATTGGGGGCGCGGCTCTTCGAGCGCACCAGCCGCCGGGTCCGGCTGACACCGGCCGGAGCGGCGTTCCTCCCCGCGGCGCGGCAGTGCCTGGAAGCCGCCGACCGGGCGGCCGCCGAGGTGTCGGCGGCGGTCGGCGAAGTTCGCGGGCGCTTGTCCGTGGGCCTGGTTCCGACCGTGGCCGCGGTCGATATTCCCGGCGCGCTGGGTGAATTCCGCCAGCGGTACCCGCACGTGCGCATCGGCCTGTGTGTGAACGCGGGCGAGAACCTCGTCGAGAAGATCCGGCACGGAGCTTTGGACGTGGCTTTCCTCGGCTTGCCCGCCACCGTGCGACCCGAGGGCGTCGCCGCCCGGGAACTCGCCCGCGACCGCCTCGTCGCGATCGTCGCGCCGGGCCATCCGCTCGCCGGCGCGTCCTCGGTCGACCTGCACCGGCTGTCGTCCGAAGTGTTCGTGGACCTGCCGGCCGGGACCGCCGCCCGCAGCCAAACCGATCAGGCCTTCGCGGCCGCCGGACTGGTCCGCGAGGTCGCCTTCGAGGTGACCGCCGCGGACTACATCACCCGCCTCGTCGAGCAGAACCTCTGCGTGGCGATGCTGCCCGCCGCCTACGTCCCGCAGCTCACCGGCATCGCCACCCTCGAGGTCGAGGACGCACCGGGCCGCGTCGAATACGTCGTCTGGAACACCAGTAGCCGCACACCCGCGGCGAGCGCCTTCCTAGCGCTGCTCGCGGCGGATTCGCCGCAGGCGACCGAGCCGGCAGGCCGAGCTGTCGGCTAGCGCACACTTGTGATCATGATGTTCCGCGCCGTATATTCCATCTGGAGTATTCGGAGTGGAACATGTGACGTCGACCGGAGGTGAACCAGATGGAGCGCAAGGCGCGCGCCTCGGTGACGGCATTGGCGATCAGCGTGCTGGCGCTGCTCGAGGAGCGGCCCATGCATCCCTACGAGATGTATCAACTACTTCTTGCCCGCGGTGAGGACGTGCTGGTCAAGGTTCGCCCGGGCTCGCTTTATCACACGGTGGCGCGGCTGGCCGAGCAGGAACTGGTACGGGCCGAAGGGGTGGATCGGACGGGTAACCGGCCCGAGCGCACCACCTACCGGATCACCGAGGCTGGCCGGAAAGCCATGCGCGCCAGGATCTCCGAGATCATCCGGACTCCCGGATCGGAGTATCCGATGTTCCCGGTCGCCATCGCCGAAGCACACAATCTGCCGAGCTCCTGCGTCGTCACCCTGCTGCGGGAGCGGCTGGAGCACCTCAACGGCGACCTCGAGGATCTGACGATGATGCACGAGTGGGCGCAATCGCACGAGGTGCCGCGCCGGTATTGGCTTGTGCTGCAATACCTGCAGACCACTCTCAGCGCCGAAGTCGCGTGGATCGACGCCCTCGTCGCAGACCTGGAGAGCGGCGCGCTGGAGTGGGAGGAATTCGATCCCGCCACCGGGGTCCGGCGCGCCGAACCCGAAGGCTCCTGGCCCGGTAGTGGTTTGCCTGAGGACCAACTGCCGCCTAGGCCGCGTCGGTCGGCCGGGTCGGCCCGGCGACCGCAACTGTCCTAGCGTTATTGCTGATTGGAACGAAAACGATGCCAACTCAACGTAATCCGTGGCTGGCGCTCGGCGCGCTGGTCGTCGGCTTCTTCATGATCCTGCTGGACATGACGATCGTCGCGGTCGCCAATCCGGCGATCATGCGGGGTCTGCATGCCGATGTCTCCCAGGTGATCTGGGTGACCAGCGCCTATCTGCTCACCTATGCGGTGCCGCTGCTGGTGACCGGCCGCCTGGGAGATCGCTTCGGCCCCAAGAACATCTACCTCATCGGTCTGGTCGTCTTCACGGCCGCGTCACTCGGTTGCGGCCTGTCGGGCACGATCGCCCAGCTGATCGTGTGGCGCGCGGTGCAGGGTCTGGGCGCGGCGTTGATGACGCCGCAGACGATGGCGGTCATCACCCGCACCTTCGCCCCCGACAAGCGCGGCGCGGCCATGGGTCTGTGGGGCGGCGTGGCCGGCCTCGCGACCCTGGTCGGCCCGATTCTCGGTGGCATGCTGATCGATTCGCTCGGCTGGGAGTGGATCTTCTTCGTCAACGTGCCGGTCGGCATCATCGCGTTCGGCCTGGTCGTGTGGCTGGTGCCGGCGCTGGAGACGAGCGAGCACAAATACGACCTGCCGGGCATCGCGCTCAGCGGCGTGGGCCTGTTCCTGCTGGTCTTCGGGCTCCAGGAGGGCAACACCTACGACTGGTCGCCGCGCATCTGGCTGCTGATCGGCGGCGGGCTGCTCGTCTTGGCGCTGTTCGTGGTGAACCAGGCGCGCAATACCGACGAACCGCTGATGCCGCTGGCACTGTTCCGGGACCGCAACTTCGCGCTGTCCTCGCTGGCCATCGCGACCATGGGCGCGGCGGTCACGGCGCTGATGGTGCCGGCCTACTTCTATCTGCAGGCGGTGCGCGACATGTCGCCGACCAAGTCGGCGCTGGTCTTCGCGCCGATGGCGATCGTGACCGGACTGCTGGCGCCGTTCGTCGGCAAATTCTCCGACAACGTGGCGCCGCGGATCATTCCGACGATCGGCTTCGGCATGTTCGCGGTCGCGGTGTTCTGGTGGGCGGTGCTGATGGCGCCGGACTCCTCGATCGGGTGGTTCCTGGTCGCGGCGGCGCTGGCGGGTCTGGCCAACGCGTTCATCTGGGGGCCGCTGGCCTCCACCGCCACCCACAATCTGCCGGTGCATCAGGCCGGTGCGGGCGCGGGCATCTACAACACCAGTCGGCAGGTGGGTTCGGTGCTCGGCAGTGCCGCGATCAGCGCGCTCATCGCGGCGCGGATGTCGGCGAACGGACTGGGCGGCGGCGCGCCGGCCGGAGAGGGCGGTGCCGGTCAGTCGGCTGTTCCGGCGCAGATCCGGGACGAATTCAGTGCCGCGCTCGGTGAATCCATGTTCCTGCCGGCGGGCATCCTGGTCCTGGGCCTGATCGCGACCGCGCTGTTCGTCAGCCACAGCCGCGGGGCGAAGCCGCCGGTGGACAAGCTGGTGCGGCCGGAGCCGGTAGCGAGCTGAGCAAACCCGCTGTGTGTGCCCCGCGGACCGGCCGGTTCGCGGGGCACACGGCTGTTGCGGGTCCGCTGACCTAGGCTGAGCAACGTTCTGGTTAACCGATGCTCGGTCGAAAGGAACGCGCCATGTCCGTGGCTGCCGATACCGAACGCAATCCGTGGCTCGCGCTGTTCGCGCTGGTCGTCGGGTTCTTCATGATCCTGCTGGACATGACGATCGTCGCGGTCGCCAACCCGGCGATCCTGGCGGCCTTCGACGCCGACATCTCCCAGGTGATCTGGGTGACCAGCGCGTACCTGCTCACCTACGCGGTGCCGCTGCTGGTGACCGGCCGGCTCGGCGATCGTTTCGGTCCGAAGAACGTCTACCTGGTCGGCTTGTTCGTTTTCACCGCCGCGTCGCTGGGGTGCGGGTTGTCCGGGACCATCGCGCACCTGATCCTGTGGCGCGCGGTGCAGGGCGTCGGCGCGGCCCTGATGACGCCGCAGACGATGGCGGTCATCACCCGCACCTTCCCGCCGGACCGGCGCGGCGCGGCGATGGGTTTCTGGGGAGGTATCGCGGGCCTGGCCACCCTGGTCGGGCCGATTCTCGGTGGCGTGCTGGTGGATTGGCGCGGCTGGGAGTGGATCTTCTTCGTCAACGTGCCCGTCGGCATCATCGCCTTCGGTCTGGCGCTGTGGCTGGTGCCCGCCCTGCCGACGCACAAGCACAAGTACGACGTTCCAGGCATCCTGCTCAGTGGCGCCGGCATGTTCCTGCTGGTCTTCGGTATTCAGGAGGGCAACAATTTCGACTGGTCCAGCCGCATCTGGTTGATGATCGGAGCGGGTCTGGCGCTGCTCGCGGTGTTCGTGTGGAACCAAAGCCGCAATACCGGCGAACCGCTGCTGCCGCTCAGTCTGTTCCGCGACCGCAACTTCGGTCTGTCGAACCTCGCCATCGCCGCGATGGGCGCGGCCGTCACCGCCATGATGGTGCCGTCCTATTTCTATCTCCAAGCGGTCCGCGAACTGTCACCCACCAAGTCCGCGCTGGTCTTCGCCCCGATGGCGATCATCACCGGCATCTGCGCACCCCTCATCGGCAAGTTCTCCGACAAACTGCACCCGCGCATCATTCCGGCCTTCGGCTTCACCCTGTTCACCCTGGCGATCCTGGCCTTCTCGGCATTGATGAAGCCGGACACCGCACTCGTCTGGTATCTCGTCGCCGCCGGTTTCGCGGGCCTGGCCAACGCCTGCATCTGGGCCCCGCTCGCCGCCACCGCCACGCACAACCTCCCGGTGCAGCTGGCCGGTGCGGGCGCGGGCGTCTACAACACCACCCGGCAGGTCGGCGCGGTCCTCGGCAGCGCGGCCATCAGCGCGCTGATCTCCGCCCGCGTCGCCGCCCACGGCCTGGGCAGCGGCAAAATCGCGGAAGGCGGTGCGGGCCAAGGCCCCATCCCCGAACCGGTGAAGGATTCCTTCAGCACCGCCCTCGCCCAATCCATGCTGCTCCCGGCAGGCATCCTCTTGCTCGGCATCCTCGCCGCCGCCCTGTTCGTCAGCCACGGCCGTTCCGCACCCAGCGACCACACCGGCGCACTCGCCACCGATTCCTTTCCAGCCTGACGCGCCCCTCGAATAGAGTTGTGCGAGAAGATGGTTGCGTGCACGAGCCAACCCGTCGGACCGCCATTCTCGTCGCCGTTCCCGAACTCGCCGCATTCACCGACCGCTGGCGTTCGGTGTCGTACTGGTCCGAACGCCCCGGGATCCCGCTGACCGAAATCGTCCCGCCGCACATCAGTGTTCTGGTGCCATGGGTGCCTATGCCGAAACCAGAAGACCTGCACCGTCTCCGGGCTGCGATCGCCGATTTCGAACCGTTCGATGTCGGCTTTCCCGCCGCGGGCCAGTTCGCGAACGGCACGGTCTGGCTCCGCCCCGAACCGTTCGACCAGGTGTCGGACCTGCTGCGCGCGGTGTACACCGCGTTCCCCGAATGCCCGCCCTACGGCGGCGAATTCCCCGATCCGCACCCGCACCTGACCATCGCTACCCCGGGCCCGCACGCCGCCACCGTCCTCGCCGCTGCCGAAGCCGCCTTGGCCGCGGCACCACCCCCGGAATTTCGCCTCGACGCCGTCACTCTGTGGCGCGAAAGCCCCGGCGGAACCTGGCAGCTGACCGGTTCGCTGCCACTGCCTGTCAGCTGACCTGGACGTTCACCGAGGGATACCCGGTTGCGCCGTCCGGGATGACGTCCTGGAATTCGGCGGTCTGCGGTTGGCCGGTGTTGTCGAAGGCGCGGGCGCGCAGGGTGTGCGGGCCGGGGGTGGCGTCCCAGTCGTAGACCCATTGGCGCCAGGTGTCGATGGATTGTTCGGCGGAGAGGCGGGCGGGTTGCCAAGGGCCGCTGTCGATTTGCACCTCGACGGCGGTGATGCCGCGGTGCTGGGCCCAGGCGACCCCGGCGATGGGGATGCGGCCGGCGGTGAGGCGGGCGCGGTTGCGCGGGGTGTCGATGCGGGAGGCGGTTTTGATGGGGCCCTGGGCGGACCAGCCGCGCCGCGTCCAGTAGGCGGTGGCGCGGTCGAAGCGGGTGACTTCGAGTTCGGTGACCCATTTGGTGGCGGAGACGTAGCCGTAGAGGCCGGGGACGACCAGGCGGGCGGGGTAGCCATGCGAGACCGGGAGCGGTTCGCCGTTCATGCCGACGGCCAGCAGGGAGTCGCGGCCGTCGGTAAGGGCCGAGAGCGGAGTACCACAGGTCCAGCCGTCCTTGGAGGTGGAAAGCACCATGTCGGCGTCGGGGTGCGGACCAGCTTCGGCGAGGAGCTCGTCGAGGCGATAGCCGCGCCAGAGGGCGTTGCCGATGAGGTCGCCGCCGATCGGGTTGGAGACGCAGGCCAGGGTGATCAGGCGTTCCACTGCGGTCCGGTTCGCGAGATCGGCCCAGCTGAGCGTGATTTCGCGATCGACCATGCCGTGGATGCGCAGTGACCAGTCCTCGATCGACACCTGCGGGACGGTCAGCGCGGTGTCGATCCGGTAGAACGACGAGTTCGGGGTCAGATAGGGAGCCAGGCCAGGGATTCGTAGATCCGCTTCCGGTGCAAGGGAAATGGGCGGCCCGCTGGGTTGCGGGAGTTGCACGGCCGCGCGCTCCGCCGACACGTCCGCGCGCTGTAGCCCGAGCAACCGTCCACCCACACCGGCCGCCACCGCCAGCCCCCCGGTGATCAGGATGCCGCGCAGTAACGCCCGCCGCTCCGGCAGCGCGACCTGGGGTGCGACCGGCACCGGCCCTGCGCGTTTCTCGGATCGTGTCGGGGCGGAAGCGGTCTCGACCGAGTCGATGTGAGAATCGTCGGATCGCGTTGGCGTGGCGGCGGCCTCGACCGAGTCGGTGTCAGAGACGCCCGATTGTGCTGGCGTGACCGCGTTTTCCGCGTCGTCGATTATCGCGGTCAGCACCCGCAGCGCGTAGATCCCCGCCGCGACACCGAGCCCCGTTGGCAGCGCACCCGATACCCCGGTGCGTCCCACCGCGACCACGGCGACCAGTACCCCGAACACGGCCAGCAGGATCGACCCCGCCGCTCGCTCGGTACGTTCGATCGCCCCGGTGATTCCGGCGAAGACCGCGGCGACAACTCCCATGCAGAGATACAGCACCGCTTTGTCCTTGGTGCCGAACGTCTGGATCGCCCACTCCCGCAACCCATCGGGCGTGTGATCGATGACGGTCGACCCGAGCACGACCAGCGGTGCGCTGTCCGCCCCGATGAACGCGGCAACCAGCTCGGCCACACCGAGAGCCAACCCGGCAGCCAGAATTCCCGCAACCACCCGAAAACGCAGTTCGGCCATGGCCAGAGCCTACTGCCGCCAGCACGGAATCCGTGCGGCCCGCGGCGGTCGTGGGCCGCGAGATGCCTGGCCGACGCCATACGCGAAAGGCGCTGCTTGCGAATCGACTTCGCGAACAGCGCCTTCGGCGTCAGCTACTTCAGTTGTAGATCGAGTCCACGTCGGCGGCGTACTGCTTCATCACCACGTTGCGCTTGAGCGACATCTTCGGGGTGAGCTCGCCGGTCTCCTGGGTCCAGTCGACCGGGAGGATGCGGATCTTCTTGATGGCCTCGGCCTTGGAGACCTTGTGGTTGGTCTCCGCGACGGCGGCGTCGACCTCGGCGACCAGCGCCGCGTTCTCGATCAGCTGCTCGATCGGGGTGTCGGCGGCGACGCCGTTGCGTTCCTTCCAGCCCGGCAGGGCTTCCGGATCGAGGGTGATCAGGGCGCCGATGAAGGGCTGGCCGTCACCGACCACCATGACCTGGCTGATCAGCGGGTGCGCGCGCAGGGAATCCTCGAGCACGGCGGGGGAGACGTTCTTGCCGCCCGCGGTGACGATGATTTCCTTCTTGCGGCCGGTGATGGTGACGTAGCCTTCGCCGTCGATGGCGCCGAGGTCGCCGGTCTTGAACCAGCCGTCGGCGAACGATTCGGCGGTGGCTTCGTCGTTCTGCCAGTACCCGCCGAACACCGAGAAGCCCTTGAGCAGCAGCTCGCCGTCCTCGGCGATCTTGACCGCGTGACCTTCCGTGGGCTTGCCGACCGAGCCGACCCGAATATTGTCGGGAGTGTTCACGGTGACCGCGGCCGTGGTCTCGGTCAGGCCGTAGCCCTCGTAGATGGTGACGCCGACGCCGCGGAAGAAGTGGCCCAGGCGCGCGCCGAGCGGGCCGCCGCCGGAGACCGAGGCCTCGCACTGGCCGCCGAGCGCGGTGCGCAGCTTGCTGTAGACGAGCTTGTCGAACAGCGTGTGCTTGAGCTTGAGCACCAGGCCCGCGCCGCCGTTGTCGAGCGCCTCGCTGTAGGCGATGGCGGTGTCGGCGGCCGCGTCGAAGATCTTGCCCTTGCCGCCGTCGTGCGCCTTCTGCTTGGCGCTGTTGAACACCTTCTCGAACACGCGCGGCACGGCCAGGATGTAGTGCGGGCGGTAGGCGCCGAACTGGTCGACCAGGGTGGTCCAGTCGGCGGTGAACCGGATCGTCACCCGAGCGTCGAAGGAGGCCAGGGTCAGCGCACGCGCGAACACGTGGGCCATCGGCAGGAACATCAGGGTCTTCTTGCCGGGGCCCATGAACTTGTCGGCCGCGATGCGGTCGGACCGGGACTGGCCGTACAGGTTCGCGTGGGTCAGCGCGACGCCCTTGGGGCGGCCGGTGGTGCCGGAGGTGTAGATCAGGGTGGCGGGCGATTCCGCGCCGACCTGCTTGCGGCGCTCGTGCACCACGCTGTCGTCGAGGTCCGCGCCCCGCGCGACGAGCTGGTCGACCGCGCCGCCGTCGATCTGCAGCGTCTCGGCCAAGCCCGGCAGCGCGCCGTCCTCGATCTCCGCGATGGTGGCCTGGTGCTTGGCGTTCTCCAGGATCAGCAGCTTGGTGGCGGAGTCCTGCAGGATCCACTTGGCCTGCTCGGCGGCCGAGCTGTCGTAGATCGCGACGGTGCAGCCGCCGGCGGCCCAGATGGCGAAGTCGATCAACGCCCACTCGTAGCGGGTCGCGGCCATGATGGCGACGCGATCGCCGACCTCGATGCCGGAGGCGACAATGCCCTTCGCGACGCCGGTGACGGCCTTCGCGAATTCCGCCGCGGTGACGTCGGTGAAGCCACCCTTGCCGTCCGGCACGTTGAACAGGATCGCGTCCGGCGACTGTTCGGCGTGCCGGAAGACGTTATCGGAATTATTCGCGTCCGCCGGGATTGTGTAAGAAGCCGGAACTTCGAACTCGCGCATCAGTGCCCTTCCACGTGGTCTACTCGCCAGTAATCTACGACACCTATGAGGCGGTCGTCATATCGACCACCGGAAACGTGTTCGACCCGCGGTCGACGCCCGGTGGGAGTGGGGATCGGTGTCATCCTAGGTCGCGCATCGACACCGGTTGGACCCCTTCTTTCAAGAATTCGGCCAGTTCGGTCACCGCCGCCGCGGCAGGCGCCACGAAGGCCGCCTGCGCTTGCGCGACATGCCACAGTCCCTGGCTTTCGGTGAACCGGACATGCACACCCGCGGCGCGCAGTGCGCCGGCCAACTCTACGCACTGGCTGTGCAGCAGTTCACTCACATCGACCTGCACATAGGTGGGCGGCAGGCCGTTCAGGTCGCCGCGCAGCGGCGCGTAGCCGGTGTCCTGGCTGTCGCCTTCGCCCAGGTAGGCGGCGGCGCAGGCGCGCGACCAGGGCCGGTTGATGACCAGGTCGCGTTCGCGCTCGGGCACCACGTTCGGGTCGGTCCACGGCGCGATCAACCCGAGCGCGGCCGGGGTCAGGCCGTGCCGGGCGATGAGGCGCTGCGCGGTGGCCAGGCTCAGTCCGCCACCGGCCGAGTCGCCCGCGATGGCGATCTGGTCGGCCCGCAGGCCCGCGTTCTCGACCAGCTCCAGGAACGCCGCGGTGGCGTCCTCGAGCCCGGCCGGGAACGGGTGTTCCGGCGCCAGCCGGTAATCGAGCAGATAGACCGCGCACCCGGTCTCGTGCGCCAGCCGCCCGGCCAGCGAACGGTGGGTCGCCAGCGAGCCGACCGCGTAGCCGCCACCGTGCAGGTACAGCACCGCGCCCTCGGTGGATTTGCCTCGGGCGGTGAGCTTTTCGGCGGGGCGGCCCGCCAGCCGGAGCCGATGCACGACGGTGTTGTCGGGCAGCCATTGCAGCGCCGAACCCAGATCCATCAGCTTGCGCTGGAGCGGGAACGACAGCCGGGCGTTGAGCATGGCCGGAAACATCCGCCCCAGTACGGCTTTGGTGATCGGCAGCGGAATGTTGATGTCGCGCATCAGGTGACCTCAGGGCTGAACGGCCCGGTTGACCACGGCGGAAATCCGTTGGTAGCCGGAGGCGGTGATTCGGACGAACGCGTCGAGCAGCTTGGCTTCCCAGCCGATCAGCACGCGGCCGTGGCGCTTGCGCACGCCCTCGGTGATGACCTGCGCGGCCATCTCGGGGGTGTGGATGGCCAGCTTCGCGTCGAACATGGCGGCGGCCTTCTTGCCGTCGATGCCCTCGGCGAAGGTGGAGTTGCGCGCGACCGCGGTCTTGATGCCGCCGGGGTGCACGCAGGTCACCTCTACCGGGTGCTTGCCGAGGATCATCTCCTGGCGCAGCGACTCGGTGAAGCCGCGGACCGCGAATTTCGCCGAGTTGTAGGCACTTTGGCTGGGCACGGCGATCAGGCCGAACAGGCTGGAGATGTTGACGACATGGCCCGCCCCGGATTCCATGAGCATCGGCAGGAACGCCTTGGTGCCGTTGACGACACCCCAGAAGTCCACGTCCATGATCCGCTCGATGTCCTTGAACTCCGACTTGATCACATCACCGTGGTAGGCGATACCCGCGTTGTTGTAGATCTGGTGCACCACGCCGAAATGCGCCTTGACGGCGTCGGCGTAGAGCAGCACCGCTTCCCGCTCGGCGACATTGAGCCGATCCGATTTCACCTGCGCGCCAAGGGCTTCGCAGCGGCGCACGGTTTCGGCCAGGCCCTCGGTGTCGATATCGGAGAGCGCCAGCTTCGCGCCGCGCTTGGCCAGATTCTCCGCGAGGGCACGACCGATGCCGGAGCCGGCGCCGGTGATCACACAGACTTTGCCCTTGAAGTAAGCATCGTTGCCCACTGTTATGCCACCACTTTCTTCGCGCCCGTAGACGACGTCGTTTCGTATGCCGATACGTCGAACTTTTTGGTCAGCCTACGGAATTCGAAGGTGAAGTCCGGCCAGAGCGTCGTATTGTTTCCGTGCTTGTCGAGGTACCAGCTGGCGCAGCCGCCGTTGTTCCAGACGCTCTTGGACAGCTTCTGCTGCAGACCCTGGTTGTAGGTGTCCTGCACGTCGCGGCGCACTTCGACCGTTCGCAGGCCGAGCCGGTCCACGGTGGCCAGCGCGTCGGCGATGTAGTTGATCTGCGATTCGATCATGAACACCATCGAGGTGTGGCCCAGGCCGACGTTCGGGCCGAGCAGGAAGAACATGTTCGGGAAGTTGGCGATGGCCGAACCCTTGTAGCCCTGCTGGCCGATCTCGTCGAAGACCTCGGACAGCGTGCGGCCGTCCTTGCCCGCGATGGTGTTGTAGGTCGGGGAGTCGGTGACGTGGAAGCCGGTCGCCACGATCAGGGCGTCGATCTCGCGCTCGGTGCCGTCCTTGGTGACGATCGAGTTGGCGCGGACCTCCTTGATGCCGTCGGTGACCACGTCGACGTTGTCGCGGCTCAGTGCCGGGTAGTACTCGTTGGAGATCAGCATGCGCTTGCAGCCGATCCGGAAGTTCGGGGTGACCTTCTTGCGCAGCTCCGGGTCGCGAACCTCGAACTGCAACTTGGCCTTGGCCAGCAGTTCGAAGCCCTGCATGATGGCCGGCAGCTTGGCCAGGCCGACGACCTGGGTCTCGCGGGCGGCGTAGATGGCGGCCCGGGACAGGCGCTGCACGCCGGGAATGTGCTTGAACGCGAAGCGTTCCGGGGCCAGGTACGGGCGGTCCATCCGGGGCAGCAGCCACGGCGCGGTGCGCTGGTAGACGTCGAGGTGACCGACCTTCGCCGCGATGGCGGGCACGATCTGGATGGCGGAGGCGCCGGTGCCGATGATGGCGACGCGCTTGCCGGTCAGGTCGGCGTCGTGGTTCCAGCGGGCCGAGTGGAAGACCTCGCCCTCGAACTCGTTGATGCCCTTGATGTCCGGGAGCGCCGGCTCGCACAGCGCGCCGACCGCGGAGACCACGGTGTCGGCGGTGAAGCTGCCCTGGCTGGACTCGATCTCCCACAGCGAGGTCTCGGTGTTCCAGCGGGCGCTGGTGACATCGCAGTTGAACAGGTGCTTGTCCAGCACGTTGTACCGCTCCGCCACACTGCGAATGTACTGCTGGATCTCGCCCTGCTTGGAGAACGAGCGCGTCCAGTTCGGATTGAGCGCGAAAGAGTAGGAGTACAGGTGCGACGGCACATCGCAGGCCGCGCCCGGGTAGGTGTTGTCCCGCCAGGTGCCGCCGACATCGCTGCCGCGCTCCAGGACGAGATAATCGGTGCGGCCCTGCTGGCTCAGCCGGATAGCCAGCCCGAGGCCCGCGAATCCACTGCCGATGATGATCGTCTTGGCGTGGCGGGTGGGGCGGTTGCCGACAGCTTTGTCTGTAACCTTGCGACTCATGTAACCGAGAGTACGGTCTTATTGAGCACGAGTCAACAGTATTGAATATCGTTCAGTAAGGTGGTCTTCGTGGGTAGTAAAGCGAACGGGGAAACCAAGCGGGTCCGGCTCAGCCCGGACGAGCGCCGTCTGCAGCTGATCACCCTGGGGGTCAAGATGCTCGGCGAGCGGCCCCTGGAAGAGATCTCCGTCAGCGATATCGCCGAACAGGCCGGCATTTCCCGCGGCTTGCTGTTCCACTACTTCCCGACCATGCAGGACTTCCAGCTCGCCGTGGTCGCCCACGCCAACACCGAACTGCTGCAACGCGTCCGGCCGGACAGCTCGCTCGACATCTTCGAGAAGCTGCGCGATTCGATCGAACGCTATATCGACTACGTCAGCGAGAACCGTCAGTCCTACTTGGCGCTGCTGCGCGGCCCCGCCAGCGCCAGCCCCGACCTGATGTCGCTGGTCGACCAGACCCGCCTGTCGATCGTCGAGATGATCTTGGCCGAGCTGCCCCTCGCGGTGCCGCAGGATGACCGTCCGCGCCTGGTGCTGGCGGTGCGGGGCTGGATCGCGTTCGTCGAGGAGATCACGCTGAGCTGGCTGCGGTCGGAGACCATCACGCGCGAGCAACTGGTGGATCTGCTGGTCGAATCGCTGATGACGCTGTCACTGGCCCTCGATCCCGCGCTCGCCGCCGCCCTGCGCGGCTGACGCCAGCGGCGTCTCGGGCGCGGCGTCCGGGTCCGCGCAGATCGCGGCGAGGGTGGTGGTCAGGCTGGTGGCCAGGGCTTGGATGGTTTCCGGGTCCCATAGTTTCGCGGCGTAGCGGAATTCGGCGCGAATGCCGCCGGGCCGGCCGCCCGCTTCGATGCGTTCGCGGGCCTGGAGCAGGATCTCGAATTCGGCCCGCTGTGCGGGCAGGTCGCGCAGGCCGACTTCCAGGTCGCCGACGGCGGCCGGGGCGGCGACCTGACGGAAGAATGTGGTGACGATCTGCGGGACCGCCGTCGCGCCCGCCGGGATCAGGCGTTCGTAGGGGTACTCGCGGTGTTCGTAGGCGTCGAGGACGCGGTCGCGAACCTGACGGATCAGGTCGCGGTAGGTGGGTGTCGCGGTGCGGTCGGTGCGGATCAGGACGATGTCGACGGCGCAGCCGAGCATGGTGTCGAGCTCGGCGCGGTCCCGGCCGCTCAGTGCGGTGCCGATGACGAGGTCCGGCCCGGCGCCGTGCCGGGCGAGGGCGCAGACCAAAGCGGTGTGCAGCACCGAGTAGGTGGTGGCGCCGCAGTGGCGGGCGGCGGTGAGCAGGCGGGTGTGGGTGTCGGCGTCGATGTCCAAGGCCAGGGCGGTTGCCGGGCTCGCGCCCGCTCGTGGATGGTCGACCGGCAGTGGGGGTTCCGGTGTGATTCCCGCCAGGGTGGCGCGCCAGTAACCGGTCTGCTTGGCGAAGCGGGCGCCGGGATCGGTGTTCGTGCCGCGCGGCGTGAGCGTGTAATCGGCGTATTGGTATGCGGGTGTGGGCCATTGGGGCGGCTGATCGGCGGCGCGGGCGTGGTAGGCGTATTGGAGTTCGCTCAGCAGGGTGCCCAGCGATTCGGCGTCTCCGGCGCAGTGATGCACCACCACGAGTAAAACGTGATGGTTCTCGTCGACGGCGAAAAGTCTTACTCGCCAGGGTGGTTCGTTCATCAGCCGGAAACCGCGCGCGGTCTCCCGGGCGAGCAGCTGGTCCAGATCGTCGAGTTCCGCCGGGATCTCGAGGTAGTCGACGTCCTCGGGGCGGAAATCGAGAATCTCCTGCACCGGCCCGGTGGTCTTGAAAGGCAGGATGGTGCGCAGGATTTCGTGCCTGCGCACGAGATCGTGCACCGCCGCGCGGATCGCCGTGGTGTCGAGCGGGCCATGCAGGTCGAGCGCGGCGGGCATGAGGTAGTCGGCGGTGCCCTCGCCCAGATAGTTGACGGTCCAGAGCCGGTGCTGGACCGGGCTGAGCGGAATCGCCGCAGGGCGGCGAATGGTGTCCGGCACCGGCTGGTGGCCGCCGGGGCGATCGGCAAGCAGACGGTCCAGCCCGGCCACCGTGGGTGCGTCGAGCAGGTCGCGCATGGTCACCGTGAGATTCAGCGCACGACTCGCGGCGCTCGCCAAACGTATTGCGGCCAGCGAATTTCCGCCGATTTGGAAGAAGTCGTCATCGAGACCGGCCTGGGGCGTGCCGACGGCCTCGGCGAACAGTCCGGCCAGGATGCGCTGGCGCGGTGTGCGGGGGGCGCGGGCCGCCGCGGCTTCGGGCAGGGTCAGGGCTTCGCGGTCGACCTTGCCGTTGGCGGTGAGCGGCAGTGCGGGGATCTGCACGATGACGGCGGGCAGCAGATAGCTCGGCAGTCGAGTGCCCAGCTGGTCGCGCAGGGCCGCGGTATCGACGTCGTGCTCGGCCACGATGTGCGCGATCAACGTCTTTCCCGCCGGCATCCGGTGCGCGGTGACGACGGCGGCCGTGACGCCGCGTTCAGAGCGCAACGCCTGCTCGATTTCGCCGGGCTCCACCCGGATCCCGTTCACCTTGACCTGCCGATCGGTGCGGCCGAGAAACCGCAGCTCACCGTCAGCACCCCAGCTGCCCTGATCCCCGGTGCGATACATCCGCGATCCAGGTGCGCCGAACGGATTCGCGGTGAACCAGCTCGCGGTACGGCCGGGCATCCCGAGGTAACCCTGCGCCAAACCCGCACCGGTCAAATAGATTCCGCCGACCACGCCGGGCTGGACGGGTCGCAGCTGGGTGTCCAGGACGAACGCCTCGGTGTGATCGACGGCCCGGCCGACCGGGAACGGCTCGCCGCCGATCGGGCCCGGCGGAACGGTGTAGGCGGTCGCATAGGCCGTGGCCTCGACCGGACCGTAGATATTGACGACCTCGAAATCCGGAGCCACCGCCCGCAGCGCGCGCACGGTCTCCGGAGCGAGGACGTCGCCCGCGCTGGAGATGGTGCGCAGCGCGCCGAGACTTTCCGGGATGTCGGCCACCAGCACTTGGAACAGCCCGGCCGGGCACAGCATGGCGGTGACCGCACCCGCGTGCAGCACGTGGCGGAAGTCGTCAGCACCCAAGCGAGCCGGCGCGGCGATCACCGCGGTATGACCTTGCAGCAGCGGCATCCACAGCTCCCACACGACCATGTCCCAGGTGTAGGGCGAATGCACCAGCATGCGTGCGTATTCCGGCCCGGACGCGATGCGGTCGACGGCACGCGCGACGATCGCCCGATTGGTGACCTGGACCCCTTTGGGCTCGCCGGTCGATCCGGAAGTGAACATCAGCCACGCCACCGCCTCGGCGGGCACCTCCGTAACGACCTGCCCGGCACGACTTTGCCTGGGACCGGCGATCATTCGAATAGCGTCGATATCGTCGAGTACTACTCGGGTTGCCGTGTGCCGCAGCATCCATTCGACTCGCGCGGGCGGATCTTGTTCGTGCAGTGGTACGCAGGTCGCGCCGAGCTTCATCAAGGCGAGTAGCGCTACGACCAGTTCTGGCGAACGGGGTAGGCGGACGGCGACGGGGGTGCCGAGGTGCACGGCATGGTTTTCGGCCAGGTGCTGTGCGAAAGCGTCTGCCCGATGGTCGAGTTCGGCGTAGGTCAGGTGTTCGCCCTCGTGCCAGAGGGCGGCGCGGTCCGGGAACGAGTGGGCGATGTCGGCGAACGCCGCGGCGATGCTGCGGTCGGTGCGGTGGTTGGAGGGGGCCATCACAGTCCGTTCCGGTTCGAGAGTTCGTCGAGGAGTTCGGTGAGGTGCGCGATGATGCGGTGGATGCGCAGGTAGCCGACCAGGTCTCGGTGCCAGTTCAGGGCGATCCGTAGTTCTTCCCGCGGCCACACCGTGGCGGTGAGCGGGGACAAGGTGATCTCCCGGGACTCCACGCCGGTCAGGGTGAGGTCGCCGAGGGGGAGCTCTGCCGCCGAGGTGTCCACCGGGTAGGACTCGAAAACCAGTAGGGTGTCGAACAATTCGCGTATCGGGAGTGCGGTGGCCGACTCGATTTCGGCGAGGCCGAGATAGGTGTGGTCCACGACCGCCGCTTGCGCGTCCTGCACCGCGCGCAGTTGTGCCTCGAGCCCGGTATCCGGTTGGCGGCGCACCCGCACCGGGACCGTGTTGATGAAGGAACCGACCATCGCGTCGACGCCTGGAATGCCTGCTGGTCGGCCGGAAACCACTGTGCCGAAGAGGATGTCGTCGCGGTCGGTGGCCGCGCCCAGCACCTGGGCCCAGATGTACTGGAAGACGGTGTTGAGGGTGACCCCGGCCGCTGTGGCGAGCTTGGTCAGGTTGCCGGTCTGGTCCGCCGTCAATGTCAGCACGTGTTCGGCGGCCGAGCGGCCAGGGGCGGGTGGTGTCGCACGGGGTTTGGCGACCAGGGTGGGGCCGTTGAGGTCGTGGAGTGCGGCGCGCCAGGCCGACCCGGCCGACGTGCGATCCTGCGCCTGCCGCCAGCGCAGGAAACTACCGAAGCCGTCGTCGATGTCGACCGGCTCGCTGGGCACGCCGAGGGTGTAGGTCGTCAGCAATTCGCGCAGCAGGATGGCCGCGGACCAGCCGTCGAGCAGCAGGTGGTGACTGGTCACGGCAAGCGTCCACGCTTCGGCGCCGGTCTGGATCAGCAGGAAGCGGAGCAGTGGTGGTGCGGTGAGGTCGAAGGGGCGCAATTGTTCCTCGGCGAGCAGGTCGTCCAGACCGGCCGGGTGCGCGCGCAGATCGGTTTCTCGCACGGAGATCGGCGCGTCCGCCGTGACGATCTGATACCAGCGGGTGTGCTCCGCGTCGCGCAGGTAGGCGGTGCGCAGCGCGGCGTGCCGACGCACGACGTGCTGGGCGGCGGCGCGCAGGCGGGCCCGATCGGGGGTGCCGGTGCAGGTGAGCAGCACCTGCACCGTGTGCACGTCGACCGCGTCCGGCTCCTGGGGTGCGAGCGCGGCGAAGGTCTCCTGGATCGGGGTGAGCGCCCAGATGTCGTGCAGCCCTGGGTATCGACGTTCCCAGGCCTCGATGTCGGATTGCCGCACTGGCACGGCGAAATCCGAGGGGGTGCGCCCGCCCGCTCCCGGCGTCTCGGCATGGCGCGCCAGCGCGGTCAGGGCCTCGAGCCACAGGTCGGCGAGATCGCGCACCTGGTCGCGATTCAGCAGCGTCCGCGGGAACGCGAAACCGGCGGTGAGCTTGCCGTCGGTCACCACCGCGTCGATGGCGACGGCGGCGCTCGCGGGCAGGCCGGAATCATGAGTGTGCTCGGTGGTTTCCGCGGATTCCGGATCCGGAGCGGGCAGCCAGGGGCCGCGCATCGCCGAACCGCTGGAGATCGCACCCAGATAGGTGAAGGCCAGCTGTGTGGTCTCGGCGGGCAGCTGGTGGGCGGTCTCCGAGTTGAGGTAGCGCAACAGTCCGTACCCGATGCCGGAGCCGGGCACCGAAAGCAACTGCTCCTTTACGATTTTCACGGCCGCGCCCAGCTCGGTCCCGCTCGCCATCGCGGCGTCGATGTCGATGCCTCGCAGGTCCAGCCGGCACGGATAGGCGGCGGTGAACCAGCCTACGGTCCGTGAAAGATCCGCCGCGGCACCGAGATCGGGTTCCCGGCCGTGTCCTTCCAGCCGAATCGCGGTGCCCGCGTCATCCAGTCCACGGCGTCGCCGCCACGCCGACACCGCCAGCGTGAGCGCGGTCAGCAGAACCGTGTTGGCGTCGGTGCGGTACAGCGCGGGCAGCGTCGTCAGCGCCGAGGTGGTCAGCGCCTCGTCCAGGCCGACCGGAATCCGCAGCACCGTCGCGGCAGTGTCGATCCGCGGATCGAGCGGCCGATCCGTGAACAGCGAATCCGGACCCGAAAGGCTCTGCCACCGAGTGACTTCGGTGCGCCGTTCCGGCCGGTGCGCCTCCTCGCGCAGGCTGTGCGCCCAGCGCCGCATCGAGGTTCCGGCACTGGGAAGGGTCGGCCGCGCACCTGCCCGCACCTGCGCCCACGCGGCCAGGAAATCCGGAATCAGGATGCGCCAGGAGACGCCATCGATGGCGATGTGGTGCACGACGACGATCAACTGCCCGGTGCCATCGGCCTGGCGGAGCCATACGCATTGCGTTACAACGCCATTGGCGGGATCCAGTCGCCCGATCGCGGCGTCGGTCACGCCGGAGCCGCGCGGTGTGCCCGCATCGGCATCGATGCGGGTGAGGATCTTGTCGAGGTCCAGCGAGTCGGCGGGGTCGGCGAACATGCGCCAGCGGCCGCTGGCGTCGCGGTAGAGGCGGGCGCGGAGCATGTCGTGCCGTGCGATGACCGCGCTGAGCACCGTGCGCAGCTGCGCCTCGGTGATCCCGGCGGGGAGGTCGAGGACCATGTGCTGGGCGTAGCGGTCGAAGGAGACGCCGCCGGATTCGGCGTGCGCAATCAGCGCGAGAACCGCTGGGGTGGGCGGCAATTCACCGATGCCGCCGCCGGGAAGTTCGGTGTGGACGTCCTGACCTTGCGGGCCGCTCGTCGCGATGGTGGCCAGGCCCGCGACCGTGCGGTGTTCGAAGACGTCCTGGGCCGTGAAGCGCAGGCCCCGGGACTTCGCGCGGGAGACGAGCAGGATCGACATCACGCTGTCGCCGCCGAGGGTGAAGAAGGATTCGTCGACGCTGATCGGGTCGCGGCCCAGCACTTGAGTGAAGATCTCGGCGAGCATCGCTTCGGTCTCGGTGCGCGGAGCGCGGAAGGGAGCCTGGCGCGGTGCCGGGGCGGGCAGTGCCGCACGGTCCAGCTTGCCCGCCGCGTTCCGGGGGAAAGTGTCCAGAAGGAGGATTTCGTCGGGCACCATAGCCGAGGGCAGCAGCTGTGAAAGCTGCTTGCGCAGTCGTTCTTCGGTGCAGTCGGCGCCGGATATCGGGATCACATAGGCGAGCAGCCGGCCTTCGGGGCGGAGGATCGCGGCGGCTTGGGCGACCGGCGGCAGAGCGGAGAGCGCGGCTTCGATTTCGCCGAGTTCGATGCGGACGCCGTGGCGCTTCACCTGGAGATCGGCGCGGCCCTGGTAGTCGAGCAAGCCGGTGGCGCTGTTCCAGCGGACGACGTCGCCGGTGCGGTAGAGCCTGCCGCCGGGTTCGAAGGGATTGGCGACGAAGCGGTCCGCGGTGCGGCCCGGATCACCGAAGTAACAGCGCGCCAGCTGGACTCCGGAGAGGTAAAGCTCGCCTTGGGCGTCGTCGGGAACCGGGCGTAGGCAGGAATCCAAGACGTAGGCGCCGGTGTTGTGCGCGGGTGCGCCGATCGGGATCGGGCCCGAATCCTGGGTGCTGACGTGGTATCCGGTGACCGCGCCGGTCGCCTCGGTGGGGCCGTACAAATTGTGCAGGCGCGCCGGGGTGGCGGCGGCGAAGCGCTGCGCCAGTGCCGGAGTGAGTGTTTCGCCGATCATCAGGACCCGGCGGAGACCGGCCGGGAACTCGGGGGCGACCGCGAGCTGGCTGGTCAAGGTGGAGGGCACGAACTGGACCGTGGTCACGGCGTGCGTGGCGAGCAGGTGTGCGAGTTCGGCGGGATCATTGTCGGCCGCGGGTGGCGCGATGACCAGGCGGGCGCCGATGTGCAAGGGCCACAGCAGTTCCCAGATCGAGACGTCGAAGGTCACCGGCGTCTTCTGCACCACGGTGTCGGAGTCGTCCAGGCCCAGGTGGTCGGTCATCCAGTGCAGGTGGTTCACCACGGCGGCGTGGGTTACCGCCACACCCTTGGGGGTTCCGGTCGAGCCGGACGTGAACATCACGTAGGCAAGGTGATCCGGATGCGGCCCGGAACGGTTCAGGGGAGTACTCGGCGTGGAGACGTGCTCGCCGATCGGCAGATCTTCCAGGTAGTTGACGGCTGTTGCCACGCAGTCGAATCCGGAGCTGCGCGTGCTGAGCACCACCAGAGGTGCGGCTACTTTCAGGATGCGCTCGAGTCGCTCGGCTGGATGCCCGGGATCCAGCGGTAGAAAGGCGCCGCCGGCCCGCAGGACCGCGTAGACCGCGACTATGGCGTCGATCGAGCGCGGCACCGCGACGGCGACCACGGTATCCGGACGCACTCCTCGACGGATCAGCCAGTGCGAGAGCCGGTTTACGCGAGCATCGAGTTCGCTGTAGGTGATCGATGCCGTGCCGTAGACCAGGGCGGTGGCTTCGGGCGTGCGGCGCACAGCATCCGCGAAACCGCTCAGCGTGGTTTCGGTCGAGCCGAATGACCGGGCCGGGCCGTTACGGCTCAGGATCGACTCGCGCTCGTCCGCCGCGGTCAGATCGAACCGGCCTACCGGCGTGTTCGGCGCGGCCACGAGCGCCGCGAAAAGTCTCGAGAAGGAAGCGAGTTCGGTGTCGGGGAGCCCGATCTGCCAGCCGTCGCCGTGCTGCGTCGCCGTCGGTGAGTCCGATAGCGGCGTGCCCGCGTGGGCACGGCGCAGACCTGCGCCCACCTGTGCGGCGAGGGCCCGGAATTCCTGATCCGGCCGCACCTCGACCTCGAGCTCGGTGACCAGCGCACCGATGCGCTGTCCCACCGTGACTTTGGAGGTACCGGATCGGCGATGCAGGTACACCGCCAACCCGGCGAGCACGACCGCGCCCGCGCCGCCGCTGCGCCTGGCCAAGCGGCCGAGCCCGGCGGTGTCCTCGAGCAGCACGTTCGTCTCACGGATACGCATGGAAACCCCTGCCCGTCTTGCGCCCCAAATGCCCGGCCGCCACCAGCTCCGCCAAGGCCCGCGGGACCCGGTAGCGCCCGTCGCCGGTCGTTTCCCGCAGCACCACCAGGGTGTCGGCGACGTTGTCGAGGCCGATCAGGTCGGCAGTGCGCAGCGGGCCCATACGGTGTCCGAGGCAGCCTTCGAAGAGCTCGTCGATAGTGGCGGCGTCGGTGCCGGTCTCGGTGATGGCGGCGGCCTCTGCGATGCCCAGCATCAGCACCCGGTTGATCACGAAGCCGGGCCCGTCGCCGACGACGATGCCCTTCTTTCCGAGCGCGCCGAGCAGGGCCAGGGCCCGGCGCAACGCGTCGGGGGCGGTCCGGTCGGTAGTGACTACCTCGACCGTTTCGGTGAGCGGCGCGGGGTTCATGAAGTGCAACCCGAGGATTCGCTCTGGCCGGCTGGTCACGGCGGCCAGCTCGGCGATCGGGATGGCCGAGGTGCCAGAGGCGAAAACCGCCGACGGCGGGCAATGCCGGTCCAGCTCGGCGAAGAGCGAACGCTTGAGTTCGATGCGCTCGGTGACGGATTCGATGACGAAGGTGCTGTCGCCGAGATCTTCCAGGCGGTCGGTCCAAGTAATGCGTGCGGTGATGTCCGGGATGTCGGCCGCCTTCGGCCCACGCCCCAGCAACACGCTCAACCGCAGTGTGGACTTCAGCTCCTGGCGGGCGCGTTCGATGGCCGCGGCATCGTTCTCGACGACGGTCACCGATATCCCGGCCTGCGCGACACACTGGGCGATACCCGCGCCCATCACGCCGGCGCCGACGACACCGACCCGATGTTCGACAGTCATGGGTGTACCTCCGTTTCATACTCGAAACCCGCGCTCGCGGTGACGAAGACGCACTCGTCCGGCCTGGTCCGCGCGGCTTCCAGCAGCCGGACCAGATCGACGAGCAAGTCCTCGGCCGAAGCGCGATCGAAAAGCTCTGTTGCGTAATTCAGATGCAGCGCAGGGGATTGCGGCGTCCAGGACAGCTCCAGCTCGGCACTGGGAGCGCCCGGTGAACCACTGCCGGTGGCCATGCCGAGGTACCGAACCGGCGAGTCGCCGCTCTCGCCGACAACGGTCCCGCGGTCCCGCAGTGTGCGCCAGGTCGCGTCCTGAGGGATCTCAGCGGTCGCGTAACGCGGCTGTCCCGCAGGCGAATCCGGCAGCCGGATGGGCACCCGGCTCTGTCCGGAATACCAAGCCAGCAGGACCGAGTAGGCGTCGTAGAGAGCGGCGTCGAATGCTGCCTGGGGCAAGGGATCCGCTGGATGCGTCTCGAATTCGAGCGGGTGGGAAGCGTGAGCGTGGTGGAAAGTGCGGTGGGCGGTGCGGGGGCGGTCGGTGGGGATGCGCAGGGGTGGTTCGGTGGGGGTGGGGGGTGTGATGAGGGCGTTGATGGGTGGGGGTGTGGGGGCGGTCATGGCGGTGAGGATTTGCAGGAGGTCCGTCGCGATGGCGGTGATTGTTCGGCGGGTGAAGAGTTCGGTGCTGAACTCCAGGCAGGCGCTGATGTCACGGGCCGTGCCGGGGTATTCGAAGGTGACGAGCGTGAGGTCGAATTTGGCTGTGCCGGTGGGTAGTCCGCCGAATTCGTTGCCGGATGAGTGGTCGACGTCGAACAGTTCGCCGGCGGATTCGTCGACGTTGTCGGCGCGGGAGATGACCTGGTGGATGTAGAGGACGTCGAAGAGCGGGGTGCGGGAGAGGTCACGGTGGTCGACTACGGCGTTCACGACGCGGTCGAACGGGATTTCCTGGTGTTCGAGGGCGTCCAGGACCTTGGAGCGGACGCGGGTCAGCAGGTCGGGGAGGGATCGGTCGGCGCTGAAATCGGTGCGCAAGGCGACCGTGCTGTTGAAATAGCCGATCAGATCCTGGAATTCGCGGCGGCCGCGGCCGGTGGTCGGGGTGCCGATGACGATGTCGCGTTGTCCGCTGCGGCGGGCCAGGGTCAGGTAGAGGGCGCTGAGCAAGACCACGAAGAGTGAGACCGACTCGCGGTGCGCCACCGCGCGCAACGCGGTGATCAGGTCCGCGGGAATCGTGAACGGGTGCAGATCGCCGACGAACGTCTTGCGTGCCGGGCGGGGGAAGTCGGTGGGCAGGGCCAGAATCGGTGCGCCGGTCAGTTCGGCACGCCAGTAGTCGAGTTCGTGGTCGAGGGCCGAGCTGCGCAGCAGGGCGCGGTGCCAGGCCGCGTAGTCGCGGTAGCGGATCGGCAGGGGGCCCAAGCGATGCGGGCGGCCCGCCTCGCGGGCGGCATACAGCTCGGGTAACTCCCGGGACAGGATCATCGGTGTCGCGCCGTCGGTCACCGCGTGATGGCAGACCAGTTGCAGCACATGGGCTTCCGGTTCCAGGGTGACCACAAGCACCCGCAGCAGCGGATCTTCGCCGAGGTCGAACGGCGCTTGCGCGGCGGCCTGCGCCAGGGCGCGCGCGGCGGCCGTGGGATCGGGTGCGGCCGAGACGTCGACGACACGGAAGTAGTCCGTGAGACGATCGCGGATTCGCAGCACGGGCAGCCCGTCCACCTCGGCGAAGTTGTAGCGCAACACTTCGTGGCGTTCGATCAGATCGTCGAAAGTGCCCTGCAAGGCGTCGATATCGAGCGGGCCGCGGAGCAGCTGTACGACCGGATAGTTGTACATCGTGGTGTCGGGATCGAACTGGTGGTGAAACCACATCCGCTCCTGGCCGGACGACATCACCGGTTCGTCATGCGCCACCAGAGCCGGAATCGGCGCGCGCTGTGGTGTTTTCGCCTCCACTGCCCTGAGGAGATCGGCGAAGTCGGCCAGAAGCGGCCGTTCATAGATGTCGAGCAATTTCGGCCGGAAGCCGAAGGACTCCTCGATCCGATCCACCAGTTGCACGGCGATGAGCGAATTGCCGCCGAGCGCGAAGTAGTTCGCGTCCTCGTCCAGGTCCGTGCCGGTACCGAGCAACTCGGCGAGAGTTTCCCGAAGCCAACGCCCCGGGTCGGCGATCTCGCGCACCGCCGGGGACTCCTTACCGGAAGACAGGAAGTTCTGGAAGCGCGGCAGCTCGACCCAGCAGCGTTCTTCCGTCATCGGATGACCCGGCAGGCGCACACGATGCGCGTCGGTGGGCACCAGTGCGTCCCAATCGATCTCGACGCCGTACTCGTACAGTTTGCCGATCAGCACTTCGAGAGCCTCGGAATCGTGAGCAGCGGAGACGATCTCGGCCTCTGGGGCCAAATCCGCAATGCGGTTCCCGAGCAGTCCGCCGGGGCTCGGCTCGACGAACACCATCGGTCCCTCGTCGAGCAGCGCCCGCACGGCGACGAGCAGTCGATCGGTGTCGACCGTCGGTGCGGCGGCAGCGAGTTCACCAGCCTCGACCGGCTCGCGGGAACCGAGCAGATAACGCGAGGCATACCGCGAAGATCCGGCACTGAGCAGAGCGGCGAACTCGATACCGCACTCACGAAGCCGCTCATGCACCGCGATCTGCCCAGCCAGCACCTGCGCGGTGTCGCCGACCGCCGGAAGCTGGGGAGGCAGAGCGGCATCCGCCGTAGAACAAGCCGGCGACGCATCGGGAGAAAGCAACAACACGACCCGCGGCTTACTGGGTATCGGCCGAGTCGTAACCGCGGCTGTCTCCAGCGCATCGGCAAGTTCCCTTGTGTCCGAAGCTGTTACGGCAATCCGGTATTCGTAATGCGTCCGGCCGATCCCGAGCGTCGTGGCGACTTCGTCGAGCGTGACGGGTACGCGGTGGACAGCGGCGAGTGCGTCTCCGGATGTCGCGTGTGTGCCGGGAGCGGTGCTGGATGTATCTCGAGGCCCGGTGGACGGATCGCGCAACGCGGCTGCGAGTTGAACGCACAGTTCGTCGAGTGCCTGCGGGCTGCGCGCGGAGACTCCGATCAGTCGCAGCTCGGGCGACGGCACGGTGGGCGGAGGTGGCGGGGCTTGCGCTATGACGCAATGCGCGATGCTTCCGCCCAAGCTGAAGGAGCTGACGCCGGCGAGGCGTGGCGCGTCGCCGGTCCAGGAGCGTGAGGTGGTGAGTACTTCGAGACCAGCCTGCGCCAAATCGAATCCGCCGGTGGGGCGGGTGAAGTGGAGCGACGGATACAGCTCGGCTTCGGACACGCTCAGGACTGCTTTGACCAGGCCGGCGATCGCCGAAGCGTGGTCGAGGTGGCCGATGTTCGTTTTCACCGAACCGATCGGGAGCACCTGACCGGTCGCACCGAACACCGTGCTGAGGCCTTCCAGCTCCACCGCGTCGCCCAGCCGGGTGCCCGACCCGTGCGTCTCCAGGTAACCGGCCGCGCTGGGATCGATTCCCGCGTTAGCCCAAGCCTTTTCGATCACCGCAGCTTGTCCGGTGGCACTCGGGGTACTGATCGTCGCGGCTGCTGCTCCGTTGTGCCGCGTCGCACTCCCGCGGATCACCGCATAGATCGGCGCCCGATCAGCCTGTGCCCGCGCCACAGTGGTCAGCAGTAGCACCGCACCGCCCTCACCGTTCACGGTCCCGTCGGCGTCGGCGTCGAATGCCCGGCACACTCCGCTGGGCGACATGATCTCGCTGAAACCGCCGCCACCCCACGACGGTGACCCGTGCACCCGCACCGCGACACCGCCGGCCAGCGCGTAATCCGCATCGCCGGAAGATAATTCGCGGCACGCCTGATGTACGGCCAGCAGTGCGCTGTTGCAGCCGCTGTCCACTCCGAAGCACGCCCCGGTGAACCCGAACCGATGTGCGATCCGCGCGGGTCCAGCGAACGCGGCGTTCCCGAGCAGACTCAACGGTCCTGGGTCCACCGCCACGGCGTGATAACTCGACTGCCCCGCACTCAACGCCACCGCGGTGACCGCCCGCGCCAACCAGCCCGTCGCGTACCCCGCATCCTCGATCGCCCGATGCGCCAGCACCAGCGCCAGCCGCTGCTGCGGATCCATCACCGCCGCCTCCCGTGGCGACAGGTCGAAGAACCGCCAGTCGAACTGCTCGATATCGCTCAGATGCCCCATCGGCAGATACGTCACCGCCGGATCCAACCCGGTCGCCGCGATCCGCCCAGCCGGCATCGGCCCCACCGAGTCCCGCCCCGCCGCCAGATTGCTCCGGAACTCCGCAAGATCGGCCGCCTGCGGAAATCGGGCCCCGATTCCGACGATCGCGATATCGGTCGGACGGGTGTCACTGTCAGACAAGTCGTGCTCCTGCGTACTCACAGTTCGAAGGCCATGGTTGGGGTGGTGGGTGCCGCGTCCGGGGTGGGCGCTGCGGTCAGCGCGTTTTCCAGGGCCTGGACGTGGGCGCTGATCGTTCGCAGGTCGAAGAGCTGGCCGACTCGGAGTGCGCCTGGCCAGCGTTGTTCCATGTGCAGGTGGAGGAGGACCACGCGGTGGGAGTTGCCGCCTACTTCGAAGAACGAGTCGTCGCGGTCGAAGTCGTGGTGTTCGAGTGCGGTCGACCAGAGTTCGGCGATTTCGAGTTCGCGTTCCGTCCAGCCATGTCGGGTCGGGCCGGGGGGTGCGGCGTCGGAGGCGGCCGTGCGCAGGGCGGACTCGTCGAGTTTGCCCGCGGCGGCGATCGGAATGGCGTCGATGTGGAGGAAGCGGCTGGGGATCTCCATCGGCTGGAGTCTTTCCAGGCAGTAACGGGTGAGGGTGCGGCGTTCCGGTGGCGTGGCGGGGTCGGCAGGGACGAGGAAGGCCACCAATTCGGCTACCGTGTCCGGGTTTTCGAGAACGAGGGTCACGGCGTGCGCGACGCCGGGATGACTTTCCAGGACTGCTTCGACCGCATGCCGTTCCACTCGCGCGCCACGGACCTGCACCTGGCCGTCGCCGCGGCCGAGGAACTCGATCGCACCGGAGTTGTTGCGGCGGGATAGATCTCCGGTCCGGTACATCCGGGCGCCGGCGTCGACGGCGTAGGGGTCGGCGACGAACCTGGTCGCGGTGAGTCCCGGGCGGCCCGCGTAGCCGAGGGTGATTTGATCGCCGCCGAGGTATAGTTCACCGGTTTCGCCGCTGGTCGCAGGCTGGAGATCGGGACCGAGCACGGTCGCCGAATTGCCCGGCATCGCAGTGCCGATGGGAATGATCGCCGCGGCCGAATCAGGGTCGACGGTATGCCACACGCAGGTCACGGTCGCTTCGGTGGGGCCGTATTCGTTGAGCAGCAGGGTATTCGGGAGCAGTTGGTGATGCCGAGCGGCCAAGGCGGACGGCACCTGCTCCCCGGCCAGGGCAACGACCTGCGGTGCGCGCTCGGCCAGCGCGTCCAGCACGAGCCGGTAGTAAGACGGCGTCGCGATCAGGTGGCTGACGCCGGTCCGACGAGCGAGGGCGGCGACGGCTGCCGCGTCGGGGAGTTCCTGGTGGGTGGGGACGACCACCGTGCCGCCGACGGTGAATGCCCACGGCGCGAACAGCAATGACGCGTCGGCGGTGAGCGGGCAGGTCGACAGCGTGACCAGGTCGCCGTCGGTGTACGGGTAGGAGCGGCCCGCGATCATCGCGGCCAGGTTCGCGCGAGTGACCACTACGGCCTTGGGGATGCCTGTTGATCCCGACGTGGTAATCACATATGCGGGGGCGCTTGCTGGTGGCGGATCGGGGAGGGGGCCGATGGCCGACCGATCTCCGATCGACAACAGTGCGACAGGGCGTCGCGACGAGGCGAAGAGCGATGCCACATCGTCGTCCTCGGAGCTCCGACAGAGCACAGCAGTGCAATTGATCTGGGAGAGCAGGGCTTCGATTTGTGCGGCCGGGCGGTCAGGGTCCACCAGGCACCAGGCTGCCCCGGCACGCAGCGCGGCGAGCATGGCGATCATCGAATCGGCGCTCTGCGGCAGATAGCACAGCACCACATCACCCGGCCTGACACCAGCTCCGACCAGCCGACCCGCGAGTTCGGCAGTGCGAGAGCCGATTTCGGCATAGGTGAGGCGCTGCTCGCCCGAGATCAGAGCGACACGGTCGGGAACTCGCGCGACTTGACGCAGTAGACCGGTCACCAGATCCCCCGGCGGCACCGGAGCATCGGGCGCGCGCAGAAGTACATGCCCGGTGTTCGGCACGGCGGTGGTTCCGTCGTGCCCGAGCAGCACCCGCTCCGCGTCCTGCTCGAGCACCGCGAACCCGGCGAACCGCAAGGTCACCAGCATCACCCGATTGACCGGCGTGGGCACGAATTCCGCCACCGCGCGCTGTCCCCGGGCAGCGGCGCGATCGATCAGGTGCGCCAGCAGCGCACCGCCGACCCCGCGCGACATCACCCGGCACGACATGAGCAACAGCAGCACCGCCGACTCGTCCCCGCGAAACTCGCTGACCGACAACCCGATTGCCCCGTACTCACCGAATCGGTCGCCGAGCGTGGCGATCAGCACCTCGTGGCGCGGCGACCCGCTCAGCTCCCGCAGCTCGTCGAGGTCGAAGGTGCGCCCGGTGGTGTTGAGCTGATTGGTGCGCACCGTGAGTTCGTGTGCCCGGGCCAGATCCGCTTCGGCAGCCCGGCGCACCGTCATCACCAGGCCGAGACCGGCGAGGAACTCGGCGTCCGAGCCGTCGAAGGACGAAGCGCTCTCACGCCGAATCTGTTCGGCCCGATAGCGTTTCCTGCGATCCCGGGCATCGGCGGTGATCACCTCGGGGTTGAACTCGGGCAACTCGGGCAGGCGCGCCAGATCCGCGGCGGCATAGCAGCGGACCTGGGGGAGCGCGGCCGCGACCTCGGCGCGTTCGACCGGATCGTTGTCCACGAACGCGATGGCGTCCAGTCCGATGTTCAGGTGTTCGGCGATCTGGCGCACCGCCGCGGATTTGGCGCCCCAGCCGATCTGCAGCGAGCAGAACATCTCCGACAGCCCGTGCGCGTCGAGATGCGCGGTGGCGAGGGCGGGTTCGGAGCGGCTGGCGACCGCGTGCAGGATGCCGCGTTCGTCGAGCCGCCGCAGCACCCGCCAGGCTTCCGGATGTGGTGCGGCGGCGTCGCTTTCCAGCACCACACCGTCCCACAGCGTGTCGTCGAGATCCCAGACCAGGCATTTCACGACGCCGCTCACAGTTCGATCCCTTCGTATTCCCGGTCCGGCAGCCGCCGCAGCAGGGTGGAACTCCAGGCCGCGACGGGGCTGCTGTTGAGCAGCAGGGTGTAGTCGCCCGGCGTGCGATGCGCGGCCGCCGCCTCCAGATTGACCAGCACGTCCAGCGATCCGAGATGCCCGTAGGCGGCGAGGTTGTGCCGGCAGGCCGGGTCGATACGCGTCTGGAGCGCCTCCGCCCAGAACGAGAACGCCCCGGCGGACAGGTTCTGCATCAGCACCGGACCCACGTCATGGAGCCGTAAACCGTTGCGGTCCAGCAGTTCCGAGTTCATCGAGGACAGGCGTTTGCGGCTTTCCACGGCCAGCCGGAAGCTATAGGTCGCCTCGTCGGCGCACTCCTCCCGCCAATCCCGATGCGGCAGATCGCGATAGTCGATCCGGAACAGGTCGGAGTATTTGCCGTCGCTGCGCACCAGGTGGTCGACCAGCTGGTAGCGCCCGGTTTTCGCGGTGCTCAGCAGCACGGCTCCGGCCCCGTCGCCCAGGACCGTCATCGGCGCGCGATACCGGAACCGCGTCGGTGCGGCGGCCGCCGCCACGATCAGCACCGTGCCGCAGTGCGCGTCGCCGCGCAGCAGCCCCGCCGCCAGGGTGAAGGCCGCGGAGATGGACGCGCAACCGAGCTCGCCGACCCCCGCGACGAAGGCCCGCTCCGCGCCCAGGCGATGTTGCAGCCGGGTGGCTTCGGAGGCCATCAGATAACGCGGTGCGCGGCCGCCTACCAGCAGCAACGCGTCGAGTTGGTCCGCGGCGAGGCCCGCACGCCGCAGCGCCTGTTCGGCGGCGGCGACGGTCAGCTCCTCGCCGGCACCTTCCGCACATCGCACGGTGTCGACACCCAGCGCCAGCGCGTGGGCACGCCGCTCCGCCGGCAACTCCGCCAATTCCGTGAGTTCGGGTACCGCGCAGGAGGTTTCAGGAAAGACCGACGACACCGGCCCGAGCGTGATCATCGTCCGGCCACCGCCGTCCGGAGCACGAACTCCCCGAGATCCTGCTCGGCCACCTCCCGCGCCCCCTCGATGATCTGCATGATCTTCGCGTCCCGGAAGAACCGCCCCGCCCGGCTGTCCGGCGCGCACCCCGCGGCCCCGAGAATCTGTACCGCGCGCTCGCTCACCGCGGCCGCGGCGGCCGCGGCCGTGTACTTCGCGGCGATGGCCCCCATCAGCGCGCCGGGATCCCGGTCGGCCCGCTGCTCGGCCGCCCGCACGCACAGCGCCCGCGCGCTTTCGACGTCCACCCAGCTGCGCCCGAGCATCGAGCGCACGGCCTGGTGATCGCCCAGCCGCGCATCGCCCTGCCGCCGGTCGCGCGCATGCCCGGCGGCGTCGGCCAGACAGGCCTGCGCCATGCCGAGACAGCCCCAGGCGATGGTGTACCGGCCATGATCCAGCGCGGTGCCGAGCACATGCGAAACCCCGAATCCGGGCCGCGCCAGCACATTTCCGGCGGGCACCCGGGCCGCGTCGAAACTCACGTGCGCGATCCGCGTGCCACGCAGCCCCAGCTGATCGCGGACCGGTTCGACGACCACGCCCGGCTGATCGGTCGCCACCAACGCCGCCACCGGCCCGCTCTCGGACTGACCCGCGACCAGCAGCACATCCGCCAGCGCCCCGAACGTGACCCACAGCTTGCGCCCGGTCAACGACAACTCCGACGACCCGCTGAACCGCGCCTGGATCCCCGACAGATCGCTCCCGGCCCCCGCCTCCGTCGCCGCGAGCCCGGCGAGCACCGCACCAGAAGTCAACTCCGGCAACCACTTCGAGCGCTGCGCCGGGGTGCCCCACCGGTCGACGGTGGCCGCCACCATCCCCTGCACCGTGAACAGCGACCGCAGCGAGGTGCACACCGCACCCAATTCGCTGGCCACCAGCCCGATCTCGTGCGCGTCGGCCCCGCGTCCGCCGTACTGCTCGGACCGATCCATTCCCAGCAGCGCGGCGCGCGCCAGTGCCAGCGCGGCGGTCCGGGGCAGCCCGCTGCGATCCCAGCCGGCCGCCGCCACCGCGGCGTCGGCGAGCACCGTTTCCAGGTCGCTCACCCGGCGGCGCCCGTCCACGCGACACCGCGCTTGCGGGTGACGAAATCGGCGGCGCGGTGCACGGTCCGGAAGTTGTCCAGGTCGAGATCGTCGATCTCCACCTCGAAGCCGAAGGTGCGCTCCAAATACGCCACCAACTCCAGCGCCCGCAGCGAATTCACCAGACCCAGCGCGAAGTAGTCGTCATCGGGCCCGAACTGGGCTCCGGTGATCACGCTGAAGTCCCGCAGCAACTGCCGCACCAACTCTGGCCGTACTGTCCCCGCGTCGCTCATCTGTCGAAAATTACCGGGCGGGGAGCGGCCGCGAATGCCCCCAATTCGTGTGCCCCCAAAAAGGGTTCAGACCAGGAATTGCGCCAGCTGGGGCACCGCCTCGACCGGGTGCTTGGCGGGCAGGTTCACGCCGATTTCCTGGTACACCCAGCCCTGTGCGGTGCGGACCAGCTTGCCCATCACGAAACCTGTTGCGCCCCGGCCGCCGTCGAGCTCGTAGCGGGCGAATTCGTAGTCGGCGATGCCGTCCACCAGCCGGCAGAACGCGTTGTCGATCTGCCCGAACGGCTGCCCCGAGTAGGAGGTGACGATGAAGAAGATGGTCGTCAGATGGTCGGGCAGCCGCGTCAGGTCGACGGTGATGACCTCGAGGTCGCCCTCGCCCTCACCGGTGGTGTTGTCGCCCAGCAGCCGCACCGACCCGTCCTGCGACATCAGCTGCTCGTGATAGACCACATCGGCGATCGCGTCCCCGGCGAACATCATGGCGGCGGCGTTCAGATCGATGTCGGGCCGTCCCCCGTCGATCCACCGCCCGCGCGCCGGATCCCAACCCAGCGCCATGGTGACGAAACTGAGTCCCTGGCTGGTTTCCGCTGTGGACACTTGGGGCACCTCTTTCGAACCGGGACGGCGCAACCGGGCTCGCGCCGTCTCCTTCACCCTAGGTGCTAACCAGATTCGGCAACTCGAAACGGCCGTGGGCACCTGCGCAAACACGAACGCCGGGTGCGAGCCCCGCTCCAGTTCAAGAGCGAATTCGCACCCGGCGTCCGGGGTTTCAGCTAACGGCTAGCTGGTCGGCTCGAAGGCCTCGGCGATGATCTCCGCCTGCTCCACCGCGTGCACCTTGGACGAACCCGAGGACGGGGCCGACATGGCGCGGCGCGAGATGCGGCGCAGCTTGCCCAGGCGATCGGGCAGGATCTCCGGCAGGTTCAGGCCGAAGAACGGCCACGCGCCCTGGTTGGCCGGCTCCTCCTGGACCCAGGCGATATCGGTCGCGTTCGGGTACCCGTCGAGCGCCTCGTTGAGCCGGAACTTGGGCAGCGGGTAGAGCTGCTCGATCCGCACGATGGCGACATCGTCGCGCTTGTTCTTGGCCTTCTCCGCGGCCAGCTCGTAGTAGAGCTTGCCGGAGGTCATCAGCACCCGCTTGACCTTGGCGCGGTCGCCGACGCCCTGCTCGTAGGTCGGCTCGTCGAACACCGAGTGGAACTTCGATTCGGTGAAGTCCTTCAGATCCGAGACCACGGCCTTGTTGCGCAGCATCGACTTCGGGGTGAAGACGATCAGCGGACGGCGGATGCCGTCCAGCGAATGCCGGCGCAGCAGGTGGAAGTAGTTCGCCGGGGTGGACGGCACCGCGACCGTCATCGAGCCCTCCGCGCAGAGCTGCAGGAAGCGCTCGATCCGGCCCGAGGTGTGGTCCGGGCCCTGACCCTCGTGGCCGTGCGGCAGCAGCAGCACGACATCGGAGAGCTGGCCCCACTTGGCCTCACCGGAGGAGATGAACTCGTCGATGATGGTCTGCGCGCCGTTGACGAAGTCACCGAACTGCGCTTCCCACAACACGAGTGCGTCCGGGTTGCCCAGCGAGTAGCCGTATTCGAAGCCGACCGCGGCATACTCCGACAGCATCGAGTCGTGCACCGCGAACCAGCCGGGGCTCTCGCTGCCGATGTTGTGCAGCGGGGTGTACTCGGCGCCGGTCTTGCGATCGATGATCACCGCGTGCCGCTGGGTGAAGGTGCCGCGCCGCGAATCCTGACCGGTCAGGCGCACCGCGGTGCCCTCGTCGATCAGCGTGCCGAAGGCCATCAGCTCGGCGAAGGCCCAGTCGACCTTGCCCTCGTAGGCCATCTCGCGGCGCTTGTCCAGCACCGGCTTGACGCGCGGGTGCACGTTGAAGCCGTCGGGGACATTGAGGAAGGCGTCGCCGATGCGCTGCAGCACCGACTTGTCGACCGCCGTCTGCACGGTGGTCGGCACCTTCTGCTCGTCCTCGACCGACTCCGAGGGCTCCGGCGGGTACTTCTCCAGTTCGCGGACCTCGTTGAACACGCGCTCCAGCTGGCCCTGGTAGTCGCGCAGCGCGTCCTCGGCCTCCTTCATGGAGATGTCGCCACGGCCGATCAGCGATTCGGTGTAGGCCTTGCGGACCGAACGCTTGGTGTCGATGACGTCGTACATGTACGGCTGGGTCATCGACGGGTCGTCGCCCTCGTTGTGGCCACGGCGGCGGTAGCAGATCATGTCGATGACGACGTCCTTGCGGAACTTCTGCCGGAAGTCGACCGCGATCCGGGCCACCCAGTCGCAGGCCTCCGGGTCGTCGCCGTTGACATGGAAGATCGGCGAACCGATGAACTTCGCGATGTCGGTGGAGTATTCGGTGGAGCGGCTGTTCTCCGGCGCGGTGGTGAAGCCGATCTGGTTGTTCACCACGATGTGGATGGTGCCGCCGACCCGGTAACCGCGCAGCTCGGACAGGTTCAGCGTCTCCGCGACCACACCCTGACCCGCGAACGCGGCGTCACCGTGCAGCATCAGCGGCACGACGGAGAAGCCCTCCGGGCCGTCGCCCTTGTCCAGCAGGTCCTGCTTGGCGCGGGCCAGACCCTCGAGCACCGGGTCGACCGCCTCCAGGTGCGAGGGGTTGGCGGTCAGCGAGACCTCGATCTCGTTGTCGCCGAACATCTGCAGGTAGGTGCCGCGCGCGCCGAGGTGGTACTTCACGTCGCCGGAGCCGTGCGTGGCCGCCGGGTTCATGTTGCCCTCGAACTCGGTGAAGATCCGCGAGTACGGCTTGCCGACGATATTGGCCAGCACGTTCAGCCGGCCGCGGTGCGGCATGCCGATGATGACCTCGTCGAGGCTGTACTCGGCGCACTGGTCGATCACGGCGTCCATCATCGGGATGACGGTCTCCGCGCCTTCCAGCGAGAAGCGCTTCTGGCCGACGTACTTGGTCTGCAGGAAGGTCTCGAAGGCCTCCGCCGCGTTCAGCCGGTTCAGAATGTACTTCTGCTGGGCGACAGTCGCTTTGACGTGCTTCTGCTCGACCCGCTCCTGGATCCACTGGCGCTGCTCGGGATCGAGGATGTGGGTGTACTCGACGCCGATGTGACGGCAGTAGGCATCGCGCAGGATGGACAGCACGTCGCGCAGCTTCATGCGCTCCTGGCCGTGGAAGCCCGCGACGCTGAACTCGCGGTCCAGGTCCCACAGGGTCAGGCCGTGCTGGGTGACATCGAGATCCGGGTGGCTGCGGAACTTGTCCTTGACCAGGCGCAGCGGATCGGTGTCGGCCATCAGGTGCCCGCGGTCGCGGTAGGCCTGGATCAGCTCCATCACGCGCGCGCTCTTGTCGACGCCGCGTTCGCGCATGTCCTTGCGCCAGCGCACCGGCTCGTACGGCACGCCCAGGCCGTGGAAGATCTCGTCGTAGAAATCGTCGGAGATCAGCAGGGTGTGGATGGTCCGCAGGAAATCGCCGGACTCCGCGCCCTGAATGATGCGGTGGTCGTAGGTGGAGGTGAGCGTCATCAGCTTGCCGACGCCGATGTCGGCGATGCGCTCGTCGCTCATGCCCTGGAACTCGGCTGGGTACTCCATGGCGCCCGCGCCGATGATCGCGCCCTGGCCCGGCATCAGGCGCGGCACCGAGTGCACCGTGCCGATGGTGCCGGGGTTGGTGAGCGAGATGGTGACGCCGCTGAAATCATCCGCGGTGAGCTTGCCGTCCCGGGCGCGGCGCACGATGTCCTCGTACGCGGTGTGGAACTGCCCGAAGGTGAAGGCCTCACAGCCCTTGATGGCGGCGACGACCAGCGAACGACTGCCGTCCTTGCCCGCCAGGTCGATGGCCAGACCCAGGTTGGTGTGCGCGGGGGTGACCGAGTGCGGCTTGCCGTCGATCTCGGCGAAGTGCCGGTTCAGGTTCGGGAACTTCTTGACCGCCTGCACGATGGCGTAGCCGAGCAGGTGGGTGAAGGAGATCTTGCCACCGCGGGTCCGGGCCAGGTGATTGTTGATGACGAGGCGATTGTCGATCATCAGCTTGGCCGGGATGGCGCGCACGCTGGTGGCGGTGGGGATGCTCAGCGAGGCGTTCATGTTCTTGGCGACCGCGGCCGCGGCGCCACGCAGCACCTTGGACTCTTCCTTGGCCTCGGCCACGGGAGCGCCGGAGGTGGGCGCGGCGTTGGAGGCCGGGGCCGGGGTGGTCTGCGGCTTGCGCGCGGCCGACGCCGGAGCGGGCGCGGCGGCCTTGGGCTGCGCGGCGGGCTTGGTCTCGGCGGGCTTGGGCTGCGCGGCCGACTTGGTCTCGGCGGGCTTGGCGGCGGCAGGCTTGGCCGGCTCGGCCTTCGGCGCGGCGGCCGGAGCCGGGGTGGCGGACTCCTGCTCGGGCTGGCCGTCGGCGGTGGCCTCCGGGTTGTAGTCGGCGAGGAACTCGTGCCAACTCTCATCGACCGAGGACGGATCCTGTTTGTACTTCTGGTACATCTCGTCGACTAGCCACTGGTTCTGGCCGAACTGGGAAGTTGAGCTGCTCACAGCAGGTGTTCGCCTCATTTCGTTCTTCGCGCTGCGACGTTTGTGACGTGCCCGGCACGGGGATCGGCTGTGGTGCTCCGATACGCCCTAATTGAGGATATGCCCAGCAGCAAATCGGCGGTGCTACCCACCACCGGACAGACCCAAACTCGACTGTCGAACTCGTCTGATACCGACTTTATGCCTCTCCGTTATCGCAGCGCCGCCCAGCGTCGGGTTTACCCGCCAGTTGACACCGCGACCTGGGGCGGGATGCCGGATATTTGCCACATCTTGATAAAGCTGACGGGGCCGGAACCGGCGAGGTGAGCTCCGCGGAGTCAGAGCTCGCGGGTCCGCACCGCCCACCACCCGGCGCCCGCGACGCCTGCCGTCCACAGCACGAGCACGATCATCGCCGCGGGTGTCGGGGCCAGGAAGTCGCTGTCCGGGAAGGACCCGGCGGCGACCGTGGCGATGGTGGCCGAACCGGGCAGCAGGGTGACGAACCCCTTCAGGCCGAGGCCGCCCGCGACCAGCCAGACCAGCGGTTCGGCCAGCGCCAGCCAGCCGAGCACGATCGCGATCGCCAGTGCCGACTGACGCAGCAGCACGGCGAGCCCGGCCGCGATCAGCGACCAGCACACGACAGCGAGCAGGCCGCCGCCGAGCACAGTCACCAGCCGCAGCCCGAATTCGGTCTTGCCGCGGCCGAACCCGAACAGCGCGGCCAGGCCGACCAGTTCCACCACGACCGCCGCCGCCAGCGCGAAGGCTCCGATGACCAGGAACTTCGCGGCGACCAGGCGATCGCGGTCGGTGCTGAACAGGGCCGTGACCGGCATGGACTGATAGCGATATTCCGATCCAGCGGCCGTGGCGCCGAAGTACGCGGCACCCAGGATCGCGGCGACGACGCCCAGGTACAGCCCGACCGACGCGCCGCCGGTCACCGGGTTGGCCTTGGGATTCGCGGGCCCGGCCAGCAGCGCGGTGACCGTGGTCGCTACCAGCGTGATGGCGGGTAGCACGATCGCGAGCACCAGATTCGGGCGCAGCGAGTAGGCCTTGCGGACCTCGGAGTTCAGCGGCGGAACGAGCTCGGCGGGCAGGACGGTGATCATCGTGGAATCCCGGGATGCTGGTGGGGCGCCGGCAGGCCGCCGGGCGCGGGTGGTTGCACGCGGTTCGGCGGGGGCACGTACATGGTCGAGGAGACGGGGCGGACCGGGCGGGTCAGCGAGGCGAGGACCCGGTCGGGGTGGATCAGGTCGGCGGCGATGCCGTCGATGCGCACTTTCGCGGCCTGCGCCGCGTCCCGGATCTCGGCTTCGGTCGTCTCCGCCACCGCGAGTCTGCCGTCGGGGCGCATCACGGCGTCGATGTGCCCGCGCGCGGCCAGCACGGTCGCCAGCGCGACCGGCGTCGACGCGGCCACCACCAGACGGTCGGGATGGCTGCGCCGCAGTTTCGCGGGGGTGCCCTGATAGACGACGACGCCTTGGTTCAGCACGATCACGCTGTCGGCCATGGACACCACGGCGGCCAGGCTGCGGCTGGAGAGCAGCACGGTGCCGCCCCGTTTGGTGTGCCGCTTCAGGAAATCCTGTAGCCAGCCGCGTTCGGCGGGATCGAGACCCGCCACCGGATCGTCGAGGATCAGCAGCGGCGGATCGGCGAGCAGCGCGGTCGCCAGCGCCAGCCGGGTCTGCTGGCCCGGGCTCAGCAGGCCCGCCCGGGTGCCCGCGAAATCGGCGAGGCCGACCGTGCCGAGCACTTCGTCGGCGCGTTCATCGGGGACGCCGGCGGCGGCCGCGTACACCCGCAGGTGGTCGCGGGCGGTGCGCGCCGGGTGCAGTCCGCGGGGGACGAGCACGCCGCCGACCGGCGCGCCGCCGCCGAGCCCGGCCACCTGGCCGGGGGCGCCGAGCGACGCGGTGCCGGAGGTCGGGGGCACCAGGCCGAGCAGGATCCGCAGAATCGTCGACTTGCCCGCACCCTCGGGGCCGACCAGCGCCGCGGTGGTCCCGGCGGGGACGGTGAAGCTGACGTGCTCGACCGCGCCGAGTTCGCCCGCCGCACCCGGATTGAAACGCTTGCTCAGCCCGCGGACCGCGAAAGCGGGTGTGGTTGTGGTCATTCCGGCTTCGCGGTGGTCTTGCGCGCGTCCAGCGCGGTCAGCGGATCGGCGTCGACGATCACGTGCCGGTCCGGCGGCCAGGTGGCCGGCGCGGCGCCGAAGGCCTGGTGCGCGTTCTTGATGGTGGTCTTGCCCAGCGTCCGGTTGCCGAAGCCGCCGATGGCCGCGCCGATGCCCATCGGCAGGATCTTGCCCGCCATCAGCGCCATCCGCTTGGTCAGGAATCGGATGATGAAGCGCTTCATCAGTGAGTCGTTCATCGCGGACAGGCCCGGAATCTTGTTGGCCAGCAGCGTGCCCCAGTTCTTGGCGGAGTGCCCGACCGTGCGCTCCACGATGTCCATGCCCTCGCCGCCGAGCACCACGGCCAGCACCAGCGCGCGGCGCTGCTCCTTGGCTTCGGGCGCGACGCCGTGCACCGCGGCGATGGCCAGCGCGTAGAGCGCGGAGGCTTCCAGGAAGAACGCGGTCTCCGCGGTGATGGTCGCCATCGAGGCGATGGTGCCGACGCCGGGCACCGCCGCGGTCGCGCCGGCCGCGGTGCCGCTGCCGGTGACCGCGAGCAGATACTGCTTCTCCAGCCGCGCGATCACCTGCGCGGGCGTCTCGCCGGGATGTGAGCGGCGGATCCGGTCGACGTATTTGGCCACCGCGGGCGCCTGCAGCTTGGACCCGTTTTCGAGTAGGGACACCACGGTCTTCTCGAACGCGCCATGCTTCATGGCAACACCCCTTAGTAATCGGCCAGTCGCAGCTATCCGCTGGCAGAACTCTATGGCACCGGCCCGACGCCGGCCCAACACAGCAACGAACCGCACTGTTCGAACGGTTCCCCGTGCCGGATCGGTATACCCGTCTCTACGCGCCTTATCGCTAGTCGATCTCGGGCACCCGTTCCCGCTGGTGCGGCGGTGGTGGCGGAGCGCCCTCGCCGAACGGTGTGCCACCCAGCGCTTCCCGGCCGTGCGGGCTCAGCCAGTTCGACAGCTCCGGGCCTTTCGGCACGACCTTGGTCGGATTGATGTCGGTGTGCACGACGTAGTAGTGGGTCTTGATCTGCCCGAAGTCGACGGTGTCGCCGAAGCCGGGAGTTTGGAACAGATCTCGCGCATAGGCCCACAGCACCGGCATTTCGGTGAGCTTGCTCCGATTGGTCTTGAAATGGCCGTGATAGACCGGATCGAAGCGGACCAGCGTGGTGAACAGCCGCACGTCCGCCTCGGTGATGGTGTCGCCGACCAGGAAGCGTTGCCGGGCAAGGCGTTCGGAGAGCCAGTCCAGCCGGGCGAAGAGCCGGTCGTAGGCGGCCTCGTAGGCGTCCTGGCTGCCCGCGAAGCCGCAGCGGTAGACGCCGTTGTTGACGTCCTTGAACACCGCGAGGTTGACCTCGTCGATCTCGGCGCGCAGATCCTTCGGATACAGCTGCGGCGCGCCCGCACGGTGGTAGGCGGTCCACTCGGTGGAGAAATCCAGGGTCATCTGCGCGTAGTCGTTGGTGACGACCTGGCCGGTCGGCACGTCCACCAGCGCGGGCACGGTGATGCCGCGCGGATAGTCCGGGAACCGGGCCAGGTAGGCGTCGCGCAGCCGGGGGATCCGCAGTACCGGGTCGAGGCCGTCGGGGTCGAGGTCGAAGGTCCAGCTCAGCTTGTCGTGGGTGGGCCCGCACAAGCCGAGCGAGAGGACGTTCTCCAGACCGAGCAGGCGGCGCACGATGAGTGTGCGGTTGGCCCAGGGGCAGGCACGGGCGGCGATCAGGCGGTAGCGGCCCGGCGTCACCGGATAGCCGTCGTGGCCGTCGGCGGTGACGCGGGTGGTGATGTAGTTCGTATCCCGTTTGAACTCGCCGGGTTCTACATAGGAACCGCTTTCGGAAGCTGTCTCGGTCACCTGGCCAGTCTTCCAGACGAAGGCTCTAGTCTGGCCGAATGAGTGATTTGAAGGCCACCCGGCTAGAGCGCGAAACCACCGACGGCGGGGCGGAGATCGCCGTGCTCACGCTGGCCAATCCGCCGCTGAACCTCTTCGACCAGGCAATGCTGGACGCGCTGGTCGCCGATCTGGCCGAGCTGACCGCCGACCCGCCGCGTGCGCTCCTGATCCGCGCCGAGGGCAAGCTCGTTTCCGGCGGCGTGGACGTGCACGTCTTCGACGGGCTCAGCGTCGAGCAGGGGGCCGAGCTGTGGCGCACCCTGTTCGCCCAGATCATCCATCCACTGGAGGCGCTGCCGTGCCCGGTGGTGTTCGCCGCGCACGGGCTCACCCTGACCGCCGCCTTCGAGATGGCGGTGGCCTGCGACATCATCCTGGCCGCGCCGAAGGCGAAGTTCGGTCTGGTGGAGACGGTGGTCGGCCTGACCCCGTCGATGGGCGGGCCGCAGCGGCTGGCCGAGCGCGCCGGTTCCGGCCGGGCCCGGGAGTTCGTCATGACCGGCGATCTGTATGACGCTGCGACCATGGCGGATTGGGGTGTGGTCAACGCCGTGCACGACGACGTCGAAACCGCCGCAAGGCAACTCGTGCACCGGTTGGCCCAGGGCCCGACCAAGGCGCACGCGGCGACCAAGGCGATTATCGAGGCCTGGCGTTCCGGCGGTGTGGCGCACGCGGATTCGGTGACACCCGAGGTCTCGGGTGCGCTGTTCGCGACCGAGGACCTGAAGGGCGCGGTGCGCAGTTTCCTGGAAGTCGGGCCGGGTAAGGCGACCTACACCGGTCGCTGACCGCAAATCCCCCCACAGTTGTGAGCGAAGTCATATAGTCGCAGTGCCTGCTGAACCGAGGCACCGCGGAGGACTACATGTCGCAGCAGTTGTTGATCGAGTACCCACTGAAACCGCCTGCTGCCAGTGCCAACCCGCTAGCGCGCGGCGCCGACGGCGTGCTGCGCTACGGGAACCTCACGCCCGCCCTGACCGAACTGCTGGACCTGCAAGTCCACGCCTTCTCCCAGCGGGAGGCGGTGGTCGAGATCGGCGGGCCCCGCCTCACCTACCGGGAACTGTGGCATTCCGCGTCCCGGGTGGCGGGTGGCTTGCAGGAGCACGGCATCGGTTACGGCGATCGCGTCGCGATCCAGCTGCCCGCGGGCGCCCGCTGGGTGCAGGCGTTCCTGGGCGCGTTGCTCAGCGGCGCGGTCCCGGTGCTGGTCCCGGACGGGCTGCCGCCGGCCGCGGCGCAGCGGGTGATCGACGACAGTTGCGCGGACTTCGTGCTCGGCGACGACCTGCCGGACGGTGCGGCGTTCATCGATGACGGTGCGGCGCTGAGCGATCTGGCGCTGCTGTGCTACACCTCCGGCACCGCCCATCCCCGGGGTGTCGAGCTGACCAACGAAAACCTGCTGTCGGCAATACGTTCGGTGGTCGGCGCGCTGGACCTGCCCACCGACGGCCTGCGCAATCTGGTGCTGCTGCCGCTCGCGCACGCCAGCGGTTGCGTCGACCAGGTGTTGCCGACCTTCGCCGTCGGCGGCACCGTGGTGCTGGTCCCCGATACCGCCCGGCTCGCGGAAACCGTTGCCGCCGAACGGATCGACATGGTCTCGGCGACGCCCCGGATCTTCGCGCGACTGCTGCCGGCATGGGCCCGGCAGCCCGAGAAGCTGCGCGGCGGCGGGGTTTCCCGGGTCTGTAACGCGGGCCACCGCGCCGAGCGGGCGGCGGCCGCCCCCACCGACGTGGCCGACGCGCTGCGCGAGATGTTCCCGGCCGCCCGCCAATGGTCGGTCTGGGGCGCGACCGAGACCAGCGGCATCGGCCTGGCCGTCGACGCCGAGACCGCGGATCCGCGCAGTGTGCTCGGATTCCCGTTCGGCGGAACCGAATTGGCGCTCTACGGCCCGCGGGCGGGCAGCGGCCACGGTGAGTTGCTGTGCCGCGGCCCCAATGTCACCCGCCGCTATTGGCGGGACCCGAACGCGACGGCCGCCCGGTTCACCGGCACCTGGTTCCACACCGGGGACCAGGTCACCATCGATCCGGACGGCCTGGTGCGCCGGGGCTAGTCACTCGAGCATGCGACGGTGCAGCTGCGCGCGCAGAGCGGGGGTGATGCCGATCTGACCGAGGTAGTTGTCGAGGCCGCCGTGCCGGGTCTCGACCGATTCCAGCGCGGCGGCCAGGTACTCCGCCCGCACGCCCAGCAGGTCGTCGGAAAGCTCTTCGCCCGCGGCGAGTTTCGGGGCCAGCATGGCGCGCAGCATGGGCACGGCCGTATTGCTGAGCAGGTAGTCGGACAGGATGTCGGCCTCGGTCACCTGCACCGCTCCCAGCAGTGCCGCGACGGCCCAGCCGGTGCGGTCCTTGCCCGCCGCGCAGTGCACCAGCGCCGCGCCTTCATCCCGCAGGATGGACTCGGCGAGGGTGCGAATCGCGAGGCCGGCCTCGGGGAGCGAGGGGAATTCCCGGTAGACGTCGAGCATGTGCTCGAAGGCCGAGGAGGTCTGGGCGTCATGCGGGGGCGCCTCGCCCATCCGGGAGTCGAACGGGGTGACGTGCAGCCGCACCCCTTCGGGCAGGTTGTCGTGGCCCATGTGCTCGATTTCGCGCAGGCCGCGCAGGTCGTGCACGGCGCCGACGCCGAGCTGGCGCAGGCCGGCGTGGCCCTCGGCGTCGAGGCGGCTGAGCTGGGCCGAGCGCAGCAGGACGCCGGGGCGGACCTTGGCGCCGTCCACGGTGCGCAGGCCGGCGACGTCGCGGAAGTTGAAGGTGCCGGGTATGAGGAACTGATCAGCGGGCGGGGATGTCACCGACTCAGGCTAGCGGGCGACAGGGCCTGGCGCGGCACAGCGATGTGGCATCGGTCACAGCGATGGGCGGGCGTTTCGGTGGGTTCTAAAGTGTCAGATGGTGCGTTTAGCGCCCTGGATTAGGGCAGCACGCAGCGTTCTAAATAGATACCAACTGGTCGCAACCCCGTCCCATTTAGGTAACAAAACATTCTTCCGGTACGTAATTACCCATTGAACCCATTCTTAAAACCGGAAAAGCCTTTACCATTGATGCATGTTGGACCGGGCAGCCCGGGGATCGCATCGTGGAGATCCAGCGCGGATGGCCCGCCAAGTTCAGCGAGTCGCGCCGACGAGGGTGCGCGAGATCTTTCGCCGAGGGAGCCGTCGTTGAGCGCACGTGGAGAACTAGCGGAGAGCCGGGTCCGCCCGACGATCTGCGAGGCCGTCGAGAAGGCGGCCGCTTCGCTCGATTTCACCGGTGTGCGCGCCCTGCGGGTGCTGCTGCACGCGGGGGTGAGCGCCTACTGGCCGTTGGTAAAAGCCGCGCCGGGCAAGCAGATTCGAGCCTATGAGTCGACGGTGCAGACCCTGCGCGAGCGCTGGGATGTGCAGACCGATTGCATTCCGGACCCCACCACCTCCGCCCGGTTCCAGGAGATGGACTCCGAGGTCGCCATGTTCCTGGAGCTGTGCGCGCAGCGGTCGGGCACGCAGTGGCTGGAACCGGTCGAGTCGATCGCCTGCTATGTGGTGTCGGTCCTGCACGGGACGGTGCTGCGCTGGCTGGCCGACTGCAACGACGAGACCACCCTTGTAGTACTGGATGACCTGGTCAGCGGCCTGACCACGCGCGCCGTCGACGCCTGAAACCCGCGCGTCGCCGGCCCGCCGCGCGCCGGGCTGGACGCATGACCAGTTTGGTGGTTGCATGGGTGATGTGACTTCGCCTGTAGCTGGATTGCACGCCGCGACCGCCGAGCTCGATCCGCCGCTGGCCGCCCTCGACTTGACCGTGCTGCGGGCCAATGCCGCAGACCTCGTGCACCGGGCCAACGGCGTCCCGGTCCGCGTGGCCAGCAAGTCCGTGCGCTGTCGCGCGATCCTCGAAGAAGTGCTCGGCGCCGGCCTGACCGCCGACGGCGGTTTCGCGGGCATCATGGGCTACTCGCTGCGCGAAGCCCTGTGGCTGGCCCGCCTCGGCTCCCGCGACATCCTGCTCGGCTACCCGACCGTGGACCGCGCCGCGCTCGCCGAACTGGCCGCCGATGACACGCTGCTCGAGTCGATCACCCTGATGGTCGACGACCTCGCCCAGCTCGACCTGATCCGTGCCGCCGTCGGCAGCGACAAGGTGCACCCGCGGGTGTGCATCGATGTCGACGCCTCCTTGCGCGTCGGCCCGATCCATCTGGGCGTGCGCCGTTCTCCGATCCGCACGCCGGAACAGGCTGCGGCACTTGCCCGGCAGGCGCTGGAGCGCGGGTTCCGGGTGGTCGGCGTGATGACCTATGAAGCCCAGATCGCGGGTCTGCCCGACTCGAATATCACTGTGCGCCTGGTGAAGCGGGCCTCGGCGGCCGAAATCACCAAGCGGCGCAAGCAGGTTCTGGACGCGGTCCGCTCGGTGGTCGGCAAGCTGGAGATCGTCAACAGCGGCGGCACCGGCTCGATCGAGGTCAGCATCACCGACCCCGACGTCACCGAGGTCACGGCGGGTTCGGGGCTCTACGTCCCGACCCTGTTCGACAACTACCGCGCCTTCACCCCGCGCCCCGCGCTGTATTTCGCGACGCCGGTCCTGCGCAAGCCCACGGCGTCGATCGCGACGGTCTTCGCGGGCGGTTACATCGCGTCCGGGCCCACCGGGCCGACCCGGGTCCCGAAGCCGGTGTGGCCCAGCGGGTTACGCCTGATCGGCACCGAGGGCGCCGGCGAGGTGCAGACGCCGCTGCAGGCCGCCGCCGGACTGGAGATCGGCGACCGCGTCTGGTTCCGGCACGCCAAGGCGGGCGAACTGTGCGAGCGCTTCGATCAGATCCATCTCGTCGACGGCGACACCCGCCGTACGGTCCCGACCTATCGTGGCGAAGGAAACTGCTTCGGCTGAACCGGATTCCGGCTCCGCCGCCCACAGCATCGTGGTGGCCGCGCCCAGTAGTGCGCTGGGGCCGAGGCCGGTCATCTCCCGGCACACCCGGTTGGCGTGCGCCAGGTCGGTGAATCCGGCCGCGTGCGCGCCGTCGGTGAGCGAACGGCCGTTCAGCACCGCGCCGGCCCAGTAGAGCAGCCGGGTCCAGCGCACCACCGCCGGGAAGGTGCCGCCGGTCTGGGCGCGAAACAATTTGCCCAGGCGGCCGGGTGAGAGGAACACCGCCGCCGCCAGGTCCGGCAATCGCACCTGGGCGGGCAGCCGGGCGCTGAGCAGGCTCATGGCGTCCCGCAGCTGCGGGTGCGCGGGATCGGGAAGGCCGGCGCCGCACAATGATTCGACGATGGCATCGGCGCGCGCCCGCAGCGGCCGATCGTCCCCGGTGAGCGTTTTCTGGATGCCGGTGGCGGCCGCCACCCAGGTCGCGGGGCCGTCGTCGAGCCGGTGCCGTGCGGTGATCGCGCGGCCCACCCGGCTGCCGGGGAACAGGTGAATGGACAGCACCCGGGTGCCCGTGCCGCCGCGCGCCGTGTGCTGCGCGCCGGGCGGGATCACCGCGGCCCGGCAGCGCAGCCACGCTCCGCTGCCGTCGTCGACTTCGAATTCGCCGTGCGTGGCCACGGTGATCTGAAGAATGGGATGCGCATGCGGTTGTGCGCAGACACCGCCGAATTCCGCGTCGAATACCAGCCGGTCCGGCTGAATGCTCCAGTCGTACACCTGCAACCATCCGTGCATGTTCTAAGGCTAGCCTTATTTCGCCTGCGTGGGTGGAATGCGACCGATCTATACAAGCTGCCCGCCCCCCGCTCTGCCGATACTTCAGTCAGGCGCCGAACTTCGATCGAGCGCTGGGATGGGAGGGCGAGCATGAGTGCGGTCATCGAGGCCGAAGCAGTGGTCAAGAGCTATGGGAAGGTGCATGCCCTGCGGGGATTGGACCTCGAGGTGCGTGCGGGGGAGGTGCACGGCTTTCTCGGACCCAACGGCGCGGGGAAGACCACCACGATCCGGATCCTGCTCGGCCTGCTGCGAATTCGTGGCGGGCGCGTCACGGTATTCGGCCAGGATCCCTATCGCGAGGCGATGGACATCCACGGCCGGTTGTCCTACGTGCCAGGTGATGTCAATCTGTGGCCGTCGCTGACCGGCGGCGAGGTGATCGACATCCTCACCGACCTGCGCGGTGGCGCCGATCCGAGCCGGCGGGCCGAGTTGCTCGAACGATTCGAATTGGATCCGTCGCGCAAATGCGGCACCTACTCGAAGGGCAACCGGCAGAAGGTCGCGCTGATCGCGGCCTTCGCCGCCGACGTCGAACTGTTCATCCTGGACGAGCCGACCAGCGGCCTGGACCCGCTGATGGAGCGTCAGTTCACCCACTGCGTCGAAGAGGTACGGGCGCGGGGATGCACGGTGCTGCTGTCCAGTCACATCCTCAGTGAGGTCGAAAAGCTGTGCGACCGTGCGACTATCGTGCGGCAGGGCATGGCGGTACGGACTCTCGGCATGGACGAGTTGCGGGCTCCGGCGGGGGAGCAGGCGCAGGAGTTCGAGGAGCTCTTCCTGAGCCACTACGCGACGGGGGCGGGGTCGCGATGACGGAGGCGCAAGTTGTGGTCGGCCGCCGCGGCGGACCGGCTGCCCCGGCGGCGCGACCGAGGCCGGGGGCCGGTGCGGTCAGGTTGTCGAATCTAGCAGTGGCGCTGCGCCTTTCGATCAGCACGAATTGGCGGGGGTTGGCTGCCGCGGTCCTCGGGGTGACCGCTTGCCTGTATCTCGGCACGCTCGGCGTCGATGGGCTGTATCCGGCGGGTCTGGAACGGATGACCTACGCCTCGATCGCCGGTCAGCTCACTGCGCAGGCCGCACTGCAGGGCCCGCCCGACGCGCTCACCACCCTCGGTGGGATCGCGGTCTTCGAGCTGGGCTGGTATCTGACGCTCGCGGTCGCGCTGGTCAATATCGTCGTCGTCATCCGGAATACCCGGGCGCAGGAGGCCTTCGGCCGGCTGGAGCTGCTGCGCGCGGGCCGGTTCGGTGTGCACGCGAACTCGGTCGCGGTGCTGCTGATGGCGGCCGGCACGAACGCGGTGCTCGGGGCGGGAGCCGCCGCCGCGCTGGCACTCGCTGGGACCGGAGCCGGGGGCGCGCTGGTCTTCGGCATCGCAATGGGCTGCACCGGCATGGTTTTCGCCGCCATCGCGGTGCTCGCCGCGCAGATCACCGCGCAACCGCGCGGCGCCTACGGCATCGCGTGCGCCGTCTTCGGCGCGGCATATCTGTTGCGCGCCATGGGCGACAGCGCCGACAGCACCGCACTGCGACTGGCCTCGCCGCTGGGCTGGGCGCAGCAGATGCACCCGTTCGGCAGCGTCCAGTGGTGGCCGGTCGGGCTCTGCGCGGCAGGCGTGGCGGTGCTGACCGGGCTGGCGCTGCGGCTGGAGTCGGTGCGTGATCACGGTGCGGGTCTGGCCGCGCCGCGTCCGGGCGCCGCCACCGCCGGGGCGTTCACGAAAACGCCGCTGGGACTGACCGTCCGAATTCATCGCGGTGCGCTGGCCGGGTGGGCCGGGGCGCTGCTGATCCTGGGTGCCGGCTTCGGGGCGGCCGGGGCCGACGTCACCCAGATTTCCGCGGGCACCCAGGGCATGCTGAAGCTGCTGGCCGGTTTCAACGTCAACGTGGTCGATGGCTTCCTGGCGATGGTGACGCTGTTGTTCGCGATGGCGGCGGCGGGCGCGGGGATCTCCACGGTGCTGCGGATCCGGCAGGAGGAACTCGCCGGTCGCGCCGATCTGCTGCTCGCCGGGCGGCTGCCGAGGTGGCGGCTGGCCGTCACCCACATCGTCACCGCGATCGCCGCTTCGGTTGTGCTGCTGGGGCTCATCGGCTTCGCGATCGGCCTGGTGCACGGGGTGCGGACCGGTGATCTCGCGCAGGCCGGACGGGTCGGGGTCGCGGCTCTCGCGCAGCTGCCGGCGATTCTGTTCCTGCTCGGCGCCGCTGTCCTGGCGATCGGCCTGCGCCCGGCGCTGACCTGGCTGGTGTGGGTGGTGCTGGCCGAGTCGGCGGTGGTCTCGATCCTCGGCCCGTCCATGCGGCTGCCCACGCCGATCATGAATCTCTCGCTGTTCCACCATGTGCCGCACTTGCCGGGCGTCGCGGTGAACCCGGTGCCGCTGACGGTGTTGACCCTGGCGGGGATCGCCGCAACGGGTGTGGGCGTTCTCGCCTTCACCCGCCGCGACCTCGCCTGACCGGGCCTCACTCCGCGTTGTCGCGCACCGGATCGGTCCACACCTCGAAACCTGGTGTGATCTCGCCGTTCTGGTGCCGGCGCGTCCGCTCCCGGTGCGCGGCCAGAAAGGCGGGATCGTTCATCCGCAGATCAGATCCTTTGATCAATAGGCTGACCGCCTCCGCGCGATCCTTGCCGCACACCGACCAATCCTCACCGGGGTAGTACGCGTGCACCGAGCCGTCGGACAGCGGGACGAACTGTGGCCGCTGCACCACATGTGCGCTGATGTCCTGAGTCGACCGCGGGCGCTGGGACATCCAAGACCTCCCTTCCTCGACCGAGTACGCGCCGTGACCGCACCAATCTTTGCGCGCGGGCAGGGGGCTGGACAATCCCCGGCACGCGGAGGTCCGGAAGTGTCCGCCCCCTAGTCGAGCAGTGCGGTGACCTCGTCGTCGGCGAGCTGATGGAAGTCCTGATAGGCGGTGCCGACGCCGCCGAGCGACTCCGGCACCGACGGGCAGACCAGCTCGTCGCACTCGAGGGCGACGCGGTCCATGGCCTCACTGGACGACACCGGGACGGCGACCACGATCCGGGCCGGCTCGCGCATCCGGGCCACCCGGCAGGCAACGACAACCGTTGCGCCGGTAGCCATTCCGTCGTCGACGATCAGCACGGTGCGGCCGGTCAGCGGGATCGGGGCGCGATCGCCGCGCCAGACCGCGCGCCGCCGCTCCAATTCCCCGCGTTCGGCGTGCTCGATGTCGGCGAACTCGGCGGGCGCCACCGAGATGTGCCCCAGCACGTCCCGATTCAGCACCCGCGTGCCGTCCTCGCCGATCGCGCCCATCGCCAGCTCCGGCTGCCACGGCACACCGAGCTTGCGAACCAGCAGGATGTCGAGATCGCCGCCGATGATTTCCCGGACGCCCGCCGCGACCGGAACGCCGCCGCGCGGCAGGCCGAGCACCAACGGGTCCGACGCGCGCAGGTGTCCCAGCTCGGCACCCAGCGCGCGACCGGCAGCTGCCCGATCGGTGTAGATCATCGAGGTAAAACGCTACCCCGCGGCTCGTGGGGTGATAGCGAATCGGCGCAATGCCAGGCTCGGGTTGGTGGTTCGCACCGCGCCGAGGTGGGCCAGGTTGACTTCGGCGGTGAGGACACCGGGCTCGTCGCCGAGCTCGGCCAAGACTTTCCCGGTCGGATCGATGATCATCGACGCGCCCGCGCCGCGCGTCCCGCACTGATCGGCGCCCAGTACATAGACGGTGTTCTCGATGGCTCGCGCCCGGAGCAGCGTCGTCCACTGATCGACCTTGCCGGGGCCGGGGATCCACTGCGCGGGGAGCACCAGCACCTGCGCGCCCGCCGCGGCGATCCGGCGGAACCCCTCTGGGAAGCGCAGATCGAAACAGGTCTGCAAACCGAAGCTCACCCCGTCGACGGTGAAGAGCGCGGGCTCCTCGATCGCCCCCGCGTGCACCACGTCCGACTCCAGGTGCCCGAACGCGTCGTAGAGGTGCACTTTCCGATAGTGGGCGACCAGCCCGCCCGCCGGATCCAGCACCACCAGGGTGTTCCGGATCCGTCCCGGATCCGCCGCGTCGGCCTCGACCATGCCGGCCACCAGATGTACGCCGAACTCGCGGGCCACGGCGCCGAGCCCGGTGACGAACTTCCCGGTCAGCGGCTCCGCGACGGCGACAATCCGTTCGTCCAGCCGGGAGACGGCGAACATCGAGTATTCGGGCGCCACGACCACCCGTGCGCCACGCCCGGCAGCGGTCTCGACATGGTCACGCAGCGCCGCCAGATTGGCGGCCGGATCGGTGCCCGGCGCGAACTGGATCACCGCGACCGCCACGGGGGCGTCGGCCGCGGCCGGGTCCTGATGTGCGGGCGAAGCATTCGGAGCCATAGGTCACACCGTATTGGGCCGGTGGCCGGGACATCTACCCGAAGGCAGTAAACTCCTGGTCAATGAGCACCAATGAGGTCGACAGCGTTCTGGATGATGGTCCTGGCGACAACGACAGGAACAGCAACAACGACGGTCCGACCTTCGCCGACCTCGGAATCGATGACCGCCTGCTCGCGGCCATCGCCGATGTCGGCTACGAGTCGCCGTCGCCCATCCAGGCCGCGACGATCCCGCCGCTGCTCACCGGCGCCGATGTCGTCGGTCTCGCCCAGACCGGCACCGGCAAGACCGCCGCCTTCGCGATCCCGATCCTGATGGGTCTGGAGATCACCGGCAAGTCCCCGAAGGCGCTGGTCCTCGCGCCCACCCGGGAACTCGCGATCCAGGTCGCCGAGGCGTTCGGGCGCTACGCCGCGCACATCCCCGGCTTGAACGTGCTGCCCATCTACGGCGGTCAGGCCTACGGCGTGCAGCTGTCCGGGCTGCGCCGCGGCGCGCACGTCGTGGTCGGCACGCCGGGCCGCGTCATCGACCACCTGGAGAAGGGCACGCTCGACCTGTCCGAGCTGCAGTACCTGGTGCTCGACGAGGCCGACGAGATGCTCAAGATGGGCTTCCAGGAAGACGTGGAGCGCATCCTCGCCGACACCCCGCGCACCAAGCAGGTGGCGCTGTTCTCGGCGACCATGCCCTCGGCGATCCGCAAGATCTCCAAGCAGTACCTCAACGATCCGGTCGAGATCACCGTCAAGACCAAGACCTCGACCAACGTCAATATCAACCAGCGCTGGGTGCAGGTCTCGCATCAGCGCAAGCTGGACGCCCTGACCCGCATCCTCGAGGTCGAGACGTTCGAAGCGATGATCATCTTCGTGCGCACCAAGCAGGGCACCGAGGAGCTCGCCGAGAAGCTGCGCGCCCGCGGTTTCTCCGCCGCCGCGATCAACGGCGACATCGCGCAGAACCAGCGTGAGCGCACCATCGGGCACCTGAAGTCCGGTGCGCTGGACATCCTGGTCGCCACCGACGTGGCCGCCCGCGGTCTGGACGTGGACCGCATCTCGCACGTGGTCAACTACGACATCCCGCACGACACCGAGTCCTACGTGCACCGCATCGGCCGGACCGGCCGCGCGGGCCGCAGCGGCGAGGCGCTGCTGTTCGTCGCGCCGCGTGAGCGGCACCTGCTCAAGGCGATCGAGCGCGCCACCCGGCATCCGCTGGCCGAGATGCAGCTGCCCAGCGTCGACGACGTGAACGCGCAGCGGGTCGCCAAGTTCGGCGACGCCATCACCGAGAACCTGTCCTCGGACAATGTGGCGCTGTTCCGCCGCCTGATCGAGGATTACGAGAGCGAGCACAACACCCCGCTGGTCGATATCGCGGCGGCCCTCGCGGTCGGCGCCTACGACGGCAAGACGTTCCTGATGGAGCCGGAACCGGAGCCGATCGAGCGGCCGCGCCGCGAGCCGCGCGGTGACCGTCCGGAGCGTCGTTTCGAGGGTGAGCGCTCCTCGGGCCCCAGCTTCTCCCGCACGACCGGCGCCGAGCTGGCGACCTACCGGATCAGCGTCGGCAAGCGGCATCGCGTGGTGCCCGGCGCCATCGTCGGCGCCATCGCCAACGAGGGTGGCTTGCGCCGCAGCGACTTCGGGCACATCAGCATCCGCCCGGACCACAGCCTGGTGGAACTGCCCGCCAATCTGCCCGCGGAGACCCTGGAGGCGTTGCGCCGCACCCGGATCAGCGGTCAGCTGATCCAGCTGCAGCTGGACGACGGTGGCCCGCAGCAGCGTTCGTACAGCCGCGGTCCGCGTCCGGATCGGGCGCCGGCCAAGCGCACCGAACGGCGCAAACCGCGCTTCTGATCAGGGTGCGATCAAGCGAGGTCACGGGGGCTGGCTAAGGTGTTGCGGTCCGTGTCCAATCGCGGCGCTCTCCAGGCCCTGCGTGGTTACGCTGCGCTACCGCCTCCGGGCCTGAGATCGCGCCGCGCGTCCGGCGAAGACACAGGAGGCCGCGTTTGTTCGTGTTCGGTGATCGTGTCGTTTGCACCGCCGTGGATCTGGTACGCGCGGCGCGCTGTGAGTTCGAGCTGCTGCGCCGGCTCGACGCCCAGCTCGGCTACCTGAGCGGTTCGGCGACAGCGGATTCCGAACCGGCGACGCTGGGAGGCGTCGCCGCCGATTTCGACGCCGCCGCGCTGCTGCGGCTCGCTGATTTCCGGGATCGGTTCGGGGCGGCCATGGTCGAAGTGCCCTCGGCGCGCACCGAGCCGGCCCGGTCGAGCGACCCGCAAGCAGTCGCTCCGGCGCCGGACCCCGCGCTCCGCGTCGCCGCGCTGCGGGCCGCGCACTCGGAAACCGTTGCGGCGCTGCGGTCGGGCGTGCACGTCATCGCGGGCGCGACTTTCTTCGACGGTTCGTTCGCCTGCTCCTGCGATTTCCTGGTGCGGGCCGGCCACCGGGTGCGCTACACCGTGCAGGGGACGGCGCCCGGCCAAGCCGAGATGGTCGGCGCCGCACTCGAACTCGCCGCCTGCGCCGACGCGCTGGACGGCAGCGGCGCACTGACCGCACCCACCATCCGGCTGTATCTCGACACGGCGGCAACAGATTTCCCACTGACCGACCTGGTGCCCGTCTACCAGGCGCGGCGCCGCAGACTCGCCCGAATCCTGGACGAGAAGCTGAGCGAATTGCTCCCAGTACAGTGGGGCGATCCGCGCTATCTCGCCTGCGGCCATTGCGCTACCTGCACCACCGCCCTCACCGCCGCCCGCGACCTGATGCTGGTGGCAGGCATGCCGAGCCCGGCGCGAGCCCGCCTGCGCGAAGCCGGCGTCGCCACCATCGACCGCCTGGCCGGCCTGGACACCACCGTCCCCGGGCTCCCCCCACGAACCTTCGCGATGCTGCGCCGCCAGGCCCGAACCCAGTTGCAGCCAGCGGATTCCGGACGCCCCGCCCACACCTTGCTCGACGCCCTCGCCCTCGGCGCGCTACCACCGGCCGCACCCGGCGACCTGGCGCTGACGCTCGAGGAGACGCCCGGGCAGTCATTGCGCATCGAGGTCGCCGGAATAGCTGCGACGCGCCGGCCCGTCGAGGTGCCGGTCGGCTCGGATGCGGAGGAGATGCCGGGGCGATGGGCGTCACGGGCCGAGGTTGCCGGAGTGGATGCGGCGCGGTCGTCCTTCGAGGTGCCGGTCGGCTCGGATGCGGAGGAGATGCCTGGGCGGTGGGCGTCACGGGCCGAGGCCGCCGGAATAACTGCGACGCGGTCGTCTTTCGAGGTGCCGGTCGGTTCGGACGTGGAGAAGGGTTCAGGGCGGCGGGTTTCGCGCGCTGGGGTTGGCGGTGCGGTGCTGCTGTCCTTCGAGGTGCCGCCGGGGCCGGACGCGGTGGCCGAGCGTCGGCGAGCATTGACCGAGGTGGTCGAGTATCTCGTGCGGCGGCGGCAGCAGTATCCGGCGATGCGGGTCTATCACTATCGCCGGGAGGTGCGCGACGCGCTGGTGCGGTGTGCCGGAAGTCTGGGCGCGGGTGAGGAACTCGTCGAGGAGCTGTTGACCGCGGGTGTGCTCGTCGACCTGTATCCGATCGTGCGTAGTGCCGTGGTCGTCGGGACGCAGTCGTATCGGATCGACGCCCTGCGGCAATTGCTGGACGGGGTCGAGGCGGACGAGCGGGACTGCGTAACCGTGCTGCGCCTGCGGGATTGGCTGCTGGAACGCGCCGCCGACGTCCGGCCGGACAATCCGGCGCCGCCGGTGGACCGGGCGGGCGGGCGCCCGTCCTCGCTGGAGGCGGCGCTCACGGAATTCGCGGCGACGCATCGGGAGTTGCGGCCGACCGTGCGCGGGGAGCGCAGAGACGATCGGGCGACACCGCATCCGGCGGCGCTCATGGCGGCGGTGCTGGGATATCACCGGCGCGAACGGCAGCCGCTGCGCTTGGCGCACGCCGACCGGCTCGACCACCCGGTGGACGAATGGGCCGAGGACCCAGGGGTTCTCGTCGCCGAATGGGGCACGGTCGACACGAAGTGGCATCACAGCCTCAACCGGCCGACCATGCGCCGCTACCTGACCCTCACCGGTCGCATCGGCACCGGCTGGGCGCACGGGGTCGCGCTGACGCCGGGCACCACGGTCTACACGCTCTACGACCAGCCGATGGCCGCGGGTGTGGTGACGGGGGTCGGGAAGCGCGCCACCGCGACCGCCACCGTGCTCGGCTGCTCGGTGGACGCGAATTTCGACGACACGGTCCGGCTGGAGGAACTGCTGCCCGAGGGCTGCGAACCCTACGACGACCTGCCCACCGCGATCGCACCCGGCCTGCCCGCCTGGGACGCGAACATCGAGCGCACAGTCGAACTCGCCGCGCAGCAGCTGCTGGTGACGTTGCCCGAGATCCCCTGCGAGGCGGTGTTCGACATTCTGGCCCGGCGCGCGCCGCGACTGCGCGGCGGCGGCGGACTGCCGGAGGTGCACGGCGATCACGCGGCCGCGATCACCACCGCCATGCGCTATCTGGACCACTCCTACATCGCGGTGCAGGGACCGTCCGGCACCGGCATGACCTCCACCGCCGCCCGCGTCATCGAACGCCTGGTGACCCGGCAGAAATGGCGCATCGGCGTTGTCGCGCAAGCGCATTCGACCGTGGAGAACATGCTCGACGCGGTCGTGGAGATCGGGGTGCTGCCCGAGCTGGTCGGCAAGAAGGACGTCGAGGCGGTGAAACCGGAGTGGGCCGTGATCGACGCGGGCAAGTACCGCCGGTTCCTCGACAACGCCGTCAACGGCTGCGTAATCGGCGGGACCCCGGCCGATTTCGCCGACGAGAACCTGATCCCGCACGACGCACTCGACCTGCTGGTGATCGCCGACGCGGGCGGTTTCGCGCTGGCCGACACCGTCGCGGTCGGTTCCAGCGCCCGAAACCTGTTGCTGCTGGGCGATCCCGTACCCACCGCCACCCGCGGCGCGCACCCGGAACCGGTCGGGGAATCGGTGCTCGGCTGGCTCGCCGAGGGCCGCGCCGTGCTCCCCGCCGAGCGCGGCTACTTCTTGGACCGGACCTGGCGTTTGCCTCCGCGAGTGTGCGAACCGATCTCGCGGGTCTGCTACGACAACCGCCTGCGCTCCAATGAAACAGTCACGCTGGCAAGGCAACTCGACGGCGTGCCGCCAGGCGTCGAAACAGTCCTGGTCGAGCACTACGGCAACACCACCGAATCGGTCGCCGAGGCAAAGGAAGTGGTCCGCCGGATCCGTGTACTCCTCGGTGCGTCATGGACCGTCGGAGCGGTAACCCGGCGTCTGCACCCCCACGACATCTTCGTCGTCGCCCCCTACAGCGCCCAGGTCGGCCGCATTCGAACCCTCCTGGCCCGCGCCAAGATCGAAGACGTCCTCGTCGGCACCCCCGACCGCTTCCGCGGCCGCGAAGCGGCCGTGGTCCTCCTCTCGATGACCACCTCCACCCCCGCCGACGCGCCCTTCGGCATGCCTTTCCTCATCTCCCGCCGCCTGATCCACTCAGCCCTGTGCCGAGCCATGTGGAAAGCCGAAATAATCCGCTCCCCGCTCCTCACCGAATACCTCCCTACCACCCCCACCGACCTTCCCGCCCTCGCCGGGTTCCTCCGCCTCAGCTGACCCCACACCTCATTGGGGGCGGTGGGATGTGCGGTAGGTGGAGGGGGATTGGCCGAAGTGGGTGGTGAAGGCTTGGCGGAGGGTTTCGGGGGAGGTATAGCCGCAGCGGGTGGCGATTTCTTCGAGGCGTAGGCCGGTGGAGGTCAGGAGGCGGGCGGCGGTTTCGGCGCGGGTGCGGCGGATGTATTTGCCTGGGGTTTGGCCGGTTTCCTGGAGGAACAGGCGGGTGAGGTGGCGTTCGCTGGTGCCGGCTAGGGCGCTGAGGGTGGGAGTGGTGAGGGGGGCGTCGAGGTGGGCGGCGATGTGCTCGACCACTCGGCGGATGAGCGGGTGTTCGGGTGGGGGGCTGGCGACGAAAGTGCTGACCTGGGATTGGCTTCCGGGGCGGCGCAGGTAGGTGACCAGCCCCATCGCGACTCGGCGCGCGACCTCCGCGCCGTGGTCCTCCTCGATGAACGCGAGGGTCAGGTCGAGGGCGCTGGTGACGCCGCCGGAGGTGGCCACGTTCCCATCGCGCACGAAGATCGGGTTCGGGTCGACCTGCGCTTTCGGGTAGCTCTTGGCCAGCTGGTCGGCGTAGAACCAGTGCGTGGTCACGCTTTTCCCGTCCAGCAGCCCGGTGGCGGCGAGCACCGTGGCGCCGGTGCAGATCGAGGCGACCCGGCGGGACTGGCGGGCGAGGCGGCGGACATGGCCGACGATCTTCGCGTCGGCCGCCGCGTCGCAGTGCCCGAGGCCGCCGGAAACGATGAGGGTGTCGATGGATTCGTTGACCTGCTCGAGCGCTTCCTGGCCCGGCAGGCTGAGCCCGGAATTGCATTCCACCGGCGCACCGCCCGGCGTCGCGACCAGCATGCGGTAGCGCGGCGTCGCGCCCATCCGGTTGGCCATGTCCAGACTCGAGGTCACGCACGCGATGTCGAGCAGTTCGACGCCGTGGTAGCCGACCACCACGACGAGCGCATCGTTCACCATGCCAATCCTAGTCGCGCGGACACGAATCCCAGGATTACCGACATCTCTGTCCCTCCCGCTGGAGCCATGCGGGTCGCGAACCGGACCGTTGACCCATGACAACTCTCACCCGCCACTGGGCTCCCGCCCGCCGCTGGCCCACCCTCGCCGGCATCGCCTTCGCCGCGATCACCGCCTACGACCTGGCCACCGGCGTCGACCTCGCACAGATCATCGCGGCCTCGGCCTTGATCTATCTCGGCGCGGCCGCCTTGGGCCGCCAATCCACCGCCTGGCCACTGTTTCTCGGCACCTTCGTCGTCATCACCATCGCGAAGATCGCCGGGCTGGACAGCACGGTAGTGCTGCTCGCGCTCGCCGTCCCGCTGGTGGCCTACGCCGTGATCGAGCACCGCGACATCACCGTGCAGGGCTTGGCCGTGCTGGCGTTCGGCGCGGTCGCGCTGACCGCGCTGGTCGTGAACGAGCAACTAGGCGCCTACCTGGTCGCGGCCGGACTGCTCGGCCACACCGCCTGGGACTTCTATCATTTCCGCGCCGATCGGGTGGTGGCCCGATCCCTCGCCGAGTTCTGCATGGTGCTCGACACGCTGCTGGCCCTCGCCATCGTCCTCGCCGAACTCACCTGAGCGCGGCCGGTTTTCTCGATCAGGTAGCAGTTATTGCCAGATACGGTCGAAGAGATCAGCACCACAGAGGGGACTCGACCGTATGAGCGGATTCGTCAAAGGCGCGGACTGGAACACGTCCGCGCCGCTGGGCCCGGAATCGTTGACGTGGAAGCACTTCGGTGACATCCGGTCCATGCTCATCCTCGGCCGCGCCGGGACCTTGCAGAACATGCACCCGGTGCTGGACCTGGCGTTGCGCGAGCACTCGAACTTCTTCGCCGACCCGATGAATCGCTTCGAACGCTCCATCGCCCCGATCCACGCCATGATCTACGACTCCCGCCCGGACGAGAAAGCCGCGATCGTCCGCGACTTCCACCGGCCGATCAAGGGCGCCGACGAGCACGGAAACCGTTATCACGCACTGGATCCCGACGTGTACTGGTGGACCCACGTCACCTTCTACGAGTCGATCATCGCCACCCAGGAGTTCTTCGGCACGCCGCTGACCGAGGACGAGAAACGCCAGCTCGTCGCCGAGGGCCTGACCTGGTGGCGGCTCTACGGGATGAGCGAACGCCCCGCCTTCGGCGATTATGAGACCTACCAGCGCTATTGGCGGCATATGCTTCGAGAAGCCTTGGGCAGCAACTACACCACCGGCTTCGCCGCCGCCATCCATCGCAAGCGCGTGCCGCCGCCGCCCGGCATCCCGGAGTTCCTCTGGCAGGTCCTGCGCTATCCGGTGCTGGGCGTGGGCGTCTGGATCTCCAACGCCACCATGCCGCCCGAAGCCCGCGCAACCCTCGGCTGGACTTGGACGCGCCTGGACCAGGCCGCGTTCGAGGTGTTCCGGCACACCGTGCGCACCGCCTGGACGATCGCACCGCGCCGGTTGCGCTACCTCCCGCAATCCTGGGCGGGTATGCGCCGCAATGGTTTCAGCGCAGGGTGAACTGGGTTTCGGAGTCGACGTGGGTCAGCTTCTCCGGGTTGCGGACGAAGTAGAGACCGGTGATGCGGCCTTCTTCGACGCGCAGGGTCATGATGCCGTCGAACTCGTCGTCCAGATGGATCGCGAGGGCCGGCTGGCCGTTGACCACGGTGTCGACGAAGAGGTACCGGCCCGCGACCTTGCCGAGGCCGCCGGCCAGGTAGCGGGCCACCTTGTCCGAGCCGAGGATCGGACGCGCGGTGGCGCGCTTGATGCCGCCGCCGTCGGCGAGCAGGACGACATCCGGGGCGAGGATGTCGAGCAGGTTCTGCGGGTCGCCGGTTTCCAGGGCGCGCTGAAAGGATTCCAGCGCCGCCTTGGTCTGGCTCCGGGTCACTGTCGAGCGGGGGCGGCGGGCGTCGACGTGCTGGCGCGCGCGGTGCGCGATCTGGCGCACCGCCGCCGGAGTCTTGTCGACCGAGGCCGCGATCTCGTCGTAACTCACGTCGAAGACCTCGCGCAGCACGAACACGGCCCGCTCCGTTGGGGAGAGCGTCTCCAGGACGAGCATCAGCGCGGTCGAGAGACTTTCGGCGAGCTCGATGTCCTCGGCCACGTCCGGTGCGGTGAGCAGCGGTTCGGGCAGCCAGGGGCCCACATAGGACTCCTTGCGCCGATTCAGGCTGCGTAATCGGTTGAGCGCCTGGCGGGAGGTGATGCGTACCAGGTAGGCGCGCTCGTCGAGGACCGTGCTCAGGTCGACCTCGGCCCAGCGCAGCCAGGTCTCCTGCAACACGTCTTCCGCGTCGGCGGCCGATCCGAGCATCTCGTAGGCGACGGTGAAGAGCAGGTTGCGGTGCGCGAGGAAACTGTCGGTCGCCGGGGTGGTGGCGTTGTCGCTCATCTATCGATCCTTTTCCGTCGCGTCCGGCACTGGTTGCCGCGGCCCCTATGGTCGCAGCCGCCGATCAGGCGAATGGTTCCAGGACGAATCGTCCCCAGGCGATGAAGGCCGCGAGCACGATGTAGGCCGCGTTCGCCGCCGCGAATTTGGCGCCGCCCTCGTACCGGAGGTGGGCGATCATCGCGCCGATCATCAGCAGGATCCAGCAGACCGCGGTCACCGGAACCAGGATCGGCGCGATATCGAGCACGGCGGGCAGGATCAGGCCGATCGCGGCCAGGACCTCGAGGACGCCGAGGGTCTTGACGAAGGCGTCGCTGGAGTCGGCGGCCCAGTCACCGCCGGGATTGCCGCTCAGTTTCGCCTTGGGCAGCACCAGCTTGGAGCCGCCCGCCGCCAGCGCCGCGACGGCGAGCAGTCCGGCGGCGATCCACAGTGCGATGTTCATGATGTTCTCCTCTGTTTTCCAGGTTCGACATCAAGACACCGCGGTCGTCAGTGCTGTGACACCACGTGATCCAGGTCACGCCGCGGGCATCACCAGGTCTGCGCGTAGGCGGTGGTCTTCTTCTCCGCCGCCGTGAGCATGGGCCGCAACGCATCCCGGAAACCCTCCGCGTCCACGGGCGTGACGTCGACGTCGGCGCCGGTGCGCACGGTGTAGCGGCCGTCGGCGCGGACATCGATCCAGCACAGGACGCCGAAGGGGCGCAGATCACCGCCCGGGCGGCGGAGCGAGACCACGATCTGGCCGATCCCGTCCCGCGGATGGTTGAGGAGCTTGCGAATCCGGGCCGGGGTGGTGGGGCCCGCGACCTGCATGGTGACCATGTCGCGGCTGTCCTCGGTGACCTTCGCCAGCGGGGCCGTCAAGCGGGCCAGGGCGCCGGGGGATTCCTTGGGCAGCATCGAGACCACCCGCGACGCAAGGCTTTTCGGGGTGGTGACGAACAGCCGGATATCGCCGCCGTGGTCCGGCACGGCGCCGGGCCGCTGGGCGGCCACTACCGCGATATTGCCGGAGATGGCGCCGAGAATCCTTATCGGGCGGACGGATTCGCCCTCGAATTCGCCGGGTCCGGCATCGGGAACGGGCGGGCCGACCGTGCCGGGTAGCGCCTCCTGGGGTGCCTGCCGCGCCGGGACGGCGGGGTCACCGGCCCGGCGCTCGCCGTAAACCTCCACGCGCACAGCGGGATCGGCCAGCGCCCGCAAAGCCGCCGCCAGCTCGGCGTCGAGGACCTGATCGCACCACTCGTGCAGGGCGGGCAGCTGGGCCGCGCGCTCGGTGGTGTCGCGGGCCGAGAGCCGGACCGCGAGGGGGTAGGGGATGCGGTCACCGTCGGTGCGGGACCAGGCCAGAGCGAACTGGTCGGGAGTCAAAGTCCAGTTCATGGCCGAACTCGCGGGTGGCACAGGGGTGTTCACTCCAGTTCGGTCCATTCGCCGACCACCGGGGGCGTGGTCGGGTCCATCGAACCGATCAGTTCCCGGGGTTCATCGGCGGGTTCGAGGAAAGTGAGTTCGTCGTCGGTCCAATGCAGTTCGTCGTCTTCGTCCTCGTCGTCGTGCGACGAAGCCGCGGCCGGGCGAGGTCCGGGGCCGCCGCCGGAGCGGGGTGTGTCGCCGCCCGCCGCGAGCGCGCCGCCCATCAGGCCGCCCATCGCGCCGACACCCGCTCCGGTGACCGCGTCGGTGCTGGTGTCGCGTTTGCGTTCCTCGCGTTTGCGCTCGTCGTCGGCGCCGGCGGTGGTGGTGGCGAAGCCGCTGGGCACGGTGGGCGCGGCGGCCGCCGGGGCGACCGGCGCACCGGCCGGCGCGGGAGCCACGCGTTCCGGCGTGGCCGCCGCGACCGGAGTGGTGGGCGCGGTGGCGGCGGTGGCCGGAACGGTGGACGCCGCCGCGGGCGTGGTGTCGCCCGGCAGCGCGGTGCCCAGCAGGCTGGTCACCGGCAGTACCGAGGCGGGCGTCGTCGCGCCGGGTTCGGGCTCGGCGGCCGCGGGCTCGGGTGCCTGCGCCGGGGGCTGAGTGGTTCCTGGAACGGTCGAAACCGGCTGCGTCGCAGGACTTCCCGGATCGAGCACCGGAGCCTGCGCGGTCAGCACCGGGGAACTCGGGTTCGCGGCCGGGGCCGGGGCGTCGACCACGGTCGCGTCGGGGAACGCGGGCACGCCCGCGCCGCTCTGGATGAACGCGTTGGTGTAGATGCTCTCCATCGCCGCCACCACATCCTGGCGGTCGTTCTCAACCGCCTTCTGAGTGGCCGCGTTCCCGGTGGCCTGATTCGGATCCAGCAGCGCCGCCGACAGATCCGGCTGCTCGCCGGACGGGATGCCGACCGCCGAGCGCAAGCTCTCGGCGGCGTCCCCGGCCTGGCCGAGCCGCTGCGCCACCGTCGACATGACGTCGGCCAGCTGACTGCCCTGCTGTTCGAACGCCCGCACCGCGTCGGCGGCGGTCTGTGCTGCCCCGCCGCGCCAGCCGTCGGCGATGGTGGCGCGAATCTCGGTGTGCGCCAGCGTCACCGCGTCGGCCAGGCCGGTCGCGGTCTGCTGCCAGGCCTGCTGGCCGGCGCTGAGCACGGTCGGGTCCATCAGCTGGACCTTGTCGTGGATCTCCTTGTGCGTGATGTTGTCGAAGATCTCCACGCTGGGCACGTAATCCGGGTCGGTGCGGGTGTGCGGCCAGCGTTCGGTGGTGACTTGGATTTCACGCATTGGCCGCTCCCATGTCTTCCAACCGGTTCAGCGCGACCGTGAGATCCTCGTCGCCACGCTGATAGGCCGCGGCGGCGGCGCGGAAGGTGCGCGCCAGTTCCCGGGCGGCGGTGGCGTAGTTCTGCAGTTCGGTCAGCGCCTCGGTGGCCTTGCTCTCGAAACCGCCGCGCAGCGCCGCGCCGGAGTCGAACCCGCCGAAGCCGGGCAGCGTGGTCGCCGCGCGCAGCACCTCGATCTGGGCTTCGACCTGTTCGGCGAGCAGTTCGTAGCGTTGCGCGCACTTCTCGTGCGCGCCGTCGGCGACCAGCACGCCGTCGATCCAGAGCTGGCCCTCCTGGACGGCCCTGTTCAAGGTTGTCGTATTCGGCTGCACCACATCCCCCTTACGTTGTCACCTCATCGCCGCGCGAGCCGGGCCACACCCGCCGGCCGCACGACCTCACGCATCCACTCCGCGATGTCGGCGGCGACCCGCGCGTGCACCGGTTCGTGCAGCAGATCGTGTCCGGCATCGTCGTACTCGACCAAACTTACCCAGTTGTGGCGGTCAGTCCAGTCCCGCACCGCATCGATCGGCGCCCGGCGGTCCTCCACACCGTGCACCGCGAGGATCGGCAGACCGCGCGGCAGCGGCGTACCCAGCGCGCCCGGGGCACCGCCGCCGAGGGCGCGCTTGGGCACTCCGGAGAGCACCAGACCGGCCAGCGCGGTCGGTTCCACGCTCGGGACCAGCGGGCAATTCGCCTCGACCGCGCCCAGATCCGCGGCCGACGCGGTGTCGGGCACCGCCGCCCCGAGCAGGCCGAGCGCGGTGACCGCGCCTAGCGAATGGCCCATAATCAGCAGCGGCGCCCGGGGTAGCTCGGTGCGGGCCACTTCGATCAGGCGCAGTGCGTCGGCGACCAGTTCTGCCAGCGTGCCGGGGTTTTCCGGGTCGCCCTCGCTGAGTCCGTGGCCCGCGGTGTCCAGCGCCCACATCTCGATTCCGGCGGCCCGCACCGACTTGGCGAAGCGGTGATAGTGGCCGGTGTGCTGACCGATACCGGGCAGTAGCACCAGCATGGCGCTGTGATTCTCCACGGGCCAGCGCCGATAGTGCATCCGGCCACGCGCGCCGTCGAAGAAAGGCATGCGTCGATAGTGCCAAATCTGCTGCCTCACAGGTGAGGTCCCCAGAAATTCCCCATCGGTCTAGAATCCGGCGAGATCGCGGTGCTAGGAGGATCCGAATGTCTGTGCGCAGGCTCGTTGCTGTCGCCGCCCTGAGCTGCGCGGCGGCCGTCTCGGCCGGGCCCACGGCCGCCGCCGATCCGCTCACCTCGTGCGGGCGCGCCCGCGTCAGCACCGCGCTGCCCGCGGGCACGCCGATGCTGGACTGGGCGGAGAACCTCGGATACGACCGCCGCGGGAACCTGTGGGTCGCGCGGCTCTACCGCAACGAGGTGCAGCGCTACGACAACACCGGCAAACTGACCGCCACGGTCTCGGTGGCGTTCCCCGGTGCGATCCGGCTCGGGCCCGACGGCCTGCTGTACGTGGTCTATGGCGACGCGCCGAGCAGCGCGGTGATCCCGGGCGGCGTGGTTCGCTTCGACCCGGAGGCCGCCGATCCGCGTCCGGAGGTGTTCGCCTCCGGCTTCACCATGCCCAACGGCGCGGCCTTCGACAGTGCGGGCAATCTCTATGTGGCGGCCACCGGGTCCGGTGTCATCCGGATCGGCCGGGACGGCGTGGTGGACAAGGACTGGACCGCGCGGGCCACGGGGACCGGGGCCAACGGCATCGTGGTGCGCGGCGAGACGATCTATCTGACCTCGAACGGGAATCCGCTGGGCCGGGTGTCGAGCTTCTCGATCGCCACACCGGAGCACCGGAGTGTGCTCGCGGATCTGTCCACGTCCCTGGGCATTCCGGACTTCGCCGACGACCTGTACGCCGACGGCGCGGGGGTGCTGTATGTCACCACCGTGTCGGGTCAGCTGGTGCGGATCGACCCCGCCACCGGCGGGGTGTGCTCGGTGCTCAGCACGGAGCCGATGACGGCGGCGGTCGCGGTGCCAGGCCGGACCGATGAGTTGCTGGCGAGCACCGAGGCCGGCGGGCTGCTGCGAATTCGCTTGGCCAGTTGATCATTCGTCCAACTGACTGAGACGCATTTGTTGATCTTGTGCCAGGTCGCTGTGTAGTTTTCTGACTCGAATTGCCCTTGATAGCATGCTATTTCGGCTAATTCGCCATCGTGTAGCTGGCCGATTTTCGCGGCGGCACTCCTTTTGTGCACCCGCACACCCCGGTTGGTGGATTCTGTCCCAGACGATCTATTGACAGACTGGCGCGCCAGTCGCTTAAATCGACTGTGGCGTGAGACACACCGGGTAGGCACGGGGGATCAATGATCGGACTGCAAGAGCGCACGCTACGACGACTACCGGAACCGGCGGCCCGTTTCGCGCGCTGGGGGATCGAAACCACCAGCAGCGGCCTGCGCACCTTCGGCCGCGCGCTCGTCTTGGCCGAAGAGGCTTTCCGCTGGCTGGTCCGGGACATCATCACGCTGCGGCATCCCTGGCGCGACAGCGTCCTGCAATCCTGGTTCATCGTCAGCGTCACCGCGATTCCCGCGGTGCTGGTGGCGATTCCGTTCGGCGTCATCGTCGCGGTGCAGGTCGGCACGCTCACCCAGGAGGTCGGCGCCACCTCGGTCACCGGCGCGGCGGGCGGGCTCGGCGTGATCCGGCAAGGGGCACCGATGGTTTCGGCGCTGCTGCTCGGCGGCGCGGCCGGCGCGGCGATCGCCTCCGACCTCGGCGCGCGCACCATCCGCGACGAGATCGACGCGTTGCGCACCATGGGCATCGATCCGGTCCGTCGGCTGGTGGTCCCGCGGCTGGCGGCCATGATGCTGGTCGCGCCGCTGCTGTGCATCCTGATCATCTTCATGGGCATCGGTACCGGCTACGTCATCAATGTCGGCTTCCAGAGCGGTACCGCGGGCAGCTACATGTCCTCGCTGAGCGCCTTCGCCTCGCTCGCCGATCTCGTGGTGGCGCTGCTGAAATCGGTGGTCTTCGGGATCATCGTGCTGGTGGTCGCCTGCCAGCGCGGCCTGGAAACCGAACTCGGGCCCAAAGGCGTTGCCAACGCCGTGAATTCGGCGGTGGTGATCGGCGTCGTCGCGACCTTCTGCGTCAATCTGGTGATCACCCAGCTGCTCACGATGTTCCTGCCGCAGAGGATCGGCTGATGGCGATATCGACGCAGTACCGCCCGCCGCTGGTGCGGGCCTGGCGGCAGCTGAACGCGCCGGGCCGGATGCTGCTGGACGCGCTCGAGCACGCCGGTCACCAGCTGACCTTCTGTTTTCTTGTGCTGCGGGCGATTCCGCACACGATGCGGGTGTATCGCCGCCAGACCATGCTGATCCTGACCGACATCACCTGGGGCAGCGGAAAACTCATCGTCGGCGGCGGCACCGTGATGGTGCTGGTCTTCCTGGGCATCGCGGTCGGCGGTTCGATCGGGGTGGAGGGCTTCTCCGCGCTGAACATGGTCGGCATGGGCCCGCTCACCGGGTTCGTCTCCGCCTACGCCAACACTCGCGAGATGGCGCCGATGGTGGCCGCCATCGGCTTCGCCGCCCAGGCCGGCTGCCGGATGACGGCGGAGATCGGCGCGATGCGCATCTCGGAGGAGATCGACGCACTGGAAGCCACAGCGGTGGAACCGATTCCGTTCGTCGTGACGACGCGGGTGATCGCGGGAGTCATCACCGTCATCCCGCTGTATCTGCTGACGCTGATCCTCAGCTACCTGTCCTGCGCGGTGGTGGTGAACGTGCTGCACGGGCAGGCCTCGGGTACCTACTACCACTACTTCGGGGTGTTCGTGCAGCCCGCCGACGTGCTCGCCTCGGTGCTCAAAGCGACCATCTTCGTGGTGCTGATCGTGCTCATCCACGGTTACCAGGGCTTCTACGCCAGCGGCGGACCGGAGGGGGTCGGCCGGGCCAGCGGGCGCGCGATCCGCGCCAGCCTGGTCGCGGTCGTGGTGGCCGATATGGTGCTGACCATCGCGTTCTGGGGCTTGGACTCCGGCGTACGGATATCGGGGTAGCGCGGCCATGACGGTATTCAAGGATCATTCGGGGCGTTCGGTGGGCCGGCTCGGGCTGCGGCTCCGCGGCGCGGCGGTCGCCGTCGTCGCAGTGGTGGCCACGGTGGCGATATCCCAGTACGCGCAAGGCGGTTTCGAGGACAGTTTCGAGCTGACCATCGACGCCGCGACCATCGGCGAGGGCCTGGCGCCCGGCGCGCAGGTGAAGTTCCGGGGCCTGGAAATCGGTTCGGTGTCCGGTGTGGAGATCGGAGCGCCGGGTCGGCAGCGCATCGATCTGCGGTTGGACCCGGCCCAGGCGCGAGTGCTCACCGACAATGTCTCCGCCCGCTTCGCCTCGTCGAATGTGTTCGGCTCCACCGCGATCGAGCTCGTGACCGAGGGCGCGGGCAATCCGCTGCGCTCCGGCAGCACCCTGACGATCGGGGCCGACAGCGCCAACGCGACTGTCACCGGCGTCCTGCGCCGGGCCGGTCAGCTGCTCGCGCTGGTGGATTCCGAACAGCTGGAACGCATTTCGGAGTTCCTCGCCGACAGCTCGGACTCCATCGGCCCGGTCACCGCGCAACTGCTGGAATTCGCGCGCATGCTGGCGGACCGGCAGCGCAGCCCGATCAGCCGCTACCTGCACATCGGCGCCGAGAACTCCGACGGGCTGCGGCAATCCGCGCCGGCGCTGGTCACCCTGCTCGGCGACATCTTCGACAACAGCACCTATTACGCCGATCCGCTCAACCGGGCACAGTCCCGCGAGGCCATCGGCGGCCTGCAGCACGTGGTCGTGGAAGGGGTGACCGACATTCTGGGCAAGCACAATCCGAACTTGGCCATCGTGATCGACGGAGTCCTGGACCTGCTCATCCCGCTGGCCGCCTCGATCGGCAGCATCGCGCCCGCCTACAACCGGATCGATGAGCTGATCGTCAATATCGGCAGCGCGTTCCCGGTCGTCGACGGAAAGCCGCAACTGCAAGTCGAATTGAGCGGCGGAGGACCGAGATGACCAGCGTGCGTGGCGCACTGGTGCGCCTGGCGATCTTCGGAGTGATCATCGCCGTTTTCGGCTCCATCATCGTGGCGGCGCTGCGGCCGACGGTGCCCGGCGACAAGCTCGCTTACACGGCGGTTTTCACCGATGTCTCCGGGCTCTACGCCGGTGACGACGTGCGAATGGCGGGCGTCGCGGTTGGCACGGTGCTGTCGGTGGATCTGGACAACGGTGCGGCCGAGGTGCGCTTCGCGGTCCTCGGGGATCGGCCGATCTTCGGTGACACCATCGCGGCCGTGCGCTACCAGAACCTGCTCGGACAGCGGTATGTCGAACTGGAGCAGCAGAATTCGGCCGGGTCCCGGCTCCCGGCGGGTGCGGTGATCCCGCTGGAACGAACCATCGCCAGCTTCGACGTCTCGGATCTGTTCAACGGATTCCAGCCCATGTTCCAGACTTTGGACGCGGACGCGCTCAACCGGCTCGGCGAGAACATGCTGCGGGTGCTGAACGGCGACGGTGCGGGCATCGGACCGGTGCTCGCCGATCTCGATACCCTCACCCGCTACGCCCGCAACCGGGAATCGGTGATCATCCTGCTGATCCACAACCTCGGTCAGATCTCCGATCAGATCGGCGGGAAATCCGCGCAGGTCGGCGAACTGGTCAAGCAGCTGACGGCACTGGTCGCCCAATTCAGCGGCAAGGCAGACCAACTGGTGGATACGGCGATCACGACGAACAAGACGCTGCGTCCATTGGTCGCGCTGCTGGAACAGGGCCAGGCGGCGTATGACGACAGTTACCTGCCGCTGGACGCGATGCTGCGCAGGCTGACGCCGCACACCGACCAGTTGACCGACATCCTGGCGCTGATGCCGGGATTGCTCACCGGGCTCAACAACGCGCTGCCCGGTCAGCAGCGCGCCTACGACTGTTCGCGCGGGCAGGCCGAGATTCCGGGGATCGGCGCCGTCGTGCTCGGGAACCAAGGATTGGTGATCTGCCGATGAAGCGGAAACTCTTCCCCGGGGTCAGCCGGGACGCGAAGATCGGTATCGCGGGGGCGGCGTGCACCGTGCTCGCGCTCTTGGCCTCCGCGGTGGTGTATCTCGTGCCGTTCGGCGAACAGACCTACGTCGCGGAGTTCCGTCACACCGGCGGCGCGCGCAGCGGCGACGAGGTGCGCATCGCGGGTATCAAGGTCGGCAAGGTGCAGACGGTCGATCTGGTGGGCGATCACGTCGAGGTGGTGTTCGGCGTCGATCGCGGCGTGCGGCTGGGTGACCTGACCACCGCCGAGGTGAAGCTGCTGACTCCCATCGGCGGGCACTATCTGGCACTGGAATCCAGGGGCCGGAATGACTTGGGCGACAAGCACATTCCGCCCGAGCGCACGCGTACGCCGTTCGAGTTGACCGACATCTTCGAGGCGGTCACGCCGGGCCTGCAGCAGGCCAACGGAAAGACGCTGCGCGACACCATGATCGAGATCGATCGAGGCTTGGCCGGTCAGCCCGAGGCGGTGCGCCAGATCCTCGGCGCCGTCAACGATCTCGCGGGCGTACTGGCACAGCGGTCCGGGCAGCTGGACAAGGCGGTCCAGGTGTCGGGTGAATACGTCGGCGCCACCGCTCAGGACAAGGCGGTGCTCGCCGAGTTCGTGCGCCAACTCGGCCTGATCGCCGACAAACTCGACCGCAACCAAGGGGAGCTGGTGGCCGCGTTCGACCTGCTGACCCGGGCCGTCGCGGTGCTGCACCGGCCGATCGTCGCCTACGGCGACGGCCTCGAACCCACGGTTACCCAGCTGGAGGAGGCTTTCCGGAAGGTGTGGGCCGATCCGAACCAACTGCGCACGGTGATCGACACGCTGCGCGGATTCATCACCACCGTCACCCCGATGCTCGGTCTCGCGAATTCGCAACCCGCGCAGCCGGACCCGGGACTGTGCGTGCCGACACCGATCCGGGGGTGCTGATGCTCAGGCGAATCCTGATGAGCGGCACGGTAATCGTGGCCACGGCCGCCGTGAGCGGCTGCGCGCTGATCACCGACGTGACCGAACGCGTGGTGCCGCATCGCATGACCGCGCTGTGCGCCGAATTCACCGATACCGCTGGCCTGTACCCGGGCAATCACGTGAGCCTGCTCGGCGTCGACATCGGGGAGATCGAGGCGATCGAACCGCGGGGTGACCGGATGCTGGTGCGGATGGAGGTCCGCGCCGACATCCCGCTGCCCGCCGACGTCGGCGCCGCCACCATGTCGAGCTCGATCGTGACCGATCGACGGGTGGAACTCAGCAAGGCCTACGCGGGCGGGCCGAAATTCAGTGGTTCCGAGTGCATTCCGTTGTCTCGGACCCGCACGCCGCTGGGCGTGAGCGCCGCCTTCGACGCGATCGGGGCGCTGTCCAACGACATTCTCGCGGGCAGCGAGAGCGATCAGGGACTGGCGAACCTGGTCACGCACGCGGACCAGGCGCTGGCGGGCACCGGGCCGCAGTTCAACCAGCTGCTGCAACGGATGTCGACCGTGCTCGCCGATCCGGTCGGTAAGGACGCCCAGGTCCGCGACCTGATCGACAACCTGGACGCGCTCACCACCATGTTCGTCACCAACTGGCCGGACATGGCCGTCGTGCTCGACCACCTGCGCGGCGGTCTGCTGGCGCTGGCCGGAATGGCCGAGGGCTTGGCGAATTCGGTGGACCTGGCCCGGGCACTGCTGCCGGTCCTGGTGCGCAATGTCGCCAAGTACGACGAGCAGGCCTACCGGTTCCTCGACGAACAGTTCGTGCCGTTCAGTCACCACACGCTGCCGCCGCTGGCCGGCGGCATCGGCGAACTGCTGGCGGCGCTGCCGCCGCTGGCGGGGACGCTGAACGGCCAGGAGGCGCCGCGATGAGACGACTGCGCATCATCTTGCTGGGCCTGGCGCTGGTTCTCGCGGGCTGCGGCTTCGACCCCACCGACATTCCGATCCGCGGTACTTACGTCGACGGCGCGAAGTATTCCATCCGAATCGAATTCGCCAGCGTTCTGAACCTGCCCGCGAAAGCCAAGGTGGTCGCCGACGGCATCGACGTCGGCGTGCTCACCGACGTCGCGCTGCACGGCGACCTCGCTATCGCGACCGTCGACCTGAAAGCCGGTGTGCGGCTGCCGAAATCGACGACCGCCGAACTGCGGCAGAGCACCATCCTGGGTGACATCTTCGTCGCGCTGCAGCCGCCGCGCGGATCCGCCGGCCCGTACCTGGCCGGGGGCGACACCATTCCGGTCGACCAGACCTTGCCGGCGACCAATGTCGAGGCGCTGGTCCGCGGGCTGTCCACCGTGGTCACCGGCGGCACCATCACCGATGTCGCCGAGCTGGTGAACAAGGTGAACGCGGCCTTCCCGGAGGATCCGGCCGAGATCGAGCGCATCACCCGGGCCGGGCGGCTGGCCCTGGACGATCTGGCGGCCAATACCGCCGACCTGGATCGCATTCTGGCCGCGGCGGCCGAGGTGTCGATCGTGCTGGAGTCGCGCAAGAACGACGTCGACCGGGTGCTGACCGACGGGCCCGCCCGGCTGGCCGGTCTCGGGGAGCTGGTGTTCAGCGTCGTCGCGCTGATCCTGACCATCAAGCCGTTCTCGGTGCGGGTGGGGGAGCTGCTGTTCCCGGTCGAGGAGGACGTGCGCGGCATCATCTCGGTGATCACGCCCAGTCTGCTCACCATCGCCGAGTCCGATACCTCCGTCCCGGCCAACCTGGACGCCTTGCACAAGCTGTTGCGCGACAAGCTCGTTCCGTTCTTCAGCGCGCCGCCGAATGTCCGGGTGGTCGACGGCGGGACCCCGGAGACGCGGGCCGACGAGCTGGTCACCGTGCTGCGATCGATCGGACTGGTGCCATGAGGATTCCCGCTTCAGTCTCGCTGGCCATGCTGCTGGTGATGACCCTGGTCGGCGCTGCCTACCTCACTTTCGGTGTGCTGGATATGGATCCGCGCCGGCAGACCTATGTGGTCCGAGTCGAGGTCGCCACCTCGGGGGGATTGATGAAGACTTCGCAGGCGAATCTGCGGGGGATGCCCATCGGACGGGTGCGCGGTATCGACACCACCGCGACCGGGCTCGCGATCCGGGTGGAACTCGATGCGCGGTATCAGGTTCCGGCGCACAGTGAGGTGCGGATCGCGAACCTGTCCGCCGCGGGCGAGCAGTACCTCGATTTCCGGCCCGCGGACAATGTCGGTCCGTATCTGCGCGACGGCAGCGTGATTCCGGAACGTCAGGTCTGGGTCAGCGAATCCGTCGGCGAGGCGCTCGGCAAGATGAACGGGATTGTGGCCCAGCTGGATCCGGTGCGGCTGGCGTCGATCCAGAACACCCTGGAGCAAGGGTGGACCGGGCGTGACGACGAGGTCCGGAATATGTGGCGTGCGCTGGAGCTGATGGCGAACACGTTGCGGGACAAGGGGGCCGCCCTCGGCCGGCTCTACGACAACACTCAGATCCTGGGTGACAACTTCGAGGGCAGGGGCGGACAGCTCGGCGGCTTGGAAACGGCGCTGAACAGCGCCGACCCGGCGGTGATCCACCTGCTGCACAGCATCGCCGCCATCTCCCCTGAGGCGTACGACATCTGGGACGAGCCGCTGGGGCCGCTGGTCCAGCACGTCGACCACTACTTCACCGAACTGCTCCCGGACTTCGCGCTGCTGGCGACGGTCCTGAAACCCGCCACCGCGCAGGTGCGCCCGCTCCGGGTGGACGCCGGATCGATCGTGGACCTGCTGTCGGCGGCCTTTCCCGAGGGCGGCGCGGCCCGGGTGAGCGTTGTGCCGCCGCGTTGACACGACTACCGAGAGTGAGGAATCAGCCGTGAAAAGCCAAGAAGTGCAGTCGGACTCCGACGCTGCTGTGGAACCGGACGACAGCAAGACCGCTGCGGAACTGGGCGACAGCAAGACCGTCGCGGAACCGTCGCGCGCGTTCGCCCTCGACGCGGTGCGCGCCGATGCCGGCCGGCGCACCTCGATCCTGGTCGCCGTCGCCGCGATCTTGGCGGTGGCGGCGGTGGTCTGCGGTGTCCAATGGCATTCCGCCGCAACAGAAACCGCTGATCTGCGGGCGGCCGCGGCTGACGAGCAGCGCGCCACCGAGATCGCGCGGGACTATGTGAAGCGTTCGCTGACTTACGATTACCGCAATCTCGACGCCTTCTTCGCCGCGGTCACCGACGGTACCGGTGACACCTTGCGTGATCGGTACAAGCAGGTCCGCGAGACGCTCGGCAAGATCATGAGCGAATCCCAGGTGGTGGCCAGCGGCAGCGCCGTCTCCGCCGCGGTCGACTCGGTGACCGGCGATCAGTATCGGGTAACGGTTTTCGCGATCCAGCGCACCCAGAACGTGCAGCAGAAGGACCCCGCCTCGGTGCCGAACCTGCTGACGGTCACCGTCGTGAAGAACGGCGGCGCCTGGCAGGTCACCGATTACGGTCCGCAGAAGGTCGCGCCCTAGCCCATGGCACCCGGTCGAGGCCGGCCGCCGCAGCCCGGTATCGCGCAGGCCCGGCGCGCCCAGATCACCGAAGCGGCCTACGCGATCTTCGCCGCACAGGGCTACGAGGACACCACGATCGAGGAGATCGCGCGGGCGGCCGGGCTCGGGCACGGCACCGTCTACCGGTACTTCAACGCCAAAGCCGAGATCCTGCACAGTGTCTTCGACTATTCGATCGAGCGGCTGATGACCGCGATCGAGCTCGAACCGCTGTGCGCGCCCGCCGAATCGCTGGACGATCTGCTCGATCGAGTACAGCGGATGTGTAAGGACCTACCCGAATTCCTGACGCGGGAACCGGAATTGGTGAAACTCATCATGGTGGAGTCCACCGCCGCCGACGACGAGCTGCTGCTGCGGTTGCGCGGGCTGGCCGACCTGATGGTCTCGACGCTGGCGCGGGCGCTGGCCGACGGACAAGCGGCGGGGTGGGTGCGCGCATCGATCGACCCGCAGGTCTACGCGCACACGCTGATGTCGCTGAGCGTGCCGGGTCTGGTGCACGTACTGCATGAAAGACAGACCCGCCCAGCGGAATTGACCAGGTTCCTGGCTGTCGGCGCGGCCCTGGCCCGTAGCGCGCTCGAGGTGCGGCCCGCGGAAAAGCAGCTATGACGGCGCATGCCGCCGAGGGCGGTCAGGCTGCCGCGGGTGGTCATGCTGCCGCAGGCGGACGAGTTGCCGCAGGTGGTCGGGCTACTGCGGGTGGTCAGGTTGCCGCAGGTGGTCGGGCTGCCGCGGGTGGACAGGTTGCCGCAGGTGGTCGGGCTGCCGCGGGTGGACAGGTTGCCGCAGGTGGTCGGGCTGCTGCGGACGGTCGGGCTGCTGGGGACGGTCGGGCTGCTGGGGACGGACGGGTTGCCGCAGGCGGACGAGTTGCCACAGGTGGTCGGGCTGCCGCAGGTGGTCGGGCTGCTGCGGACGGGCGGGCTGCTGCGGACGGTCGGGCTGCTGCGGACGGGCGGGCTGCTGCGGACGGACGGGCTGCTGCGGACGAGCGGGCTGCTGGGGACGGACGGGTTGCCGCAGGCGGACGGGTTGCCGCTGGTGGGCGGGTTGCCGCTGGTGGGCGGGTTGCTGCGGGTGGTCATGCTGCTGCGGGTGGTCGGGTTGCGGGCGATCAGGTTGCAGGTGGTCATGCTGCCGCGGGTGGTCGGGCTGCCGCGGTGCAAGCCGCGCGCCGAGCATCCCTGGTCGCGTCGGCGCGCACGCTGATTCTGGCGCGCGGCTATCACGGCGCGTCGGCGGCCGACATCGCCGAGCACGCGGGGCTCAGTCATGGGTCCTTCTACACCTATTTCGGCTGCCGCCGCGAGATTCTGGACGTGGTTTTCGACGACTGGTTCCGCGGTTTTCGCGACTACGTCCTCGCGGGTGTCGGCACCGATCCCGCGCTCCATCTCGACGCTGCCGTCGAGGTGGTCGCGCAGGTGGTCCGCCGGTTCCTCGAGTTCGCGCGCACCGATTCCGAGCTGGTGCTGTTCCTCGCGTTCAAGGCCGCGGCCATCGACGCCGAGGTCGCGCAGCGGCTGTTCGACAACTACACCCGGTCGGTCGGGCACGCCGAGTTGTTCCTCCGGTCCGGCATCGCGCACGGCTATTTTCGCGACGACTTGGACCTGTCCACGGCTGCCGAACTGCTGGCGTCGATCGTGCTGTCCACGGTCCTCGGTCAGCTCCAAGCGTTGTATCCGCCCGGCACCGACCCGGTCGGTGCGGTCTGCGATTTCATCCGGCACGCGTTCGCGGCAGAGGTGTGACGCACGTCTCAATTCGAGGCGAGAATCCCGCTCTGACCGGGGCGCTGGGTGTATGCACCTGTTTGTTCACCGGTTGTTAAGTTTATGTTTACCTTCCGCGACCAGTCTGTGACCTTCCAAACCAGACCGCGCGCCCTGTTATAGCCGCGGATTCTGAACTCGAATCAGCCAGGAATGCCGCCTCATGACATTGCGCAAACTGTTCCCCCTCGCGGTCATCGTCACCCTCTCGGCCGTCCCCGTCTACGCGTCCGCCGAGATCCCCGGCGTTCCCGAGCAATTGCAGCAGCCCGCTCAGCAACTCCAGGAGCAGGCGCAACAGGCCCAGCAGGGTCTGCCGCAGGACCAGCAGAACCAGGTCCAGGGTCTGGTCCAGCAACTCCCGGCCCCGCTGGCCGGCATGCTTCCGCCCCCGGAACCGCTGTTCTCCGACGATCTCGATGGCTGGATCAAGAACGCCCTCTACGTCCTGTCCAAGCACAACATCCCCGGCAGCTACGAGGGCATCCACCGCAACATCATCCGCGAGTCCGGCGGCGACCCCCGCGCCATCAACCTCTGGGACTCCAACGCCGCCGCCGGCATCCCCTCCAAGGGCCTGCTCCAGGTCATCGACCCCACCTTCGAGCGCTACCACGTCGAAGGCACCTCCTGGGACATCTACGACCCGATCGCCAACATCGCCGCCGCCTGCAACTACGCCGCCGCCCGCTACGGCTCCATCGACAACGTCTTCGGCGCCTACTGACCCGCCGCTCCGGAAAGCGCTTGCCCCCCAAGGGTTCCGGCCGCCTAGTGTGAGGCGGTGGCGATGTTCGTGCATGCAACCCCGGAAAAGTATGTCCGTCGTATCCGCCGGGCGGGTATTCGCGCCGACAGCGGCTACGGTGCGCGCACCGGCGTCTACTGCATGCCGATGCTCCCCTCGTATACCCTCGCGCACCAATGGGTCCGCGAGCTGCGACGCGGCGGGCAGCGCCTTTTCGTGGCCGTCGATTTCCGGGTCCCGGACGACGAACCCGTTGTCGTAGGCCATTACTCGAAGCGCGGCGCGGAAACCACCGCGGCCGAAGCATCGGCCTTGATCGCCGGAACCGACGACCCCCGCGGCTACGAAGTGTTCATTCCGCGCGCGATCCCAGCCGCCGAGATCCACCGGATCCGTCATCTACGACAGGTCACCGGCTGGCGCTACGCCCCCGACCAGCACGGCCGCCCACCCTGCGCCTGCCCGGTCTGCCTGCCCCGCGGCGCCTTCAAAGCAGCCGACATCCGCAGCCGCTTCGGCGAGCCACCGCCGCTCACCAAACCCGCCCTGCTGCACCAACTCCGCACGGCGACCGACGACGAAGCCATCCTGGACGCCTTATGGGGCCTCCGCGCCAAGAGCCGCGGCGACGCCACCGTCCTCGCCTACCTCGTCGACCACCCGGACCCCGGCGTCCGCGAGGCGCTCGCCGGCACCCTGCACAAATTTCGAGGCCAGGCCGCCCGCGATCTCCTGGCCCGCCTAGCCCGCGACCCCCACCCGGACGTCCGAACCGCCGCCCTCGCTTGAACCCGTGAGCAGCCCCACGATCTGAGCCCGTTCCAGGGGAAACCAGTGTGTCGCAAATGGTCTGGGCGTAGTTTGCCTGGGCATGGCTGACCAGCCCGGACCAGAAGCCAAGGAGGTCATCGTGACAACAGCCGAACGACTCCGCGCCGAGGGCAAAGACGAGGGCAGGGTTGAGGGGAAAGCCGAGGGTAAAGCCGAGGGGCGTGCCGAGGCGCTCCTCGAATTACTTCAGCAGAAATTTGGGCCGGTGCCAGATGCGGTCGGTGCGAGTGTTCGCTCGGCGGACGTGGCCCAGCTGCAACGTTGGACCTCCCGGGTGCTCGAGGCTCGCGACTTGGATGGCGTCTTCCACGGCTGACGTTGCGGAGGCTCTGCTGAGCGGTTTATGAGGGCTGACGGGGGATGGCGTTGGCGATGCGGGATGAGATCGCTCGGAGGCAGTCGATCAGTTCTGGGGGTTCGTGGACTTCGAAGTCGACGCCGAGGGTGATCAGGCGGTGGGCCAGCCATTCTGGGGAGTCGTCTCGGGTGGCTTCGAGGCGGCAGGAGTGGTTGGTGAGGGGGGTGAGGTCGCCGGGGGTGTCGCCGAGGCGGCCGGAAATCTTGTCCGCGGGGGCCTGGAGGGTGACGGCGACGTGGAATTGGGGTGTGCCCCAGTTGGTTCGGTGGCCGGTTACGTAGGCGGCGGGGTTGGCGGCCGGGAGCGGGCGGGGGGTGAAGCGGGCGGCGGTGGGGTGGGGGTTGGTGATCCGGTCGACGCGGAAGACGCGCCAGTCGGTGCGGTCGAGGTCGTAGCCGACGAGGTACCAGCGGCGGCGGGAGCTGACGACGCCGAGGGGCTCGAGGTGGCGGTGTGACGCGGTGGCGGTGGTGTAGGTGAAACGGACACGCTCCCTGTTGGTGACGGCGGCGGCGAGGATGGTGAGGATTTCGGGGTCGGCTGCGGGGCCGTCGCCGGTGGGGAGGGCCACCGCCGTGCCGAGGACCTGGACGCGGCGGCGGAGTTTCGCGGGGAGGACCTGGTCGAGTTTGGTCAGGGCGCGGACCGAGGCTTCCTCGATGCCGGTGAGGGCGGAGGACGCGGCGGCGCGCAGGCCGATGGCGATCGCGACGGCTTCCTCGTCGTCGAGAAGCAGTGGCGGCATGGCTTTTCCGGCGACGAGGCGGTAGCCGCCGGCCGCGCCGAGGGTGGCTTCGACGGGGTAGCCGAGGTCGCGGAGACGGTCGATGTCGCGGCGAACGGTGCGATCGGTGACGCCGAGGCGCTCGGCCAGTTCGCTGCCCGGCCATTCGCGTGGCGTTTGCAGCAGGGACAGCAGGCGCAGGAGGCGGGCGGGGGTGTCGGTCATGGTTTTCAGGATTCTAGCGATCTAGGACCTGATCAGTCCTAGATGACTTCTAACTTGGGACTATGACCTCGATCAAAGACTTTCGCATCGACATTCCGCAGGCCGATCTGGATGACCTGCACGACCGCCTCGCCCGCACCCGGTGGGCGGCGCAGCTGCCGGGGCAGCCGTCCGATCGGGGCGTGCCGGTCGCGTATCTGCGCGAGCTCGCCGACTACTGGCGGACCGAATTCGATTGGCGGGCACAGGAAGCGGCGTTGAACGAGTTGCCGCAGTTCGTCACCGAGATCGACGGGCTGGATGTGCATTTCGTGCACGTGCGGTCGCCGGAACCGGACGCGCTGCCGTTGATCCTGACCCACGGTTGGCCGAACACGTTCGTGGAGTTCACGAAAACGGTGGGTCTGCTGACGGATCCGCGGGCGCACGGACTGGACCCGGCGCAGGCGTTCCACGTGGTGATTCCGTCGGTGCCGGGTTTCGCGTTCTCGGCGGCGCCGCACGAGGAGATGTCCGTGCGCCGGGTGGCCCGGATGTGGGTCGAGCTGATGGACCGGCTCGGATACGAACGCTACGGCGCGCAGGGCGGCGACCTGGGCGCGTACGTGGCGCCGGAGATCGCCCTCGCGGCCCCGGATCGGGTGGTGGGCGTGCATCTGGACGGCGGCATCGGCATGCCGACCGAGGCTGATGTCCCGACCATGTCCGCGTCCGAGCGGGCGGAGTGGGACATGATGCAGCAGTGGATGACCGGCGGCATCAACCATCACGAGATTTTGCGGGCCGCGCCGCAGACCTTCGCGCACGGGTGGACCGACTCCCCGGTGGGCCTGCTGGCGTGGCTCACGCAGAAATTCGACGAGTTCACGCCGCTGGCAGACAAGGCCGAGGACGTGATCGACCGCGATCACCTGCTGACGAACATCAGCCTGTACTGGTTCACCAACACCGTCGCCTCCTCGTCCTGGCCGATGTACGAAGGGCTGGGCAAGGACGGCGGCTTCGCGTGGCCGACCGGACAGAAGCTGGTACCGACGGGCACCTACGGCGGCGGTTCAGCGCTGATGCGCCGGCTCGCCGAGCAGGACAACGACATCGTGCACTGGCCGGAGGGCAACACCGGTAACCACTTCGTGGCCATGGAGATGCCGGAGATGCACGCGGCGGATATCCGCGCGTTCTTCGCGAAAGTGCGCTAGCTGCTCGGCTTTTGCAGGTCCCCGCTGATGGCGGGGGCCTGCGGGGCCGGGATCTGCTCGCCGGACCCGCTGTTCGGAGCGGGTTCCGCGGGCGCGGCCGGGTCGGCGGGCGGTGGCGGCAGGTCCGGCACCGAGAACAGCCCGACGGTCGGCGTCATCACACAGTTCGCGAACGGGTAGTTGATGACGCCCCACATGGACGCGATCACGGTGCCCGGGCCGGAATTCACCGTCTTGGTGAGCGAGGGCAGACCGGTTTCGGTGCGATCGTCGAGCATGTCGATGCCGCTGGCCCCGTTGTTGACGTTGACCCAGGCGACGACCAGCCCGGAGTTCAGCGGAATGCCGGTGTGCGCGGGGGAGGCGCTGAACCGCAACGAGCCCGGGCTCGGGTTCGGAGCGTCGGCGAGCCGGGGGCCCAGCGCGTTGGCGGCGGCGATGATCGTGGTGATCGGCCCGTTGCTGCCGCAGCCGAAGGTCGGCGCGGCATAGGCGAAGGGTGTCCAGCCGGGAGTGATGTCGCGCAGCTCGGCGACATCGACGAGATTCGTGAACTGCGTCAGCGCGCCGACACCGGCCTGGCCGGGCGCGTCCGCGCCGACTTTCTCGGTGAGCTGGGTGAGCGCGCCCTGGATATCGGGGGTGTTCGGCTCGGCCGAGGCCGGACCCGCCATGGTCAGAACCGCGCTGATGCCGAGAGATGTCGCTGCCGCCGTCGCCCGCGCGATGGTTCTGCCGTTCACTCAAATACTCCTCGAAATAAACCAGCGGGTCCCCATACCCCGTCGCCAGCAACGTACCAGTTCGCACCTCTGCGTGTTGTCCCGGATGTGATCCCCCTGACAGCGCACGATTACCAGAGGGTAAGTTCGGCTCGGACGTACGAGACATGGACGGAGTCCTGTATGAAAATATCCCTGTCCCCCGACGAGATCGCCTTCCGCGACGAACTGCGAAAGTTCTATCGGACCGAGATCCCCGCTGAGATCCGCGACCGCGTCCGCTACGGCCGCGAGTTGTCCAAAGAGCAGATCGTCGCCGCGCACAAGATCCTCAACGACCACGGACTCGCCGTGCCGAACTGGCCGGTGGAGTGGGGCGGCAAGGATTGGACCCCGATGCAGCGCCACATCTGGCAGGACGAGATGCAGCTGGCCTCGGTGCCCGAGCCGCTGACGTTCAACGCCCAGATGGTCGGCCCGGTGATCGCGCAGTTCGGCAACCAGGAGATCAAGGAGCGCTTCCTGCCGCCGACCGCGGCGCTGGATATCTGGTGGTGCCAAGGCTTCTCCGAGCCCGACGCCGGTTCCGATCTGGCCTCGCTGCGCACCACCGCGGTGCGCGACGGCGATTCCTACATCGTCAACGGCCAGAAGATCTGGACCACGCTGGGCCAGTACGCCGACTGGATCTTCTGCCTCGTGCGCACCGATCCGAACGCCCCGAAGAAGCAGGCCGGCATCTCCTTCCTGCTCTTCGACGTCAAGAGCCCCGGCGTCACCATGCGCCCGATCAAACTGATCGACGGCGGCTACGAGGTCAACGAGGTCTTCTTCGAGAACGTCCGGGTGCCCGCCGACCAGCTGGTCGGCGAGGAGAACATGGGCTGGACCTACGCGAAGTACCTGCTCGGCAACGAGCGCACCGGCATCACCGGCGTCGGCCGCACCAAGGTCAAGATCGGCGTCGCGAAAGAGTACGCCCGCCAGACCAAGTCCGGCGCGGGCACGCTGCTGGAGGATCCGCTGTTCGCGGCGCGCGTCGCCGAGCTGGAGAACGAGCTGCTCGCGCTGGAGCTCACCCAGCTCCGCGTGGTCTCCAATTCCGAAGAGGGCAAGCCGAATCCGGCCTCCTCGGTGCTGAAGCTGCGCGGTTCGGAATTGCAGCAGGCGGCCACCGAGCTGCTGCTCGATATCGCCGGCCCGGACGCCCTCCCGGTGGACGCCGAGGACATCGCCTCCCCGGAGTGGGCCCAGCACAGCGGCCCCGGTTACCTGAATTACCGCAAGACGACCATCTACGGAGGTTCGAGCGAAGTGCAGCGCTCCATCATTTCCTCCACGATCCTGGGATTGTGAGGCGACACCATGGACTTCGAACTCACCGACGAACAGGTCATGCTGCGGGACACCGTCCGTGACCTGCTGGCCCGCAACTACGACCCCGAGTCCCGGCTCAAGGTCACCGACACCGAACTCGGCTGGAGCCGCGAGGTCTGGCGGCAGCTCGCCGAACTGGGCGTGCTGGGCCTGAGTTTCAGCGAGGAAGACGGCGGCATGGACGCCGGGCCGGTGGAGACCATGGTGGTGCTGGAGGAGTTCGGTCGCCGGCTCGCGCCCGAACCGCTCCTGGACGCCGTCCTGGTGCCCGGCGGTCTGGTGGCCGCGGTCGGTTCGGCCGAGCAGCGGCAGCGGATCCTGCCCGCGGTCGCCGCGGGCGAGAAGCTGCTGGCCTTCGCGCACGGCGAGCCCGGCACCCGCTGGCCGTCGGCCGAGCTGTCCACCAAGGCGGTGGCGCAGGGTGATTCGTACGCCCTGACCGGCACCAAGAACCCGGTCGGGCACGGCGACTGCGCCGACGAGCTGGTGGTCAGCGCGACGCTGCCGGACGGCGGCCTCGGCCTGTTCCTGGTCGCCGCCGACGCCAGCGGCGTCAGCCGCAAGTCCTACCGCACGGTGGACGGCCAGCGCGGCGCGCAGATCGAATTCGACTCGGCCCCGGCCGAACTGCTCGGCGAAGCCGCCGCGGCGGTGCAGACCGCGATCGTGCACGCCCAGGCCCAGCTCTGCGCCGAATCCATCGGCGCGATGGAAGAGGCGCTGCGGCTGACCACCGACTACCTGAAGGCGCGCAAGCAGTTCGGCGTCACGCTGTCGAAGTTCCAGACGCTGACCCAGCGGGCCGCCAACATGTACGTCTCGCTGGAACTGGCGCGCAGCATGAGCCTGTACGCGAACGCGGCGCTGGCCGACGGCAAGGCCGACCCGGTGATCGCCTCGCGGGCTCGGTTGCAGGTCAGCCGTGCCGCCCGGCACGTCGGGCAGGAAGCGATCCAGATGCACGGCGGTATCGGCGTCACCGCGGAGTACCCGGTGAGCCACTACGTCGCGCGGCTGACCGCGATCGAGCGGACGCTCGGTGGCGCATTGGCGCATCTGCGGGTGCTCAGCGCCGCGGTCGGCTCCTACGACCAGCCGGAGCTGTAGGTCTCGAACGAGAGAAAGGCCGTCCTGCCGAGCAGGGCGGCCTTTGTCGTGCGGTCTACTCGGTGGGCGGCGCCGTGGTCGAAGTCGGCACGGGGACCGAGGTTTCCGTCGGTGCGTCGACGGGCGCCGGGACCGGCATGGGGCTTTCGATCGGGGTGACGACTTCCACGGGCGCGGCTTCCGGGGTCGTCTCCTCGACCGGCGGCGGGGCGGCCGCGGTCGTGGTGGGCACCGGTGGCCGGCGGGTCGTGGTCGGTTCCTCGCGTTCGGTGGTGCGCGGCCTGGTCCGGGTGGTCGTCGGTTCCTCGGGGTCGGTGCTGCGCGTCGGCGGCGTGCTGCGCGGGCGCGTGGTGGTCTCGGTCTCGCCCGGGATGTCGATTTCGCTGTCGGGCGGTGTGGTCATAGGCGTGTACCCCGCGGGTCGGCGCGGCGGACCGGCCGGCGCCACTTGCCACGTGGGGGACGGCGGGATGACGACTTTCTGTGCCGTCACCGAAGTTCCGTTCTGTACGGCCATCGCTGCCGACGGTCCGGATTTCAGCGGTGGGGGCGGCACGTAGGTGTCGTTCTTGCCTACTCCGCAGGCGCCGATGAGGACGAGCCCGACGGAAACCGCCCCCGCTGCGATCGCCGGACCGGTGATCTTGGCCCTGTTGCTCACCATCGGGACACTCCTGCTGGGTAATCGAGTGGGGCTCACCTTAATCGAGGCCCGGCATCGCGGCTACTGCGGCACGGGCGTTTCGCCAGCTCATACTTCGATCTAAAATACTCGTAATTCAGATATCGAAATGATGACTATTGCGTGTCGTGGGCACGTGTCGCGCTCGAACCCACCGGTGTGGTCGTAGCGTGTGTGAGCAAAGTTACGTGTGCGACGCCTGTACCCAGATGAGAGATCCGCCGAGGGCTCGAGAACCCTATTGCGACAACAACTCTGATCGAAGTCGGGTTAGAGGGAGTGGATGATGGGAGCTTACTCGACAACTCCGCTGCGAGCCGAGTCCGAAGCCGCCGATCCGGCAGCTACCGCACCATCGCAGCCCCAGGGGTCGAAACCGCCACGCAGCCTGTTCACGATCCTCTCGCGGACCTTCGCCTGGCTGTTCTTCATCGGTGGCGTCGTGGGCGCCGCGCTCGGTATCGCCGGGTTGCACGTCGAAATAGCGGTAGCCGGCCTGATACTCGCCTGCACCGCCGGGCTGGTGCTACTGAAGTTGCGACACGACCGTGGAGTTCGCGCCGAAACCGACTGAGCCACAATCGATCCCGGAGTTGGTTGCCGAAGCCGCTACTGCCGTGCAGGATTGGCTGATGGCTGGACGGGATCGTAGGCAGACGGCGATCACCAGTGATGTCACCGAATTCCTGGCACGCGCCGAGCCGTTCCTGCGGCAGAATCCGCTGCGCAACACGGTGATCGCGACCGCCGTCGGCAACCTGCTCGCGGCGAAGCACACGCCGGGTGAGCAGTCCTGGTTCGTGTCGGTACTCGACGACGCCGGCGAAGTCGTGGGCGTCGCGGCGCGCTCGGGCCGCAACGACATCTATCTCGGTGATCTCCCGGTGGACAGCGTCGGCGCGGTGGCCGAGGCATTCGCCGGCGCGATCGCGCAAGCCGGCGGCGTCGAGGGCCCTTCGGAAGTGGTGTGGCCCTTCGCCGAACGCTGGTGCGCGCTACGGCGAGTCGGCTACAAACAGGACTACGCCGTGCGGCTCTACCGGCTCGGAACGCTGCACATACCCCAGGTCCTCGGCGCGCCGCGGCGGGCGACGGAATCCGATGTGGCGCTGTGCCTGGCCTGGGCCGAGGCGATGCAGTCCGAGATCGGGCTGCATGGCGCGGGCCTGCCCGTCGAGGCGCTGCGCCGCCGGATCGCGGCGGGCTGGTGGTGGCTGTGGGAACGCGACGGCCGTCCGGTCTGCCTGGTCGCGCATCAGGTGCCGGCCTATGGCTGGTCCCGGATCGGGCCGGTCTACACCCCGCCCGCGGATCGCGGCCGCGGTTACGCCGCCGCGCTGTCCGCGCACGTGTCCCGGCTGCTGCGGTCCCAGGGACTCGACATCTGCCTGTTCGCCGACACCGACAATCCCACCTCCAACAAGATCTACCGGGGTATCGGGTTCGAGCCGGTGCGGGAGTACGTGCACTACCAATTCGGCTAGCGCGCCACCCATTCGAAGGCCGCGGCCTTCGAGCGCGCGCCCTCGGCGGTGCGCGAGCGGTTGGGTTCGCCGAGTTCGGCGAGCAGGTCCTCGGTCAGGCCGACCATGGCGGCCAGCGACGCGGGCGTGAACCAGTCCGGGCGGGTGGCGAAGAGGATGTCCTCGGACGCGGTATTGCCGCTGGCGCCCGGGGCGAAGGGGCAGCCGCCGAGGCCGCCGAGCGAGCCGTCGACCATGCCGGCGCCGGCCGCGATGGCCGCGAGGGTGTTGGCGACGCCCATGCCCCAGGTGTCGTGCCCATGGAAGACGATGCGGCGCTGGGGAGTTTGCTCGCGGACCGCGGTGACCAGAGCGCTGACCTGGGCCGGGTGCGCCTGGCCCAGGGTGTCGGCGAGAACGATGTCGGTGGCCCCCGCGGTGCGCGGGTCGGCGGCGATCGCGAGGACACGCGCCGGGTCGACCGGGCCGTCGAACGGACAGGTGAAGCTGGTGGCCAGGCAGAGCTGAATCGAACCGCCGGCTTCCTGCGCGAGCCGGATCGCCGCCGGCATGGCGGCCACGCTGGCTTCGGCGGTGCGGCCGATATTGGCCGTGTTGTGGGCGTCGGAGACCGACAGGCAGTACTGGAAGTTGCGCACGCCCGCCGCCAAGGCTTTCTCGACATGACGCGGGGTCGCGACCCAGAGCCAGCAGTGCTGGAGCTCCGCGGGGGTCAGGGCGGCGACGAGATCCAGGGTGTTCGCCATCGGCGGCACCAGATCCGGCCGCGCCATCGAGCCGATTTCCAGCTCCGGGACCCCGAGCGCCAGCAGGTGGCGCACGATCTCGGCCTTGCGGCCGGTGGGGAGCACCTTGCCGGTGAGCTGCAAGCCGTCACGCAAGGTCACATCCCGCAGGACGGCTGTCACTTCTCTTCCCGTGACCGTGCGGGTACGCACATCACGCCTGCCCAGGATCTCCGATTGGTGCCCGCCGGATTCGGATGCACTGTCGGCCTGCTCGGCGCCGGGGAACGGAGCTCACCTCTGCTGCGTCCATCCGGGCGTCTGCGTCCACGCCGCCTACTCATGCCCGGCACCCTATCGGCGTCGGCCGCATTGCGCGAGCACCGGCCCCCGCGTCGGCCCGATGATCTTGCCGCGCCGACGGCGGCGCGATCACGCGTCTCCGGCGTTCAGCGCGTCGATCTCGGCGTCGCTCAGTCCGAGCAGGCCCGAGAGCACCTCGCGGGTGTGTTCCCCGAGATCGGGGCCCACATTCCGGATCGGCAGCGACTGCCCGCCGAGGACGGGAACGATGCCGGTGAAGCCGACGTCCTTCGGCTCGGGCGCACCGACGTCGACCGGGAAGGACTGAATCATATTGCGCGACTTCAGCTGCTCATCGGCGACCAGATCGGCGGCGGTGTAGATCGGGCCGCAGGGGATGGCGGCGTCCTCGAGGATCTTCAGGGCCTCGGCGCGGGTGTGCTGGATGGTCCACTCGGCGATCGAGGCGTCCAGGCGTTCCCGGTTGGTCCAGCGTCCCCAGTTGTCCTGGAGTTCGGGATCGGCGGCCAGATCGGGGCGGTCGATGACCTGCATGTAGCGCTGGAAGATGGCATCGCCGTTACCGCCGATGATGATGCTGAGGCCGTCGCTGCACGGGTAGGCGTTGCTCGGGGCGATGCCCTCCATCCGGCCGCCGACGCGTTCGCGGGTGATGCCGTAGGCCAGGTAGTCGGGGACCAGCGATTCCATGACCGAGAGGATGGATTCGTTCAGGGCGACATCGATGATGCGCTGTTCCAAGGGAACTCGCTCGACCCGCTCGCGCTGGAACAGGGCCATCACGGTGCCGAACGCGGCGTAGATCCCCGCGATGGAGTCACCGATGGAGACGCCCACCCGGACCGGGGGACGGTCCGGGTCACCCACCAATTCGCGCAGGCCGCCGACCGCTTCGGCGACCGCCGCGAAGCCGGGGCGCTGCGCGAGCGGGCCGGTCTGGCCGTAGGCGGAGATGCGGGTGATCACCAGATTCGGGTTGGCCTCGGAGAGCGCCTCGGGGCTCAGACCCCACTTCTCCAGGATCCCGGGCCGGAAGTTCTCCAGCAGCACATCGCACTGCTTGACGAGGTCGAGCACGATCCGCCGCCCCGCCTCGGTCCGCAGATCCAGGGTGATGGACTTCTTGTTGCGGTTGACGGTCCGGTAGAGCATCGAGGTGCTGCCGCCGTAGAGCCGCCAATTACGCAGTTCGTCACCGGTTTTCGGGCGTTCCACCTTGATCACCTCGGCGCCGAAGTCACCGAGGATGCGCCCGGCCGTCGGTGCGGCCACATAGTTGCCCAGTTCCAGAACCCGCACCCCGTCGAGCGGCCGAATCTCCATCTTGGCTTCCTTCTGGCCCCGAAAGGACCGGTATTCCTACGCGGGAACGCGAACGTTCGCCGTTCGGTGGGTTCTTGCTTCACAGGCAACTGCTCCGGCAAGCCGAAGTCTCACATTGCCTCCACAAGCATTTAGCGACTCCGCAAGCCCTGCGGCGTCGAGAATATTCACTGCAGCGTTGTAATCGCGATCCAGCCTCACGCCACATGCGCACTCCCACACCCGTACCCCGAGAGGTTTGGGCTCGGACACCACTCCACATAACGAGCAGGTGCGGGTCGAGGGGAACCAGCGATCGATCTTGATGACGGTGCGGCCGTTTCGGATTGCCTTCTCCTGTAGCAGCCGAATCAGTGTCGCCCACCCAGCGTCGTGTACCGACTTCGCCAGCCGCGTACGAGCCAACCCTCTCACCGCGAGATCTTCCACAGCGACCGTTTGATTCTCGCGGATCAGCCGGGAAGCGAGCTTGTGGTGATGGTCGAGCCTGGTGTTTCGCACCTTTCGGTGCAGCACCGCGACTCGCATGCGAGCCTTGTTCCGGTTGTTCGACCCTTTCTGCCGACGCGACAATATCTTTTGAGCCTTGGCGAGTCGTTTCTCGTTGGCCCGCAAATGACGGGGGTTATAGACCTTCTCTCTTGTCCCGTCCGAGTAGGTAACAGCCGCCAGATCGATGAGCCCAACGTCCACGCCCGCTACTCGCGGTGAAGCTGGCAACGGTTTTGCGGAGATCTCGACCACGAACGACACGTAGTACTGGTCATCCGCTTCGCGAATGACCGTCACGCTCGACGGTTCCGCTGGCAACTCGCGTGACCACACGAGTTTCACTTGACCAATCTTCGCCAGCCGCACGCCATGTCTGGTGACAGTGAATCCGTTGCGAGTGAACCGGATTGATTGTCGGTGGTCCTTCCTTGATCGAAATCGGGGAGCACCAACTTTGCGACCTTCACGTTTCCCTGCGATGGAGTCGAAGAAGTTGCGGTACGCGCGGCGTGCGTCCTGACACGCTTGTACCAGCACCACGCTCGACACTTCCGCCAGCCATGCCCGTTCTGGTGTTTGTTTGGCCTGGGTCACCACCCGGCGCTGAACCTCGCTGTCCGACAGGCTCTCTCCTGCCGCACGTGCCTTCCGCCGCGCCCAGATTGCATCGTTGTACACCGTCCGCGCACACCCGAACGACCGGGCAAGCATCTTCGCCTGCCCTCCGTCGGGGTAGGCCCGGAACCGGTATCGAACGAGCATTCGAAAATACTATCTGATTTCGGTCAGCGCGCAGGGATTCAGAGCGAATTGACATGGCCGCTGACGCAATGCGGGGGTGTTGAAAGCCGTTACCCGAGTTGGTGTCCTGCGGATTGGTACCCCAATCTGTGTGTCGTGAGAGGAATTCGGGTTGACCGGATCGACGGAGCCGCACGCCCACGAAATGCGTGCCGCCCACCGGCAGGTGGTGGCGACGGGCGCGCCGCCACCACCGGGAAACGGGTGCGGTAGTTACGAACCGCACACAGCTGACTTCTCAGGCGGCCGTGGCTGCGATATCTTCGACGATCGAGTAGTGCTCGGCGTTGCCCGCGATGATGGTGCTGGTTTCACCGTTCACGCCGACCGGGATGTCGCCCGCCAGGGTGATGCGGGTCAGGCGGCGGGCCTGGCCGTCGTAGTCGTCCACGGCGTAGTGCTGGGTGGCGCGGTTGTCCCAGATGGCGACATCGCCGAGCTGCCAGTTCCAGCGGGTCGTGTTCTCCAACTTGATGACCCGGTTCTGGAGCAGCTGGAACAGCGCTTGCGATTCGGCGGCGCTGAGGCCGACGAAGTTCTTCACGAAATGCCCGAGCAGCAACGCGCGTTCGCCGGTGACCGGGTGCACGCGCACCACCGGGTGCTCGGTCTCGTAGTAGGTCGACTCGAATTCCGCGCGGTAGGCCTTGTCCTGCTCGCCGGTCGCGGGCCGGTCCCCGCGGTCGGCCGCGTAGTCGTAGGCGTTGGTGTGCCGGGCGCGCAGGTTCGCCACCAGGGCCTTGAGCGAATCGGGCAGCGATTCGTAGGCGGCGACGGTGGAGGCCCAGGTGGTGGAGCCGCCGTACTCGGGCAGGTGCACCGCGCGCAGGATCGACGCCTTCGGGATGCGGTCCACGAAGGTGACATCGGTGTGCCAGCTGTTGGCGCGGCCGTACTCGGAATCGATCGGCAGCGACTTCACGCCCTTGGAGGTGACAGTCGGGTGCGGGGTGGTGGGGGCGCCCAGCAGCTCCGCGAACTCGTACTGGCCGTCCTCGCTGAGATGGTCCTGACCGCGGAAGAAGATCACCTTGTGCTCGTGCAGCGCGTCCTGGATCAGCGCGACCGTCGCGGCGTCCAGATCACCGCCCAATCGGACGCCATCGATGCGTGCGCCGATCCGGCTGCCGAGTTTCACCACTGTTGCGGAATCGACGGTCATTGGTGTGCCTTTCGCTCGAACGTTTGCTGTGTTCGAGCACACCAGCGCGGCCGCCGGCCGAACAGGTTTACCCTCAGCCGGATCGTAAGCCGTTACCCCACCTGCTCCCGCAGGTAAGCGATGTCGTCGGCGACGCCGTCGGCCGGGGTCTCCAGGATGACCGGGGCGCCCGCGGTGCGGCACACCTCGGCGAGCAGCTCCGGATCGATGGTGCCCTCGGACAGGTTGGCGTGCCGGTCGGCGCCGGAATTGAACTCGTCGCGCGAGGAGTTCAGGTGCACCAGATCGATGCGGCCCGTGATGGCCTTGATCCGGTCCACCACGCCGACCAGTTCCTCGCCGCCGGCCCAGGCGTGGCAGGTGTCCAGGCAGAATCCGGCGCCGAAATCGCCGACCGCGTCCCACAGCCGCGCGATGGAATCGAAATGCCGCGCCATGGCGTGATTGCCGCCCGCGGTGTTCTCGATCAGGATCGGCACCGCGAAGCCGCCCTTGTCCTGCTGGCGTTCGAACAGCTTGCGCCAGTTGATGATCCCGGCTTCGATCTCGGCGTCGGACCGGACATGGCCGCCGTGCACGACCAGGCCGAAGGCGCCCAGCTCGGCCGCCGCGGCGGCTTGCAGGGCGACGGCCTGGCGGGAGGGCATGCGCAGCCGGTTGTTCGTGCTCGCCACGTTGATCTGGTACGAGGAGTGGATCACGACGTCGATCTCGCTGGCCTTGATTTGCTCGGCCAGGGGATGTGGTTTCGGTTTGTCCCAACTCTGCGGATCCACGACGAAGAACTGGATGACCTCGGCGCCGAGCTTCTCGCCGAGACCGATCGGGTCGCTGTCTTCGCGGACGTGGGCTCCCAGTTTCATGCACCAGAGCTTAGGCCGGGCCACCGACAAACCGGCGCGGGCGGGCGATAATCGAGTTGTTGCAGGATCGCGGGCCGACGAGATACACCTCTAGGATCTGCGTGCTCGGCCCGACGAGGGGGTGTCCACACTGTGTTGCATGCTGGCGAGGTCTTTGCCGGTTACGTCGTCAAACGCGTGCTCGGCCAGGGCGGTATGGGCACCGTCTACCTGGCGCAGCATCCGCGGTTGCCGCGCCTGACGGCGCTGAAGCTGCTGGACCGGGAGCTCTACAGCGACGACGAGATCCGCCAGCGATTCGAGCGCGAGGCCGATCTGGTCGCCCAGCTGGATCACCCCAACATCGTCACCGTCTACGACCGCGGCGCCGAGGGCGACCAGCTGTGGATCTCCATGCAGTTCGTGGCCGGTTCGGATGCCGCCAGCGCCGACGTCGACGCCATGGCTCCCGCGCGGGCGGTGCACATCATCTCCGACACCGCCGCCGCCCTGGACTTCGCGCACGCCAACGGCGTGCTGCACCGGGATGTGAAACCGGCGAACATCCTGCTGGCCAAGGCGCCGATCGGGCAGCCGGAACGGGTGCTGCTCACCGACTTCGGGATCGCGGCCATGCGCAACGCCGACAACACGCTGTCGTCGCTGGGGCAGATCACCGCCACCCTCGCCTACGCCGCGCCGGAACAGCTCAGCGGCACGCCGATGGATCACCGGGCCGATCAGTATTCGCTGGCGTGCACGCTGTTCTGGATGCTGACCGGGGCGCCGCCGTTCGCCGGGGGCAATCCGGCGGTGGTGATGAACGGTCACCTGTTCGGGCCGGTGCCTTCGCTGCGGCAAGCGCGGCCGGGCTTGCCGCCCGCGCTGGACGGGGTACTGGCGCGGGCACTGGCCAAGCGGCCCGACGATCGGTTCGCCTGCTGCACCGACTTCGCCGCGGCGGCCCGGCAGGCGCTGGCTTCCAGTGGGTCGCACCAGCATCCGCGGCCGCAGCAGCCTGGGTCACAGCAGCCGGGGCCGCACCCGGGGTATCCGGGTGCGTGGCCGCAGACCGGGTACACACCGCCGGCCTATCCCGGGTACGGCTCACCGCCGACCGGGGCGTACCAGGGACATCCGCCGCAGCCGAGTCATCCGCACACGGGCTACCGCCCACCGGGCCGGCCACCGATGTACCCGAATCCGCCTGGGCCGCCGGTGTATCCACCCGCGGCTACCGGATATACCTCGGGCGGCCCCCCGATACCGGGCGTGCCGCCCAGGACGGGTGTGCCTCCGGCGAACGGCGCGCCGCTGAATTTGTATCGCCCGCCGGGGCCAGGAAGACCGGCTACGCCCGGCGTGCCGCCGATTTCGGGTGGGCAGCCGATCTCGGGCGGGCCGCCGACGTCCGGCCCGGTGCCGCCGCCCTCCGGGCGAAACCCCGTGCCGCCCAGCGGAACCGATCCACCACGTCCAGTCGATCCACCGCGGTCCGATCCGCCTCGCCAGGTCGAATCGCCGCGGACCGATCCGCCCTCGTCCTCGGGAAACGCTGCGCCGCAACGCCCGCGGTCGGGTACTCGTAGAACTGTGCGCCCCATCACGATCGCGTTGCCCGACGCTCCCATACGCCGAGGTCGGCCGCCCGCCGGTGAACAAGACCATCCTCCATAGAAATTGGCTATGAGCTGATAATGGAACGCCCGGGCGGCCAACCGCGATACCCGTTCGTCGGGCATTAGGGGTGTGTGACAACTGCTAGGGTTTTCCGTATTCCGTGGTCGGGCGACGCCCTGATCACGTTCTCGTGCTGTACGCCTGGCATCGGTGGGTCCCGGTGCGGGCGAGAAGTGGAGCAAGACATGCTGGCCAGCGGTGATGTTTTCGCCGGCTATGTCATCGAGCGGCAGCTGGGCCGCGGTGGCATGGGTTCGGTCTACCTGGCGAAACATCCGCGGCTGCCGCGGATGACAGCGCTGAAGCTGTTGAACCGGGAGATGTTTCACGATGAGGAGGTGCGGGCGCGGTTCGAACGGGAGGCGGATCTGGTCGCCCGGCTCGACCACCCCAACATCGTCACCGTCTACGACCGCGGGCTCGAGGACGAGCAGCTGTGGATCTCCATGCAGTTCATCGACGGGATCGATGCCGCCTCGGTGGAGCCGCAGTCGCTGCCGCCGGCGCGCGCCGTGCAGATCATCAAGGAAACCGCCGAGGCGCTCGACTACGCGCACGGCATGGGCGTGCTGCACCGGGATGTGAAACCGGCCAATATCCTGCTGGCCCGGTCCGGCAGCGGGCGCGGCGAGCGGGTCTACCTGACCGACTTCGGCATCGCCCGGTTGCGCGACGACACCGGCCATCTCACGCAGACCGGCACCTTCACCGCGACCCTCGCCTACGCCTCGCCGGAGCAGCTGACCGGTTCGCCGCTGGATCACCGCTCGGATCAGTATTCGCTGGCCTGCACACTGTTCTGGCTGTTCACCGGCAGCGGCCCGTTCGCGTCGACGAACCCGGCGCAGGTGATCCAGGGTCACCTGCAGACCGCGCCGCCCGCGCTCAGCAGTGCGCGGCCCGGGCTGCCGTACGCGCTGGACGGGGTGCTGGCCAAGGCGATGGCCAAGCGACCCGACGACCGGTACAACTCGTGCTCGGAATTCGCCGCGGCCGCGCAGCAGGCGCTCACCGATCGCAGTCAACCGGCGATTCCGCTGGCCGGGGGGCCGCATCCGGTAACCGGCCCGCAGTTCCAGACCACGCACACCTCGGCGCCGCAGTTGCCGACGGCGGGCGGGCAGCATCCGTCCATTCCGCAGGCGCCGACCTATCCGGTGGGGCAGGCCAGCGGCCCGCACTCGCTGTCGGGTGCGCCGACGGCGATCACGCCCGCGCCGCGGCCGGCCCAGCACACCATGCCGGTGGGATCGACCGCGCAGCAGACGAATTCGGGCGCGCCCTTCGCACAGCAGCCGGCCTACAGCCCGCAGGGCGGATACAACGCGCCGCCGCGCCCGCCGATGGGCCAGCGCCCGCCGCCGCGCAAGTCCAACGCGGGCGTGATTGTCGGCGTGGTGCTGGGCGCGGTGGTGCTGGTGGTCGCGATGCTGGCCGTCATCGGCGTCGTCGTCGGCGATGATCCGAGCCCGACTCCGACCCGCACCCCGACCGCGTCGGTGACCGCGACGGCCACCTCGACCAGCGCCACGCCGGGCACGGCCGCGAGCATCGAGGCGATCAGTCGCGAGTTCAGCAGCCTGGTGCCGGGCGAACCCGACGGCAGCGCCGGGTACAACGGCTCCACCTGTAGCTCACACACCGCCAGCTCGCCGCCGAATCCGACCGACGGCACACCGGATTTCGGTAAGTGGGGCTTCGCGTGGGACTGCTACGGCGGCGGCGACAACGAGGACCCGTTCTACACGATCTACATGTACAACTCCGCCGCCGAGGCCCAGGCCGCGGTGAACAACCTGCCCAAGGACGCCAAGAAGGAATCCGACAGCAACGGCGGAAAGTCCTACACCAACTACAAGTTCACCAATAGCGGCCCGAAGATGGTGACCGTGTTCACCGGCTCCCGCGGTCAGTATCTGATGTACACCGACGGCATCGTGGACACCCACGATGAGGTGCTGCGCTGGTGGCGCTCGGCCCCACTGTGAGCGTCAGAGCACCGATTCCACCGCGTCGCGCAGGGCGGCGTCGGCGGGGGTGACGGTCGGCCGGAACCGTCCGGCCACCTTGCCCTCGCGGTCGATCAGGAACTTCTCGAAGTTCCACTGGATATCGCCGGCGGCGCCCTCGGCGTCGGCGGTGGTCACCAGATCGGCGTAGAGCGGATGCCGGTTTTCGCCGTTGACCTCGGACTTCTCCAGCAATGGGAAGTCCACGCCGTAGGTGGTCGCACAGAACTGCGCGATCTCCTCCGCGCTGCCCGGCTCCTGTCCCATGAACTGGTTGCACGGCACGCCGATCACGGTGAAGCCCTTCGGCCCGTAGGTCTGCTGCAATTCGACCAGGCCCGAATACTGCGGCGTCAGACCGCATTTGGACGCTACGTTGACCAGCAGCACCGCCTTGTCCCCGGCCAGCTCGGCCAAGGTGGTCGGCTCGCCGTCCAGGGTGCGCAGTGCGATATCACGAATGCTCATTCGGCCACGCTACCTCGTAGGTAGTCAGGGGAAATCCGGATGGCGCGGGGGGAGATCGCCCGACAGACTGGAGGGCATGACTTCGCACGCTGTGGGTACCGACACCGCCGAAAAGGCGGCTCCGACCGATGTCGCGGCCCGTGCCATCGATGTGTCCAAGGTTTATGGTTCGGGAGATACGCAGGTCAAGGCCTTGGACGGGGTGTCGGCCGAGTTCGCGAAGGGGGAGTTCACGGCGATCATGGGCCCGTCCGGGTCCGGCAAGTCGACCCTGATGCACTGCCTGGCGGGCCTGGACAGCGCGTCCTCCGGCCTGGTCGAGATCGGCGACACCGAGCTCACCAACCTCTCGGACAAGCAGATGACGGCGCTGCGGCGCGACCGGATCGGCTTCGTGTTCCAGGCGTTCAACCTGGTGCCGACGCTCACCGCGCTGGAGAACATCACCTTGCCGCTGGACATCGCGGGGCGCCGGCCGGATCAGGAATGGCTGGACACCGTGCTGAAGCGGCTCGGGCTGACCGACCGGCTCACGCACCGGCCCAGCGAGCTGTCCGGCGGCCAGCAGCAGCGCGTGGCGTGCGCGCGGGCGCTGGCCGGCAAGCCGGAGATCATCTTCGGCGACGAGCCGACCGGCAACCTGGATTCCCGTTCCTCCGGCGAGGTGCTCTCGATCCTGCGGGCCGCGGTGGACGAGTTCGGGCAGACGGTCGTGATCGTCACCCACGAACCGCACGCCGCCGCCTACGCCGACCGGGTGGTGTTCCTGGCCGACGGCCGCATCGTCGACGAACTGCGCGACCCCACCGCCGAATCCGTGCTGGACAAGATGAAGGCGCTGGAGACTCTCTGATGTCGGGTAACCCCATGCGCAAGGTCGCCTTGCGCAATCTCGCCGCCCACAAGGTGCGGCTGGCCCTGACCGTGCTGTCGGTCATTCTCGGCACGGCGTTCATCGCCGGATCCTTCGTTTTCACCGATACCCTGCAGCGCACCTTCGACGGCATCTTCGAAGGCCAGGCCAAGGGCGTCGACGTGCGGGTCAGCCCGGAATCGCAGCAGTCCTTCGGCGTCCCGCAGGGCGCGGTCGACAAGGTGACCAAGATCGAGGGCGTGCGGGCGGTCGCGCCCGGCGTGAACGGTCCGCTGGTGCTGCTGAATTCGGCGGGCAAGCCGGTGCAGACCGGCGGCGCGCCGAGCTGGGGGCAGTCCTTCCTGCCGCCGGAGCAGGCGGTGGAGGAGCCGCAGAAGTTCGTGCAGGGCGTGCCGCCGAGCAAGCCGGGCGAGATCGCGATCAACTCCGGGGGCGCCGAACGCTCCGGGTTGAAGGTCGGCGATCGCGCCAAGGTGATCATCCCGGCCCGCAGCACCCAGGAGCGCCCCGCGCTCGAGGTCACGGTCACCGGCATCTACGACGTCCCGTCCGACACCGGCGGTTTCATCGGACTGCTCTTCGAGGACAAGCAGGCGCGGCAGCTGTTCACCGACGGCTCGCACGTGGCTTACATCGATATCGCCGCCCAGCCCGGCGTCGCCGCCGACGACCTGCGCGACCGCATCGCCGCCGAGGTCAAGGGTTTCAAGGTCCAGAACGGCGACCAGGTGCGCGAGGACATGAAAGCGCAGCTGGGGGAGGCGCTGAAGTTCATCAACTACTTCCTGCTCGCCTTCGGCGCGATCGCGCTGATCGTGGGCACCTTCATCATCTACAACACCTTCTCCATGATCGTGGCGCAGCGGCTGCGGGAATTGGCGTTGCTGCGCGCGGTCGGCGCGAGCCGGCAACAGGTGGGCCGGACGGTGGTCTCCGAGGCGCTGGTAATCGGAAGCATCGGCAGCGTCATCGGTTTGGCGGCGGGCGTGGCGCTGGCCTACGGGCTGTCCGCCGTGCTGAACGCCTTCGATCTGGGCTTGCCGACGGGCGCGATGGCGGTGCTGCCCCGCACCATCATCGTCGGGCTGATCGTCGGCATCGGAGTGACGGTGATCAGTGCCTACGCGCCCGCGCGCCGGGCGGCGAAGATCCCGCCGGTCGAGGCCATGCGCGAGGAATACAAGTCCAGCGATGAACCGCTGCTGCTGGGCACGAAGCTCGGTGCGGCCCTCGGCGTTCCCGGTGTGGCACGGTTCGTGGCCGGCAGTTCGCTGCGGGTGCGCACGAGCGTCGGGTCGGTGCTCGGCGTCGCCGGTGTCGTGGCGGTCGTGATCGGCGCGCAAGGCACCGGAGGGCGCGCGGCGAGCATCGTCGGCGGCGGCGCGCTGGCGTTGATTCTGGCGGTCCTGCTGGTGCTGCCGGCGCTGTCCCGCCCGGTCGTCGGTGCGCTCGGCGTGCTGATCCGGCCGTTCGGGCCGATCGGCCACATGGCCCGCAACAACGCGGTCCGCAATCCGCGCCGCACCGCGGCGACGGCTTTCGCCCTGACCCTCGGTTTGATGCTGGTCTCCGCCATCGGCATGCTCGGGGCCTCGGCCAAGGCCAGCGTGAGTGTGCTTGTCGACAAGGGCATTACGGCCGATTACACCCTCGCCGGTCCGCAGAACTCGATGATCGGGCTGTCGCTCGGGGTGCCCGACGCGGTGCGCAAGGGCGTGCCGGAGGCGGCCGACGTGGTCGGCTTCCGGGGCGCGGCTTTCCGGGTCGACACCGATCAGATGCGCGGTGTGTCACCGGACGCGCCGATGGACAACGTGTTCCACACCGAGATCCTGCAAGGCTCCCGCACGCTGGGCGAGCGCACCGTGCTGGTCTCCGACAGCGAAGTCGCCGAGCACGGGTGGAAGGTCGGACAGCAGATCGAGCTGACCACCCTGGACAAGAACCAGAAGGTGCCCGCCACCGTCGGCGGTGTGTTCCGGGACAATCCGTTGCTCGGCGACATGGTGCTCGCGCCGCAGCTGTTCGACAAGGTCATGCCGCCGTCCTTCCAGAACAACTTCTTCGTTCTGGTCAGCGCGAAACCGGGCGCCGATCTCACGGCCATGCGCACCCAGTTGGAGAAGGCCACCGATGCCTTCGCGGTCGTTCAGGTCCAGGACCGCGAGCAGGTCAAGGGCGCGCAGGGTCAGCAGATCAACACGATGCTCGCCATCCTCTACGGTCTGCTCGCCCTGGCGGTGGTGATCGCCATCCTCGGCATCATCAACACCCTCGCGCTCTCGGTGGTGGAGCGGCGCCGCGAAATCGGCATGCTCCGGGCGGTGGGCACCCAGCGCGCCCAGGTGCGCCGGACCATCTATCTGGAGTCCATGCTGATCGCCGTCTTCGGCGCCATCGTGGGTGTGATCATGGGTCTCGGGCTGGGCGTCGGGTTCCTGCGCACCCTGGCGGATCTGGGTATCGACCAGATCGCGATTCCGTGGGGCCAGCTCGTCGTGGTGCTGGTCAGCTCCGCGGTGGTCGGTGTGCTCGCCGCGCTGTGGCCCGGCATCCGGGCCGCCCGGACGCCGCCGCTGGCGGCCATCGCGGATCTCTGAGACAGATACGGGCGGTGCGGAATTCGATTCCGCACCGCCCGTTGTCAACTATCCGCTGTAGCGATTGCGCCAATCCGTGCTCGGTTCGCCGTAATCGTTGCTGGGTGGGTTCGGGCCGAACTCGAGGCAGTAGTCGGCGGCCAGTTCCTCGATGACCGCACTGGTTTCGACCGCGCGCCAGTCGGGCGGAAGCGCTGTGACGCCGTAGCAGGCGCCGAGCACACTGCCGCAAATCGCACCGGTGGCGTCGCTGTCGCCGGAGTGGTTCACCGCCAGCAGGATGCCGTTGCGGACGATCTGCTCGGCCGTGCCGCCGACGGCTTGCGCGGCCAGCGCCGCGTAGACGGCGATGGCCAGGGCTTCCGGGCCGATCCAGCCGGGGCCCAGTGACTCGGTGTCCTCGAGTCGGGGCATCCGCGGGCCGACCCGGTCGGCGAGCCGGACCGCGGCCTCCAGGGCGTTCGAAGTTTCCTCGTGGCGTTCGTATTTGCGCAGCTCGGTGCGGGCACGGTGGACGGCGGCGCGCAGCTCGGCGCCGCGCACCAGGTCGTAGACGATGACGGCGAGGGCGCCCGCGGGCAGCCAGCCGCTCGGGTTGCCGTGCGTGAGCGCGGCGGCGTCACAGCCCAATTCGAAGACGATCTCGGCGGCCAGGCCGGTGCGGTCGAGCAGATAGCCGAAACCGCACGGCGCGGAGCGGGCCAGGGCGGCACATCCCTTGGAGTCGTTGACCGGGTTGGTGCGGGTTCCCAACGGCTGGAAAGGTTTTCCGCGCGCGCCCGCCTTCTGCAGAGCCGAGAGCACGGCCAGGCCGTTGCCGCGCGGCTCGACCAGCGCCGGGTGCGCCGCGAGCCGACTGTGCAGCTTGCTCTCCTGCTCGGGGATCTCGATGCCCTGGCCCTGCAACCACACTAGAAACCCCTGCTGCATCATCCCCAGCGTGGCACCGCTGAGGCCTTTCGCGCGCGCCCGCACCGAGCCCTTGATCAGCGCTTCCGCCGTGAACAGCGCCAGCTGGGTTTCCTCGGAGATCTTGTCCTCGAACGGGTCTCCGGTGACGCCGTCGGGCCCGTAGCGCTGGCGGATGTCGACCAGCAGCAGGTTCTCCACCGGAGCGCCCAGCGCATCGCCGGCCGCGCCGCCGAGCAGGCAACCGTGCACCCGATCGGCCACCGCGCGCAGCGAACTCGGCCGGATGGGCTGTGGAGAACTCGCCCGGACGGGCTGCGGGGAACTCGACAGGGCGGGCTGCGGAAAATTCGACGGGACGGGCTGCTCGGAGCTCGACTGGACGGAGCGCGGCGAACCCGGCGGGGCGGGCTGCGGGGAACCTGACGGAACAGGCTGCTCGGTCGGCGGGGTGGGTGGTGCGGGCGGCCGATGGTGCGCTGGGCGGTCCGGTTGAGGTGGGCGGTGCATTGTTCGCGGTGGTTCCGGTTTGCGCCAGGCCTCCAGCGCCGCTTCGGCGAATTCGCAGCAGGTGCGGAAGCGGCGGTCCGGGTCCTTGGCCATCGCCTTCGCGAGCACCAGGTCCAAACCCGCGGGCAGGTCCGGGCGGGCGGCGCGCAGCGACGGCGGCGGCGACTGCACGTGACCCCACATGATCGCCGCGATATTCGGACCGTCATAGGGGCCGTAGCCCGTCAGCATCCGGAACAGGGTGCAGGCCAGCGAGTATTGGTCGGCGCGATAGTCGACCGGCGCGGCGATCAACTGCTCGGGGGCCGCGTAGGCGAGGGTGGCCACCAGGGTGCCCGTGCGGGTGAGCCGGCCGGAGTCGGCGAGCAGTTTCGCGATCCCGAAGTCGGTGAGCAGCACCCGTTCGGTGAAGCCGGGACCGGCGCCGGCCGAGCGGGACAGCAGGATATTGGCGGGCTTCACGTCCCGGTGCAGCACGCCCTGAGCGTGCGCGTAGTCGAGCGCGCCCGCGGTCTGTTGCAGGATCTGCATGGCCCGGGCGACCGGCATGGCGTTGACCGGGATCGCCGCGGTGTCCACGCCGTCGACGTACTGCATCGAGATCCACAGGTGGTTGTCCTCGATGCCGCGGTCGAACACGGTGATGATGTTGGGGTGGTCCAGCTGGGCGACCAGGTCGGCTTCGCGTTCGAATCGGCCGCGGGTCTCCTTGTCGCCGAACAACTCCCGGTGCAGCAGTTTCAGCGCCAGCAGTTTCGGCAGCCGGGGATGGCGGGCCGCGTAGACCGCGCCCATGCCGCCGCGGCCCAGCTCGCGTTCGATCACGAAGCCGGCGAATACATCACCACGGCGCAACATCCGTGCCCCCCACATCCAGCGAGCTCAATCGTTAGCAGCCTAGCCAACTACCGGGCCGCCAATCCCGGGTCGGAGCGGTTCCCGCACCTACCATCAGTTTGCTGAATGTTAGCCATCCTCTAGGTAAGGAGCATTGATCATGGCAATTCTGGAGACCGTTCTCACCCTCGTCACCTCCATGCTCGACCTGGCCAGCCAGCTGTCGGCCTTCGGATCCTGACGGAATCCGCCCGGTCCGCGGTGGGCGTCCTGGTCTGAGCGCCCGCGTGTTCCCGAGGTCCCCCGGGCGTCCATCCCTTGGGGGACCTCGCCGCTGGTGCTACCGCCGTCCACCCTGCTCCCGCGCCGCGGCCCAGGCGTGCACGTCACCGCGATCGATCGCGACGGCGAGCAGATCAGGGAAAGCGTCCGGGGTACAGGCGAAGGCGGGGACCCCGAGTGCGGCGAGCGCCGCGGCGTTGTCGTGGTCGTAGGCGGGCGCGCCGTCGTCGGAGAGGGCGAGCAGCACCAGCACCTGCACCCCGGATTCGCGCATGGCGTTGACCCGGCGCAGCATCTCCGCGCGGATGCCGCCCTCGTACAGGTCCGAGATCAAGACGAACAGCGTGCCGACCGGGCGGGTGATCAGCGACTGGCAGTAGGCCAGCGCCTGATTGATATCGGTGCCGCCGCCGAGCTGGGTTCCGAACAGCACGTCGACCGGGTCGGCGAGCCGGTCCGTCAGGTCCGCGACCTCGGTATCGAACACCACCAGCGAGGTCCGCAGCGCGCGCATCGAGGCCAGCACCGCGCCGAATACCGACGCGTAGACCACGCTGGCCGCCATCGATCCGGACTGATCGATGGCCAGCACCACATCGCGCCGCACCGCCTGCGCGGTCCGCCTGTATCCGATCAGCCGCTCCGGCACCACGGTCCGCTGCTCGGGCAGGTAGTGCGCGAGATTCTTCCGAATAGTCTTGTCCCAGTCGATATCCCGGGGTTTCGGTCGCGTCGTCCGGGCGGCCCGGTTCAACGCCCCAGTCACCGCCGCCCGAGTGTGCGCGGCGATCCGCTCCTCGATCTCCCGCACCACTTGCCGCACCACGACACGCGCTGTCGCCCTGGTGGTTTCCGGCAGCACCGAGTTCAGCCCGAGCAGCGTGCCCACCAGATGCACGTCGGGCTGTACGGCCTCGAGCAGCTCCGGCTCCAGCAGCAACTGCGTCAGCTCGAGCCGATCCACCGCATCGCGCTGCAACACCTCGACCACCGAAGCCGGGAAGTAGCGCCGAATATCCCCGAGCCACCGCGCGACTCGTGGCGCGGACCCGCCGAGCCCACCCGTCCGCTTCCCGCCCGCCTCCTCCGCATCGCCACCGTTGTACAGGCTCCCCAGCGCCTGATCCATCGCGAGGTCATCGGCATCTCCGAGACCTCCGGCCTCCCCCTCGGCCGCCGCCCCCAGCACCAGCCGCCACCGCCGCCCCCGCTCCTCATCCACGCTCACCGAACACCTCCACTTCCGCCGACCTCAGCAGCCCCTTCGAGCACTCCATCTGGAACCGAGCGGCCCCGATATCGGCGCACGGTTTGATCGTGCCGACGATGGCGCGGGTTCCGACCTCTTGAGCAACGGTGGTTGTTGTGGGGATTCCGCGCCCCGGCGCACGGATCGAACGCGGGGCGGTCATTCGGCGGCTCTGAGGATTTCGGCAGCGGTGGTCGTCGCGAGGATTCCGCGTCCTGCCTCCGCGCGTGGATTCCACGTGCCGGTCATCGGGTGGCTCCGAGGATGGGAGGTGGTGGTCATTGTGGGGATTTCGTGCCCTGAGTCGGCGTGCGGATTTGGACGTGGCGGTTGTTCGGGTGGATCCGAGGATTTCGGCAGCGGTGGTCGTCGTGGGGATTTCGCGTGCTGCCTCCGCACGTGGGTTGGACGTGCCGGTCATCGGGCGGTTCCGAGGATGGGAGGCGGTGGTCATTGTGGGATTTCTTGTCGGCGTGTGGATTCGGACGTGCCGGTCATCGGGTGGCTCCGAGGATGTGGGCAACGGTGGTCATCGGGGGGATTCCTCGTGCGGGGTCCAGGGTGAGGGTGGCGGCGGTGGGTTCGGGGGTGCGGAGGGCGTTGGCGATGGCGCGGCGTTCGGCGGGTTCGAAGGTGGCGAAGGTGCGGCGGAGGAGGGGGAGGGTGGTGATGAATTGGTCTTCGGGGAGGGTGTGCAGCCAGGTGTCGATGAGGTGGAGGAGTTGGCGGTCGTGGACGAGGAGTAGGCCGCGGCTGCCGAGGAAGCCGTCGATCCAGGCGGCTTTGGCGGCGGGGGTGGGGCCGATCGAGAGTGCGGCGGACAGCCTGCGGGCGGAGTCGGATCGGTCGATGCGGCCGGCGTCGGAGAGGAGCCGGACGGCGCGGCCGACGAGGGCGCCGTGGACGTCCGCACGGTCGGCGATGCGGTGCAGGGCCGCCAGCCATTCGGTGGTGGCCCAAGGGTTGTCGCGGGTGTGGATCGCGGTGTGGGCGGCGTCGAGTTGGGTGCGGAGGTGCTCGGCGGCGGTGGTGTCCAGGGCGGTGACCGCGCTCGGGAGGCCGGCGCAGATGCGGACCAGCAGGCTATCGGCGACATGGGCCAGGGCCGCGGTGTCGGTGCCGCGGACGTCGCCGTAGCGCAGGGTGCCGACCAGGCTGGGGAGTGCGGCGAGCAGGTGGGTGACGTCGTGATCCAGGGCCGCAACGGTTTCCAAGCGGGCCACCAGGCTTGCGGTGGCGGGGCCGAGGTCGGCGAGCAGCGCGGATTCCAGGGCGGCGGTGAGATCGGCGAGGCCGTTCTCGGGGCGCGCGGCGGCGTCGAGCACCTTGGCGGCGGCCGCGGCGGCGAGGGTGGTGCCCCAGCGGGAGGCCTCGATGACCGCGACCGCGAACTCCGGCCGCCAGCGCAGCGACCAGCTCTCCCGGAAGGTGCCGGTGCCCCGGATATCACTGGATACCTCGGTCCCCCAGGGGATACCGAGCAGCCGCAGCTGATGCAGGAGATGCGACCGCTGCCGCTCGCGGTCCTTGCGCAGATCCAGGTCGAGCGCTTTCGCCTGCGGTTCCTGCTTCATCCGTAGCGTCCGGATCCGCGCCCGCAGGTCCGCGTCCAGCGGAACCGCGGGCGCGCCCGCGGGCACCGATCCGAGCGCCTCGCCGACCACGAGCTCGGCGTTGACCACCCGCACCAGGGTTTCCTCGCCGCCGCACAGCACCGCCCGCACGGCTTCGGTGACCTCCGGCAAGCCCGCCAGCGGTCGTCCCCGCAGCACCGCCAAAGTCTCTGCCAGCCGCACCGATTCGATGACATGCGCACTCGACACCGGTAGATCCTGCGCCCGCAGCACCCCCGCCGCCTTGGTCAGCCAGCGTGCCACCGGCTGCTCGGTCTCGCTGAACAGATGGTGATACCAGCCGGGCGAATCGATGCCCGCCCCGTACCCCGACGCGGTCGCCAACCGCGAATGCGTCCACGGCACCCACGTCACCGTCGCCTTCACCTTCGGCAGCCCCTTGAGCAATCGCGCATCCGGAGCCGCGGGCCCGAGCGGCCCGGCCAGCGCCGGCGCATGCCACGCCCCGCACACCACTGCCACCCGCTGTGCGCCACCCTTGATCGCCTTGCGCAGCACCTGACGCATATACGCCTCACGCCGTAACGTGTGCGCATCCACGCGGGCACTACCAGCTCGACTCCGGTTGTCGGGCAGGGGCGCGTCGAGCTCGGCACTCGGATGCGAGCGCCCCTCAGCCCCAGCGGTATTCAGGTCACCCCCCGCCTCTTCGGGCGACGGCGGTTTCGAGCTGGAACTGGTGGCGGCATCGGTCGACGGCGGTTTCGAGCCGGAACCGGTGGCAGCATCGGTCGCCTGCGGTTTCGAGCTGGAACTGGTGGCGGCATCGGCCGACGGCGGGTTTGAGCCGGGACTGGTGGCAGCATCGGCTGCCGGCGGTTTCGAGCCGGGACTGGTGGCGGCATCGGTCGAGGGAGGTCCGCCTGATCCTGATTCTGCGGGTGACCCGTTCGCTGCCGCGGGAGCATCGAGGCGCAGCGCGGCCATGGCTTCGATGATCGCGTCGAAAGCGTCCAGGTGCGGGGTGGATTCGAGGACCGTGTCCCACCAGCGTTCGGTGTCCTCGTGCCCGGCGGCGGCCGCGAGCTCGGCGACCGGGTCGATGCTGTCGCCGGGTTCGTCGCGGCCGGCCAAAACGGCGGTGGCGGGCAGGTCGCAGAACCGCACGGGCACAGTGTGTTCTGCCGCGTAGCGCATCGCCTGCCATTCGGGGGAGAAGACGGCGAAGGGCCAGAAGGCGGCGCGGGCAGGTTGATCCGGGACATAGGCCAGCAAGGCGACCGGTGGTGACATGCCCTCGGCGGCAACGAATCCGACCAGGGGATCCGCGTCCGCGGGGCCTTCGATCAGGATCATGTCCGGACGGAAGTCCGCGAGTGCCACGAGCAAAGAGCGTGCCGATCCCGGCCCGTGGTGCCGTATCCCGAACACACGGGTGACCGCCTCGCCGTGCTGCGGGGCAACCGCCGACGCCTGGACCATTATCCGCTGATCTCGCGGCAGGCCCGGTAGAAGTCGGACCACTCCGGGCGTTCGCGGACCACGGCTTCCAGGTACTCGGTCCAGATGGCGGCATCGGAGACCGGGTCCTTGATGATCGCGCCGAGCACGGAACCCGCGATGTCCGCCGGGCGCAGCGTGCCGTCCCCGAAGTGCGCGGACAGGGCGATCCCGTTGGTGATGACGGAGATGGCCTCGGCGGTGGAGAGGGTGCCCGAGGGCGACTTGAGCGCGGTGCGGCCGTCGGCGGTACTGCCGGAGCGCAATTCGCGGAACACCCGGACCACGCGGCGGACCTCGTCGGCGGCGGGGATGGCGGGGAGTTCCAGTGCGGCCCCGAGCTGTTCGACGCGGCGGGTGACGATCGCGACCTCGTCGTCCTCGCTGGCGGGCAGCGGCAGCACGACGGTATTGAAGCGGCGGCGCAGGGCCGAGGAGAGGTCGTTGACGCCGCGGTCGCGGTCGTTGGCCGTGGCGATGATGTTGAAGCCCTTGGCGGCCTGCACCTGGATGCCGAGTTCCGGGACCGGCAGGGTCTTCTCGGACAGGATGGTGATCAGCGCGTCCTGCACGTCGGAGGGGATGCGGGTGAGCTCTTCGATGCGGGCGATCGCGCCGGTGCGCATCGCGGTCATGACCGGCGAGGCGACCAGCGCGCCATCGCTCGGGCCCTCGGCGAGCAGCCGCGCGTAATTCCAGCCGTAGCGGATCGATTCCTCGGCGGTGCCGGAGGTGCCCTGCACCAGCAGCGTCGACGCGCCGCTGACGGCCGCCGAAAGATGCTCCGACACCCAGGTTTTAGCGGTGCCCGGAACGCCGAGCAGCAGCAGCGCGCGGTCGGTGGCCAGGGTGGCGACCGCGACCTCGATGAGCCGGCGCGGGCCGACATACTTCGGACTGATCACGGTGCCGTCCTCGAGCACCCCGCCGAGCAGATAGGTCACCACCGCCCACGGCGAGAGCCGCCAGCCCGGCGGCCGCGGGCGCTCGTCGGTGGCGGCGAGCGCCGCGAGTTCGGCGGCGTAGGCCTGTTCGGCGTGCGGCCGCAGCAGCTCCGGCACGAGATCGGTAGTGGTCACGTCAGCTCCTCGAGCATCATCGAGCGGTGGGTGAGATCGCGGGCGAGGCGATCGAATGCTTGCTGCCAGCCAGGGTCTTCGCATCGCCGGGCTACCACGGCGGCCATCCCGGCCGACTCGACCGGCAGGTGCGCGGCGGCGGCCACCAGCAGTGAGCGATGGGCCGCCGGCCCGGATCCGTGCGCCCCGGACCGTTGCGCCGCGATCCGCGACCGTTCGAACAACAACAGAATCAGGTGCTGGGCCAGCGGTTCCGGCCACGGATGGCCCATCGCGGGCAGCAGCGCTTCGATCTCGGAGAACCAGGCCCCGTCCAGGCGCAGCAGATGCCGCACCCGATCGTCCTCCGGCAGGAGCGCGAACAGTTCGCGCCGCCGCAGCAAGGCTACGTCGGAGGGGACCCCGGCTTCGAACAACGCCTTCGCCCAATCCGAATCATGCTGGGCCAGTGCGGCATCCACCCACCCGTCGAACAGGGGTTGCCGGAAGCGCTCCTCGATCCCGAACCGCAGCACTTCCACTGGCGTGCCGGATGCGCTGATCAATCGCTGCCAGTGCGGTAGCGGTGTGGCGGCGACCAGTTGGCGCAGTCGACCGGCGGTGGGATCGGGTGTTCCGTTCCAGCGGTAGGTGAATTCGACCGGGCGGTCGAAGATTCCGTCGCGGCGGGCCTCGGCGTCGAGCGGGTCGGGCAGATCGAGGACGAAACGGGAATCGCCGAGCTCGACGCCGACCCAGGCGTCGGCGCGCGCGGTCATGCGCTGGGCGAACGCCGAATCCGGAAGCAGCGCCAAGAGACCCGAGGCGGTACGCCGGACATCGGCGCGGCGGTCGTCCAGGGCGGATTCGAGCAGCGACTCGTCCTTTACGGACAGGTTTTCCGAGAGCGCCGCCAGCAGCTCGGCTTTCACCGCCCCGGATTCCTTCGGCCAAGCCCGCGCGAGTGTTTCGCGGGCCGTGTCCGGATCCTGTTGGCGCAGCCGGATGAACCACGCCAGACGCTCGGTGGGCTTATCGGATTGCCAGATCGCCGGGATATCGCCGGAGCCGTCCTCGGTGTCGTTCGGCCATTCCAATTTTCGCCATTCCGGATGCCGCGCCGCCAGCCATCGCCCGCGTTGCCCCGCCAACCGCAACAGCAGCGGACGCAGTCCCGCGTGGGCACTGGCCTGCTCGAGCAGCAGAGCGCAGAGCGCGTCCGGAGCCCGGAAATCGTGTGGCGCTGCGGCATCGAACCACTCCGGCAGAAACACCGAGCGTTCACGCAGCATCGCGGCCAACCGTCGCGCGGCGGCGGCGGGCAGCTGTCGCCTCGGGTCATCAGGTGCGGGTTCCGGTACGTCGGTGTGGGTCGGCAGAACACCGCCGCGCGCGAAAGCGTCTTGCAGCGAGACAGATTCGAGCAGCAGCATCGCGGGCTCGGCCGTCAGCCGCCCCGCCACCGCACTGACCTGCTCGCCGAGTTGCGCGAGGTCCACAGCACGCCGCGCAGTACCCAGCAAGGCGACCGAGGTCAGGTGCTCACTGCTAGCCGGCACTGCGGAACCACCCGCACCGGACCCGCGCTCGCTCTGCACATCGACCACGGCACCCAAGTCGAACACCGAAATCGGAACCAGCCCTCCGGCAGTCCACTCACCAACGACCGTCACCGGATGTCCGCCAGAAATCCCCAACAGCTGCCATGGCGCCTCAGCCGCCACCAACGGCAGCGCCAGTCCACCGGATTCCGCTACCTGCCAGCCGGTTTCGCCGACAACGGGCACAACATCTGTGAGCACTACCGGCCACGCCCGCAACCACGGATCAGCCGCCAGCGCCTCCGCCTGCGCCGCCAACGCGAGTGCGACCGGCCCGGCGAACCCCGGATCCCGGCCACGAGCATGCCGAGATGATGACGGAGCGGCGACATGCTGGTCGGGCGACGCAACGACGTCTCGCAGCTGCGAGGCACCGGCGTATTGGGGTGGCGGGGTGTGTTGGGATGACGGGGAGGTGATGTGCGGCGATGGCGGCGTGCCGGATTCGGGAGGGCTGGGCAGCGTGGTGAAAGGCTCGCCGTCGGCGTAGCGGTCGCCCCACAGGGCGCGGAGCGGCGCCGCACCCGGGTAGAAGTGCACGTCGGCGTCGGCCATCACGCCCAGAGGCGGGACGTCTTTCGAAAACTCCGGTGTTCCGAAACTGTGCTCGACCAGGAGCGCCCAGCGTCGAGTTCGGCGGCCGAGCAACCAGGTTCGGCGGGTGTGGAGTCGTTCCTCTTCGGTGGTCCGGACGCCGAGCGCCATCCAGTGGTCGCGGAGCGGTGGTTCTTCGCGGACGGTCGCGGTGCGGGTCGGGTAGCCGACGTGGGTGCGGATGCTGGCCTGTAAAGGGGGTGGGAGTTCTTCGAGGCGGCGGTGGGCGGTGATGAGCAGGTGCAGCCGGGCGTATTCGCGCAGGAGGAGGCCGGGCCAGTCGGGGCGGGCGGCGACGAGTTCGGGGAGGCGGCGCAGGACGGCGGCGATCGCGGGGGCTTGGGCGTCGACCATGCGGGCCGCCATCGCGGCGAACACTTTTCGTGATCGGTCGGTCTGGGCGAGTCCGGTGCGGACCTGGTCGCCGAGCCAGATGTCGAGCTCTTCGAGCCCAGCGCCGACCCGCACCTCGCGCTGGCGCGCGGCAGGTCTGCTGACCTGCGCTCCGGTGTCGTTCATCGCCGCCTCATTCTCGTCTACTGCCCGAATTCCTACCCCACGGCACCGACAGGTGGGCGTCGTGCGCGCCAACCAGATTGTGCACCTGCCGGATTCGGCCGGTTGGACGCCCTTGCGCGGAATGTCCGATATCTGGCATCCTGTTCTGTTCGGCTCCGTCCGAGCCACCCATTCCGGGTGCCACACTTCGAGCTGCCCGCGTGGGTTGGCGAGGGGTGGACATCGAGTGTGGGGGGCTCATTCGATGGCCATACCATCCCCCGCGGGCAGATTCGGATCTCTCCCAAGAGTCCCCCGCCGCCGGTGGGCGATTTCCCCGCTGTCGGGTAGCGTTTCGCTCGAATTTGCCGATCGGGGTGGAGGGTTTGTCGTATGGCCGATGCGGCCACCGAGGCAGTACCGCGCCTGACCGAGGTGGTGGCTCGCCGCCTCGCCGATGATCCCGCGGTCACCCCGGATGTCGCGCATGCCGTGCTGCGCGCGCTGGGTGGCGCCGAATCCACGGACCGGACAATCGGTTTCGAGGATACGGGCATTTTCTTGAAGGCGATCCGGGTGCGCGGTTTCCGTGGCATCGGCCAGGAGACGACGCTGGAGCTGCCGCCCGGCCCGGGCCTGACCCTGGTGGTGGGCCGCAACGGCAGCGGCAAGTCGAGTTTCGCCGAGGCCGCCGAGCTGGCGCTGACGGGCGGTAATCGCCGCTGGGACGGGCGATCCGCGGCCTGGCGCGAAGGCTGGCGCAACCTGCACACCGACGATTCGACCCGCATCGAATTGGAATTACTGACCGCCGGAAGCGATCCCGCGATCACCATCGTCAAGGAGTGGGAGCCCGAAGCGCAGCTGGCCGAGGCACACTGGACCGAAAACCGGGCGGCGCAGCGAAATTCGCGGTTCGATCCGACCCGCTGGGCCCCGGTCCTGGACCTCTACCGCCCGTTCCTGTCCTACAGCGAGCTCGGCGCACTGGTCGACGGCAAGCCGAGTGATCTGTTCGACGCGCTGCACCAGCTGCTCGGCCTGGACGAGCTGACGGTCGCGCAGGAGCGGATCCGTTCCCGCCGTCTGTCTTTGGAACGCGCCGCCCGGGATTCCCGGGTGGAGCGCGTGGCCCTGGTCGATGCCCTGGACGCGCTCGCCGACGACCGCGCCACCCGCATGGCCAAGCTGCTGCGCCCGGCCCAGCCGGACCTGACCGCGGTGAGCCGGCACATGTCCGGCCGCGCCGACGACGCCGGCGGCCCCGACGGCCTGCGCGCCATCGTCCGTCTCGCGTTGCCGACCAGCGAGCAGGTGGACGAGATCGCCGAGCGTCTCGCCGCCTGCGGCGCGACCCTGGCACGCGACGCCACCGCCGACGCCGAAGCGGACCTGCGCGTGCTGGAGCTGTTGCGGCGCGCCCGAATTCACGCCGACGCCAGTGGCGACTGCCCCTGCCCGGTCTGCGGCCGCGGCACCCTGGATACCGAGTGGGCGCACGCCGCCGACGCCGAGATCGCGCAGCTCTCGGCCCGGGTGGACGCGCTGACCACCGCGAAGACCCGGCTGCGCGAGGCCACCCGCGCCGCCCGCGCGCTGCCGGATCACGTGCCGCCCGAACTGGATTTCGACCCGCGCAACCCGCCGACCGTCGACACCACCGCGGTGCACCGCGCCTGGTCGGACTGGGCCGCCCTGACCGCCGCCGAATACACCCCCGACCTCCCGGATCGCCTGCGCGGCGCGCACTCTCGCCTCGTCGACGAGCTCGCGCTGCTGCAACAGGGCACCCGCAAGGAACTCGACCGCCTCGACGAAGTGTGGGCCCCGCTGGTCCCGCGCATCGCGAGCTGGCTGGACAGCGCCCGCCAGGTCGCCTTGCGCGCCGGGGAATTGCGCACCGTCAAACGCGCCGAGGACTGGCTCAAGTCGGCCACCTCCGGCCTGCGGGACGAGCGGATGTCCCCGCTGGAGACCACCGCCCGCTGGGTCTGGCGCACGCTGCGCCAGCAGAGCAATGTCGAACTCGGCGGAATCCGCCTGCAGGGCAACGCCGGAACCGCCCGCCGGGTCCTGCTGGACGTCACCGTCGACGAGGTGGAGAGCGCCGCCCTCGGCGTGATGAGCCAGGGCGAACTGCACGCGCTGGGCCTGTCGCTGTTCCTGCCGCGCGCCACCGTCGAGGACAGCCCGTTCCGTTTCGTCATGATCGATGATCCGGTGCAGGCCATGGACCCGGCGAAGGTGGACGGGCTGGCCCGGGTACTGGCCGAGGTCGCAGGCACCCGGCAGGTCATCGTGTTCACCCACGACGAGCGCCTGGCCGAAGCGGTGCGCCGGATGCAGCTGGCGGCCCGGGTGGTGGAGGTGCAGCGGCGCGAACGGTCGGTGGTGGAGGTGCGGGTCTCCAGCGACCCGGTGCGCCGCTATCTCGACGACGCGCGCTCGCTGGTCCGCACCCCGCAGCTGCCGCCCGCCATCGCCGACGAACTGGTCGCCACCTGCTGTCGGTCCGCGGTCGAGGCGGCCAGCCAGGCCCGGGCGCGGCGCAACCTGCTGGACGAGGGCATGCACCACCGCGAGGTGGAGCGGCACCTGGAATCGGCGCACACCACCCGGGCCATGGTGGCGCTGGCGGTGATGGGCGTGACCTACAACGTCGACGACCTGAACGCCCACCTCGCGACGGAAGCGAAATGGCTGGTCCCGGCGTTGCGCGATGTGACCGCCGCCGCGCACGTGCCGATCGATCGCACGATGCGCGAGTTGATCGCGAGCACGGAGCGGCTGATCGCGTGGCTGACCAGATGAACGGCCCGCACCGCAACGGTGCGCCGAATGCCCCACGGCGCCGCTCGAAGTCGCGCCGCCCCAGGCGCCGGCCGCCGCGCCCGACGGTGGCCGAACGCTTCGAAGCCGTCGATCGACTATTGGACGGCGAGGTGACCGACGCGGGCGGCGTCTGGTCGCGCGCGACCGCCTGGATTCTGCGTTTGACCCTGGAACAGTCGGTGGATCAGCTGTGGCTGCGCACCACACCGGAGTTGGCGCGCTGCCCGATGCGCGCGCAACTGCTGGCCCTGCGGGTCTACGCCGGTCCGGAAACGGCCGCACAGGTGGCGACGGTATGGGCGGCGCTCTCCCGCGCCGCCCACCATCATGATTACGAACTCGCGCCGAGCGTCACCGAATTGCGCCGCTGGCGCGAGCAGACCGCCGCCGTCGCCGCGGTGCTGGCCCGGATCGAATAGCTCAGAACGGCCACAGTCCCGCGAACATCGTGTCCAGCCACCGCAATAGGCCGGAACCGAATCCCGACAGCGTGCTCAACGGACCGAATGGCCCCATCACCAACTCCCTCGTTCGTAGCGAAAAGGCACCCGCGATGGTTATTCGGTGTGCTCGGGCCTGCGGACCGGTCTGCGACAATCACCGCCATGGCCCCCTCGCAGATGTGCCCGTGCCGGCGCGGAGAACCGTTCGCCGAATGCTGCGGTCCGGTGCTCGCCGGGGAGCGGCCCGCGCCGACGGCCGAGGCGCTGATGCGTTCGCGCTACACCGCTTTCGCGGTCGGCGACGCCGACTATCTGCAACGGTCCTGGCACAGCAGCCGGCGGCCCGCCGAGCTCGAGCTCGACCCGGCGCAACGCTGGCTGTTCCTGGAGATCGTCCGGACCGAGCGCGGCGGGCCCTTCGACGACACCGGCCTCGTCGAGTTCCTCGCGCACTACCGCGCCGACGGTGCGCGCGGGCAGCTGCACGAGGTCAGCCGGTTTGCCCGCGAGAATGGCGCCTGGGTCTATCTGGACGGTGTGATCGAACCCTGACCCGCGCGTAGGGTGATGAGTGTCACCGGATCGATGGGGGTTGGAAGATGAAGCCACAGTACTGGTTTCGCTGGTTGTCGATGCAGGGAGTCCTGCGTGCGGCGGTGCGCAAACAGGCGCGTGCGGGTGATCCGCTGGCGCGGTATCTGGGCGGCGCGGGCCGTCCCGCCGATTCCTTCGCGCTCATCGACGAGCTGCGCAGCCGCGGCCGGGTCACCCGGGTTCCGCTGGCCACGTTCACCGCCGACCACGAATTGTCCCGGATCATGCTGCGCGACAATCGCTTCGGCAAGATCCCGCCCGGCACCGCGTACACCAACTTCACCGCGGTATCGAACTGGCTGATCCGCACCATCCCGCTGCCGGCGAACCCGATCGAGCCGCCGTCCATGCTGGTGCTGGACCCGCCGCAGCACACCAAGTTGCGCCGCCCGGTCACCTCCGCCTTCACCCCACGGGCCATCGCACGCTTGCGCGAGCGCGTGGAATCGGTGACCGACGAGCTGCTCGACGCGTTCCCCGGCAACGGTTCCGCCGACCTCGTCGCCTCCTACGCCGCACAGGTGCCCAGCGCGATCATCACCGACCTGCTCGGTTTCCCGCAGCGGGACCGCGCGATGTTCCTGGAGTGGGGCGACCGGATCGCGCCGCTGCTCGACATCGGCGTGGACTGGCGCCGCTTCCGGCGCGCCTTCGCCGCGCAGGACCGGATGGACGCCTACCTCGGCGCGCACCTGGACCGTTTGCGGCAAGATCCCGGCGAGGACGTGCTCTCCAGCCTGGTCAGCTCCGGCGAACTCGACGATCGCGAACTGAAGGCCACCGTCGGGCTGCTCATGGCGGCGGGCTTCGAAACCACGGTCAACCTGATCGGCAACTGCGTCGTCCGGCTACTGGAGCACCCGGATCAGCTGGCCCGGTTGCGCGCCGAACCCGGCCTGTGGCCCAACGCGATCGAGGAATCCCTGCGCCTGGACGCCCCGGTGCAGATCACCGCCCGCATCGCCCTCGAACCGCTCGAGCTCGGCGAGGTCGCGCTGCGCACCGGCACCCTGGTGGTGTCCTCGCTGGCCGGTGCGAACCGCGACCCCGCCGTGTTCGCCGACCCGCACCGCTTCGACGTCGGCCGCGAAAACGCCAAGGACCACCTGTCTTTCGGCAGCGGCATCCACGTCTGCCTCGGCGCGAGCCTGGCGCGGATGGAAGCCGTGCACGCGATCCGCGCGCTGTTCGAACGCTTCCCCGACCTGCGGCTGGAAGGCGAACCGAAGCGGCGCGACACCTTCACGCTGCACGGCTACCAACGGCTCCCGGTCCGGCTGGGCCGGGCGGCCGAAACCGCGGTCAGCTGAAGCCGACGGCCTGATCGCCCCAGGCGGCGTGCAAGTCGCGATCGGGGTTGTCCACCACGCGGTCGATGGCGTCGATGACCAGGGTGGTGCGGGTCGCCGGCTGGTAGGGCGGCCAGTGTTTGGAACCGTCGAGGGCCGCGGGCACCCCGTGTGCGGCGAAGGCCAGCCAGCGCCGCATCATCCGTCCCGAGACCTCGGTCGCCACCTTGCGCCCGCCGAGCCAGAACGTCGGGTCGTGGTTGAGCGTGCCGAAATTGCCGAAGACATAAGGCAATTCGGTGGCATGCCCGGCGCCGACCCGGGCCGCGCGCAGCATCGGGGTGGCGTGGTCGAACCGGTAGGTCCAGGTGGGCGAGTGGCGGGCATGCGCGTCGGCCACCCAGTGCGCGGGCATCCGGAACGCGGCATCGGTCGACATCGCCAGGGCGCCACGGGTTTTCGCGAGGTCCGGGTAGGCGGAGGTGATCTCGGCGATGCGTTCGGCCGACATGTCCGGGTGATTGGCGGCCACATCGTTGAGCATCACGTTCACCGCGTCCGGGGTGACCGGCATGATCGGAGACCGGAACAGCCGGAACAGCGAGGCCTCGTCCTTGTTCGTGCCGATCATCAGCGGCATCCGATGCGAGCGGCCGAGCTGGAAGCGGTGAATCGGGTACTCCGGCAACAGCTCACCGTCCACCACCGGCGCCGCCGCCAACCGGCCCGGCTCCTTCATCGGCACCTCGTCCATGAGCACCCCGGCGGCCTGGATCAGCCGGTCGACGGGCAGATCGATCAGATCCATGGTCTGCGCCGGCGTGAGCTCCAGCAGTTCCAGATAGCGCTGGGCGATGCCCGCGGCTCGCTCCTGACTCAGCACCGTCGTCGCGGGCGGGCTCTGCGCGATCGCCTTGTGGAACAGGCCGCTGGTGCGCGGCGAGGTCAGCAGCGCGGTGACGCAGCCCGCGCCGGAGGATTCGCCGAACAGCGTCACATTGCCGGGGTCCCCGCCGAAGCCGGCGATGTTGTCGCGCACCCACTCCAGGGCCGCGATCTGATCGTGCAGCCCCAGATTCGGGGTGAACCCGTGGAACAGCGAGGACAGATCGAGGAAACCGAGCGCGCCGATCCGGTAGTTGACCCCGACCACCACCACGTCACCGGTTTCGGCGAGCTTGCGCCCGTCGTAGATGGCCTGAGCGGCGGTGCCCAGACAGTAGGCGCCGCCGTGCAGCCACACCATGACCGGGCGCGGATCGCCGGAGGCCTGCTCGCCCACACTGTTCGGCGGTGACCACACGTTCACCCACAGACAGTCCTCGCCCATGGTCAGCACCGAATCGACCGGCACCATATTGCCCATGGTCTGCGGGGCGATCTCGCCGAACAGCGCGCAGTCCCGGATGCCGTCCCAGCGTTGCGGGGGTGTCGGCGGGCGGAAGCGTTTCGCGCCGCTGACCGGGGCCGCGTAGGGGATGGAGCGCCAGACCGCGACCGGACCGTCCCAGTGGCCGCGCACCCGGCCCGAGGTGGTCGGTACGACGGGGCCGGCATCGCCCAGATCGGCGTCGGGTTCGGTCTCGAACTGCGTCGTCATGGTCCGTACCTCCTCATTCGAGAGTACTTCCAGACCGTGAGCGTGCCGGTACACCGCACCGAGCGCCGGTCAGGCGATACGCTGACGCCATGCCGAGCTACAACTTCCGTTGCCGGACCTGCGGTGACACCTTCGAGGTCACCCGGCCGATGGCCGAATCCTCGAATCCCGCGGACTGCCCGAGCGGCCACGACGACACCGTCAAGCTGCTGACCACCTTCGCGACGGTGCAGCGCGGCGGCGGTATGCCCGCACCGGCCGCGGCACCCCGACCGGCCGGTGGCGGTTGCTGTGGTGGCGGCTGCTGCGGCTAGCGCGGCTTGCCGAATTCCTCGATCAGCACGGGATACTGCTCGCCGCCGTGCCCGGCGGCGATCGAGCGGTCCGCCATCGCCTTGATCAGCTGCGGCAGTTCGGCATTGACGCCCAGCGCCTCGGCCTCCTCGATCAGGTGCGCCATCGCGCGCACGTCGGTCGCCAGCGCCGACACCTCGGCCGGGTAGGCGCCGCGATCGATCTGCTCGGCGTATCCGGGCAGCCAGTCGGCCACCCCGGCAGCGATGGTGCGCGCGAACGGCGCGAAGGTCGCAGCGTCGACACCGGCGGTCCGGAGCATGGCGGTGCCTTGCAGCCAGGCGTTGAGCACACTCCACATCATGGTCAGCCCCGCGACGTCGTACAGCGCCGCCAGTCCGTGGTCGGCGCCGAGATAGGTGAGGGTGCCGAGCGCCTCGAGGACCGGCGCGCAGGCGTCGAAGTCGGCCTGAGGGCCGCTGTGCAGAAGCACCGCCTCGGCGGTGCCGATGGCCGGCGGGGCCGCCATGATCGCACCGTCCAGGTAGCGAGCGCCGCGTTCGGTTGCCCAGTGCGCGGCGTCGCGAGCCTGACCGGAGGAGCCCGAGGTCAGATTGAGCAGCGTCGTACCCGTCAACGCGCTGCCGTCCAGCAGCTCATACACGGCCTGGTAGTCGGTGAGGCAGATGATCGTCAGAGTGCTGGCCCGCAGCGCGTCGCCGACCGTCGGTGCGAGCCGCGCACCCAGTCCGACCAGCTCGTCGGCCTTGCCTGCCGTCCGGTTCCAGACCGTGGTGGTGTGCCCGGCTTTCAGGAACGCCCCGGCCAGCGCCCGGCCCATCAATCCGAGTCCGATTACGGTCACCGAAGCAGTGGTTTCGTTGTTCATGGCACCATCGTCAACGTTGATACCGGTGTGAAGGTCAAGTGAGGTTTTCGATGCGTATCGGGGAACTGAGTCGCCGGACGGGCGTCAACACCCATCAATTGCGCTACTACGAGGCTCAGGGCCTGCTCGACGCCGAGCGCGCGGGCAACGGATATCGCGAGTACGACGAGGACGCCGTGCTGCGGGTGCAGCAGATCCGGCATCTGCTCGCGGCCGGGCTGTCCTCTGAGGACATCGCCTACCTGCTGCCCTGCGCGGTCGGCGCGACCCCCGAGCTGGTCGGGTGCCCCGAGTTGCTGACCGCGATGCGGTCCCGGCTGCGCCGTCTGGAGGATCAGATGGACCAGCTCGCGCGCTCCCGCGCCGCGCTCACCGAGTACATCGCGGCCGCCGAGCGCACCGGCAGCGAGAATTACCCGCCCTTCGACGAGCTGGCCGCGATACCGGCCTAGGCCCGCCCGGGCAGTCGGCCACCTTGGGGAGTCGCTGCGTCAGCGATCGACGTGGCCGAGGTCGCGCTCCGGTGCGACCCGGTCACGCACCCGCTGCTTGAGCACCGCGATCTCGGGAAAACCGCCATCGGCCTTGCGTTCCCACACCTGCTCGCCGTCGACCGTGATGCGGAAGACCCCGCCTTCGCCGGGGATCAGCGCGACCTCACCGAGTTCGGTGCCGAAGGTGCTCAGCAGCTCCTGCGCCATCCAGCTCGCGCGCAGCAGCCAGCGGCATTGGGTGCAGTACTCGATCGCGACGCGTGCCATGGCGTCAACGCTAGATCAGACCGCCGCGGTGGCCGGGGTGTGGGCGCGGGTTCCGAGCCGGACCGGCAGTTGTTCGTAACCGTGCAAGGTGAACAGCTCGCGGCGGCGCGGCGGGCCCGCGAGTCGCAGGTCGGGGAAGCGGTCGAACAGGGCGCGCAGCGCGTAGGTGGCTTCCATCCGCGCCAGGCTGGCGCCCAGGCAGACGTGCACGCCACTGCTGAACGTCAGGTGATCCTTGGCGTTTTCGCGCCCCACGTCGAACCGGGCCGGGTCCTCGAACACTCCCGGGTCGCGGTTCGCGCCGGCCAGCGACACCACTACGGTGTTGCCCTTGCGCAGCCGGATGCCCGCGATCTCGACGTCCTCGAGGGCCGAGCGGGCGGTGGTCTGCACGGGGGCGTCGATGCGCAGCACCTCCTCCACGGCGTTGGGCCACAGCTCCGGTTCGGCGCGCAGCCGGGCCAGCTGTTCGGGATGCGAAAGCAGTTGGACGACACCATTTCCGATGAGGTTGACGGTGGTCTCGAACCCAGCGCCCATGAGCAGGCTGGCGGTGGCCTTGAGCCCGTAGGTGTCGAGTTCACCGGCGGTGACGAGGCTGGAGAGAATGTCCTCGCCCGGCTCGCGGCGCAGGCGTTCGATGTGCCCGTCGAGGTAGTCGTTCATCACCTCCATGGCATCGAGCGCCGTGCGGTGCGCTTTACGGGAGATGCCGATGTCCAGCAGCGGGGTCGCGGCATCGCCCCAGGCCAGGAACATCTCTTTGTCCTTGCGCGGGAAGCCGAGCATCTCGGAGATGATCGCGATCGGCACCTGCGCGGCGAAGGCGGAGATGAGATCGGCGGAGCCGCCGGAGGGCAGTTCCGCCAGCAGTTCCTCGGTCACCGTCTCCACGCGCTCGCGCAACCGGCGGATCGCGCGCGGGGTGAACGCCGCCGCGACCGGACGGCGCATCTTCGTATGGTCGGGCGGGTCGATCACCAGCATCGAGGGTGGCTCGACGGGATTGGGCGGCAACGGGTATCGCTCGACGAACCGCTGCAGCGGCGCCGGGAGATCGAAACTCTGATTCGCCCGCACCCCGAACCGGGGGTCCCGCAGGATCGCGCGGATCAGCTCGTGGTCGGCGGAGGCCCAGGCGATCGGCGTCTTCACCAGCCGCCCCTGCCCGCGCAACTGCTCGATCAGCGGATACGGATCGGTGAAACCCTGTGGGCCGCCCATCAATTGGGCGAACGGCTGCCCGCGCCTGGCTTGCGTGCGCAGGACCAGCCGGGGCAGACCCTGTACCGAAAACCACCGGAACCAATACTGGGGTTTCATCTCTCACCAACCTCGTCGTCGCGGATAGTTCCACCGTACGGATCGCTGCTGGAGCGGAGAACGTTCTCCGGTTGGACGAACGACCTATACCGGGGTAGGAGCCTTGACCCGAGGCCGGACTATCGCTGCGCGGTAACCCGTTCCGAGGCGATCCGCCGATCCCGCGCGGCCGGATCCGGGTTGACCACCTGCACCAGCGACGCGCCCGCCGCCAGCACCGCGACGAAACCGTCGATCAGTTCCGCCGGGGTCTCCCACGGCGTGCTGGACAGCACCCGGTCGCCTTCGCCGAAATCCTGGCGCATCGCGGACCGTTTGGCCTCGGCCAGCACCTCGGCGACCGGCATGCCCTCCAGCGCGACACCCGCGCCGCGGGGCAGGAACTGATCCCCGTGCACGCGCACGTGGGTGGCGAAATCGGTGACGCCCAAGGGCAGATCGCGCACCGGCGCGCCCAGCGGATCCAGCGAGAGCGCCGCGACTTCACCGATGTCGCCGGCTTCGTCGAGGCGGGCGGCGGTCACCAGCGCGAGTTCGGCGTCCGGGTCCGGCCGTAGCACCACTTCCGCGCCGGCCCACCAGCAACCCAGCAGCACCGCGGCGGTCTGCCAGTGCGCGGGCAGCAGCACCGCCACCCGGGCGCCCGGCGTCAGGCCGAATTCGTCGCGAATCAGATTGGCGGTCTTGGCCGCCCAGTTCGCCAGTGTCAGCCCGGACAGTTCGATCCGGGCGCCGGTGGCGTCGTCGTAGTAGGTCACACGGGGCGCGGCGGGTTCGCGCGCGAGGATCGGGTCCAGCACCAACTCGGTCAGTGTCGTGTGCTCACGCATTGTTCAGTTCACGCATTTCGGTCCGTTCTGGCCTGCGGAGATCGGTGGGGCGGGCGGCACCGGCGTCGCCGACGTCGAGGACGAACCGGTGAAGTCGAACATGGAACTCGCGGCCGAGCCCGGACCAGAATAGTCGCTTGCCAGCACGACGCTGACCGCTTCCGCCGACATCTGCGGATCCGCCACCACCGTGAGCCCGCCCAGCATCCGCGCCACCTCTTTGGCCTTGGGGTTCGACGTGCTCGCGGCCAAAACCCGCGTGCTCATCACGCTGCCGCCGTTGTAGTTGCCGACCTGGCCGGTCTGGAAGCCCTTGGCGGCAAGCGCCTGTGACACCTTCGAGGCCAGGCCGCCGACACCGCTGGCGTTGAGCACGTTCACCGTGACCGTAGCCGGATCGAAGCTGGGCTCCTCGGATTCGTCGGTCTTGCCCTCCACCAGCGCCGAGACGAACGCCTTCACCATGCGCGGCTCCACCCGGACCACGGATTCGCCGTCGTTGGTCATGCCGTTGAGGTCGGCCACGGGGATGGTCTCGAACTTCACATGCCCGCCGGAGAGTTCCTTCAGCTGCTTGAGGAACGCGATCACATCCCAGCTGCCGTCCAGCACCACCGTGCGCCCGACCGCCTCGCTGAGCTCCTGTAATCGGATCGGGTTGCCGAGGGTTTTCGCGCTCAGCATCTGATTGGTCAGCTGCGCCAGGAAGACCTGCTGGCGCACGATCCGGTCGATGTCGCCGCGCGGCAGATCGTGCCGCTGGCGCACGAAGCTCAGCGCCTGCGCGCCATTGAGCCGCTGGCGTCCGGCGGGGAAGTCCGCGCCCGACATCCACTCGTCCACCGGCGCGTTCAGGCACACCTCCACGCCGCCGACGGCGTCGGTGAGCAGCACGAAACCCAGGAAACTGATCTCGGCGTAGTGATCGACGGTGAGACCGGTGAGTGTCCCGACCGATTTGATCAGCGCCTGCCGCCCGGCTTGCACGGACTGGGTCTCGGCCGAGGACTCCGAGACGCCCTGGGCCAGCAGCTTCTCCTTCAGGGTCAGCTTGGTGGCGCCGTAGGCCGAGTTGATCTTGCTGGGCCCGATGCCGGGCACCTCGACGTAGCTGTCACGGGGGATGGAGATGGCGGTCGCGGACCGGCCGTCGTTCGGGACCCGCACCAGCATGATGGTGTCGGTGTTCATCCCGACCTCGTCGCCGGCGTGCAACATCGCGCGCTCGTCCGCGCTGAGCGGGTTGCCGTGCGCGTCGGTGCGGCTGTCCACGCCGACCAGCAGGATGTCGGTGGCGCCGTCGCGCTGGCCGCCCAGGCCCAGATCGCTGATCCGCTCGATGCCCGAGACCAGCGAATCGATGCTGCGCCAGGCGAATCCGGTGAACACCAGCACCAGCGCGGCGGCAGCCGCGACCACGATGCGGCCCACCGATCTGTCTCCAGTCACTTCCAGCGTCCTTCCACCTGACCCGATGCCCGCCTTCCGCTACCCGCAACCATCCCGAATGCCTGAACCCCGGACCAGTTGGCGCTCAAGGCTAACCGGCGGTTACCGCACCGGCGCGCACCCGCAGGCTGCACGGCGTGCCAGACTGCACACCGTGACCGGATCGTTTGCCCACCTCGTCGTGACCGGCGCGCGCGGCCAAGTCGGGCGCGAGCTGCTGCGCCTGGCGCCCGGCGCGCGCGCCTACGCCCGCGAGGACCTCGACATCACCGACCCCGGCGCCGTGGCCGCCGTGTGCGCCCCGGGAACCGTGGTGCTCAACTGCGCGGCCTACACCGCCGTGGATCAGGCCGAAACCGACCCGGAAGCCGCTTTCGCGGCCAATGCGACCGGACCCGCCGTCCTCGCCGCCGCCTGCGCGCGGGCCGATGCCCGGCTCATTCACCTCTCGACCGACTATGTCTTCGGTGGTACCCACAATCGGCCTTATGACACGGGCGATACGACGGAACCTGCCACGGTGTACGGCCGCAGCAAGCTGGCGGGGGAGCAGGCGCTCCTGGACTCCGGCGCGCCGGCCCATATCGTGCGCACCGCATGGGTATACGCGGGCGGCGCAGGCGATTTCGTCGGCACCATGCGGCGGCTGGAGGGGGAACGAGACTCCATCGACGTGGTTGACGATCAGCTCGGCTCGCCCACCTACGCCGCCGACCTGGCCGCGGGGCTGCTCGAGCTCGCCGAGCGCCCGGACGCGCCGCGGTTGCTGCACGCCACCAACGCGGGCCAGGCGACCTGGTTCGACCTCGCCCGCGCGGTCTTCGAGGAACTCGGCGCGGACCCCGCACGGGTCCGGCCCTGCGACTCCACCGCATTCCCGAGACCCGCACCACGCCCGGCCTTTTCGGTCCTGTCGAACCGAGCCTGGATCGAGGCGGGCCTGACCCCGCTACGGCCTTGGCGCGCGGCCCTGCACGCCGCCCTGCACTGAGTCGGGCGGCCGCCTGTTTTCTGGTCATTCAGCTGGGACCTGTTGTCGTGCGCAAACTTCCGGCATCACACCGGACCCGGCCGGCGGCCTCGGGGACGCGCGGCCGAGCCGGTCCGACTAGGCTTCGGTGCCGTGAGCTCTGAACAACTGGCCCCAGGTGGCCTGGCAGTCGTCACGGTGACCTACTCACCCGGCGAGCACCTCGAGCACTTCATCGCCACCCTGGCCACCGCCACCAGTGAGAAACCGCAGGTGATCCTGGCCGACAACGGCTCGACCGACGGCACGCCGGAACTGGCCGCCGAGGCCAACGCGCACGTGCGCCTGCTGCGCACCGGCGGCAATATCGGCTACGGCGGCGCGATCAACCGCGCGGTCGCCGAGATCGACCCGAGCATCGAGTTCATCGTCATCGCCAACCCGGACATCCGCTGGAGCACCGACTCCATCGACCAGCTGCTCACCGCCGCGCAGCGCTGGCCGCGCGCGGGCGCCCTCGGCCCGCTGGTGCGCGAACCCGACGGCAGCGTCTACCCGTCCGCCCGTTCGGTGCCCGGCCTGCTGGACGGGGCCGGCCACGCCATTCTCGGCTCGGTCTGGCCCGGCAACCCGTGGACCCAGCGTTACCGCCGCGACAACGAGCAGATCGCCGAACGCACCGTCGGCTGGCTGTCCGGCTCCTGCCTGCTGGTGCGCCGCTCGGCTTTCGACTCGATCGAGGGCTTCGACTCCCGCTACTTCATGTACATGGAGGACGTGGACTTCGGCGATCGCATGGGCAAGGCCGGCTGGCACAACGTGTTCGTGCCGACCGCCGAGGTCACCCATGCCAAAGGTCATGCCGCCGGCAAGCATCCGGAACTGATGCTGCCCGCGCACCACGCCAGCGCCTACCGCTTCCAGGCCGACCGGCATCCGCACTGGTGGCAGGCCCCCCTGCGGCTGGCGCTGCGGGGCGGACTTGCGATTCGCGAGCGGATTGCGGTTCGATCGGCGCTGCGCGCGCAGGCGCGCGAAGCAGCTCAGTAGCCGCACAGCAAGCTAGCCTGGATCAGGCTTGTGCCCTGGCGGAAATGATCCAGAAGTGAACGGGGAACGTTGATGGGCAGTGACCCTGCGAAGAACGCGGGCAGCACGGACGCGGTGATCCTGGTCGGCGGCCAGGGCACCCGGCTGCGTCCGCTCACCCTCTCGGCGCCCAAGCCGATGCTGCCGACGGCCGGGCTGCCGTTCCTCACCCACCTGCTGGCGCGCATCGCCGAGGCCGGGATCACCCACGTCGTGCTCGGCACCTCGTTCAAGGCCGAGGTGTTCGAGGAACACTTCGGCGACGGCGCCGAGCTGGGCCTGGAGCTGGAGTACGTCACCGAGACCGAACCGCTGGGCACCGGCGGCGGCATCCGCAACGTGCTGTCCAAGCTGCGCGCCGACAACGTGATGGTCTTCAACGGTGACGTGCTCGGCGGCACCGACCTCGGCGCCATTCTCGACACCCACGAGAGCACCCAGGCCGACGTCACGCTGCACCTGGTCCGGGTCAGCGACCCGCGGGCCTTCGGCTGTGTGCCCACCGACGAGACCGGCCGCGTCACCGCCTTCCTGGAGAAGACCCAGGATCCGCCGACCGACCAGATCAACGCGGGCTGCTATGTCTTCCGCCGCGAGTACATCGAGAAGATCCCGCCCGGCCGCCCGGTCTCGGTGGAGCGCGAGGTCTTTCCCGCGCTGCTCGCCGAGGGCGCGAAGGTCCAGGGCCACGTCGACTCCTCGTACTGGCGTGACATGGGCACCCCCGAGGACTTCGTCCGCGGCTCCGCCGACCTGGTCCGCGGCATCGCCCCGTCCCCGGCCCTGCCCGGCCAGCGCGGCGAATCCCTGGTGCACCCGGGCGCGGGCGTCGCGCCCGGCGCCCTGCTCATCGGCGGCACGGTCGTCGGCCGCGGCGCGGAAATCGGCGCGGGCGCGCGCCTGGACGGTGCGGTCGTCTTCGACGGCGCGGTCATCGAGGCGGGCGCCACGGTGGAACGCTCCATCATCGGCTTCGGCGCCCGCATCGGCCCCCGCGCCCTGGTCCGCGACGGCGTCATCGGCGACGGCGCGAACGTCGGCGCCCGCTGTGAGCTGCTGCGCGGCGCGAGAATCTGGCCGGGCGTCGAAATCCCCGACGGCGGCATCCGCTTCTCCACCGACGTCTAGCGGTTAGCTCTTCCAGAGGTAGCGCGTCTTCGGACGCCCCGCCCGCCCGTAGTCGGACCGGCGCAACACCAGTCCGTCGTCGGCGAGCTTCTCCAGGTACCGCCATGCCGTAATCCGCGAAACCCCGATCGAGGTGGCGGTGTCGGCGGCGGTCATGCCGTCGGCGGCGTCCCGGACGACGCGCGAGATCTCCTCCAGCGTCTGCGGCGCAACGCCTTTCGGCGCGCTGGCCCGCTGATCGGTGGTGCGCAGCGCGGACAGCGCCCGATCCACGTCGTTCTGGGTGATCGCGGATTCGCCCGCGGGCAAGGCGGTCCGGAATTCGCGGTAGCGCTCGAGCTTCTCCCGGAAGGCGGCGAAGGTGAACGGCTTGAGCAAGTAGAGGACCACGCCGTGCGAGACCGCCGTGCGCACCATGGCGAGGTCGCGCGCCGAGGTGATGGCGATGACATCGGGACGCGGGGCCAGGCCGGAGAGGGCGGCCGCGACCTCCAGGCCGCTGGTGTCGGGGAGCCCGATGTCCATCAGCACCAGGTCGATCGGCGTCCCCTCGGCGGCGGCTTCGGCGGCGGCGCGCATGGCGTCCCGCCCGGTGTGCGCGATGCCGACGGGGGTGAACCCCTCGATGCGGGCCACGTAGGCGCGGTGCGCCTCGGCGATCAGAGGTTCGTCTTCGACGATGAGCACGCGGATCACGACTGTTCCTGTCTAACTTCGATATTCGCGGTCTCCCGTGGGATTGCCACGGTCACCGCACTTTCCGGGTCACGCTCGGTGCCGATGACACCGCCGTGGCGGCCGACCAGCCGATGGACCAGTGCCAGCCCCAGACCTTGGTGGTCGGATTTGGTGGTGTAGCCGCGTTCCGCGGCGCGGGTGAAGATCTCCGGCGACATGCCGGGACCGCTGTCGGCGACCCGCACCAAGAGCGCTGAGTCCTCTTGCCGAACAGTCACCTCCACCCAGCCGCCAGCGCGATCAGCGGCGGCATCGATGGCATTGTCGATCAGATTGCCGACCAGGGTGACCGCCTCGTGGGCGGACAGCGGCGCGGTCGAATCCAGCGCGGTGTCCTCGGAGATGGTGAGTTCGACACCGCGCTCGGCGGCCTGATTCACCTTGCCCAGCAGCAGCGCCGCCAGCGCCGGATCGCCGACGGCGGCGAGCAGGCGGTCGATCAGGTTCTGCGAGAGTTCGAGTTCGGCGGTGGCGAACTGCACGGCTTCCTCGTGTTTGCCGAGTTCCACCATGGTGACCACGGTGTGCAGCCGGTTCGCGGCCTCGTGGGCCTGCGCGCGCAGCGATTCGGCGAAACCCCGCACCGAATCGAGTTCGCCCATGACCGTGCGCAATTCGGTGTGATCGCGGATCGTCATGACGGTGCCGAGCGGTCTGCGCCCGGACTGCACGATGTCCTGGTTGACGAGCAGGATCCGGTCGCCGGTGACATGCATCTCGTCGCGCACCACGCCCCAGCTCATGCGTTGCATCGACACCGGCAAGTCGGCGCGGCGCACCGCCCCGTCGGGCAGGTCGAGGAGCCGGCGCGCCTCGTCGTTGACCACCTCGGCGGCTTCGTTCGCGCCGAATACGACCAGGCCTTCGTGGATGGAGTGCAGGACCGCGTCGTGCTGTTCGTACATCACGCGGAGTTCGTCGGGCGCCAGACCATGGGTCTGGCGGCGTAGTCGGCGGCTCAGCAGGAACGACCCCGCGGCGGCCACCAACAGGCCGGCCAGGGCCACGCTCAGGATCTTCGGCAGCTGGTTGCCGATCTCCTCGCTGATCCGCGCCCGGGTCACCCCCGCGGACACCAGCGCGATGATCCGCCCGGACGCGTCGCGCACCGGGGCGACCGCGCGGATGGAGGGCCCGAGGGTGCCGGTGAAGGTCTCGGTGAAGGTCTCCCCGGCCAGCGCGCGATCGATGTTGCCGCTGAACGGGTGACCGATCTGGGCCGGGTTGGTGTGGGTGTAGCGGGTTCGGTCCGGCGCCATCACCACGATGAAGTCCATGCCGGTCTGCACCCGGATCGCCTCGGTCACCGGTTGCAGCAGGGCAGTGGGATCGGGGGACCGGACCGCGTCGGCGGTGGACGGCGCCTTCGCCACGGTCACCGCGACGTCGATGGTCTCCTGCTCGGTGGTCCGGTCGCTGGTGTGCCGGGCGTCGAAAACCGCCAGCACAGCGCCGATCCCGATCACCAGGGCGATAACGATCAACTGCAGCACGAAGGCCTGTGCGGCGAGGGTTAGTCGGCCTCGTCTCACCAGTCGGCCTCCCAACGCACGAGCTGAACGTAATGCAATAAACCGTGACCCAGGTCACGCGTGTCGTCATCATTTTGCACAGGGGTCCACAGGCCCGTTCACGCCGGTACCTTCGGAAGGCAATCTTCGCCATGAGCGACACAACTACACAGGTGACGAGCGCGCCTAAGCGCGACCGCACCCACTGGCTATATCTGGGCGTTCTGGCGGCGGTTGTCGCGGGCGTCATCGTCGGCAAAGTGGCCCCGGACTTCGCGGTCTCACTGGAACCGCTGGGCAAGATCTTCGTCAATCTGATCAAGATGATGATCGCGCCCGTCATCTTCTGCACCATCGTGCTCGGTATCGGCTCGGTCCGCGCCGCGGCCACCGTCGGCAAGGTCGGCGGTCTGGCCTTCGCCTACTTCCTGGTCATGTCGACCGCCGCACTGGGCATCGGCCTGGTGGTCGGCAACCTGCTCGAGCCCGGCACGGGCATGAACATCAGCAAGGCCGCCGCCAGCCAGGGCGCCAAGTACGCCGATCAGGCGCACGCCGCGGGCGGCACCTGGGAGTTCATCCAGAACATCGTCCCGACGACGCTGGTCTCCTCGCTCACCTCGGGCAGCGTGCTACAGGCGCTGTTCGTCGCGCTGCTGGTCGGTTTCGCGTTGCAGGCCATGGGCAAGACTGGTGAGCCGATCCTGCGCGGCATCGCGTCCATGCAGAAGCTGGTGTTCCGGATCCTGGTGATGATCCTGTGGCTGGCCCCGATCGGCGCGTTCGGCGCGATCGCGACCGTCGTCGGCAAGACCGGCTGGTCCGCGGTGGTGCAGCTGGCCACGCTGATGCTCGCCTTCTACCTGACCTGCCTGGTGTTCGTCTTCGGCGTGCTCGGCGTGCTGATCCGGGTGGTCTCGAAGGTCTCGATCTTCAAGCTGGTGCGCTACCTGGCCCGCGAGTACATGCTGATCGTGGGCACCTCGTCCTCGGAGTCGGCGCTGCCGCGCCTGATCGCGAAGATGGAACACCTCGGCGTGGAGAAGACCACGGTGGGTGTCGTTGTGCCGACCGGGTATTCGTTCAATCTCGACGGCACCGCCATCTACCTGACCATGGCCTCGATCTTCATCGCCGACGCGATGGGCAAACCGCTGACCATCGGTGAGCAGGTCGGCCTGCTGGTGTTCATGATCGTCGCGTCCAAGGGCGCGGCGGGCGTCACCGGCGCGGGTCTGGCCACGCTGGCGGGCGGCTTGCAGAGCCATCGGCCGGAACTGCTCGACGGCGTCGGCTTGATCGTCGGCATCGACCGGTTCATGTCCGAGGCCCGCGCGGTCACCAACTTCTCCGGCAACGCGGTCGCCACCGTGCTCATCGGCACCTGGACCAAGACCATCGACCCGGAACGCGTGCGCGCGGTCCTCAACAAGGAGATCCCGTTCGACGAGCAGACCATGGTCGACGACCACGGTCCGGTCGAGGACGCCCCAGCCCCCAAGCCGGGAGAACCCGAAAAATCCCTCCAACCGGCTTGATCCGGCCCTGGCGTCCCGGCCATAAGCGGGGACGCCAGGGCGGCGCCGGCGGCCGGCCGCTCTACCGGCCCTCTGCGCACAAACCACGAAGGGCCCGCGCATCCGCGGGCCCTTCGTGGTGTCCGAATGTGGTTCAGGAAGCCCACTTCTCGGGGTTCAGGTAATGCTGGGTGAGGGCGGTGGCGTGGCCGTGCCCGAACCCGTGCTCGGTCTTGAGCCAGCCGACGAGCTCCTTGAAGGAGCTCAGTCCGGTCTCCCGCATGGCCGCCTTCCACTCGTCGATGGTGCGGCCGTACTTCGCCTCGATGGACGGGAAGTAGGAAGCGGGTCCGTGCGGCTTGGTGGCGGCCATGGTGTTCTCCTGGTTCGTAGTCGCGTTACCCCTATTGACGGAGGCGCCTCCGGAAATTCATCGGTGCCGGCGTTCAGGCCGCGACGGGAACCGGAGCGATCCGGCGCTCCCAGATCAGCAGCGCGCCGGTGAGGGCGACGAAGACGGCGGTCAGGCCGTGCACGCTGAGGGCAGTCGCGGTGGACCCGTCCCAGCGCAGGATGGTGAGCATGTCGCCGAACGGGATCAGCGCCATCGCCAGGGTGGTGATCCCCAGCGCGTAGCGCTGCTTGGCGGCGAGCAGCGCCAGGATGATCACGCCGGTCCCGATATCGCGCACGCCCTTGACGTTCAGGAAGCCCGCGGCATCGCCCTGGGGCCAGGCCGGGAGACCGAACCCACTGGCCGTGGTCTCGGGGAGGAACAGGTAGCTCACCCCGACGTAGATGATGAAGAGCCCGCCGATGACGGAGAAGACGGTGGCGATGCGCGAGACGTTCATGATGACTCCTGTTGTGCGGCACCGGTTCTCCCGGTGCTCTTTTTTCTAGCGGCGCTAGGTTCGAGAGCAACTGTAAACGAGCTTCGTTAGTTTGTCTAGCGCTGCTAGAATTTCTTCCATGAGCCCGCAAACCCGCAAGGAACGCGAACGCGCCGAACGACACCAGCGCATCATCGACACCGCCCGCGAACTCGCCGAATCCGACGGCTGGGAGGCGGTGACGGTACGCAAACTCGCCGAACGCATCGAGTACAGCCAGCCGGTGCTGTATAGCCACTTCGCCGGAAAGTCGGCCATCGTCTCCGCCGTCGCGCTCGAGGGAATCATCGACCTCACCAAGGCGATGCGTGCCGCGCGCGAATCCGCCGGCTCCCCGGAGGACGCGCTCGGCAAGGTGGCCCGCGCCTACCTGGCCTTCGCCGCGGACAACGCGGCGCGCTACGACGCGATGTTCGTCCAGCAGACCGACCTCGCCTTCGGTCCGGAAGCCCCGCAACCTTTGCGCGACGCCTTCGGCGAGATCATGGCACTCTTCGTGCCTTTCACCGACGAAGCCGATCTCGCGGCCCGGACCGAAGTCGCCTGGAGCTCGATGCACGGCATCGCCACCTTGGATCGCTCCGGCCGCCTGGTCGACGATCTGCGCGAGCAGCGTCTGACCATCCTGGTCGACGAATGGCTCGCGGCGGTCAAGGCCCGGAAGTCCTAGGGGCTCCGCGACATTCAGCGTGGCCGGTGGATCCGCCACGGTGCCGGAGGCCCGGGGCGCCGCGGCGGCGGTGCTGTGCGTTGAATTACGGCCGGTAGTCGCGACGCCTTTCAGCGGTAGCGTGGAGTCATGGCTGATGTCGCAGTGGTCGGATCCGGACCCAATGGACTCGCCGCGGCGGTGATCCTGGCGCGGGCGGGCCTCTCGGTGGAGGTCTTCGAGGCCCAGCCCACCGCCGGCGGCGGCTGCCGCACCGACGAGCTCACGCTGCCCGGATATCACCACGATGTCTGCGCCGGTGCGCATCCCATGGCGCTGGCCTCCCCGTTCTTCCGGGCGTTCGATCTGCCGGCGCACGGCGTCGACCTGCTCGCGCCCGAGGTGTCCTACGCGCATCCGCTCGACGGCGGCCGCGCGGGTTTGGCCTGGCGTGATCTCGATCGAACCGTGGCGGGGCTCGGCCGCGACGGTGCGGCGTGGCGCGGCCTGTTCGAGCCGCTGGTGCGGGATTGGCAGGCCGTCGTCGATCTCGCGATGTCCGATCTGCGCCGCCCGCCCCGCGATCTCGGTACCGCGGTGCGCTTCGGCTTGCGGCTGCTGGAACAGGGGTCGCCGTTGTGGAACAAGCGTTTTCAGGATGACGTCGCGCCCGCGTTGCTGAGCGGCGTTGCCACGCACGCGATTACGCAGCCGCGCGCACTGCCCGCGGTGGGCGCGGGTCTGCTGCTCGGAACCCTCGCGTACGCGGGCGGCTGGGTGCTGCCGCGCGGCGGCAGCCAGGCCATCCCGAACGCGCTCATCGCCGAGCTCGAACGGCTCGGCGGCAAGGTCTACACCGGTCAGCGGGTCGACTCGCTCGCCGAATTCGGCTCCACCCGAGCGGTAGTCCTGGACACCTCGCCCGCGGAGCTGCTGCGCATCGGCGGGGACCGGCTGCCGCGGCGGTACGCGAATCAGCTCGGCCGGGTGCGTTACGGCGGCGCGGCGTGCAAAGTCGATTTCGCGCTCTCGGGTCCGGTGCCGTGGCGGGCCGCGGGGTGTGAGCTCGCGGGTACCTTGCACCTCGGCGGTACACGCGAGGAGATGATGGCCGCCGAACGCACCGTAGCCGCGGGCCGGCACGCCGAACGCCCGTATGTGCTGGCCATTCAGCCCAGCGTCGTCGACGACACCCGCGCTCCGGCGGGCGGGCACACCTTCTACACCTACGCGCACGTCCCGAACGGTTCCACCCGCGACATCAGCGATCAGGTCGTCGCGCAGGTGGAACGCTTCGCCCCCGGATTCTCGGACCTGATCGTGGCCAAGCATGTGTGGACCGCCGCCGAGCTACCGGCGCACAACGCCAACTACTTCGGCGGCGATATCTCGGCGGGGGCGATGAGCGTGCGGCAGACGGCCTTCCGGCCGGTCGCCCGCTGGAATCCCTACGCCACAGCGATTCCCGGCGTGTACCTGTGCTCGGCGTCGACGCCGCCCGGGCCGGGTGTGCACGGGATGAACGGGCTGCACGCGGCGAAGCATGTGCTGCGGCGGGAATTCGGTATTCGCACCGATCCGCTGGAGCTGCTGGATCCCGGCCGGCCGGTGCGCTAGACCAGCGGTTTCGGCCGATAGATCTCCGGTTCCAGATACATCACGTCGACGTTCGGCACCGCCATCCGCACCCGCGCCTCGGCGTCGTTGATCGCGTCCGCCACCTCGGTGACATCCAGGAACGGCGTCATCCGGATCTTCGCGGCCACCATGAGCTGGTCCGGCGCCAGGTATTCGGTCCGCAGCCGCATTACCTGATCGATGCGATGGCCGTCGACCAGGTGCGCCCGGATCGCCGAATCCTCCGCCGGGGTCGCGCCCTCGCCGATGAGCAGGCTCTTCATTTCCACGATCAGGATGACGGCGATACCGCCGAGCAGCACGCCGATGGCCAGGGTGCCGATGCCGTCCCAGACCGGGTTGCCGGTCAGCATGGTCAAGCCGACGCCGGCGAAGGCGAAGGTCAGGCCGATCAGGGCGCCGCTGTCCTCCAGCAGCACCACGGGGAGTTCGGGATTGCGGGAGTCGCGGATGAACTGCCACCAGCTGCCGCGGCCCTTGAGCGTGCGGGATTCCCGCATGCCGGTGCGCAGGCTGAAGCTTTCCAGGCCCAGCGCGACCACCAGGATCACGATCGCGACGAGCGGCTTCTCCAGGTGCTCCGGATCGCGAATCTTGTTGATTCCGTCGTGGATCGCCGTGAGCGAGCCGAGGGTGAACAGCACCAGCGCCACTACGAACGCGTAGAAGTAGCGGTTGCGCCCATACCCGAAGGGGTGCTTCGCGTCGGGCTCGTGTTCGGAGCGTTTCTGCCCGACCAGCAGCAGCGCCTGGTTGCCGGTGTCGGCGACCGAGTGGATCGCCTCGGCCATCATCGACGACGAGCCGGTGATCAGGGCGCCGGCGAACTTGGCCACGGTGATCCCGGCGTTCGCGCCGAGCGCCGCGAAGATCGCTGTCTTGCTGCCGCCTGACATGCCGCCAAACTACCGGCGGCCGGGGTGCACCGGCCGCCGACACACCTGCGGGCTAGACGTGATCGGTGCGGTACAGATCCGGTTCCAGGTAGATCATCCGCGCGGCCGGGACCGCGCCGCGCACGCGGGCTTCGGCCGCGTCGATGGCCGTGGCGATATCGGCGATCTCCAGACCCGGCGCGATGGCGACCTTGGCGGCGACCAGAATTTCCTCCGGGCCGATGTACTGCGTCTTGACGTGGATCAGCTTGGTGATCTTGTCGCCGTCGACCAGGTTCTCCTTGATCAGCTTGTCCTCGGCGGCGGTCGCGCCCTCACCGATCAGCAGGCTGTGCATCTCGATGATCAGGATGATCGCGATGACACCGAGCAGCAGACCGATCCCGAGGGTGCCGATGCCGTCCCAGATCGGATCGCCGGTCAGCATGGTCAGGCCGACGCCGCCGAGCGCCAGCAGCAGGCCGACCAGCGCGCCCAGGTCTTCCAGCAGCACGACCGGCAGCTCGGGGCTGCGTGAGGTGCGGATGAACCGCCACCAGCTCGCGTTGCCCTTGAACGGGCGGGATTCCGTGATCGCGGTCCGGAAGCTGTAGGTCTCCAGGCCGATGGCGATCACCAGGATCACGATCGCGACGATCGCCGTGGACAGGGGCTCCGGATGCTGAATCTTGTGGATGCCCTCGTAGATCGCGTAGATCGAGCCGATGGTGAACAGCACCAGGGCGACCACGAAGGAGTAGAAGTACCGGCTGCGGCCGTAGCCGAACTGGTGCAGCTCGTCGGCTTCCTTTTCGGCTTTGCGCTGTCCGAGCAGCAGCAGACCCTGGTTGGAGGTGTCGGCCACCGAGTGCACCGCCTCGGCCAGCATCGAGGCCGAACCGGTGATCGCCGCACCGATGAACTTCGCGATCGCGATACCCGCGTTGGCTGTCAACGCGGCGAGAATCGCCTTCTTGCCACCACCAGCAGACATATCTGGATTGCCCCTCTCGTCTCACCCGATCCCGGATAACTTAGCTTGTCCGCGGGAAAAACGACCGAGGTGCGTCAGTACGACGTCGAGTCGCCGCCGACGCACGCGCAGAAGACCTGGGCCTCGCCGTCGACCGCGCAGGCGCGAATCTCCTTGTCGGAGGCCGATATCCAGGCCGCGGATCCCCGTTCGAGCAGCAGTTCCGCGCCGTCCTGGCGCAGCAGAACCGTGCCGGCCGTGCACAGCACGATGCCGGGTCCGGCGGCCGTCAACGGCACCTCGGCTCCGGTACGCAGGTCGACGCGGCGCAGCGCGAATTCCGGTGCGGGCGTGCGGTAGCGCAGCGACCCGTCGGGCGCGTACTCCGGCAGCACCACCGGCAGGTCGATCGGCTCGAAATCCAAGACCCGCAACAGTTCCGGCACGTCGACGTGCTTCGGGGTCAGGCCGCCGCGCAGCACGTTGTCGGAGTTGGCCATGATCTCCACGCCGACCCCGCGCAGGTAGGCGTGCAGGTTTCCGGCCGCCAGGAACAGGCCCTGCCCGGGTTCCAAGGTGAGCCGGTTCAGCAGCAGCGCGGCGAGCACCCCGGCGTCACCGGGGTAGGCCTCGGCGAGTTCCAGCGCGGTCTGCACCTCGGGGAGGAAGGCGCGTTCGCCCCGGCCGTGCAGGTAGCGCACGCAGCCGTCGAGCACCGCCGGCAGCAGCGATTCGAGCACGTTCTGCGGCAGGGTGATCCAGGTCGTGAACAGCGTCCGCAAGCCGGCCGAATCCGGTTGCGCGGCCAGCAGATCCGCGTACGGCATGAGGCCGGGCACGTCGAGCGCGCGCAGCAGCGCGACGGTGCGGCGCGGATCGCGGAACCCGGCGAGGGCCTCGAACCGGTCCAGCGCTACCACCAGTTCCGGCTTGTGGTTGTCGTCGCGGTAGTTGCGCATCGGCGAATCCAGCGGCACCCGCGCGCGGTTTTCCCGCTCCCAGCCCGCCTTGGCCTGCTCCATGCTCGGATGCGCCTGGAGCGACAGCGGTTCCTCGGCCGCCAGGATCTTCAGCAGAAACGGCAGCTTGCCGCCGAATTCCGGTGCGGCCGAACCGAGTTCCCGGCCCGGGTCGGCGGCCAGGAAGTCCAGCAGCGAGCGGGTGCCGTGCCCGAGCCGCACCTGGGCCGGATCGGCCGGATGCGCGCCGAACCACAGCTCGGCCTCCGGATGCGCCGACGGGACCGGTCGGCCGCACAGTTGCGCCAGCGCGGTGCGCGAACCCCAGGCGTAGGAACGCAGTGCACCAACGAGTTCGTGCACTAGTAGCGTCCCCCGTCGAAGTGCTCGTCGTCACCGCCGGCCGAGGCGCCGCCGACCAGCCGCAGATAGGCCGCGGCCATCTCCAAGCGCAGTGCGAGCACGGCGAGTTGTTCGAGTTCGGTGCCGTGGCCCGAGCTGCCGGGCTGTGCCGCGGCCGGGTCGTCGATCTTGGCCGCGGTCGGGACGCTCGGATCGGCCAGCGTGGCCTGTAGCAGGTCGACGTCGGCGCTGACCAGGTCGGCGTCCACCAGACCGGAACCGCCGCCGAAGACCGCGATCCGGCGCCGCGCGGCGGACTGATCCGGGTCGGCGCTGAGCACGAACACCCGGACCCGCTCCACCGGCGCGGGACCGTCGAGCTCCTCGTCGTGGAACAGCGGATCGAAATCGGGGGTGCTGCTGCCGGCGGCCGCGGCGATCCGCGGCTGCGCGGCGACGGCTTCGGCCAGATCCACCCCGGAAGCCACCCGGCCCGCGGCCTGTAACAGCACCTCGGCGCCGTGCTCGGCCAGTTCGGCCGCGGCGGGGGAATCACCGGCCAGCACGATCCCGCGCTGCTGCATCCGCGCGGCGAGGGTCTTGGCCGGATTGTGGAAGACATCGCTGTGCGGGCCGTCGCGCAACGCCTCGGCGTCCAGCACGTCGGCGAGCGCGGTGAGGTCGGGCACGGCGTTGGCGGTGCGGGTCGGATCGACCAGGCGCAGCACGGCGATGCCGGCGGCCAGGAAGCGCAGCATGCGGTTGTGCGCGAGCACCTGGACCCGCGGCTCCAGGATCGCGGCCCGGCCGGCCGCGGCGGCGCGCAGCGGGCCCTCCAACGGCGCGGCGACGATCACCTCGGCGCCGCGGTGCACGGCCCGGTCCACCGAATCGATCAGGCGCGGATCGCCCGCGTCGTCACCGGCGACCAGCACCACGTCGAGGGGGCCGACCCAGGGCGGCAGCGTGGCCGCGGACACGATGGGCAGACTGGCGCGATCGCCGAGCGCGGCGATCAACAGGTTCGCGGCGCGCGCGGCCCGGCCGGCGCCGCAGACCAGCACCACGCTGCGGGGTCGCAAGCCGGTGAGGCGAGCGAGCACATCCTCACCGACGGCTGCCGCGGTCGCCCGTACCTGTGCGCCGCCGGAAGCGGCCGAGCGCAGGGCCCCGCCGGTATCGGCGGCCTCGAGCGAAGCGGCATCGTCGAGGTCGAGCACCGGTGTTCCAGCGATCATCGGGCGTCCCACCTCCCCTCATCGCGCTGCTGTGATTCCACTATTCCAGTCAGGAGCGGACGATGCTCAGAATCTCCGTCACAAGTGCGTCTACTTCTTCCGGCGAACGGGCTTCCACGTTGAGCCTGAGCAACGGTTCGGTATTCGACGCGCGCAAGTTGAACCAGGCGTCCTCGGGGAGCTGGACCGTCACGCCGTCGAGCCGGTCCACCGATTTCGCACGATCTCCGAAAGCTTCCAGCACAGCCAACGTCCGCTCCTTCGCGTCCGCCACTGTGGAGTTGATCTCCCCGGAAGCCGCATACGTTTCATAGGAGGCCATGAGCTCGGAGATCGGCCGATCCGATTCCCCGAGCGCGGCCAGCACGTGCAGCGCCGCGAGCATCCCGGAGTCGGCGCCCCAGAAGTCGCGGAAGTAGTAGTGCGCGGAGTGCTCGCCACCGAAAACCGCACCGGTGGCGGCCATTTCCTGCTTGATGAACGAGTGCCCGACGCGGGTGCGCACCGGGGTGCCGCCCAGGCTGGTGACCAGCTCGGGCACCGCGTGCGAGGTGATCAGGTTGTGGATGATCACCGCACCGGGTTCCTTGGTCAGCTCCCGCTCGGCGACCAGGGCCGTGATCGCCGAGGGCGACACCGGGTCGCCCTTCTCGTCGACGACGAAGCAGCGGTCGGCGTCGCCGTCGAACGCCAGTCCGATGTCGGCGCCGGACTGGCGCACCAGATCCTGCAGATCGACCAGATTCTTGGGATCGAGCGGGTTGGCCTCGTGATTGGGGAACGAGCCGTCCAGCTCGAAGTACAGCGGCACGACCTTCAGCTGCGCCAGCGTGCCGAGCACCTCGGGGACGGTGTGCCCGCCCATGCCGTTGCCGGCGTCCACCGCGATGGTGAGCGGACGGATGCCGTCCAGCTCGACCAGGCTGCGCAGGTAGGTCGCGTAGGCGGCAAGCAGGTCGACCTCGGTGGCGGTGCCGCGGGCGCCGTCGTAGCCGGGCACACCTTCGGTGACCTCGGCCGCGATGGTGGCCAGGCCGGTGTCCTGGCCGACCGGCAGCGCGTTGGCCCGGCACAGCTTGATGCCGTTGTATTTGGCCGGATTGTGGCTGGCGGTGAACATCGCGCCGGGGCAGCCCAGGTCGCCGGAGGCGAAATAGAGCTGATCGGTCGAGGCCAGGCCGATGTGCACCACGTCGAGGCCCTGATCGAGGACGCCGTCGGCGAAGGCCGCGGCCAGGCCGGGGGAGGATTCGCGCATATCGTGGCCGATGACCACGCGGGTAGCGCCCTCGGCGCGCATCAGGCGCGCGAAAGCGGCGCCGACATCGCCGACGAATTGCGCGTCGATCTGTTCTCCGACAACACCGCGGACGTCGTAGGCCTTGATGACCGCGTTCACGGACTCGGCAGAGCGGGCGACTGTCATGCGCACCACCCTAGTGTGCACAGGCACACCGGAACTCAGCTGGGCGGCATTGGGCACAGCGACACGGAGTTGGCTGGGGCGCAGCGGCGTGGATCTAACCGGGCGGGTCCGGCAGGACACGTAGGTGACCGCGGCGGCCCGTACGGGCGGCCCGCGGGGGCGGGGGACTGGCGTAGTCGCGGTAGCCGCGAGCGTCCACCTCGGCCTCGGGCGGGCGGCGGCGCAGACCGGCCTCGCGCACCGCCTCGGCCAGCGCGGTCAGATCGTCGTCATCCGGTGTGCTGGAAGAGAATCCGCCTTCGTGGCGGACCAGCTCCCACCCCTTGGGGGCGGTGATCCGGGACCCGTGGGTTTCACACAGATCCCAAGAGTGCGGTTCGGCGACGGTGGCCAAGGGGCCGACGACGGCCGTGGAGTCGGAGTACACATAGGTGAGCGTCGCGACGGCCGGGTTCTTGCAGCCTGGTCGGCAACAACGACGCATGGGGATCACGCCGAGAAGAGTAACCCCCCTGGCGCTTTCGCGGGCTCAGACACGCTCTAGATCACTCGATCGGTGCTATTCCGGATCGATGATCTCGGGGTCGACGCCGAGATAGGTGGCGATCTGCTGCACCAGCACCTCGCGCAGCAGATCGACCAGGTCGTCGGGGTCGCCGGCGCGTAATTCCAGCGGCTTACGGAACAGCACGACCCGGGCCCGGGTGGCGGCGCCGTGCCGATCGACCCCGGCCGGGATCAGCCGGGACAGCGGCACCGGTCCGTCGGCTACCACCTCGTCCGGCCAGGTGACCGAATCCGGATGTAGCGGACGGATTTTCGGCACGTCGTCGACGGCGATATCGAGTTTGGTGAGCCGGTCGTGCCAGCGACTGTCCAGGGGCGCGAACGCCTCCAGGACGAGCCGGTCGAACTGCTGGCCGCGGGTACGCCAGGCCGGCACGGTCGGGGGGAGCATGGGCCCGCGCACCCCACGGCCGCGGCGGATCACCGACCGGGCGGTCGGGGGTCGTCGGTTGCGGGAGCGTGCCATGCAGAGAAACTTACTGGGGTACCCGGGCAAACTCGCGCCGACCTCACTGGGTGAGGTCGGCGCGGGTTGTCGCTCTCGGCGAAACGGGTATCGCGGGGACTATCCGATGCCGCGTTTGAGGCGGCGGCGCTCCCGTTCGGAGAGACCGCCCCAGATACCGAAGCGTTCGTCGTGGGCGAGTGCGTACTCCAGGCACTCGTCACGAACCTCGCAGCCCATGCAGATCCGTTTCGCCTCGCGGGTCGAGCCGCCCTTCTCGGGGAAGAACGCCTCCGGATCGGTCTGCGCGCACAGGGCACGCTCTTGCCACTGTTCTTCGATGGTTTCGAACATCTCGTCGAAGCCCGTGACGATCAGGCTCAACCGGGGTGCCGGGGCGACCTCGGGGTGTTGCGAGACATCGTCACCTGCCTCGATCTCCGACCCGATGTCTGCGCAGACGCCACGTGCTGCGCCTGCTGTGGAATCGGTTGGCGAGACCATATCGTCGGCCATCGCTCCGCCTCCTCACTGTGTGTTAGCGCAGAATGATTCTTTCCGTCGGACCAACACGCACACCGACGGCACTACCCCGCGACGTTGTCCCGCGGACATCCCCGAGCTCGTCACCCCAGTACGAACATGCGTTCGAAAAGCCGTCCGCGCCTTGAGGTCTCGCGCGAACCCGGAATGACATGACTGTGATTAGACACGCCGGACGTGTCGATGGTCAAGCCGCCGACGCTATTCCGTTACTATCCGTCGCCGTTTTCCGTCCTGATCTTGGTGTACGCCATAGCAAATGGCGAGCAAATACGTTGTTGCGGTCGGGCGCGTCGGTTACGCCTAGGCTGTGTCGATGTGACTGCACAACTAGCGGACGGCGCCGCGGTGCGCGCGCCCAAGATCGCCGTCCTGGTCGGCGGGGTAGGTGGCGCGCGCTTCCTGCAGGGCGTCCGGGAACTGCTGCCCGAAGCCGATGTTTCGGCGATCGTCAACGTCGGCGACGACGTCTGGATGCACGGTCTCCGCATCTGCCCCGACCTCGATACCTGCATGTACACCCTGGGTGCGGGCATTGATACGGAGCGCGGCTGGGGCCGGGTGGGTGAAACCTGGCATGCCAAGGAGGAGCTGGCGAAATACAACGCGCAGCCGGATTGGTTCGGTCTGGGCGATCGCGATATCGCCACGCACTTGATTCGCACGGAAATGCTGCGTGCCGGATACCCGCTTTCGGCGGTCACCGAAGCGCTCTGCAATCGCTGGCAGCCCGGTGTCAAACTCATCCCGGCAACCGACGATCGATGTGAAACACATGTGGTTGTGAGCGATCCGGAGAACCCTGGCGAACGCCGCGCGATCCATTTCCAGGAGTGGTGGGTGCGCTATCGCGCCAACCTGGAAACGCACGGATTTGCCACAATCGGGGCAGACGAAGCAAAACCGGCCCCGAATGTGACGGAGATCATAGCCGGGGCGGATGCGGTCCTTTTGGCACCTTCCAACCCGGTCGTCAGCATCGGTTCCATCCTCGCCGTGCCCGGGATCCGGGGCGCGTTGCGCACCACCGAGGCCAAGGTGATCGGGGTGTCCGGGGTGATCGACGGCAAGCCGCTGCGCGGCATGGCCGACGAGTGCCTGTCGGTGATCGGCGTGGACACCACCGCCGAGGCGATCGGCCGCCACTACGGCGCCCGCTCGGCCACCGGCATCCTGGACGGCTGGCTGATCCACACCACCGACACCGCCGACGTACCCGGCGTCGAGGTGCGCAGCGTACCGCTGCTCATGACCGATCCGCCGACAACCGCTGAAATCGTCCGGGAGGCACTGGATTTGGCCGAGGTGAAGTGGTGACCCCGATCGTCGATCACGCCGCGACCGAACTGACGATTCTGCCGATCACCGGGCTGCCCGAGTTCCGGCCCGGCGACGACCTGGCCGCGCACATCGCCGCCTGCGCGCCGTGGCTGGCCGACGGCGACATCCTCGTGGTCACCAGCAAGATCGTGGCCAAGGCCGAGGGCCGCATTGTCGCCGCGCCGCTGGATCCCGAGGAACGCGACACCGCGCGCCGGGCGCTGGTCGATCAGGAAGCGGTGCGGGTGCTCGCGCGCAAGGGCCGCACCCTGATCACCGAGAACAAGCTCGGCATCGTGCAGGCGGCCTCCGGCGTCGACGGCTCCAATGTGGAGCAGGGCGAATTGGTGCTGCTGCCCGCCGATCCCGATGCCAGCGCCAAGGCGTTGCGCACCGCGCTGGCCGAAAAGCTCGGTGTGACCGTCGCCGTCGTCATTACCGACACCATGGGCCGGGCCTGGCGCAACGGCCAGACCGACGCCGCCATCGGCGCGGCCGGCCTGCGGGTGCTGCACGACTACGCGGGCGCGGTCGACGCCCAGGGCAACGAGTTACAGGTCACCCAGATCGCGCTGGCCGACGAGCTCGCCGCGGCCGCGGATCTGGTCAAGGGCAAACTCGGCGGGCTGCCGGTCGCGGTGGTGCGCGGGCTGCCGGTCACCGACGACGGGTCCAGCGCGCGGGATCTGCAGCGCGGGGGCACCGACGATCTGTTCTGGCTCGGCACCGCCGAGGCGATCGAGCAGGGCCGGCGCGAGGCGATCCTGCTGCGTCGCTCGGTCCGGCAGTTCGCCGCGACCCCGGTCGACCCGGAACGCATCCGGGCCGCGGTCGGTGTGGCGCTGACCGCGCCCGCGCCGCATCACACCCGGCCGGTGCGCTTCGTCTGGCTGCGCGATCCGGCTCGCCGGGCCGCGCTGCTCGAGGCAATGGCCGATAAGTGGCGCGCCGATCTCAGCGGCGACGGACGCTCGCCGGAAAGCGTGGAGCGCCGGGTTGCCCGGGGTCGCATTCTTTTCGACGCCCCCGAGGTGATCATCCCGTTCTGCGTCCCCGACGGCGCGCACGACTATCCCGACGAAACCCGCCGCGCCGCCGAGCAGACCATGTTCACCGTCGCGGTCGGCGCCGCGGTGCAGGGGCTGCTGGTGGCGCTGGCGACCGAGGGCATCGGCAGCTGCTGGATCGGGTCGACCATCTTCGCGCCGGAGGTCACCCGCGAGGTGCTCGGCCTGGCAGCCGACTGGATGCCCTTGGGCTCCATCGCCATCGGCTACCCGCTCGACGAGCAGGCCCCGCGCCCGGCCCGGGCGCCGGGTGATGGTCTGATCGAGTTGTGACGTTGACCCGACTGCCGAGAAGTGGACGCCGTTGACCGCCGAATCCCTGCATGCCTCCGCCACGAAGCTCCTCGAAACCTGGAGCCCCGCACCAGGTCCGGAGCAGTCGTTGCGCGAGGCGATGCTCGCGTTCCTGGGCTCCGCGCCGCGGGGTTGCCTGCGCGAGCACGCGGCCGGGCACATCACCGCCTCGGCGGTGGTCTTCTCCCATGACGGCCGCGAGACCCTGCTGACGCTGCACCCGCGCGTCGGCCTCTGGATCCAGCTCGGCGGGCATTGCGAGGAGTCCGACGAGACCGTCGCCGATGCCGCGCTGCGCGAGGCGACCGAGGAGTCCGGCATCGACGGCCTGGTGCTGGACCCGGAACTATATGGCGTGCAGGCGCATCCGATCACCTGCTCGCTCGGCGTGCCGACCCGGCACCTGGATCTGCTGTTCCGGGTCACCGCGCCGCCGGGCGCGGTGCCGGTGCGCAGCCACGAGTCCACGGATCTGCGCTGGTGGCCGATCGACGCGCTGCCGCCGAACGCCGAGGTGCTGCTGCGCTGAATTCGCGCTCCGTCTCGCCTTTGTGAGCGATACCAAATCGTTGCAGTCCCGGGCATTTTGATGCTCGGGAGTTGCCGCGGCCTGCCCTGAGCCGACCGCCGCCGACATCGAGTCAGGTCACCCTTCGTTAGCCAGCCGTGTGCGGTGAGCCGCGTCACATGTGAGCCGACTGAAATACCAACCGCCATGGTTGTAATGACTGCCACGTTTCCCCGTTCAGGGTCCTTGTAACAGACGTAAAGTCTGCAAGTATTCTCATGCGTCGGAGTTAGGGTTCTTATTTAGCGGGGCAAACGTGCAATCGGCTGGCAAACCGACGGGGTCTGTGGACCCCAAACGCCACTTGTGGGTTCTCGGCCTGATCGCCCCCTCCTGTGCCCTCCTGCCCTCTCAGCTGGTACTTCACACGGGGCAGGCCGTGTTCTGGTGGATCGGTCCGATCATCGTGCTGGTCGTCATCCCGATCTTGGATTGGCTGGTGGGCGAGGACGGCAGCAACCCGCGTGACGAGGACTACGAGCTGCTGTCCAACGATCGCTACTACCGTTGGTGCACTTACCTTTTCCTGCCCATTCAGCTGGTCGGCCTCGGCATCGCCTGTTTCATGTGGGCCGGCAATGAGCTGAGCGTGCTCGACAAGCTCGGTCTGGCAGCGACTCTCGGCTTCGTCAGCGGCATCGGCATCAATGCCGCGCACGAACTGGGGCACCGGGTCGAGCATTTGGAGCGCTGGCTGGCGAAAATCGCGCTCGCGCAGTCCTGCTACGGCCACTTCTTCGTCGAGCACAATCGCGGCCACCACGTCCGGGTCGCCACCCCGGAGGACCCCGCCAGCGGGCGACTAGGCGAATCCCTGTGGGAGTTCCTGCCGCGCAGCGTGACCGGCGGTTTCCGCTCGGCCCTCGGACTGGAACGCGAGCGCCTGGCGCGCAAGGGCAAACGCTGGTGGAGCCCGCACAACCACATCCTGCAGGCCTGGGCGATGTCGCTGGTGCTCTTCGGCGGGCTGCTCGCCGGTTTCGGCCTCGGCGCGCTGCCATACCTGTTGCTACAGGCGGTGATCGGCGTCGGCCTGCTGGAAACGGTGAATTACGTCGAGCATTACGGGCTGCTACGCGAGCGGCGGCCCAACGGGAACTACGCGCGCTGCTCCGCGCGGGACAGCTGGAACAGCGACCGCCTCGTCACCAACATCTTCCTGTTCCACCTGCAGCGGCACAGCGACCACCACGCCAACCCGGGCCGCCGCTACCAAACTCTGCGCAGCTCCATGCAAGCCCCGCAACTGCCCGCCGGATACGCCTCGATGATCGTGTTCGCGGCCATCCCTCCACTCTGGCGCGCGGTCATGGACCACCGCGTCATCGCGCACTACGACGGCGACATCAGCCGCGCGAACATCCAGCCACGCAAGCGCCGCCGCATGCTCGCGGCGAAGGAGGCCACGGCCTAGTCGCGGCATCCGCGGGCTGACGCGAGAGTGCTTGCGGTAAGCGGGATTTGGACGCTTTCCCAGTGATCTTTCGGTGGTACCGTCGGGGTAGCGGCCGCTATGCGCCGCATATCTCTGGGAGGGATCATGAAGTCAATTTTGCGTACCGCTATCGCGCTGTCCATCGGGTTGGCCGGAGTCGCCGGAATAGGTACCGCGGCTGCCGCTGCGGCCGTGCAGCCGGCTCAGGCAGTGGCCGGTCCGATGCTCACCGCGGGACCCAAGGTGGGGGACTGGCACCGGGACGAGTACTACTGCAAGAACACGCTTCAGGCGTGGGGTATGGACAGGAATTTCAAATGTGTTCCGGAACGGGGCGGTTACGTAATCCGTAGGAAGTAGTCCGGGTGCGGGCGGCGGCCGAGTCGCCGCCCGACTCCGATGGCTGAAGTGCTGGTCGCGAGCGTCTAGGAGGGGCGGAGTCTGGGGCCGAGTGGCCGGGGAGCCACGCTGTAGCCTTGGTCGCGGAACTGTCGACCAGGAGAGGCTGATGACGACCTCAGAACTTATCGCCGATGTGCGCAACGGCATCGATTACAAAGTGGCCGATCTGTCCTTGGCCGAGTTCGGCCGCAAGGAGATCCGGCTCGCCGAGCACGAGATGCCCGGCCTGATGGCGCTGCGCCGCGAGTACCACGACGTGCAGCCGCTCAAGGGCGCGCGGATCTCCGGCTCGCTGCACATGACGGTGCAGACCGCGGTGCTCATCGAGACCTTGGTCGCGCTCGGCGCGCAGGTCCGCTGGGCCTCGTGCAACATCTTCTCCACCCAGGACCATGCCGCCGCGGCCATCGTCGTCGGCCCGCACGGCACCGTCGAGGAGCCCAAGGGCACCCCGGTCTTCGCCTGGAAGGGCGAGACTCTGGAGGAGTACTGGTGGGCCGCCGAGCAGATGCTCACCTGGCCGGAGGAGCCGGCCAACATGATCCTCGACGACGGTGGCGATGCCACCATGCTGGTGCTGCGCGGCGCGCAGTTCGAGCAGGCCGGCGTGGTGCCGCCCGAGAACGAGGACCACTCGGCCGAGTACAAGGTCTTCCTGAATCTGTTGCGCGCCAGCCTCGAAGCGGACAAGTCCAAGTGGACCAAGATCGCCGAGAGCGTCAAGGGCGTCACCGAGGAGACCACCACCGGCGTGCTGCGGCTGTACCAGTTCGCCGCCGCGGGTGAGCTGGTGTTCCCGGCCATCAACGTCAACGACTCGGTCACCAAGTCGAAGTTCGACAACAAGTACGGCACCCGGCACTCGCTGATCGACGGCATCAACCGCGGCACCGACGTGCTGATCGGCGGCAAGAAGGTGCTGATCGCCGGTTACGGCGACGTCGGCAAGGGCTGTGCGGAATCGCTTGCCGGACAGGGCGCCCGGGTGCAGGTCACCGAGATCGACCCGATCAACGCGCTGCAGGCGCTGATGGATGGCTACGACGTCGTCACCATCGAGCAGGCGATCGCCGACGCCGACATCGTCATCACCTCGACCGGTAACAAGGACATCATCACCCTCGAGCACATGAAGGCGATGAAGGATCACGCGATCCTCGGCAATATCGGTCACTTCGACAACGAGATCGATATGGCGGCGCTGGAGCGCTCCGGCGCGACCCGGATCAACATCAAGCCCCAGGTCGACGAGTGGACCTTCAAAGAGTCCGGCAAGGCGATCATCGTCCTGTCCGAGGGCCGCCTGCTGAACCTCGGCAACGCCACCGGCCACCCGTCCTTCGTGATGTCGAACAGCTTCTCCAACCAGGTCATCGCACAGATCGAACTGTGGACCAAGCCGGAGGAGTACGACAACGAGGTCTACCGCCTGCCCAAGGCGCTGGACGAGAAGGTCGCCAAGATCCACGTCGAGGCACTCGGCGGCACCCTGACCAAGCTCACCAAGGATCAGGCGGAGTACATCGGCGTCGACGTCGAAGGGCCGTACAAGCCCGAGCACTACCGGTACTGACGCTATCGCCGATCGCTATCGAGGTCGGGGCAACGTCAAGTATTATCGAGGACGTCACGTGAGTGATGTCGAGCGGTAGGGACCGCCCTCCTAAGACGATCCCTACCTGATGGGCTAGCCCATCACTCGACGGACCACTATGAGCGCCCCGGCGATTACGGCAGCAGCAACCAAGATGGTGCCGTAATCGACCGGGGCATCGCTCCTCCGGCGACGATGTTTCGCCAAACCCATCACCTCCTTCCTCGGCGCGATGCGGCTCAGACCAACTTCCGCACCGCCCCTTGCGGGGAGGTGTCATCACCTTACGCAGCCTTCCGACGGAAAAATAGCGATTCGGCATGAATCCCCTTGTGGCCGAGTAGGATCGAGCTTGCTTTCTTACCCGTGGTAGGCCGCAGGCAGCGGATAACCCTTCTCCCGCATGACTTCCCGGGCTCGGTTCGGGTAGTCGGTGATGATGCCGTCCACGCCCTGGTCGAGCACCAGCGCAATGGTGGCCTTGTCGTTGACCGTCCAGGGTTTCACCTTCAGGCCCAGTTCATGGGCCCTCCGCACGTAGGCGGCGTCGGTGGTCAACTCGAAATCCTTGTCGCCGACCTTGCTGTCGCTGTCCCACGGATTCACATAGCTGGGTGAGGCGATGTCCGCGCCGAGCGCCTTGATCGCGGCGAGCGGATCGTTCTGGTAGTCCTCGTACTTGATCGGGCCGAGCCAGCGGGAGTCCGGCTTGAAGGTGGAGTCGTCGTACAGGGCCGATGTCGGAATGGCTGGGTTCTTCGCCTTCACCAGCGGAAAACTGCGCCAATCGAAGCTCTGGATCTCCACCTTGTCCGTGGCGCCGGCCTTGCCGACCTCGTCGAGGATGACGTCGACGAACTCCTGTGGCGTCGCCGAGTCCGCCGGGTCCTCGGCCTCGAGCTTCGTCTCGATGTTGTAGCGCAAGCCGTCGAAGGCGCCCGGATAGGACTTCACCAGGGTGAACAGATCGGGCAGTGTCGCGATCTTATTGCCGGGCAGCTCCTGCGCCTCGGGAAAGTCGTCCAGCTTCTTGCCGCAGTCCAGGGTGCGAACCTGCTCGAAGGTGAGCTCGTGCACAAGCTTGCCGACGTAGGGATACATCGGGTCATCGGGGAACGCCGCGCCCGTATCGGCGCACTTCTCGGATTTGATCTTCGGGTCGTGCCAGATGAGCGGCACCAGCTCCTTGGTGAGCACGATGTCGAGTTCCAGGGTGGTCACGCCGAGTTCGATCGCCTTGGCGTACCCGGGCAGCGACTCCTCCACGGTCATGCCGCGGCCGCCGCGGTGTGCCTGCAGATCGAACTCCCGGTTCGGATCGGCGGTGCTCGACGGGGTTGTCGAGGTCGAACTCGAATCGCTGTCGCCGGAGTTGCCGCAGGCGACTATTCCACTGGTGGCAATCGCTATTCCGGCGGCCGCAATAACCCATCTCACCTGCATAGATTTTGCATCGAATGGCGTCATTGGCAGAGGCTAGCAATCCGTCTGCAAATAGCAGGCCGATCGGGTGCCGACCGGCGTTGTCCCGCGCGCCTGTAACCTCCCGAAGCATGGGCGTTCTGGTCGCGGTGGAGGGTCTCGACGGTGCGGGCAAACGCACCCTGATCGAGGCGACGTCCACCCAGCTGCGCGCGAACGGGCTTCGGGTGACCACGCTCGCGTTCCCGCGCTACGGTCGGTCGGTGCACGCCGACCTGGCCGCCGAAGCCCTGCGCGGCTCGCACGGTGACCTGTCGCACTCCGTGAATGCGATGGCGTTGCTGTTCGCGCTGGACCGGGCCGACGCGGGCCTCGAGCTGGCGAAGCTCTTGCTGGACAACGACATCGTGATCCTGGATCGCTACGTAGCCTCCAACGCCGCCTATAACGCGGCTCGCCTGGAGCGGTCCGCCGACAGCGAAATCGTGCGCTGGGTGGCCGACATCGAGTTCGTCCGGTTCGGGTTGCCGGTGCCGGATCTGCAATTGTTGCTGGACGTCGATACCGAGCTCGCGGCCGAACGGGCGCGCCACCGTGGCGAACTCGACGCGACGCGCGCATTGGATGCTTACGAACGGGATGGCGGACTCCAGCGGCGCACCCTGGAGGTCTATCGTGAGCTGGCCGAAGGCAGTTGGCACAGTCCTTGGTGGAGAATACGATCCGATGACGATCCGGCATCGCTGGCCGTGCGATTGGCCGAATTGGTTGCCGGATAAGGTTGGATGTGCGGCGGGTTCGCACCAGTGTTGGCGTGGCGGCCCGTTCCTGGCCTGGGAGATGACAACATAGTAATTATGAAGCCCAAGATTCTTGTCGTCGACGACGATATGGCGCTCGCTGAGATGCTCACGATCGTCTTGCGCGGGGAAGGGTTCGACCCGCATGTGGTCGGCGACGGCACGCAGGCCCTGGCGGCGGTTCGTGAGATCCGCCCCGATCTTGTGTTGCTGGACCTGATGCTGCCCGGCATGAACGGCATCGATGTATGCCGTGTGCTGCGGGCCGATTCCGGCGTTCCGATCGTGATGCTCACCGCCAAGACCGACACGGTCGACGTGGTGCTCGGCCTGGAGTCCGGCGCCGACGACTACATCGTCAAGCCGTTCAAGCCGAAGGAGCTCGTCGCCCGCGTGCGGGCGCGGTTGCGGCGCACCGAGGACGAGCCGGCCGAGCTGCTCTCCATCGCCGACATCGTCATCGACGTGCCCGCGCACAAGGTGACGCGCAGTGGTGCGCAGATCTCGCTGACTCCACTGGAATTCGATCTCCTCGTCGCCCTGGCCCGCAAGCCGCGGCAGGTGTTCACCCGTGAAGTCCTGCTGGAGCAGGTCTGGGGTTACCGGCATGCCGCCGACACCCGTCTGGTGAACGTGCACGTGCAGCGGTTGCGCGCCAAGGTCGAGAAGGATCCCGAGAATCCGGAGATCGTGCTTACCGTGCGCGGGGTCGGGTACAAGGCCGGACCCCCGTGACCGATGACCCGGAGCGCCCGGGCGACGCGCAGGGGGGAGGAGAGCGGTCGCCCGAGGCGCCGGGACTTGCCGCGCGCTGGGAAGAATCGCTCGCGCCGGTGGTGGCCTCGCTCAAGGAGGTCGGCACCGGCCTCGGTCATGTCTGGCGCCGGTCGCTGCAGCTGCGCGTCATCGTCTCCACGCTGACGCTGTCGCTGATCGTCATCACCATCCTCGGCGTGGTGCTGACCTCGCAGATCACCGACCGCCTGCTGGACGCGAAAATCAACGCGGCGGTCGAGGAAATGGACCGGGCCCGCAATACGGTCGAAAGCCAGCTGGTGGGCGCGCACGACGCGGGCTCCCAGGAACAGCGCCTGACCGACGCGCGCGCCGCCCTGTCCAACCGGGCCGGCGGCGGTGGATCGTCCGGCGCGGCAGGAAGTTTCGAGTCGGCGCTGGCCATGGTCGGCGGTACGCCGCAGCAGCAGATCTTCACCGGGCCGATCCAGGAGGTCCCGGAGGAACTGCGCCGGTTCGTCCAGCGCAATCAGGTCAGCTACCAGTTCGCGATGGTCTCCGACCTCAACGGCTATCACGGGCGCGCCCTCATCATCGGCAGTCCGAGCGCCGAGGTGCCGACGCTGGAGATCTATCTGATCTTCATGCTGTCCAACGAGGAACGCAGCCTGTCGCTGATGCGCGGCACCATGATGATCGGCGGCTTGGTGCTGCTGGTCCTGCTGGCCGCGATCACCGCGCTGGTCACCCGCCAGGTGGTGCTGCCGATCCGCTCGGCGGCGCGCATCGCCAGCCGCTTCGCCGACGGCCGCCTCAAAGAACGCATGCTGGTGCGCGGCGAGGACGATATGGCCCGGCTCGCACAGGCGTTCAACGAGATGGCCGAGAGCCTGTCCAACCAGATCACTCAGCTCGAGGAGTTCGGCAATCTGCAGCGCCGCTTCACCTCCGACGTCAGCCACGAACTGCGGACCCCGCTGACCACCGTGCGCATGGCCGCGGACCTGATCCACGGCAGCAGCGACGATCTCGATCCCGCGCTGGCGCGCAGCTCCGAACTGCTGGTCACCGAACTGGATCGGTTCGAGGGCCTGCTCAACGACCTGCTCGAGATCAGCCGGCACGACGCCGGCGTGGCCGAGTTGCAGGTGGAATCGCTGGACCTGCGGATGTGCGCGCGGGCCGCCATCTCCACCGTCCGGCACCTGGCCAAGGACACCGGGGTCGAGGTCGTCATCGATATGCCCGAGGAACCCTTGGTCGCCGAGGTGGATCCGCGCCGCGTGGAACGCGTGCTGCGGAACCTGCTCGCCAACGCCCTCGACCACAGCGAAGGCAAGCCGGTGCTGATCCGGATGCGCGGCGATGTCGACACGAACTCGGTCGCGGTGGTGGTGCGCGATCAGGGCGTCGGCCTGCGGCCCGGCGAGGAGAAGCTGGTCTTCAACCGGTTCTGGCGCTCGGATCCGTCGCGAATGCGGCGGTCCGGCGGCACCGGTCTGGGTCTGTCGATCAGTGTGGAGGACGCGAATCTGCACGAGGGCCGACTCGAAGCCTGGGGCGAGGCCGGCGTCGGCGCGAGCTTCCGGCTGACGCTGCCGCTGGTGCGCGGGCGCAAGATGGGCCCGAGCCCGTTGCCGCTGGAACCCTTGCTGCGCAAGCCGTCCATGCCGGTCGAGCTGGACGCCGACGACAACGCCGACGTGCAAAGCCAGCCGTTCCACCTGGTGGAGCCCTCCGAGAACGGAAACTCCACGGCGACGCCCCTGCCCCCGAACGGCGCGGAACCGCCCGGCCCCGGCGTGCTCACCGAACCCGGAGACAATCAGAAATGACTGTGGAACCGAGGAAGATCTCCAGGCTGACCGCGTTCGCGGCCTGCGCCCTGGCGGCCCTGACGGCACTGTCCGGCTGCGCCAGCCTGCCGGAGAATTCCTCGCCGCAGGCCCTGGGCACGATCAACCGCGAACCGACCCCGGACGGGCCGCCGCCGCCCATCGAGAATCGCGACCCCGACCTGCTGCTGCGCGATTTCCTGGCGGCCACCGCGGACCCGTCGAACGGGCACCTGGCCGCCCGCCAGTTCATGACCCCCGCGGCCTCCACGGCGTGGGACGACGCGATCAGCACGACCATCGTGGAACGACCGGACACCCTGCGCGAATCCCGCAGTGGCGACCGGGCCACCTACGTGATCCGGGCCCGGAAGGTCGCCGAGCTGGCGGCCGACGGTTCCTACCGGGCGGTCGAGGGTCCGCCGCTGGAAAACAAGATCGAGATGAGCAAGGTCGACGGCCAGTGGCGCATCGACGAACTGCCCGACGGCGTGGTGATGGACAAGGCGGCCTTCGCCAAGTCCTACCGGCGCTACGTGCTGTACTTCGTCGATCCGACCGGCACTACGCTGGTCCCGGACCTGCGCTGGATCGCCGCGCCCAAGAACCAATTGGCGGCGCGCCTGCTCACGCTGATCAGCGCGGGCACCCAGCCCGCGCTGACGCCGGTGGTCCGCAACCAGCTCACCGCGCCGGTGACGGTGCGCGGTCAGATCACCAAGGCCAACGGCGACCCGGACGAGGTGGGCGTCGGATTGGGCGGCGTGCGCATCGATTTCGCGGGCGCCTCCGGGCTGAGCCCGCGCGACCGGGAATTGCTGGCCGGGCAGGTGGTGCTCACCCTGGCCAGTGCCGAGGTGCTCGGACCGTACATGCTGCTGGCCGACGGCAAGCCGCTCGACGAGCGGTTCGCCGCCACCGGCTGGTCGGTGGCCGACGTGCAGCAGCTCAGCCCGGCGGTGCAGAGCCAGAACCGGATCGGCCTGCACGCGCTGCGCGGCGGGGCGCTGGCCCAGGTCACCGAGACCGGCGTGCTCAACGCGCCCGGCTACTTCGGCACCGTGAACAACCTGCAGGCGGCGGCGATTTCGCCGGATGGCCAGTTCGTCGCGGCGGTCGCCGAATCCGGGCGGCCCGCGCCGGAACCACAGCGCACCCTGATGGTCGGGAGCTACGGCGGCACCGCCTTCCCGATCGCCGAGGGCGGCAGCATCAGCCAGCCGTCCTGGAACTCCGACGGGAGCGCCGCCTGGGCGGTGATCGACGGAGAGAAGGTCATCCGGGCGGTCAACGACCGCGCTACCGGCACCGTCTCGCCGCAAGAGGTCGACATCTCGGCGTTGAAGGCGGCCCAGCCGGATGATTCGATGCTGCGCCTGCCGATCACCGAGCTGCGCATCTCCCGGACCGGGGTGCGGGCCGCGCTGATCGCCGACGGCAAGGTCTATGTCACGGTGGTCGAGCGCCGGCCGAACGGAACCTATGCGCTCACTTCGCCGTTGGCGATCGCGGTCGGGCTCAGCACCCGCGCGGTCTCGCTGAGCTGGCTGACCGCCGACACGATCATGATCGCCCGCGAGGGCAATATCGACCCGGTGAGCACGGTGTCGATCGACGGGTCCCAGCTGACCTCGCAGATCAGCCAGAACCTCACGCCCCCGGTTCGTCTGGTGAGCGCGTCACCGCAGCACCAGTACGTCGCCGATTCGCGCGCGGTACTGGAGTTGACGAGCAATCCCGATGGCGGCGAGCCGTATTGGCGCGAGGTGCCGGGTCTGGGCTCGAGCGCGGTACCGGTGCTGCCCGGCTAGAGCTGTCGGTGCCCGGGCGCAGACTCGGGCAATGGGGACACTGCTGGATCTGATCCTGCCCGATTCGTGCGCCGGATGTGACCGGCCGGGGACCGGGTGGTGCCCGGCCTGCGCCGGCACCCTCGGCCCGCCGGTGCGGGTGCACCCGCGTACCGATCCCGGGGTCCCGTGCTGGGCGCTGAGCCCCTACGCGGGCCCGCCCCGGCGCGCGGTGCTCGCGGCCAAGGAGCGCGGCAGGCGCGATCTGTCGGACCCGCTCGGGCAGGCCCTCGCGAGCGGGCTGGCGCGGCTGCGCGCCGGCCGCCACACCCTGGTGCTGGTGCCCGCTCCGAGCCGTGCCACGGCGGCCCGGCAACGTGGTGGCGACCCCGTGGTTCGCGCCGCCCGGGCCGCGACGCGGTGGCTGCCCGATTGCCGGGTGGCCCCGGTGCTGCAGGTGTGGCGCGGCGTGCGGGATTCGGTGGGGTTGACACCCTATGAGCGAGAACACAATCTGCGCGGCCGGATCACGGTGCCGTCCGGGCTCGCGGCCGTCGCCGATTTTTCCGGAAAAGCCGAGGTAGTGCTGGTCGACGATGTACTGACAACCGGAGCGACGGCCCGGGAGTCGGTGCGCGCGCTGGCCGCCGCGGGCATCCGGACCCGGGCTGTTTTGGTGACATGTACTGCTTGACTCCGGGAAATTTGCGTGAATAGTGGCGCACTCGCAAATGTCGTACTAGCGTCGCGGACACACACCCAACCGGGAGTTTGGAGGTGGCGCGTCGGACAATCCTCGTGCTGCGCGATTCCCGCGCGATCCCCCCGCGAACCACGGAATCAGACACTGCTCGGCACGGCTCAAACCCGCCGCACGTGAGTCAACAGGTGCGGCCAGATCCGGGAGGTACGCGTGACGACTTCTTCACGACCTTCAGTGAGAGATGCAGATCCTTCGGTGCAGAACGGCGCCGCTCTGGACACCACCGAATCCGCCGCGGAGCGACCACCGGCTCCCCATGCGGACGTCGTGGTCAAGGGCCGCAATGTCGAGGTGCCGGATCATTACCGAATCTATGTCGCGGAAAAACTCTCCCGACTCGAACGCTTCGATCCCTCGATCTTCATCTTCGACGTCGAGCTGTTCCACGAACGAAACCGGCGGCAGCGCAAGGCCTGCCAGCGCGTCGAGATCACCGCGCGCGGAAAGGGCCCGATCGTCCGCGCCGAGGCGTGCGCGGACAGCTTCTACGCCGCGCTGGAGTCGGTGACCGACAAGCTGGAAAGCCGCTTGCGCCGCACCAAGGACCGGCGCAAGGTGCACTACGGCGAGAAGACCCCGGTCTCCGTCGCGGAGGCCACGGCCGACCTGATCGACGAGTCGCTGTTCGCGCGCTCGAATGGTTCCGCCGCGCACGCGCATCCGGTCGAACGCACCGAGAAGGCGCCGGAGTGGCCGGATTACGAGCCCACCGGGCCGGGCCAGGTGGTCCGTACCAAGGTGCACAGCGCCACCCCGATGACCGTCGACGACGCCCTCTACCAGATGGAACTCGTCGGCCACGATTTCTTCCTGTTCCAGGATCGGGAGACCGACCGACCGTCGGTTGTCTATCGTCGGCACGCTTTCGACTACGGCCTCATCCGGCTCGCATAGAAGTGCCGCACCCGGCCGGAGTCGAATCCGGCCGGGTGCTTCAGGATTTCCGGTTTCTCCGTCAGCGACCGCGGAAGAACGTGCGGTGCAGCAGTGATTCGCGTCGCGGCGGCCGCATCGCCTCCAGCATCACCAGGTCCGCGAACGATTCGGCATCGCGTTCGCGGGCTGTTCCGTAGTCGGTGCGGCCCAGCACATGGGTGATGGATTCCGCCGAGATCGAGGGCAGCAGTTCGCTGATCGCCGCGATCGAGTGCGGCTCCGGCTCGGTGCTCTCCGGGCCGTGGCCGAGCAACATATGCCCGAGTTCGTGGGCGATGATGTGCTCGGCATGCCATTGCGTGGTATCCGCGCCGTAGACGATGACGTCGCTGTCCCGCTTGGCGATCCACAGTCCGCTGCCCGTGCCGCAACCGCTGCCGGCCAGCACCGCGGTATCCACCGGATGCAGTGTGATCTCGCGGCCGCGGTACTCGGCCACGGCATCGAGATAGATATGCAAATTCCAAGGGTGCGGTATCGGTACGTCCCGGGAAACCTCCCGGAACCGGTCGTCCAAACCCGGCATGCTGACCCTTTCGAGCGACCTGGCGAGAGCCGCGAGCGACGCGTCCTCCCACCAGTTCTGCGATCCCGCCCCGTGCGAGAACAGATGCTACCGAGTTTTTGACCCAGACACTGCCTCGGTGCTCTGGATGACCGCGCTGAGCCGGGCCGGATCGACATCCGAACCGCGCAGCGCGATGCTGGCGACGTTGGCGTCGCGCATGGTCGCGAGCAGTTCGAGCTCCCGGTCGATGGCGGCGGCGGCCGCGCCCGAACTGGTCAGATAGTCCGGTTTCACGCCGAAGCAGTGCGCGAGCGCGGTCAGCACATCGGCGCCGACGGCCACGGTGTCGTACTCGTCGAACATGCCGCCGCGCATCCGATCCAGATGTTCGGCGGGGATCGCGCGCAGCAGCGCCTTGCTGACCTGTTCGGCGATCGATTCGGTGCTGCGTTCCGGCGCCGAGCGCGGATGCATCGTCGCGAACAGGCGATTGATCTTGCGGCTCAGCGGTAGTCGCGCGGCGTCCTCGGTCATCGCTTGACTACCTTTCCATCCCACGGGCATTGGCCGCTACCCATCGGGCGTGGAAACGTGCTTCGGTGGCGGAGTCCACATCCGCGGAGCGGCCCGCCAGCCAGCGCCGGTAGCGCCGTTCGCGCACCTCGTCCGGGTCGCTGACCTCGGCGGGGATCTCCAGTAAATGGGAGAACGCCATGGCGACCAGCGGGTGCAGGTCCCGGCCCGGCCCGCCGTTGCGTTCCAGCATGGCGGTCGCGTAGCGGGCCGACAGCCGGGAGACGACGCCGTTGAGCTCGGCCACCGCGGCCAGCACCGCGGGTTCGGTGACGCCGGTGTGCTCGACCGAGTCGTTGAGCCGGCCGGCGGAGGCCAGTAACCCGGTCAGATCGGCGATGTCGAAGCGAATCGAATCCGGCCCCGACACGATGGACTCGTCGCTCGCGTCCGGGGCGGTCTCCCGGGCCGCGGGGGTGCCGCCGGCGTAGGTGCGGGCGGCGCTGCCCGGCAGCCAGCGCAGCGGCACATCCAGTTTGTTGAGGGTGTGCGTGCTGATCGCGGCGGCGCCGTCCTCGATCTTGCGGATGGTCGGCGCGGAAGGGCCGCCCAGGTCGCCGATCTGCATCTGGGTCAGGCCGAGCTCGTCTCGGCGTTCCTTCATGATCCGGCCGAAGCGCTTCTGTCGCGACAGCTCCGAAGTGCTTTGCATAGTGGGCTTCATCGTAGGGTCCCCCATCATTTCAAGACAAGTTTATACAAAGCGTTTGAAAAGATCATAGAAAACTTGCTACTGTTCTTTCGCGCCGAGCGAGCGACGCCGGCCTAAGTGGTTCTCCAGGAGTCGATTCCGGGACGAGCAGGGGCGTTGCCGGGATCGGTGTCCAAGGTCTGCCTTCGCAACGGCGCGCGGGCAGACTCAGGGCTCAGCGGCTTCTGGAGGGGATCGCTGAGCCCTTTGCGTCCGCGCGATGGCCTCCCTGCCCGGTGGGGTGCGGGGAGGCCCGCTTCGGGGTGCCCGTAGACCGTCAACTTACTTCGGAGTAAGTTTGTGAGACAGGTCTCTCGAAGGGAATTCCCATGGCTTCCAAAGCTGCTCGCCGTGCGGTCATCGTCTCCGGCGCGCGCACCCCGTTCCTGCGCGCTTTCACCGATTACACGCGCATGGACTCCATCGCCCTCGCCGACGCCGCCGTGCGCGGGCTGCTGGAGCGCACCGGCCTGCCGGGCGCGCAGGTGCAGGCCATCGTCTGGGGCGGGGTCATCCTGCCCAGCGCCGCACCGAACATCGCGCGCGAGATCGCCCTGGACCTCAAGCTCGACGCGGGCTGTGAGGGCTACACCGTCACCCGCGCTTGCGCCTCCGGGCTCCAGGCGGTGACCTCCGCGGCCGCGGCCATCGAACGCGGCGAGTACGACATCATGATCGCCGGCGGCAGCGACTCCACCAGCAACGCCGAGGTCAAACTCCCGCAGAAGCTGGTGCACGCGGGCGCGCCGCTGGCGCTGGGCAAGCCGAAGGTCAAGGACTACCTCTCCGCGGCCGCGCAGCTCGCGCCGTTCACCGACATCCTCCCGACCCGCCCGAAGATCGCCGAGCGCACCACCGGCGAGGTGATGGGGGAGTCGGCCGAGAAGATGGCCCGCATCCACGGCGTCACCCGCGCCGAACAAGACGAATTCGCCGCCCGCTCGCACCAACGGGCCGCCGCCGCCATCGATTCCGGCCGCTTCGCCGACGAAGTCCTGCGCGTGCGCACGCCGGAGGGTCTCGACATCGAGCGCGACGGCTTGGTCCGCGCGGACACCGGCGCGGCGAAGCTGGCCAAGCTGAAGCCGGTCTTCGCCAAGGACGGCACCGTCACCGCCGGCAATGCCAGCCCGCTCACCGACGGCGCCTCGGCGGTCCTGCTGATGAGCGAGGAGAAGGCCCGCGAACTCGGCTATCACCCGCTGGCCGCGTTCCGCTCCTGGAGTTACGTCAGCGTCGACCCGGCCGATCAGGTCCTGATCGGCCCGGCCATCTCGATGCCCCGCGCCCTCGACAAGGCCGGAATGTCGTTGTCCGACATCGATTTCGTCGATATCCACGAGGCCTTCGCCGCCCAGACGCTCTCGGTGGTGCGCGCGCTCGGCAGCACCGACTGGGCGAAAACCCGCCTGGACCGCGACACCGCCGTCGGCGACATCGACATCGACACCTTGAACGTGCACGGCGGCTCGGTCTCGCTGGGCCACCCGTTCGGCGCCACCGGCGCCCGCATGGTCACCACGATGGCCAACGAACTCGCCCGCACCGGCAAGAACACCGCCCTGCTCGGCATCTGCGCCGCGGGCGGCATCGGTGCGTCTGCGGTGCTGGAACGCGTGTAGTTCCCGACCCCGGGAAGGAACCGACGAAGGCGCCCGACGGCCGTAGCCATCGGGCGCCTTCGCTGTTCAGTGCCTAGTGCTTGCGGCGGCCCTTCGGCGCGCGCTTGCCCTTGCTCTGGGTGCGGGCCGCTTCCCGGCGTTCCCGGCGGGTGGTGCTGTCGCCGTCGCTGCCGTACTCCTCGGCATCGCTGTGGACGGTGGCATTGCCGTCCTCGGCGGGGCCGTAGTAGCTCAGGCCGCGCGCGGAGCGCTCGTCGATGCCCTTGGCGCGCAACGCGGCCGGCGCCGCGGTGCCGGCCGGCGGGGCCTCGTCGGTGGGCAGCGGGCGCGGTGCGTTCGCGCCCAGCGGGGACCGCAGGCCCGGATCGACGGAGACGCCCTCGGGCTGCGGCTGCTGCACCTCGACCTGCAGGTTGAACAGGAAGCCGACCGACTCCTCCTTCAGGCCGTCGAGCATCGCCGCGAACATGTCGAAGCCCTCGCGCTGGTACTCGACCAGCGGGTCGCGCTGCGCCATGGCGCGCAGGCCGATGCCCTCCTTGAGGTAGTCCATCTCGTAGAGGTGCTCGCGCCACTTGCGGTCCAGCACCGAAAGCAGCACCTGGCGTTCGAGATTGCGCATGGAGCCCTCGCCGGCCAGGCCGTCGATCTCCTGCTCGCGCTTCTCGTAGGCGGTGTGCGCGTCGTCGAGCAGCGCGTCCAGGAGTTCCTCGCGGGTCAGGTCGCCGGCCTCGCCGATGCCGGTCTCACCGGTCAGATCCTTGTAGTCCACGCTCACCGGGTACAGCGTCTTGAGCGCCGTCCACAGCTTCTCCAGGTCCCAGTCCTCGACGTAGCCCTCGGCGGTGGCGCCGTTGACGTAGGCGGTGATCACGTCGGTGATCATCTCCTGGACCTGGCCCTCCATGTCCTCGCCGCGCAGGATCCGGTTGCGCTCGCCGTAGATGACGGTGCGCTGCTGGTTCATCACCTCGTCGTACTTGAGGACGTTCTTACGGATCTCGAAGTTCTGCTGCTCGACCTGGGTCTGCGCGCTCTTGATGGCCTTGGAGACCATCTTCGCCTCGATCGGCACGTCGTCGGGCAGGTTCAGGCGGGTCATGATCGACTCGAGCGCCGCGCCGTTGAAGCGCCGCATCAGCTCGTCACCCAGCGACAGGTAGAACCGGGACTCGCCCGGGTCGCCCTGCCGGCCGGAACGACCGCGCAACTGGTTGTCGATACGCCGGGATTCGTGCCGTTCGGTGCCGAGTACGTAGAGGCCGCCGGCCTCGCGCACCGCGTGGGCGTCCTCCTCGACCTGCTGCTTGACCTGCTCGAGCGCGGAATGCCAGGCGGCTTCGTACTCGTCCGGGGTTTCCACCGGATCCAGGCCCTGCTTGCGCAGCAGGATGTCGGCGATGATGTCCGGGTTGCCGCCGAGCACGACGTCGGTACCACGACCGGCCATATTGGTGGCGACGGTGACCGCGCCGGGCCGCCCGGCCTCGGCGATGATCTCGGCTTCCTTCTCGTGGAACTTCGCGTTCAGCACGTTGTGCGGGATGCCGCGCTTGGTGAACTGCTTGGACAGGTACTCCGAGCGCTCGACGCTGGTGGTACCGATCAGCACGGGCTGGCCGTTCTCGTGCCGTTCGGTGCAGTCGTCGACCACGGCGGCGAACTTGGCCTCTTCGGTCTTGTAGATCAGGTCGGACTGGTCCTGGCGGATCATCGGCTTGTTGGTCGGGATCGGGACCACGCCGAGGCCGTAGATCGAATGCAGTTCCGCCGCTTCGGTTTCGGCGGTACCGGTCATGCCGGACAGCTTGTTGTAGAGGCGGAAGTAGTTCTGCAGGGTGATGGTGGCCAGCGTCTGGTTCTCCGGCTGGATCTCGACCTTCTCCTTGGCCTCGATCGCCTGGTGCATGCCCTCGTTGTAGCGGCGGCCGACCAGGATGCGCCCGGTGAACTCGTCGACGATGATGACCTCACCGTCGCGGACGATGTAGTCCTTGTCCTTCTGATACAGCTCCTTGGCCTTGATGGAGTTGTTCAGGTAGCTGACCAGCGGCGAGTTCGCGGCCTCGTAGAGGTTGTCGATGCCGAGCTGATCCTCGACGAACTCCACGCCCGCCTCGTGCACGCCGATGGTGCGCTTCTTGATGTCGACCTCGTAGTGCAGGTCCTTCTTCAGCAGCGGCGCGATGCGCGCGAACTCGGCGTACCACTTCGAGGAGGCATCGGCCGGACCCGAGATGATCAGCGGGGTGCGGGCCTCGTCGATCAGGATCGAGTCGACCTCGTCGACCACGGCGAAGTTGTGCCCGCGCTGCACCAGGTCGTCCAGCGAGTGCGTCATGTTGTCGCGCAGGTAGTCGAAGCCGAACTCGTTGTTCGTGCCGTAGGTGATGTCGGCGGCGTAGGCGGCGCGGCGCTGGGCCGGGTTCATGCCGCCGAGGATGACGTCGACCTCGAGCCCGAGGAAGCGGTGCACGCGGCCCATCCACTCGGCGTCGCGCTTGGCCAGGTAGTCGTTGACCGTGACGACGTGCACGCCGTCGCCGGACAGCGCGTTCAGGTAGGCCGGCAGCACACAGGTCAGGGTCTTGCCCTCACCGGTCTTCATCTCGGAGATATTGCCGAGATGCAGTGCGGCGCCACCCATGAGCTGGACCTTGTAGTGCTTCTGGTTCAGCACGCGCCAGGACGCCTCGCGGGCCACCGCGAACGCTTCCAGCAGCAGCTCGTCGAGGGATTCCCCGTCGGCGTAGCGCTCCTTGAACTCGTCGGTCTTGGCGCGCAGCTCGGCGTCGGTCAGCGTTTCGAAGTCGGACTCGAGCGCGATCACCTCGTCTGCGAGATGGGCCAGGCGCTTGACCGTGCGACCCTCACCAATCCGTAGCAACCTCGTCAGTGTCAGCGCAGGCACGAGTCTCGTCAGTCCTCTGGTCGGTGTGTCAATGTCGGCCCCCACAGCTCCCGCCAAGTACATGGTGGGTCCGCAGCACGCTCCATGGTAATTGCCGGACCCATGGTAGGCGTCGGTGACCAGCGGCGAATCGCTCGCCCCGAATCTGTCGCGTATGCGGCGGCTTTCTCCTCTCACCGTAGCCGAGCAGGACGACGCGCGTCGCTTACGATGGGATGCGTCCGCCGTGTCGAGGGCGGCAGGGCAGCGCAGCTCGCAGACACTTCTCCGGGGTGGGGAGGCAGTCGTTCGACCAAGCAAGACGCAAGGAGCAGCGGGCAGCGTGATCACAAGGTTGACGCCGCAGGACGCGTCTTTTTTCCGGCTGGAGTCCAGCAGCAATCCGATCCACATCGGCGCGCTCGCCATCGTCCGGAACGCCGATCAGCAGCCAGGGATGGATTACGACCGGCTGGTGGATCTGGTCGAGAGCCGGTTGGCGCTGGTGCCGCGCTATCGCCGCAAGGTGCGCGAGATCCCGTTCGCGCTGGGCCGCCCAGTGTGGGTGGAGGACAGCCGATTCGACATCACCTATCACATTCGACGGTCGGCGCTGCCGCATCCGGGCACCGACGAACAGCTGCACGAACTGGTGGCGCGGCTGGCCTCGCGGCCGCTGGATCAGACGCGCCCGCTGTGGGAGATGTACCTGATCGAAGGCCTGACCGGCGGTCGGTCCGCGATCTTCACCAAGACCCATTCGGCGCTGGTCGACGGGGACAGCGCGCTCGAGATCGGGCACGTCATCCTGGACGCGAGCGAAGCGCCGCGCGGTCTGGCCGACGACGCCTGGGTCGCGCCGCGCGAACCCCGCGACACCGAACTCCTGATCGGGGCGCTGACCCACCTGGTCGCGCAGCCGCGCGAGGCGCTCGAAGTCGCCCGCGACGCCAGCGCGGACGCGTTCGCGATGGTCGCCGCCGCGGGCAAGGCGGTGGATTCGGTGATCTCGGCGGTGCGCGCGGTCACCACCGGCGCACCGGACAGCCCGCTCAACACCAAGACCTCCCGCAATCGCCGCTTCGATGTGGTGCGCAGCGACCTGGAGGACTACCGCACCATCCGCAAACGGTTCGACTGCTCGATCAACGACGCCATCCTCGCGGTTGTCACGGGGGCCTTACGTAACTGGCTGCTCTCGCGCGGCGAAGCGCTCACCGAGTCCTCGACGGTGCGCGCGGTGGTTCCGATGTCGGTCTACCTCGAGGGCGGCGACGAGCTGAAACCGGCGAGCGAGGTTTCGTCGTTCCTCATCGATCTGCCGGTCGGCGAACCCAATCCGGTGATGCGCCTGTCGCATATCGCGCACGCCACGGAGGCCAACGGCAAGCACCGGCGCGGAGTCCGGGCGCGCACCCTGGTGCACATGGCCGGATTCGCACCGGCGAGCCTTCACGCCATGAGTGTCCGCGCGGCGAGTACTTTCGCAGAGCACACGTTCAATTTGGTGATCACCAACGCGCCGGGTCCGCAAACGCCGATGTTCATCGGCGGTGCGCGGATGCTGGAGATGTATCCGGTGTCGCCGCTGCTGCGCAATCAGGCCTCGAGTATCGGGATCACGTCCTACGACGGACATGTGTTCTACGGGCTCAACGCCGATCGCGACGCGATGGCCGACATCGGCGTGCTGGCCGCCGCGGTACACGAATCCATGGAGGAGATGCTCGGTGCCTGTGTCTGACGAGAAGATGCGCGTCTACATTCCGGCCACGGTGCCGATGCTGCGCAGGCTGGTCGCCGACCGTGAGATCTTCCCGCTCGGCGCGACCGCGTTCGCGGTCACTCCGGCGTTGCGCGAGGCCTATGCCTCCGGCGACGACGACGAGCTGGCCGAGGTCGCGATGATGGAGGCGGCCCGCGCCTCGCTGCGCCTGCTGGCCGGCGAACGCGACGACGCCGGCGATGCCGGGGAGCCCGCGGCGAGCGAACCGAGCGGCCCGATCTACCGGCGGGCGGTGATCGCCGCCGACGTGACCGGCGCGAAGCATCGGCCGGATCTGGACGACGCGGTGGTGAAGCTCGCGGGCCCGGTGACCTACAACCAGATCGCGTCGGCGCACGTCGACCTGGCCGACGCCGAACCGCAGGTGGCCAAGGCCGTGGAGGTCATCGATGCCGCCGACCTGGGCGATACCGACGCCGAGTTCGTGCTCGGTGATGCCGAGGACCACCAGCTCGCCTGGTACGCGGCACAGGAACTGCCGTTCCTGCTCGACCTGCTGTGAGCCCGGGCAGGACACGCTAACCTACGATGCCGTAACCTTGCTGGGAAGCAGTTCGCGGAGTGCGTTTTGCGAGCTGCACATCAGACACAGGAGATATACGGCACCGATGGTCTTCAAGAATGTGCGCGAGTGGCTGGAGGCTCCGGCCGCGAGCGTCGCCGAGCGTGGCGGCCGGCTGAACGTGTTGCGCGGGGCTGTCGCCCGGGTCACCACGCCGTTGCTGCCCGACGACTACCTGCATCTGGCCAACCCGCTGTGGTCGGCGCGGGAGCTGCGCGGCCGAATCGTCGAGGTACGCAAGGAGACCGCGGATTCGGCGACCTTGGTGATCAAACCGGGCTGGGGTTTCGACTTCAAATACCAGCCGGGCCAGTACATCGGCATCGGCATTCTGGTCGAGGGCCGCTGGCATTGGCGCTCCTACTCGCTGACCTGCCCGCCGAACTGGTCCGAGCCCGGCCACGGCGGCAAGCGCGTCATCTCCATCGCGGTGAAGGCGATGCCAGAGGGTTTCCTGTCCAGCCACCTTGTCAACGGCGTCAAGCCGGGGGCGATCATCCGGCTACAGGCGCCGCAGGGCGGGTTCGTGATGCCGTTCCCGCCGCCGGACAAGGTGTTGTTCCTTACCGCGGGCAGCGGCATCACCCCGGTGATGTCGATGCTGCGCGGCATGGACCGCCGCGAGCGGGTCACCGATGTGGTGCATCTGCATTCCGCGCGGACCGCCGCGGACGTCATGTTCGGCACCGAGCTGCGGGCACTGCATGACCGGCATCCGAGCTTCAGCACGCATCTGCATCTGACCGGCGAGAACGGCAAGTTCAAGCTCACCGATCTGGACGAGCGTTTCCCGGATTGGCGGGACCGCGAGACCTGGGCCTGCGGTCCGGCGGCGATGCTCGACGAGATCGAGCAGCACTGGCGTGAGGCGGGTCTCTCGGACAAGCTGCACGTGGAGCGCTTCGAGGTGGAACGGTCCGCGATCGGCGAGGGCGGTTCGGTCACCTTCGCCAAGTCGGACCGCACCATCGAAGTAGACGGGGCGACCAGTCTGCTCGAGGCGGGAGAGTCGGCCGGGGTTCAGATGCCGTTCGGCTGCCGGATGGGCATCTGCCAAACCTGTGTGCTGACATTGAGTTCCGGGCACGCCCGCGACTTGCGCAACGGCGACGAGAAGCGCGAAGGCGACAAGGTGCAAACCTGCATCTCCGCCGCAGCCGGTGACTGCACGCTCGAAATCTGAGCGAACAGCGCAGGTAGGAATGGCACGGCCGGGGTATCCACCCTTGGCAAGGGGGAGTGGCAGCGACGCCGCAGCGGGGTGGGTGACAGGTACGCTCGAACTGAATTCGAGCCGACGAAGGGACCCGGGTGGCAATCACCGACATCAAGGCTTTCGCGCATCTCACCGAAGCCGATATCGAGATGCTGGGCCAGGAGCTCGATGCCATCCGGCGTTCGGTCGAGCTGTCGCGCGGTGAACGCGACGCGAAGTACATCCGCCGCACCATCGCCGCCCAGCGTGGCCTGGAAGTGGCCGGGCGCGCGCTCCTTTTCGGTAGCCGCAAGCGGTGGGCCTGGCTCGCCGGCACCACCTTGCTGTCGGTCGCCAAGATCGTCGAGAACATGGAGCTCGGGCACAACATCAGCCACGGGCAGTGGGACTGGATGAACGATCCGGAGATCCATTCCACCAGTTGGGAATGGGATCAGACGGGTCCGTCGTCGCAGTGGCGGCGCGCACACAACTACTCCCACCACACCTATACCAACGTGCTCGGCAAGGACGAGGACCTCGGCTTCGGGATTCTGCGGATGACCCGCGACGAGGAGTGGCGTCCGATCCATCTGGTGCAGCCGTTCGCGAATGTGCTGCTCGCCGCGACGTTCGAATGGGGCATCGCCCTGCACGATTGGGACGCCGAGAAGCAGCTCTCCGGCGCACCGCGGAAGTGGAACTCCGAGCCCAACAAGGAGTTCGCCCGCAAGGCGGCCCGCCAGGTCGCCAAGGACTTCGTCATCTATCCGGCGCTCACCGGACCGGCCTGGAAGTCGACGCTCAAGGCCAACGCGACCGCCAATCTGGTGCGCAACCTGTGGGCCTACGCGGTGATCTTCTGCGGTCACTTCCCCGATGGCGCGGAGAAATTCACCGTCGAGCAACTCGACGGGGAGACCAGCGGCGAGTGGTACCTGCGGCAGATGCTGGGCAGCGCCAACTTCAAGGCCGGGCCCGCGATGGCGTTCATGAGCGGCAATCTCTGCTACCAGATCGAGCACCACCTGTTCCCGGATCTGCCGAGCAACCGGTACGCCGAGGTGGCGGTCAAGGTTCGCGAACTGTGCGACAAGTACGACCTGCCCTACACCACCGGCTCGCTGGGCAAGCAGTACCTGCTCGCGTTCCGCACCATCCACAAGCTCGCGCTGCCGGACAAGTTCCTCAAGCGCACCGCCGACGACGCCCCCGAGACCTCCTCGGAGCGCAAGTTCGCCGGAATCAGCCTGCCGTCGCTGCCGACCGCGGCGCAGATGCAGGAAACCTGGCACGAAACCCACATCATCCCTGTCGATCCCGCCACCGGGCAGCGCTACGGCTTGCGCTCGGCGATGCAGGAGGCGAAGGTAGTGCTCAAGGCAAAGGCCAAGCACGAGAAGGAAGTTCTGCGCGAGGCCAAGCGCGCGTTGAAGGCGAAGGCGCGGCAGGAGAAGCAAGCGCTGCGCGAAGCCGGTGTGGCACTTCAGGAGCGGGCTCGGCATAGCATCTCCTGATAACGTTTTCAATGCGGGATTTGCCACACTTCAACGGCGAATCTGACAACCTACGGTCTCGTAACTTACGGTACTGTAACCAGTATGGCGATCTCGGATGTCAAGGAATACGCGCACCTCACCCCGGAGGATGTTGAAGCGATCGGGGCGGAGCTCGATGCCATCCGCCGCGAGGTCGAATCCGCACGTGGTGAGAGCGATGCCCGCTACATCCGCAACGTGATCCGGCTGCAGCGCGCGTTGGAAATCAGCGGCCGCGGCGTGCTGTTCTTCAGTCTCTTTCCGCCGGCCTGGCTCGCGGGCACCGCGCTGCTCGGCACGGCCAAGATCATCGAGAACATGGAGATCGGCCACAACGTCATGCACGGCCAGTGGGACTGGATGAACGATCCGGAAATCCACTCCACCAACTGGGAATGGGACAACGCCGGCCCGTCCGAGCACTGGAAGATCACCCACAACTTCCTGCACCACAAGTACACCAACGTGCTCGGCATGGACGACGACATCGGCTACGGCCTGCTGCGCGTCACCCGCGACCAGCGCTGGTCCCCGTTCTACCTGGGCCAGCCGGTGTACAACCTGCTGCTGCAGATGTTCTTCGAATACGGCGTCGCCATCCAGCATTTGGAGCTCGGCAAGGTCGCCAAGAAGAAGTGGGCGCCCGGCAGTCCGGAGCGCGTCCAGTTCGAAGAAGACCGCAAGCTGGTGCTGAAGAAGATCGGCAAGCAGGCCGCCAAGGACTACCTGATCTTCCCGCTGCTCACCGGTCCCGCGTTATTCGGCACCATGAGCGCCAACTTCGCGGCCAATGTCATCCGCAACGTGTGGACCAATGCCGTCATCTTCTGCGGTCATTTCCCCGACGGCGCCGAGAAATTCACCAAGGGCGACGTGCTCACCGAGACCCAGGGCGAGTGGTACCTGCGTCAGATGCTGGGCAGCGCCAATATTTCCGGCGGCAAGGTGATGCACTTCATGACCGGCAACCTCAGCCACCAGATCGAGCACCACCTGTTCCCCGACCTGCCGTCCAACCATCTGGCCGGCATCGCGGTGCGGGTGCGGGCGATGTGCGAGAAGTACGACCTGCCCTACACCACCGGTTCGCTACCGGTGCAGTACTTCAAGTCCTGGCGCACCATCATGAAGCTGTCGCTACCCAACAAGTACCTGCGCCGTAGCACCGATGACGCCCCGGAAACCAAGTCGGAGAAGGCTTTCGGCGGCGCCGCGCAGATCGATCCCGCCACCGGCAAGCGCACCGGTCTGCGCACCGCGCTCGAGGCGGGCCGCAGGCGGATCACCCGCCGCCAGCCGGTTTCGGTCTAGCGCACAGGCATCGGCAGTGTGGCCCGGGCTTACCGCCCGGGCCACACTGCTGTCCGTACCGAAACTCTGAATCGGTTGGCGGAAAACGCCTTTCGGGGCGATCATGGGAACTGTGGCGAGCGGAACTGAGACGCCCTCCCGCCCGGCGGACGGTTCCCCACGGCGCACCTTCGCGCTGCGGCTGACCGCTCTGTTCGAGGCGGCGGGCAAACCGACCTTGCGCTCGGTGGCAACCGCCGCCTCGCAGCGCGTCAAAGCCGCGGGCGGCAGTCCGGTCACCATCCAGCGCATCAGCGACTGGCGTTCGGGCAGAACCATTCCCGCGGAATTCGACACCCTCCGCCCGGTCCTGCTCACCCTGTTCGACAGAGCTCGCGATTCCGGCGCGGCGCCGGAACTGCTGAATCTGCAGGCTTGGCAGCGTCTCTGGCGCCGGGCGCAGTCCGTGGACACACCCGTCCCCTGCCCCTACCCGGGCCTTACCGCCTTCGGCCCCGCCGACACCGACCGCTTCTTCGGCCGCCGCCGAGCCACCACGGACCTGGCAGAGCTGGTGCGCCGCACCATAACCAGCCCGGACCACGGCCCGATCATCGTGCTTGGCGCCTCGGGCGCAGGCAAATCCTCCCTGCTGCATGCGGGCTTGATCCCAGACCTGACCGCCGCGGGCGGCTGGACTGTGGCCACCATGACACCCGGGGTGCGCCCGGCGAAAGCGCTGGCGGAAGCATGCGATCCGGATGGGGTCGTGGCGCGGCGGGCGAAAGCATCGGCCGAAGTATCGGATCCGGACGATGCTGCGGCGCGGTCGGCGGAAGCGCTGGCCGAAGAAGCCTGTGATCCGGATGAGGTGGCGGTGCGGCGGGCGAAAGCATCGGCCGACCGAACTGACGCGGGGCAGGCGGCGCGATCGGCCGGAAAGTCGACTGGCGGAACCAGCGCGGGGCGTCCGGCGAAAGCACCGACTGGCGCTGTGGATCCGGGTCGGGTGGAGCGGCGGCTGTTGGTGGTGGATCAGTTCGAGGAGCTGTTTACCGTCTGTGCGGATGAGGCGGAGCGGGCGGAATTTCTGGCTGGGCTGATCGAGTTGTCCGCTGGTTCTGAGAATGCTTCTACCGCAGTCGTTCTCGCGGTGCGGGCGGATTTCTATCCGCAATGCCTGGCGTATCCGGTGCTCGAGGACGCGATCAACGCGCGGTGCTTTGCGCTCGGGCCGATGCGGTTGCCGGAGCTCACCGAGGCCGTCACCGAACCCGCGCGGGTGGCCGGGCTGAATCTCGAGGCCGGGCTGGTGGAGTTGGTCGTCACCGAGTTGTGCGGGCTGGGTGACGGTCACGATCGGCGGAGTTACGATCCCGGTGCGCTGCCGCTGTTTTCGCATGTCATGGCGGCTACGTGGCAGCACAGGGCGGGTGCGCGGCTCACTGTCGCCGGGTATCGCAAGGCCGGTGGTGTGGCTGGATCGGTGGCGGCCACGGCTGAGCAGGCGTGGCAAGGACTTTCGCCCGCCGAGCAGTCCGAGGCGAAGGGGTTGCTGCTGCGGCTGGTCACCGTAGGTTCTGATAGCCGTGACACCCGGCGCCGGGTGGTGCGGCAGGAATTGCTCGCGCGGGCAGTCGATTCCGTGGCGGCGGAGGGGGTGCTGAGTCGGCTGATCGAAGCTCGGTTGATCACCGCTGACGCCGAAACCGGGCGTGAGGTCGTGTCGTTCACGCATGAGATCGTGCTGGATGCCTGGCCGCGGCTGCGGGCCTGGATCGATGCCGGGCGGGTGGGGCATCTGGTGCGGCAGCGGCTGGAAGTCGACGCGGGTGAATGGGTTGCCGCGCACCGTGATCCGGCGCTGCTCTATTCCGGCACGCGGTTGGCGGCGGCGGAGGAGGCCGACCCGCGGTCCGGTGGTGTCGCTGGGGATTTCCTGCTCGCGGCGCGGGCGGCGCGTACCCGGTCGAAGCGAGTGGCCGCTGCCACCAAAACAGTGCTGGCGTTACTGGGTGTGGCGGTCCTGGTATTAGCTCTGGCTGCGTATCGGCAAGCCGGAGTGGCGGCCGAGGAACGGGACAACGCCTTGTTCGCAGCGGTTCTGGCGGAGGCGGACCGGTTGCGCGAGGGCGATCCGTCGCTGTCGGCGCAGCTCGAACTGGTCGCGGACCGGCTGGCGCCCGATGATCCCGGGGTACGGTCCCGGTTGCTGCGGACCCAGAACCTCCCACTGGGTCGCGTATTACCTGGCTACACGGGCGCGGTCGGGCAGGTGGCGTATGCGCCCGACGGCCGGGTGCTGGCCGCAGCGGGCGAGGACGGAACGGTACGACTGTGGTCGGTCGCAGAGATTGCGGAGCCCGAGTTGCTGGGCAAACCGCTGCCGTGCGGGGATTCGGCGCGCTCGGTGGCGTTCGTCCCGGACGGGAAAGTGCTGGCCGCTGCGTGTGGCACCCAGATCCGGATGTGGGAGGTGTCCGATCCGGCTCGTCCGGTTGCCTTGCCGCCCTTCGGGTCCGGTGCGCTCTCCCATCTCGTGGTGGCGCCGGGCGGCCGGATCCTGGCCGCCGTCGGTGCCGGGACGGTGACGCTGTGGAATATCGAGAACCGTTCCCGCCCAACCCCGATCGGTACGCCGATACCGGCGCCGGACGCTGTGCGCGCCCTGGCATTCGGGCCGGACGGCGGCTGGCTCGCGATCGCCGACAGCGCCGCGGTCCAGCTCTGGTCGGTGGCTACGGCCACCGCGCTGGGTGCGCCGATCGGCGCGCCGGGGCCGTCGCTGCGCGCGCTGGCGGTCAGTCCGGACGGCCGGACGCTGGCAGTGGGCGGCGGGGTCGATCCGGGCGTGACGCTGGCAGCCATCGGGGACGCCACGGTCGCGCTGTGGGACGTCGGCGCGCCCGCGCGCCCGGCCGCACTGGGTAGCCCGCTCGTCGTCACCCCCAGATCGCAATTGCATTCGCTGGCTTTCGATTCCACCGGCAACGCGCTCGCGGTCGGCGATCTCGACAGCGTGACGGTCTGGACGGTCACCGACCGGCAGCATCCGCTGCGTTCGGGAGCGGCGCTGGCCGCGCCGACCCCGCCCTGTGTGGAAGACCGGTTCGCGTGGCAGTGCAAGGCGATACCCGTTTCGCTGGCCTTCGGACCCGGTGACCGCACTATCGCGGTCGGCGGCGCCTCCGGTGGTGTCCGGCTGTGGTCGCTCGCGCCCGCCGTCATCGGCGGCCGGGTGGGCTCGGTCGGGTGGGGCGTGCTCAGCGACGTCGGCACCATGGTGTCCAACGCGGTCGAGGGCAGAACTGAGCTCTGGGATATTCGCGATCGCGGGAATGTGCGGGTGCTTGCCGATCTCGGGGCCGGGCCGAGTCGTGATCTCGCGGGCATCCCGGCGATCAGCGCGGACGGCCGGCTCGCCCTGGCAGCCTCCGGTATACCGGCGGTGCTGCGGCTGTTCGACATCTCCGATCCCGCGCGGGTGCGGACCGTGTGGGAGTTTCCGGGGATCGGATTCGGCGGGTTCACGCACGGCGGGCGATCGATGGTGACGATCCCGAATCTGTGGTCGTACCAACGGTGGGATCTCGCCGACCCGGAGCGACCGGTTCGCATTGGAGTTCCGGTCCCCTTCGGTTCGGCCCCGACCGGAGGCGCGGGTGTGGTGTCCATCCCGGGCGTCCCGGAGATGGTGACCCTGGCTCCGGACCAGACTCGGGACGGGATCCTCGACCAGATCAAGCTCTGGGACCTGTCCGATCCCGACCACCCGAGAGAGACCGCGCGGATCGCCGGTGACGGCCGGCGGCCGTTCGTGGGCTTCACGCTGACACCGGACGGGCAGACCATGGTCGCGCTGAGCGTGAACACGCTGCAAGTATGGGATATCCGCGATATCGACCACATTCGGCCGCTCGGTACCGCCGTCGCCCATGCGGCGTCCGTGCAATCGGCCGCATTCAGCGCGGACGGCGCGACGCTGGCCACCTCCGCCGCCGACGGCACGGTCCGGATCTGGGATTTCAGCGACCCGGCCCGGCCGCGACCGCTCGGCGACAGCATCACGCTGCCCGGCGCGGCCCCGTGGGACCTGACCTTCGACCCCGCCGGCGGAGTCCTCGTCGGCTTGGCCAAAGGCTCGATGAGTATCTGGGACCTGGACGTGGCGGACGCGAAGCGCCGGATCTGCGAGGTCACCCGGACCGCGCTCACCCAAGAGGTCTGGGAGCGTCATCTGCCGCGCCTGACCTATCGGCCACCTTGCGAGGCGACGTCATGAAACACCCGCTGCTCCGCCGCGCTCTCCCGCTGGTGCTGTGCGCCGCGGCGATTTTCGTGGCGCCCGCGAATTCCAGTGCCGCCCCGCCCCGCCCGTTTCCGCTCGGCGGCGGCATGGGCATCGCGCTGCTGCGCGGCGTCCCGCTGCAGGAGGCGAGCTGGTTCCATTTCTGCACGCTCACCGCGATCGGGCACGACAAGGCGGGCAACCTGATCGGCATCACCAGCGGCCACTGCGCCTACGACGATCAAGGTCACCAGTGGCCCGGTGACGAAGTGCTGGTGCAGTCCCTGGTCTCCGCAGGTCTCGCGGAGTACGTCGAGGTGGTCGGCACGGTCGCGCACATCAGCGGCGGCAACCCGGTCGTCCCGGGCCCCAACGGCGTCGGCCTCGACTACGCCGTCATCCTTTTCGACCCGGCCAAGGTCACCGCGGCGCCCACCACGGCCCGCCGCATCACCGCCCCGCCGCCCGCCGGCACCCCGCTCTGCAAGGAGGGCATCAGCACGGGCCGCACCTGCGGTGTCATGACCGGCACCATCGATCCCTATCTCGTGCACACCGTCTCCGCCATTCGCGGCGACTCCGGCGCCCCGATCCTCGCGGGCGACGCCTTGATCGGCAGCCAATGGATCGGGTTCGGCGGCACCGCGATGACCGCCATCCTCGCCGACCTGGACCAGCGCGGCGGCCTCGGAGCCGGATTCCAGCTCGCCACCGATTGAGCCGAATCCGTACCGATTGCCGCTCGAGGCTGGGTCGGTGCCGATCGCTGCTGAGGGTTGGTCTGCGGCGTGACCGCTGGGGTTGGTTCGCGCCGATTGTCGCTGGGCTGCGTCCGCACTGGTAAACGCCCGGGAACACCGCGCTCTCCAGAATGAACTGGATGGTGCGCCGGTTGGTGGGCCCAGGTCCCCCGGGGTGATCGCTGGGCGAGGCTGCGACTCGCCGCCCGACGCTCACCTGCCGTCGTCAGCGCCGGTTTGATACTTAAAGTGCCTGGCTATGCCCGGTTTCCGGAGATGCGTGCTGGTGTTCGCAATGGGTGTCGCCGCTGTCTGTGGAGACCCGGGGGTGTCGGTGGCCGCGGAACAGCAGCTGATACCGCTCGCCGGTGGCATGGGTGTCGCGCTGCCGCATGGCGTGCCGATGGCAGAGGCGCGGTTGTTCCATCTGTGCACGCTGACCGCTGTCGGTTACGACGCGCGGGACAATCTCATCGGAATCACCAACGCGCACTGTGTCTATGACGACGACGGTCACCAGTGGCTCGGGGACGAGGTGCTGGCGCACTCGGCGGTTGCGGTGGCGTCCGGCCCGCGAGAACCGATCGGGCGGGTGGCGCATATCAGCGGCGGCAATCCGATCATCCCGGGGCCCAACGGCATCGGGCTCGATTACGCCGTCATCGTCTTCGACCGGACCAAGGTGGTCGCGTCGGCGACGGTCGCGGGTGTTCCGATCCGGCGGATCGCGCCGCCGCCACCGCCGGGCACGCACGTGTGCAAGCAGGGCATCACCACCGGTCTCACCTGCGGGGTCGTGCTCGGGACCAACGGGCCCTACGTGGCGAACACCATCGCCGAAGGCGCGGGCGACTCGGGCGCGCCCGTGGTCGCGGGCGATGCCCTGATCGCCACCCAGTGGGTGACCGGTGCGGGCACCGCGATGGTCGACATCCTGTCCGACCTGGATCGACGTGGCGGCCCGGGCGCCGGTTTCCGGCTCGCCACTGCTTGACTGGACCGGTGAGTGCTGAGCAGTTGTACGAGGTCATCCGGCGGCGGCGCGATGTGCGGGCCGAGTTCACCGGTCAACTGGTGGACGATGGCACCCTGTTGCGCATTCTCGACGCCGCTCACCGCGCGCCCAGCGTCGGGAATTCGCAGCCGTGGGATTTCATCGTGGTGCAGGACCCGGCGACGCTACGCAAGTTCGCCGACCATGTCGCCGAGAAGCGCGTCGAATTCCACGACTCACTCCCCGCGGACCGCGCCGCCACCTTCGACCCCATCAAGATCGAAGGCATCACCGAATCGGGCACCGGCATCGTCGTCACCTACCAGCACGATCGCGGCGGCCCCCAGGTCCTCGGCCGCGCGACGATCCCCGAAACCGGCGTCTACTCAGCCGTTCTCGCGATCCAGAACCTCTGGCTCGCCGCCACCGCCGAAGGCATCGGCGTCGGCTGGGTCTCCTTCTACGACCCGGAGTTCCTCACCGACCTCGTCGACCTGCCCGACACCGCCCAGCTCGTCGCCTGGCTCTGCATCGGCCCGGTCCATCAGTTCCAGGAGGTCCCCGATCTGGAACGCTTCGGCTGGCGCACCGGCCGACCCCTCGCCGAAGCCATCCACCGCGAAACCTTCGGCGGTTGATCGGTGCGCCGCCTAGAGATCGTCGGGCAGAACCCGAAAGGCTTTGTGGTCGGTCAGGGGCGTCACCGCTCGGAAGTCTCGACGGTCGAGGGTGAGGATCGCGGCTGTGTCGTATTCGGCGGCGAGCGCCACACTGATCGCATCGGCGAGGTCGAGCCGCAGATCCGGGTAGAGCGTCCTGGTGGCGTTGGCTTGATCGAGCACATCTGTTGACACGCGTGCGATTTCGAAGTCACCGGATCGAGCCTGAGCGGCGATGTCCTCGATCATCGATATGGCGACCGAGGGCCCGAGCTCGCGTCGACCGACATGATCAACTTCGGCGAGGACCAGCGGGGAGATCACAACCAGCCCAGCGTTTTCCAGGACAGCGAAGGCGCCGTCGCTATCTGGCGAGGAAGTATCGAACGCCGCGATCAGGCCGGAGGTGTCGGCGATGACGATGCCGGTTCCGGACACCCCGGCGCACCTGCGAGTCTTGGTCAATCCTTGTCGCCGTCTTCAGCCAAGATGTCATCGACACGCTCGGCGAGCGTGGGATCGCCGCTGGCGAAACGCCGTAGGCGCAACGGTTCCGACCGGCGTCGAACCCGCATCGCGGCCAAGTGGATGGCTTCTCGAATGATCTCGGCTTCCGTGACCTGACAGCGCGCGGCGGCCTCCTTGATGGTGGCAAGGTCCTCCGCCTCGGCGTAAACCATCGTGCGCTTCAGGGACATATGTGCACCGTAGCATACGTTGTCCCGATTTGGCTGGTCACAGCGCCAATTGCGCTTGCCGGGCCACCGGATCCGGTACCTTGTGCCCGTGGACCGCGCAGCCGTGCAGGCCTGGGTCGAAGAATACGAGCGCGCCTGGCGTACGCCGGGCACGGAATCGCTCGACGGCCTATTCGCGCCTGCCATCGGATATCTGGTGTCGCCGTGGGCGGAGCCGATCGACGGGCTCGACGCCTTGGCCAAGTTCTGGGAGCAGGGCCGCGACGGTCCTGACGAACCTTTCACCATGGAAGCCGAAGTCGTTGCGGTAGAAGGCGATACGGCCGTCGTCCGGGTCGAGGTGGACTACGCGCGCGACGACCCCGGCCGCTGGCGCGATCTGTGGATCCTGTGCTTCGACACCGTCGGCCGCTGCACCTGGTTCGAGGAATGGCCGTTCGCGCCCAAGCAGGCCGACGGCCACTAGTCGGCGGGTGCCGGGCGCTGCCAGGATTCGTTGGAGATCAGGGCGGTCAGGAGCATGCGGATGGCGGCGACCCGGCGTTCCTTGCCGGGGAGCAGGTCCAGGGCGCACTCCGGGTCGGCGGGCGGGCCGAGGTGGGTGCAGCCGCGGGGACAGTCCTCGATGGCGGCGGCGAGGTCGGTGAAGGCGGCGATCACGTCGTCGGGGGTGATGTGGGCCAGGCCGAAGGAGCGGACGCCCGGGGTGTCGATGACCCAGCCGCCCGCCGGTAGCGGAAGGGCGACGGATTGGGTGGAGGTGTGCCGGCCCTTGCCGACGCCGGAGACGATGCCGACGGCCCGATCCGCGTCGGGGACAAGACGATTCACCAACGTGGACTTGCCGACGCCGGAGTGCCCGATCAGCGCGGTGAGCTTGTTGTCGAGCAACGCGTTGACCGGTTCCAGCGGATCGTCGACCCCGCCGTAGACGATGACGAGATCGAGATCGTCGAAGGCGGCGGCGAAATCGGACTCGGCGGCCAGATCGTGTTTGGTGAGGCACAGAATCGGTTGCAGCCCACCGGCATACGCGGCGACCATGGCGCGCTCCACGAAACCGGTGCGCGGCGGCGGGTCGGCCAGCGCGACCACGATGAACAGCTGCTCGGCATTGCCGACCACGATGCGCTCGAACGGATCGGTGTCATCGGCGGTACGGCGCAACACCGTTCGGCGATCGCCGACCCGCACGATGCGGGCCAGGGTGTCTGGCTTCCCGGACAGGTCGCCGACCACGTCCACCTGATCGCCGACCACGATCGGGGTGCGGCCCAGTTCGCGGGCCCGCATCGCCACGATCGGCCGCTGTGGATCCCCGTCGAGCACGCAACCCCAGCGGCCGCGATCCACCGAGACCACCATGGCGGCCTCGGCGTCGTTGTGCTGCGGACGGGTTTTGGTGCGGGGACGACTGCTCTTGCCGGGACGAACCCGGACATCGGATTCGTCGTAGCTGGACGAGCTGCGCCTGCTCAGTTCGACACTCCGCTCGGCACCAGCATCTGCTCCCACAGGTCCACGAAGCCGGGCAGCGTCTTCGCGGTGGTGCCGATGTCCTCGATCTCGATGCCGGGGACCTTCAGGCCGAGGATCGCGCCCGCGGTCGCCATCCGGTGGTCGGCGTAGGAATGCCAACGGCCGCCGTGCAATTCGGCCGGGACGATCTCGAGCCCGTCCTCGGTCTCGGTGACCTTGCCGCCGAGCCGGTTGATCTCGGTGGACAGCGCCGCCAGCCGGTCGGTCTCGTGCCCGCGCAGGTGCGCGATGCCGCGCAGCCAGGACGGGGAATCGGCGAGCGCGGCGAGCGCGGCGACGGTGGGGGTGAGTTCGCCGACGTCGTGCAGATCGATATCGATGCCCGCGAGGCGGTCCGGTCCGCGCACGGTGAGGATGTTGTCGACGATGCCGACCTCCGCGCCCATGCGCACCAGGATCTCCCGGATGACATCACCGGGCTGCGTGGTGATCCGCGGCCAGTGCGGAATGCTGACCGCGCCGCCGGTGATCGCCGCGGCCGCCAGGAACGGCGTCGCGTTCGACAGATCCGGTTCGACTTCCCAGTCGACCGCGCGGATCGGGCCCGGATGCACGGTCCAAGTTTGCGCCTTACGGCTGTCGGAGGGGGCCTCCACCGACACGTCGGCGCGCCGCAGCATCTCCACGGTCATCTCGATATGCGGCATGGACGGCAGCGCCTTGCCGTTGTGGTGCACGGTGAGACCCTCGTCGAACCGCGCGCCCGAGAGCAGCAGCCCGGAGACGAACTGCGACGAACCCGACGCGTCGATGGTGACGGCGCCGCCGCGCAGCGCGCCCTTGCCGTGCACGGTGAAGGGCAGGGCGTCGCCGTCGACCTCGGCGCCCAGTCCGCGCAGCGCGTCCAGGATGGTGCGCAGCGGGCGCACCCGGGCCTGGGCGTCACCGTCGAAGGCCACGTCCCCGGCGGCCAGCGTCGCGGCCGGCGGCAGGAAGCGCATGACCGTGCCGGCCAGCCCGCAGTCGACCGCGCCGCTGCCCAGCGTCGCGGGAGTGACGGTCAGGGTGTCATCGTCGCCTTCGATGCTGGTGCCCATGGCGCGCAGCGCCTCGATCATCAGATTGGTATCGCGACTGCGCAGCGCTCCGGTGATCGTCGAGGGACCGTCCGCCAAGGCCGCCAGGATCAATGCCCGATTGGTGATCGATTTCGATCCGGGCAGGGTAACGGTGGCGTGGACGGGAACATCGACATGGGGCGCTTGCCAATAAGTCACAGGTCCATCTTCGCCCATCCCCCCGGCGGACACGCGGGCGGTCGCGGAATAAGACCAGCCGCACCAGGTAGGGGTTCCGGTGCGGCTGGATCGAAGGTACTGCCTACTTGTGGCGCCCGTGCAGGAACGGCACCATCTTGCGGAGCAGATTCATGGTCGACTCGGTCCGCGAGTAGGACAACAGCGCCATACCGGGGATCGTGAAGCGCTGCACCGCGATCGAGTGCGGGCGGGCGAATTCGCGCAGGCCGGGCTCACCATGGATGCGGCCGATACCGGACTCGCCGACGCCGCCGAAGGGCAGGCCGGGGATGGCGGCGAAGGCCAGCACCGAGTTCACCGAGGTGGCGCCCACGCGCAGGCGGCGCGCGATCTCCAGGCCGCTCTTCTTGGAGTACACCGCCGAGGACAGGCCGTACTTGGACTTGTTGGCCAGCTCCACCGCCTCGTCCACGCCGTCGACGGTCTTGATGGTGACGGTCGGGCCGAAGGTCTCCTCGGCGACGGCCTCGGAGTCCTCGTCCACGTCGACCAGCACGACCGGCTCGATGAAAGGACCCTTGACCGATTCCGGGCCGCCCAGCACTGCGGTGCCGCCCTTCTTCAGCGCGTCCTCGATGTGGCGGCGCACGATGTCGATCTGGCTCGGCATGGTCATCGGGCCGTAGTGCGCGCCGGCGCCCGAGCCCGGCTTGACCTCGGACAGGATGCGCTTGACCTCGGCGACGAACTCCTCGCGCACCGACCGGTCGACGTACACCCGCTCCACGCCGGCGCAGGTCTGGCCGCTGTTGGCGGTGGCGCCCCAGGCGACCGCGTCGGCGGCGGCCTTCACATCGGCGTCACCCGCGACGATCACCGCGTCCTTGCCGCCGCATTCCAGCAGCACCGGAGTGAGCGTGTCGGCCGCGGCCGCCATGATCCGCTTGCCGGTGGCGGTGGACCCGGTGAAGGCGATCTTGTCCACGCCGGAGCGGACCAGCGCGGCGCCGGTCTCGCCGTAGCCGTTGATGGTCTCGAAGATGCCCTCGGGCAGTTCCGGGTTCGCCTTCTTGAAGGACTCCGAGAGGAAATTGCCGATGCCCGTGGAGAATTCGCTCGGCTTGAACACGACGGTGTTGCCCGCGGCGAGCGCGTATCCGATGGAGCCGTTGGGGGTGTAGACCGGGTAGTTCCAGGGTCCGATCACGCCGACCACGCCGAGCGGGCGGTGCTCGAGGCGGGCGGAGAAGTTCGACATCAGCGCGCCGGGGGAGACCTTCTTCGAGCCGAGGATCTTCTTGGCGTTCTTGGCGGCCCAGGCGATGTGCTCGAGCGCCAGCATCAGTTCCAGGAAGGCGTCGTCGAGCGGCTTGCCATTCTCCCGGTGGATCAGGGTGCAGAACGCCTCGGAGTCGGTGACGAGCTGGGATTCCCAGCGCTGCAAGTACTTCCGGCGTTCACCGTAGGTCAGGGCGCCCCAGGTGCCGGCGGCGGTGCGGGCCTTGGCGACGGCCGCGCGCACCGCGTCCTCGTCGTCGATGGTGTAGGTGGCGATGACCTCCCCGGTGGCCGGGTCGACCGACGTCAGCAATGTTTCGGGGGTGGTCTCGGTGGTGGTCACGGTGGAACTCTCCTCTGCCTCTGCGGTGGCCCGCGGATGAGAGAATGCTAAGCGAAAACTCTCACCAGGTCACCCGCTGTAATTCAATTGTCCCGGAAGTTGTCGGAGTGAAGTGGCACGATCGAGATATGTGCGGACGATATGCGACCACGACGAACCCCGGCAAGCTCGCGGTGGAACTGGACGCCATCGACGAGACCGGCAGCGAAAACGACTCGGCCGGAAACGGTTTCACCAATTACAACGTCGCGCCGACCACCCAGGTGCTCACCGTGGTGGAACGCCACGAGCACGGCCACCCCGACGACGATCCGAAGCTGCGGATCCGCCGGATGCGCTGGGGCCTGATCCCGCTGTGGACCAAGGTCGCCGAGCCCGGTGTCCCCGCCAAGGGCAAACCCCTGTTCAACGCCCGCGCCGACAAGGCCGCGACCACGCCCTCGTTCCGGGACGCGGTCAAGTACCGGCGTTGCCTGGTCCCGATGGACGGCTGGTACGAGTGGCTCGTCGAGCCGGACGCCACCAAGAAGGGCAAGGTGGCGAAGCAGCCCTATTTCATGGCCAACGCCGACGGATCCCGGCTCTACATGGCCGGTCTGTGGTCGGTGTGGCGGGACAAATCCCTGCCGGAGAGCGATCCGCTGCTCTCCTGCACCATTCTCACCACCGACGCGATCGGCGACCTGACCAAGATCCACGACCGCATGCCGCTGCCGATGCCGCGCGAGCACTGGGACGCCTGGCTGGATCCGGATCATCCGGCCCCCGCCGAATTGCTGGCGACACCTGCCCTCGACGTGATCTCCGGCATCGTCACCCGCCCGGTCTCGCAGCTGGTGAACAGTGTGCGCAACAACGGCCCGGAACTGCTGGATCAGCTGGAGAGCTGACAAGTACGGCCGAGCAGATCAGATCGCTCTGATTCGCTCGGCCGGCGCTCGGGGGATGTTGTTCAGAGTTTGCAGGGCACGGATTCGGTGGTGAGGCTGAAGCCGCACTTGATGACGCCCGCGCCCAGGTCGATCATCTTGTTGACCAGCCCGCCGCCCAGCTTCTCGGCCTTCTCCGCCTTCTCGTCTTCCTTGGGGGCGGACTTGGCGCCGGGGTCGGGCTGTTGATTCGGGTGGACCTGGATGATCACCGGGTCGGCGCCGGCGGGGGTCACGGCCACCGGGCCCAGAGCCAGCGCTGCGGCTCCGAGCGTCGCGATCAGGGTGCGGGAGACGAGACGGTGCTGAGACAGCATGTGAGCATCACATCCTCGGGTCGGACGAATCGGACCTTGCTGGAGCTCTGATCATTACCGCACAGATCGGCGGCGAGCTGTTGGATGCCACACGGTCTGTTTTCAGTCAGGCGGTAATCGGGGCGGTGACCGCCGCCGCCAGCCGGATCAGGTCGGCCGGTGCGAGGTCGATCTCCAGCCCGCGCCGCCCGGCGCTGCACAGCATCCGGTCCCAGCTCAGCGCCGACTCGTCCACCACGGTCGGCAGCTGCTTGCGCTGACCGAGCGGGGAGATGCCCCCGAGCACGTAGCCGGTGGTCTTCTCGGCCTTCGACTTGTCCGCCATGACCGCCTTCGGCGCACCCAGCGCCGCGGCGGCGGCCTTGAGCGACAACGTATTCGGCACCGGCAGCACCGCCACCGCCAGCGTCCCGGTGGACAGCTCGAGCACCAGCGTCTTGAAGATCTGCCCGGGCGCGACCCCGAGTTCGGCGCCGAGCGCGTCGACCGCCTCGGTGCCGTAGGAGTCCGCGCGCGGATCGTGGGTGTAGGCGTGCACGCGATGCGCCACCCCCGACTTGGTCAGGGTGCGGATCGCCGGTGTCGAAGCTCCAGCCATGGCTGTGACTGTAATTCGGGGTGCGGGAACACCGGGACGCCCGGGCCTGTTGCATGCCATAGCAGCCAGTTGTTGACGTGTAAGGAGAATCCGGTGCCCGTACTGCTCGACGAACGTCCGGTATGGACCGGTGCCCCGCCCGTGGACACGCAGTTCCCGATCGATATGCCCGTGCCGGTAGATTTGGCTGGCAAGGCTATCGAAGGGACAGGTGTGACGAGCGACGAAGACGTGGTGAACGACGGGACCCCCGTCGCCGCGGTCGACGATGCCGAACTGGCACAGCGGTTCGAGCGCGACGCGCTCCCCATGCTGGACCAGCTCTACGGCGCCGCGCTGCGTATGACCAGGAACCCCGCCGACGCCGAGGACCTGGTGCAGGAGACCTACGTCAAGGCGTTCCAGGGTTTCAAGAGTTTCCGGGAGGGCACCAACCTGCGGGCTTGGCTGTACCGGATCCTCACCAACACCTACATCAACTCCTACCGCAAGAAGCAGCGGCAGCCCGCGCAGTACCCGACCGACGAGATCACCGACTGGCAGCTCGCGGCGACCGCCGAGCACACCTCGACCGGTCTGCGTTCGGCCGAGGTGGAGGCGCTGGACGCGCTGCCCGACGACGACATCAAGGCCGCCCTGCAGGAGCTTCCCGAGGAGTTCCGGATGGCGGTGTACTACGCCGACGTCGAAGGTTTCCCGTACAAGGAGATCGCCGACATCATGGGCACCCCGATCGGTACCGTGATGTCCCGGCTGCACCGCGGCCGCAAGCAACTGAAGGGTTTGCTCGCCGATGTGGCGCGCGAGCGCGGGTTCAACCGCGGTGAACGGCAGGAGGTCAAGCAGTGAGTGACGACATGGAGCTCGACTGCCGGGCTGTTCTGGCCGATGTCTGGCTGATGCTCGACGGTGAATGCGACGACGCCACCCGGGCCCGGCTGCAGCACCACATGGACCACTGCTCGCCCTGCATCGAGGCGTACGGCATCGAGGAGAAGATCAAGGGCCTGCTCAGCCGCAAGTGCGGCGGCGACCGGGCCCCGGATTCGCTGCGCGACCGGCTCACCATCGAGCTGCGCCGGACGATCACGATCACGCAGATCGAAACCAAGGAGTCCTGAGGACCGAAAAGCATTGAGCGGCCCGCGCTTCCGTGAGGAAGTGCGGGCCGCTCTGTTACGCCTCAGCTGTTGGGACGCTTGCCGTGATTGGCTGCGTTCCCCTTGCGGCTGCGCTTCTTACGTCCACGCTTACCCATGAGTAGGCTCCCTTCTGATTGAAGGCCATTCTTTCACGTGTGGTTGGCTGTACTTTCAGCGGCAGGGCCTACGACGACGATGCCGCCCGAACCGAAGAATGAGGTGTCATGGCCGAGGAAGTGCGCGCGGAGATGGTCTCGACCGTCCTGAGCGTCGACGTGCAGGTCGGCGACAAGGTGCACGTCGATCAGGCGCTCATCCTGCTCGAGTCCATGAAGATGGAGATCCCCGTGCTCACCGAGGTCGAGGGCGAGGTCACCGAGATCGCGGTGCAGCCCGGCCAGGTCCTGCAGGCGGGCGATCTGATCGCCGTGATCTCCTGATCGAAGCGTAGATTCTCGTGTCGACCCTCAGTGAGCTACTCGCCGAACACACCGATCTGCCCGGTCAAGCGGTGGACCATCTGCAACGCGTGGTGGGCGATTGGCAGTTGCTCGCCGATCTGTCCTTCGCCGACCTGCTGCTCTGGGTCGGGGCCGGCCCGGTCACCGACGGCGCCGATGTGGTGTGCGTCGCCCAGTGCCGCCCGACCACGGCCGCGACCGTGCACCTCGAGGACAAGGTCGGCACCACCGCCACTCCCGACGATCATCCCCAGGTCTTCGACGCCCTGATCAGCGGCAAGATCGTGCGCGCGGACAGCGATGTCGAGGCGGCGGGCGTCTACCACCCGCATCCGGTGCACGCGATCCGCGAGGCCATCCCGGTGCGCTGCGGCGAGGACGTGATCGCGGTGCTGTCGCGGGACACCGACATGCAGCGTTCCCGGGTCCGCAGCACCCTGGAGATGGCCTACGTGGCCTGCGCCGACGATCTATGCCAGATGATTGCCGACGGCTCCTTCCCGACCACCGAGGACCGCGCGGCGACCCATTCCAGCCCGCGCGCCGGCGACGGTTTCATCCGCCTCGACACCGAGGGCACCGTGGTCTACGCCAGCCCGAACGCGCTGTCGGCCTATCACCGGATGGGCCTGCAGAGCGATCTGGCCGGCCAGGACCTCGCGGTCACCACGCGCTCGCTGATCACCGACCCGTTCGACGCCCAGGAGGTCGTCGGCGATATCCAGGCCGCGCTGGCCGGGCGCACCGGCCGCCGCATGGAGGTCGAGGCGCGCGGGGCCACCGTGCTGCTGCGCACCCTGGTGCTGCGCCCGCACGGCGAATTGGCCGGTGCCGCAGTGCTTGTCCGCGATGTGACCGAGGTCAAACGCCGGGACCGCGCGCTGCTGTCCAAGGACGCGACCATCCGTGAGATCCATCACCGGGTGAAGAACAACCTGCAGACGGTGGCCGCCCTGTTGCGCTTACAGGCCCGCCGCACCGAGAACGAGGAGGCGCAGGTCGCGCTCACCGAGTCGGTGCGCCGCGTGACTTCCATTGCCTCCGTCCACGAAATGCTGTCCATGTCGGTGGACGAGGAAGTCGATCTCGACGAGGTCGTGGACCGCTTGCTGCCGATCATGGCCGATGTCGCCACCGTGCACACCACCCGGATCAAGGTGCGCCGCGCGGGCTCACTGGGTGTCTTCTCCGCCGAACGCGCGACGCCGCTGGTGATGGTGCTGACCGAGCTGGTGCAGAACGCGATCGAGCACGCCTTCGATTCGGGCGAAAACGGCACGGTGACAATTCGTTCCGAGCGTTCGGCGCGCTGGCTGGATGTGATCATCAGCGATGACGGGCGCGGTCTGCCGGCCGGTTTCAGCCTGGAATCCTCCGACCGCCTCGGCCTGCAGATCGTGCGCACGCTGGTGACCGCGGAATTGGGTGGTTCGATCGGCCTGCACCCGGGCGCCGACGTCGGCACCGATGCCGTGCTGCGCGTTCCGCTGGGCCGTCGCTCCGGCCGCTGACAATTCCACGGGCGCAGCCGAATTCGGACATTCGGTACGCCGCAATGAATTCGGGGCGCAAATAAGCCCGGCACCTTAATCGGGTGCCGGGCCGAATCGCGTTGCCGGGCCTGGGGCTGTGGCCCGGTAACGCCAGGTCGTCTGGCTAGACGACGGTGCGGGTCCGGGTGCGCGCGTTACGACGCTTGAGCGCCCGGCGCTCGTCCTCACTCATACCACCCCACACGCCGGCATCCTGACCGGACTTCAGGGCCCAGGACAGGCAATCGGCAGTGACGGGGCAGCGAGCGCAGACCAGCTTGGCATCGGCAATCTGCGCGAGCGCAGGACCACTGTTACCCACCGGGAAGAACAGCTCAGGGTCCTCGTCACGACAGATGGCCTTGTGGCGCCAGTCCATTCCTCTGCTCCTTTGCTGGGCGCTCCAAAAAAGCGCCTTATGGTTTGTGGATCGTTCACTTGTGCGACTGGAAAGTTTCCGCACGGTTGCTTGTGAATGCTTTCACGAACACCGTAGATGTCAATAGGTATCCGGTGCACCGTGGGGAAGCTCACGCTCTCAAGATCCCCGCTTAGGGAACCTGCGGGCTCCTTTGTACTCGCTCTACCCAGTTTTCGCAGCGCAACGTGATGTTTCACATCGCGTTTCGTGTTCAACGAGGCTGTGGGGCCACTACTTCGAGCACACCCGGCACCGAGGTGAAATCCACCACGTTGCGCTTCCCGATAAAGTCGCCATCGATTTGCAGGCCGATCGGCACCGGCGACTCGATCCGCACCGAAGGTACGTCGTCTTCGCGAAACAAATTGCGGGACTTGGGATTTCCGTCCGCGGCCAGCAACTGCCGGGCCAGCAGCAGCGTCGGAACGACATCCATCGAACGCACGGCAAACACGCCGAGACCGGCCTCGAAGGTGGTGCCCGGGTTGGTGTGCACCGGTGTGGCGTTCAGGTAGGTCCACGGACTGGTGTTCGTTACGAACGCGTAATGAACCTCGTCTACCGGCGCGTGTCCGGGCACCTGCACGCGGACGCTCGGCTCCTTGCCCTTGGCCTTGAAGAATTGCCGAACGGTTGTGCGAAGGTATCGGGCCGGGGTGGCGGGATGGCCGTTGGCGCGGCTGGCGTCGATCGCCTCGCACACGTCGGCGTCCAGGCCGACACCGGCGCTGAAGGTGAACCAGCGGTCGTCGGCCAGGCCCAGGCCGATCTTGCGGTCCCGATTCACGGTCAGCAGGTCGATCAGCTGATTGGTCGCGGTCACCGGGTCGGGCGAGATGCCGAGCGCCCGGGCGAAGACATTCGCGGACCCGCCCGGAATGACACCCAACCGGGGCCGCCACACCTGGCCGTCGTCGACCTGCGGCAACGGCAGGAACCCGTTGATCGTCTCGTTCACCGTCCCATCGCCGCCGTGCACGACGATCAGGTCCATCTCGTTGGTGGAGGCCCACTGCGCCAGCTCGGCCGCGTGGCCGCGGTGCTGGGTGTGCGCAACGGTCAGCTGTGTGCGGCTCTCCAGGGCGTGTGCCAGCAGATCCCTGGTCTCCGGAGTGGTGGAAGTGGCATTCGGATTCACGATCAGCAGGGTCCGCACCTTCGGAAGCCTAATTGCCCGCCGTTCCCGGTCTGAAATGCCATCCATGCCGACCGGCTCGTAGGCTGGCCGCGTGGTTGACAGCGACATGGATCCGGATGATTCGGCGACCGAGCAGGCCGCGCTGCCGCCGGCCCGCCCGCCGGTGCCCGCTACGGTGCGCGGAGCGGGCGGGCTGGTGGCATTGGAGGGCGCTATCGCGGTGACGACCGCCATCGTGCTGGTGGTCCGCGGGCTGCTCGGGCACGAGCAGTCGGCCGTCAGCGGTTACGGGACCGCCGCGTGGTTCGGCATTCTCGGCGGTGCGGTGCTGGCGGCGGGTATCGGATTGCTCACCGGCCGGCGCTGGGGGCGCGCTATCGCCGTCATCACTCAGATTCTGATGCTGCCGGTGGCCTGGTCGCTGCTCACCGACTCGCATCAGCCGGTGTACGGCGCGCTCCTCGGCGTCGTCGCGATCGCGACGCTGGGCCTGCTGTTCGCCCCCGCCTCGAATCGCTGGATGACCGAGGGATACGGCGTCGAGTAGGACCCCGGTCGGCTCAGGTTGTCCGGCAGGTCGGCAACGGTGCTTGCAGGGCGGCTCGGAGGGCTTGCCGGCAGAGTTGATCTGCCTGCCTTGTTGTTTCGGGTTGCCGGTATTTCGGGGTGAGGGCCAGTACCTGGGCGCAAGCGGTATCCAGATCGATGCGGTGCCCGACCGAGACGAAGACCGGCTTCACGCCGGTTCTGGTGCGGAGTGCGCGTCCGACTAGCTCGCCATCGATGCGCACATCGGTCGAGCTGCCGCGTTCGGGATCCGGTTCGATGTAGTTGCCCCACACCGTTTTCGCGACGCCGATGGTGGGTACGCCGGTGAGGATGCCGAGATGGCAGGCGAAACCGAAGCGCCGGGGATGGGCCAGGCCCTGGCTGTCGCAGATCAGCAGATCCGGTGTGGTGGTGAGCTTTTCGAGGACGGCCAGGGAGGTGGGCAGCTCGCGGAAGGCGAGCAGGCCGGGGACATACGGGAACGTGTTGGTGCCGTGGGTGATCGCGGTTTCCAGCGGCTCGAGGGTGGCCGAGTCGAGGATCACCGCGGCTGCCGCCACCACGCCGGACTCGTCGTCGTAAGCCGAGTCGAGTCCGGCGATGGTGCGGAAATCCGGTGGGCGCGGGTTGGTCTGGTCGACGAGCGGGCGCAGTTCGTCCTGCATCGCCATGGCCGCATCCGGCGTAGCGGGCCAGTTAGCCGGCACGGTTACCCGCATCAGGCTTGTTTCGCCAGTTGCAGGAGCTCGCCACCCTCCAGGCGGTAGCCCACCCAGTCGTTCTGCTCGACGGCACCGAGGGAACGGTAGAAATCGATGGACGGTGTGTTCCAAGTGAGCACCGCCCAATCCACCCGGCTGTAACCGTTGTCCGCGGCCTCCTTGGCGAGCGCGGCGAGCAGCGCTTTGCCGTAGCCCTTGCCGCGGGTCTCCGGCTTGACGTAGAGATCCTCCAGGTAGATGCCGTGGGTGCCTTTCCAGGTGGAGAAGTTCAGGAACCAGATGGCGGTGCCGACGATGCCGGTCTCGTCCTCGACGACGTGCGCGAAAAGCGCTGGGGCCGAACCGAACAGCGAATCGTGCAGCTGTTCGCGGGTGAGCGTGCATTCCGCGCGGGCGCGCTCGTATTCGGCGAGGTCGTAGACGAGTTCCACCATGGCGGGCACGTCGGCGGGAGTGGCGCGGCGGACGCGCGGGGGATGGCAGCCGGCGGAGCTCGCGGAGTCGGCGGGGCGGGTGGACTCCGCGTGGCCGGGCTGGGTCATCGGGTGGCTCCATTCAAGGTGGGAACGAGGTTGTGCGCGTGGATGGTCCGGTCGTCATGGTCGTAACCGAGCACGGTCGTCGCGGCGGTCGACATGGCGAAGCGGCGGCCTTCGATCAAATCCAGCTCGGCCCAGCGAGTGATCAGCGCCCGGGAGAAGTGCCCGTGGCCGACCAGCACCACGTCCCGCTCCGCCAGCGCCGGTTCCGCGGTGCCGAGCACCCGATCGGCGCGGGCCCGCACCTGCGCCGCCGACTCGCCGCCGGGCACCGCGCCGGTCCAGATGGTCCAGCCGGGGGCGGTCTCACGGATTTGCGGCGTGGTCAGACCTTCGTAGTCGCCGTAATCCCATTCGACCAGATCGTCGTCGAGCGTGAAGTCGCCGAGTGCCGCGAGCTCCGCGGTGCGCACCGCCCGCTGCAACGGACTGACGAGCACCAGCGGATCGCGCAGTTTCAATTCGGCCAGCAGCGGGCCCGCCGCCCTGGCCTGTTCCTCGCCCAGCTCGGTCAAGGGCAGATCGGTGCGGCCGGTGTGCTGGCGCTGCCTGGACCAGGCGGTCTCGCCGTGCCGGAGCAGGACTAGTCGGGCATCGTGGCGTGCTGACATCTCTCCATCATGCTCGACGCCCAGAGCGGGCCGAGCATCCCCCGGCCGCCGCGGAAAACTACCAGCACGATCCGGCCGGGACGGCCGGTCCGGCGGGAATCAGCTGCCGAGGGCGTAGAGGCTGTCGCCGCGCTTCTCCAGCACGACGCCGCCGGCCACAGCCAGTGAGATCGGCGCGGTGCCGTCGTAGCCCGCCCGCTCGACCGGAATGCGTTGCAGCTCAGCGCCATTGGCGGGATCCAGCGCCACGATACCGCCCGAGACCGGCAGCAGCAGCTTGCCCGCCATCAGGGTGGGGGTGCCGAACGCGCCGGGTGCGGTCCAGATCGGGTCGAAAGTGCTGGCGTTCAAGGCGATCAGGCTGTTGCCGGTGAACACCAGGTAGGCCGAGCCGACCCGTACGGTGCTGGTGTTCGCGGCCAGTGCTGCCGAAAGCTGATGCACCACAACCGGATTGCCGGTCGAGTCGTAGATCGCCAGGCGCGGCGGCGTGGTCTCGCCGCCGGGCTGGGCGGCGCCGGGCAGGTACAGCGCGATCCGGCTGTCGGACACCGCGATCACCCGGGCGTCAGGGGAATCGGCGCCGGGGCCGGACAGCAGGTGCGAGCCGTGCTCCTCGGGCACCGTGTTGTCCTTGGGCGCGGGATTGAGCACGCTCAGCCGGTTGACGCCGGCGTCCTCCGGGCAGCGCTCCAGCACCGCCAGCCGGGACGGGCTGGAGCCCGCCGACAGCAGTGTGCAGTCTTTGCGCGGCTGGGTTTTGACGTTCACCGGCGCGTCCACGTAGCCGTACTCGAGGGTGCGCACCAGATCCGAGCGCCACATCTCCAGCCGCTTGTCACCGTAGGCCAGCACGTAGGTGCCGTCGACGGACAGCCGCACCTCCGGATCCATGTAGCTGCTGCGGGCGGTGCGCCGATCGCCGTTGTCGCCGGCGATCAGCGTGGCCTGGCTGCAGCCGCGCTGATCCTTGTACACCGCCACGACGGTGCCGAACTGCGATTCGATACCGCACAGCGGCATGTCCCGGCGATACCGCCACAGTTCCGCGCCGGTGCGCGGATCACGTCCGGTGACGGTGCCGCTCTCGGCGGTGATCACCGCGCCCCCGGCCAGCATGGCCCGGGGAGCGGCGCCGTCCGGTGCGTGCCAGAGCTCATGCAGGGACGCAGGCAGTTTGTCCGCGGTGGGTGGCGCCGACGCCGGGGTCGCCGCGGTCACCGATTCGGTGCCCGTGGCATCGCCACGAGCCCACACCACCAGCGCCGCGACCACCACGAGCGTGGCGATCGCGACTGCGGAGATGATGTCGGCGCGCGTTCGCCGCTCGGGTGCGAGCACGATTGCGAGACTAGCGGATCCGCCGAATTATGCCGAAGTGGTCACACCCGAGGCCGCGACCGCATCGGTGTCGGCGGTCTCCTCCGCGGGCTTGCGACGACGTCGGGTACGGGCCGGCTTCTCGGCCGAATCCGCTTCCACCGCACCGTTTTCCGCGTCGGCCGCGCCGTTTTCGGCAGTGGCCTCGGCGGCGGGCTTACGGGTGCGCCGGCGCTTGACCGGCGCCGCGGCGGGCTCGCCGTCACCATTGCCGGTGGCCTCGGCGGTGCCGTTGCCGGTGGCACCGGCGGTGCCGTTGCCGGTGGCCTCGGCGGTGCCGTTGCCGGTGGCACCGGCGGTCACACCGTTGCTGGTGGCCTCGGCGTCCGCGGTCTTGCGGGTGCGTCGGCGAACCGGCTTCTCCGCGGGAGCCGCCTCGTCCAAAACCGGCTCGACGCCGTTGGTCTCGACAGTCTGGACAGCCTCGGCGGTACCGACAGCCTCGGTGGTGCCGTTGCTGGTGGCACCGGCGGTCTCACCGTTGCCGGTGGCCTTGGTGTCCGCGGTCTTGCGGGTGCGTCGGCGAACCGGCTTCTCCGCGGGAGCCGCCTCGTCCGAAACCGGCACGGTGCCGTTGGTCTCGACAGTCTGGACAGCCTCGGCAGTACCGACAGCCTCGGCGGTCTTGGCGGTTTCGACGACCTCGCCGTTTTCGGCACCCTCGCCTGCGGGCTTGCGGCGGCGACGACGGCGACGAGCGGGCTGATCCCCGTTGTCCGAATCCGCGTCCGCGTCGGCAGCCTCGGACACGGTCTCGGCGACACCGTTGCCCGACTCGGCCTCGGCGTCCCCGCCCGGCTTGCGCCGCCGACGACGCCGGCGCGCGGGCGCCCCGGACTCATCGGACTCCGAAACCGGCTCGCCCGCAGTACCTTCCGTGCTGACAGCGCCGTTCTCAGCGGCCTCGTCCAGCGGCTGACCGCGCAGCGTGCGGCGGCGGTTGCGCTTGCGCGGGGTCCGGGCCTCGCGTTCCACGACGACGGCGTCCTCGTCGCGCGCGGGCTTGGCCTTGCGGATCTGACCCGTCGCATCGGCGGGGATGCCCAGATCGGTGAACAGGTGCGGGGACCGCGAGTAGGTCTCCACCGGCTCCGGAATACCCAAGCCCAGCGCCTTGTCGATGCCGGCCCAGCGGTTCAGTTCGTCCCAGTCGATCAGCGTGACCGCGACGCCGGTACGCCCGGCGCGCCCGGTCCGGCCGATCCGGTGCACGTAGGTCTTCTCGTCCTCCGGGCACTGGTAGTTGATGACGTGGGTGACGTCGTCGATGTCGATGCCGCGCGCGGCGACATCGGTCGCGACCAGCACGTCGATCTTGCCGTTGCGGAACTTGGTCAGCGCCTTCTCACGCGCGATCTGGCCGAGGTCGCCGTGCACCGCGCCCACCGCGAAACCGCGATCGGCCAGTTCGTCGGCCACCTTCTGCGCGGTGCGCTTGGTGCGGGTGAAGATCATGGTCGCGCCGCGGGTCTCGGCCTGCAGGATCTTGGCGACCAGTTCGCTCTTGTCCAAAGCGTGCGCGCGGTAGATGAACTGCGCGGTCCGGTCGTGCACCGAGGACGCGTGCGCCTCCTCGGCCCGGATGTGCGTCGGCTTGGTCAGGAAGGTGCGGGCCAGGGTGATGATCGGGCCCGGCATGGTGGCCGAGAACAGCATGGTCTGGCGCTTGTCCGGAACCATGGTGAGGATGCGCTCGATATCGGGCAGGAAGCCCAGATCCAGCATCTCGTCGGCCTCGTCCAGGACCAGCACGCCGATCTTGCCGAGGATCAGGTGGCCCTGGTTCGCCAGATCCAGCAGGCGGCCCGGAGTGCCGACGACCACGTCGACGCCGGAGCGCAGCGCGGCGATCTGGGTGTCGTAGGGGCGGCCACCGTAGATCGAGGCCACCTGCAGCGGGCCCTGGTGGTTGGTCAGGTATTTGCTCGCGTTCTCCAGATCGGCGGTGACCTGGATGCACAGCTCGCGGGTCGGCACGATGATCAGCGCGCGCGGCGTGCCGTCCAGCGGCGTGGTGCCGGTATCGGCCGTGGCCACGCGATGCAGCAGCGGGACGCCGAAGCCGAAGGTCTTGCCCATGCCCGTGCGGGCCTGGCCGATGAGGTCCTCGCCGGCCAGCGCCAGCGGCAGCGTCAGTTCTTGAATCGCGAAGGTGCGTTCGATGCCGATCTCGCCGAGTGCGCGGACGATTTCCGCGCGCACTCCTAATTCGGCGAAAGTCGGGGCGGTATGCGTCTCGTCGAGTTCGGCGGTCAACAGCGTGTCCGCCACGCCGGGTTCTTGTTCGACAGTGATCTTGCTCAGGGTTCGTGCCTTCCTCGTATCGCGTCACGCGCGCACGAGGCGTGGGGCGAGCCGGTCGGCCCGCGATGACCACGTATCCGCCTGTGATGTTCACCGTCCGGCCGCTGGCGCGATGTCTGGCCATTTCGAGCGACCTGCAAGCGGTCGCTACGGGTAACGGGTGCCGTCCGAACGGCAGCTACCTGGGACATCGGCGCGGCGCAAGGGTGATGCGGATCTGGTGCGCGCACATTTTCTCGGACGTCGGGATTCGCCGCTTCAAGCGCGAAACTTTCCGTTGTCCACGGTGATTGTAGCGTGATATGGTGCGCGACCCGAATTGCCGCCTCCATAATTCCGAAATTGCGCCGCGGCCGGGATGCGAAATCATGACAAACCGGGCTTGCCTGTTACCGCCGGTACCGGGGTGTGTGAGACATTCTTCTGGTGAGTTTCGCTGACACCGTCACAACTGCCGCGCGCAACGCCTGGGCGCTGACCTTCGGCCCGGGAGTCGAAGCCCCGAATCCCACTCCGTCGACCGTGCTGTCGGACGCGCCGCACCGCACGCTGCGCCGCTTCGAGGGTGACGAATCCATCAGCGCCGCAGATGATTCCGCGGTTCTGCTGGTGCCGCCGCTGGCCGCCCCGGCCACCTGCTTCGACCTGCGCCCGGATCAGAGCCTGGCCCGGTTCCTGCTGGAAACCGGCCGCGCGCCCTACGTCGTGGACTACGGCGAGATCACCTTCGCCGACCGCCGCCTGGGCTTCGAGGACTGGATCGACGAGATCCTGCCCGACGCCATCCTGCGCACCTCGGCCGATCGCGGCGGCGCACCGGTCGACCTGATCGGCTGGTCCATCGGCGGCACCCTCGCGCTGCTCACCGCCGCCGCGCACGCGCACCTGCCGATCCGCTCGATCACCGCCGTGGGCGCGCCCCTGAACTACGACAAGATGACCGGCGTCCCGCAGCTGCGCGCGGTCGCGAAACTGACCGGCGGCATCGGCACCTCCACTGCCGTGCGCGCCATCGGCGGCATCCCCGCCGGGCTCACCCGCGCCGCCTACCGGGTCACCGCCTGGGACCGCGAACTCACCCGCCCCTGGTTCGTGGCGAGCAATATCGCCCGCACCGAAACCCTGGCCAAGATGGAATCCATCGACCGCTTCATGGCCGAGATGCCCGGTTACCCGGGCCGCTTCTACGGACAGCTGTGGGGCCGGTTCATCCTCAACAACGACATCGGCAAGGGCGTGCTGCGGCTCGGCGAACGGACCATCGCGCTGGCCGATGTCACCGCGCACGTGCTGCTGGTCGGCGGGCCCGCCGACGTCATCACCCCGGCCGCGGCTGTCGAGTCCGGTATTCGCACGCTCACCGGCGCGGCCTCGCTGCGCTACGAGACCGCGCCGGGCAGCCACCTGGGCATCCTCACCGGCGAGACCGCCCGGGACAGCACCTGGACATACCTGGACAAATTCCTGTCCGAGCTCTGAGGGGTGCGCGCGCCGCAGGTTTCGCCGGACGCGACTAGGCTGGGCGCTTATGGGAGAACAGAGTTCGGGAGCACCGGGATTTTCGTTGACCGATCAGGCGCTCGCGCCGATCGAATCGGACCATCCCGGCGTCACCGACCTGTTCGCCGTGCTCGCCTACGGCGAGATCTCGGCGTTCTATCGGCTGGCCGAGGAGGCCAAGCTCTCGCCCACGCTGCGCGGCAAGATCGCGGTCGCGAAGATGGCCGCCTCCGAGATGCGGCACTACCAGACCTTGGAGACGGCGCTGTCCGAGCGCGGCGCCGACGCCCTGGAAGCGATGGCGCCGTTCGTGCGCGCCCTGGACGCCTACCACGACTCCACCGACCCCTCCACCTGGCTGGAGTCGATGGTGAAGTTCTATGTCGGTGACGGCATCGCCGCCGACTTCTACACCGAGATCGCGGGCTCGCTGCCCGACGACGTGGCCAACGTGGTGCGCGATGTGCTCGCCGAGACCAGCCACTCGGAATTCGTGGTGGAAGAGGTGCGCGGCGCCGTCGAGACCAGCCGCGCCGAACGGGACCGGCTCACGCTGTGGGGCCGCCGTCTGCTCGGTGAGGCGATCACCCAGGCGCAGTACGTGATGGCCCAGCGTGACGAACTCACCGAGCTGGTGCTCGGCTCGGCCGGCGATCTCAACGGCATCGCCACGCTCTTCGAGCGCATGCAGGACAGCCACGCCAAGCGCATGGCTGTCCTGGGCCTCTGAATCAGCCTGCGGGCCGCGCCAATTGCGCGATCACGAGGTAATTGTTGTCGGTGGGTTCGCCACCGACGACATCGCAATTCGCGAGGATCAACCGGCCCGGCACCGGCTTGCGCAGGTCGTTGTCGCTGAGCAGCGACCCCTTCGCCAGCGGGCCGGCGCTTTCCACCGTGTACTCCAGCACCCCGTTGGGCGTGCGGAGCAGCACCCGGTCACCCGGCTGGACCACCCGCAGCGCCCGGAAGGGCGCGGCGCGTTTCGCGTAGTTGTGCCCGGCCACCAGCACCGTCTGCTTGGTTTCGGTTCCGGGTAAACCACTTTCGCCCCACCACACCGGCAATTCGTTCACCGGATTCAACTGCTGACCGCTCGCGCCGCCGCGCATCAGCTTCTCGGGGTGCAGCGGGCTGCTCAGATACGTCTCACCGCTGGGGGAGCGCAGCTCGATGTCGGTCGGCTCGGCGGGTGCGACCACCGCACCGTCCGCCGCCGCGATGTGCGACGGCACCGGCGCGCGATCCGGCGGCGGCAACGACACACTGTCGTCGCCGCAGCCGGCGATCGCGGCCAGCACGGCCGCGGCCGCCACCCAATAGCGGGCCTTACGCATGCTTCGGGGTTCGCTTGCGGCGCACCACCAGGGTGGTCGCCGTCGCCGCGGCGCCGAGGGCGCCCGCCCCGGCCGCCAGGGCCACCAGCATCGGGAGCTTCGAGCCGCCGTCTGGCGAATCACCGAGCGCCAGGTCGACCGGCGGCAGTTCGCCGGCCAGCGACTCGACGCCGTTGGCGTCGGTCCGGATGTAGTCGACGACCTCGAATTCGCCCTTGCCGTTGAAGATTCCGATCAATTCCAGGCCGGTCGCCACCACGACCACGGCGGTTTCGGTCAGCTTGGTGATCTCGATGCCGGTGAACAGCTGACCACCCAGGATCAGCGTCGCCGCGAGCGCGACGCCCGCGGCGACCGCGGCCGCCAGCTGCGCGTTCAGATCTACCTGGGCCTGCAGCGCGGCGGCCAGGTCCACCTTCGCGGCGTCCAGCTTGACCTGCCATTCGGTGACGAGCGCGGCCGCCGCGTCGGCGTCGAGTTTCAGTTGCAGCGCCAGCTCCGCGCCGGCCTTTGCCGCGGCGTCGAAGGCCGTTGTGGCCGCGAGTTGTAGCTCGGTCAGCTTGGCGGTCGCGCTGGTCACGCCGGCCTGTGCGGCGGCGACGGCCGCGTTCACCTTGATTTCGGTCGCGATGCCGGCCAGTGCCGCCGCCTTCGCCGCGGTCTTCTGGATCGTCGAGATCGCCGCCAGTGCCGCGTCGGCGTCGGCTTGCGCCTTGGCCGCCAGGTCCGCGGCGGCGGTCGCCTCCAGCTTTGCCTGCGCGGCCAGCTCGATTTTCACGCTCGCCTCCGCGCCCGTGGCAGCCGCCGCCTGCGCCTCCAGGGCGGCGGCCTTGTCGGCTGCCGCGCGGGCCGCCGCTGCCGCTTCGTCCGCGGTCTTCTTCGCCGCGGCCGCCGCGGTCTGCGCGGCCGACACGTCGGCCTGGGCCTTGACGGTGACCTGTGTCGCGATGACCAGGTCCTGGTCCGCCTTCGCGGCGGCGGCGGCCGCCCGCGACGCGTCCAGCTTCGCCTGTGCCGAGGTGACGGCCGCCTGCGCGGTGGCGTCACCGGCGTGCGCGGCGGCGGCCGCGACAGCGGCGGCATGCTCTTGCTCGGCGCCGGCCGTGGCCGCGGCGGCAGCGTTCACCGCGAGCGCGGCCTGGGCCCGCGCGTCCACCTCGGCCTGGGTCAGCGGCGTGCTGACCTGCAGTCCGGTCGTGTTCTCGAACCCGAACGTCCCTTGGGCCGGGACCGGCACGTCGAGCGTCGGCACGGTCACCGACGGACCCGGGACGTGCACGGCCACCGACGGCAGCTCCACGGCGGGGGCTGGGAGCTGCACGGTGGGTAACTGCGCTGATGGCACCGGTACCTGCACGGTCACATTCGGCAGCTGCGGGGTCGGCACCGGGATCTGCGTCGGGATGGGCAGGTTCACACCCGGTGCGGTGCTGGACGGCGCTGCCGCGGTGGTGGACGGCGCGGTGGTGCTGGTGGACGGCGCGGCGGTCTCCGAGGTCGGCTCGGCGGCCGCGATGGGCCCGGTAACTCCGGTGGCGAGCGCTAGAACGGCGCCGGCGGCCGCCAGCCGCCGTAGTCGAGACATGGCAATGGAACGCTCCGACATCAGGTTTACGACCCTCTCACTTCGTTGCTTCCGGCGCCGGGAAGCGGGGTCGCCCTTGCCCCGACAACGTCGGGCAACCAGAACGCACGTGCGCCGTGCAGGCGACTTGTTCAGCGCCTGCACGCATGTCGTCCTACAGCGAACAGTTGTTACCGGGTTCTATCGATCAATCTCCGGACACCAGACGCAGGCCGCGCGCGTTCGTCTCGACCTTGTCGGTCAGCCACACGACGACGCTCTGATCGCGGTCCGCGGACATCATCTCGAAGGGCACCTCGACCGTCCCATGCTCGGGATGATCGAAATGCAAAGTGCCGGAAGCGTCTTCGCCGATGCGGTGCGATTTCCACCGTTTCGCGAATTCGGGTTCCTTGCGCAGCGCGTCGATGGTGGCGCGCAGCGTGTCGTCGGCGGGCCAGCGGGCTTTCGCGCGATGCAGTGCCGCCACGAAATGATCCGCGGCCGCCGACCAATCCCGGATTACCTTGCGCGCGTTCGGATTCATGAAGGTGAACCACGCCATATTCGGCCCGTGCCCGCCGTCCAGCAACCCCAGCGGAGTGACGAAATCGGCCCACGCCGAATTCCAGCCGAGCACATTCAAACGACGGCCGACGACGAAAGCGGGCGTCGGGTTCAGCGCCCGCAGAATTGTCTCGATGGATTCCGGCAGTTGCTCCTGTGGCGTGGTGGCGCCGGGGCAGAGGCCGGAGTCCTCGCGACAGGAGGAGGTCGTGCCGGAGGCCAGGGCCAGCATGCTGAAGTGGCGGCGATCGGTGTCGTCGAGCAGCAGCGCGTCGGCGAGGGCGCCGAGCACCGCCGCCGAGGGGTTGCGGTCCCGGCCCTGCTCCAGCCGGGCCAGATAGTCGACGCTGACGCCGGCGCGCACCGCGACCTCCTCACGGCGCAGCCCGGGGGTGCGGCGCCGCCCACCGGTGGGCATCCCGACGTCGGCCGGGCGCAGTTCGCTGCGCCGGGCGATCAGGAAATCCGCGAACAAGTTCTCCTCTGCCACCGTTCCATGGTGCCTTGTCCGCGGATTCCTAGCCTCGCCCTGCCAGTGCCCGGATAACGGCGGTCTGGTTACCCCCGTGCCCCGCGGTGATCGTTGTTGCCATGACAACTTCGGAATCCACCACTGCCACCACGGTCCTGAAGCCCGGCGCCTGGGCGCTGGACACCGCGCATTCGTCGGTCTCTTTCACCATCCGCCATCTCGGCATCTCCAAGGTGCGCGGCGGCTTCACCAAGTTCGAGACCGAGTTCGTCGTGGACGAGTCCGGCGCAGCCACCCTCGGCGCCATCATCTATCTGGACTCCTTCGACACCGGTAATGCTGACCGGGACGCGCACGTGCGCAACGCTGACTTCCTCGATGTCGAGAGCCGCCCCACCCTGACCTTCCGCGCGCTCGAGCCCGTGCAGATCGGCGAGACCTTCACCGTCGAGGGCGAAGCGACCCTGGGGCAGGTCACCAAGCCGGTCACGCTCGAGGTCGAGTGGGGCGGCGTGCAGGAGGTCCCGCAGGCCGGTGAGCGGCACGCCGGGTTCTCCGCGACCGGCAGCATCAAGCGCACCGACTTCGGCGTCGGCGGTCCGATGCCGGGCATGCTCAGCGACAAGGTGCAGATCGAACTCGACATCGAGCTGATCGAACCCAAGTAGTACTTGTTCGCTGTCAGCGCAGACCGGCTGCCGCCCCGGCGCTCACGCCCTGGACTAGCCTTGATTCGACAGCACAGGACTCTAGGTTCGGAGGTTGGCCGTGGAGGTCAAGATCGGTATTTCGGATAGCCCGCGTGAGCTCATCATCAACAGCTCGCAGACCGCCGATGAGGTCGAGGCGCTGGTGTCCGGTGCGCTGAGCGGCGGAAGCGGCATCGTGTCGCTGACCGACGAGAAGGGGCGCAAGTTCCTGATCCAGGCCTCGAAGGTTTCCTACGTCGAGATCGGCACCCCGGCCAGCGGCCGCGTCGGCTTCGCCACGGTCTGAGCCCCCAGAACACGACTGAGCCCCTGCCTCCGAGGAGGACAGGGGCTCAGTCGTATCGGTCGTGGGAGCCGAGCCTCAGGAGCCGAGGCTGCGCGGCACGCCGTCGATCGGGTGCAGCGGCACGTGCGACAGGCCACCCCAGGCCAGCGTGACGGTGGTGTCGATGGCGTCGTCCTTGGGGATCGGCCGGTCGGCTTCCAGCCAGTAGCGGGCGGTGGTCTGGCTCGCGCCGACCAGGCCGACCGCGAGGATGCGGGCGCGGTAGGGATCCAGGCCGGAGTCGTGCGCGACGAGGTCGAAGACCGCGTCCACGCAGGCCTCGGTGGCCTGCTCGACGCGGCGCTGCACCTGCGGCTCGGAGGTCAGATCGGACTCGAAAACCAGTCGGAAGCCTTGCATCTCGTTGTCGACGAAGTCGAAATAGGCCGCGACGGCGGCGCGCACGCGCTGCTTGTTGTCGGTGGTGGAACGCAGCGCCTGGCGCACGCTCGACACCAGCATGTCGACGTAGTTCTGCAGCACCGCCAGATACAGCTCGAGTTTGCTGGTGAAGTGCTGGTAGAGCACCGGCTTGCTGACGCCGGCGCACTGGGAGATCTCGTCCATGCCTGCCGCGTGGTAGCCGCGCAGCACGAAAACCTCACTGGCCGCGTGGAGTAGCTGCTGTCGCCGCTCATCCCGGGGCAGCCTGGTCCCGCGTTTAGCAGGTGCCATGGCCTCGGACGATGATCTACGGGACGGCATCCGGTCCACGAGGTCGGTCATTTCGGCTCTCCCAGTCGAAGCCCCGGCGGAAGGGGTGGTGCACCGGGTATCCCCTGAACGATACCCGGTCGTAGGTCACACGCGGAGCCGGGTTGTACAACAACCCCTACTCCATGAGATATCGCACAGCGAACCTCTGTCGCATCGCGTAGCGAGTCTTTCGTAGTCGCGGTACGGCTCACTTGTCCACTGTGAGAGTCTGTTAGCCGTGACCGACCGAACGGAAACTCCGTCCGGAGGCGGGCGTGACACGCACCGCCCCGGCTCCGTCGCGTCCGGCGTAGAGATCTACGACCCCCTCGGTCTGTACCCGATCGGGGAGGAAGACCAGACGGATCGTTCGCATCAGCCGCTGCGGGCGCGCTGGGATCCGACCGCGCCCGAGGAGGGCAAGAACCGCGCCCACCGCCCGGGCCGGGTAGTGAAGAAGCAGAGCCGGCTGGGCCGCTTCGTGTCCACCTACGGCTGGCGGGCCTACGCGCTGCCGGTGCTGGCCGTGGTCACCGTGCTGGTGGTCGTGGACGCGGTGCGCGGCGGCCCGGACGCGGCCGGCGTCGGCAACCCCGGTTTCGGCGCGCTGAGCCCGCGCGCGGCCTCGGCGGGCATCATCGGCGGCCCGCGGGGCGACGGGCAGTTCCCGACCGATCTGCCCACCGGCGCGCTGCCGCAGGGCGGCGCGTTCACCGATTCGGGTGCGGGCACCTGGCGGGTGGTGCCGGGCACCGCCGAGGTCGGCGCCGACGCGAAGAACGTCTTCACCTACACCGTGGAGATCGAGGACGGCGTCGACACCTCCGGCATCGGCGGCGATCCGGCGGTCGCGAAGATGGTCGACTCCACCCTGGCCAATCCGAAGAGCTGGTCCCACGACAAGCAGTTCGGGTTCCGCCGGATCGACCAGGGGCAGCCCGATTTCCGCATCTCGCTGACCTCGCGCCAGACCACCCGCAAGTCCTGCGGGTTCGACATCCCGATCGACTCCTCGTGCTACAACGCCGACGCCGGCCGGGTGCTGCTCTCGGAGGTGCGCTGGGTGCGCGGCGCGATCGCGTTCGAGGGCGACATCGGCTCCTACCGGCAGTACCAGATCAACCACGAGGTCGGGCACGCCATCGGCTATCACCAGCATCAGCCGTGCGAGACCGACGGCGGGCTGGCGCCGATCATGATGCAGCAGACTTTCGGCACCGAGAACAACGACATCGCCGCGCTGGATCCCTTCGGCATGGTCCCGATGGACGGGAAGCGCTGCCGGTTCAATCCCTGGCCTTATCCGCGGGGCTAACCCCCGTGCATTAGTGGTACGTCCGTACGGGACGATAGAGCGGGAAGAACGGCCCGGCTTCCGGCGTTGCACACGCTGAGCTACGAGGCCTAACCGATTCGAGGAGACTCCGGACCATGTCCTTGGGAACAACAGCATCAGCAAAGCCCCTGCCGCCGCTGGTCGAGCCGGCCGCGGAGCTGACCCGGGACGAGGTGGCCCGCTACAGCCGCCACCTGATCATCCCGGACCTCGGTATGGACGGGCAGAAACGCCTGAAGAACGCCAAGGTGCTGGTGATCGGCGCCGGCGGACTGGGTTCGCCCGCGCTGCTGTACCTGGCCGCCGCCGGTGTCGGCACGCTCGGCATCGTCGAGTTCGACGAGGTCGACGCCTCCAACCTGCAGCGCCAGATCATCCACGGGGAATCCGATATCGGCCGCTCCAAGGCCGACAGCGCGCGGGACTCGATCCTGGAGATCAACTCCGGCATCACCGTCAACCTGCACAAGATCCGCCTGGAGCCCGACAACGCGATCGAGCTGTTCGCCCAGTACGACCTGATCGTCGACGGCACCGACAACTTCGCGACCCGTTACCTGGTCAACGATGCCGCGGTGCTGGCGCACAAGCCGTACGTGTGGGGTTCGATCTACCGCTTCGAGGGCCAGGTCTCGGTCTTCTGGGAGGACGCCCCCGACAACCGCGGTCTCAACTACCGCGACCTCTACCCCGAGGCGCCGCCGCCGGGCATGGTCCCGTCCTGCGCCGAGGGTGGCGTGCTCGGTGTGCTGTGCGCGTCCATCGGGTCGATCATGGTGACCGAGGCGATCAAGCTGCTGACCGGCATGGGTGATCCGCTGCTCGGCCGCTTGATGGTTTACGACGCACTGGACATGAGCTACCGCACCATCAAGCTGCGCCGCGACCCGGAGCGTCAGCCGATCACCGAACTGATCGATTACGACGCGTTCTGCGGTGTGGTGTCGGAGGAAGGGCAGGCTGCCGCGGCCGGCTCCACCATCACCGCGCGTGAGCTGAAGGATCTGCTGGACGCGGGCAAGGAGATCGAGCTGATCGATGTCCGCGAGCCCGTCGAGTGGGACATCGTGCACATCGAGGGCGCGAAGCTGATTCCCAAGGACCGCATCCTCTCCGGTGAGGCGCTCTCGGAACTGCCGCAGAACCGCCCGATCGTGTTGCACTGCAAGACCGGTATCCGTTCCGCGGAGGCGCTGGCGGCGCTGAAGCAGGCAGGGTTCTCCGACGCCACCCACGTGCAGGGCGGAATCGTCGCCTGGGCCAACCAGATCGACACTTCCCTGCCCGTTTACTAGTGGTTTGGGCGCGCCATAGGCGCGTCCTACCAAACTCGGCGGTACCGTACGGCCGTGACTTCTGTGGAACCTCCCGAGCACGTGCGCGCCACGTTCGGTCTGCGCGAAGTGACGCCGGTTGCGTTGGGGGACTGGGACGGTGGCTGGCGCTGCGGTGACGTGGTGCTCAGCCCGGTCGCCGATCACGCCCGCGCGGCGTGGTCGGCGAAGATCCGCGAAACGCTCAAAGTCGACGGCCTGCGGGTGGCCCGCCCGGTGCGCGCCACCGACGGCCGCTACGTCGTCTCCGGCTGGCGCGCCGACACCTACCTGGAAGGCACCCCCGAACCCCGCCACGACGAAGTGGTTTCGGTGTCCCTGCGCCTGCACCAGGCCACCGCCAAACTCGAACGCCCCCGCTTCCTCGTCCAACCCCCCGTCGCCCCCTGGGTCGACGTCGACGTCTTCGTGGCCGCCGACCGCGCCGCCTGGGAACCCGTCCCGCTGCGCAGCCTCCGCGCCGGCGGCACCCTCCCCACCTCTTCCCCCGACGGCCAGCGCAGTATCGAACTCATCGGCCAACTAGCCACGCTCCGCAAACCAGTCCAGGCCGCCCCCCAACTGGTTCACGGAGACCTATTCGGCACAGTCCTTTTCGCCGGCGTCTTCACCCCCGGCCTCTCCGACATCACCCCCTACTGGCGCCCCCCAGCGTGGGCTGCCGGCGTCATCGTCATCGACGCCCTCGCCTGGGGCGGCGCCGACGACGGCCTCCTCGACCGCTGGCGCTCCCTCCCCGAATGGCCCCAAATGCTCTTACGCGCAGTAATGTTCCGCCTCGCCGTCCACGCCCTGCACCCCCGCTCGACGCCCGAAGCCTTCCCCGGCCTAGCCCGCACCGCCGACATGGTCCGGCTGATGCTCTGAACTCAGTTCACTTCGGCATCACCCGCAGCGAATACTCGGCCGGGATGTGGCGCGGCGGGATCAGCGGCGGCCGGCAGTGGTGGTGATGAGGTCGTGCAGGTGACGTTGTAATTCGGGGTGGGGGGCCGGGGTGAGGGTGAATTCGTCGGGGGTGTGGTTGTGCAGGAGATAGCGGCCGTCGTGCGGCAGATAATCGAGCCAGTGCAGGCCGTGGCCGTCGGAGGTGGGGCGGGAATCGATGGCGGGGCCGCGGTAGACGGTGATTTCGCCGAGACCGGAGCGCGGGCGACCGGCGATGCGGCGGACTTCCTCGGTGGGGGAGAGGCGGGTCGGGTGTTTGGCGTATTGGGTTTGTTTCAGGTCGGAGCGGTGACCGGTGACCGCGGGGAAGCGTCCGCCCTCGCATTTGGGTAGGGCCGCAAGGATTTTCGGGACGACGGTTTCGGCGGACCCGTGCACGAGGAGGATGTCGCCGCCGTATTGCTGAGTGGGGCCCGGCTTTTGGATGGCCACCGTGGCCACGTCGCCGACAATGCCGGCGTGTGCGCGGACGACCTGCTGGAAGTCGCGGCCGTACAAGCCGTGGACCTCGACGCGAATGCTGGGTTCCAGCAAGACTTTCAGGGCTTCGAAAAGATCCTGGTTCGCGAAAGGAGCCATTTGCTGGGCAGTACGGGCGCGCAGACGCTCGAAATCCTCGCCTGTTTCGACCGCCGGGTCCTGCACCAGCACCCGGATCGGATACGGCAACCGATCACGTTCGAAGCCCTCGACCGCCATCTGAAACATCAAGCCGCTCAGCTGCCAACGGCGTTCACTCATTCTCTGCCCCGAAACATCACTCGCACCGACACCGTTGCCACTCGAACTAGCCGCCGATCACGCCGCCCGGCGGCAGCACGGGCGGCTGCTTGCCCAGCAACTCGTCACCGCGGTCGTAGATCAAGTAGTCCGGGATCGAATGCTCGTCGTCACCTTCGCCGTTGGCGCGCTGACCGCCCATGCCGCCCATGCCCGGCATGCCGCTGCGGCCGGTGCCGGCGGCGGCCTTGCTGCTGTTCGCCGACCCAGGGACGGCCGTGGTGGCAGGCGTGCCCGAGACGGTTTTCGGCGTTCCGGTGGTGCCTTTGGGGCTTCCGGCGCCCGGTGTGCCCGTGCCTGCCCTCGGCGTGCCGGTACCCGCCCTCGGCGTGCCCGCGCTCGGAACCCTCGAGGTCGGCACCGCCGAAGCCGGGGTGGTCGGGCTACCGGTCGGTGCCTGCGTCACGGGAGAAGTCGTCGGAACCTGGGTGGTCGACGGCGATTGCGTGCTCTGCGGTGTGGTCGAAGCCGGTGACGGTGTGCTGGGGACATCGGTGCTCTGCGGCTTGGTCGACGGATCATCGCTGGGCGATGGCACATTCGACTGCGGGCCCGACGACGGCGACGGGCCGTTGTTCCCCGGATCGTTGACGTTCGGCTTCTTCTCGTCGGTCGTGCTCTTAGGCTCGGGCAGCACAGGCACCGCCTCGGACACCTGCTGCACCTGCGGCGCATAGAACGTCTTCATGACGTAGCGTGCCTGGTTCTCGGCTTCATCGGCCCGGTAGGTGGGGCCCTTGAGAATGCTTTGGGCCGGCAGCGCGTCGATGACCTTGTCGCCCAATGTGAGATTGTCGGGCTTGCCGACCGACTGCTTGGCCTGGCCCAGGTAGCCCTCGATCAAATCCAGACGCTGGCCGACCATTTGGAAGGTAGCGGCCAGTTGGGTGAAGGTTGTGGTGAACTGTTTGGAGGCTTCGACCGCTTTGCTGGCCGACTTACCGTCCCACTTTTCTTCGACGGATTTGTTGACGCCCTTGGTGTAAGTGTCGATCGCGGTCCGCGCGTCAGCGGAAAGTCTGCGCCAGCCGTCAGCCGCGGAATTGATCAGACCCGTGTTGATGCCCTGAAGCTTGTTGTAGAGATCCTCGTGCGACATGGTGTCGAACGGATCGGTCTTGGTGAGCTTCATCTTCGGATCGGGCTGTGCGCCGCTCTCCGACAGCAGACTCGACCATTCCTTGTTGACGATGTCGCGGTCCTGCTGCCAGGTCGAATTCGCCTGGTTGGCTTTGTCCTGGTCGGTGGTCTTGTTCTTGGTCGCTTCATCGGACCCGCCGAAGACACTGCTGATCCAGGAACCCAGGTTCGCCACCATTACTTGTCTCCTGGGTTCACATTGTTGATGTTGGCGGCGTTCTGCTGGTCGCGGTCGCTGAGCTGGCCGATAGCCAGCTTCCAGGTGTCTTCCATCAGGCTGAGCACCTCGATTGCCTCAGTCAGGCGTTTGACGGCGGAATCATCGAAACCATCGGCCTTCTGCTCGAACTTGGCTTTGAGTTCGGTCGCGGAGTCCAATGTGCCCCACCCATCCAAATAAGCCAGGACCTTGGTTTGGTCCAGCATGGCCTGCAGTTGCTTCTTCATCGTCCCGGCGTGGCCCGCGAGCTCGCTGCCAATATCGGTGTCCAGCTTCAGCTGGCCTTCTTTGGCTTCGGTCTTGAACGCCGTCCACGTCCCGATCAAGCTTCCCAGTGTGGCAGCGTCGGTCCCTGTCACTGGTTTCCCCTTCCGCCCCCCGCCCGACGTTGTGCACGCCCCGGCTAGTTCGTGTTGCTGCTAGTTGTCTACCACGGTCATTTCGGGAGGAACGGCTCGAGTGCCTTCCCGTCCTCGATGACAAGGTCGCAAATATCGCGAGCTGTCTGCTCGCCGTGCTTCCACCCGGCTGTAACCATGATCGAGCCTCCTGACATGGGGAGACTCACGTAGCAGCGATCGTCGAAGCGCTTGTCCTTGTGGACGAGCCCAGTTCGGGGGCCGATTGGCACATCGCGGAAGTCGGTCAGCTTGTCGTTGTTCCTCGTATCGGCCAAGCTGTAGATCGAGGAGCCAATACTGACGTAGTACGGCAGGTCGGTCGCCTCCCACTGACAGATCCGGAACGCTGCGGGTCCCGACTGAGCGTCGGTAACCGTGCGCTTGGTCGCGGGATCCGCCCCAGCTGCCCGAATTTTCTCGTCGGAGAGGTCTTTGCATGGGTTATATACCACCGACTTCTCCCCGTTGATCAGAGTCGTATTCGCCCCCGTGGCATTCGCCTCTTCGGTCTTCGGGCTCCCACCCACCGTCGTCCCGCATCCGGCGATCAGCCCGCTGACCGCGACACCGGCAACCATCGTCCGCACCACGATCCCCCTGGACCCAGCGTTGATCGTTCGCATAGCTCTCCTGATGTTCGGCGCGGAGCAACCGTCACATAATCAGACGCACCGGATCCCCCACAGGTTCCCACTCGGGCCCTGCTGACCTTATCCGATTGCCTGCGCGAGGACGAGGCCGCACAAACGCAAAATGCCGCGCCGAGAATTCTCGGCGCGGCATTTTGCGGTGGCGATCAGACGTTGGCGTAGGCCAGGGAGGGGACCCGGCCGATGGCGAACGAGGACCGCAGGTAGAAGAACCAGGTGACGCCGGCCATGACGAGGAAGGCGATGGCGTAGGCCCAGAAGGCCGGGTTCATGCTGCCGAAGTTGATGTTGGACAGGCGGAGTGCTTGCTGGAGCAGGTAGCCGCCGGAGGCGCCGATCGCGCCGATGACACCGATCGCGGCGCCGGCTTGGCGCTTGGCCGAGGCGAGGGCGTCGGTGAGCTCCATGCCGTGCTCGGAGGCGTACTTCTTGGCCACCGCGGAGAAGATCGACGGGATCATCCGGTAGGTGGAGCCGTTGCCGATACCGGTGAGCACGAACAACATCAGGAACGCGGCGAGGTAGAGCGGGAAGCTCTTCAGCTCCAGCGCCGCCAGGATCAGCACCACCGCCACCGACATACCGCCGAAGACGAACACGGTGATCTTCGCGCCGCCGACCTTGTCGGAGACCCAGCCGCCGAACGGACGGCTGAACGAGCCGACGAACGCCCCGAGGAAGGCGAGGTTGCCGAGGGTGGTGATCCAGCCGATCTGCGCCAGATGCGGGAAGTTGGCCTTGATCAGGGTCGGAAAGGCGAAGGAGAACCCGATGAACGACCCGAAGGTGCCGATGTAGAGGAACGACATGACCCAGGTGTGCCGGTTGGTCAGCGCCAGCTTGTAGGACTTGCCGTCGGACTTGGCGGTGGCGATGGAGTCCATGTAGCGCAGCGCGCCGAAGGTGGCGATCAGGATGAACGGCACCCAGACCAGCACCGAGAGTGTGATGCCGAAGCGGTAACCCGCCGGATCCTTCGCCAGCAGATGCGTGCCGAGGGTGATCAGCAGCGGCAGCACCAACTGGGTCTGCGCGACGCCGAGGTTGCCGCCGGCGGCGTTGATGCCGAGGGCCGCACCCTTCTTCCCTTCCGGGAAGAAGAACGAGATGTTGGCCATCGACGACGAGAAGTTGCCGCCGCCGAAACCGGCCAGCGCCGCCAGCACCATGAACACCCACATGGGAGTGCCGGGCTGGTTCACGAAATAGGCCAGGCCCAGGGTCGGGATGAGCAGCATCGCGGCGCTGAACGCGGTGAACGCGCGCCCGCCGAATTTGGGAATGGCGAAGGTGTAGGGGATGCGCAGGGCCGCGCCGACCAGGGTCGGGGTGGAGGTGAGCAGCAACGCGTTGCTCACCGCGACCGGGTTGCCCTTGCCGAGTCCGGCCAGGAAGTCGAACCCGGCCAGGCCCATGCTGGTCACGACGGTGCCCCAGATGACCCAGACCGAGAAGCCCAGATTCTCGGCGAACACCGAGAAGATCAGGTTCTTGCGGGCGGTCTTGTTACCGCCGGATTCCCAGAATTTCGTATTGTCGGGCTCCCAGTGGTCGAGCCAGCGCCCGCGCTTCTGATGCTCGAACCCGGGGGTTTCGGACTGCTGGCCGGTGGCAGCAACTGTGGCAGTCATCGGCTTCCTCTCGATTGCCTCGCTGGTGGGTCGAGTCAAAAGGTAGAAGCCGGTTGTTGCGTCCTAATGGCCTTCGGTGACGTTCCCGGCAAATCGGACTCACATTGGGGAAACGTCGTCGGTGACCAGTTGGTTACCTCAGGTTCCGAATGCGGGACCAGTTGGACTTATGTTTGCTGTCGCAATAAATCCGGTAACTAGCGATCCGGATATTCCGCGATCAGTGACGCGAGGAAACAACGCGCGGCCGCCGCGGCCGCCTCCGGGTCACCTTCGATGATCGCCTGCACCAGTTCGTTGTGCTCGGCGTCGTAGGAATCGTCGGACTTCGAGGTCCGCGCTCGGATGACCTGCTCGATGGTCGGCAGCAGCGAGTCGTAGAACTCGAGGTACACCGCGTTGTGGCTGGCGACCACGATCGCGCGGTGCAACTCCACGTCCGCGGTGATGGCCGCGTGGTTGCCCTCGTCCCACTTGTTCTCGTTGCGCTCGTCGAGCAGCCGGCGCAGCGTCGCGATGTCGGTGTCGTCGCGCCGGCGCGCGGCCAGCGCGGCCGCGTTGGTGTCCAGCGCCAGACGCAGTTCGAGCACGTCGCGCTCTTCCGCGTCGGCGAAGTACTTACCGAGCGTGCCGCCGACCTCCGAGGCGGCGACCACATAGGTGCCGGAGCCCTGCCGCCTTTCCAGCATGCCCGCGTGCACCAGGGCCTGGACGGCCTCGCGCACGGTATTTCGGCCCGTCCCGGTGAGCTCGGTGAGCTCCGGTTCGGTGGGGATTCGAGAGCCGATAGGCCAACGCTCTGAACGGATTTCGGCACGCAGCTGCTCTGTTACCTGGGCAATGAGGCTGGTGCGCCGGACTGGTTGCACCGAAACAGAGTACCGCCCGTCACAAATCGTTGCCTCCTATCGTCGGGTCATCCTATGATTTCCGGGTGACAGCAACTCTCTCGGAAACCACAGTCCACGCGGAAACCGCAACCCCTCGACCCGGCATCGACCGGGTCGAGCGCCGTAAGCGTGGGCTCGTAGAGGGTCGGTTGCTGGTATTGCTGGCGATCGTGATGTCGGCGCTCACGCTGCGTGTCGCAGTCACCGCGTTCAGTCCGCTCGCCGAGCGGATCGGCGCGGATATCGGTTATTCGACCGCCGTCATCGGTGTCTTCGGCATGATCCCGGCGGCCATGTTCGCGCTGTCGGGCCTGTTCACGCCGGTCCTGGTCGGCAAGTTCGGCCTGGAGCGCACCGTGCTGATCGCCATGGTGCTTGCCGGCGGCGGCATGCTGATCCGGGCCGTGGTCCCGAACACCGGCGAACTCCTGGCTTTCTCCGCGCTCGCCCTGGCGGGCATGGGTATCGGCAACGTCGTGATCCCGCCACTGGTCAAGCGCTACTTCTCCGATCGGCTCGCGATCGTCAGCTCGCTGTACATCACGATGGTGCAGCTGGGCACGGTCATCCCGGCGCTGATCGCGGTCCCGGTGGCCAACGCGCACGGCTGGCGGATCTCGCTGGGCCTGTGGGCCGCGATCGGGTTCGCCGCGGCGCTGCCCTGGGTCTGGGTGCTGCGCGCCCGGCGCGGGCACGACCTGGCCGACACCACGGCGCTGCCGTCCGACGACGAGCCCAAGGGCCAGGTCTGGCGGTCGCCGCTGGCCTGGGGCATGGCCGGCATGTTCGGCATGACCTCGCTGATCACCTACGCCATGTTCGCCTGGCTGCCGCGCATCCTGGCGGACGCGGGCGCCAGCGACGCCTTCGGTGGCACCATGGTCGGACTGTTCGCCCTGGTCGGGCTGTCGGCGGCGTTCACCGCGCCGACGCTGGTGGCCAAGGTGCGCAACCCGTTCCCGTTCGTTCTCGCGTTCGCCGCGTGTTTCTTCGTCTCCTTCGCGGGTCTGCTGATCGCGCCGATGAGCGTGCCGCTGCTGTGGGTGGTGCTGCTGGGCCTGGGCCCGAGCACCTTCCCGATGTGCCTGACGCTGATCAACATGCGCACCCGGAGTTCGCAGGGTTCGGCGGCGCTGTCCGGTTTCGCCCAGGGTGTCGGTTACGCCGTGGCCTGCTCCGGTCCGCTGGTGTTCGGCATGCTGCACACCGCCTCCGGCGGCTGGGCCGCGCCGTTCGCGCTGCTCGTCGTCGCGGTGCTGGTGATGCTGGCCGGTGCGTGGCAGGCGTGCAAGCCGCAGCTGCTCGAAGACACCTGGCGCTGATTCGAGTTGCGCGCCCGGGGGTGTGGCCGCATGATGGTGCGCGTCACACCTCACGGGGTTTCCTTTTCGATTTCGGGTCTTATTCACCGGCGGAAACCCTTGTGTCACATGCCCGAAACATTCCGGCGAAACTCACCCCGCTGACCGGAGATTCGTGAGCAACCGTTGATATAGCGGCAATTCAGGGCGACATTCCGGCAATACCCGTTTCCTACCGTTGGGCCTAACCGAATCCTTCGGGTTGGACACAGGTGGGAGGCCCTTGTTGAGCACGCTGACGCGTAACCGCAACATCGAGCACTGGGATGCCGAGGATGTCGCCGCCTGGGAAGCCGGCGGCAAGGACGTCGCCAAGCGGAACCTGATCTGGTCCGTGATCGCCGAGCACGTCGGATTCTCCGTCTGGTCCATCTGGTCGGTGATGGTGCTGTTCATGCCCACCGACAAGTACGGCATCGACGCGGCCGGCAAGTTCTTCCTGATGGCGGTGCCGACGCTGACCGGCGCGGTCCTGCGCATCCCTTACACCGTGGCCACCGCCAAGTTCGGCGGGCGTAACTGGACGGTGTTCTCCGCGGTGCTGCTGTTGATCCCGACGCTGCTCACGCTGTACTTCATCAACCAGCCGGGCACCTCGTACACCACCTTCCTGATCGTGGCGGCGTTCGCCGGTTTCGGTGGCGGCAACTTCGCGTCCTCGATGACCAACATCAACGCCTTCTACCCGCAGCGACTCAAGGGCTGGGCGCTGGGCATGAACGCGGGCGGCGGCAATATCGGCGTCCCGGTCATCCAGCTGCTGGGCCTGCTGGTCATCGCCACCCTCGGCAACGACTACGCCTCGCTGATCTGCGCGATCTACCTGGTCTTCGTGGCGATCGCCGGTATCGGCGCGGCGCTGTACATGGACAACCTGACCAATCAGAAGGCCGACCTGTCCTACATGGTCTCGGCGCTGAAAGTGCCGCAGTCCTGGGCGATCGCGTTCCTCTACATCGGCACCTTCGGTTCGTTCATCGGCTACAGCTTCGCCTTCGGGCAGGTGCTCCAGCTCAGCTTCAAGGCCGGTGGCGATACCGCCGTGCAAGCCACGCTGCACGCCGCGCAGATCGCCTTCATCGGCCCGCTGCTGGGTTCGCTGGCCCGCCCCTACGGCGGCAAGTGGGCCGACCGGATCGGCGGCAGCAAGGTCACCCTCTATGTCTTCGGCGCGATGATGGCAGCCGCGGTGTTGGTGGTCGCGGCGAGCACGCTGGGTGACCGCAACGGCGGAGTGCCCTCCGGTGGCGCGATGGTGGCGCTGGTTATCGGATTCATCGCCCTGTTCGTGCTCTCCGGATTCGGCAACGGCGCGGTCACCAAGATCATCCCGTCGGTCTTCGACGCCAAGTCCCGCGGCCTGGACCTGCCCGAGGCGGCCCGCGCCGCCTGGTCGCAGAACTGCGCGGGGGCACTCATCGGTTTCGTCGGCGCCATCGGCGCGCTCGGCGGCGTCGGCATCAACCTGGTGCTGCGCTCCTCCTACGCCTCGACCAACTCCGCGACCACCGCGTTCTGGGTCTTCATGGCCTTCTATGTGGCCTGCGCCGCGGTCGTCTACCTGGTCTTCCTGCGCCGTCCCCGCGCTACCGACTCCGACATCGTGGCCGAGGCCGAAGCCCTGGTCCTCGAAGCCGAAAGCACCTCTTCCAGCTCGTCGGCTCGCGCCTGACACCCGACCCCATCCAGGGAGGACATCTCATGAACAACGAATCCCGCAAGACCGCGGTGGTCGTCGGCCATGGCATGGTCGGGCACCGCTTCGTCGAAGCCCTGCGTGCCCGTGACGAGGCCGGCCAGTGGCAGGTCGTCGTCCTCAGCGAGGAAGCTCAGCCCGCCTACGACCGTGTCGGACTGTCGTCCTACGTCGGCGCCTGGGACCCGAAAGAGCTTGCGCTGCAAGGCAACACCTATGACGGTGACGTGCTGGTGGATCTGCGCCTGGGTGTGAAGGCCGACGCCATCGACCGGGAGGCCCGCAAGGTCACCACCTCCGCCGGCGCCGTGATCGGCTACGACGCGCTGGTGCTCGCGACCGGTTCGTACGCCTTCGTGCCGCCGGTGCCGGGTCACGACTCCGAGGGCTGCTACGTCTACCGCACTCTGGAGGATCTGGACGGCATCCGGGCCGCGGCCGAGGCCGCCGGGCCGGGCGCGGTCGGCCTGGTGGTCGGCGGCGGTCTGCTCGGCCTGGAGGCCGCCAACGCGCTGCGCCTGCTCGGGATGACCCCGCACGTGGTGGAATTCGCGCCGCGGCTGATGCCGGTGCAGGTCGACGAGGGCGGCGGCGCCATCCTGCAGAAGCTCGTCACCGACCTGGGCCTGCACGTGCACACCGGCGTCGGCACCTCGGCGATCGCGGTCGTCGAGGACGCTCCGGCCGCGGAACGGCTGGAGATCACGCTCTCCAACGAGACCGCGGTGCGCGCCGCGGTGGTCGTCTTCGCCGCCGGCATCCGGCCCCGCGACGAGATCGCCAAGACGGCCGGCCTGGAGGTCGGTCCGCGCGGCGGCGTCATCACCGACCTGGGCCTGCGGACCTCCGATCCGAACATCTACGCCGTCGGCGAGGTCGCCGCGATCGAGGGCGTCTGCTACGGCCTGGTCGCCCCCGGCTACACCACCGCCGAGATCGTGGCGGACCGACTGCTCGGTGGCGCGGGCGAATTCCCGGGCGCGGACCTCTCGACCAAGCTGAAGCTGCTCGGGGTGGACGTGGCCAGCTTCGGCGACGCCTTCGGCGCCACCGAGGGCGCGCTGTCGGTCGTGCTGCACGACGCCGCGAAGGGCACCTACGCGAAACTCGTTGTCTCCGATGACGCCAAGACCCTGCTGGGCGGCATCCTGGTCGGTGACGCGTCGGCCTACGCCGCACTGCGGCCGCTGGTCGGTTCCCCGCTGCCGGCCGATCCGGCCGCGCTGATCTCCCCGACCGGCGCCGAACTCGGCGCCGACGCGCTGCCCGACGAAGCCCAGATCTGCTCCTGCAACAACGTTTCCAAGGGCTCGATCTGCGGCGCCATCGCCGAGGGCGCCTGCGACGTGCCCGCCATCAAGAGCTGCACCAATGCCGGAACCTCCTGCGGCGGTTGCGTTCCCATGCTCAAGAAGCTGCTGGAGCAGTCCGGCGTCGAGGTCTCCAAGTCGCTGTGTGAGCACTTCGCGCAGTCGCGCGCCGAGCTGTTCCACATCGTGCAGTCGACCGGCATCCGGAAGTTCTCCGATCTGATCGCCCGGCACGGCAAGGGATCCGGCTGCGATATCTGCAAGCCGACCGTCGCCTCCATCCTGGCCTCCACCTCGAGCGATCACATCCTCGACGGCGAGCAGGCGGCGCTGCAGGACACCAACGATCACTTCCTGGCCAACCTGCAGAAGAACGGCACCTACTCGGTGGTGCCGCGGATGCCCGGCGGTGAGGTCACCGCCGAGCAGCTCATCACCATCGGTGAGGTGGCCAAGGAATTCGACCTGTACGTCAAGGTCACCGGCGGCCAGCGCATCGACCTGTTCGGCGCGCGAGTGGACCAGCTGCCGTTGATCTGGAAGCGCCTGGTCGAGGCCGGCATGGAATCCGGTCACGCCTACGGCAAGTCGCTGCGCACCGTGAAGAGCTGCGTCGGGTCCACCTGGTGCCGCTACGGGCAGCAGGACTCGGTCGGCATGGCCGTGCTGCTCGAAAAGCGTTACCGCGGTTTGCGTTCCCCGCACAAGCTGAAGCTGGCGGTGTCGGGTTGCGCGCGGGAATGCGCGGAGGCGCGGGGCAAGGACGTCGGTGTCATCGCCACCGAGAACGGCTGGAACCTGTACGTCGGCGGCAACGGCGGTCTGACCCCGAAGCACGCGGTGCTGCTGGCCGGTGAGCTCGACGACGAGACGCTGATCCGCTACATCGACCGCTACCTGATGTTCTACATCCGCACTGCCGACCGTTTGCAGCGCACCGCGCCGTGGCAGGAAGCGCTCGAGGGCGGCATGGATTACCTCAAGCAGGTCGTCTGCGAGGACAGCCTCGGCATCGCCGCGGATCTGGAGCAGGCGATGGCTCAGCATGTCGATGGCTACCGCGACGAATGGGCCGCGGTGCTCGACGACGAGGAGAAGCTGTCGCGCTTCGTGTCCTTCGTGAACGCCCCGGCCGAGGCCGATCCGACGATTTCGTTCGACGACAGCGGCGAGCGGAAGGTGCCGGTGCTGTTGGGTACGCCACAGTACTCACCCACCCCGCCGACTTCGTCGGCTGCCATCCCCCTGGTCCCGACTGCTACGCCCGGGAAATGACGGCTTAACCCCATAGAAACAGGACGCCGGTACCAATAGGTAAGGCGTTTGGAGGATGACACCGATGACCGTGATCGATACCCCCGGCATTGCACCAGCTACCACCATCGGGTGGACGCAGGCCTGCCGTCTCGACTACCTGATCCCCGGCCGCGGCGTTGCGGTGTTGCTGAGAGGTGGCCAGCAGGCCGCGTTGTTCCTGCATACGGACGGCACTCTGTACGCCGTAGGCAATATTGATCCGTTCGGTCGGGCCGCGGTGATGTCACGTGGGCTCGTCGGTGACCGCGGCGGTGTGCCCGTAGTGGCTTCGCCGCTGCTCAAGCAGGCGTTCTCGCTGCTCGACGGCCGCTGCCTGGACGACGAAACCGCAGCGCTGCCGGTCTACGCGGTGCGCGTGGACGACGGCATCGTGTCCGTGGCCAACGCGCCGGCGGAGACCCCATGACCGCCGCCGACCAGGGAGCTTGCCTGGCCGGGTTCACCATCGGGATCACCGCGGCCCGCCGCGCCGAGGAATTCGGCACACTGCTGACCCGCCGCGGCGCGAATATCGTCAACGCGCCGGCCATTCGGATCATTCCGCTGGCCGACGACACCGAACTGGAGCGGGTCACCCGCAAGCTCGTCGACGAACCGCCGCAGATCACCGTCGCCACCACCGGCATCGGTTTCCGCGGCTGGATGGAAGCCGCCGAAGGCTGGGGCCTGGCCGAGGAACTGCGCGCCACCCTGGCCTCGACCCGGATGCTGGCCCGCGGCCCGAAAGCCAAGGGCGCCATCCGCGCCGCGGAACTGCGCGAGGAATGGTCGCCGGCCTCGGAGTCCTCGGCCGAGGTGCTCGACCACCTGCTCGCCGAAGGCGTCGAAGGCGTGCGCATCGCCGTCCAATTGCACGGCGCCACTACCGAATGGGAGCCGGTTCCGGACTTCTGTGAGGTATTGCGTTGTGCTGGTGCGGATGTCGTGCCGGTACCGGTGTACCGGTGGACGCCGCCGCAGGATCAGGGCCCGATGGATCAGCTGATCGAGGCGATCGTCACCGCGAACCTGGACTGCGTCACCTTCACCAGCGCCCCCGCGGTGGCCTCACTGCTGATGCGCGCCAAGGAAACCGGGCTGTTGGAAGGCGTGCTGCACGCGCTGCGCGGCCGGGTGCTGCCCGCCTGCGTCGGACCGATCACCGCGGCCCCGCTGGAAGAGCTCGGCGTGCCGACCTCGATGCCGGGCCGGGCCCGGCTGGGCGCGCTGGCGCGGCACGTCGCCGAGGAACTTCCTCGGCGCGCCAACCGGATTCAGGCCGCGGGCCATCTCATCAGCGTGCGGGGCGCGTGTGTCGTCGTCGATGGGACGGTGCGTCAGCTGGCGCCCGCGCCGATGGCGTTGATGCGCTCACTCGCCCGGCAGCCCGGCCGTGTGGTGTCGCGGGAGGACCTGCTGTCCGCACTCCCCGGCGGCGGTGACGACACCCACGCCGTCGAGACCGCGATCGCCCGCTTGCGTGCGGGCCTGGGCACGCCGAAAGCCATTCAGACAGTGGTGAAGCGGGGCTACCGGCTCGCGCTGGACGCCGCCGACTGCGCCGACGACGACGTTCGCCCGGCGGCGCGCCCGCACGGCATCGCCGCCCCGGTGCGCTCGCCGCGGTACGCCCAGACGATGGGCAGCTGGTGACGACCCCGGCGCTGGTGCTCGTGGCGCACGGCACCAGAAGCGCACGAGGCGTCGAGATGATCGCCGCGCTCGCCGAGGCGGTGGCCGCCGAATTGCGTGCTCCGGCCCGCGGTTCCGCGGAATTGGGCTCGGTTCGGCAGCTGTCCCGGGAATTCGGCGCCGCGGTTTCGGGGCGTGGCGCCGCTGCCGTGCATCGCTGCGGCGGTTCCGAGGCGGTCACTCCGGCGCGCGAATGCTGCGCCGTCGTTCGCGAGCCGGAGTCCCCCGCGGTGCGTACCGCTTTCGTCGATGTGCTCGGCCCGTCGCCGTCGGAGGTCCTGCGCGACCTGCACGCCGGCCCGGAAGCCGTTCCCGCCGTGGTGGTTCCGGCCTTCCTGGCCTCGGGTTACCACGTCTACCAGGACGTCCCGCGCGAGGTCACCGAGAGCTCGCATCCCGCGGCCGTCGTCACTCCGGCCATGGGCCCGGACCCCGCGCTGGCCCGCATCATGGCGCTGCGCCTGCGCGCGGCGGGCTGGCGTCCCGGCGACGCGGTCGTCTTCGCCGCGGCCGGTTCCTCGGACGCTCGCGCTCGCCACGATGTCCGCCGCGCGGCCGCCATGCTGACCGACCACCTCGGCGCTCCGGTCCGCATCGCCTACGTGGCCACGGGCACGCCCCGGGTCCCCGAAGTCGTTGCCGACCTTCGTGATTCCGGCGCCGGACGCGTCTTCATCGCGTCCTACCTGCTCGCCCAGGGCCTGTTCCAGCAGCGCCTGCACGACGCGGGCGCCGACGGCGTCGCCGAACCCATCGGCGTGCACCCGGCCGTGGTCCGGCTGATCGCCGACCGCTACCGGACCGCCGCCCGGGATCTGACCCAGGCGCGCTCGGCCTCCTGAACTTGTCGGTGCCCTGGTCCACACTGTGACCTATGGCATACGACGAAGAGCTCGCCGAGCGGATCCGGGAACTCGTCGAACCCGGCCCGCACCTGGTCGAGAAGAAGATGTTCGGCGGTCTCGCCTTCCTGGTGAGCGGTCATATGGCCGTCGCCGCCAGTGGCAAGGGCGGCCTGCTGGTCCGCGTCGACCCGAAGGAAGAAGACGACCTGCTCGCGGCCGACTATGTCGACATCATGGTGATGGGCGGTCGCGAAGCCCACGGCTGGCTGCGCGTCACGCCCGAAGCCGTCGACGACGATGAGGTGCTGCGCGAGTGGGTCGATCGCGGCGTCGCCTACGCCCGATCACTTCCGCCGAAGAAGAAGTAGAAATTTCGACATAGTTCGGGCGTACGACCAAGCGTGACAAACCGGTAGAAAATGCAGCTGCCGAGGTCGAGTTTCCGCGATACAGTTTCCCCGCGCTGTACGGCGCGGTCGGTTAGGGAGGACTCGACCATGGTGGAAAGCAGTGGTCCGGGCGACGTGACCCAGCCGTCGGATCGGCCGGGGGGTGATTCGGGTCCGCCGACGCTGGATCGGGTTGTCGCCGAACATGGTCCGATGCCGGAGTCGATGGTGCGCGGCATCGGGGTGCGGCTCGCCGAAGCGCTGGCGGCCATGCACGCGCTGCGACAGGTGTTCGGGGATCTGCGGCGCGAAACAGTGCTGGTGGATGCCGATGGAGCCCGGCTCGGCCGGGCTCAGCTGCCCGCCGGCCGGCAGGTATCGGCTGCCGACGACGTGTACGCCCTGGGCGGCGTGCTGGTGTTCGCCGCGACCGGGCGCACGCCCTTCCAGGAGCAGGGGCTGGACGCGCTGCCACCCGGCTTGCGAACGGTGTTGCGGGACTGCCTGTCCGACGACCCCAGCCGCCGCCCCAGGGCGGACGAGCTGGCGCGGGCGCTGGCGGACACCCCGGCGCAGACCACGCGGCTCGCGCCGCCACCGTTCCCCGGCGATGCGCAGGCCACGCAGCGACTACTACCGGAAGTACCTGCGGTGCCGCCACAATACGATGCCGCACAGCCGGATTCACGCACCCGGCTTCCGTGGATCATCGCCGCTGTCTGCGGCCTGCTCGTAGTGATCATTCTGGCGACCGTCGGGGTCGTCGCGGCGACGCGCGACAACGACGACGCTCAGGCGGCAGCCGCTCCGAGTGCCGGTCTCAGCGGAAAGGCCGATCCAGCAAAGAAATACACCGCCGCGAGTCTCGGCGACGCGTGCGCTCTGCTGGATCTGCCCGCCGCGGAGAAAGTGATCGGGAAGCAGAGCGGGACACCGCTGGGCGACAAGATCGAACTACCGTCGATCGCGGACACGCTCTCCTGCAACACGATGAACGACCACGGGTTCATCATGTTGCACATCGAGGTGTCGGATCAGATGACGATGGTGCGGCAGCTCTACGACCTGCACCGGGCCACGGGCCTCGGCACCACCGGATCCGGAGTTACCGCCAAAACCGTGAGCGGGATCGGTGACGACGCCTATCTCGTTGTGCACGAACCCAATAACGGCAACAGCCAGCAGATCAGTTGCCAGCTCGGATTCCTCCAGGCGAACGTGATCGCCATCGTGAACCTGTATCTGTCCGAGGACGACGGCAGTACCCGCGACAAGCTGACGGAATACTGCCAGCATCAAGCCAGGACCGTGCTCGGGAGACTGAAGTGACGCGGGCGAAGGGACCGTGGTTGGCGGCGGCCGTGAGCGTACTTGTTCTGGCCGCGACCGTGGTGTTCGCGGTAGTGATCCTGTCGGGCAGCGACAGCGTGGACAAGAGCGCCGCGGGCAGCACTTCCACCACCACCTATCAGCCCGGCCCCCAGTCCATCGACAAGGCGGGGAAGTACAAGCCCGGCAAAGTCACCAATGCCTGTTACGCGGTGGATCTGCCCGCGATCGCACGTCTCGGTTACCCGGCGAAGGGCGAACCCGTGCACGAGGAAACCGATACGGGCACCGGCGGTTCCCTCGAATGCTCCGCCGATTTCGAGAACGCGAGCTTCGCCGGCCAGGCGAACTTCGACTGGGATTCCGACAATAGCCTCTTCGAGGAGTCCAAGGCCCGCGCCATCGCGGCCCCTCCGGCCGATACCACCGCGGCCGCCATCGCCGGGCTGGGTGAGTCCGCGTACTACACGATGGCAGACCGTAGCGGTGCGAACCGCACCGATATCGAGGTGAAAGTGGAGGCGAAGGACTCGAACCTGTTCGTGCGCATCACCTTCCGCGTGTCCGGCTTCGATATCCAGGCCGATCGCGAGGCGGTGCGGCAGGCCGCCGAATTCCAGGCGCACACCATGCTGGTCCGGCTGCGGTGACCACCGAGACCGTCGGGCCCTACCGAGTGCTCGGCCGGATCGGCTCCGGCGGCATGGGCGACGTCCTGCTCGGCCGATCACCCGGCGGACGGCAGGTGGCCATCAAGCTGGTCCATCGGCATCTGGCGCACGACACCGAGTTCCGCGCTCGATTCGCCCGCGAAGTGCAAGCCGCCCGTGCGGTCGGCGGCTTCTACACGGCCGCGGTGGTGGATGCCGACTGGGAAGCGACCCAGCCGTGGCTGGCCACGGAATACATTGTGGGACAGTCGTTGAAGCAGCTGGTGACCGACCACGGCCCGCTCCCGGAGGAGTCCGTGGCGGAGCTCGCGGCCGGGATCGTCGAAGCCCTGTCGGCGATTCACGCGGCGGGCGTGACGCACCGGGATCTGACGCCGGGCAATGTGCTGCTCACCGAATCCGGACCGCGCGTCATCGATTTCGGCATCGCGAAGCTGATCACCGAGACCCGGGCGGTCACCGCCACCGGCGCCCTGATCGGCACGCCCGGCTACATGTCGCCGGAGCACGTTCTCGGCGGCGCGGTCGGGCCGGCCAGCGATGTGTTCTCGCTCGGCTCGGTGCTCACCCTGGCCGCCACCGGGCACGGGCCGTTCGAGGACAAGAGTACGGCGCGGGTGCTGGACCGGGTCGCGCACGCCGCGCCGAACCTGGACGGGCTGCGCGAAGGGCGACTGTATCGAATCATCGTGGCCTGCTTGAACAAAGACGCCGACGCGCGACCGTCGACGGCGGATCTGCTGGCAGCGCTGGGAGATCAGCACGCGGAAACGGCCCCGCACCGATGGCTGCCGCCGCCGATGATGCAGGCGGTGGCGGCGCCGCCGCCGGTCGAACCGGTGGAACCCGAGCGCAGGACGAACCGCCGGATGGTGCTGGCCGCTGCCGGAGCGGGCCTGGCGATGCTGGCGGGCGCAGCCGTCGCGAGCAAGGTCGCCGTGGACCGGATCCACGTGAAAAGCCCTGCCGCCCAGCGAAGTCCGGGCGGAACGCTGCGGTGGAAGGCCGATATCGGGACATTCGTCGGCACCATTTCTGAAAAGAATCCGCCTGCGGTCGACGCCAATTCGGTCTACGCCGCGAGTATCGACGGGTCGGTCTACGCGTTGGATCTCGCTGCCGGCGCGGAGCGGTGGAAAGCCCCCATGGACCAGCAGCCGGCGCAAGGGCCGGTGCATTTCGGTGGAAAAGTGTTCGCCACCAATAGCAAACGCGGTCTCTGCGCCTTCGATGCCGCGACCGGAAACAAACTGTGGGAAAGAGACGACTTCAGCGGCGCCGTCGCGGCCGACGGCGGAATGGTGTTCAGTGCGCTGTCCGGGATGAGCAACGGGATCGTCGCCTTCGACGCCGCGACCGGGGACCAGCGGTGGATCGCGCTGACCGATGGCGACACCGCCACGGTGCCGATCGCCGCCGGCGGCGGTGTGGTCGTGACGGTGACCAAGGCTGGGGAACTGTGCCTTCTGGACGCCGCGTCGGGCGCGGTGCGCTGGCGGGTCAGCGATGAGAAGGACCGGTTCTACGGTTTGCAGACCCCGGTGGTGTCCGGTGGCGCCGTCTTCCTGCCGACCTCGAACACCTTCCGCTCCTACGATGTGCGCACCGGTGCGGAGCTGTGGCGGGTCGACCAGGACGCGGACGTGCTGGCGGTAAGCGGTGACACCGTCTTCATATCCGGCTACGACCGCGCCTACGCCTTGGACGCGAAGGAGGGCACCGTGAAGTGGTTGTATCGCGGCAAGCCCCAGATGACCCGCGCGCTCGCGGTGGGCACTGACTCGGTGTACTGCGTCAATGACAAAGTGCTGTACACGCTGGACATCGACTCCGGCGACGAGCGCTGGACCTTCACCGCCGACGCCGAGCTGGGCGGTGTCGCGTTCGGATCCGGCACTGTCTACGCGGTGTGCGACGACCGCAATCTCTACGCGATCAACGCATGAACGCGCCGCAGATTCCGCAGCCGGTGCAGCGACTGGCCGACGACGATCCCCGCAGCATCGGCAAGTATCGGCTGCTCGGGCGGCTCGGGTCGGGCGGTATGGGCGCGGTATTCCTCGCGGTGTCGCCGGGGCGGCGGCTGGTCGCGGTCAAGCGGGTGCACCCGCACCTCGCCCGGGACCGGGAGTTCCGGCAGCGCTTCGCCCGCGAGGTACAGGCCGCGCGGGCGGTGGGCGGATTCCACACGCCCGCCGTCGTCGATGCCGACGTCTCCGGTGCGCTGCCGTGGAGCGCGACCGAGTACATCGCCGCGCCGGCGCTGGACCAGGTCGTGGCGCGATTCGGGCCGCTGCCGGTGGAATCGGTCTGGGAACTCGCGCGCGGCATGGCCGAAGCGTTGCAGGCCATCCATGCCGCGCGGGTCGTGCACCGCGATCTCAAACCGTCGAATGTGCTCATCGCCGCTGACGGCCCGCGGGTCATCGACTTCGGCATCGCCCAGGCCCTGGGTGACGGCCAGACCGTCACCCTCACCGGCGGCGTGATCGGCACGCCCGCCTACATGTCGCCGGAGCAGGCGCGCGGTGATTTCACCGGACCAGCGAGCGATGTGTTCGCCCTGGGGTCGGTACTGGTTTTCGCGGCCTCGGGTCGTGGACCGTTCGGCGACGGTGACGCCATGGCACTGCTCATGCGGGTGGCCAACGGCGCACCGGATCTCGCCGGAGCGCCACCGGGAACACTCGGTGACATCGTGGCGCACTGTCTTTCGGACAACCCGGCGGATCGGCCGCGCCCGGCCGATCTGCTCGCCGTGTTGAACCGGCCGGCCCGGCCCGCATCGCTGGACTGGCTACCGCCGGAGGTATCGGACGGCACCCGCGCGTACTCGCGTGCCATCGATGACATCACCCAGCACGCCGACTTCGAAGTCGTGCCCGCGACGCGGCGGCGGTTCCGGCCCGAACTGCTGATCGCGCTGCTCGCGGTCATCATCCTGGTCGTGGCGGGCGGTCTCGCCTATAGAACCCTGAGTGATTCCGGAAGTAACACGGCCACAACAACTTCGATCGCACCGACGATCGCCGCGGCCAAACCGGTCCGGATTCCGGCCGAGGTGAGCCCGCGCACGCTGTCCCTTTCCGCCGACGGCTCCCAGCTCTTCGTCGTCGGTACCACCGGCGGCGCCGAGTTCCTCAGTAAAGTCGGCGGCGTCCAGTTCATCGACACCAAGACGAATGCGCCCCTCCGCACCGTCAAATTCGATCTGGACAAAACCGAGAAGTTCGATCTGGACACGTCCGACGCGGCGGTGGTCGCCCCGGACGGCCGCCGCATCTACGCGCCGTCGAAAGCCCGAAAGGTCGTGCGGATCCTGGACGGGGTGACCGGGGCGGAGATCGGTGAGCTGGGCCCGGTCGAGGCGCCGCGGGTCGCGGGGATATCCCGGGACGGCAAGCTGATCTACCTACCCGACGGCGACGGACTCGCGGTATTCGACGCCGAAACAAAAGCCCGTGTCGGAGCACGCATTCCGATCGGTCGCGCGCCTGGTCGAATCTGGCCGGCCCCGGATGGCGGCAAGTGGTTCATCAGCGAATACGGCCTGCTGAATCTCGCCATGAAGGACATCACCGTCTACAAACCCGGCACCGGTGCGGTCACCACCCTCGAAATCGGCACCAGCCCGCACGACCTCGCCTTCTCCGTCGACGGCACCCGCGCCGCCGTGGCCACCTTCAACGCCAACCGCGTCATCCTGATCGACACCGCCACCGAAACCGTCACCGGCAGCGTCGATCTCGGGACCCACACCGCCGGCGTCGCCCTCTCCGCCGACGGCTCGCGCGCCTACGTCGCGTTGCTGTCCACCGCGACCGTATCCGTCATCGACACCGCGACCGCGACCGTCATCGATACCGTCCGAGCCGACCAGGAACCCCAGAGCATGGCCCTCTCCGCCGACAATCGGCTCTATGTAGCCAACACCGGATCCAGCTCGGTCTCCGTCATCGCCCTGGGCTGAATTACGAGCGCCAGCGTTCCGGGGTGACCGGGGCTTCCCAGGCGCCGGCGTAGCGCTTGGTGTCGGGGGCGTTGGATTCCTTGGCGCGGTACACGATGTAGGGGCGGGTCAGGTAGCCGATGGGGGCGCTGAACATGTGGACCAGGCGGGTGTAGGGCCACATGCCGAGCAGGGCGAGGACGACGAGGCCGTGGGCCTGGAAGGTCCACGGCGTGTCGACCATCAGTTCCGGCTGCGGGTTGAGGGTGAAAAGGCTGCGGAACCAGGGCGATACGGTTTCGCGGTAGTTGTAGGTGCCCCACAGCAGGTTGCTGCCCCAGGTGTTGAGCAGGCCGGTGACCAGGGCGGCGGTCAGCAGGCCGTACATCAGCTTGTCGTTGCCGGTGGTGGCTTTGCGCACCGCGGTGACCCGCCAGCGCCGGTACAGCAGGATGCCGACGCCGGCCAGCACCATCAGTCCCGCGACGGATCCCGCGCCGACCGCGATGATGTGGTAGGTGTGCTCGGAGATCCCGACCGCGGCGGTCCAGGATTCCGGGATCAGCACGCCGAGCACGTGCCCGCCGAAGACGCCGAGCATCCCGAAGTGGAACAAGGGGCTGCCCAGGCGCAGCAGCCGGCTCTCGTAGATCTGGGAAGACCTTGTGGTCCAGCCGAATTGGTCGTTGCGGTAGCGCCAGACGTGCCCGAGTACGAACGAGGTGAACGCCACATAGGGCAGGATCAGCCACAGTTCGGTGGGCAGGTGCGGGACGTAGTTCATCGGCGGCCTCCGGCAGTGTCGAACAGGGCGGGATCCATGGCGAAGGGATCCAGGCCGACCTCTTCCTCGGGGGGACCCTGGGCCGCGAGTTCGGCGATCTTGCGACGGTCGGCGGTGGTCAGCGGCGGCAGCGTCGCGACCACGGCGCCGAGAAGCCCCGAGTAGGGAGATCCGGTGTCGGACAGCGACAAGCGCAGTAACTCGATCACCGGAAGATGCTCGCCGAGCAGCCGTTCGCCGCCGATCGGGTCGACGGTGGCGGCGAACTCCAGCAGCACCGGAAGATGGTCGGGCAGTTCGTGATCCCCCAACTCCACGCCCGCGTGCTTATAGGCGTGCTTGAACCGCAGCAACGCCATCCCGCGCTTGCGGGTGTCGCCGTAGGCGTAGAACGTCAGGTGCATGCTGGCGCGCCGGCGCAGGTCGAAGGTTTCGACATAGGACGCCGCGAGCTCCAGCGGCGGGGTGGTCCGCAGATGGTCCAGCAGTACGCTGAAGTATGGCCGCATGTGCTCGGGCAATTCGGCGGTGGCGCTGGACAACTGGTCCAGCATCCCCAGCACCGACTCGTTCGGGTAGTCCAGCAGCAGCGCCGCCATCCGCCAGACGAGGCGCCGTTCGTGCTCGGAGATCCGGATCGCGGGCTCGGGTCTGCGCCGCACTTTCAGCAAACTCATTGCGCTGCTCCGTTGACGGTGACGGACGGCGATCCCGGCCCGGCGCCGTTGCCGGCCGGGATCGTCGTGCCGTTCGCGGCAGCGCCGTTGCTGCCGTTGCTCGTCTCGCCGTGGGATCCGGAACCACGGGTCCCGTTGGCTCCGGATCCGTTGGCGCCAGCGCCATTTGCCGACCCCCCTGCGGTCGGTATCAGCCCGCTGGTGCTCTTCCCATCCCAGTTCAGCAGGTTGATCCGATTCGATTTCTCTTCGGGCGCGGCGCCATTGGTGTCGGTGAGGTGAAACTTCTCCACCATCTGATCGAACGCGGTCATGCCGGGCCCGCCGTCGGTGTCCAGGCTGCACCCGGTGGCGAGCGCGTCGAGCTGATGCGCCTCCGAACCGGCCCCGTTCGGAATCACGTAGCGGTCTTCGTATTTCGCGATCGCGAGCAACCGGTACATCGCCTCGATCTCCTCGGGCTCGAGCCGCACGTTGGGCGCGATCGAGGGATCGGGTTCCTCACCGAGATTGACCGACCGCATGAACGCCCGCATCCCGGCCAGCCGCTGCAACGCGGCCCGCACCGGGCCGACGTCGCCGGCGGTGAACAGTTCGGCCAGGTACTCCACCGGAATGCGCAGCGCGTCGATGGCGCCGAACAGGTTTCGCGCGTCCTCACCGTCGTGCCCGGTCTCCGAGAGCACGTCGACCACCGGCGAGAGCGGCGGCACGTACCAGACCATCGGCATGGTCCGGTATTCCGGATGCAGCGGCAGTGCGATCTGGTAGTCGACGATCAGCTTGTAGATCGGCGAATTCTGAGCTGCCTCAATCCATTCCGGCGAGATTCCGGCGCGCTCGGCCTCGGCGACGACGCGTGGATCGTGCGGGTTCAGGAACACCCCGAGCTGCGACGGGTACAGGTCCTTGGTGTCGGTGACCGAGGCCGCCTCCTGCACCTTGTCCGCGTCGTAGAGCATGACGCCGATGTAGCGCAGCCGCCCCACACAGGTCTCCGAGCACACCGTCGGGATGCCGACTTCCACGCGCGGGTAGCAGAAGGTGCATTTCTCCGCCTTGCCCGTCTTGTGGTTGAAGTAGATCTTCTTGTATGGGCAGCCGGTGACGCATTGCCGCCAGCCGCGGCACTTGTCCTGATCGACCAGGACGATGCCGTCCTCGGCACGCTTGTAGATCGCGCCGGACGGGCACGACGCCGCGCACGACGGGTTCAGGCAGTGCTCGCAGATCCGCGGCAGGTAGAACATGAAGGTCTCTTCGAACTCCAGTTTCACCTTCTCCGACAGCCGTCCGAGCAGCGGGTCCTTACCGACCTGCTCCGGGCCGGAGCCGAGATCGTCGTCCCAGTTGGCGCCCCAGGTGACTTGCGTATCCTCGCCGGTGATCAGCGATTTCGGCCGCGCCACCGGAACGGTGTCGGTGGGCGGGCTGGACAGCAGGTTGTCGTAGTCGTAACTCCACGGTTCGTAGTAATCCGACACTGTGGGCATGTCGGGATTGGCGAAGATGTTGAGCAGCCGCTTCATGCGCGAGCCCGACTTCAGGGTCAGCTTGCCGCGCTTGGTGAGCGTCCAGCCGCCCTTCCACTTCTCCTGGTCCTGATACTGCCGCGGATAGCCCTGTCCCGGACGGGTTTCCACATTGTTGAACCAGACGTACTCGGTGCCGCCGCGATTGGTCCAGGCCTGCTTGCAGGTGACCGAGCAGGTGTGACAGCCGATGCATTTGTCCAGGTTCATCACCATGGCCATTTGTGCCATAACGCGCATAACTCAGTACTCCACCTTCTGCGAGCGGCGGCGAATCGTGGTGACCTCGTCGCGTTGATTTCCGGTGGGGCCGTGGTAGTTCAGCGCGAAGGACTGCTGGGCGTACCCGCCGATGAGATGTGAGGGCTTGATCATGATCCGGGTCAGCGCGTTGTGGATACCGCCGCGCTTGCCGCGTCCGGCCTGCTTCTCCGAGGTGCCCTCGATGCGCGGTACGTCCACGGCCCGGTCCTGGGCGTGATACATGAACACGGTGCCTTCGGGCATGCGGTGCGAGACGATGGCGCGCGCCACGACGATGCCGTTGCGGTTGATCGCCTCGATCCAGTCATTGTCGGCGACACCGATTTTCGCGGCGTCCTTCTCCGACATCCAGATCGACTGGCCGCCCCGGGACAGCGTGAGCATGTGCAGGTTGTCCTGGTAGGCGGAGTGGATCGACCATTTCGAGTGCGGCGTCAGATACCGCACGGTGACGCCGTTCTCGCCGACATCGCCGACGCCGGGTTCGCTGAACAGCGCGGTCATGTCCAGCGGCGGCCGGAAGATCGGCAGCTGTTCGCCGAGTTCGATCATCCAGTCGTGGTCGAGGTAGAAGTGCTGGCGTCCGGTGAGGGTGTGCCAGGGCTTCAACCGCTCGGTGTTGATGGTGAACGGCGAGTACCGCCGGCCGCCGGTCTCACTGCCGGACCATTCCGGCGAGGTGATCACCGGAACCGGCCGCGCCTGGGTGTCCTTGAAGGTGATCTGCTTGCCCTCGTGCTCGGCGGCCAAGTCGGCGAGCTGGGTGCCGGTGCGCCGTTCCAGCGCCTCGAAACCCTCCACGGCCAGGCGGCCGTTGGTGGTGCCCGACAGCGCCAGGATCGTCTCGGCGGCGTGCGTGTCCTTCGCCAGCGACGGACGGCCCTGTGCCACACCGGAAACCACGGCGCCGTTGACCCCGGTGAGGTAGGCGACCTCTTTCTCGGGGTAGGTGGTGATGCCCTTGGTGGTGACGCCGAGCGTCTCGACCAACGGCCCCAGCGCGGCCATCTTCTCCGCGATGTTCGGGTAATCGCGCTCCACCACCACGAGTTTCGGCATGGTCTTGCCCGGAATCGGCTCGCACTCACCGGCTTTCCAGTCGAGCACGCGACCGCCGGCCTGTGCCAGCGCGTCGGGGGAGTCGTGCTGCAACGGCACCGCGACGATGTCGGTGCGTTTGCCCAGGTGCTTTTCGGCCATCCAGGAGAACCCGCGCGCGATCCGATGGAACGCGTCGAAATCGGTCTTGGCCTCCCACGGCGGCGAGATCGCCGGGGAGAAGGCGTGCACGAACGGGTGCATGTCGGTGGAGGACAGGTCGTGCTTCTCGTACCAGGTGGCGGCGGGCAGCACGATGTCGGAGAACAGGGTGGTGCTGGTCATCCGGAAGTCCAGCGACAGCAGCAGATCCAGCTTGCCGGTGGGCGCCTCGTCGCGCCACACCAATTCCTGCGGCCGGACGCCGGTGGCGTCGGTGGTCTGCACATTGGAGTCCGCGCCGAGCAGGTGCTTGTGGAAGTACTCGTTGCCCTTGCCCGAGGAGCCGAGCAGGTTGGCCCGCCACACGGTGAGCACGCGCGGGAAGTTCTCCGGCGCGTCGGGATCCTCGCAGGCGAACCGCAATTCGTCGGACTTCAACCCGTCGACGATGTGGTCGGCGGCCGACTTGCCCGCGGCCTCGGCCTCATCGGCCAGATCGAGCGGGTTGCGGTTGAAGGTGGGGTAGCTCGGCATCCACCCGAGCCGGCTGGCCAGCGCGATGTTGTCGGCGGCGGTGCGACCGGCGAACACGCCCTTGCCGAGCGGTGAGGCGAAGGACTGCGAGGTGAACGGATCGTAGCGCCACTGGTCGTTGGTCAGGTACCAGAACACGGTGCCCTGCATCTGCCGCGGCGGGCGCTGCCAGTCCAGTCCGAAAGCCAAGGTGGCCCAGCCGGTTACCGGACGGCACTTCTCCTGGCCGACGTAATGCGCCCAGCCGCCGCCGTTCACGCCCTGACAGCCCGTCAGCAGGGTGAGGGTGAAGAAGGCCCGGTAGATCTGGTCGGAATGGAACCAGTGGTTGGTGCCCGCGCCCATCAGAATCATGGACCGGCCGCCGGAACGGTCGGCGTTGTCGGCGAATTCGCGCGCGATCCGGATCGCCTGTTGCGCCGGAACGCCGGTGACGCTCTCCTGCCAGGCCGGCGTGTAGGGCTGACCGGCGTCGTCGTAGCCGGTCGCCCAGTCGCCGGGCAGGCCGTCGCGGGCCACGCCGTACTGCGCGAGCAGCAGGTCGAACACGGTGGTGACGCGGCGGCCGGCCACCATGCGCGTGGGCACGCCCCGCACCATCACACCGGCGGTGTCGGTGTCGAAGCGCGGCATCCGCACCGCGATCGATTCCGCACCCTCGGTGCCGTACAGCGTCAGCAGCGGGTCGACACCCTCCAGGTCGAGGTTCCACTTACCGGCGTCCTCGGGCGTGAACCGATGCCCCAGCGAGCCGTTCGGCACGACCGGCGCACCGGCCTGGTCGAGCAGCACCGGCTTGTGCGCCGCGGTCTCGTCGGCGGCGCCCAGATCCGCCGCGGTGAGGAACTTTCCGGCCAGCGCGCCGTCGTGGTGGTAGTTGCCCTCGGCGTCCCATCCGGCCGGATCGTCCAGGCAGACCAGGTACGGCAGGTCGGTGAACTTCTTGATGTAGTCCAGGAACCGCGGCACCTGCTTCTCGACGAAGAACTCCCGCAGGATCACGTGGCCCATCGACATGGCCAGCGCCGCGTCGGTGCCCGGCCGGGCGGCCACCCACTCGTCGGCGAACTTGGTGTTGTCGGCGTAGTCGGGGGAGACCACCACGACCTTCTGACCGCGGTAGCGCGCCTCGGTCATGTAGTGCGCGTCCGGGGTCCGGGTCACCGGGACGTTGGAACCCCACATGATGAGGTAACCGGCGTCGAACCAGTCCGCCGATTCCGGCACGTCGGTCTGATCGCCGAACACCTGCGGCGATGCCACCGGCAGGTCGGCGTACCAGTCGTAGAAGGAGAGCATCGAGCCGCCGAGCAGCGAGATGAAGCGTGCGCCGACGGCGTGGCTGACCATCGACATCGCGGGAATGGGGGAGAAGCCCGCCACCCGGTCCGGCCCGTACTTCTTGATGGTGTGCACATGGGCGGCGGCGGCGATCTCGGCGGCCTCCCACCACTCGGCCCGCACGAACCCGCCCTTGCCGCGCGCGAACTTGTAGCGCTTGGCCTGTTCCGGGTCCTCGACGATGGATTCCCAGGCCAGCACCGGATCCTTGAGGCGTTCCTTGGCCGCCCGGTAGAGCTCCAGCAGCACACCGCGCACGTACGGATACCGCACGCGCGCAGGCGAATACGTGTACCAGGAGAAGGACGCGCCGCGCGGGCAGCCGCGCGGTTCGTACTCGGGCTTGTCCGCGCCGACCGAGGGGTAGTCGGTCTGCTGCGATTCCCAGGTGATCACGCCGTCCTTGACGTAGATCTTCCAGGAGCAGGACCCGGTGCAGTTCACGCCGTGCGTGGAGCGCACCACCTTGTCGTGTGCCCAGCGGTCCCGGTAGAACTCGTCGGCGCCGCGGCCGCCCACCTTGTGCAGGCTGCGGTGATCCGTGGAGATCTCGCCGCTCTGAAAATATTTACCCAGCCGGAGGAGGGCATCACCGGCGGCAGCGGATGGCAGGCTTGCAGAATTAACCACGACGCCCCCTTCGGGTGAGTGAATCGGGCTGATGTCCCGACTCTAAGGAGGGTTGGACGCGCGGCAAAATGATTCTCTCACAGCTTGCGGGGGCCGACTGTGCGTTGTGAGGTCGGCGCAACACACCGGTCACTGCGCGGTTGCGACGAAACTCACTCGCCATCGATGCGACCAGGCTATACGCGGGCTGACCGGGCGAAATACGGCTTCCGGCAGGTGTTTCGGGGGCTTGGCGGTGAAGCTTTGGAAACCGGGGGTTCTCGGCCGCTTAATATTTGTTTACACAACCGCGGAGCCTCTCGCGCCCCCTTGACGGCGTGCCGGAGGGTCTGGGATCGCCCCGTCCGGGGACCATCTTTATCGATCTTCTATCTATTCGCTCGAGGTTTGCCGGATATTCGGGCCGAGCAGATTATTCTGCATTCATGCAGCGATTCGAGGCGGTGATCGAGGCGGCCAACGGCGGTGGTGCGTACGTGCCGGTGCCCGCCGCGGTCATCGCCGCGCTGGGCGGAGGCGGGCGAATCAAGGTGCAAGCGACCTTCGACGACATCGCCTACCGCGGTTCCATCACGAACATGGGGGCGGGCCCGTGCCTGGGCATGCTCAAGGGGATCCGCGACGAAATCGGCAAGGGGCCCGGTGACGCTGTCGTCGTCACCGTCGCACCCGACACCGCAGCACGCACCGTCGTGGTCCCCGAGGATCTGGCCATCGCCCTGGAAACCGCCGGAGTGCGTGCCGGTTTCGACCAGCTGTCCTACACCGACCGGCGTCAGCTGGTCGCCGCGATCACCGAGGCCAAGCGCCCGGACACCCGGGTTCGCCGTATCGAGAAAGCTGTCGCCGCGTCTAGCTGAAGGAGTTTGTGCCGTGCCACGCAAAACCGACATCGCTGACGATCACCTACTACGGCCGCCGAGTTTCGGCGGCCTGCTCCGCAGACTGCGGGACGAGCGCCACATGTCCCGGGAGAAGCTGGCCTTCGCGGCGGGGGTGAGCGCCAGCTACATCACCCACCTCGAAGGCGGCGACCGCGAACATCCGACCCGGGCGGTGGTGGACGCGCTCATCGGCTACCTCGACGGCATCCGCCCGCTGCTCCCGGTCGAGCGCCGCCATCTCTACGATCTCGCGGGCCTCGTCGAGGACGCGTTCCCGAGCGTGGAGAAACTGCGTTCGGCGATCGACGAGGACATGCGCCGCGGCCTGCTCGTGCATCGCCCCAATGCCGCCGGCTACATCGATACCCGCTGGAATGTGTTGTCCTGCAACGATGTCTACGCCGACATGTTCCCCGGCCTGACCGAAGACGTGAACGTGCTGCGCTGGTTCTTCGGCAACGCGATGTCCAAGCAGGTCATGGTCGAGTGGGAGCGTGAGGCGGGGCTGACCGTCGCCTGGCTGCGCGGCCTGATCGGCCAGACCGGCGACACCGCGTGGGCCACCTCGCTTCTGGAGGAACTCGGGAGCTACCCCGAGTTCCGCCGGATGTGGTCCGTCGGCAGCACCGCTTACGGGCGTGAGACCCCCGATATGCAGCTGCGCGACTTGCGCACCGGTGAGACCTACAACTTGTCCGTGCAGATGTTCCGCGTGGACTCCACCAACCATCCGGGCCGGATGCAGTTCTTCCTCGGCATCCGCCAGCCCGGCATGGTGGACGCGACCTAGGGCCGGACCTCCGCGAAGGTGTCGACCCACCGATGCGGCGGGCGAGGCGGATTGGGTTCGCCGGGGCGGTGGACGCCGACGGCGGACCAGCCCGCTTCGACCGCCGCGTCGAGTTCGGCGGGGTGGTCGGACAGGAACAGGATCTGCGCGGGCTCGACGCCGATCACGCCGGCGATCTTCTCGTAGGAGGCGGCTTCGCGCTTCGGCCCGGCGCTCGCCAGGTCGAAGTATCCGCTGATCAGCGGGCTCAGCGTGCCGCCGCGCGCGAATTCGAACCAATCTTGTTGATTGCGCACCGAACCCGAGGAATAGACGAACAGTCGCGACCCCGCGGCGTGCCAGGCCGTGAGGGCGGGCGCCACGTCGGCGAAGAACTCGCCGTGCAGCGCGCCGGCCCGGAACCCTTCCGCGCAGATGATGCCCTGCGCGGTCTTCAGCGGCTCCGCTTTCACGTCGGAATCGAGCCAGTCCCGCAGGATTTCGGCGACCTGCGCCGGATCCGCGTCCGGCCGGGCGGCGCTCTCGCGGGTACCGGCGATCACGGAAGCCGCTGCGCCGGAGGCATTCTCGGCCAGCCACTGCGGCAGCCGGGCGCGCGTGTACCCGTACAAATCCTCGCGCACCGAGCTGGTGGGACTGGTCGTCCCCTCGATATCGACGACGATGGCCTTCATCGAGCCGCCAGTAGTTCGTCGAGGGTCGGGAACCCGGCGCTGATCTTGTCTCCGGTGAAGTCGCCGATCCAGCCGTCCTCCTCCTCGAAGAACCGCACCGCGACGAAATCGGGCCGGGTACCCATGTCGAACCAGTGCAGGGTGCCCGCGGGCACCGACACCAGATCGCCCGCCTCGCACACCGTGGCCAGCACTTCGTCCCCGAGGTGCAGGTAGAAGCAGCCGCGGCCGGCGGCGAAGAAGCGCACCTCGTCCTCGGCATGGCGATGCTCGTCGAGGAACTTCTGGCGCGCCCCGGCGGCGATGGCCGGCCACTCCGGGTTCGCGTCGTCGGGATGGATCCGGGCGATGTCGATGTGGCGATAGCGGCCCGAGGCGTTCAGGGTCGCGATGCGCTCGGCGTATTCGGCGAGCAGTTCGTCCGACGGGATGGTGGACGCGTTGTCCAGGGTCGGCCAGTGCCCGAAAGTGATACCGCGCGCGGCCAATTCGGCGGCGATGACGGCGTCGTCGGTGGTGCGGACCTTGACGTCGGCGGCATCTCCGGCGGCCATCACCTGTAGCAAAGTCATTGTCTTATCCAATCTCTGGGTGCGTGGCGGACGGGGCATACGCGTGCCGGCGGCCGGTGCGGATCACCAGCTCACACAGCGCCTCCAGGCATTCGGCGCGATCGCGGGCCCTGGATAGATTGTCCCCCCATGCGGTGATGCCGTGGCCCGCGATGCCCAATACCGGCGGGGCATCCGGATTCTCGCGCAGGTATCGCTCGATGTCCGCGCCGATCCGGGGGACATCGGGCCAGTTCGGGAACACCGGGATATCGATGGCGTCGGAGCGGCCGAGGCCCTTGATGAGCTCGAAGCCGGTGATCCGCAAGGTGGTGAGTTCGTCCGGCGCGCCCACCTGGGTGGAAAGGGTTGTCGCGTAAGGGGAGTGGACGTGGACCACCGCCTGCGCGCCGGTCGTGCGGTAGACGGCGGTGTGGATGGTTGTCTCCGCCGAGGGCTTGCGTCGCTGTGCGCCGATCGGCTGCGCATCGGCGATCGAAACGGTCACCATGTCGTCCGCGGTGAGCTCACCCTTGGACAGGCCGCTCCCGGTGACGACGGCCGAATCTCCGGCCCGCACCGAGATATTGCCCGCGGTGCCCGGCATCCAGCCGCGCTGGTACAGCTCGCGCGCGATATCGGCGACGGCCACACCGTCTCCGGTGTCGCCACCGTAGACGACGCCCAGCTCGGTGACCACCGCCGTGATCAGCTCCGCGGGCGTCACGTCGAAGGCCGGGTTGAACACCGCGGTGCCCTCGGGAGCCGTTGCGACACCGGCGAATCCGGTGACCTCCGCGGCCGCGCGCTGCTCGACGACGATCTCCGCGCCGGTCGCCATCCGCGGATCCCGGGTCGATTCCGGCGCGACGACGACGAACGGAATCCCGTGGTGCCGCGCCGCGATGGCCAGGGCGTAGGTGCCGATCTTGTTCGCCACGTCGCCGTTGGAGGTGACCCGATCCGCGCCGACGATCACACAGTCGACCTGGCCGGTGCCCATCGCCCACGCGGCGGCCGAGTCCATGGTGAGCCGGTGCGGAATTCCGGCCTCGGCCAGCTCCCACGCGGTCAGCCGCGCGCCCTGCAGCAGCGGACGGGTCTCGTCGACGATCACGTCCTCGATCCGCCCGCGCTCGTGCAGTACCCGCAGCGTTCCGATGGCGGTACCGAACGCGCTGGTCGCCAGCCGCCCGGTATTGCAGTGGGTGAGCATGCGCAGCGGCCGGTCCGGCAGCAGGCGCTGCACCAGATCGGCGGCGTGGGTCGCGGCGGCCCGGTTGACGCGGCTGTCCTCGGCGAGAATGTCCAGGGTTTCCGCGAGCACCGCGTCCGCGCCGTCGGCGATCTTGGCCGCGGCCCGCCGGACGGCCCACGCCAGGTTCACGGCGGTCGGGCGTGCCTCGGCGATTCGCTGAGCCTCGGTCTCGGCCCGTGCGATATCGACGACACCCGCGGCGGTATGCGCTCGGGTCGCGATGACCACGCCGAACGCGCCCGCGATCCCGATCGCCGGGGCCCCGCGAATGGCCAGGGTCTTGATGGCATCGATGATCTGATCGACGGTCGACAACCGCAGTTCGATGACCTCATGCGGCAACCCGCGCTGGTCGATGGTGACCAGCACACCGTCGTCCCAGACCAGGGAGCTGTCTTCCATCGGACGCATCCTTCTCGCGTAGTGCCGCATTCTGCCTGGTAAACGGTATCCGAACGGGGGTTGGCAGCCGAAACCGACCTCAGCGCTCCCCGTCGTCATTCGGCGACGAACTCCGCCTCCCGCTCCACCGCCTCGATCGTGGCCTGCGGGACCTGGATCGGTCCCGGGGTGTAAGTGACCGCGCGCAGATCACCGCTGTAGCGGAACGGGCCGCGCCGTTCCCGCAGGTCCCAGGAGACCGGGCCGCGGGCGTCGACGCCGACGGAGATGCCGGTCCACGGCGCCATCCCGACGAGTTGCACCTGGTCGCGGAGTTCGGCCTGCTGTGCGCCTGCTTCGATCCGGAAGTCCCAGCGCAGTCGCGGGCGGACCGCCGCCGATACCGTGATGCGCTGGAGGCCCGGGGTGAGCTCGGCGGCGGTGCTGCCGTAGACGCCATAACTGTTGACGCCCAGGATGACTCGGCCGTCCTCGATGTAGATCAGGTAGCCGCCGAGCGGGTCGCCGTGTGCGACAAGGACACCTTCCTCGCCGGGCTGATAGCCGCCCAGGTGCACGTCGATGGTGAAGTCGCGGAAGGCGATCAGGCGCTGGGAGCGGTAGCGCTCCAGCGTCGGGGTGCCGGGCAGCAGGCGCAGCGGTGCCGCGAAGCGGGCTTCCTCCGGGCGGCGGCGGGCCAGATCCTGACGCGTGAGCAGCGGGAAAACGGTGTTGTTCCAAGCGGATTCGTCCCAGGCGGCGGCCAGTTCAGCGGCCTTCTCCGGGTGCCGCTCCGAAAGATCGTGCAGCTCGGTCGGATCCGCGCGCACATCGAACAGCTGCCAGTTCGGGGCATCCACGTCGCGGCCGGGTTCATGCAGCGACAGTAGTTTCCAGCCGTCTCGGTAGAACCCGCGATGGCCGGTCATCTCCGAGTACTGCTCGGTGTGTTCGGTGACCGCCCGCGGATCGCGCAGCAGGCGGGCGGCGGAGACGCCGTCGAAGTCCTTGGCGGGCAGCCCGTTCCGGACCGTGGGCCGCTGGAGTCCCGCCAGGTCCAGCAGGGTCGGCGCGAGATCGGTGACATAGGCGTATTCCTGCCGGATGCCGTTGTCGTCCGCGGCGCGCGGCAGCCCCTTCGGCCAGGACACCAGCAGCGGCACCCGGACGCCGCCGGCGAAGGTCTGCCCCTTGTAGAAGCGGAACGGTGTGTTGGAGGCCTGGCCCCAACCGCGCGGATAGTGCACGCCCAGCCGGGCGCTGCCGATCAGCTCCTCGTCGTGCGGTACGTCACCGACCCAGCCGGGGTCGTCGACGTGGGCGAACTCGGCGAAATAGCTGCGGGTGCCTTCCGGCCCGCCCTCGGCGGTGCCGCCGTTGTCGGAGGTGAACACCACGATGGTGTTGTCGAGTTCGCCGAACTCCTCGACCACGTCCAGGACGCGGCCCAGGCTCTGGTCGATGCTGTCGACCATCGCCGCGTACACCTCCATGTACCGGGCGAAGCGCCGCTGCTCGTCCGCGGTCAGCGAATCCCATTCCGCCGCTTCGTAACCGGGCTCGGTGTTGCGCGGCTTCTGCTGGGTCCCGGCGGGAAACAGGCCCTCGGCCAGCTGGGCGGCGAACCGGCTCTGCCGCAGCTTGTCCCAGCCCTCGGCGTAGCGGCCGCGGTACTTGTCCAGGTCGGCCGGCTTGGCCTGGAGCGGGCCGTGCATGGCGACGTGGGCGAAGTACAGGAAGAACGGTTTCGCCGCGTCGTGGGCGCGCAGATCCTTGAGATAGGAGATCGCCTTGTCGGTCAGATCGTCGGTGAGGTAGTAGCCCTCCGGGTACTCCTCGACGTCCACCACCGAGGAATCCGACACCAGCTGATTCGGGTAGTAGAAGGAATTCAAACCTTCCAGCGAGCCGTAGTAGCGGTCGAAACCGCGCTGCGTCGGCCACGAATCCCGATGCGCCGCGGGATTCATCGTCGCGTCGCGCACCAGATGCCACTTGCCGACCGCGTAGGTGGCGTAGCCGTTGCCGCGCAGGATCTCCGGCAGGGTGAGCACATCGTCGGCCAGTTCCAGCCGCAGTCCCGGATAGCCGGGATCGGCGTTGGCGACGAACCCGAAACCCGCGCGGTGCGCGTTGATTCCGGTCAGCAGCGCCGCGCGCGAGGGCGAGCACAGCGGCGTGGTGTGGTAGTTCGACAGTCGAATACCGGTGGCGGCCAGCCGATTCAGCGTGGGCGTCTCGATCTCGGAGCCGAACGGGCCGATATCGCTATAGCCCATATCGTCGACCAGCACCACGATGATGTTCGGCGCGTCGGCCGGGGCGGTGGGCGGATAGGTCCACTCGGGGGTGGCGTCGGCGGTGGTGCGGCCGATCCGTCCACCGAAGGACTCGTAGCCGCGGGCATGGGGTGGCACAGGCATTGGATCAGTAGAAACTGATAAATCCCCAGGTCACCATGTTTTGACGCACGGTGCGTGGAACCGGTGCCAGGAGCTTGCTCGCAGTGTTAGCTTCACCGTCATGCACCCGGACCAATGCTGCGCACCGCACGCCGCCGGTTGCTGTTCGCGCCGGGCCCGCGCCTGCCGTCCCTGACTGCCCTGTCCAGGCGTCACCAGCGTCCGCCCTGTCTTCGCGGCGCTCCATCTCTCGAGGAATCGTCAACCATGAGTTCTACTCCTGGCGCGCCGATCGGCCGCCGTAACTTCCTGCGCAACACCGGTATCGCCGCTTTCGCGATCCTCGGCACCGGTGCGCTGGCCGCCTGCACCTCCGCGGTGAACCAGCAGCGCGGCGGCGCCGACAACGCGGCGCCCGTGCGCGGCGGCACGCTGAAGTACGGCGTCCTCTTGGACTTGGTGCCCGCCAATATCCTCACCAACACCGGCACTACGCCCTATGTCGTGGGCCTGGTGTTCGAGTCGCTGGTGCGCTATCCGCACGACAGGCTGGAGCCGCGGCCGCTGCTGGCCGAGAAGTGGACGCTCGCGCCCGAGGGCACCTCGATCACCCTGGAGCTGCGCGAGGACGTGAAGTTCCACAGCGGTCGGCCGTTCACCTCCAAGGATGTCGAGTTCTCGCTGCGCACCTATGCCGACGCGAAGTGGTCGGCGCAGCTGAAGAGCACCGCCGCCGCCATCACCGGATTCGACACCAGCGATCCGCACAAGATCGTGCTGACCTTCGCGCATCCGCTGGGCAATATCTTCGATCTGCTGGACACCGTGCCGATCCTGGACCGCGAATCCGTCGACCAGCTCGGCACCGGCGAAAAGATCGTCGGCACCGGTCCGTTCCGCTTCGTGCAGCGAATCCCTAACTCGCAGATCGTCTTCGAGCGGAACCCGGACTACTGGGTGCCGGAGCGGCCCTATCTGGACCGGGTCGAGCTGTCGGTGATCCCGGACAGCCAGGCTCAGCTCAACGCGCTCAAGTCCGGCCAGCTGCACTACGCGGACGGCATCACCTATCGCGATGTGGAAAACCTCGGCAAGACCGACGGTTTCCGGACCTTTCCGTTCGAGGGCGCAGAGCTCCAGGTGTATGTCGGTGTGAATGTGCAGGATCCGGCGCTCTCAGACGTGCGGTTGCGCCAGGCCATCGCCTACGCCATCGATCGGGAGCGGATCGTCAGCGAGGTCTTCCGGGGCGCCGGTTACCCGGTGAACGTGCCGTGGCCCAAGAGTTCTCCGGCCTTCGACGCCGCCCGCAACACCCGCTACGCCCGCGATGTGAACAAGGCGAAGCAGCTGATCGCGCAGCTGCCCAAGCCGCCGAAGATTCCGCTGACCTACAGTTCGACGGTCGGCACGCACGAGGCGTCCGCGCAGATCGTGCAGGCCGATCTGGCCGAGATCGGCCTCGAGGTGGAACTCGTGCCCACCGACAACGCCACCTTCGTCCGGCAGCTGATCGGGGCGCAGTTCCCCGGTCTGTGGCTGACCGACCATTCCTGGGCGCAGTTCGTGCCGTCCACGCTCACGGTGAGCGCGTATCCGTTCAACGCGCGCAAGAACGCGTCCCGCTATGAGTCGCCCGCCTATGTCACGGCGGCCGATGGCGCGTGGAAACTGAAGCAGGGCATCGGATCCGAGGCGACGCAGGCCTACCAGGCGCTCAGCGATCAGCTGCTGGAGAGCCTGTTCCTGATCGAGATCGGCGTCCGGTTCCCGCAGGGCGCGCAGACCAAGAAGCTGCACGGCTTCAACTGGACCAAGCGCCGGGAGTCCGTGCTCACGGAGGCGTTCCTGGCATGACCGCGTATCTGCTGCGCCGGGTGCCGTCGGCGGTGGCGGTCCTGTTCGGCGCTTCGGTGCTGATCTTCCTGCTGTTGCGCGCGGTACCGGGCGACCCGGCGAGCACGCTGGCCGGACCGGATGCGACACCGGAATCGATTGCCGCCATTCGCCATCAGCTCGGACTCGACCGATCCGTGCCGGCCCAGTACGTGAGCTGGCTGCGCGGGGTGTGCACCGGTGATCTGGGCCGGTCCTACATCATCGGGGGGCAGATCGGTGACCTGATCGCCCGCGGCCTCACCAATACCCTGGTGCTGGCCGGTTCCGCCCTGGTGCTCGCGGTGACGGCGAGCCTCACGGTGAGCCTGTCCGCGGTGCTGTGGGAGCGGCGCTGGCTCAATGCCGTGGTGGCCGCGGCCAATACGGTCGCGGTGGCGGTGCCCGCGTTCGTCACCGGCGTGCTGCTGGTGCTGGTGTTCGCGATCGCCCTGCCGATCCTGCCCGCCGGCGGCATCCCGCCGAAGGGGTTCGCGGCGCACCCCGACATCACCGCGCAATACCTGCTGTTGCCCTCGATCTGCCTGGCGCTGCCGGTGGGCGCGGCGCTGACCCGGTTCCTCACCGAGGCGCTGCGGACCGAACTGGGAAAGCCCTATGTCCTGACCGCGCGGTCGCTGGGCATTTCACACCGGGAGATCGTGACGCGCGGAGCGCTGCGAAACGCCTTGCCCACCATGCTGACCGTGCTCGGCATCCAGTCCGGCGCGCTGCTCGGCGGCGCGGTGCTGGTCGAGGCCACCTTCGCCTGGCCGGGGATCGGGCAGCTCATCGAACAGGGGATCAACCGGCGCGACTATCCGGTGGTGCAAGCGCTGCTGCTGTTCTCGGTGGCGGTGTTCGTCGCCATCCAGCTGACCACCGACATCGTGCACGCCTATCTGGATCCGCGGATTCGGATCGGAGGCAGAGCATGAGCGAGGTACTGGAGGCGACGCCGGAAAACGCGGTCCCGGAATCGAATTCCGCCCACCCGCGATGGCATGCCCTGCGCAGGGGGCAGGGTCTGGCCGGTGTGCTGCTGGTCGGCGGGATCGCGCTGCTCGGGCTACTGGCCGGGGTGCTCGCGAAATATGATCCACTGCAGCAGATCCCAGCGGCGAACCTGCTCGGCCCGAGCGGTGCGCACTGGTTCGGTACCGACAACCTGAACCGCGATCTGTTCGCGCGGGTGCTGCACGGCATCCGCGTGAATCTGTTCGTCGGATTCGTGGCGGTCCCGCTCGGGGCCGTGCTCGGTTCGCTCGCGGGGCTGCTGTCCAGCCTGAACTCGATCGCCGATGTGATCACCCAGCGGGTGTTCGATCTGCTACTGGCGTTCCCGGCCTTGATCCTGGCCATCGCGCTGGCCGCGGTCACCGGTCCGGGCGTGCACACGGTGATCATCGTGATCGTCGCGGTAGAGGTGCCGTTGTTCGGCAGGCAGATTCGCACCGCGATCCTGGCCGTGCGCGAACAGCCGTTCGTCGAGGCGTCCGAGGTCATCGGGGCCGGGCCCTGGTGGACCTTGCGCAAGCACGTGCTGCCCAACGTACTCGAGCCGCTCGGTGTGCAGTTGGCGCTGTCGATGTCGCTCGCGGTGTTCGTGGAGGCGGCGATGAGTTTCATCGGGATCGGCGTGCGGCCGCCGGATCCCTCGCTCGGCGGAACCATCGCCGACTCCATCGCCTATCTCGACGCCAACCCGGCGTTCGCGGTGGGGCCGCTGCTGGTGGTCTCCGGCCTGACGCTCGGTTTCCTATTGATCGCACAGGCACTGGGCCGGGCCCGGAGGATCGCATGAAAACACCAGTGCTCGAAACGGATTCGGGCATCGCCCAGCCGGAGCTCGTGGCGAATCCGGACGCGCCGGTGCTGGCGATCCGGAACCTGAAGGTGCACTTCGGATCTCGTACGGTCGTGCACGGTGTCGACGTCGCCGTGCGGCCCGGCGAAGTGGTCGCACTTGTGGGCGAATCGGGATCCGGCAAGTCGCTCACCGCGCGGGCGGCTCTCGGCCTGCTGCCCGCGGGCGCCGCGGCGACCGGCTCGGTCCGCCTCGTGGACACCGAAGTCGTCGGCGCTTCGGAAGCGGAGTTGCACGCGCTGCGGGGCATCCGCGCCGCGATGGTGTTCCAGGAACCGCAGACCGCGCTCAACCCGGTACAGAAGGTCGGCACACAGCTCATCCAAGCGCTGCGCGCGCACCATGCCCGGACCGCGCAGGGTGCATTGTCGAAACAATCGGCCCGCACCCGCGCGGTCGAACTGCTGCGGATGGTCGAGATCCCCGAACCCGAACGCCGCCTCGATTGGTACCCCCACCAGCTCTCCGGCGGCCAGAAACAGCGCGTCGTCATCGCTCTGGCACTTTCCGGCGAACCCGACCTGCTGATCGCCGACGAACCAACCACGGCCCTGGACGTCACCGTCCAGTCCGAAATCCTGGACCTACTACGCACCCTGCGCCGATCCCACAACACCGCAGTACTTTTCATCACCCACAACCTGGGCGTCGTAGCCGAAATCGCCGACCGCGTTGTGGTACTACGTTCCGGCCGCGTAGTCGAAGAGCGTTCCGTGCACGACCTTTTCACCAACCCCCACGCGGCCTACACCCACGAACTACTGGCCTCGGTACCGCGCCTCCCGGAGCCGGCCGAATCCGCGCCGAACGGTGCGGCCGGCGCCGCGTTCGATGTGGCAAGCGAGTCCGCCCAGGGTGCGGCTGAAGCGGTGCTGCGGATCAGCGATCTGAGTGTCGTCTATCGGGGTCGCGGTAGCGGCAAGGATTTCCAGGCTCTGCGCGGTATTTCGCTGACTCTCGCGCCGGGCGAAGTGGTGGGGCTGGTGGGCGAATCCGGCTCGGGGAAAAGCACGTTGGGGCGGGCTGCACTGGGGCTTGTGCCCGCGGAAGCGGGGTCGGTCGAGCTGACGGGTATCGCGCTCGGCGGCTTGGGCGAACGGGATCTGCGGGCTTTGCGTAAGCATGTCGCGCTGGTGCACCAGGATGTCACCGCCTCGCTCGATCCGCGCCGCAGTATCGAAGACGCGATCGGTGAACCACTGCGTGTGCACCGGGCGGCTTCCGGCGCGCTGTTACGCGAAAAGGTCGGGGCGCTATTGGAATCCGTGCGGCTGCCGCGCGACTACGCGTCACGCCGCCCCGGCGAACTGTCCGGCGGGCAACGCCAGCGTGTGGCGCTCGCACGTGCGCTGGCCTTGTCCCCGCGGCTGCTCGTCGCCGATGAACCGACCAGTGCGCTCGACGTCTCGGTGCAGGCGCAGGTGCTCGACTTGTTCGCGGATCTGCGCGCCGAATACGGCTTCGCCTGCTTGTTCATCAGCCATGATCTGGCGGTGGTGCATCAGGTCGCCGACCGGGTCGTGGTGCTGCGGAGCGGCGAGATCGTCGAAACGGGAGCTGTGGCAGCCGTTTTCCGAAATCCGGAGCACGAGTACACCCGCGCGCTGCTGAACGCGGTCCCGGTGCCGGACCCCGAGCTTGCGCGGCGCGGTCGATAGCGGGCCCGGCCCGGCGGGCGTTGACCAGCCTAAACTGAGCCGGTGACCGAGAAGCAGCTGCGGATAGGCATGGGTCGGCGCGGTGGCTGGCTCGCACTAGTGGGCGGCATCGCCGCGTTCGGAGTGCTCGAAGCGGTCGTTCTGCATCTGATCGTGGAAGCCGTTGCGCCGCGATCTGTTGTGTTGGTGGTGGACGTGGTGGCCGGTTCGTTGACGCTGCTGTTCGTCGTCGCCGTGGCATCGCCGACGTGGAGCGTGCACCGGGTGACCGCGGGTGCGCTGCGGGCCCGGTTCGGCTGGCTGGCGGCGGCGAACGTGCCGCTCTCGGCCATCGCCTCCGTCACCCCGTACCAGCCGACGGTGCGGCGTCCGGCACAGCTCGGCTTGGATTTCGACGAGGACACAGGCCTGTTGTCGCTGATCCGGTCGCCGTCGTCGCCACTGCTGCGAGTCGAGTTGACGACCGCCGTCGCGGCCCGGACTCAGCTGCTCCAGCGAGTGTCCGCTCGCGCGCTACTGCTGAGCACGGATGACCCGGAGCGCCTCCGCGCGGCGCTGCTTCCCAAGTAGAAGCGGGCATCGGGCACTTTTCGGTGTCGCAACGGTGGTACGGAACCGGTGGCCTAGCCCGGCAGTTCCGCGCGCAACTCTGCGGCGCGCTTGCGCGGGTCGTAGTCGGGCCCGACGCCGTCGACCAGCACCAGGTTTCCGTCGATGTGGTCGGCGCGCAGCGGGAGGATCTCCTGATAGGCGGGGGAGTCGTACCAGGCGCGGGCGTGCTCGACGTCGGGGAATTCCATCAGGACCATGGTTCCCGGCCACTCGCCCTCCAGGACTTCCAGCGGCGGTCCGTGCACGAGGAAACGGCCGTCGAACGGGTCCATGGTGGCCTGGATGCGCTCCAGGTATTCTAGTATTTCGACGTGTGGGCGGCGGGTGTGCAGGTGCGCGAAACCATAGGCGGGCATTGGCGTTTCCTTCGAGGAGGGGGTCGCCTCGACGGTAGGTGCCGCCATCACCCTTGCCAATTACCTGAGAGGTAATGCTCCGGCGTCAGCTGTGCAGCGGGAGGAATTCGACCGGGGTGCCGTCTGTGGCGTGCGCGGGGACGATGACCAGCCCGTCGCGATCGATCAGCCCGCCGAGGTGGGCGGTGGAGTGCTGCGGTTCGGCGAGGAAACCGCCGAAGGGCGCGCGTCGGGCCGGAATCACGCGGGGTATCGGGCCCGCGACGGAGTAGGCGTTGTGCAGCGGGCCGATGTGGGGGCGGTTCGCATGCGCTCCGGTGCGGCCTTCGACGATGGCGGGAGCCAGCGCCATCAGCGTGGCGACGGCCGCGAACGGATTCCCAGGAAGGCCGAGAAGTGTTGTGCGGGAGGAAAGTTCGGCCACCACCGTGGAACCGCCGGGCCGCAGTTCCAGACGCGGCACCAGCAGTTCCGCCGCCGCCCGGGCGATCGCGCCGCGCAACTGATCGGCCGCGCCGCCACCGGTCGCACCGACAATGACCAGCAGATCGAATTCACCTGCCGTGCTGAGGACATCGTCGAAGCCGCTGGGTGTGTCACGCAGATGTACCCGGTCCACGGTGCGAATGCCGTACCAGGACAGCATATCCGGAAGAATCGGTCCGATGGAGTCGCGAGTCTGACCGGTCTGCAACGGACCGTCACTGCGAATCTCGTCACCGGTCATGATGATTCGGGCGCGCACCGGACCGCGCACCAGCGCCTCGGTCACCTCGACGCTCGCCGCGGCCGAGATCAGGCCGGAGGTAACCAGGGTGGCCTCAGCGGCGATCAAATCGCCGGGGCCGCGGTCGTCGCCACGTCGGCGGATATCGTCGCGCACCGGCGAATCGGGCAGCCGTTCGAGCACGTTGTCCGCTGTGACACTGGTGAATTCGTCCCGCAGCACAGCGGTGGTTCCATCGGGCACATGCGCTCCGGTCGCGATGCGCACCGCCTCGCCGGACAACAGCCCGACCGGGCGCTGACCACCCGCGAAGCCGATATCGCGCCGCAACTGCCAGGGACCGTCACCGGCGACGGCATACCCGTCCATGGCGGACACATCGAACCGTGGCAGTGCCCCGGCGGCGAGAATCGGCGCGGCGAGCGCCGCGCCACGCACGGCCCGCAGCTCGGTCTCGTACGCGGTGAGCTTGGAAAGTCTGGCGCGCAGCAGATTTCGCGCTTCATCGAGCGGTAGCGGCCGCCCGGAAGGCGCTTCGCCGGTGCTTTCGGCCGCGACTTCGCGCCGCGGGGCGGCACCCTCGGCCGCCGCCTGCGCCCGCCGCACCTCCTCGACGGTGTCGCAATCGGCGACCCCCGACAGATGCACGGTCACCGTCTCATCCGGAACCAGCGCCTTCATCGGCTGATTCACCAGCGAATCCAGTTGCGCCAGTGCCGAAACCAGCGCCGACCGCCGCCACACCCCGATCAGATACTGCGGCCGCCCCGACTTGTCCGCCGCGAACACCGCGTCCGCACCGGTTTCGCTCTCCTGCCTGAGCAATTCACTGATCGCGGTGTCGGTCAGGAACGGCATATCCGCGGCCAGCACCACCACCAACGGCGCCGGCTCCGGATGCAACGCATGCAACCCGGCCTCGATCGCCGCCACCGGCCCAGACCCCGGCGGCACCTCGCGCACCTGCAAAACCGCCGGATCCAACTCCGCCCGATACGGCCCGACCACCACGGTCCGCGCACACCCCCCAACCGCCGCGAGCGCCGCGTCCAGCATGGACCGGCCGCCGATCACGATCGCCGGCTTATCCACCCCACCCATCCGGCTGGCCCGCCCCCCAGCGAGCACAATCGCGTCGGCGGCGGTCACGATAGGCGAGTCGAGGCTAGAGACAACATGGCCGACATGCTAATTCGTCCACCCGCCCCACCCCGCACACCCGCCCGCTCCTCGGCAAGCCGCCCCAGCTCAGCGCCCTGATTTCGGCGGGTCGATCTGGTCGCCGGGGCCAGATCCTGAGGAAGCCGGGGCGGTGCCGCCACGGCTTCATCAGGATCAGCTGACCGGCATCGGAATCACACCGGGGTGAAGTCGGAATAGGTTGTCAGGACGCTGAATTCGTTGGTTTCCGGGTCGGCCAAGGTGAAGGCGTCGGTGGCGAAGTCGGGTTCGGCGGTGATGAGCGGGGTGGCGCCGGCGGCGCGCAGCCGGCGGACGTCCTCGGCCGGGTTGCCCGCGGGGAACGAGGTCAGGTTGAGGCGTAGTCGGTTGCGGCCGGACTTCTCGTCCGGGGTGCGGACGAATTCGAGCCAGCAGCCCAGGCCGGTCGCCGAGCGCAGGCCCGCCACTTCGGATCCGGTGTGGGTGACCGGCCAGCCCGAGGCGGTCGACCAGAATTCGGACAGGCGGGCCGGGTCGCGGGTGTCGACTACGATGGCGGCGACCGCGCCGGTGTCGACGTAGTGCTCGCGGGGTTCCAGGACGCAGAACTCGTTGCCCTCGGGATCGGCGAGCACGACCCACGGGACGCTGCCCTGGCCGATGTCGATGCGGCGCGCGCCCAGCGACAGGGCCCGATCGACCTGGACGCGTTGATGATCCACCGAACGGCTGGCCAGGTCGAGATGGATGCGGTTCTTGCCGACTTTCTGCCGGGTCGCCGGTAGGAAGGTGAGGGCGATGTCCAAGCCGGCGGGGTCGGGAGCGGCCACATCCACTTCGTGCGGGCGGTCCAGCGTCACCGCCCAACCCAGCAATTCGGCCCAGAAATCCGCGACGGCCCGGGGCCGGTCTGCCTCGAACACGACACACGCCAGTCGAGTGGACATCCGACAACGGTAACCCGAACGGAGTGGCTAATCCGGAAGTTCGGGAAACCGGAAACGTGCGTCCCGCAAGTCCACTCGTCCGTCCCGGATCGGGACACCCTCCTCGGCGAGTCGTCGCAGCTGGCGATGCGCGAGGTGCGCAGCGGGTTTGCCGCTCGCGCCGAGCACGCGGTGCCACGGCAGATCGGCGGAGTCGGTGCGCATGATCCAGCCGACGGTGCGCGGGGTGGACAACCCGGCCGCCGCGGCGATGTCGCCGTAGGTGGCGACCCGACCGGGCGGGATCTGTGCCACCAGGGCGCGCACCAGCTCGATCTGAGCATCGGTGGTGGGCATGGCTTACAGCGCCGCGCGGAGCAGCGCCGCCGTCTCGGCGGGCCGGGCCTGCGACACCATGTGATCGCAATCGAACTCGTGCACCGTCAGCCGGGCGCCCAGGTGCGCGGCGAGCGCCGCGCGGAACGCCGGAGTCACGAACGGCGGCTGCACCTTCATCGCCTGCACCAGCACCGTCGGCAGGTCGGCGGGCGGCAGCACGAACTCGCGCGCCAGCTGGCCCCAGTAGGAGGTGATCGCGGGCACACTGAGCCGCCAGGCCACCCGTCCGTCCGCGGTCGGCACCAGGTGCTCGGCGAGTTCGGCGTCCAGCACCCGGGATTCGACGTCGTGCCAGGCGCTGGCCAGCTTGTCCTGCCGGGCGTGCTCGAGGTCGGCGTAATCCGGATGGGTGATGCCGCGCACCGCGATGTCGTGCAACAGGCCCGGCTCGAGCGCGATCGCGGGATCCAGCAGGACCAGGCCGCGCACTAGTTCGGGATGCCGATGGGCCAGGTGGATCGCGCTCGCGGCCCCGAACGAATGGCCCACCACCAGCACCGGTTCCGCGGTCTCCGCGGCGAGCAGTTCCACCAGATCGGCCACGATGGTCTCGAAATCCCAGGGCGGCAGCGCGGTGGAGCGGCCGTGCCCACGCAGATCCGGCGCGATGATCCGGACGTCGGGCAGGTGTTCCTCGGCCAGCGCCGCCCACCGCTTCCCGTGCCCGGTCAACCCGTGTAGCGCCAGCAGCACCGGCCCCGTGGCAGGCCCGAATCGATGAACATGCAAAGTCGACACCCGCCCCATTCTGTCGGCTCCGCCGCCCGCCCGCATGCGCGGTCCGTCAGGAGCCGGATCCGGCGCTCCAACTGGCATGCTGCGCAACCTGTTCCGGATCGGAGAGCAGATGCGGGTCGCTGCCGTCGCGGTTCATCACCCAGATTTCGGCGCCGCTCTCCGGCGCCGACCGCGCGCGGGTGTAGACGATCTGCGCACCGTCCGGGGAGAAGGCCGGATGCACGGTCCAGTCGTCGGTGAGCGCCCGGACGCCGGTGCCGTCGGCGTTCATCGCGTACAGCTCGGACCGGTTCTTCCCGCCCCGGTTGCTGGCGAACACGATGGTCGCGCCGTCCGGGCTGAAGACCGGGTTGCTGTTGAAGTGCGGGTCCGCCAGCAGTTGCCGGGCGCCGGTGCCGTCGGCGGCCATCACCCAGATCGCGCCGCCTCGGGTGAAGGCGATCGTGGAACCGTCGGGTGCGAAGGCCGGACTCTGCGAGGACGCCTGGTTCGGACCGGTGGGGGCCGGCAGGTCGCCGAGTTGCCGCAATTCGCCGCCGTCGGTGTTCATCACGAAGATCGCGCCGCCGCGCGCGAAGGCGATCCGGGTGCCGTCGGCGGAGAAGGTGGGGTCGTATCCGCCTTCGGCGAGCTTGCGCAGACCGCTGCCGTCCGGCGCCATGGTCGAAATCCAGCCGCCGCCGATCACCAGCTTGGACCCGTCCGCGGCGAAGTTCGGATCCGTGCCGGCGGCGATCCGGGTGATCCCGGTGCCATCCGGATTCATCACGAAGATCGACTTCGAGTCGTCGAAGGCGATCTTGGCCGGCCACGCCGGCTGTGCGTTCTTCGCCGGTTCCGGCGGTTGTTCGGACCCGGACCCGCAGCCCGCGGTCAGCCCCGCCACCACAAGGATGATCGCGGCGCCCCGCAACACACGGCTTCGTCTCTGACGCATGCCGCCCAACCTATCCGTTCCACCGAACAGCCGCCCCGCGCAACCTGTCAGAGGCCCAGGGCATCATCACAACCACCCAGACCGCTGCGGTCGTCTCGATACGTGGGACATGACCGAGGCGAAACGGCAGAAGGCGCCACGGTGGTGTCCCACTTGTCGGCCCGGAACGGAAAGGTGAACGCGCGGCGACGGTGATGTTGACTACCTGAGTCCGGAGTGGCCGCTCGGTGTGTCGGTCGTGTCTGTTGCAATAGCCCGCGTGGTGCGATCGGATAGCGCGGTGCGACTTGTTCGCCGGAACGCAGCGGCACCCGGGGCGCGGCTCTGGGGCGCTGAGGTGCGCGCGCTGTTCGAAGCCCATGCGGCCGAGGCGGCGGCGCGTCCGGGGTGGCGCCCGTGGCAGGTGCTCGGCGGGCCGGGCACCGGCAAGACCTCGCTGTTGATCGACTTGGCCGCCGAACGGATCGCGGCCGGCGCGGATCCGGAATCGGTGCTGCTCCTGACCCATTCCAAGCAGGCGGCGCGCGGCGTGCGCGACGCCATCACCGCCCGGCTGTCCGGGCCGGACGGGCTGGACGGCGGGGTGCCCGGCGCCACTCGGGAACCGCTGGTGCGGACGCTGCACTCCTACGCGTTCTCGGTGCTGCGACGGCACGCGCTGGTGCACGGCAACCCGCCGCCGCGTTTGCTGACCGGTGCCGAGCAGGATGCCGTGCTGCGCGAAATGCTGCGCGGGGACTTGACGGACATCGCCGACGGAAACGACGCGCTGTGGCCGCAGCGGCTGCAACCCGCGCTCGCCCTCGGCGGGTTCGCCGAACAGTTGCGGGATTTGATGTTGCGGGCCACCGAACGCGGCATCGGGCCCGAGGATCTGATCAAGCTCGGCCGGGAACACGGCAAGTCCGAATGGGTCGCGGCGGGCCGGTTCGCGGTGCGCTACGAGCAGGCGATGCTGCTGCGCTGGTCGGTCGGCGTGGAGGCCCCCGAGGCCACCGCCCCGGCGCTGGACGCCGCCGAACTCATCGGCGCCGCCCTCGACGCTCTCGCCGCCGACGCGAGTCTGCTGGCCGCCGAACGCAACCGCATCCGGTACCTGCTGGTAGACGACGCGCAGCACCTCGACCCGCAGGCCGCGCTGCTGGTCCGGGTGATCGGCACCGCCGCGCGCACCGCCGTCGTCGCCGGCGACCCCGACCAGGCCATCTTCACCTTCCGCGGCGCCGACTCCAGCTTCGTCGCCGATCTGGACGTCCCCGCCGAACGCCGAATCATCCTGCGCCGCAACCAAAGATCCGGAGCCACCGTGCACCTGGCGCTCGCCCGGGTCGCCGCCAAGTTGCCCGCCAGCGCCCCCCAGCGCTTCACCCTGCCCAACCGCGCCGACGAACCAGACGACGACGGCGCCACCGTCCGAGTCCGCGTCCTGGCCACCCCGGCCAAGGAAGCCGCACTGATCGCTGACCATTTGCGGCGCGCCCACCTCACGCACGGCGTGCCGTGGTCGAACATGGCCGTGATCGTCCGCTCGGTCCCCCTCTCCCTCGCCCCGCTCCGCCGCGCCCTGCTCGCCGCCGGCGTCCCGGTCCAGCAGCCCGCCCTCGACGTACCACTGGCCCGGCGGCGCGGCGCGGCCTGGATGCTGCTCGCGTTGCGCGCCCTGCTCGCCGCGGAACGGTCGCGCCGCGTGGCGACGGAGCTGTTCACCGCCGACGATGCACTGGACCTCCTCGGCGGTCCGCTGGGTGGCGCTGATCAGATCACCTTGCGCCGCCTCCGCCGCGGTATCCGCCGCAGCGTGCTGGAGTCGCAGCGCAAACCGCGCAACGGCGCGGGAAACGACGACCCGGAGAGGTCGGACGCCGATCTCCCGGACGCCGACCTGGTCGGTTCGGGGGATGACCGGTTTATCGCCGAGACCGATTGGCTCCGAGCCGACGATGATTGGACAGAGGAATCCGAGGGCGATGTAGCGCTGGACGGTTCTGAAGGCGATGCCGCGGCCGAAGGCGTCGCGGCGGCACCGCTGGATCGCGCGATTGCACGATCCGACACCGCTGAGACGGCGTCGGCACCGGACGGCGGTGGCAGTGCCGAGCCGACGGACGATACCGGCGACCGGTTGTCCGTGGATACCGGGCGCGATCCGGACGATGACGAGCCGGTCCGCGAGCCTGATTGGTTGCGAGTCGATTTCGAGGACGCCGCGGAATCGGGCTCGGCTCTGGAAAGCGCCGCGTCGGCGGATGATCGAGGCGGCCGAGGGGGTGAACCTGCGGCTGAGGTCGAGGACCCGGACTGGGGTTCCTATGATCCGGAGCAGTGGGTCAGTGAATCCGATTGGTACGGCGATGATTCGGACTGGGGTCTGGAGGTTGCCGAGCATGCTGACGACAGCAGGCGGGGGCGGCCGCCGGTGGTGCCGAGCGAGCCTGAGCGGCGTGCGGTCGAGATCGCCGAGGTTTCCGGGGTTGCGGCCGGGCTGACGTTGGATCCGGCCGCGCTGATCGAGTTGTCGTCGGCGGAAGTGCTGCGCGGCTTGCTGATCGGTGAGATCGATCGCGTCATCATGGACAAGCTGACCGATGTCGAGGCTCGGCCGTTGCGCCGGGTGCTCGACGCGCTCGATCGCGCGGCGAAGGCGCGCAAGGGCGGGTCGGGGCTCGAAGACGTGATGTGGGCGCTGTGGATCAGCTCGCAGTTGGAGCGGCGCTGGGTGTCGCAGTCCGAGCGCGGCGGTGCGGTGGGTATGCAGGCCGATCGCGATCTCGACGCCGCGGTCGGATTGTTCGACACCGCCGCCGCCTATGTGGACCGGTTGCCGCGGGCAAGTATCGAGGGATTCGTCGAATACCTTGTGCAGCAGGAGATCCCACAAGATACCGCCCCGTTGACCGCGCCGGGTGAAGCCGTGGCGCTGCTCAGCGCGCATGCCGCGGCGGGCCGGGAATGGGACGTGGTCGCGGTCGCCGCGGTGCAGGAGGGCATCTGGCCGAATACCCGCCCGCGCGGGACGCTGCTGCACACCGAGGATCTGGTCGATCTCACGGCGGGCATCGACCTGGGCGAACAGGTGAGCCGCGCCGCGCCGATCCTCGCCGAGGAACGCAGGTTGCTGCTCGTCGCTTGCAGTCGGGCTCGGCGGTCGCTACTGGTCACCGCGGTCGAATCCGTCTCGGGTGAACGGGATCTCGTACCCTCCCGCTTCCTGGCCGAACTGCTCGGCCACGACGACGACAGCGAACCCGGCGTACTCCCCATCGCGGATCCGGGACGCGCCTTGGTCATGCACTCCCTGGTCGCCGAATTGCGCGGTGTGGTCTGCGATCCCGAGTCCGACCCGGAGCGCCGCGCCCGCGCCGCGCACCAGCTGGCCCGGCTCGCGCAAGCCGGAGTGCCCGGAACCCACCCCGAAGACTGGTACGGCACAAGCGCTCTGAGCTCCGACGACTCCCTGTGGGCCGACGACGAGAGCGCCGTCGCCCTGTCCCCGTCCACCGTGGAATTGCTGCGCACCTGCCCGCTGCGCTGGGCGCTGGAACGGCACGGCGGCACCGACGGCGACAACCCGCACGCCGTCAAAGGCAACCTGGTCCACACCCTGGTCCAAGCCCTGGCGGGCCGCGTCCCCGAATCCCAGGTACGTGCCGCCCTCGACAAGGCCTGGCGCGCTATCGATCCCGGCACCGGCTGGCACTCCCGCCAGGAACTCCGCCGCACCGAAGCCATGCTGGAAACCTTCATGGCCTGGGTGCACAACACTCGCGGCGAACTCACCCAGGCCGGCATCGAAATCCCGGTCGACTGCGAACTCCCCGCCCGCTCCGCCGACGAACGCGGCGTCCGCATCCGCGGCCGCGTCGACCGCCTGGAACGCGACGCCCTGGGCCGCTTCGTCATCGTCGACGTCAAAACCGGCAAATCCCCGATCACCAAACAAGCCGCGGTCGACCACGCCCAACTCGCCACCTACCAGGTCGCCGCCGCCATGGGCGCCCTCGACGCCGCCCTCGGCGAAAGCGACAGCACCACAAACGATCCCAGCACAGCCAACGCCGATGCCGATGCTTCCGCCGCGCCCGCCGAAGCCGTCGCGACCGCTGAGGCCGCTGAGGCCGTCGCGACCGTCGATGCAGGCGCTCCTGCGGATCCCGCCGCCGCGACCCTCGACGCCGCCGCGACCCTCGACGCCAACGCGACCCTCGACGCCAACGCGACCGTCGATGCCGGCGCCGGCGCAACGCCTGATGCCGCCGCCGATGCCATCGAATCCGCTGACGTGCCAGTTGAGTCTGCGCCTGCCGATGGGCCGGAGGCCCAGCTGACCGCTGAACCCGGCGGTGCCCGCCTTGTCTACGTCGCCAAACCCAGCGCCAAAGAAGGCGCCACCCAACGCCTGCAACCCCCGTTGGACGCGGAAGCCCTCGACCAGTGGCGCACAACCATCCACGACGCGGCCGCATCAACGCGCGGCCCCAGCTACCTCGCTATGCGCAATGACGGCTGTCGCCACTGCGCCGTAGCGGGCTCCTGCCCCGTCCAAGACACTGGGCGGCAGGTGACCGACGAATGACCACGGTGACCCCGCGGCAGTTGGCCGAGGCGCTCGGGCTGCCGCCGCCGACGGATGAGCAGGCGGCGGTGATCGCCGCGCCGGCGGGGCCGACGTTGGTGGTGGCCGGGGCCGGGGCCGGGAAAACCGAGACCATGGCCGCTCGCGTGGTGTGGATGGTGGCCAATCGGCTGGTGCTGCCGGATCAGGTGCTGGGGCTGACATTTACCCGAAAAGCCGCACAGCAGTTGACTTCTCGTATCCGGACCCGGCTCGCACGCCTGGCGGGCGCGCCGCTGCTGCGGGAGCTGGATTCGACCGGGGACCTGCGGGCTCAGCTGGCGGGTGCCGAGCCGGAGATCAGCACCTATCACTCCTACGCGGGGAGGCTGCTGACCGAGCACGGGTTGCTGCTGCCCGTGGAGCCGTCGGCGACGCTGCTCACCCAGACACAGCTGTGGCAGCTCGCCCACCAGGTCGTTCGCAACTGGGATGGCGATCTCGACACCGACCGCACCCCGGTGTCGGTGACCGAAGCGGTGCTCGCGCTGTCCGGGCAGCTCGCCGAACACCTGGTGGAGGCAGAACAACTGGCCGAAGCGCACACCGAGCTGGAAAAGCTGGTCTACACGCTCCCGCCGGGCCCGCGCCAGCGCGGTGGACCCAGCCAAACCCTGCGCGGCATCCTCGACGTCCAGAAGGAACGCGTCGCCCTGCTGCCCTTGGTGCAGCAACTCGCGGACGCCTTGCGCCGCCGCGGCGCCCTGGATTTCGGCGCCCAGATGTCCCTCGCCGCCCGCCTCGCCGCCGAACACCACGAGGTCGCCGCCGCCGAACGCGCCCGCTTCCGCCTCGTTCTGCTCGACGAATACCAGGACACCGGCCACGCCCAACGTGTGCTGCTCGCTTCCCTTTTCGGCGGCCTTGGACCGCAAGCCGAAGGCGGACAACAACGGCTGGCGGTCACTGCGGTGGGCGACCCGATGCAGTCCATCTACGGCTGGCGCGGTGCCTCCGCCGCGAACCTGCCGCGCTTCGCCACCGACTTCCCGAGTGCACCCGGGATTCCCGCGCCCACGTTGCCGCTGCTCACCAGCTGGCGCAATCCGCCGGAGGCGCTCGCCGTCGCCAACCTGGTGGCGGATCCGCTGCGCCGCAGTGCGATCGACAAGGGCGGTGTGACTGTTGATGCCCTGCGGGCCAAACCTGATGCGGGCCAAGGCGTCGTCGAACTGGCATTGACCGAAACCGTTGCCGAGGAGCGGCAGTGGCTGGCGGAGAAGATCGCGGCGGAGTGGGCGGCACGGCGGGCGGCCGAAGAGCCGCCGCCGACCTCCGCGGTCCTCGTCCGCCGGAATGCCGATGCGTCACCGCTCGCGGAAGCGCTACGCGCACAAGGGCTTCCGGTGGAGATCGTCGGCCTCGGCGGCTTGCTCGCCACCCCGGAGGTCGCCGATATCGTCGCGACACTGCGCTTGATCGCCGAACCCGCGGCGGGCAGCGCCGCGATGCGCATCCTCACCGGCGCACGCTGGCGCATCGGTGTCGCCGATATCGCCGCGCTGGCCCGGCGCGCTCGCGATCTGTCGATCAGCCGGTTATCCGGCGGTGACTCGGGGGAGATCACCGACAGCGCCACGCTGGCGGAAGCGCTGCGTGAGGTCGCGCCCGAGCCCACCGAGCAGGCCGGTCTCGCCGACGCTATCGCCGATCCCGGTGACGAGGAGAACTATTCGGACTCCGGCTTCGCCCGTATCGAAGCCCTCGGTCGCGAACTCGGCGCGCTGCGGGAACGCAGCGGCCAGCCCTTGGCCGAACTCGTCGCCGACGTCGAACGCACTATCGGCGTGGGTGTGGAGACCCAGGCCCGCCGCGCGATGGCCGGAACCGGCGCGGGCCGCGAGCATTTGGACGCTTTCGCCGAGGTGGTCGCGGGCTACGCCGCCGATTCCGGCGCCTCACTAACCGGTCTGCTGTCCTTCTTCGCCGCCGCCGAATCCGTCGAAAACGGTTTGGAGCCAGGCGAAGTCGAAGTCGCGAAAGACCGCGTTCAGGTTCTGACCGTGCACGCCGCCAAAGGCCTGGAGTGGGAGATCGTCGCGGTGCCGCACGTGGTGCGCGGCGTGTTCCCCTCCGGCGCCGCGTCCGGCACCTGGCTCGGCGCGCTGGCCGAACTCCCGACGACGTTGCGCGGCGACCGCATTCAGGAAGACGCCGCCGAGGGCGTCCCGGTCCTCGACCTCGCCGACCTCTACGACCGCGCCGACCTGGAACGCGCCATCAAGTCACACAAGGAGGCGCTGGATCGCCGCCGCCTCGACGAGGACCGCCGCCTCTTCTACGTCGCGCTCACCAGAACCGAACGCGTACTCCTGGTTTCGGCACACCACTGGGCCGAAACCGGCTCGTCCCCCAAGGGCCCCTCCGACTTTCTCCTGGAACTGAAGCACGCCGCCGACACCGACGGCGGCCTCGACCTCGCACGCTGGGACGATCCCCCCGAACCCGACGCCGTCAACCCCTTCACCGACAACCCCGCCACCGCCGAATGGCCCCGCGACCCCCTCGGCAACCGCCGCGACCCCATCGAACAAGGCGCCGCCATGGTCCGCGCCGCCTTGGCCGAACTCCGCGCCCAAGCCACCCGCCCCCCGATCCCCGACACCACCGGCGACGTCGAAATACCCTCTGCACCAGCTGCACTCGCGGACCCCACGCGCACCGAGGCGGGGGGACCCGTAACTGGACCTACAGCCCCACAGAGCGCCCCGTGGAACGACAAAACCCCACGCCCCAGCCCAGCTACGCCCTGGGAGCGTGCCGAGCGCACCACTGTCTCGGTCCCGTTGCCCCCGAATTTCGTGCGCCCCGACGCACAAGCCACCGACCAGCCCTCTGCCTCAGGCGAACTCGCCACGCCGGTAGATCGCGATGACCTGCCCGCTCCACCAGAGGATTCCGAAGGTGCGCCGTGGGCGGATGTTCCTCCTCCGCCGGACGAGCTACTGCCGCCCCCGGACGATTTCGCGCACCCACTGGTCGAATTCGCGGCCTTCGACGACGTCCCGCCCCTGCTGGACGAATTCGCCCCGCTCCCGGACGATTTCATCCCTCCGCCGGACGACTACACCCCGCCCTCCGACCCGGATGACCCGGATGGCTGGGCCGCCGACGTCGACGCACTGCTCGCCGAATTCGAAGCCGATCAGGCGGCGGCGGAGGAAGTCGAACTGCCGGGGCAGATTCCGGCGACCGCGCTGGTGGAGATGCGGGCGGATCCGGCGAAACTCGCTCGCCGGCTGCGGCGTCCGCTGCCATTCCCGCCGAATCCGCTGGCGCGGCGCGGCACTGCCTTCCATGCCTGGGTGCAGCGCTGGTTCAGTGACAGCCGGCTGGTCGGGTTGGATCAGCTGCCCGGCGTCGGTGAGCTCGAAACCGCGGACGGGGGTGTGGATGCCGAGCTCACCCGGATGCAAGACGCGTTCCTGAACTCGCCGTGGGCGAACCGGAGTCCGGTCGAGGTGGAGATCCCGTTCGAAACCTCCATCGCGGGCACCGTCATCCGCGGTCGCATGGACGCGGTCTTCGCCGAGCCGGGCGGCGGCTGGGTCGTCGTCGACTGGAAGACCGGCGCGGTGCCGACACCCAGCGACGAACCGGCCGTCGCCATGCAGCTGGCGATCTATCGCCTGGCCTGGGCGCGCCTGATGGCCGCCCGCACCGGCGCGACCGAGGCCGCGATGCTGGAGAAGATCAGCGCTGCTTTCCATTACGTCCGCACCGGCCGCACCGTCGCCCCCGGCTACCTGCCCGGCCAGGCCGAACTCGCCGATCTCATTCGCGTCTCGGCGCCACCGCCCGCCCGATAGAACGCGGTGTCGTTTTCCCGCCGGATCCCGCACGCTGATTGCGTGAACCTGGGGGCATGACCGATTTCCGGATCCATCCGATCACCGAGCCCGGCGTCGACCCGGTCGCGATGCGGGCGAACGGCGGTGAACCCTTGCGCTGCTGCCTGCGCGACGCCCGCGCACAGGAAGACATCGTGCTGTTCAACTACGAACCGCCGCTGCCGGACAACCCCTACCGGGAGAGAGGCGCGGTGTTCACGCACGCGGCGACCTGCCCAGGTCCGGACTCGCGTTCCAGCTACCCGGCCGCTTGGCTAGACCGTCCACAAGTGTTGCGCGCCTACGATTCCCGCGGCTGGATCCGACCCGCGACCCGCGTCCACGACGGCACCGACGCGGAGGCGCAGCTGACCGCGGTGCTCGCCGAGCCGGGAGTCGTGGAAGTCCACAGCCGCAATGTCGCCTACGGCTGTTTCATGTTCCGCGTCACCGCGCCCGGCGACTCACCTTCAATGCCTGCGTGATCAACGGGATCTGTAGCGGAAGCCGCAGTACCGAGCCGACTTTCACCGCCCGCGGCGCCTTCTTGCTGTTCAGCATGTCCACTGTCATCTGGACGTTCGCCGGGAACACTGCGACGAAAAGCAGCGCCGCCAGCCGTCCGCCGAGGCTGCGGGTACGCGGGAGCGCGAGCGCGGTCGCCACACCGAGTTCGGCCACGCCAGAGGCATAGGTGTAGTTGCGTGCCTGCCCAGGCAGCTGCCGCGGCACTATCGAGTCGAACGGCTTGGGCATGACGAAGTGCAGCACCCCGCTCCCGAACAGCAGGGCGGCCAGGGCTAGCGCGGGACGTCGCCCGTTGTCGGTTTCGATCAGAGCCATGCCTCACCCTGACATTCGCGAGTGCTTCCCGTCGAGCCGCCTGCCCGCCTAGCCTCGAATCCATGCCACTCGGACATCTCGGCGTGAATGTCAGCGATCTGGACAAGGCCCGCTCCTACTATGACGAACTCCTGCCCAAACTGGGTTTCGAACCGTTCGTTTCCGGCCCGTCGGAATTCTCGTACCGGCCCGCCGACGGGAAGGTCGGCACCGTCCTCTTCTTCTATCAGGCCCTCGAGCCGGCCGACTACTCCCGGCACCGGGTCGGCTTGCAGCACATGGCCTTCATGGTGCCAACCCGGGACGAGGTAGCGGCGATCCACGACTGGGCCCGGGCCCGCGGCGACGAGATCATCGAGCCGCCACAGGAATTCCCGCAGTACCACCCGGGCTACTACGCGGTCTTCTTTCGCGGCCCGGACGGCTTCGTGCTCGAGGTCGTCTGCCACAAGGGCTGACACCCGCGCCACGGGGTATCGCGCCTCGACCGGGCATCTCGCCGTTCGCGCGGTAGGCTCCCGTGTCGTGCCGGAGCGAGATGTCAGGCCGGAGTTCGTCGGGAGCAGCGTCAGGGGTGGTGAGACCGGTGTTGAGTGAGTTCGAGGAGAACGCGAACAAGCGCGGTGTGTCGGCCCGCCCGCATTTCGCGCTGGTCGGTCTGCTGCGGATTCCCGAGGTACAGACCAGTCCGTGGACGCAGCTGATCCGCCGGGTGCTGTTCGCGATCGCGCTGCTGTTCACCGCGGCGACGGTCGTCTACATCGGACGGCACGGCTATCGCGACGTGTCCGAGGACGAGCTGTCGTTCCTGGACGCGTTCTACTACGCGACGGTGTCGCTGTCGACCACCGGTTACGGCGATATCTCCCCGGTGTCGCCGGCCGCGCGTCTGGCAAACATCGTCATCATCACGCCGCTGCGCGTGCTGTTCCTCATCGTGCTCGTCGGTACCACTCTCGGCGTGCTCACCGAACGTTCCCGGCAGGCATTCAAGATTCAGCGTTGGAGGCGCAGCGTGCGTAATCACACCGTGGTCGTCGGATACGGCACGAAGGGGCGGACCGCAATCGACGCCATGCTCGGCGACGCCGTGCAGCCGGCCGACATCGTGGTGGTCGACACCGATCCCGAGGTCTTGGACGCCGCCGCCAACGCGGGCCTGGTGACCGTGCACGGTTCGGCCACCCGCTCGGATGTGCTGCGGCTGGCCGGCGTGCAGAACGCGTCCTCGGTGGTCGTGGCCGCCAACCGTGACGACACCGCCGTGCTGATCACCCTGACCGCCCGCGAGCTGAACAAGGCCGCGAAGATCGTGGTCGCGGTGCGCGAGGCCGAGAACACCCACCTGCTGCGGCAATCCGGCGCGGATTCGGTCGTGGTGTCCTCCGAGACCGCGGGCCGGCTGCTCGGCGTCGCCACCACCACACCGAACGTCGTGGAGATCATGGAGGACCTGCTCACCCCGGAGCAAGGTTTCGCGGTCGCCGAGCGCGAGGTGGAGGCCTCCGAAATCGGCGGCTCACCAAGGCATCTCAGCGATATCGTGCTCGGCGTGGTGCGCGGCGGCACGCTGGTGCGGGTCGGTGAGCCCGAGGTCGACGCCATCGAGGCGGGCGACAAGCTGCTCTACATTCGCCGCACGCAGAAGTGATCACCCAGGGGTCTACCCTCGAAGCGTGTCGTTTCAGCTGAATGGTGTCCCCCTGCTCTCACGTTCCGTCGTCGATCGGGCCGAGGAGATCCGCGCCGACGAGCAAGCGCTGAAGGAAGGCTGGGCCCAGGCCCGGTTGCTGCGGGTGAACAAACGCGGCCAGGTCCGATTCCAGGACAGCGCGCTGGTGCTGGACGCGGCCACCGACCTGTCCGCCGAGCCCAGCCCGGCCGGGGTCTTCCTGGGGCTCGGGGACGGCAAGCACGTCTGGGCCGTCCGGGACAACGAGATCACCGGCACCCTGATGGACCTGCGGGTCGCCGCGAACGAGGTCGACGACTACACCGCGGGCCTGCTGTCCACCGCGATAGCCCTGCTGAACTGGCACGACAAGGCCGGCTTCAACGCTGCCGACGGCAGCGCCACGGTCGCGGCCAAGGGCGGCTGGTCCCGGGTCACCGAGGGCGGTTACGAGGAGTTCCCGCGCATCGATCCCGCGGTGATCTGCCTGATCCACGATGGCGGCGACCGCGTACTGCTGGCCCGCCAGCACACCTGGCCGAAGACGCTGTTCTCACTGCTGGCCGGTTTCGTGGAAGCGGGCGAATCGCTGGAGCGCTGTGTGGAGCGCGAGGTGAAGGAGGAGGTCGGCGTCGATGTGCGCGACATCCGCTACCTGGGCAGCCAGCCGTGGCCGTTCCCGCGCTCGCTGATGCTCGGTTTCGCCGCGGTCGGCGATCCCGAGCAGACGCTGGCGTTCTCCGACGGTGAGATCGCCGAGGCGTACTGGTTCACCCGCGCGGAGGTGCGCGAAGCGCTGGCGCTGGGCGACTGGTCCGCGCAGCAGGAGGGCACCCGCCTGCTGCTGCCCGGGTCCATTTCCATCGCCCGCACCATCGTCGAATCCTGGGCCGAACTCGATTCCTAGGACAGCGTCGCGAGATGCTGTTTGACGGCGGCCAGCGACGGGTTGGTCGCCGTGGAGCCGTCGGCGAACTGCACCGTCGGGACCACGTGGTTGCCGTTGTTGACGCTGCCGACGAACTCGGCCGAGGCCGGGTCCTGCTCGATATCGATCTCGACGTAGCTGATGCCCGACTCGTCCAGCTGCTTCTTCAGCCGCCGGCAGTAGCCGCACCAGGTGGTCGAGTACATCGTCAGATCAACCTTTGCGTCAGTCACGGACCCTTCAACGCTTTGTCTCGCCATCCTGTTCCTGGGTGCGGCCGGCCCGGTACTCCGTCACCAGCGGCCACAGGATCAGCGCGGCCAGCCCGCAGACCAGGCCGAGCGCGCCGATGCGCGGCGCGAAGACGCCGAGTCCCACGGCGGCCAGCGCGCACGGTATCGGCCAGGTCAGACTCCACCGCCAGCTCCGGGTCGTCCGCAGGCCGACGAAGGCGTTGATCGCGAAGTACGCGGCCGCGCCGCCGCACAGGGCCCAGCCGATGCCCGCGGTCAGATGTCCGGCGGAGTGGTCGATGGTGAGCCCGAGCCCGCCCGCGATGGTCGCGATCGCCCCGGTCAGGAAGCAGTGCATGACCATCACATGCCGACGCGGCACGCCGGTCTCGGCGCCGTTCAGCAACCGGCTGACAACGCCGTACAGCAGCGTCAACGCCCACAACCCCGCCAGGATCACGAAGGCCGCGAAGCCCAGCGCCAGCACCCGGACCGACCACGCGCCCGCGCCGACCGCGGCGATGACCGCGATCACGCCCTCGCCGAGCACGATGATCACGTACAGGCCGAGGCGCTCGCCGAGATGCACCGGGTCGGCGTGCAGCGCTTCGAGTTTCGGCACCAGGGACTCGTCGAAGTCCCGGACGCGGCGCATCCGCTTCAGGCGGCGGTCGAACTGATCCTGCACGCCCGCCAGCAGCCGTTCCCCGCTGATGACGAACATCACCACCAGGTCGATGGTCAGCCCGACCGCCCAGCACCAGTACTTCCACGGCTCCGGCACCCACAGCGAGACAACCCACGGCAACACTCCCGCGCCCATCTCGATGACCGGCCAGTCGACCACGACTTTGCCGCGCCCCCACAGCCACCCCGACCCGATCCGCACCACCACATAGACCGCTGCGAACGCGGTCGCGTGCCGCTCCGGCAGTCCCGCCACCGCCGCGGCCATCACCCCCAGCCCGAGCATCGCCGCCAGCATGAGCGGCACCCGGGTGTGATCCCGAGCGATGTTGCCGTACAGCATGATCACCGCCCACACCATCCAAAACGCAAGGTAGAGCACCGTATACAGCCCGAAATCCCCAAGCGTCGGGCCATGGTGCAACAGGTGCGTGAGCTGCTGGATCCCCGCCACGGCCACCAGATCGAAGAACAACTCCATCCAGGAGGCGTGCCGCTCCCGCGTGTCGTCCGCTTCCCGCGGCGTCTCGGTGCTCACACAGGTCAGTAAAGTCCCGGCCGGTCGGCTGCACCCGCCCGCCACGCCGGACGCCCGGACACCGATCTGTCCGGTGCGAAAAGGTCGACTCCACCTGCGCCGATAGGTAGAGTGAAGTGGTCACGCGAGTGATGCCGAGGGTGGTGGGACGCCGTTCCCTTTAAACGACGCCCCACCAGGTTGGGGATTTACCTAGTCAGCCCTCGGCGGACCAAGTGGTAAATGAGCGCCCCGGCGATTACGGCAGCCCCTGTGAGACAGAAGCAAACGCCGTAGTCGACCGGGGTATCACTCTTCACCCGGCGATGTTTCGCCATTCCCCACCACCTCCCTCCTGGGCGCGGCGTGGACCATGCTTGGCGTCTGCCCAGCTGGTGGACAACTCCAAGCCACCGCCCCTCGGGTGGAGGTGACGCCACTCTACGCAGATCAACCGACAGAATGCGTTGAAATACAGGCACTTTCGCGCGCAGCAGCAAACGGCTGGCGTGTCGCGGCTCCGGTGTGGCGCCGGCCGGTCTGTGGTGACGCGTCCAGCTGTCGGACCCGGCTGTCATGATGGTGCGCGTGCCACTCGACCTCGCTGCCCTGGATCCCGAGCAGGCCGCCGCCGTGAAGGCGCCGCGGGGGCCGGTATGCGTGCTTGCGGGGGCGGGGACGGGGAAGACGAGGACTATTACGCATCGGATCGCGCATCTGGTGTCGGCGGGGCATGTGAAGGCCGATCAGGTGCTGGCGGTGACCTTCACCGCGCGGGCGGCGGGGGAGATGCGCGGCCGGTTGCGCGAGTTGGGGCTCGGCGGAGACGCCAATCAGGTGCAGGCCAGGACATTTCACGCGGCGGCGCTGCGGCAGCTCAAGTATTTCTGGCCGCAGGTCGTGGGGGAGGTGCCGTGGCGGTTGCTCGACGGCAAGTTCCCGATCGTGGCGCAGGCCGCGCATCGGGCCGGGCTGTCGGGGGCGACCGAGAGCGTGCGCGACCTGCTCGGTGAGATCGAGTGGGCGAAGGGCACGCTGATCGCGCCGGAGGATTATCCGGCGGCGGTGGCCAAGCATCGGCGGGAGACACCGTTCGACCCGGCCCGGATCGCCGAAGTGTATTCGGCCTACGAGAGTTTGAAGACCTCGTCGGAGGGCCTGCTGCTGGACTTCGACGACCTGCTGCTGCACACCGCCGCGGCCTTGGAGGATTATCCAGCCGTTGCGGACGAATTCCGCAGCCGCTACCGCAGTTTCGTGGTCGACGAGTATCAGGACGTCACCCCGCTGCAGCAGCGGGTGCTCGACGCGTGGCTCGGCGATCGCGACGACCTGACAGTGGTCGGCGACGCGAACCAGACCATCTACTCCTTCACCGGGGCGACCCCGTCCTACCTGCTCGACTTCTCACGCCGCTTCCCCGAGGCGACGGTAGTCCGGCTGGAACGCGACTACCGCTCGACTCCGCAGGTGGTCTCGCTGGCCAACCGGGTGATCGGAGCCGCCTGCGGCCGGATCGCCGGCACCAGGTTGCAGCTGATCGGGCAGCGACCCGACGGCCCAGAACCGTTGTTCGCCGAGCACGACGACGCCCCCGCCGAGGCCGCCGCGGTGGCCGGGCAGATCAAGAAACTGATCGCCGGCGGCGTCCCCGCGGCGGAGATCGCGGTGTTGTACCGGATCAACGCGCAATCGGAGGCGTACGAGCAGGCGCTGACCGAGAAGGGCATCCCGTATCAGGTGCGCGGCGGCGAGGGCTTCTTCCATCGGGCCGAGGTCCGGCAGGCCGTGAGCGTGCTCCGCCAAGCCGCGTCCCGCGAGGATCTGCCGGTGGAGTCGCGCAGCGGCAGATCGCTCGTCACGCTGGTGCGGGCGGCGCTCGCCCCGGTCGGGCTCACCACCGAGGAACCCGCGGGCGCACAGGCTCGGGAGAAGTGGGAATCGCTGGTCGCGCTGGTCCGCCTCACCGAGGAACTGCTCGACGCGGACGAGGAACTCGACCTCGGCGGGCTGCTGCGCGAGCTGGCCGCCCGGGCCGAGGCCAGGCACCCACCGACCGTCCAGGGCGTCACCCTGGCCTCGCTGCACGCCGCCAAGGGCCTGGAATGGGACGCGGTGTTCCTGGTCGGCCTGGTCGACGGCACCATGCCGATCCAGCACGTGCTCGCCGCCGACGGCGCGGTCGCCGATGTCGCCGCCCTCGAGGAGGAACGCCGGCTGTTCTACGTCGGCGTCACTCGGGCCCGCGAACACCTGCGACTGTCGTGGGCGCTGTCGCGTAACCAGGGCAGCCGTCGCACGCGGCGGCGCTCCCGTTTCCTCAACGGTCTCGTCCCCGACGACTCACCCGCTTCCCGCATCGCCGCGCCGGTGGCGGAGAAAAAGGGCGGCGGGATTCGCCCGGCCTGCCGAGTGTGCGCGAAACCGCTGATCGGCACCTATGCCACCATGCTCGGCCGGTGCCGCCGCTGCCCGGCGGAGCTGGACAACGTGCTGCTGGAAGCGCTGAAGGAATGGCGCATGGAGAAGGCCGAAGCGCTGCGCGTCCGGGAGTTCGTCATCTTCACCGACACCACGCTGACCGCGATTGCCGAGCAATTGCCCGCCGACGACCGGGCGCTGGGCGCGATCGCCGGCATCGGCGCCAAGAAGATCACCGACTACGGAGCCGACGTCCTGGCCATCGTGGCCTCCCGGATGCGCAACCGCACGCTGTGAGAGGAATCTACAAAACCGCAGGTAGAAAATAGGTTGTCGGTTTCTCCGACATTGCATATGGTGGGAACACGCACCGGGAGGTAATCCCAGCGCGCACAGTTGACGGATCGAACGAGACAAGGAGGGAGGCAGACCAATGAACAGCAGCACAAGCACAAGAAGCTTCAGCGCTCTCAGCGTTGTGGCTGGTGCCGCCATGTCCGCCTCCCGGGGGATCTCCGCTTTGCAGGGGATCGGTCTGTCCGGCGTCAGCGCATTCGGAACCAAGGTCGACGTGACGGCGAAAGCTGTCTCGTTTACGCACCCGATTTGCGTCCAGCGACAGGCAGACAAGCCCAACGGGGCATGGCATCTGGCTGCTCAAGCAGCGCCGGGCGCCTTCGTCATCGATTCCGGTTATGAGCCGGTGGGCCACAACCCCGCCGCCGCCGGACCGGCAGCAGATATTGCGGCCGGCATCGATATGGCGAACCGCCTCCGCACCGCAGAAGACCCAGCGACCGTGATCAGAGATCGACACAGGTGTCGAATTAGGTAGGGGAAACCCCCACCTCCTGGCCACGGATCGCAACCCGCGAAACCGTGGCCATTGTTTTTAAGCGGCTCTTCAGCCGTTTGGAAGCGGTTTCGTGGAAAAAGTAACGAACCGCTGCAAACGAAACTGAAGGAGAACGACGTGTTCACCGCAGAGAAGTGGCCGGACGCCGCTACTGACGTGACATGCCGCACCATCGCTAGCGACTGCTTGCCAGGTCGCTCGAAAGGGTCGGCTCGGTCCACCCGTACCCGGGAGGCCACTGTGACCGTTCCTTGCCGTGCCGGAGATCCCGATCTCTGGTTCGCCGAGAGCCCGGCGCAGTTGGAGGAAGCCAAGACCCTGTGCGCTGCCTGCCCGATCCGTAAGGGCTGCCTGACCGCAGCCATCGACCGGGGTGAGCCCTGGGGCGTGTGGGGCGGTGAGATCTTCGACCAGGGTGTCGTGATCGCCCGCAAGCGTCCGCGTGGTCGCCCGCGCAAGGTCGCGGTCCCGGCATGAGTGGCGATAGGTCACTCATGCCGCGACTGACGGCATACCTCCCTCCGGTCCTCGCGGCCCCGCGGGCCCTTGTGGACCGCTGGCGTGCCCAGGAACGAGAAAGCATACGAACCGCCTCCCGCGTCGCCGGGTGGGCGGTTCGTTTGCGTTGTGCGGTAACGAGAATGGCGAGCGCGATCCAGCCGTCGGGGTGTCGGCTGGATCGAACTCGCAGTGCGGCAGCGGCTCTCAGCTGGTGAGTTCGCCGCGCTCCTCGCGCAATCCGGGCAGCCACTGGTTGGCCAGCCCCATGAACGGCAGCTCCGCGTCCAGCTGCGCCAGGATGCCCACGGACCCGCCGAGCACCCGGAAGATCATCACGTGCTCGGCCGGAAGCTGCATCGCCCGTGAGGTTTTCATCTCCGCGCTGGTGATGTCGGTGGCCTTGCCGGCCACCCGCTGCATCCACCGGCGGGTGAAGTGGAACGACTCGGTCCGGATCGGGTCGGTGAACGGCCGCAGGAAATCGGCGATCTCCCGGTGGGTGACCGTGCGGCCCGGGATGATCCAGCCGTTGTCGTAGAGCACCTGGGTGAGTTCGTCGAAGCGTTCCTCGACGGCCAGCCCCAGGATCTGCCCGAGGATCTTCGGGAAACCGTCCGGCAGCGGCGCACAGGCGCCGAAATCGATGACCGCGAGCCGGCCGTCGGGCAGCATCATGAAGTTGCCCGGGTGCGGATCGGCGTGCAGCAGGCCCGCGATCTCGGGCGAGGAGAAGTGGAACTCGCCCATCAGGCCGGCCACCCGGTTACGCAGCTCGTAGCTGCCCTCCGGATCGGCCGCGCCGTCGGCGATGATCTTGGAAACCGGCGTGCCGTCCAGCCATTCGGTGACGATCACCTTCGGCGCCCCCGCCACCACCTTGGGAATCACGATGCGTGGGTGGCCTTCGAAGGCCTTGGCGAAGGCCCGCTGGTTCCGCGCCTCGTTGCGGTAGTCCAGCTCTTCCTCGGTGCGCTCGGTGATCTCGGCCAGGATCGGCTTGACGTCCGCGCCCGGGATCACCGAGGCGATCAGGCCGGTCATGCGCGAGAGCGTCTTGAGATCGGCGCGCAGCGCCTCGTCCGCGCCGGGGTACTGCACCTTCACCGCGACGACGCGACCGTCGGACCACACCGCCTTGTGCACCTGCCCGATGCTGGCCGAGGCCGCGGGGGTGTCGTCGAAGGACTGAAACCGGTCCCGCCACTGGGTGCCCAGTTGCACGTCCAGCACCCGGTGCACGGTGGCGGTGGGCATCGGCGGCGCCGCGGCCTGCAGTTTGGTGAGCGCCTCGCGATAATGTTCGCCGAACTCCTCCGGGATCGCGGCCTCCATCACGCTCAGCGCCTGCCCGAATTTCATTGCGCCGCCCTTGAGTTCACCGAGGACGGTGAACAACTGCTCGGCCGCTTTCTGGTTGAGGTTGGCGTTGATTTCGGACTTGTCGCCGCCGGCCAGTTTCTTGCCGAACCCGACGGCGGCCCGCCCGGCGATCCCCAGCGGAATCTTGGCTAACTTGGCATTTCGGGATGAGCGACGGCGCACAATCTCAGACACGTACCCATCATGGCCGACGGACCCCCGAGTTTGCCATGGCAATCTCGAGACTCGTTGCTCACTCATCTGGTCCACCTGCGCAAACACTGTGGCATCCGCAGGCCGGATGCGGCGCCCAGCCCCGGCGCTCGATCCGATGCGAGTCCAAATCCAGTTCGAGCGTGCCGTCCAGGGTGCCCAAGGTCCGGGTGGCCGAGCAGGCCAAGATCGACTCCAGCTCGCCGAGCGCTAGCGCGGCGGTTGCCGCCACCGCCGCGGTCGAGGCCTGCCCGACCCGGCCGAGCAACTGCGCCGCCAGATGCGGCCAGGCCGGGTCGAGATCGGTGCGTGTCAGGTCGGCGCAGCGCAGGCAGCTGGTGCGGCCGGGCAGCACCAGCGGCCCGACGATGCCCTTGCCGTCCCGAATACGCACCGCCAGGTGCGGGATGCGGTGCAGCACAAGGTCGTTGGTGAGCCGCGGATCGATGACCACATCGTCGGTGAGCAGCACCAGCCCGCAGCGCCAGCCGCCGACCGGAGTGTCGGGGGTGTACCCGCGGGAGCGGACGGGACGGATCCCCAAGCGGCGCACGCCGATACAGAGGGCATCCGAGAGCGGGCCGGCGCCGTGCACCCGGATGGACCGGAGCCGCCCCGCGGATGCTTCGGGATGGACCAGGAGATCCGCCGCCGCGATCGCGTCCAAGAGCGCTTCCGCTTGCGCCGGTGGCACGCCGGATTCCTCGGCGAGCCAGAGGATCTGGGGGCGGGTGCGCATCCCGTCGAGCAGGCGCAGGAAGCTGAGCACGGTCGCGGTGTCGAGATCGGCGGGGTCGAGCACGACCGCGGTGTCCGGGTCCCAGCCCAGCTGCACCGCGCCGGAGGGCCGCACCAGGATCATCACCCGGGGGTGCAGCATGGGCCCGCAGGGTCCGTTGACGGCGAGAGGTGTCGATGTCATGGGCCGAGTATGGGCGGCCGGGACTACCTCGGAAACGGCGAAAACCCCTGTTACGCACAGGGGTTTCCGATTTTCACAGGACAGTGTCTAGGACGTGCCCGAGTCCTCGGGCTTGTCATCCGAACCGGGCGACTTCTTGCCGGGCTCGCCCTCGTGCTTGGCCGTGTCCCCCGAATCCCGTTCCCGGGCTTCGGTTTCGGCCAGCTGCGCCAGCGGGTCGTCGAACGCGCCGGTGCCGCCGCCGATCACCGAGTCGATGAAACCGGCCGGATGATCCAGATCGTTGGAATCGGGCAGCAGGTCCGGGTGCGCCCACACGCCGTCACGCTTCTCCATGCCCGCGTCGTCGGTGAGGCGTTTCCACAACGCCGCCGCCTCGCGCAGTTTGCGCGGGCGCAGTTCCAGCCCGACCAGGGTGGCGAAGGTCTGCTCGGCCGGACCGCCGGTGGCGCGACGGCGCCGCAGCGTCTCGGCCAGCGCGCCCGCGCCGGGCAGCCGATCGCCGACCGCCTCGGCGACCACGACCTGCACCCAGCCCTCGATCAGCGCGAGCAGCGTCTCCAGGCGTTCGAGCGCCTGCTTCTGCTCCGGGCTGGTCTGCGGTTCGAACGCGCCCTGTGACAGCAACTCCTGCAGCTTGGCCGGATCGCTCAGGGCCATCGGGTCGATGCCCTGCGCGGCCTCCTCGATGGCGGAGAAGTCCATCTTGATGCCGCGCGCGTAGCTCTCCACCGCGCCGAGCACCTGCTGGCGCAGCCACGGCACATGCCCGAACAGGCGCTGATGGGCGGCCTCGCGCGCGGCGAGGAACACCATGATCTCGCTCTCCGGCTGCTCCAAGCCCGCGCTGAACTCGGAGATCGCCGCGGGCAGCAGCGCCGCCGTGCCGGTGGGGCCGAGCGGCAGGCCGATATCGGTGGAGGTCAGCACCTCCTTGGCGAGCTGGCCGAGCGCCTGCCCGAGCTGCGAACCGAAGGCCAGCCCGCCCATCTGGCTCAACATGCCCATCATCGGCGCGGCCAGTTCCTTGGCCTCCTCGGGCAGCTGCGCGGTCCACATGCCGTTGACCTGCTGCGCCACCGGATCGCAGAGCCGCTTCCAGGTCGGCACCGTCTCTTCGATCCAGTCGTTCGCGGTCCAGGCGGCGGTCCGGGTCGCGCCCGCGGGCAGCGTGGTCGCGCCGTCGAGCCACAGCTCGGCCAGGTGCGCGGCGTCGGCGATCGCCTTGGTGGTGCTCTCGGTCACCGGCGGCACATCGGCGCCCAGCTGCTGGCGGGCCAGCCGCTTGGCCACGTCGTAGTTCACCGGGCCGGATTGCGTGCTACCCGGCTGCCCCATGCCGCTCAGCATCTGACCGAGCTGGGTCAGCATCTGGCCCAGCTGGGACGGATCGAAGCCCGCGCCCTCGCCGCCCATCGCGAAGCCGAACGGATTGCCGGCCCCGGGACCTTTGTTTTCGTCACCTTTGCGCGCGTCGTCGTCGTCACGGTTCGAGAAGCCGAACGGCATGTCACTCATGTCTCTCACGCTACTCGTCGGGCCTGGGTGGGTGCTGTTCGCGCACCGCGAAAGGCACAGTGCGAGCGGTCGACGCGCGGAGGCCGCAAATGGCTGCCTCTGCCGCCGTAGCGCGGGGTCTATCACTATGGTGGGCCTGGTGAATCGTCGGATCTGGACCCTGCTGGCCGCCCTAGTCCCGGTGCTCGTGCTCGGGGTGCTCGGCACTGTCATCACTGTGCCCTATGTCGCACTCGGCCCCGGCCCCACCTTCAACACCCTCGGTGAGGTGGACGGCAAGCAGGTGGTGGACGTGCGCGGCACCGAGGTCGATCCGACGACCGGGCACCTCAACATGACCACCGTCTCGGTGCGCGACGGCCTCAACCTGTTCGAGGCGTTCGGCTTCTGGGCCAGCGGCGAGCACGGCCTGGTGCCGCGCGCCGAGGTGTACCCGCCCGGAGTGCCGCGCGAGGAGATCGACAAGTCCAACCAGCAGGACTTCAAGGATTCCGAAGGCAACGCCGAGGTCGCCGCGCTGCACTTCCTGAAGCTGCCGACCGTGGTGCTGGTGCGCAAGGTCGGCGACGAAGGCCCGGCCAAGGACATCCTGCAAGCCGGCGACGAGATCGTCAGCATCAACGGCGCGCCGATCGCCGCGCCCAAGGATGTGGTCACCGCCGTGTCCTCGCAGCCGCCCGGCAGCAAGCTCAGCATCGTGCTGCGCCGCGACAACGCCGAGCAGACCGTCGAGATCACTCTCGCCGCCCGGCCCGACGACCCGGCCAAGGGCTACCTCGGCGTCACTCCGGCCGAGGGCGCGCGCCCGCCCATGCAGGTCACCTTCAATCTCGCCGACATCGGCGGCCCGTCGGCCGGCCTGATGTTCAGTCTCGCGCTCATCGACAAGCTGTCCCCGGGTGAGCTCGACGGCGGCAAGTTCGTCGCGGGCACCGGCACCATCGATCAGGACGGCAAGGTCGGCCCGATCGGCGGCATCCAATACAAGATGATGGCCGCGCGCGAAGCCGGCGCGGAAACCTTCCTGGTCCCGGCCGCCAACTGCGGCGAGGCCCGGGCGCGCACGCCCGAGGGCCTGCGGCTGGTGAAGGTCGAAAACCTGGACGGCGCAGTGAAATCCCTGGACGACATCAACGCCGGCCGTGAGCCGGTCAGCTGCGGCTGATCAGTCGTCGAAGCCTTCCTCGAAGGTGTGGTGCAGTGCTTCGAGCACATTCGGCGCCAGGTTCGGGTAGGTGCGCAGGTCCAGAGTCGGGAAGCTGTCGTCCTCGTCGGGCTTGATCTGCAGCAGCGCCAGCTGCATTCCCTCGCGCAGCACGCCCGCGAACAGGCGGGCGGCGCGGCGATCCGGGTGCGCGTGCGCGGCGGCGCGGGCCGCGGCGTCGGCGGCCTCGTGGTCGGCCAGGAGCGGGGTCAGCGCGTCGTCCAGGGTGCTTTCGGCGTCCGGCGGCAGCACCACGATCTCCTGGACCAGCACGCAACCGCGCACCGCGGGCGGCCAGGTGGTGGTGGCCAGGAACTCGTCGAGGGCCATGGATCCGCCGGTGATGTCGTCCGGGAACGCCTCCTGGGCAATCGGTGTCAGCTCGTTGCCCTGATCCAGCTGATCGAGCAGGCCGGGCTCGGCGGCGACCAGGTCGGCCGTGGGTACCAGCGCGAACATCTGCGGCGGCCGTCCCCAGCCCTCGGCGTCGGCGAATTCCGCTACTTCGCGGACGGCGCGGGACAGGACGAGTTCGGCGTGCAGGTCTGCGGTCACCGAAACATCCTCGCATCAGTTGCTGATGGGCGGACACAGACACTGCATGAGACCACCGGGCACCTTTCGGTGTCCGTTTCCGTAGAGTGGGCGCGAGACGGTCCGACATGTGTGGACCGCTGGAACATTCGGACTGCGGCGCCCACCGGTGACGGTGCGGGCGCCGCCGGATCTTGGAGCGTGGCATCGTGGGCATGCGGCCCCCAACCGGCTTGTCGTTGTCCCGCCGCAGCCGAGTGCTGCTGGTGGCGGCCATTGTTCTGGCGGCGCTACTGCTGCTCGGACCGCGGCTGACCGATACCTACACCAATTGGCTGTGGTTCGGCGAAGTCGGTTACCGGAACGTCTATCTGACCGTCTTGCGGTCCCGCATCATCCTTTTCGTGGCGATCGGGTTGTTCGTCGGTCTCGTCGTGTGGCTGGCGTTGCTGCTGGCCTACCGGACCCGGCCGGTGTTCGTGCCGGTGGTCGGGCCCAACGATCCGATCGCGCGCTACCGCACCACGGTGATGAGCCGGCTGCGGCTGTTCGGCGTCGGCATCCCGGTGCTGCTCGGCCTGCTCTCGGGTCTGGTGGCGCAGTCGAATTGGGTGACGTTGCAGTTGTTCCTCAACGGCGGCGACTTCGGCCAGACCGATCCGCAGTTCCATCTCGACATCGGGTTCTACGCCTTCGATCTGCCGTTCTACCGAATGGTGCTGAACTGGCTGTTCGTCGCGATCGTCATCGCTTTCTTCGCCAGTCTGGTCACCCACTACATCTTCGGCGGTCTGCGCCTGAGCGGCCGGGAGGGTGTGCTGACCAAGCCCGCGCGGGTCCAGCTCGCGGTGATCGCCGGAATCTTCGTACTGCTCAAAGCCTTCGCCTACTGGTTCGACCGCTACGCGCTGCTGTCCAGTGCTCGGAAGAAGGACACCTTCGAGGGCGGTTCGTTCACCGATATCAACGCGGTGCTGCCCGGCAAGCTGATCCTGCTCGCGATCGCGGTGATCTGCGCGATCGCCTTCTTCGCCGGCATCGTGCTGCGCGATCTGCGGGTGCCGGCCATGGCGGCGGCCCTGCTGGTGCTCTCCTCGATCCTGGTCGGCGCGGTGTATCCGCTGATCGTGGAACAGTTCTCGGTGCGTCCGAACGCCGCGGACAAGGAAGCCGAGTACATCGAGCGCAATATCGAGGCCACCCGGCAGGCCTACGGCATCACCAAGGACAAGATCGACTACAAGGACTACAAGGGCGAGAGCCGCAAGAGCCCGCTCGAGGTTCCGGTCGACGCGGCCACCATCGCCAATGCCCGGCTGCTCGATCCGAACATCCTCTCGCCCACGTTCACGCAGCTGCAGCAGCGAAAGAACTTCTACGGCTTCCCCGAGTCGCTGGATATCGACCGCTACAACATCAACGGTGAGGTACAGGACTACATCGTCGCGGCCCGCGAGCTGAATCCGCGTGCGCTCAGCGAGGGGCAGACGAACTGGATCAACCAGCACACCGTCTACACCCACGGCAACGGTTTCGTCGCGGCCCCGGCCAACCGGGTGAACAAGCCGCAGGCGGACGCGAACCAGGCGGCCAGCGGAGCCAGCGACAGCGGCTACCCGATCTTCATGGTCAGCGACCTGGCCACCGCGCCGGACCAGCAGCACATCCGAGTGGACCAGCCCCGCATCTACTTCGGTGAGCTGATCTCGCAGTCCAGCAGCGACTACGCCATCGTCGGCGGCACCGAGGGCCAGGCCCCGCGCGAATACGATTCCGACACCGCGTCCTACACCTACACCGGTGCGGGCGGGGTGCCGATCGGCAACTGGTTCAACCGGCTGGCCTTCGCGGCCAAGTACGCCGAGCGCAACCTGTTGTTCTCCTCGGCCATCGGCGAGAACTCGAAGATCATCTTCAACCGGAGTCCGAAGGACCGGGTCCAGAAGGTGGCGCCGTGGCTGACCACCGATGGCAACGCCTACCCGGCGGTGGTCGGCGGCCGCGTCAAGTGGATCGTCGACGCGTACACCACGCTGGACAAGTACCCCTATGCGCAGACCACCTCGCTGGAGGGCGCGGTCGAGGACAGCATCGATCAGAAGACCGGTCGCCTGCTACCCCGCAAGGAAGTCAGCTACATCCGGAACTCGGTGAAGGCGACCGTCGACGCCTACGACGGCTCGGTGACCCTGTACGAGACCGACTCCACCGATCCCGTGCTGAAGGCCTGGCAGGGCGTGTTCCCGGGCGCGGTCAAGCCGGAGAGCGAGATCTCCCCGGAACTGCGCGCGCACTTCCGCTATCCCGAGGATCTGTTCAAGGTGCAGCGCGAAATGCTGACCAAGTACCACGTGGACAATCCGCGAGAGTTCTTCACCACCAACGCCTTCTGGGCGGTACCGACCGATCCGACGATCGAGAGCCAGGGCAATACGTTCAAGCAACCGCCGTACTACGTGCTGCTCGGTGACCCGAAGACCAACAAGCCGGTCTTCAACCTGACCAGCGCCATGGTGGGCTTCGGCAACCGGCAGTTCCTGTCGGCCTACATCTCGGTGCGGTCGGATCCGGACGACTACGGCAAGTTCACGATCCTGCGCTTGCCTACCGATACCCAGACCCAGGGTCCGCAGCAGACGCAGAACAGCATGACGACCGCGGACGAGGTGTCGCGGGAGAAGACACTGCTGTCCAACTCGAACAAGATCAAGTACGGCAATTTGCTGACGCTGCCGATCGCGGACGGCGGCATCCTGTACGTGGAGCCGTTCTACAACGAGCGCAACACCGGCCCGAACACCTCGACCTTCCCGCAGCTGCTGCGCGTGCTGGTCAGCTACCGGGACTTCGCGGGCAGTGTTCGCGTCGGCTATGCCCCGACCCTGGCCGAAGCGCTCAACGAGGTGCTGCCCGGCGCCGGGGCGCTGGCTACCGCCTCCGGCGGCGACCCGGCCAACCGGCCGAAGCCGGGGACGTTGCCGCCCGCACCGGACACCACCCAGCCGCAGCCGGGTGCGCCGAATCCGCTGCCCGGCACGGTGACGCCGCCGACCGGTTCCTCGGCGGCCAAGGATGCCGCGGCCGCGGAGCTGAACCGGCGGATCGAGGCGGTGCGCACCGCGATGAAGACCGGCAACTTCGCCGACTTCGGCCGGGCGCTGGATGAACTGGAGGCCGCGGTGAAGGCCTACCAGGACGCCAAGTAGCGGAAACACAGAAACGGCCTCGCTGATCCCCAGTGATCAGTGAGGCCGTTCCTGTATGCACTGGACGCGGCGGGTTCGGCGCCACGCCCAGCGGGTCTTCTTAGTTGCCGCCCAGCGAATCGATGAGCGGGGCGTGCTGGTCCAGCAGCTGCAGGTACAGGTCCTTCACCCCGGCCTGCTCGGCGACATTGGCGCCGACGTTCTTGGCCTCGTCGACGGCGGCCTTGGGGGAGAACGGGATCGCGGCCTGGATGGCCGGGGCCGGTTCGGGCTCCGGCGCGGGGGCGGGCTCGGGCTCCAGACCCGAGGAGACGCCCGCGGTCAGGCGGCTGCCGCAGGTGGGCCAGGCGCCGACGCCCTGGGTGGCGAGCACGTTCTCCGCGACGCGGATCTGCTCGGCCTTGCTGGCGTTGTGGGCGTAGCCGGTGCCGCCGTTGGCCAGCCAGGTGGAGTGGCTGAACTGCAGGCCGCCGTAGTAGCCGTTGCCGGTGTTGATCCCCCAGTTGCCGCCGCTCTCGCACTGTGCGACGCCGTCCCAGTTGTGGGTGGCGGCCGCTGCGGTACCGGTGGCCAGTGTGAACGGGACGGCAACAAGGGCGCCGGTGACGGCCGCGAGGCCGAGGGCGCGGGCGTTGAACTTCCGGTTCTCAGACATATGTTTTCCCTCCCTGTGCCCACCTCCGCGACGGTGTCCGTCGTGGCCCTGCCCCCAGGAGTCGGGGATCCTCGAACCGCGGGACAGGGTCGCCGGCGTGCGACGGTTCGAGTTCTAGCCCATCCGCAGATTGCCTCCGGGCCGAGCACGACGGTAACGAACAAATCTCGGCAGATCACGTCTTGATAACATGCGAATTGCATGAAGCGAATAACGCGTTTAATGGCATTTGTGCAGGTCGGTAATGCCGCAGGAATGGATTCCGGACGGTCGGTTATAGCATCGTAATGTGTCGGGCGTCACAGGTAAATTGTGATGCGGGGCACGTTTGAATCGTGGTATCTAGATCGAATACGCGCGCACGCGGATTTGGAGGCATGCAAATCGGAAAATTCGGACTGAATTCCCCGGGGGCAACCCGAGGGTGCCGCCCGCGGCTCCGGGGGCGCGCTGGGCTGCCGGGTGCAAGATCGCCGATGCTCGACCGCTAGCCGTTCCGACCTGCGTAAACCCGCCCGGGGGTCGCTGATTTGCCATCCAGACGTAGACCTGTGTAATGTTGTGTTTACCGACGCGGGGTGGAGCAGCTCGGTAGCTCGCTGGGCTCATAACCCAGAGGTCGCAGGTTCAAATCCTGTCCCCGCTACTACAAGACCCAGGTCAGACAGTCTGACCTGGGTCTTTTTTATTGAGTTTCGTCGAGGAAAATGGTGATCGCATCGATCCGGCGGCTGCTCGCCGCGAAATCGACGAACGCGACCCCGCGCGCTCCCGCCAATTCGACCGAGGCCGAGACGGTGCGGCCGGCGGCGATCAGCTTGTCCCAGCGCATATTCCGCGTGCGATTGGTGAACTCCTCCACCGACACCGGGGTGCCCGCGGGCAACTCGAGGGCGCTGCCGTCGTCGAGCAACGCGCGCACCCGGCCGATATCGGTGGCCGCGGCAGCCGAGAATAGTTGTGTCACAGCATTTTTCCCGGCCTTGCCGACACTGCGGATCGCCCGCATCATGCCGAACATGCCGCCCACGCCCTGATTCGCGATCAATTGCGGGCCGAGTTTCGCCGAAGCGGTCAGGCCGCGAATTCCGGTGCGCAGCATCAGCTGCGTGACCATCGCGGTGAACTCCCAATGTGCCGCCAGCCGAACGATTTTCCAGCCGCCGTCGACCTCGGCGAGGTCGTACCGCAGGTGCATCGGCACCCGGACCATCGCACCGGTGGACATGGTGGTCTCGATGTACAGGTCGCGCACCACCGCCCGGCCGCCGACCAGGTCGCGATCGACGTCGAAGGCGATGCCGTTCGGCGCGATGAACGTGTCATAGAAACGCTCGATGGCCGCGCGTCCGACGTGCGGGCGGGCGCCGACCGGGTCGTTGACTTCGGCGTCCGCCGCGAACAGCGCGACCCAGGCGGATTTGTCGTGCGCGGCAACGGCTCGCGGTGAGGCGAGCACCGCCGCCAGCAGTGCCTCGGCGGTCGGGTTCAACGCCATGAGAGTTCCTTCGCGGTCGTGGTCCAGGACTGCGACCCATGGTAGAACATGTTCTAATTCACCTGCGGGATGTCTCACTTTTCAAGGATTTCGATGGACTGGTACACCGGGAACACCACCTACGACACCGTGCTCACGGTGGCCTTCGCTTTCGCGGCCTTCGTGCTGGTCGGAGGCATGTTCGCGCAGAGCCCGTACGGCCGGTTCGCCTCCACGAAGGTGGGCTTCAACCTGAACCCGAAACTCGGCTGGTGGTTGATGGAGATTCCCGCGACGGTGGTGTTCGCGGTGTTCTATCTGAGCGGCCCGAACCGGTTCGAGCCGGTGCCACTGGTGCTGGCCGCGATCTGGTTGCTGCACTATGGAAATCGCGGCTGGTTCTTCCCGCTGTCGATCCGGCAGGTGCCCGGCAAGCGCAGCAGCTTCAACGTCTCGGTGATGGCGGCGGGCATGTTCGTCACCACACTGCACGGCTACCTGAACGGGTCGTTCTTCAGTCACGACTATCTGAACCAGTACGGCACCGCCTGGCTGACCGACCCGCGATTCCTCGGCGGATTGGCCATCTACCTGGGCGGTTTCGCGCTGCTGGTGCGCTCGGAGTGGATCGTGCGCAATCTGCGCGACAAGAACAACCCGGGGGCGACCGAGTACAAGGTGCCCTTCGGGGGCGGCTTCAGATTCGTCACCAGCCCGGCCTATCTCGGTGAACTGCTCGCCTGGGCCGGATTCGCCTTGCTCACCTGGAATTTGGCGGGCCTGGTGATCTTCCTGATCACGGCGGGCAACCTGGTCCCGCGCGCGTTCGCCACGCACAAGTGGTACCGGGAGAAGTTCGCCGACTACCCGGCCGAGCGGAAAGCGTTGATCCCCTACGTCATCTGACCCCAGACCGCGCGGGACCCGGAGTCGCCGACACGATAGACCTGCACGGTCGCGGCGGCGCTCGCGCCGATCGTGAGCACGGCGATCACCCAGACCACCAGGCGGGCAAGCGGTTTGCCGCGCTGCTCGCGCCGGTGCAGCACCAGCAGCGCGGCCGCTGCGACCAGCAGCGGCACCGCGAAGTAGTTCATGGTGCCGCCGAGATCGATGTGCTTCTGCAGGGCTTCGGACGGCCCGAAACGCTCGGCGAACGTCTCACCGGCCTGAATGGTGACCGGCGTGAGCGCGGTCGTGACCGCGGCGAGCCCGACCGCCGGCCAGATCAGGCGCTGCCGCGCGGCGGGCCACACCGCGCACAGCACCAGGGCCAGGGCCGTCAGTGGCACGAATACCACGATGACGTGCACCAGCAGCACGTGCGCGGGCAAACCGTTGATCGTCGACATGAGGCGCTCCCAGTTCGGTTCGGCCTCAGTATCGCCGATCGGGCCGCTACCGCGCGGGATACCGCGTCGGCAATTCCGGCCCTCGGCCGGTGTCAGTTCATGGCGGGGTCGGGTAGCGCTCCTTCAGCGGCGCGCAGGCGCTCGCTGGTGCGGGTGAGCAAGTCGATGGATTCTTCGGAGAGACCGATGCTGCAGCGCACCAGGCGGCGCAGTGTGGGACTGGACAACTGTCGGACGAGGACGAGGTCGTGATCGCGGTCGTGGCCGCGATGGTCGAGATCCACAGGGGTACTCACAATCTGATTACTCAGGTGAAAAAGACGCTCAGGTAGTAGGCGCGTGGGAGTACGGAATTACTCCGCTAGGGGGATTCGGTCGCGGGCATGACATAGCCACAGCGACACGCACTGTCTCTCGCGGCCACGGGGGCCGCGAGCCGGAGCCGGTCGACGCCGGATCACGGCTCCTTGGTTTCGGGATGATCCGGTTCCCCGGCTTGATCGAGCTCGGGCGCGGGTTCGACGACCCGGTGAGCTCGCTTCGATCCCCAGCCGACCGCGGACTCGGCTCGGTTACGTTCGATCATGTGCGGATAGTGCAACTCGAACGCGGGACGTTCTGATCTGATGCGCGGCAGTTCGTAGAAGTTGTGCCGCGGCGGCGGGCAGGTGGTCGCCCATTCCAGTGAATTCCCGTAGCCCCAGGGGTCGTCCACGGTCGCGACCTCGCCGTAGCGGTAGCTCTTGAAGACGTTCCAGATGAACGGCAGCATCGAGGCGCCCAGCAGGAACGCGCCGATCGTGGAAACCGTGTTGAGCGTGGTGAATCCGTCGCCCGGGAGGTAGTCGGCGTAGCGGCGCGGCATGCCCTCGTTGCCGAGCCAGTGCTGCACCAGGAACGTGGTGTGGAAGCCGAGAAAGGTGGTCCAGAAGTGCAGCTTGGCCAGCCGTTCGTCGAGCATGCGCCCGGTCATCTTCGGGAACCAGAAGTAGATCCCGGCGAAGGTGGCGAACACGATGGTGCCGAAGAGCACGTAGTGGAAGTGCGCGACCACGAAATAGCTGTCGGTGACGTGGAAGTCGAGCGGCGGCGAGGCCAGGATGACACCCGACAGGCCGCCGAACAGGAACGTTACCAGGAAGCCGAGCGAGAACAGCATGGGCGACTCGAAGGTGAGTTGCCCGCGCCACATGGTGCAGATCCAGTTGAAGAACTTGACGCCGGTGGGCACCGCGATCAGGAACGTCATCATCGAGAAGAAGGGCAGCAGTACGGCTCCCGTGGCGTACATGTGGTGCGCCCAGACCGCCACCGAGAGCCCGCCGATGGATAGCGTCGCGTAAACCAGTGTGCTGTAACCGAATAGCGGCTTGCGGCTGAAGACCGGGAAAATCTCGGTGACGATGCCGAAGAACGGCAGCGCCACGATGTAGACCTCCGGATGCCCGAAGAACCAGAACAGGTGCTGCCACAGCAGGATCCCACCGGTCGCCGGATCGTAGATGTGCGCGCCCAGGTGCCGGTCTGCGAACAAGCCCATCAGCGCCGCGGTGAGGATCGGAAAAGCCAGCAGCACAAGCACACTCGTCACCAGGATGTTCCAGGTGAAGATGGGCAGCCGGAACATCGTCATGCCGGGGGCGCGCAGGCAGACCACCGTGGTGATCATGTTGACGCCGCCGAGGATGGTGCCGAGGCCGGACAGCACCAAGCCCATGATCCACAGATCGCCGCCGACGCCGGGCGAATGCTGGAAGTCGCTGAGCGGGGTGTATCCGGTCCAGCCGAAGTCGGCCGGGCCGCCGGGGGTGAGGAAGCCCGCCGTGGCGATGCTGGCGCCGAACAGGTACAGCCAGTAGCTGAAGGCGTTCAGGCGCGGGAAGGCGACATCGGGCGCGCCGATCTGCAACGGCAGCACGGCGTTCGCGAATCCGAAGAGGATCGGGGTCGCGTAGAACAGCAGCATGATCGTGCCGTGCATGGTGAAGAGCTGATTGAACTGCTCGGTGGAGAGGAAATGTAAACCGGGACGGGCTAATTCGGCGCGCATGAGCAGCGCCATCAGGCCGCCGATGAAGAAGAAGGTCATCGCGGTGGTCAGGTACATGACACCGAGCACCTTGGGATCGGTGGTGGTGATCATCTTCCACAGGTACGAGCCCTTCGGCCCGAGCCGGCGCGGAAAAGGCCGAATGACCTGTATGTCGGTAACTGCCATGGTGGTCGCCACCTTCCATCACCGCCGACCAGCCTGTGACGGGGATTATGCGCCTGTTCGATCACCGACATGCGCAGTTTGGGTCGAACACATGGGATTACCGGCTGACCAGCACCCACAGTATGAGGCCGATATCCGACCACGGTGTGATGTGGGACACCACCTCGGCTCGTAGCCTTGAGCTGCGCCGATGACGCGGTGCGGCGAAGCGACGGCGGGGGCCGAGATGAAGACATGGATCCGCTGGGCGGTCATCAACGGCGTGCCCGGGATGGTGCTCAGAGCGCAGGCGCGGCGGGGTAATCCGCTGGCCCAGTTCCTCACCGACCCGGCGGCCAAGGAAGACCCCTATCCGTTCGGCGACCGCATCCGGGCCCGTGGCCCGCTGGTCACGATGCCGTACTCCTATGTCTCAGCCGACTACGAACTGTGCCGAACCATACTGCGGCACAAAGACTTCGGTGTCACCGCGCCGGACGCCTTCGATCTGCCCAAGCCGGTCAAGCGGCTGATTCAAGCGACCGATCTGAAGATCGCCAGCCCGGTGGAACCGCCCGCCATGCTGATGGTGGACCCGCCGGTGCACACCCGCTACCGGAAGCTGGTCGCCCAGGCCTTCACCCCGCGCGCCGTCGCCCGGCTGCGGGACCGGATCGGCGAGGTCACCTCGGATCTGCTCGACGAGCTCGCCGAGCACGAAAACGCCGATCTGATCGGACAATTCGCGCTGCTGCTGCCGATCGCCATCATCTCCGAGATCCTCGGCATCCCCGCCGAGAAGCGCGACGAGCTGCTCGAGGCCGGGCATGCCGGGTCGCCGCTGCTCGATATGGGCATCTCGTGGCGGACCTTCCGGGCAGCCAACGACGCGCTGCGCGAAGCGCAGGACTATCTCATCGAACACATCGCGGAACTGCGCGCCGACCCGGGCGACAACATCCTCAGCGACCTGGCCACCGGCGGCGAGCTCACCGACACCGAATTGCTCTACAGCGCAGCGCTTATCGCGGGCGCGGGCTTCGAGACCACGGTGAATCTGATCGGCAACGGCATCATGGCGCTGCACCAGCATCCTGCGCAGCTGGCGCTCCTGCGCGCCGAACCCGCCCGCTGGCCCGGCGCCATCGAGGAGATCCTCCGGTACGACAGCCCGGTGCAGATGACGGCCCGAACCGCGTTGCGCGACCTCGAGATCGCCGGTGTGCGGATCGCCGAGGGCGAAATGGTGGCGCTGCTGCTCGGCTGCGCCAATCGCGATCCGAAGGTGTTCGACAAGCCGAACGTCTTCGACATCACGCGCGCGAACGCGCGGGAGCATCTGTCGTTCAGCAGTGGGGTGCACGCCTGCCTCGGCGCCAGCCTGGCCCGCATGGAGGGGGCGGTCGCGTTGCAGGTGCTCTACGACCGCTTCCCGGACCTGCGGGTAGCCGACGCGCCACAGCGCCGCGGGCTGCTGAATTTGCGCGGGTTCCAGCACATTCCGGTCTCGACCGGAGTCGGCGCCCGGGTAGCGGCGGGCTAGAGGGCCACCCGGGATCTCTCGATCAACGCCGCGCCCATTCTCTGCGCGCGGCGCGCGGCCAGCCGGTCGCCCTCGGCGGCGGAGACGATCGAGCCCTTCATCAGGATGTGCCAGGAGCGCGCGAAATCATCGGGGTCGTCCAAACCCGCTTCCTCGGCGCGGCTGCGGACCAAAGCCCGGATGGTCGCGAGGTGACCGATGCTGGCGATTCCCGCGGGATGGTCCGCGCCCATCTCGAGCAAGACGTTGACGAAGGTGCAGGTGTCGAAACCCTCGGTGGTGAACCATTCGTCGAACACATCGAAGATGGCGAGCAAGCGCTGCTCGGGAGTTTCGCCACGCAGGTGCGACTGCTTCTCGATGAACCCGAAGGTCCATAGCTTCTCGCGGCGCTCCAGGACGGCCAGCACCAGATCGTCTTTGGTGCGGAAATGCCGGTACAGCGTGGCTTTCGCGATACCCGCGCGCGCGATCACCTCGTCGATACCCACATCCCGGATGGCACGCCGCGTGAACAGTTCGTAAGCGGCTGACAGGATCCGTTCGCGAGCACCGACGACAGGGTCTTCGCGCGCAGCCATGAAACCAGCCTAAACCGCGGCAGGACGCCGCGGTTCAGGCCATCCGGTCAATGCCGCCGCGCTTCGGCGCGCTCGCGCGCGGCCTCGGCCCGTTCCCGTGCGGCTTCGGCGAGGTGAGCGCTGCGTTCCCGCGCGGTGTGCGCGAGTTCGGGTCCGCGTTCCCGGGCGGTGTCGGCCAGGTCCGCGCCGTGCTTCTGCGCGGACTCGGCGAATTCCAGACCCCGCTGCCGGGCGAGTTCGGCCAGTTCCGCCGCGCGCTCGCGGGCGATCTCGGCGAACTCGGCGCCCCGCTTCTTGGCGAGTCCGGCCCATTCGGAGCCGTGTTCCTTGGCGTACTCGGCCCATTCGCCGCCGTGCTCCTTGGCGTACTCGGCCCATTCGGAGCCGTGTTCCTTTGCCGTGGAGGCGATTTCAGGACCGCGATGCTTGGCGACGTCGGCGAGTTCGGCGCCGCGTTGCTGCGCGGTCTCGGCGAGGACGGCGCCCTTGGCCGCGGCGACTCCGCCCAGCTTCTGTGCCCGGACCGCCGCGTCGTGCGCCCGCTCCCGCAGCACCTCGCCGGTCTGCGAATCCGAGGACCCGGTGAACGGCATCGCCGCGGCGGCGGCCGCCGCGGCCTTGCGGCCACGCCAGCCCAGCGACGGCTTGCCCGCGGTGTCCGCGGCGGCGATCATCAGGCCGCCCAGCAGGCTGACGTCCTTGAGGAAGGCGGTCCGCTTGGCGTTCTTGCGGTCCGGATCTTCCTCGTCCCAGAAGTTCTGTTCGGTCACCGTGGCCGGCACGACGGTCGCGGCGAGCACGAGCGAGGCCAGGCGCGGCGCCTTGCCCAGAGCCAGCAGCACGCCCGCCGAAACCTGGGCGAACGCGTTGACCCGCACCACGGTGCCCGGATCGGCGGGCAGTTTCGCCGCGTATTTGTCCGGCAACGTGCGTTCACCGCGCTGGACCAGCGTGGCGGCCGTCTTCGCCCGTGGCTCGGGATGGATCAGGGTGTCGACCCCGTCGACAATGAACGTGGTCGCAAGCAGTGGTCGGGCAAGTCGGCGTAGCAGCATGGCGGGCAACCCTTTCCTCGGTGGCTTATTGGTCGGGTTCCCGCGCATTCTCCCGCCAAACACCAAGATCAACCGGCGGCGACACGGCTTCTACCTGCGCCGACTCCGGCGGGCCCGGTAGGGCGGCGAGAAATTCGGTGATGGTGGCGGTCACCGTGGCCGGATCCTCCATCATCGGCAGGTGCCCGCAGTCGGCCAGCACCACGCTGGTGTGCGGGTGCAGCGTGGCCGCGTCCAGCGCGGCGCCGGCCCGGGCGGACAGGATGCGGTTCTGCGCGCCCCAGATGGTGCAGATCGGCGGGAAGTCCGGGCCGGGGCGGAAGGCGTCCAGCGCTCGGAACGCCGGGAAATCCTGCACCAGCCGGTCCAGAGCGATCAATCGGCCCGGATCGCCCCATGGCCCGGTCAGCTTGGCGGAGTGCTGGAGTTTGCCGGCCCGTCCGCGCGCACCGAGCTGGTTGGCGACGATCATGCCGGCCACCGGAGCGGGCAGGGCGAGGCGGCGCGCCAGCGGAGCCAGGGGCAGTTTCGCCGACAGCCAGGCCAGCGGCGCCTGCTGCCCCCGGTACACGGTGTTCCAGGTGAGCGGATTGATCAGCACCAGCCCGCGGACCCGCGCCGCGGGCCGGGTGATGGCGTAGCTGAGCGAGAGGGCGCTGCCGAGGCAATTGCCGATGAGCACCACGTCGGTGAGGTGGTGCGCGTCCAGGAAGGCGTCGAGCATGCGGACGTAGTCGACCAGCCGGTATCCGGTTGCGGGACGCTGGGATTCGCCGTAGCCCGGCAGATCGAGCACGAAAACCTCGTAGTCCCGCCGCAATTCGGCGACCTGATCGTCCCAGATCCGCCGGGACGCGCCCGCGTTGTGCAGCAGCACAAGCGGTGGACCGGAGCCGGCACGGTCGTAGACCACCGTGCGTCCGTGGTGCGCGAAAGTGGCCACATCGCCTCCTTGCGATCGGGGAGGCCTCGTTGCGCCCCCGCCCTGCACACCACGGTAATCCGATTGCGCGCGCCCGGTCCCGATATGGCCGGGACCGAGCGTCGAGGCGGAATGCGTCAGGCGCCGGCGCGCAGGAAGCGGCCCGTTCGCCGCGTCCCGAGCAGCTCTGCCGCCGCCCCGTTTCCGAAGACGTACTCGCCATTGATCAGCACGGCGGTGACAGCGGCGTCGTTGCGGTTGACCATGCGGGACAGGTTGTCGAACTCGGGGACGGGAGCTTCGGCATAGGCCGCCACGGTGTCGTCGAGGTGGGCGGGATCGACGACGACCAGGTCCGCGCGGTCGCCTTGGCGCAGATCACCGGCGTCCAGGCCGTACCAGTCGGCGAGTTCGCCGGTGAGGCGGTGCACGGCGCGTTCCAGCGACAAGAAGGGCTTGCCCGCCTGCTCGGCCAGGTGCACCCGGCGCAGCAGCCGCAGGCCGAAGTTGTAGAAGGCCATGTTGCGCAGGTGCGCGCCGGCGTCGGAGAAGCCCAGTTGCACACCGGGATCGGCGGCGAAGCGGTCCAGGACTTCGGGGCGATGGTTGGAGATCGTGGTGTGCCAGCGCACTTTTCCGCCGTGCTCCACCACCAGGTCGAGGAAGGCGTCGACCGGATGCAGACCGCCGCGGTCCAGGCCGACCTGGCCGAAGGTCTTTCCGAGGACCGACGGGTCCGGGCATTCGACGATTTCGGCGTCGAAGAAATCGCGGTGCCAGACACGGGGACCGAACTTCTTGTCGTAGTCCTTGCGGAAGCGGCGGCGGTAGGCTTCGTCGCGCAACAACTCCCGGCGTTCGTCGAGCTGGTTGGACAGGTGCAGCGCCGCCGCGCCGGAACCGAATTCCTCGAACACCGGCAGATCGATGCCATCGGAGTAGACCTCGAACGGCACCGGCAGGTGCTGCCATCGGAAGTCGCCGCCGAGGGCGTTGATCACCTTCGCGATCAGCGGAAAGACATGCGCCACAGCCGGAATGGCCTTGATATCGGCCGCGGACAGCAGACTCACCTTCAGCGGTTCGCGGAACAGTCCGAGGCTGCTGGCCGCCATGGCGACCAAGCTCTGCGGTTTCGCTACATCCGGGCCGCCCTGGAGGGCGCGGCCGCGCTTGCGCAGAATCGCGTTGAGCCGGCGGCGTTCCCGGCTGGTCGCGTAGGTCGACGGAAGCGTCCGGGACCGGCACAGCTCACCGTCGACCTTGTCGAACATCAGCTGCTGCGAGGACATTCCGAGGAATCCGGCGTCCAGCGCCTCGGTGAGCTTGGCCGCCATCGCCGCCAATTCGGCCGCGGTGGGCCGGACATCGGACCGGGTGGCGCGGTCCAGACCGAGCTGCGCGGCCCGGATATCGGAGTGCCCGATGAACGCGGCGAGGTTGGGACCCAGCGGCAGCGCCTCGAGCGCCTGGACGTATTCGGCTGCGCTGGACCAGGTCTTGGTCGCGGTGACCGCCTCGATCACGTGCTTGCGGGGAATGGCCTCCACCCGGCCGAACAGGTCACCGGCGTCGGTGGCGCCGACGTGCACGGTCGACAACGAACACGAGCCGAGGAACACCGTGGTCATGCCGTGGCGTACGGACTCGGCCAGCGCCGGGCCGGTCAGCACCTCGACGTCGTAGTGGGTGTGGATATCGAGCATTCCGGGAAGCACCCATTTGCCGGTGGCGTCGATGACGTGCGGGCAGCCGGCTTCATCCAGCGGTTCGACCGAAACCGTGGCCACTCGTCCGTCGGTAATGCCCAGGTGGCGGAGCGCGGCGGGCGCGCCGGTGCCGTCGAACCAGCGGCCGCCCTTGATGATGGTGTCGTACATGGCTTCTCACACTTCGAGTCCGCTCCGCATGACCTTGCCGGTGGCATTGCGGGGCAGCGGGGTGGTGGTGATCCGCCAGCGGGCGGGCACCTTGTAGTACGCGAGCCGCTCCTTGGCGAACTCGGTCAACTCCAGTTCGGTTGCACCATCCGCGGATTCGACGACGACCAGTGCGGCGACCGACTGCCCGAGATCGTCGTCCGGCACGCCGAGGACCGCGCTCTCCCGGACCGCCGGATGCTCGTCGAGGACCTGCTCGACCTCGGTCGGATAGATGTTCTCGCCGCCGCGCAGGATGAGATCCGAACGACGACCGGACAATCGGAGCCGGCCCTGTTCGAGAACGCCGATATCGCCGGTGCGCAGCCAGCGGTCGGGCGTGATCGCGGCGGCAGTGGCCCGCTCGTCGTTCCAGTAGCCGAGCATCACATACTGGCTGCGGACACAGATCTCGCCTTCGACGCCCTCGCCTACGGGTTCGCCCGCGGCATCCCGGATTTCCAGACCGACGCCGATCACCGGGCGGCCGACGGTATCCGGGAACGCGGCCAGTTCCATGGGCGAGGCGATCGTCGCGGCCGTGGAGCATTCGGTCATGCCGTAGCTGGTGACCAGTGCGGTGCGGGCCACCGGCAGCTGTTCGCGCAACTTGTTCTGCAACGCCGCCGAGGAGGGCGCGGAGTTCAATGAGAACGCGGCCAGCGACGACAGATCGTATTGCGTGAGATCGACTTCCAGCATCCGGTGCGCCATGGTGGGCATGGCGCCCCAGTTGGTGATGCGCTCGGATTCGATGAGCCGCAACACCTTGTCGGCGTCGAACCCGCCCTCGTAGATGACGCAGGTATCGCCGGTCACCATGCGCGGGATCACCAGATTGTGCAGGCTGGCGATGTGGAACAGCGGTGAAGTGACCAGGAAGCGGCGGCTTTTGGGCGCGCCGTCGTCCTGACCGCCGGTGAAGGCGGCGGCCATCGCGTCGTTGAAGCGGTGATAGTCGATGACCGACAGCAGGTTTCGCTGGCTGTGTACTGCGCCTTTGGGGCGGCCGCTGGTGCCGGAGGTGTACAGGATGACCGCCGGATCATCCTCTGCGACCTCGGTTTCCGGGAGATCACCTGCGGCATCACGGAACTCCTCGATCAGAATCGGAAGGTTGCCCGCCATGGTCAGGACCGGAATCCGAACATCCAGCTCCGCCAGGCGTTCCGCACGCTTCGCATCGACGATGAGCACCTTGGGCTCGGCATGGTCGAGCCCATAGGCGATTTCGCGCGGCGTCCACCACGCGTTGTAGCCGACCGCGATCGCGCCGAGGCACTGTGCGGCCCAGAACGCGACAACCCATTCGACGCTGTTCGCGGCCAGGATGCCGACCCGGTCGCCCTTGCGTACGTCGTAGCTCTCCGCCAGCGCCAAGGCCAGCGCCGCAACCTCCGCGGCGTGATCGGCGTAGGTCAGCCGCCGGTCCGCGGTTACCAGGTACGCGCGGTCGCCCAGCGCTTTCGACGCTTCGAGGATCTCGGTCAGGGACTTCTTGCGGTCCTTGAGCACCGGGATCTTCGCGCCGAGCACCTCCTCGACGGTGATCTCGAACGGCCCACCCGGGCCGGTCAATCGCCCGGCGATCTGTGCCGCCATCGCCTGGATGTCAACAGGATTGGTCATACTTCTTCCTCATTCGATACACGCATGATCTGGTCTAGGGGACGAGTACCGCGCGGCCCGGGATCAGGCCTTTGTCCAGTCGGTCCAGCGCTTCGCGCCCGTCGGCCAAGTCGAAGCGTTCGACTTCGACGGTGAGCTTGCCGGCGTGGGCCAAGGCCACCGAGTTGATCAGGTCGGACTTGGTACCGCCGTAGGACTTTCGCACCGAGGCGCCCCAGGGCCACCCCGGTCCGCCCGCCGGACCGGCGGTGATTTCCGGTGCGCCGCCGCCCAATCCGATCATTCGGTAGGCGCCGTTCGGGGCGACGGATTCTACGGCCAGCCGCGCGGTCTGGTCGGTACCGACGAAGTCGAAGACGGCCTCGGCGCCGCGCCCGTCGGTACGATCCAGAATTGCGGTGGCAGTGGCGGTTTCGGAAAGCAGGACTTCGGCCGCGCCGCAGCGGGCCGCCAGCTCCAGCTTCTCCGCGGTGATGTCGACGGCGATCACGCGGGTGGCCGTGGTGGCCGCAAGGATCTGTACCGCGACATGTCCCAGCCCGCCGATCCCGATGACGACCGCGGTAGACCCCGGCCGCAGCCGGTCGCGGGCGCCTTCGATCGCGTGGTAGCTGGACAGCGCGGCGTCGGCGAGCGGCGCGGCCTGGAGAAAGTCCAGGTCGCCGATCGGCACGAACGAGCGGGCGGGGATGCGGATGTACTCGGCCATGCCGCCGTCGGGCCCGAGCCCGGGGCAGGGCGGCATCGCCACCCGGCCGGCCGCGAGACACACATTCTCGTTGCCGCTCACGCATTCCCGGCAGGTACCGCAGGACCAGCACAGGTAGACCAGACCGCGTTCGCCGACCGTCCGGCCGTCGACGTCACCGCCGATCGCCTCGATGGTTCCGGCGATCTCGTGCCCGAGGGTGAGCGGATCTTCCCGCAACTGGAACGGAAGGTGCAGCACATGCAGGTCGGAATGACAGATGCCGGCCGCCCCGACGCGCAGCAGCAGGTCGTTCGGCCCGATGTCGGGAACCGGAATCTCACGCAGCTCGAGGGTGCCGGGCCCGGTCAGCTGTAGCGCTCTCATGCGGTCACCGCCGCGTAGGTGGCCCGCAGGTAGGCGTCCGCCCGAGCGGACCCGATGATCCCGGGTTCCATCTTGTTCATGGTGTAGGCGAAGGTCATTCGGCGATCCAGGTCGTTGACGACGAGGGAGCCGCCGTAGCCGGACCACCAGCACACCCGGCCCTCCGGCACCTCCGGCGCGGTCTGCCGTTGCGGCAGCCCGTAGCCGATGCCGAACCGCAGCGGCACCATCAGGGCTTGGTCCAGGCCGTCGGATTGCTGTTCGAAGATGAGATCGATGGTCTTGCCGGACAGCAACTCCCGGCCGTCGCGGACGCCGCCGTGGGAGATCAGCGATTGCAACCGCGCGACCGAGCGGGCGTTGCCGTGCCCGTTGATCGCGCCGATCTCGGCCTGCTGCCATTCCGGCGTCGGGGTCATGGCCTCGACGTCGAGCAGCGGACTGGTCAGCGTCTTGACCAGGATGCTTTCCGGATCGAGCAGCGACATGTCGAATTCCAGTGCGGGCGGCGGGATCAGCCGCGCGATGCGGTCCCGATGTTCGGGACCGGTGCCGATGTGGAAGTCCGCGCCCAGCGGCCCGGCCAGCTCCGCGGCGAAGAAGGCGCCCAGGGTGCGGCCGGTGATGCGGCGGATCACCTCGCCGACCAGGTGTCCGTAGTTGAGGCAGTGATAGCCCGACGCGGTGCCCGGCGCCCACCAGGGCGGCTGGGCGGCCAGGCGCGCGGCGGCGGCTTCGGTGTCGTAGATGTCCTCGATCTCGATCGGCGGCTGCCAGCCGGACACTCCGGAGGTGTGGCCCAGGATGTGCCGGATCTCGATGTCGCCCTTGCCGTTCGCCTTGAACTCGGGCCAGTAGTGCGCCACCTTCTGGTAGACGTCCAGCTCGCCGCGATCGACGAGCAGCAGCGCGGCGAGCGCGGTCATCGTCTTGGTGAGGGAGAAGACGTTGACGAGGGTGTCCGCCGTCCAGGGCCGGGTGCGTTCCAGGTCGAGGTGACCGCCCCAGAGGTCGACGACCGGTTCGCCGTCGAGGACGACGGCGATCGAGGCGCCCAGCTCCGCGCCGGAGGCCAGCTGATTCGCCAATTCCGCACGGAGACCGGCGAACTGATCGGTGCAGGTGCCTGTGGTCGATGTCATCGGTCTACTCCGCCGGCTCGAGAACGCGAACGGGGACCGGCAGCGCGTGCCCCGCGGCCGCGGCGCGCTTGGCGCCCCGGTCCATTTCCTTGATCATGTCGCGCACATACGGTTCGAATTCGATCTGGATCGTGTGCCGCGGGGAGTTGTAGTAGCGCTCCCGCTTGGCCTGCTCGTCCGCCTCGATGGTCGCGCGCATTTCCGGCTCCGTGGGCGGTCGATACCGGCCAGTGAGATAGGCCGCGACCAGCTTGCTCTGCTGCTCGGCGAAGTTCACCAGGGTCGGAAGCGGCTGGGCCAGACCGAGATAGAACAGGTTGTCCACGTCCGGCTTCATCATGTGTTTGAACAGGGGTAGTCGATTGTCCTTGTCGGGCAACAGTTCCGGGTCGGCGAAGAACGGGAAGCTGATGTGATACCCGGTGGCGCAGACGATCACGTCCGCCTCCTCGGTACTGCCGTCGGCGAAGCGCACGCGCGAACCCTCCAGCGCGGTGATCGCCGGTTTGAAGGCGATGTCGCCGCAGCCCGCGCGGTAGAGGAACTCCTCGCTGGCCGAGGGATGCGCTTCGAACGGCTGGTGATCCGGTTTGGGCAGACCGTAGAACTCCATGTCCCCGCGGAACTTTCGCACGAAACGCTGCCGGAGTTTCAGGCCGACCTTGCGCGGCATCCAGGCGGGCATGCTCCGCTTGTCGCCGACCGCGCCGTTCACATACTTCGGCAGCACCCACACCCCGCGCCGGGCCGAGACGATGAGCTTCTCGGCGAGGTAGCGCCGGGACAGCTCGGAGGCGATATCGAGCCCGGAGTTGCCCATCCCGACCACCACGACCTTCTTCCCGCGCATGTCCACCGGGTCGAACGGGTCGTTGTAGGCGTGGCTGTGCATCAGCACGCCGTCGAATTCGCCCGGGTACTCCGGTGTCCGGGGATCCCAGTGGTGCCCGTTGCAGACGATCAGCGCGTCGTAGCCGCGGGCGCGGCCGTCGCCGGTAGTGATCAGCCAGGACCCGTCCGGCTGCCGCTCGGCCGCGGTCACCTTGGTGTTGAAGGTGATCTTGTCGCGCAGGCCGAAATGGTCGACGTAGTTCTTGAAGTACTCGAACAGTTGCGAGTGATGCGGGAAATCCGGCCAGTCCGCCGGCGCCGGGTAGTCCTCGAAAGCCAAGCGGAACTTGGACGTATCGATGTGCAGGCTCTGGTAGCAGGCCGACATGCCGTTCGGATTCTTGAAGTACCAGTTTCCGCCGACTTCGTCGGAGGCCTCGAAGCAGTCGAACGGAATGCCGTACTCCTGCAGGCGTTTCGCGGTGGTGATCCCGGACGGCCCGGCGCCGATGACGCACACCCGGGGGAGATCCACGGGGACGGCAGCCGGCGGAGCCGGCGGGGAGGGTGAGTGCTGTGGAGTCAAGTCAGTGATCCTCATCTGAAAGCCGACGTCACCGCGAGCTGTGGGCTCCGGAGTGACGTAGGCAACAAGCTAACACTGGCTAGACGCACTGTCTAGTGAATGACATGATGTCCACTGTGACTAAGGCGAACCTGCGTGACGAACAGAAACTGCAGACCAGGGCCAAGCTGATCGACGGCGCGAAAACCCTGTTCAGCGCGCAGGGTTACGCCTCGGTGCGGGTCGACGACATCGCCGCCGCCGTCGGCTGTAGCCGCGCCACCTTCTATCTGCATTTCACCGGCAAGCTCGACATCCTGCGCGCGGTCGCCGAACAGAGCACCGCGCCGAGCGCGCTGCACTTCTACGAGGATCTGGACCGGGTGCTCGACACCGATTCGCGGGTGGAGTTCGTGGCCTGGGTGACGCGGGCGATCGAATGGTTCCAGGAGTACAAGGATCTGTTGCCCGCCTGGGACGAGGCCACCGCGCTGGAGCCCGAGTTCCGGGAGATCGCCAAGCAGGGCATCCTCGCCTTGCCCAATGCCATGACCTCGTATCTGGCGCGCTGGCCCGCCGACCGCAAGGACGAGGCCCGGTTGCGGGTGGAACTGCTTGTGGCCCAATTGGAACGGTTCTTCACCCGCTGGGCCATGCAGGGCACGATCGATGTCACCGCGGCGCAGGCGGCGGAGGTGCTCACCGATATTTGGTTCCCCGCGTTGCGGGCGCCGCGTTAGCCGGAAAGTGGCAGGATCTCCGGTACGCCGCCGTCGGGGGTCTTGGTCAGCGTGGTGAAGACGCCGTCGCGGGGCATTGTCAGCTCGACGGCGACCGGAAACGATTGCCGGGGCGCCGAGGCGCAATCCGGATGGCACACGCTGCGCGATTCCATGCCGCGGCCGGAGGCGGCGGTGTCGGTCCAGCTGTCCCAGGTGATCCGGTCGATGATCATGTTGCTGTCCGCGCAGCTGAGGACGATCGCGGCGGGGCGGATCTGGGGCTGGCGCAGGCAGTTCAGCAGCGCGACGGCTGGGACGGGCGGGGGTGGCGTCGAGGTCGTGTGCTCGGTCGCGAATTCGTGCTGGCCCACCATGTCGGCCTGCGCGATGGCGTCGTCCTGGTCGCGCCCGCACGCCGGGATCGCGACGACCACGGCGATGACCAGGGGCGTGACGCCGGCGATCCTGCGCATGGCACTTCTCCTGATGGGTTCGCGTCGGACAGTGGCTCGAATGTAGCTGAGAGTTTGCTGAAGGTGGGGATATGTGAGTGGGCAACTTTTCGGACAAGAGTGCGGATGCCCGATTTGGCAACGCGGTGCAAATCTGTCGGTGCCGTGCGGCATCATCTGTGCACGCAGCCTTGTACGAGAACCGCAGTCAGTCACGAAACCGCTCGGAGTGCACCATGCCGTCCCCCAAGACCAAGCCCAAGCCATTGTCGGACACGGAGATTGAGCAGATCGCCACGGACATCGCGGGCGGCCGCCCGCCGATGGTGTGGTTCACCGCTGCCGCGGTCGGTGTGCCCGAGGGCCGGTCCGGCAAAGTGGTGGCGCTCGGCGACCCGTCCGACGGAGATTTCCTTCAGGTCCGTCCGACCGGGTCCAAAGATGTACTGTCCTTTTCTCCCACCGAAGTGACGTTGACCAAGCCGCCGCGCAACCCGGAAAAGGCGGTCAGCTCGAGAACTGCTCAGCCGAAGTCGACAACCAGGAAGGAATCCACTGTGACCCAGCCGTCGACCATGTCGAGCGCTGCGAACCAGCCCGCCCCTGCCCCGGTGGCAGACAGTTTGAAACCGATTGGCGCGCATCCGGAATCGAGCGAGGCGGGCGCCGACGCCAAGGCCGCGGCGAAGCCGGCCGCCAAGGCGCCGGTCAAGTCCGCCGCGGTGCGCAAGGCGAAGGCCCCCGAGGTCACCGTGACGCTGAACGGCACCTCCGACGGTGAGTGGACCGTCGAGGTGATCAACGGCAAGAAGCGCACGGTGCGCGGGCTGCCGGTGCAGAGCTCGGCGGTGGCCCAGGCCGCGAAGATCCTGCATCCCGAAGTCGCCGAGGTGGTTTCCGGCATTCTGGACGCGGCCCGGCAGGTACAGGAGCAGAAGGTGGCCGCGTTGCAGGCCGAACTCGAACAGGCGCGTCGGCTGCTGGACGACCTGGCGGATTGAGCTGAGCGGTTAGACCGCGGTACTCGTTGTCCGGGAAGCCGGGCGCCAACTCCGGCGCCCGGCTTCCGCGGGTGCGGAGGCCGGTGTGGCGACGCCACGGCGCGGGACCGGCTGCTGGGTCTTCCAGGTGCTGGCTGGGGTGGCGGTGTGGCGCATGTCGTCGTGGAAGGCGTATCCGAGCGCGTATTCCTTCGCGTGGTACATCGCCGAATCCGCTTCCCGGATCAAGTCGTAGATGCTCGCGTCGGACGTGCGCGGGCCGGTACAGGCGATACCGACGCTGGTGGTGATCGGCACTTCGCCGGCGCTCAGCTCGAACGGCCGCACGAACGCCCCCAGTAGTCGCTCGGCCAGCATCGCGGCCTCTTGGCGGCCCAGCGGGGCCAGCACCACGAACTCGTCGCCGCCGTACCGGGCGACCACGTCGTCGCGGCGCACCACCCGCCGGATCCTGGAGGCGGCGTTGGCGATCAGCTCGTCGCCGACCGCGTGCCCGTAGCTGTCGTTGACGCCCTTGAAGCCGTCCAGGTCGATGAACAGCAGGCACAGCGGTTGCCCGGCCCAGTGCTCGCTGTTGCGATTGAGCGCGCGCAGCAGCGCGGACCGATTCAGCAGACCGGTGAGCATGTCGTGGTCGGCCTGATATTGCGCGCGCCGCTCGCTGCGCTGGCTGCGCTGGATCGCCCGCTCGCTGCGCACCAGCACCCCGATGAGCAGCAGCGCGAACAACGACGACACCACCACCCGGTCCACCGTGCCCAGGCTGGAACCGACCACCGGCACCAGCGAGGCCACGATCAGCGCGACCGCGATGAAGCTGGCGCGCTGGCGGGAATGGTGCGGATGGATGCGGCGCGGGCCGCCGATGCTCGTCATCGTGGGGTGCAGGGCCGCGAAGCCGACGGTCGCGTAGCCCACCAGCAGCGGCGTCACCAGCACCTCGTGCCCGATGGTGGCGGTGCCGACGGTGTCCAGGCTGTAGCCGAGATCGCCGACCAGCACCGCGAACAGCGCCAGATGCAGCAGGCGCAGCGAGGTCTCCGACCGGCCCGAGGTCGCCATCGAATGCGCGACCAGGGTGAGCAGCAGCGCGTCCAGCACCGGGTAGGTGGCGGCGGCGACGGTGTTCATGGTGGGCGCGCCCGCCTGCAGGATCGGCGAGATCAGGAAGGTCCAGGACGCGAGCAGCGCACCCAGTCCGATCAGCGTCGAATCGAGCAGCAGGTCGTAGTTACCGCGTACCTGGCGCGGCCGCAGCCACAGCGTCGCGGCTACGCCGATGCCGAAATAGCCCGCCAGGGTGAACATGTCGTCGAACGGGCTGACCGAGTCCGAGGTGAATTCCCGCAGCGCGGTGCCGATGGCCGAGAGCACCGCCGAGACCGAGATCAGGTACCAGGGCAGGGGCTGGGCAGGGCGGTGCCGGCGCAGGCCGATCGCGATCATGAACTGCGCGCCGCCGACGACTACCAGCATGGCCAGCAGTGCCAGCGCCGGGAAATCAACGAAAAGCGGCAGCGCGATCAGCGCTGCCATTCCGATCGCAAGCAGCACGCACCAGGGCGTCCCGAAGAGGGACGGCTCGCTCGTCGACTGCTCTTCGCTGACTGTCATCAGCCCCCCTTGGTCGCTCCATCCTCGGTGAACAGCGCGGCGTAATAGGTTTGTGAATCCTGCACCGCGACTTCGACGTTCGCCTGCTGATCGAGCACCACCCGAATTCGGTCGATGATCGATCGATGAGTGTTGTTGTACGAGCAGATGTCCCAACCGACCGCACCACGATCGGCCACCAAAACTTGGACAGCTGATTTGATCATGGCATGAAAGGCCGCCCCTTGTCGCGCACTTGGGGTCACAAGGGTGAAACCCGCATAGTAGATCGCGTTGCGGGCAGCGTGCTCGGGAAATCGGGCACGGAAGTAGTCCGGGCTGATCCAGGGCACGGTGTCCAGGTGATTGGTCAGCGTGGTGAGCCCGATCGGTTCTCCGGATGTGGTGCGCGCCACATGCTTTTGTATGCGGGGGTCGACCATCTCCTCATGGAATTCTTCGGGGTGGAGCACCTGCCGGGCAATCGCCCGGGTGCGCATCGGGCCGAAGGCATCCTCGTAGAGCTGATGGAACTGCTCGATCTGGTCCTCGGAAATCTTGGTTTCGATGGTGACGTGCAGCTCGGGCTCGGTCATGTCAGCTCCACGGCGTCGTGTGATACGCGGCCAGCACCAGCGCGCAGGCCGGATCACCGGTGCATACCGTGTCGGTGATCGAAAGCTGGATGGGCCCAAAGTTTTCCGGGCGATTGACGGTCATATCGTGCAGGCTGGTCCGGATCAAATGGTCGACCTCCTCGGGCGTCTCCGCTTCGTGTTCCACGAAAAGTCCTGCGCCGGAGCCATCATCACGCAAAACCCAGCCGATGCCTGCGGCCGCGGACACCCCGACCTCGGTCGCATGCTGCACGGCATAGACACAGTAGAGCCGATCACCCCAAGCGATCGGCTTGCGAACACGCTGCCCACATTCGAGCACGGCGCGCGGTGGGATCACAGAGGAAAGCCGAATCAAGTTGGCATCACCCACTCCCAGCTCACGCAGTGCCGCATCGAAGGCCGACATGATGGTCGGCCCGACCCCGGTCGCGGCGCCGATCTCGATCGTCAGTGGTGCCCCTTCGTCGGTGGGTGCGCCGGTATGGGCAGCGCGAATCCGGTCCAGGGGCGGGCGTAGTCGTCGATCGATCCACTGCAGCCCGAGTAAGCCGCTGCGTGGGGTTGTGTGAATCATAGTGCCCTCCCACTGAAACATCCGACCCATTTTGCAGGTCGTTTTTGCGTCAAAATGACTGTGCGTCACGATCCTCGATCCCGCACGGGGAGTCGGGGAATTCCATGCTCACCCGGCGTGTCGCCCAGTGGTGCTCCGATGTCGTTGCCGCCGTGTGGTTTTCGTGTGGGATTGATCACTTCATCGGACGGTTGTTCGAACGGTGCGGGCGGTGCTGGGGCCTCACTAACCAACTGACCAGCCTTATCGCTGAATGTGGCCTTGCGGCGCGGCGCGGTCGCGCACAGTAGATGGCAGCCGACAATGTCCGGCGGGAACCGCACTCGCAGGACCGTGCTCGACGCCAGGTTTCACCGCCAGGAGGGACGACGCTGTGCCGCTTGCCGACTCACCCGTGTTCGTGACCGCATCCACCCAACCACTGGCCGACGGGCAGTTGCGGCTGGACGCCGCGCCGGTCGACTACGCGCTGGTCGCCCTGTATTTCGTCTTCGTCCTCGGGATCGGCCTGCTGGCCCGGTCCCGGGTCTCCAACAGCATCGACTTCTTCCTCTCCGGGCGGTCGCTGCCGGCGTGGGTGACCGGTCTGGCGTTCATCTCCGCGAACCTCGGCGCGGTCGAGATCATGGGCATGTCGGCCAACGGCGCCCAGTTCGGCTTCCCGACCTTCCACTACTTCTGGATCGGCGCGGTGCCCGCCATGCTGTTCCTCGGCGTCGTGATGATGCCGTTCTACTACGGCTCCAAGGTGCGCAGCGTGCCGGAGTTCATGCGCCGGCGTTTCGGTACCGGCGCGCATCTGGTGAACGCGCTGAGTTTCGCGATCGCCCAGGTGCTCATCGCGGGCGTGAACCTGTACCTGCTCGGATCCATTCTGAACGTGCTGCTGGGCTGGCCGCTGTGGATCTCGGTGGTCGTCGCGGCGGTGATCGTGCTGTCCTACATCACCCTCGGCGGGCTCTCGGCCGCGATCTACAACGAGGTGCTGCAGTTCTTCGTCATCGTGGCGGCGCTGCTGCCGCTCACGCTGGTCGGCCTGCACCGGGTCGGTGGCTGGGACGGGTTGAAGGACAAGGTGTCCGGGTCGCCGGGCGGCGCGGCGCAGCTGAGTTCCTGGCCGGGCAATGAGCTCAGCGGATTCACCGACAACTTCCTGTCGGTGCTGGGCATCGTGTTCGGGCTCGGTTTCGTGCTGTCGTTCGGCTACTGGACCACCAATTTCGTCGAGGTGCAGCGCGCGCTGGCGACGCATTCGATCTCGGCGGCGCGGCGCACGCCCATCATCGGCGCCTACCCGAAGATGTTCATCCCGCTGATCGTGGTGATCCCCGGCATGATCAGCGCGGTGCTGGTGCCGCAGATGGCGGAGTTCAAGCAGGCCAAGGCGGCGGATCCGGACTACAGCGGCGACGTCAAATACAACGACGCGCTGCTGTACCTGATGAAAGAAGTCCTGCCCAACGGGTTGCTCGGCGTCGGCCTGGCCGGTCTGCTCGCCGCGTTCATGGCGGGCATGGCGGCCAACATCTCCGCCTTCAACACCGTGTTCAGCTTCGATCTCTGGCAGCAGTACGTGGTCAAGGAGAAGCCGGATCACTACTACCTGACCATCGGCCGGCTGGCGACCGTCGGCGCCACCTTCGCGGCGATCTTCACCGCGATGATCGCCGGCAACTTCAGCAACATCATGGACTACCTGCAAACGTTGTTCAGCTTCTTCAACGCCCCGCTGTTCGCGACGTTCATCCTCGGCATGTTCTGGAAACGGATGACCCCGACCGCGGGCTGGATGGGCCTGGTCTGCGGAACCCTGTCCGCCGTCGCCGTTTTCCTGATGCACGAGAACGGCGTGTTCACGCTGTCCGGGCAGGGCTCGAGCTTCGTGGCCGCGGGTGTCGCCTTCGTCGTCGACATCGTGGTCAGCGTCGCGGTCACCATGGTGACCCAGCCGAAGCCCGCGGCCGAACTCGTCGGGCTGGTCTACTCCGAGACGCCCGAGGAGATGCGCACCGACCCCGAACAGGCCTCGCTGCCCTGGTATCAGCGCCCCGTCCTGCTCGCCGGGATCGCGCTGGTGCTCGTCATCGTCCTCAACGTGCTCGCCGGATAAAGGAGTCCCGCAATGCTTTTCGACATCCGCACCATCGTCGGCGCGCTGCTGGCCCTCTACGGCATCATCGTCACCATCACCGGGCTGGTCGCCAACACCGCCGCGGAGAAGGCCAAAACCGGCGACTGGAACATCAACCTGTGGGCCGGTCTCGGCATGCTCATCACCGGCGCCCTCTTCATCGCCTGGGCCGCCCTGCGCCCGGTCGTCCCGGACCAGGTACAGGCGAAACCCGACGACCCGCTCACCGCACCCGACCCGCGCGAGTCCGACCCCTTCGACAACCGGTAACCGCCGACGCCGAACTGCCCTACGTAGTACCCTACGTGTATGAAGTCGAAGACGAGCGTCTATCTCGACCCGGAGCAAGCGGCTCGGCTCAAGAAGGCCGCCGAGGAGGCCGGGCGATCGGAGGCGGAGCTCATCCGGGAAGGAATCGAGCTCGTGCTGCTGCGCGCCCACAACGTCCGACGGAGCCGGCCGTGGCCGTCGTTCGACTCCGGCGACCCGAGCTTCGCCGCCAATAGTGCGGAGTTGCTCGGCGAAGCGTACGGGCAGTGAGCTTCTTCATCGCCGATACCTCGGCCATCATCGCTGCCTACGATCGTGCCGCGGAGTTGCACGACCGGGCTCGGGATCTCCTCTCGACATCGGTGGCGGTGGTATCGCCATTGGTACTCGATGAGATCGACCATCTGCTGATCGCGCGATTCGGCAAAGACCGTCGCATCGCGGATCTGGTCCTCGATGATCTGTTGACCTCGGCGGAGGAAGGCGCGGTCCTCATACCCGCGATCAACCGTGACGACCTGCGTGTCGCTCAAAAGCTGATCGAGCAGTACCGCGGACTTCGGCTGGATCTTGCGGACGGCGTCAGCGTTGTTCTGGCCGAGCGTTATCTGACCAATGATGTCTTCACCCTGGACGAGAAGGATTTTCGAGCCGTCCGGCCACTCACTCCCGCGCATCGGTCGTTCCGGCTTCTTCTTCAGGACGACCAGTAGGAGTTGCGTGCAACCGCGCGAAAGGCCCCGCCCGTGGTCTCGGGCGGGGCTTTCGCGTTGTGCTACTTGGCGGCCGGTGGGTTGAAGGGCTGGTTGATGGTGGTGACGTACTGGATGACAGCGCCGATCGCGACCGGGGCGGTGATGAAGATCTGGCCCGCGATGGTGCCGATCGCGCCCATCGCTGCCGCGCCGCCGAGGCAACCGGCGACGGCGGCCGGGACGAACGGCCCGAACAGGCCGACGACGGTGCCGCCGACGATGACGCCGCCCAGCAGGCCGCCGAGTACGCAGCCGACCGCCGCGCCGCCGAGGCCGCCGATCAGGGTGGCGATGCTGGCGCCCAGGGAGATGGTGCTGGTCATCCGGCTCCAGGCGGCCTGTTCGCGCTCGTATTCCGACTTCCAGGGGGCCTTGTCTTCGAACGGCAGCGCGACCGGCTGGTAGCTGGCGTGCGCCAGGTCGACCTGCGGGGTGAGGGTCGCGTGCCGCCCGGAAATGTCCGCGGCGATGGGGAATTCGAACTCGTCGATGCGCAGCTTCAGGGGCATTCCCGCGACGACGGTGCCGTCGGCGGCCTTGATCTTGAAGACCTCGTCCTCGACCACCAGTGAGCCCGCGTCGGTGTCGATGATCGAGGAGGTATCCGTGGTGCGAGCGGTGAAGCCGACGGATTCCGGAGTGGGAGCGGCGGCGCTGGTGCCCGCGGCGAACCCGGTGGCGACCGTGACGAACGCGGCGGTCAGGGCGATTTTGTTGAGCCTCATCAGTTTTGGGTCTTTCGTATCAGGGCGCGGCAGTACGCCGGCGGTGCGGAAGGCGTCGCCGTTGCGTAATGCGCTGTGCGAGTTGGGGAGTTAGACGGTGGTGGCGCGGTTTCGTTGCACCAATCCGACGAGCACGTCGACGATCAGGAATGCGACCAGGCTGAGCCCGACCAGCGGTGCGAACCAGCCGATACCGGCGGCTGCCAGTACGAGCGGCACCGTGATCCAGGGCGAGGTCTTGCGCAGCACGCCCCGGCGCGGCGCCCGGCCGAACGCCGAACCGCCCCGCGTGGGCCTGCGCTGCCACCACATCCGGTAGCCGTAGCAGATCACGAAGATCAGCCCGATCATCGCCGCGAGCAACAGCAACTGGTTCGGCAGGCCGAACAGCAGGCCCATGTGGAAGGCGATGCCCCAGTTGGTGAGCTTGGCCATCAGCGGCCAGTCGGCGAAGGCGAGCCGGTCGGTGACCTGGCCGGTGCTGCCGTCGACGGCGACCGCGTCGACGGTGTAGGTGCCCGGCAGACGCCGTTCCTTCACCACGAACGCCTGGCCGGGCTTGGACGGAACGCTGATCTCCGACCCCTGGGTGATGCCGTCGGCGCGGGCCACGGCGTACACCACGTCGAGCTGGCCGATCCGCTGCTCCGGGTTCTCCGGCTTGGGCATCTCGTGACCGGCGTGGTGGTGGTCGCCGCCGGAAGCCGGTGCGGGCGCGGCCGATCCGGGCACCTGCGCGCTCACCACCGGCGTGGTCCAGCTCAACTGCTCACGCAGCGCGGTGACGTTGGCGCCGGCGTAGGTGGACCAGGTCATACCGGTCGCCGCGATCAGCAGCAGCACCGGCAGCGTCCAGAGGCCGATGGCCCCGTGCCAGTTCATGGTCTTGGCGCGGCCGGGCTTGGCGCGGTCCGGCGTCAGCAGCCACTTGGCGGAATTCCGCTGGCGACGGCCACGCACCCGGCGGACCCACAGCACCAGCCCGGCGAGCGCGATGATCCAGAGCCACGACGCCGCGAGTTCGGCGTAGAGGCGGCCGGTTTCGCCGAGATGCAGGCTGCGGTGCAGCTGGTCGATCCAGGTGCGCAGCTCCAGCGCGCCCGAGCTGCCGTAGACGACGGAGTCGCCGACCGGTTGCGCGGTGTAGGGGTTGACGAACACGGCGCGGCGTTCGGATTCGCCGAGGGACGGATCGTTGAAGATGACCCGGGTGGTGTCCTGTGCGCCGGGCGCGGGAGCGACCGCGACCAGTGCGAGGTTCGGCTGTGTCTTGACGGCCGCGCTGACCTGCTCGGCCAGCGGCTTCGGGGCGCCCTGTGGCTCGACCTGCAACAGGTCTTTCGAGGTGAAGTTCTCCAGGGTCGGTGAGATCGCGTAGAGCGCGCCGGTGACGGCCGCGATCAGGATGAACGGCGCGACGAATACGCCTGCGTAGAAGTGCAGGCGCATGGCAAGGGCTTGCCAGCCGTTGCGCGTGGCGGACTTACCCGAACCCGCGGGTTCAGGTGGGAACGCCGACGTGTCGGCGGGGAGAGTTTCAGTTGTACTCACGGTCTTTTCGCTTCGTCAGGTTGGATACCCGGCGCGCGTCGGCAAGCCACAGCAGACTCGGTTCCCAGCACTGTGGGGGACTACGGGCAGACCGGGGCGCTTCACGATGCCCGTCGGTCCCAGGCAACAGTGGCGCCTGAGTGCACGACAGGAGGACGCGGGCGCAGCACGAGTGGCTGCTACCGGGTGTGGAGGAAATTCAGACGAGAGCGATGCGCGGCGGACCCCGGGTCCGCAAGGTCTCGGCCGCGAGAATGCGCAGGATGACGCGATCGCGATGCGTGGTCCGCAGGGGAGCGGGCTCGGGCAGAACCGGCATGCGATACAGCGCGGGCAGCACCCGCGCGAGCACCGCGGTGCCGATCCGATAGGCCGCTTCCGCGCCGCGGATGACGAGCGCGGCCAGGCAGGCGGCGACGACGTGCGCGGTGAGCATGGTGGGGGACAGTTGGGCGTCACCGTGATGCAGGTGCCCGGAGCTGACGCCCATGGTGAAGTGGCCGAGCAACTGACCCGCGACCAGCGCGGCGACCAGTCCACCGGCGGTGTCACGCAGTGGCGCGATACCCGCGACCAGCGCTCCGACCACCGCCGAGGCCGCGGCCAGCAGCACCAGGGTGGTGCCGCCCGGCGTCATGCCGCCGGAGGCCCAGCCGTGCGCGGCGAGGGAGATCGCCCCCGAGATCGATCCGGCCGCCCCGCCGCGCACCCGCGCGACGGCGCCGCGGGACTCCGCGGCGGTCCGGCCGAACTGTCTACTCACCCGCTGATGATAACGGACCGTTCACCGGCGAAATCCCGCCCGGACAGATCTGTGAAAACCGGCGATGCCCAGCAATTTCCGTCCGGAAATTCCGTGCTGCTGGGGGAGCGCCTCAGGTCCGGTCCGGCCTGGGATGAATCGGCAGATCGTAGGTGCGGTGGACGCTGCTGCGTCCACCGCCGAGGTCCGCGCCGTACACATGCAGCGTGATCGCTGTGTCGTTGCCAGGGTTGCGCACCTGGTGGATATCGCCGGGCGGAGCGAATCCACTGACCTCGCCGGTGCCGTTCACCGACTGCCCGAGCATGGTCAGGTGCGTGCCGTCGTCGCGATAGAGCGTCTCCTCTTCCACTCCTTGCAGGACGGCGAACGCGCACCACGCGATGTGGTCGTGGATGGGCGTCACTTGCCCGGGCCGCCAGATCACCGCCTGGATCGAGAACAGCTCCTCGGTATGCAGGACGACCCGTCCGATCCCGGCGTCGGAGCCGAGGCGTTCGTCCGCGGTGAGGATCTCGATCCCGGGAGAGCTGTCCCGGAGCGCTCCGGCCACGGCGGTCGCGACGAGGTGCGGGTCGCCCGCGCGCAGGGCGGGCCGGATGCCGTCGATGAGCCGGGACAGGCCGGGGCGGGTCGGAGTCAGAAGTTCCATGCCTTCGAGCGTGCGCGCTCGAGATCCATAGGTCTAATGCCAATCTCCTTGGGAGAACATAGATATCGTTGATGAATGTTGGACGTGGGACGCCTGCGGGTGCTGGTCGCGGTGGCCCGCACCGGCTCGGTCACCGCCGCCGCGCGGGAACTGCACTTCTCCCAACCCTCGGTGAGTCACCACCTGGCCCGGCTGGAGGCGGAGACGGGCGCGCAGCTGACCCAGCGCGTGGGTCGCGGCATCCGGCTCACCGAGGCGGGCCGGTTGCTCGCCGACCGTGCCGCCGAGATCCTCGGGCGCCTCGACATCGCCGCCGGTGAATTGTCCGCGCACGTCGGGCTGCGCGCCGGAAAGGTGCGGGTAGCCACCTTCGCCTCGGCGATGCTCGTGCTGATGCCGCGGGTCGCCGAACGCCTCGCCCGCGAGCACCCGGGGCTGGAGCTGGAGTTGACCGACACGCATCCGCCCGAAGCGCTGCACATGCTGCGGGTCGGCGAGGTCGACGTGGCGCTGGCCTACCGCAACGAGCACGCCGTCGAAGACTCCGGCGTCCGGCTGACCTACCTGCTCGACGATCCGACCTGCCTGCTCATCCGCCGCGGCGACGCCCGCGATTCCGTTGCCGCACACCGGGATACGAGCTGGATCGCCGGGTGCGAGCGCCAGCGCGACAACCTGCTGCGGGTGTGCGCCGACGCGGGCTTCACCCCGCGGATCACCTGCACCACCGACGATATCGCCACCAAACAGGCGCTGGTCGCGAGCGGCGTCGGGGTCACGTTGATCCCGCGGCTCGCCCTCGACGCGTACCAGCACCCCGGCGTCGCCGCCTTCGAAGTGCCGGACTCCGCCCGCCACATCTACGCCGCCACCTACGGCGAACCGCCCGATCCGCCCGCCACCCGAGCGCTGCTGGCGGCGCTCGACGCCGTCACGCGACAGCGCCCGCACTCGGAATGAGTACGGGCGCCGCGGGTTCGGACGATCAGGCTTCGACGTCCATCTCGATCAGCGGCTTGCGCAGCAGCTTGCCGGTCGCGTTGCGCGGCAGCTCGTCGAGGAAGATCACCTCACGCGGCACCTTGTACCGGGCCAGGTTCGCGCGCACATAATCCTTGAGCTCCTGGGCGTCCCGCTTGGACTCCGGGCTGGGCACCACGACCGCGCGCAGGCGCTTGCCGTATTCGCGGTCGTCCACGCCGACCACGGCGGCCTCGAAGATGTCCTCGCGGCCCGCGAGCAGGTTCTCCACCTCCAGCGGGAAGACGTTCTCGCCGCCCGAGACGATCATGTCGTCGTCGCGGCCGTCGATGTAGAGCAGGCCCTCGGCGTCGAAATGCCCGACGTCGCCGCTGGACATCAGGGTGCCGACCATCTCCTTGTTACGGCCGTCGGTGTAGCCGGAGAAGGCGAAACCGTTGTCCACGAAGATGGTTCCGGTGACGTTCGGCGCGGTGATCGGCTTGCGGTTCTCATCCAGCAGCGAGATCCGGATACCGACCGGCGGCTTGCCCGCGGTGGTCGGCGACTTGCGCAGTTCCGCCGGGTTGGCGACGGTCATGACCGCGCACTCGGTGGAGCCGTACAGGTTGTAGAGGCTGTCGCCGAAGTAGTCGAGGCTGCGGGTGACGACGTCGGGCGCGATCGCCGAGCCCGCCGCGAAGATCACCTTGATGGTGCGCGGATCGTACTTGGCCAGTACGTCTTCGGGCAGGTCCAGAATGCGCTGCAGCATGGTGGGCACCACGATCAGCGAATCCGCCTGGTGCTTCACGATATTCGCCAGCGTCTGCTCGGGATCGAAGCGGCGCTGCTGGAAGACCACCCGGTTGCCCAGCGCCAGGCCGAGGGTGAACTGGGACAGGCCGGTGCCGTGGAAGATGGGCGCGGCCATGATCATGGTGCCGCCCTGGGGCAGCGGCACCCGGTCCAGGAACTGTGCCGAGGCGATCGGGCTGACCCGGTCGCGCGGTGCGCCCTTCGGCGTGCCGGTGGTGCCGGAGGTCAGGATGATCATGCCGCCCGGCTTCTCGGGGGCGGGGTGGGTCGCGGTGGACTGGCCGGCCGACACCGATTCGATGGTCGGAATCGAGGGATCGGCGTTGTCCTTGGCGTCCACCCAGGTCAGCACCCGCGGGATCTCGGCGGGGATGGCGCTCATCAGGTCGAAGAACTCGCTGTCGTGCAGCACCGCCTTCACCTGCTCGCGGGCGGCGACGTCGGCGAACTGCGGCTTGGCGAAACCGGTGTTCATCAGCACCGCGCGCACGCCGAGCTTGCCGGCGGCGAGCAGGCTCAGCACCATGCCGCGGTGGTCCCGGGCCAGCAGGGCGATCACGTCACCGGGCTGCAGGCCCTGCGCGGCCAGGCCGCGGGCCAGGGCGCTGGACTGCTCGTCGAGCTGCCCGAAGGTCAGTTCACCGCGCTCGTCCACGATGGCCGCGGCCTTGGGGGTGCCCTGGGCGGCGTGCATGACCACGCCCGCGAACGGGCCGAACTTCAGGACATTGATCGCGGATTTGGCGGCGTGATCGAGCCGGAGCGGATTGAACAGCCCCCGCTTGCGCATGACATTGACGCCGGAAGCTAGGTCGCCCACCTTGCGGGCAGTGCCGGACAGAGACATCGAGAAACAACCTTCCGCGATCCCACTCACCGAGCCGACCCCTGGGGAGACCTGTGCGGAGTGGTGTAGACCGCAACATCGAGATCCAGTGCTGGCGCTAACAATAGCAAGCGTCTGTGACTTGGTGTGTCATGTATCTCACGCAGCACAAAGGCCCCGCGCGAGGTGCGGGGCCTTTGCCGGGTTTCTAGGCCTTGACGTCGTATTCCACCAGCACCCGGCGGAGCAGTTTGCCGGTGGGATTGCGCGGCAGATCGTCGAGGAAGACCACATCGCGCGGCACCTTGTAGCGGGCCAGGTTGTCGCGGACGTAGGCCTTGATCTCCTCGGCCGCCGGGCTGTGACCCGGTTCCGGGACGACGAAGGCGCGCAGTCGCTTGCCGAACTCCACGTCGTCCACGCCGATGACCGCGGCGTCGAAGACGTCCGGGCGCTCCAGCAGCAGGTTCTCCACCTCCTGCGGGAAGACGTTCTCGCCGCCGGAGACGATCATGTCGTCGTCGCGGCCGTCCACCATGAGCAGGCCGTGCTCGTTGATATGACCGACATCGCCGCTGGACATGTAGCCGTCGATGATCTGCTTGTGCCGGCCGTCGGTGTAGCCCTCGAACGGGGCGCCCGACCGGATGAAGATGCGCGCGGTGGTGTTCAGCGCGGTGACCTGCTTGTCGTTGTCGTCGTAGAGCCGCACCTCGCAGGTGACGGGCGCGCGGCCGACGGTGCCGGGGGTCAGCGCGAGTTCCTCGGGGTTGGCAACCGTGGCGACCGCGCATTCGGTGGAGCCGTACAGGTTGTAGAGCACCGGGCCGAAGGTCTGCGTGGCCTTGACGCACAGTTCCGGCGAGAGCGCCGAGCCGGCCAGCAGGATGCAGTTCAGCGCGGAGAGGTCGTACTTGGCGCGGACCTCGGCGGGCAGCTCCACCATGCGGTGCAGCATGGTCGGCACCGCGACCAGCATTTCCGCCTTGTGGTCGGCGAGCATCTTCAGGGTGGCCTCGGCGTCGAAGCGGCGGCGCACCACCACCTTGTTGCCGATGGATCCGGCCAGCATCCAGGTCGCCAGGCCGGTGCTGTGGAAGATGGGCGAGACGATGACCTGGGTGCCCCGATTGGGGAACGGGATCCGGTCGGCCAGCTGCGCGGGCGCGACCGGGGTGATCTTGCTGCGCGGCGCGCCCTTGGGCAGGCCGGTGGTGCCGCTGGTGAGGATGATGAAGCCGCCCGGCTTCTTCGGCGCGGGCAGTTCAGTGGCCGGGTTGGCGGCTACCAGGTCGTCGAGAGTCTGTGCACCGGAAGGCAATTCGGTGCCTTCGTCGACCCAGGTCAGGTAGCGCGGCATATCCGCGGGCAGCGCGTCGAGCAGCCCGAGGAACTCGCTGTCGTGCAGCACCGCCTTGACCTGCTCGCGGGCGCACACCTCGGCGAACTGCGGCTTGGCGAAGCCGGTGTTCATCAGCGCGATGCGCACGCCGAGCTTGCCCGCCGCGGCCATGGACAGGATCAGGCCGCGATGGTCGCGGGCCAGCACGCCGATCACCATGCCCTCGGTGATCCCGGCGCCCTGCAAACCCCTTGCGATGGCGTTGGATTGGTCGTCGAGCTGCTTGTAGGTGAGCTCGCCGCGCTCGTCGACCAGGCCGGGATTGTTCGGCACGACGCGAGCCGAATGCCGGATCGCGGTGGCCTGCGGTCCGAAGACCTGCGAATCCTTGACCGTCTTCAGCGATTCCAGCGGCTTGCGTGGATCGGTGACCCCCCTCTTTCGAAGCACCCCCAGCGCTTTCACGACCTCGAGCGCGTGTGCCACCTTCATGTCGAACACCCTCCACACATCTAGCGGGGCGCGTGCCCCAGGGCCAACAGCCACACCGTAGCAGTGCGTAGCGTAGGTCACAGTGATCTGAACCGAATTGGTTTCACTCGGTGCCGTCCGGGGGGATCTCGGGCAGGCCCTCGCTGGCCCGCAGCTTCTCCGCGAGGCTGGTCAGCAGGTTCTGCGACTCCTCGGACAGGTCGAACGCGCGGGCCGACAGGCGGCGCAAACCATAGCCCTGGAGCTGGGCGAGCAGAGTCATATCGTGGTCGATCTTGGCCGCGTAGGCGGTATTGAAGAAGTAGTCCGGCTTGACCTTGAAGAAGCGGGCGAGGGCGGCCACGGTCTCCTCGGACGGATTGCTGCGGCGACCCGAACGCAGTTGGGACAGATAGGGTTTGGAGATCGGATAGCCCGAGGCGGTCAGGGCCGCTGCGACCTCGGCGTTGGTGTGCGGTTTGCGCCCGGGCGGGCGCACCGACTCGAACAGCTTGTTCAACCGCTGGGCGAAGGTCGGCCTGGTGGCCGCGGGGGATTCGTCGAGGAAGTGGATCATGGCGGGGGTCTCCTCCAGTGCGGCGGCACGGGCGCGCAGCGCGTGGACGCGCGTTGCGGCGATGGTCAATTCCCTTGTCCGCGTGGGAGAAACGCCCAGCGAGGACTGTTCGATGAGGTCGGCGACGCGGGTCGTCGCCGCGGCCGGGCTGTCGTCGTAGGTCATCACTGGTCCTTCCCGGCGAGCCGATTGATCCAGGCGTATTCCAGGCGCAGCCGCGCCCACCGGCGTTCCACCGCCTTCGCGCTGGGCCAGCCGAACAGGCCCGCGATCTCGGCGGCGGTGTAGCCGGCGGCCTTGCCCCACACCATGTTCCGGTCCCGCTCCGAGAGCCGGGCCAGATAGGTGTAGAGCACGGCCCGATTCACCACGGACTCGGCGAAGTCCGGTCCGCAGGCGGACTCGCGATAGTCGCCCGAGGAGATCGGGTGGGCGCCGGTGCAGATGTCCGACAGCTCACCGGTGCGCCGGTATTTGCGGAAGGCGTCGATGAAGGCGTACAGGCAGGCGCGCAGGAAATAGGCCGACAGACTCGCGCCGCCGTCCCGATGCCAGCCGTTGCCCGCCAGGGCTTTTCGCCGGAAACTGGCCAGGGCGGCCGCGACCGAATCGTTCGCCAGATCCTCGCTGAGCCGGACCGCGACGAGTTCCCGTTCCTGAACGGACGGACACAGATCGCGGCCGAGGGCATTGGTCTCGGCGAAGATGTGCCCGGACCGGAGCCAGGCCGTCAGCACCACCAGTCCGTATCGGACCAGACGGTCCGCGAGGACATCCCACGCGGGTCCGCGGAATCCGGTCGCCCGGACCAGGTCGAAGAGTTCCTGCTCGGCGAACTCGATCATGGGATCGAGCTGCTCGGGTCTGCCACCTGGGTCTTGCGCATCGTTGGCCACCCCACCACCTCCTGCACGGCTTTTTTCAAAGTAATAGGCAGGGTGCGGGGGCGTAACCCCCTGTGGCGCAACGATTGAGCAAACCTGACGTGTCAGCTACCGCTGTCAGCGTCGTGAGCTGGCCAAAGCGACCAGCAGGGGGACTACGCGGCCGGCGGGCACCTCGAAACGGCCGCGGCCGGCGGTCTGTAGCCAACCGACAGCAGCCAGCTGGCGCAGATGGTGGTAGATCTGGCCGGAGGTGCCCACCTCGGGCAGTCCGGCCAGCTCCGCGGCGGTGCGGCGGCCCGCCAGAATGGCGCGCAGCAGCCGGAGCCGGACCGGGCTGCCCAGCGCGGCAAGGCATTCAGCGGCCTCGTCGGCGTCGTCGAGGAGCAGGTCGTCGGTGCTGAAGGAGCTCTGCCAGCCGTATTGCTCACCCGGCGGTAGTCGCACCGATCCGGTGAACAGTACGCCGCCGTTCAGCTCGTCATCCGCGGCGTAGCCGTGCTTGAGCCGGTGCAGCGCCCACAATTCCTCGTCCACCGGCATGGCGATCTGTACCGGTACCTCTTGCGCGGCTTCCAGTTTCGCGAGCCGCTGCTCCAACTCTGTGACGCGTTCTGCCAGACCCACGTCTACGAGATTACGAAACTACGTATCTTCGGGCAACGGTTTGTTTTGCCCCCTATCGCCGCTGGTCAGGGGCAGCGGTAGGTGAGGGTGTAGGTGGTGTTGCCGGCGCTGGATGCGTATCCGCCGGTGCCGGAGAGCCCGGCCAGCTCGCCGGTCCCGGAGCCGGGTACGACCGACCAGTCGGCGTGGGAATCGCCGGTGGCGGTGAAGGTTCCGGTCATCCGCAGCACGAAGCTGCCGGTGCGGCCGCCCAGGGTGCCGCGGGTGCGTTGCAGGCTGTCGAAGGTGCCGCTGCCGTCCGGGTCGGTGAACATCAGGCCCTGCCAGTCGGCGTCGCCCTCCAGGTCGCCGCGGTAGACGTCGAAGCCCGTGGCGGTGGCCAGTTTCGGTGCGCCGGGCCCGGCGTCGGCGTATTCGCTCTGCTCCCAGGATTTCGATTCGATGGTGCCGGTCGCGGTGGTCGTTTCGCTCATAGTTTCGACGGTATTTCCGGCGCGGTCGAGGGGTCTTGAACAAACGCGAACGCGCGCGACAATGGGGCGATGGACCCGACCACGGACGCCCCGCCGCGCGGGCTGCTCGATCCCCGGGCCGGGGACGGGCTGTATCGGGAGTCGTTGCTTCCGGCCGCCGCGGACCTGGCCGGCTTCGTCGCGCACCATTGGGCCGTGCGGTGGGACCTGCGCGGTCGTGCGCCCTATGTGGTGGAGGTGCTGCCGCATCCCGCGGTGATCCTGGTGGTCGAGAACGGGAACTGCCGGGTGCACGGCGTCCTGCGCGGGAAATTCAGCCAGTCGCTCGACGGGTGCGGCGAAATCTTCGGCACCACCTTTCGCCCGGCCGGATTCCGGGCGCTGCTGGGGCGCTCGGTCGCCGGGCTCACCGATCGGGTGCTGCCGGGTGCGGACATCTTCGGTTCCGCCGCAGATCATTTCGCCGCCCGAATTGCCGCTGCCCCGGATACCGCGACCCGTCAGGAATTGTCGGAAGAATTTGTCCGCCACCATCTTTCCGAGCCCGAAACCGCCGTCGCGCTGGTCAACGAGATCGTCGACGAAGTATCCGCCGACCGCACGATTCTGCGGGTCGACGACCTCACCGCACGCTTCGGAATCGGAAAACGTAGTTTGCAGAAGTTGTTTCGCGATCAGGTGGGCGTCTCGCCGAAATGGGTGATTCAGCGCTATCGCCTGCATGAGGCCGCGCAGCGCCTGGACAGCGCCGACGCCGATCTGGCGACCGTGGCCGCCGAACTCGGTTACGCCGATCAAGCCCATTTCGCGCGGGACTTCAAATCCGCGACAGGCCGACCGCCGGCCACCTACCGTGGCTGATCCGGTGCACGTCTGTAGGGTGTGGTCGTGGAATTGATCAAGTCGTTCACGACCGAACAATTCGAGTCCGCCCTCGCCTCCTGGGAATGGATCGGCCTGGAGGGTAAGACGCCGCTGTGCGCCTCCTTATTCGGCGATGTCTTCTTCGACTCCGAAGAGGGCCTGTGGTGGCTCGACACCCTCAACGGCGAACTGACCCGGCCCTGGGACAACGCCGACGACCTGGCGAAGGAACTGGACACCGAGGACGGCATGGAGCAGTACCTGCTCGCCACCCTCGCCGCCGACACCGCCGACACCGGCCTGATCCCCGCCGAGAACGAGGTCTACGACTTCACCCAGCCGCCCATCCTCGGCGGCGAACTCGAGGTGGCCAACGTCCAGGTCAACGACTTCGTTTCCGCGCTCAATGTCGCCGGGCAGATCCACGCCCGCGTCGCCGACCTCCCGCCCGGCGCCGAGGTGGACCCGAAACTGCTGGTCCTCGAATAATCCGGGGCGCGCTCGCGCGTTTACCCAGCGTGCCCGGCGCATGCCTGGTGATAGGCGGCGGTCAGTTCCGCGAGCACGCCATCGGCGGGTGCGGGCGCTCCGGTCAGGTGGGTGGCGCGGAGTTCGGCCATGAACCGCTCCCATAGCGGGGGACCCCCGGCGGCCAGCAGTTCGGCGCGTACGGTCAGTTCGTGCGTCGTGTCCAGCCAGCGGGCGCCCCACGCGCCCAGCTGGGCCAGCACCGGGACGAGCTGGATCGCCGCTTCGGTGAGATGGTATTCGACCTTCTGGCGGTGGCTCGGGTCGTCGTCCCGGGTGAGCAGGCCGGCGGCGACGAGTTTCGCGAGCCGGTTGGCCAGGATGTTTGACGCGATGCCCTCGAGCGAGGAGCCGAGCAACTCCCGAAAGTGAGTGTGCCCGCCGAACATGATGTCGCGGACGACGATGAGGCTCCAGCGGTCGCCGAGCAGCTCGATCGTCATGTTGATCGGGCAGCCCGACTTACCCGGGGCGACGGGCAGCTTGTCGTAGGCAACCGGTTGCGACATGGGATCAGTCTAGGTACGTTGATAACCGCTTGCAAATTGCAACCGGAAGGGTTTCCGATGACACCTATGGTCCGCGTTCAGAACTTCACCGTTTCCAGCGATGGATACGGCTCCGGGACAGGGCAGAGCCACGAGCGACCGTTCGGCCACGCCAATCCGGCGGAACTCATGTCCTGGGCGATTTCCACCGCGCACTTCCCCAATCGAGCCGCCCCCGGCGGAACCTACGGCCTCGACGACTACATCGTTCGCGACTACAGCACCAACATCGGCGCCGAGATCATGGGGCGCAACAAATTCGGCCCGCAGCGCGGTCCCTGGGAAAACCACGACTGGCAAGGCTGGTGGGGAAACGAACCGCCGTTCCACACCCCGGTTTTCGTCCTCACCCACCACCCGCGACCGTCATTCACGCTGTCGGACACCACATTCCACTTCCTCGACGCGTCCCCGAAGGACGCCCTGGCACAGGCGCTCGCGGCCGCCGACGGCAAGGACGTCCGCATCGGCGGCGGCGTAGCCACGGTTCGCCAATTCCTCGACGCCGACCTGATCGACACGATGCACGTCGCCGTCGCGCCCATCGAACTCGGTCATGGTGAACAGCTGTGGGAGAGCCCCGAGGAACTCGTCGACCGATTCCATCTGGAGCGCGTCCCGAGCCCGAGCGGCGTAGTGCACCACTTCTTCTGGCGTCGATAGACCAGCCACAACAAAAACCGGTGCGAGTCGACCATCGACTCACACCGGCTTCTGTTGCCGTACAGACTACTTCAGCTCAGCGCTGGTCTTGCCGAGCACGCGGCGCGCCACGATCAGCTGCTGGATCTGCTGGGTGCCTTCGAAGATGTCGAGGATCTTCGAGTCGCGGCCCCACTTCTCCAGCAGGGTGTGCTGGGAGTAGCCGATGGTGCCGGCCAGCTCGACGGCCTTGAGGGTGACGTCGGTGCCGGTGCGGCCGGCCTTGGCCTTGGACATCGAAGCCTCGAGCGAGTTCGGCTTCTTGTTGTCGGCCATCCAGGCGGCGCGCAGGCTGAGTAGGTAAGACGACTCGTAGTCGGCTTCCATGCGCAGGAACTCCGCGGCCGCGGCACTCTGGTTGTTGGCCGGAGTGTCGTAGGACGGCTCGATGCCCGCGTCCTTGAGGATCTTGCGCAGCTCTTCGAGCGCGGCCCGGGTGACACCGACGGCCATCGCGGCCACCAGCGGGCGGGTGTTGTCGAAGGTCTGCATGACCCCGGCAAAACCCTTCTCCACGTTGACTTCCGGGCTGCCGAGGATGTTGTCGGCGGGGATCCGGCAGTCCTGCAGCAGCAGCACGGCGGTGTCGGAGGCCTTGATGCCGAGCTTGTGCTCGAGCCGCGCCACCGACAGGCCCGGAGCGTCCCGCGGCACGACGAACGACTTGATGGCCGCGCGGCCCAGGCTCTTGTCCACGGTCGCCCACACCACGATGTGGGTGGAGCGCTGACCGGCGGTGACGAAGATCTTCTCGCCGTTGAGCACCCACTCGTCACCGTCGCGCACCGCGGTGGTGGTGACGGCGGCGGAGTCGGAACCGAAGGACGGCTCGGTGATCGCCATCGCGGCCCACACCTTGCCGAAACGCTCCAGCTGCTCATCGGTGGCGACCGCGGCGATGGCGGCGTTGCCCAGGCCCTGGTAGGGGATCGACAGCATCAGGCCGACATCGCCCCAGGAGGTCTCCAGGGCGTTCAGCAGCGCGGACATATTGCCGCCGTTGCTGTTGCCGAGCAGTTCGGTGGCGTGCTCGTCCTCGTCGGAACGACCGCCGGCCGCGCCGCCGATCTTCTGGGTGCCCGAGTCGGCGAGGCCTTCCACCATGGCGGCCATGGTGTCCAGCTCGACCGGGTAGTCGTGCTCGCCGAGGTCGTACTTGCGCGAGATCGGACGGAAGATCTCCTGCGCGACCTGATGCGCCTGGTTGGCGCTGGCCCGCAGCTTCTTGGGGAGTTCGAGGTTGATCATGGGAAGTCTCCTGAAGTAAGGAACGAGCCGGTTTAGATGAGCACGACACCTTCGGCGACGCCGACGGCCCGCAGATCGCGGTACCAGCGCTCGACCGGGTGTTCCTTGGTGAAGCCGTGACCGCCGAGCAGCTGCACGCCGTCCAGGCCGATCTGCATGCCCTTGTCGGTGGCCAGCTTGCGGGCCAGGGCGGCCTCGCGACCGAACGACAGACCCTGCTCCGCGCGTGACGCACCCCGCAGGGTCACGAGACGGAGACCGTCGAGTTCGATGGCCATGTTGGCGACCATGAAGGCCACCGCCTGCCGGTGCGAGATCGGCTCGCCGAACGCCTCACGCTCGTTCACGTAGGGGATCACGTAGTCGAGCACGGCCTGACCGGTGCCCGCGGCGAGCGAGGCCCAGCCCAGACGCGCCAGGCGCACCGCGTCGGCGTAATCCTCGGCGCGCGACTTCGCGTCGCCGTCGCCCAGGATGGCGTCGGCGCCGACCGCGACATTGTTGAGCAGCAGGCGGCCGATACCCGCGGCACGCAGACCCATGCTCGGGTCCGCCTCCACGACCAGGCCCGGGGCGTCCGACTCGACGATGAAGATCGCCGGGCGGCCGTCGAGCTCGGCGGCGACGAGGAATAGTTCGGCGTCGGCGGCGGCCGGAACCAGGGACTTCACGCCGTTGAGGCGGTAGCCGCTGGGCGAACGGGTGGCCTTGGTCTGCAACGCGAACGGATCGAACAGCGCGCGCGGCTCGCTGATCACGACCGAGGCCTGCGGGACGCTCTCGCCGGTGAAGGCGGGCAGGTAGGTCTTCTGCTGGGCGTCGGTGCCCCACTGCGCCAGCGCGACCGCGACGCCGGAGGGCGCCAGGATCGGCAGGGCCAGGCCCATGTCGCCGTGCGCGAGTGCCTCGGCGACCATCGAGTTGGTGACCGCGCCGCGCTCGGAGGCCGCGCCTTCCAGCTCCTCGGGCACGTTGATCAGGGTGATGCCGAGCTCGGCGGCGCGTTCCAGCAGGTCACGCGGGGCCTTGGCGGCGGCATCGGCTTCGTAGGCGGCCGGGCGCAGGATCTCGGCGGCGAACTCCGTCACCGTCTCGACGATCATCTGCTGCTCGTCCGACGGGGTGATGTCGAAGAGGTCCTTCTTCTTGGACTCGTTCTCCGGCAGGCGCTTCGGCGCGCCGCCGCCGGCGACCTTGTTGAACACGCGGGTCGCGGCGCCCAGGGTGCGGAAACCGGTCTTCGTGCCCTCGTAGGTGACTCGCTCGATCGGCTTGCGCAGGTTGTACTTCTCGGCGAGCTCCGACCCGGTAATGGTCGTCATCACCCGCATCGCCGCCCCCATCCAGTCCCGCTTGGGGTGGCTGAGGCCGACCGCGGACGTGTCTTGACGTCGCGTCGTTGCGCTGTCTCGAGTACTCATCATCACCTGTTTTCTCGGGTGGGTGGGGTGAGGTCTTGTCCCAGCTATCTTACTGCGGAGTAAGTCTATCTTACTCCTCGGTAAGAACTGCGTCGAGGCGCAGCATACGCCGTTGTTTCCGGTCACGGCACCGGGGCGGGTATCGCTGTGGCCGGCAATAGCGCGCAACCCCTGGTCGGCGGGGTATCCGGCCGGATTCGCACCGGTTCCCGCGGAACAGCGCGCAGTCGGCAAACCGCACTGGACAGGTGGGGGCGGACAAGGTCCTGTGGCCGGTTTTCGCGCGGGCCGTCAGGCGATCCCGGCACCGCTATTCGGGAGCGAGTTTCGGCGGGGTGGGTGTGCGCGGAGGAGGTGCTGTGGATGTGGTGACGAGGAGTGGGTAGGTGTGGGACAGTGGCGGAATGTACTGGGTGGCAGGGGTTTTCGCCGCTGTGCTGGCGGCGTTCGCGAATCGCTATGGCTATCACCGGGATGAGTTGTACTTTTTGGCTGCGGGGCGGCGGTTGGAGTGGGGGTATGCGGATCAGCCGCCCGTGACGCCGTTGGTTGCGCGGGCGGTGTCCGCGATTGATGCGGATTCGCTTGTGTTGCTGCGAGTTCCGGCGATTCTGGCGGCGGCCCTGGTGGTGTTGTATGCGGGGTGGATGGCGCGGGAGCTCGGTGGGGGGCGGGCGGCGCAGGCGCTGGCGGCGGGGGCCGTGGCCAGTGCGGCCATGGTGCTGGGGGTGGGGCACATGTTGAGTACCGCGGTGTTCGATCTGGCGGCTTGGTCTTTGGTCGGCTTGCTGGTGCTGAAGGTGCTGAACGATGGGGATCGGCGGTGGTGGCTGGCGATCGGGGTGGTGGTCGGTGTCGGGTTGCAGAACAAGGTGTTGTTGATCTTTCCGGTGCTCGCGGTCGCGGTCGTGCTGGCCGTGATCGGCCCGCGGAAAGTGTTTGCTACGAGGTACTTTCCGCTCGGAGTCGTTGTCGCCGGGCTGATCTGGCTGCCGTATCTGGTGTGGCAGGCGGCAAATGGGTGGCCGCAATGGGAGTTGAGCCGCGCGATCGCGGACGGGTCGTCGGGGACGTCCGATGCACCGATCGAGTTCGTGGTTTTACAGTTCGGGTTGATGGGGCCGTTGCTGGTGCCGCTCTGGGTGTTCGGGCTGTGGCGGTTGTGGCGGGAGCCCCGGTATCGCGCGTTCGCGGTGAGCTATGCGCTGCTGTTCGTGGTCTTCCTGGTGACCGGCGGGAAGGCGTACTACCTGGGCGGGATGTATCCGATCCTGCTGGCCGCCGGAGCGGTGCCGGTCGCGGCGTGGCTCGCACGAAATCGAATCCGGTGGGCCGCCGCGGGTTTCGTCGTTGCCCTGAACGCGGCGTTCTCGGCGGTGCTGTTCCTGCCGGTGCTTCCGGTGTCGGCGTTGAACGATTCCCCGGTCCTCGCGGTCAACTACGACGCGGGCGAGACCATCGGCTGGCCCGAATTCGTTCGGCAGATCGGCGCGGTCCGCAGTGAGCTCGGCCCTGCTGTCGCGATCCTTACCGCGAATTACGGTGAGGCGGGGGCGATCGAGCGCTTCGGCGCGGCCTACAACCTGCCGACGCCACACTCTGGGCACAACGCCTACTGGTGGTGGGGGCCGCCGAGCGACACCGCCTCCGAAGTGATCACCATCGGCATCGACCCGGACCGCCTCACAGCTGTCTTCGCCGACTGCCGATCCGCCGGACACCTCGACAACGGCCTGGATCTCGACAACGACGAGCAAGGCGAACCGATCTTGGTCTGTCGCAATCCACGCGCCCCGGGGTCCGAACTGTGGCCCGAAGCGAAGCACCTCGGCTGACAACCACACCCCATTGCTACTACGTTGTCTCGCATGGTTGCAGGGCTGGGGAATCGACGAATTCGGGCTGTTGGGCTCGCGTGCGCAGTGGCGCTCGGGCTGATAGTCGGGTCACCTGGCGCGACGGCTGCGGCTCGCGGAACCTGTTCGGACGGTTGGGAAGTCAGCACTGTCGTCAGCGGGATCGGCAACCTGGAGAATCTGGACTCCGACGGCGCGGGCGGGTTCTATGTGACGGGCATTGTCGACGGGTACCTCGCGCATATCGATGCGCGCGGGCAGGTCGAGAAGCTCGTGACAGGGCTGGAAAATCCGGCGGGCGTGCGGGTCGCCGGGAGATCGGTCTATTTCCTGACCGGTGATGGATTCACCGCTGGGCCGGGCACTTTGCAGCGCTATGACCTCGACACGCGACGGTCCGAAGTGCTGCTCACCGGACTCAACGGCCCGAACGGCCTGCTCCTGCTGCCCGACGGCGATCTGCTGTTCACCACGATCGGAATCTCGCAGGGAGCGCCCACCGGCATCGCCCGCTACCGGCCCAGCACCGGTGAGTACACCAAGACCTGGGCCGACCTGCCCCTGTCCAACGGCATCGCGCTCGCACCGGACGGGAAGTCCATCTTCGCCGACAACCTCACCCTGCGGATCTTCCGCATCCCGCTGGACCGCCCTGCCGAGCACACCGTCATCGCGGGTGTCCCGCAGCTGACGGGCCTGCTCGACGACATGGAGGCCACCCGCACCGGCACCCTCTTCGTCGCCGATCACATACAGGGAGCGATCTTCCAGGTCGACACCGCCACGGGCGCAGCCTGTTCCATCATCACCGGCCTGATCAAACCGGGCGCCACTCGCAATCCCCCGGACGGCGCGACTTCGGTCCGTATCGCCCGGGACGGCGGCGCCTGGACCTTGTTCGCCACCAGCATGGACGGCACCCTCTACCGCCTCCGCCCGCCCGCCGGCTTCGACCTCGCACCGGCCACCCCGCAGCGCTGACGAGAGGAGCGACGATGGTTGAGTCAGCCCCGATGGCACCGGCACAGCCAGGGGACGCGGCGGATATCGCCGGTCTGCGGGATCGGCTGGCGCAGTGGATGGTCGACAACGGGATCGCGCAATGGCTGCCCGGGGAGTACTCGGCCGACCTCGTCGCGGCCGAGGTGGCGCGCGGCGAGTGGTTCCGGTGGCGGGAGGGTGCGCAGCTGATCGCGGCGGTGCGGTTGATCTGGCGGGATCCGGAGTTCTGGGGCGCTGACGACGCCGAGGCCGGATACATCCACGGCCTGATGGTCGCACCGGAGCAACGCGGCCGTGAACTCGGCGCCCGGATCCTCCAGTTCTGCGCCGAGCGCACCCGCGCCGAAGGCATCACCCGGCAGCGTCTGGACACCGCATCCGACAACCAGGTGCTCCGAAAGTATTACGCCGCACAGGGTTTCACCGAACTTCGGGAAGCGCCCCTGCCGCCGCAGTTCCAGGGCACCGCGACGGTGGTCCTCTTCGAGAAGAACCTCGCCTAGCGCAGGCGGTTGAGCACTTCCGCCTGGAGTAGCCCGTTGCTGGCGACCGCGTCGCCGCCGTGCGGCCCGGGCTTGCCGTCCAGCGAGGTGAAAACACCGCCGGCTTCCCGGATCAGAATGTCGAGAGCGGCCAGATCCCACAGCGACACTTCGGGTTCGGTGGCGACGTCGACCGCGCCCTCGGCGAGCAGGCAGTAGGACAGGAAGTCGCCGTAACCGCGCACCCGCCACACCGCGTCGGTCAGATCGAGGAATTGGTCGCGCAGGCCGCGATCCCGCCAGCCGGACAGACTGGAGAACGCCAGGCTGGCCGAGGCCAGATCGGCGACGGCGGACACCGAAATCGGCTTGGCCGCCTCGGTTCCGAAGACCGACCAGGCGCCCGCCCCGGTCGAGGCCCACCAGCGCCGGGCCAGTGCGGGCGCGCTCACCACACCGAGGATCGGCACGCCGTCTTCGAGCAGGGCGATCAGCGTGGCCCAGACCGGCACGCCGCGCACGAAGTTCTTGGTGCCGTCGATCGGATCGACGACCCACTGCCGCCCGGTGAACTCGACGTCCCCGCCGAATTCCTCCCCGAGCACCGAATCGTCGGGCCGCGCGTGCTCGAGCAGCCCCCGGATCGCCTTCTCCACCGCCAGGTCGGCATCCGAGACCGGCGTCAGATCCGGCTTCGAGTCCACCTTCAGATCCAGCGCACCGAAGCGGGCCTTGGTGATCGAGTCGGCCTCATCGGCCAACCGCAGGGCAAGTTCGAGGTCAGAGGAGTGCGCAGCCACGAACGAACCCTATCCGGCGTCCAGGTCCGCCCGGCGTCCGGCACGCGCGCACCGCGGCGGCGCGCTCACCAGGCGCGGGCGTACCGGACGGCGTCCGCGACCGCTGCCATGTCGATGTCCAGGTCCGGGTTGACCGCCTGCACCGCGGCCAACTCCGTCAGCGCGTCTTCGACAGTGGCGCGGCGGGCGGAGGCGGTCAGTTCCTGCCGCACATACGTCTCGATCGGCAGCTTCGCCGCGTACGCGCGACGGCACCACACGGCGACGACATCGGTGGGCAGGTCGTAGACCTGGATCAGTGCCAGCGCGCCGGTGTCGACGGTCGGGTCGACCCGCCAGCCCTGCTCGTCCAGGAATTCCACGACCGTGTCCATCGAGTTGCGCCGCCGCGCCAGGGCGACGAGTTCGTGGCGCAAGTAATCATTCAGTGGGAGCCCGGCTGTCTCCGCTCGGCGACGGAGCACCGCGAGGCTGGTTTCGGCGAGATCGTGCGGATAGATATCGGCCATGCCCGCCACGCTAGCCCGATCCGCGCCACGGCGCTCGCGCTCGATCAACCGACCGCCACGCTGCGAGCGGCCGTCAAAGCGGCCGACCACCAGTGCAATTGGTCGAGCATCGCCGCGGCCGCTGCGTTCGGTTCGGCCGGGTCGAGGAGACTGCCCGTCTCGTCGAAGAGCAAGTAGTACCGCGGGAACGAGACGTAGTTGCGGACAGTATGAGCATTGAGTTCGTTGAAGACCTGGCGCAGGCCCTCGATCGCGAGGATGCCGCCGGTCGCGCCGCTGTAGCCGACGAAACCGATGGTCTTGGAATCCCATTCGGTGACGAACCAGTCGATGGCGGCCTTCAGCCCGGCGGGGTAGCCGCGGTTGTAGTCGGGTGTGACGATCACGAACGCGTCCGCTGCGGCGAGCCGTTCGCCCAGGGCGGCGACCGAGGCCGGACGCGGACCGTCGGGATCCATCATCGGCGGCACCGGCGGAAGTTCGAGCGGGAGCTCGAAGTCGGCCAGGTCGACGATGTCGATCTCGAATCCGCCGTGCGCGCGGGCCTGTTCGGCGAACCAGCCGGCGACGGTGGGGCCGAAGCGGCCTGCACGGACGCTGCCGATGATCACTGCGAGCTTCATGGGTGCTCCTTCGATTGAGGGCCGGGGTTCGGCCGTGCCTCCAATCTGCGGTCCCGCCACCTCGCCTGGAAGACCGCCGTGAGAGTGGTAGTGGAAGGGCCACCCTCGCGCCGGGCAATCTTGTTAGGTTCGAAGAGTGAGCGACAACGAGCTGGGTCTGTTCCTACGCAGCCGGCGGGAGGCGGTCGCGCCGGCCCGGGTGGGTCTGCCGGCGGGCCCGCGTCGCCGCACACCCGGTTTGCGCCGGGCCGAGCTCGCCACCCTCGCCGGAGTCAGCGTCGAGTACATCATTCGCCTCGAGCAAGGTCGTGACCGTCGCCCGTCACCGTCGGTGCTCTCGGCCATCGCCGACGCGCTGCACCTCCCGCCGAGCGAGCGTATTCACCTGTACCGGTTGACCAAAGCGGCGGACGCGGGCTTCAGCTGCATGGGCGCCGCCGGCCCGGCCCGCACCGTCCGGCCGACGGTCCGCGCCATTCTCGACCAGCTGGAACCGGCGGTCGCGGTGGTGGTCAACCGGCTCAGCGATGTGCTGGCCTACACCGAGGGCTATCACCGGTTGATGGCGCCGACGGGCCTGCTCGACGATCCGTCCGCCGCGAACCTCGCCTGGTTCCTCTTCAGCGACGCCCGGGCTCGCGAGTTCTATCCGGATTGGGAACATCTGGCCGACGAGCAGGTCGCCGCCCTCAAACAGGGTCCTTTCCGGAGCGATCCGGCCACCGCCGCGTTCGCTGATCAGCTGGAGATCGTCGCCGGCGCGGACTTCACGCGCCGCGTCGCGACCGTGCCCAATTTGCCGGCCGCGACCGGCACCACTCGCGTCACCCATGCCGAGGCGGGCCCGCTGCGGCTGGCCTATGAAACCCTCGAGCTTCCGGCCGACGACGACCAGCAGCTGTTCATCTATCTCCCGGCCGACAAGGCCACCGCTGCCGCTCTGGACAAGCTCGCGGGTCGCCACCCCGGCGCGCTGCGCGCGGTCTCGGGCTGAGCCGGCGATTTACCAAGGCGGCAGCGGGTAGGCGGACGGTCGGCCGCGGCGACCGCTAGTCTTGAACATCGTGCATCCTGACGTTTCCGCTGATCTCGCCGAACTCGACGCCACGCTCAAGACGGTCGAGTCGGTCCTCGACATCGAGGAACTGCGCCGCCGCATCGATGAGCTCGAACACCAGGCCGCGGACCCGGAACTGTGGAACAACCAGGACCACGCCCAGCAGGTGACCAGCGAGCTGTCGCACGCCCAGAGCGAGCTGCGCCGCGTCGAGGAACTGCGGCAGCGCCTGGAGGATCTGCCGGTGCTCTACGAGCTGGCCGAGGGCGAGGAGGGTGACGCGCAGGTCCAGGCGCTCGCCGACGCCGACGCCGAGCGGTCCGCGCTGCATGTCGACGTGGAGGCGATGGAAGTCCGCACGCTGCTCTCGGGCGAATACGACAAGCGGGACGCGCTGGTCAACATCCGTTCCGGCGCCGGCGGCGTGGACGCCGCCGACTGGGCGCAGATGCTGATGCGCATGTATGTCCGGTGGGCCGAACGGCACAAGTACACCGTCGAGATCTACGACACTTCCTACGCCGAAGAAGCGGGCATCAAGAGCGCGACCTTCGCGGTCAAGGCGCCTTACGCCTACGGCACCCTCTCGGTGGAGATGGGCACGCATCGCCTGGTGCGCATCAGCCCGTTCGACAACCAGGGCCGCCGCCAGACCTCCTTCGCCGAGGTCGAGGTGCTGCCGGTGGTGGAGACCACCGACCACATCGAGATCCCGGAGAACGAGATCCGCGTCGATGTGTACCGTTCCTCGGGCCCGGGTGGTCAGAGCGTCAACACCACCGACTCCGCGGTGCGCCTGACCCACATCCCGACCGGCATCGTGGTCACCTGCCAGAACGAGAAGTCCCAGCTGCAGAACAAGATCTCGGCCATGCGCGTGCTGCAGGCCAAGTTGCTGGAACGCAAGCGGCAGGAGGAGCGCGCCGAGATGGACGCGCTCAAGACCAACGAGGGCGCGTCCTGGGGCAACCAGATGCGGTCCTACGTGCTGCACCCGTACCAGATGGTGAAGGACCTGCGCACCAACTACGAGGTGAACAACCCGTCAGCGGTACTGGACGGCGAAATCGACGCGTTTGTGGAGAGCGGAATTCGCTGGCGTATGCGGGAGCAGGCGAATTAGCCTGCGGCTGGCTGGATTTCGATCTGGCGCCGGATTCGCTACCGGGCGACAGCGCTCGTGTCGCGCGGCGCCGCGCTGTAGCCTGTCTGGCGTGCGTGTTACGGATGGTACGAATCTGGTGCCGGGAGGTGCGCGGTGATGGCTCTCGGTATCGCCTCGGACACCACGGTCTGGCTGCGTTCGCAGGGCCTCGAGATTGTGCTGCTGCTCCTGGGCGCGATCTTGTTCAGCCGATTCGCCACCTTCATCAGGGACCGGGTCACCAACAAGATCGACGCCGGATTCCGCAGCAGCGACGCGCTGGTGCGCACCGAGGCGGCCAAGCACCGGCACGCGCTGGCGCAGGTGCTGACCTGGGTGGTGCTGACGATCGTCTACGTGCTGGTCGGCATGGAGGTGCTGCGCCGGCTCGGCTTCCAGGTCACCGGCCTGGTCGCACCCGCCGCGGTGCTCGGCGCCGCACTGGGTTTCGGTGCGCAGCGCATCGTGCAGGACATCCTCGCCGGGTTCTTCCTGATCACCGAGCGGCAGTACGGCTTCGGTGATGTGGTGAGCATCTCGGTCACCGGCTCCGCGGAGCTGGCCGAGGGTACGGTCGAGGACGTCACGCTGCGGATCACCACGCTGCGCAACGCGGACGGCGAAGTGATCACCGTGCCGAACGGTCAAATCGTGAAGGTGACCAACCTGTCCAAGGATTGGGCGCGCGCAGCGATCGACGTGCCGGTGTCGGCCAGCGCCGACATCACGCGGATCAACGAGATCTTGCATCAGGTAGGCGCCGAGGCCTATCGCGATCGCAGGCTCGAACCGCTCCTGCTCGACGAACCCAGTGTGATGGGCGTCGAGGATCTCACCGTGGACCAGATGAACATCCGAATGGTTGCTCGCACGTTGCCGGGCAAGCAGTTCGAAGTCAGTCGCGAGTTGCGGGTGCGGGTTGCCGCCGCGCTGCGACGAGAGGGAATCAGTGAAACTTCAACTTCGTAAGCCGACCTCGCTCAAGCCCTTGCAGACCACCGAGATGAAGCCGCGGAAGTCCACCGCCATCCTGATGGCGGCCTGGGTTGGGACGTTCGCGCTGTGGTTGTTCGTCAAGCCTGATGAACCGAGTCAGCCGGGCGCCGGTTTCTTCGTGAACAGCGTGTCTACTACGCAGAACGCGGAACCCGCTGCGCGATAGCTGTTGCGCGGAGATGTATGCGCGGGCGTTGCTGGCTACACTGACTCCCCGTGATCACCATGCGGAACGTCACCAAGCTCTACAAGACGTCGACGCGGCCCGCGCTCCAGGACATTTCACTGCATGTGGACAAGGGCGAGTTCGTCTTCGTGATCGGTCCGTCCGGATCCGGCAAGTCGACCTTCATGCGGCTGCTGCTGAAAGAGGAGGCGCCGACCGCCGGGCAGATCCAGGTCGCCGATTTCCAGGTCGACCGGCTGCCCGGGCGTAAGGTCCCGAAACTGCGGCAGCGAATGGGCTGCGTGTTCCAGGATTTCCGGCTGTTGCAGCAGAAGACCGTCTACGAGAACGTGGCGTTCGCGCTGGAGGTGATCGGCAAGCGGCGCCAGTTCATCGACCGCACGGTCCCGGAGACGCTCGACATGGTCGGGCTCGGCGGCAAGGGGGACCGGCTGCCCAATGAACTCTCGGGCGGCGAGCAGCAGCGGGTGGCGATCGCCCGCGCGTTCGTGAACCGGCCGCTGGTGCTGCTCGCCGACGAACCGACCGGCAATCTCGATCCGGACACCAGCGCCGACATCATGATGCTGCTGGAGCGGATCAACCGGATCGGCACCACTGTGGTGATGGCCACGCACGACAACAACATCGTCGACGCGATGCGCAGGCGGGTCATCGAACTCGACCGCGGCCGCATGGTGCGCGACGATGCCTACGGCGTTTACGGAGTGGATCGGTAATGCGGCTGAGCTTCCTGTTCAACGAGGTTTTCACCGGTCTGCGCCGCAACGTCACCATGACGATCGCGATGGTGCTGACCACCGCGGTGTCGCTGGCCATGCTCGGCGGCGGCCTGCTGTCGGTCCGGATGGCCGACAAGACCGAGCAGTACTTCACCGGCCGCTTGGAGGTGCGCTTCTATCTCGACGAGGCCATCTCCGACACCGACCCGGACTGCGCGACCGAGCCGTGTAAGTCGTTGCTGGCGGACATGAAGAAGACCGACGGCGTGGTGAGCGTGCAGTTCCTCAACCGCGCGGCCGCGCTGGAGGAGGCGAAGAAGCTCTTCGCCGACCAGCCCGAGATGGTGCAGTACATCTCCGAGACGCCGCTGCCCGCCTCGATGCGGGTGAAGATGACCGACGGCAGTCAGTACGAGCACATCTACGAGAGTTTCCACGGCCGGCAGGGCGTGCGGACGGTCGCCAACGACCGGGAGTTCGTGGACCGGCTGTTGCGGCTGTTCGATGGCTTGCGCAACGCGGCGTTCGGTCTGGCCATCGTGATGGCGCTGGCGGCGCTGCTGTTGATCGCGAACATGATGCAGATCGCGGCGTTCACCCGGCGGACCGAGGTCAGCATCATGCGGCTGGTCGGTGCGACGCGGTGGTACACCCAGCTGCCGTTCCTGATGGAGGCCGTGGTCGCGGCGCTGACCGGGTCGCTGCTGGCGATCCTGGGTCTGCTCGTCGCCCGGCCGCTGGTCATCGATCGGGCGCTCGGGCCGTTGTTCGACAGCAATGTGTTTCCGCGCATCACCGGCGACGACATCGCCGTGGTGGCGTTGACGATCGCGCCGGTCGGTGTGCTGGTCGCGGCGGTGACGGCGTATGCCACCCTGCGCTACTACGTGCGTGAATGATCTGACCGATTGGTTTATCCCCATGTGGACAACTTCAGGATCGGCCCAGGTCGACCTTCGCAACGGCGGCGCGGTCGTCGGGGACCGCTCGTAGGATGGGCCGGGTGACCCTCTCCGAAGCATTCCCGGTGACCGATGGCGACGCCCGCGAAGGCGCGGAATCCACTGCGGCGCAAGAGGTTCTACGTCGCGTATTCGGTTACGACAGCTTCCGCGGCGAGCAGGAGCAGATCGTCGAACAGGTGATCGGCGGCGGCGACGCGCTCGTGCTCATGCCGACCGGCGGCGGTAAGTCGTTGTGCTATCAGGTGCCCGCGCTGGTGCGTCCCGGTGTGGGCGTGGTGGTGTCGCCGCTGATCGCGCTGATGCAGGACCAGGTGGACGCGCTCAGCGCGCTCGGCGTCCGGGCCGGCTTCCTGAATTCCACGCAGTACCCGGATGAGCGGCGCATGGTCGAGGCGCAGTTCGTGGCCGGCGAACTCGATCTGCTCTACCTCGCTCCGGAACGCCTGCGCCTGGAGTCGACAGCGCAGTTGCTCGACCGCGGCAAGATCGCGCTGTTCGCCATCGACGAAGCGCACTGTGTTTCGCAGTGGGGCCACGACTTCCGGCCCGACTATCTGGCGCTGTCCATGCTGCACGAGCGCTGGCCCGACGTGCCGCGCATCGCGCTCACGGCCACCGCCACCGGGAAAACCCGGGACGAGATCGTGCAGCGGCTCGATCTGGGCGCCGCGCGGCAGTTCGTCGCCAGCTTCGATCGGCCCAATATCCAATATCGGATCGAGCCGAAGAATCGACCGGATCGGCAGCTGCTCGAGTTCCTGAAGGCCGAGCATCCCGGCGACGCCGGCATCGTCTACTGCCTGTCCCGCAACTCGGTGGAGAAGACGGCGGCGTTCCTCACCGAGAACGGCATCACCGCCGTCCCGTATCACGCGGGCTTGGACAACCGCACCCGCGCCGAGAACCAATCCCGGTTCCTGCGCGAGGAAGGCTTGGTGGTGGTCGCCACCATCGCCTTCGGCATGGGTATCGACAAACCGGATGTGCGATTCGTGGCGCACCTGGATCTGCCGAAGTCGGTGGAGGGCTACTACCAGGAGACCGGCCGCGCCGGCCGCGACGGGCAAGCGTCCACCGCGTGGATGGTCTACGGGCTCAACGACGTGGTGCAGCAACGGAAGATGATCGACTCCTCCGAGGGCGACGCCGCACACCGCCGCCAGCTACAGCTGCATCTGGACGCCATGCTGGCGCTGTGCGAAACGGTCAGCTGCCGCCGCACGCAGCTGCTGGCCTACTTCGGTCAGCAGGGCGAAGCGTGCGGCAACTGCGATACCTGCCTGACTCCGCCGGAGTCCTGGGACGGCACCGTGCCCGCACAGAAACTGCTGTCCACGGTGCTGCGCCTGAAGCGGGAACGCAACCAGAGTTTCGGCGCCGGGCACGTCATCGACATCCTGCTCGGCAAGTCGAATCCCAAAGTGCTGCAATACGATCACCACGAGCTCAAGGTGTTCGGCATCGGCACCGACCTGCGCGATATCGAATGGCGCGGCGTCGTGCGGCAGTTGCTCGCGCAGGGCTTGCTGGCGGTACACGGCGATTACGGGGTTCTCACCCTCACCGAGGCGGGCAACGAGGTGCTCTTCGACGGCCGTCAGGTGCGGTTGCGCCGGGAACCCGAGCGTGCCGCGAAACCCGCCCGATCGGCAAAAGCCAAGGGCGGCAAGGCTCCTGCCGCCGACCTCGCCGCCGCGGATGTGCCGCTGTTCGAACGGCTGCGGGCCTGGCGCGCGGCGACCGCCAAGGAGCAGGGCGTACCCGCCTACGTGGTCTTCCACGACGCGACCCTGCGGGAGATCGTGGCGCGCAAGCCTACGAGCCTGACCGAGCTCGGCAGCGTCGGCGGCGTCGGTGAAGCGAAGCTCACCAAGTACGGCGAGGGCGTGCTGGAAGTGCTCGCGGCGGACTAGCGAGCGTCGAGCGCGGTACCCGCTGGTCGGAGTCTCGGAGCAGTGCGCGATGAATTTCGCGGCCTGACAGCGTCCTACCGAATAGCGGGCCCTGCGAACCGGGGTCGACGGCTGCCCAGAACGCTCGAGGAGACGATTCATGAGTGACTATGTGACCACTGCGCGCGGCGACCGAGTCGCCTACGACCTCCGGGGATCGGGCCCCGGGCTGATCTTCATCGCGGGCGCCGGTCCCTACCGCGCCATCGATCCGGTGACCACCCAGACCGCTGAACTCGCTGCACGCCAGGGGATTACGACCATTGTTCACGATCGCGTCGGCCGCGGCGAGAGCAAGGTCGACGGGCCGATCGACCTGGCCCGGGAACTCGCTGCCGTGGCCGCCCTGATCGAGGTGGCGGGCGGCAGCGCGGTGCTGTGCGGGCACTCGTCGGGTTGTTCGATCGCGCTCGCCGCCGCCGTGCGCGGGCTGGCGGTCGACGGGCTCGCCCTCTTCGAAGCGCCCCTCGGCCCGCCGGACAGCGGCGGCCGGGAATGGGCCGCCGAGGTCGATCGGCGCATCGACGCCGGTGATCTGGAAGGCGCGATGCGCTACTACATGAAAGACATGCCGCCGGAGTTCTTCGACAACTGGCGGCAATCCCCGGAGTTCCCGGATCTGGTCGCCCAGGCCGGCAGCCTCCGGGCCGACGGCGAGTCGCTCGCCTGGGCCGAATCCGCTCCCCACGCTGAACTTTTCGCGACCGTCAAGGTCCCGGTGCTGGCGATGACGGGGGCGGAGACGTTCCCGGAGATGTACGCCGCCGCGGATTCGATCGTCGCCGCCATCCCGGGCGCGACCCAGAAAGCCGTGCCGGGCGCCCAGCACACCTGGGAGGCCGAGCCGATGGCGAAGGAACTCGTCGAATTCGTGCTCGCGACCCGCTGAGAATCGATAATCCCCACCGCGGTCCGGTCGTTCCGGCAGTATGCCCGGTGTACAGGCCGTGAACGACCGGCGGCGGCACTGGACACGTCTTGGTCAATCGACCAATATGTGCGAGGGCAGTCGCGTGGAATCAGCTGGAGGCATGAATGAGTGGCGCGCAGGGCATCGGACGCCGGGAACTGCTGACCGGTGCGGCCGCCGTCGCGGCGAGCGCGACGCTGGTCGGCCTCTCACCCGCCCAAGCGGTGCCGGTCGCGCAGGGCGTCGAGAAGTTCGGCTTCCCGGCCGATCAGCGCACCGTCCGTGTCCTCGTCACCGGTGACGCCGGCACCGGTACCCGCACCCAGTGGGCCGTCGCCGACGCCGCCCGCGAATTCCACCGCCGCGAGCCCTTCACCCTGGCGCTCGGCCTCGGCGACAACATCTACGAATCCGGCCCCACCAGCGCCACCGACGTCCAGTTCGCCGACAAGTTCGAGAACCCCAACGCGGGCCTGGATTTCCCCTGGGCGATGGTGCTCGGCAACCACGACACCAGCTCCATCCTGCCCGGCGACGGCGGCTGGCTGCTGCGCGGCAATGCCGAGGTCGAGTACCACGCGAACTCGCCGCGCTGGTGGATGCCGAGCCGCTACTACTCGGTCCGCCCGAACCCGGTGGTCGAGTTCTTCATCCTCGATCTCAACCCGCTCGGTTCCTACATCCCGCCGGTGCTGTCGGAGTACTGGGCGGTCGACGGCACCTTCATGAACGAGCAGCGCGCCTGGCTGGACCGCGCCCTGGCCGAATCCCCGGCCAAGTGGAAGATCGTCTGTACCCATCACCCGTACCTGAGCAACGGCAGCCACGGCAACGCCGGCCGCTACGAGGGCCTGTCGATCGAGCCGATCAACGGCGTGCACGTCAAGCGCTTCTTCGAAGAGCATGTGGCGGGCAAGGCGCACTTCATCCTGTCCGGTCACGACCACGACCTGCAGGTGCTGGAACCGACCCCGGAGGCCAAGGGCACCCGCCAGCTCGTCTCCGGCGCGGCCGCCAAGACCGCCGGCCATGCCGGCCGGACCGGCCCCAACGCGGCGCTGTTCGAGGACCATCACCAGCTCGGTTTCATGGTTATGGATCTGTCGGTCAATGCCGTGGACCTGCGCGTTGTCACCGTCGACCCGTCGACCGGCGCGGGCACCGAGGCCTTCCGGCGCCGATTGGCCTGACCGCAATCGCCCTGCGCCGCAATATCACCGAATCGCAACAGCGGGGCCGATCGGGGACCAAACCGGGCAGGATGGTGGGGGTGCCCGCTACCGTGCTCGCATGGCATCCGGTGATGGTGCGTCCGACGACGAGCCCGAAGTGTCCGGCGGCTCTCCTGCCGAGAGCGGAAATGCCGATACCGACGGTCGCAGGAGAGGAGACCCCATAGTGGATTCGGTCTGGCTCGGCCATCGTTATCCCAGACGTCTGGGCCGCCCCCGCTACACGACTCTGCTGATGCTGGCGGCTTTCATCGGCCTGCTCGTGCTCTACCTCAACCTGCACTGAAAGCCCCGCCGGAAAAAACCGGTTGCCGCGTCACATAAAGTGGACCGAATGAAGGAGAAGGGGCGCAAGGTCATCGCGACCAACCGCCGAGCGCGGCACAACTACACGATCCTGGAAACCTTCGAGGCCGGGATCGCGCTGGTGGGCACCGAGGTGAAGAGCCTGCGTGAGGGCAAGGCCTCCTTGGTCGACGCCTTCGCGACGGTCGACAACCGCGAGGTGTGGCTGCGCGGCCTGCACATCCCCGAGTTCAGTCACGGCACCTGGACCAACCACTCGCCCCGCCGCGTCCGCAAACTACTGCTGCACAAGCGGGAGATCGAGCGGCTCGTCGGCAAATCCCGAGAGGGCAACCAGACCTTGGTGCCGCTGTCCATGTACTTCTCCGACGGCAAGGTCAAGGTCGAGCTCGCGCTGGCCAAGGGCAAGCAGGACTACGACAAGCGTCAGGACATCGCCAGGCGGACGGCGGAGCGTGAGGTCACCCGCGAGATCGGCCGTCGCGTGAAGGGCATGAGCCGCTAGGGCTGCCGGCGGAACCGGGCCAGCCAGGCGGCGACGCTCACCTGTCCGTCGGTCTGCTCCAGTTCGGCGGCTTGTTCGGCGACCGACTCGGTCACCCGGCCCAGGTAGCGGACCGGCCGCAGGTCCTCCAATTCCCAGCCCGCGCCGAAGGACTCGCGGATCAGCGTGTCGCTGATGCGCGGACCGATACCCGGTTCCCGGTCCGAGAGCGCCAGCACGTGGACCAGCCCGCCCGGCTTGCACACCGCGTGCAGGCTGCGTACGTAGGCGGCGCGGCCCTCGGGATTCTCGCCGAACACGTGGAACAGGGCGCTGTCGACGATGGTGTCGAATACCGGCGCACCGCCGTCCTCGGACAGCGCCGTGGCGGCGGCGAGGTCCAGGGCATCGGCGACTTCGAACCGAGCCGACGGCACGCCTTGCGCCGCCGCGTTGCGGCGCGCGTACGCCACCGCGCTGGGGGAGACGTCGATGCCCCGGACGTCGTAACCGAGCCGGGTCAGCAGGATGGTGTGTTCTCCGGCCCCGGTACCCGGGTCGAGAACTCGGCCGGCGATCCAGCCCTGCTGTTCCAGTGCCACGATCGCGGGCTGCGGCGCACCGATCACCCAGGGTGCGGAGTCGTTGTCGTAGACGGCGTTCCAGGTTTCCAACGGTATCGTCATGATTCCACTGTGCGTGCTCAACCATGGTTGAGGTCAACCGGGGCGGGGCCGCCGTGGCAGACTGCGCACATGCAGGATGCCTCGGTTCCCACCATCACCTGCGGCACGCGGGTGCGTTCCCAGCCCGACGCGCACGCTCGTGCCGGAAGTCTTGCCGCCGCACTGATTTCCGCCGGTATCGAGCGCGGGGATCGCGTTGCGGTGCTGCTGCGCAACGACATCGAGTTCCTGGAGGTCGCCCTCGGCATCGCGACCTGTGGTGCGAATCCGGTGCCGATCAACACCCGGTGGAAAGCCGCCGAGGTGGCCCATGTCCTGGCCGATGCCGATGCCCGGCTGGTGATCGCGCATACCGAGTTCATCCCAATCGTCGAATCCGCTGCCGCGCAGGCGAATGTCGCGCCACTGATCGTCGAGGTCACGATGCCGGGGGAGCTGGTAAGCGCGCTCGGCCTCGACTCGGCGTGCACGCACCCCACCGAACGGCACCCAAACCTCGAACAGTGGATCGCCGAGCATCCCGAACCACTCGGCTACGTCGAAGGCGCGATCAGCGACTCGATGGGCTTGATCTACACCTCCGGCACCACCGGGAAGCCCAAAGGCGTTGCCCGCGAACGCATGACTCCCACCCAGCTGCTCGCCATCGCCGGTGGCACCGCGCAGCGGATGGGTCTCACACCCGGCGGCCACATGCTGGTAGCCGGACCGCTCTATCACACCAGTCCGAACGCGGTCGCCGTCCTCGCCCTGCGCATGGGGACCAACATCACCCTCATGCCGCGCTGGGACGCCGAGGATTTCCTGCGTCTGGTCGACCGCGATCGCATCCAGCACGCCAAGGTCGTCCCCACCATGCTCAGTCGCCTGCTGAGCCTGCCCGCCGAAATCCGTTCCCGCTACGACGTTTCCAGTCTCACCCACCTGATCCACTCCGCTGCCCCGTGCCCGCCCGCCGTCAAACGCGCCGCCATCGACTGGTTCGGCAGTGCTCTGCACGAGTTCTATGGTTGCAGCGAAGCCGGTGCGATCACCTGGATCACCGCCGAGGAGTGGCTCGAGAATCCGGGCAGCGTCGGCCGTCCCGTCGACGGCTCAGCTGTCCGCATCCTCGATGCTGACGGCGCTGAGCTCCCGGCCGGTGCGATCGGCGACGTCCATCTCCGCGGTGCGGACTACTGGCCCGCCTTCCATTACCTCAACCACCCCGCCACCCGGTCCAGCCCCCTGCCCGGCATGATCACCGTCGGCGACACCGGATACCTCGGCTCCGACGGCTACCTCTACCTCACCGGCCGCTCCGCCGAAATCATCATCGCCGGCGGCGTCAACATCTACCCCGCCGAGATCGAGAACGCCCTGATGTCGCTCCCCGGCATCGAAGACGCCGCCGTCTTCGGCGTCCCCACCTCCGCCGACCTCGGCGAATCCGTCCACGCCCACATCGTTCCCCGCCCCGGAACCACCCTGCACCCCAACGACGTTCGATCGGCCCTCACCGACCTCCTCGCCAACTACAAACTCCCCGAGATCCACATCGTCGACCAACTGCCCCGCGACGACTCCGGCAAGGTCTACAAGCACCGGCTCCGAGCCGCACACACCGCCCGGGCCTGACGGCGGCGCGGGGCCGAAATCGGGCGATGGCTACCATCTTTCGAGGCGCACTGGCGCGCGGCGTTGATCGGTGGCAGCAGGAGTATTCCGGCGGGTTGGGTGGCGTATGAGGCAGATCTTGTTTTCGGCGATGATCGCGCTGGCGGTGTCGATCAGTCTGACGCCTTTGCTGATCAAGCTGTTCGCGACCAGGCGGGTGGGGCAGGAGATCCGGGCCGACGGGCCGGCGAGCCATCAGGCCAAGCGCGGCACGCCGACCATGGGCGGTATCGCGATCCTGGTCGGCATCTGGGCCGGATACCTCGGATCGCATCTGATCGGGATGCACGACACCGAAAGTCCGTCCGCCTCCGGGCTGCTGGTGCTCGGATTGGCTACCGCGCTGGGCATCGTCGGGTTCCTCGACGACTCGATCAAACTCCGTAAGCGCCGCAATCTGGGTTTGACCGCGACCGGCAAGTACGTCGGCCAGCTCGGCGCCGCGGTGATCTTCGGTGTGCTGGCGCTGCGGTTCCCGGACAGCACCGGGCTGACTCCGGCCAGCCGCCACCTGTCCTACGTCCGGGACTATCCGATGGTGACCTTCGGGATCGTCCTGTTCTTGGTGCTGGTGTGCTTTCTGGTGGTGGCGTGGTCCAACGCGGTCAACATCACCGACGGCCTCGACGGCCTGGCCGCCGGATCGATCAGCTGCGCCCTGGGCGCGTACATGATCATCACCTTCTGGCAGTACACCAACGCGTGCACCACCACCCCCGAAGTCGGCTGCTACAACGTCCGCGATCCGCTGGACCTCGGCGTCATCTGCGCCGCCGGTGTCGGCGCCTGCATCGGATTCCTCTGGTGGAACGCCCCGCCCGCCAAGATCTTCATGGGCGACACCGGCTCGCTCGCCCTCGGCGGCCTGCTCGCGGGGCTGTCGATCACCACCCGCACCGAACTGCTGATGGCCGTCGTCGGCGCCCTGTTCTGCGCCGAAATCCTCTCGGTCCTGCTACAGATCGTCGTCTTCCGCTCCACTGGCAACCGCCTGTTCAAAATGGCCCCCTTCCACCACCATTTCGAACTCAGCGACTGGCCCGAAACCACCGTCATCATCCGCTTCTGGCTCCTCGCCGGCATCGCCGCCGCCGTCGGCCTGATGCTCTTCTACGGCGAGTACCTCGCCGCGGTGGGGTAGGCCGCGCGAATTACGGCGCGTCGGTGCGGCTGAGGTACTGCGCACCGCGCGGTGAGAGCTCGTAGCCGACGTCCAGGCTGTGGGTGAGGCCGAGGTTCTTCAGTTTGCGGACGTCGAGCTTGAAGGAATCCTTGTCTCGGCCGAGCAACTCGGCGAGGTCTCCGGCGCGGCGTCCGGGATGCTCGGCGACGACGTCGAGGACCGCGGCTGTCCAGGGGCCTCGACGGCTGGCGCGGTCGAGACGGACCAGGGCCGCGTCGATCTCGGCGACGTCGTCCCGGGTCAGGTCCGCACGGGCGCGAAGCTGCACGCGCTCGTCCGGGCCGGCGAAGCGCACCGTGATCCGGTAGACGGGATCGTCCGCGGCGCCACGAAACGCTTTACGCACGGCCGCGGCATTCGGCTCGCCCGCCCTGCGTGCTTCCTGATCCGAGATGTCTTGTGGCGCAATCGAATCCACGCTGACGATTTCGATGACCCCGGCCGAGCTGTGCAATCTACCGCCGACCCGCACCCGGGGTTCGCTCCAGCGCCGGAAGACCTGTACGACGTCTCCTGCTGCGACGCCGCGCGCAATCCGATCGGAGAGGATCATCCCGCGATCGTACGACCGCGGAGCAGCGGAGCGCCGCATGCGTCCGGTGGTCTGCGCATCTCTCTATTCCACCGCACGGAGGTGGGTGGAGTCAATAGTCTTGTTGCGATCAAATGTAGCAACTATGCTACGTAGTATCACGACCTCAACGGGGAGGCCTTATGGCGATATCGCTGGTTTTGTTCATTTGCGCCGGGTTGGCGCTGGGCTGGGGGAACGCTCGATTCACCCGGGTGTCGGTTGACCGGATCGCCGATTCGGAGGCCGGGGGCGTCGGTGCACTGGCTCTGTTCTCGGGAGCGAGATTGGTTGTTCTGACTGCTGTTTCGGTGGCTCTGGCCTTCCTGGTGCGGCCGGGCGGAGTAGGAGTTCTGGTGGGGCTGGCGGGATTTCAGGCGTTCGCGCTGCTGTGGTTCGCGCGGCCGATGCTGCGGGGGCGGACATGACGACGGTCAAGGTCGGTGAGCACCAGACCGTGCGGTGGCTCGGGCTGGAGTTCAACATCGACACGATTCTGTCGACGTCGGTGGCCGCGGCGATCGTGCTCGGGCTGGCGTTCTATCTGCGGGCGACGGTGACTTCCGGTGTGCCGAACGGGGTTCAGCTGTTCTTCGAGACCGTGACGGTGCAGCTGCGCGGGCAGGTGGAATCGGCGATCGGGATGCGGATCGCACCGTTCGTGCTGCCGCTGGCGGTCACCTTGTTCACCTTCATCCTGCTGTCGAACTGGCTGGCGGTGCTGCCGGTGCGCTACGGCGAGGGCGAGCTGATCCATCCGCCGACCGCGGACATCAATTTCGTCTACGCGCTGGCCGCGTTCGTCTTTCTCGGATACCAGGTGGCCGGCGCCGTCCGGCGCGGTCCGCTCACGCACCTGAAGATGGTGCTCAAGGGCCACACCGGCTGGGGTCCGATGGTGTTCATCAACATCATCGAGGAGATCGCCAAACCGCTGTCGCTGTCGCTGCGACTGTTCGGGAACATGTTCGCCGGTGGCGTGATGCTCTCGGTGATCACCCTGCTTCCGGCCTGGATCAGCTGGGGCCCCAACGCGATCTGGAAACTGCTCGACCTGTTCGTCGGCTTCATCCAGGCCTTCATCTTCACCCTGCTCACCATCCTGTACTTCGGTCAGTCGATGGCTCGTGAGCACGAAAACCACTGAACACCAAGACTTTCCGGTTTCACCAAGAAGGGAAACGAAAATGGCGGACATCACGAACACCGGCATGATCCAGGCGGCGGCGCTCATCGCCGGCGGATTCATCCTGCTCGGCGGCGCGATCGGCGCGGGCTTCGGCAACGGCATGGCCAGCTCGGCTTTGATCAACGGTGTTGCCCGGCAACCGGAGTCGGAATCCCGGCTACGCGGCAATTACTTGATGGCGGTCGGCTTGATCGACGCGGTCTACTTCATCAACCTCGCGTTCATGGCACTGTTCGTGTTCGCGACGCCAGGCAAGTAGCGGGCCGATGTCGACGAAAAACACTGCCCAAGACAACTTCCTGCTGCCCAACGGCACGTTCTTCGCCGAGCTACTGATCTTCCTCACCGTACTGGGCGTCATCTGGCGCTTCGTCGTCCCGCCGATCCACCGCGTGCTGGCGGAACGTGAAGCGCGCGCCGCGCAGACCGCGGCCGATCGGGAAACGGCACGCAAGGCGCGTGCGGAAACCGAAGCCGCCTACCAATCGGGTCTCGCCGAAGCCCGGGTGGCGGCCACCGGAATCCGGAAACAGGCACGCGAGCAAGGCCGTTCGCTGCTCGCGGAGCGCCGTCTCGCGGCGCAGGCGGAATCCGACGCGCAGGTAGCCCGGTCACTGACCGAGCTACAGGCGAACGCGGACCAGGTCACCGCCGATCTCCGGGACAGCGTCGATCCGCTCGCGCAAGCGCTGGCCGACCGTGTCCTCGGCGCGGAAACCACCAGGGCGGGAAAGGGATAGGAGAATGCACCCCATCGTCTGGGACTGGCCGATCTTCCTCAGTCAGCTCTTCGGCTTCGCGGTCGTCGTCTACGTCCTCAACCGCTCGGTCAAACCCCGCATCCGCGCGGCGATGATCAAGTCGCAGAACACGATCCGAACCCAACTCGAAGACAGCAGACGCGCCGCCACGCAGGTGGTCGCGGCGGGGGAAGCGCACGAATCCGCCCTGGCCCAAGTGGAACTCGCGAAACTGCACTACGAAAAGGAGGCACACGCCGCCGCGGACCAGATCCTCGCGGACATGCGCGCCGAAGCCGAGGAAGCGGCCGTGCGCACCCGGCGCCAGGGCCGCGCGCGAATCCGCCAGGCCCGCCGCGAAATAGCCGATCAGCTGAAGTCCGATCTGCACGCCGCGGTCCTGGATCGAACAGAACACCTGGTCCGTGCTCGCCTGACCGCCCCGCCCGCCAGGCTGGGCAGTATCGACCGCTTCCTCGACGACTTGGACGAGGTGCGGGAACGGCCCAGGGCGGCTTGAGTAAACGAACCCGTCGGCATCGCGGTGCCGACGGGTTCACTGCGCTTCGGCGCCTACCGGGCGGTACGCAGCCGGAGCAGCACCGCGCCGGCGGCCAGCAGGATCACGCAGCGCAGCGGGGTGACCTCGAACATCAGCAACGGGGCGGCCCGCCCGGAGAGTGCGCCGCCGAAGCCCGCGGCCGATATGCCGAGCACCCCGGCCAGGCACAGGATCATGCCGAACGCGGCGCGGCTCGTGGGCAGCGGCGCGCGCACCAACTCCCGCGGCCGGTCCATTCGCCGGAACAGCGCGATGAGCACCGCGGTCACCGCCGCGAACAGGCTCAGCTCGATCGGCCGGCTCAACCACCAGAGCGCCGAACCGACCGTCGGCCCGGCACTGCCGAGCGCCAGCTGTACCCCACTGACCAGGAACAACGCCGTCAGATGCCAAAGGAACGCGGTCATCGCGACACCATTGGCGGCAACCACCGCAAGCCACACCCTGGGGCGGGCAAGCACACGACTGATCGAGTTGCGCAGCAGCACCGCCGCGCCGATCAGCCACAGCGCGTGCGCCATCAGCGCGGCCGTCGGCGGCGACATATTGGACACCGCCGCACCGGGCATGCCCACCATCGACAGCGGGTAGGGGCCGAACGTCACCAAGGCCACCGCGGCGGCCAACCCGCCGATCGCCAGTGCGCCGCCGGCCCGCCGACCGAGGCGGCCATCGGCGTACAGGAAACCCAACTGGTGCACCGCGAGCCAGACCAGCGCCACATTGACCAACCCGAACTCCGTGTGCCCCAGCCCGAATCGAACCAGATCCACCCCGGCGACCCCGGCCACCAGCAGCACCGGAACCGCGATCCCGAACCGCCGATGCAACGCCCACATGACCGGCGCCAACGCCACCACCCCCAGGTACACCCCGACGAACCACAGCGGCTGCCCGATCAACCGCGTCGCCGTCCGCAGCAGCCCCGAGTCGTGCCCGGTCAACTCGATCAACAGCCCCACGACCAGCCAGACAGCCGCGAACGCCGCGGTCGGAATCAATAGCCGCGCGGCCCGCCCACGGACGAATTCGGCGTACCCCGGAGCCCGGCGCAGCGCCCCCGCGTGCGCGAAACCGCCCACGAAGAAGAACAGCGGCATCACCTGAAAGACCCAAGTCAGCGGCTGCAACCCAGGCAGAATCCCCAACGCGTTATCCGCCCGGACTTCCCCGTCCGCCCCGCGCACCAGCACCACCATCAACCAGTGCCCCAGCACCACCGTCGCCAGCGAGAACACCCGCAACAGGTCCATATAGCGGTCCCGCGAATCAGGCGTCGCCGCCGCCAGCTCCCGCGCGGAAAGAGTCTGAATTGCCATACCGCCGAGCCTGACCGACCCGGAGCCCGAACAGCTGAGCACAACTACTCGAGCGGACCGGACCAAACCTACTCAGCGCCCGCTGAGACAGCCTATTTCCGTGCGATGTAGTAGCTGTTGAAGATGTCGGCGTCGATGTGCTCGACGTCGACGGAGGCGAATCCGGCCTCGTGCAGCATGCGGGTTGCGACCTGCTCGCCCCACATGGTGCCGAGTCCGTCGCCGTCGAGCGCCAAAGACACTGTCATGCAATGCATTGTGGAGATGGCGTACATGCCTGGGCCGAGCGGCAGGTCCATATTGTCTTCCAGATTGCTGGAGGCCTGGATGTCGACCATCAGGAAGGTGCCGTCGGGTTTCAGTGCTTCGGCGATGCCGTGCAAGACCTGCGCGGGGTGGGCCTGATCGTGGATGGCGTCGAAGGCGGTGATCAGATCGAACTCCTCGGACACTCGGAGGTCGGTGACGTCGCGGACCTCGAAACTTGTATTTGTCACGCCCATTGCCGCCGCTTCGGCGCGGCCGGACCCGACGCCTTCTTCCGAGAAGTCGTAACCGACGAATCGGCTGGCGGGAAACTCCCGGCCGAGCAGGTTGAGGGCGTGCCCGCTGCCGCAGCCAACATCCGCCACGGCGATGCCTTCGCGCAGCCGCTCGGGCAGGCCGGGGACGAGCGCGATGGTGGTGTCGATGAGCGCGACATCGTGAATCGCCGCGCTCTCCTCGGCCATGAGCTGTTGGAAGCGACCGTATTTCGAGTAGGGGACGCCGCCGCCGTTCCGGAAGCAGTCGACGATCTCGGACTCGACGCTCGCGGCCAGCGGGATGTACTGCGCGAAGGCCGCGATGTTCTCCGGGCCCGCCGCCCTGGTGAGTGCGGCGGCATGCTCCGGGGGCAGCGCGAAGGTGCGAGCCCCTGGCTCGTAGTCGACGATCTTGCCCACGGTGAGCGCGGACAAGCATTCCCGGACATAGCGCTCTTGCAGATTCGCCGCGCGGGCAATGTCCGCGCTGGTCGCGGGCGGCAAGGTCCGCATGACATCGAACAAGCCGGTCTGATGGCCGATGCTGACCATCAAGGTCAGAAATCCGTCGTTGACCAGCTCCAGCATGCGAGCGCCGAAAGCCTCTGCCCGCGCCGCGAATTCCGCATCCGTAGCGCTCGCGGGCTCAGCTGTGGTTCGGACCTGTGTTTCGCTGGACATGGCAACTACCGCTTGGCATAGTCGGCGAAGCCCTGCCAGTCGAGCATCACGCAGGCTTCATCGCCCACCACCCACGCATCGTGCCCCGGCGGCGCGATCATGAAGTCGCCCGCGCCGAACTCTTGCTGCTCGCCGTCGTCCATCACCACCACCATCCGCCCAGCCAGGCAATACCCGGCATGCGTGGCCTGACAGCTGTCGGTCTGCGCGATCGGTTTGACGTGCTCCGACCAGCGCCAACCAGGCTCGAACACCGCCCGCCCCACCGGACCGCCTTCGAGATTGACGAGATCAAGTCTCCCTTTGCCCTCCTCGAAGGGCCGTGTTTCCTCAGGTGCATCAAATGTTCTACGAACCAGACCAGACATGGCCGTTCTCCTGTTGATCGCAAAGCGACAGCTGGCAATAGCCGAGAACTTGCCCGACCGACTGTTCGTGGACCACGGGCCACCGCCGCTGAAAGACACCCTCCCCGCTCATGTATCGAAAACGCGTACGCACCTTGTTCGATCCAAAGTGACGTGCATCACATGTTAAGCCTGTGGGCTGGCGGTAGCAAGATAGCTGCCGGAAAACGGGGAAGGCCCGGTCCTGGTGGACCGGGCCTTCTCGGTGGAGCTGCCGGGAATCGAACCCGGGTCCTCCGCCGTGTCTTCAGGGCTTCTCCGTGTGCAGTTCGCTAAGTCTCTGCTCGGATCTCCGGGTCTCGCGAACAAGCTCGGATGACGATCCCAGTCACTGTTCGATGTCCCGTCCAGATCCGTGACCGACCTGGACGGTAATTCCCTCTAGCTGATGCCAGTACCCGGGTCGAGGGACGAACCCGGACTGACAGACACGCTTCGCTACTTAGGCAGCGAGAGCGTAGTCGCGCTGATTGGAATCGGCGCTTAATTGGTTGCAGCGACGCTTACGGTGGTCTCTTGCCTGCACCGACACGCTTCCCCTGAATCGACGTACGCAGTCGAAACCGTTCAGCCCCGTACGTGCCCGCACCGTGCGGGCTAGTCATGTTAACACTGCCCGCGGCGGGGTTCATTCCCATTATTTCGGCGTGGTCCGGCCGCTCACGGCCAGGTTTTGAGACGGCTCCGCCTCAGATCTAGCAAAACGGACATATCGCCGTTTGGCGGCAGGTACTGTGCCGTCTCAACTGCGTAGGTGAATGTGGCGCAGCGCACATTTAGGAGCGCCCGAGTGCTGGAAGTTCGGGACCTGCAGGTTGTCTACGAAGACGTGATTCTGGTGTGCCGCGGCGTCTCGCTCGAGGTCCCTGAGCAGGGCATTGTCGCGCTGCTGGGTGCGAACGGGGCGGGCAAGACCTCCACGTTGCGGGCCGTCACCGGACTGCTCGGCGTCCATCGCGGCCGGATCAGCGCCGGCTCGGTGGCGGTGGACGGCGCGGATCTGACGTCCGCGAACCCCTCGCAAATCGTGGCGGCCGGTGTCGGACAGGTGATGGAGGGCCGGCGGGTGTTCGCCGGGTTCACCGTCGAGGAGAACCTGCGGGCCGGCGCGCACACCCGAAAACGCGCGACCGTCGCGGCGAGCCTGGAGCGGGTCTACGAGATGTTCCCGATCCTGGCCGACCGGCGCGAGCAGCGCGGCGGGCTGCTCTCCGGCGGGGAACAGCAGATGCTGGCGATCGGGCGGGCGCTGATGGCGGAGCCGAGATATCTGTTGCTCGACGAGCCGAGCCTCGGTTTGGCGCCGCGGGTGGTCGAGCAGATCCGCGACCTCATCGTGCGGATCAACGCCGAAGGCACCGGTGTGCTGTTGATCGAGCAGAACGCGGCGATGGCGTTGTCCATCGCGACGCACGGCTATGTGCTGGAACAGGGCCGGGTGGTGATGGATGCCCCGGCGGCGGAGTTGTCCGCCAACTCCGACATCCAGGAGTTCTATCTCGGACTCGGCGCGGAAGGCCATGTCTCGCTGCGCGACCTCAAGCACTACAAGCGGCGCAAGGGGTGGGCGGCATGACCGCATTGCTCGAGGTCAGCGACCTGAGCCTGAACTTCGGTGGCACCAAGGCGCTTTCGGAGGTGTCGTTCGAGGTGGAGCCGGGGGAGTTGCTGGCGTTGATCGGGCCCAACGGTGCGGGCAAGACCTCGATCTTCAACTGCCTCAACGGGGTCTATCGCCCGCAGCGCGGCAGCATCACCCTGGACGGCCAGGAGCTGACGGGCCGGACACCGGACGCGATCGCCCGGCTCGGGGTGGCCCGGATGTTCCAGAACATCGAACTCTTCGACAACCTGACCGTGCTGGACAACATCAAACTCGGCCGCCACCTCCAGCTCGGGTACGGCCCGGTGGCGGCGGCGCTGCGCCTGCCCAAGGTCCGGCAGGGTGAGCGCGCCGCCCGGCTCTTCGCCGAAGGACTGATCGAGTTCCTGGAGTTGCAGCAGGTGCGCAACCAGCCGGTGGGCTTGCTGCCGTACGGCGTGAAGAAGCGAGTGGAGCTGGCCCGGGCGCTGGCCATGGAACCTCGATTGCTGCTGCTGGACGAGCCGGTGGCGGGCATGAATGTGGAGGAGACCGCGGATATGGCGCGGTTCATCCTCGACGTCCGCGCCGACCTGGAGCTGGCGATGATCATGGTGGAGCACGACATGCGCCTGGTGATGGATCTGGCGGATCGAATCATGGTGCTGGACTTCGGTGTCAGGATCGCGCTCGGCGCACCGGCCGAGATCCGCCACGACCCAGCGGTGCTCGCCGCCTACCTGGGCGGAGCCGCCGAAACGACCGCGGACCAGGAGGTTACGGGGTGACGGCGGTATCGACAGCCGCGGCGGAACAGGGTTCGGCGCTGCACCTGCTGGCCGCCCAGCGCGCGGCGCGGACGCCGGACGCCGTGGCGATGCGCGCCAAGAAGCTGGGCATCTGGCAGCAGACCTCCTGGGCCGACCTGGACGACGAGCGGCGGCTGATCGCGCACGGGCTGGCCGATCTCGGTGTGGGCGCGGGGGACCGGGTAGCGATCCTGGCGGGCAATCGGCCCGAATGGGTGTACGCGGAGCTGGGCGCGCTGTCGGTGCGGGCCCTGTTCGTCGGCCTGCACCCGGAGACCGCCGGCGGCGCGCTGGAGCAGATGCTCAACGACGCCGCGGTCCGCGTGCTGATCGCGGAGGACCAGGAGCAGGTCGACAAGGCGCTGGACACCGGGTGCCCACGGCTGCGCTGGATCGTGTACCTGGAAGACCGCGGAGTGCGGGAGTACTCGGATCCTCGGCTGCTCTCTTATGCCGAGCTGCGGGAACGGGGTGAGCGGCAGCGGACGGCGCACCCCGAGCTGCCGGCCGCCGAGCAGTCGCCGGATGCCGTTGTCGCTTTGGTCTTTCCACCGGGCGGCGGCCCGGAGGACTTGGCCCCGGCCCACCTGCGCGGCACCGATGTCACGGCCGTATTGACTGCTCTCCGCGCCGCGGTCCCAGACCTCGGCGGTAACGATGTCGTCCTGCCGGGACTGTCCCTCGCCGAGCCCGCCGAACGCGCGGTGACGGTATGGACCAGCGTGATCTGCGGGGCCGTCCTGCATTTCGCCGAGTCCTACGACACCCTCGCCGTCGATCTCGCGGAGGTGCAGCCGACAGTGCGCCTGGCCCCGGCGGCGGGCTGGCAGCGCATCTTCAGCGGCATCGAGAACCGGATGTCCACGGCCTCCCGGTTCAAACGCGCCTGCTACCGGCTGACGTCGAGAACCGCCGATCGTATTGCCGCCCAGCGTGACCGCGGACCATTCGCCCGGCTGATGTTCGCGGCCGGATACCTGGCAAGCGGGCGCGCGCTGCGCGACAAACTCGGACTGCGCAAGACCCGCGCCGCGTTCTGGAGTATCGCTATCCCGGGAACCGCGCTGCCGCACGATATCCCACCGGATCCGGACACCGCCGCGTTCTTCCACGGCTTGGGTGTACCGATCACCCGTGTGCCGCCCGCCCGCACCGACGCATCCGACCCGACGGCGAATCCGGACACCCCTGCATGAACGAACTCCTCCAATCCCTGATCCGCGGCGCCGGATTGGGCGGCATGTACGCGACGATCGCGGTCGGATTCGTGATCATCTTCCGGGCCACCGGAGTGCTGAACTTCGCGCAGCCGGTCTTCATGATCTTCGGGACGCTGTTCTCCTACTATCTGGTGGATTCGGCCGGGCTGCCGTTCCCGCTCGCGGCGGTCGCCGCCGTGGCCGCGGTCGCGGCCATCGCCACGGCGACCGAGCGAATCGCCATGCGGCCCATGGTCGGACGTCCGGCCTTCTCCGCCACGCTGGTGACTGTCGGGTTGTTCGCCGCCGGAATCGTGCTGGTGCACAAGCTGTTCGGGGCGAAGGTGATCACCTCCGGGGATCCCTGGGGACTGTCGAACTTCTGCCTCGGCGGGCATCGGCCGGCCGACAGCGTGGTCGCGGCCTGCGTCGACGGCGTGACAGTGAACTACACCGACCTCTTCAAGGTGATCACCGCGCTCGGAGTGATCGCGGCGCTGGTGCTGTGGCTGGAACGGTCCCGCTACGGACTGGCCATGCGGGCCGCCGCGATGGATCAGGAAACCGCCATGGCGCAGGGCATCGATGTCGGCCGGGTGTTCTCGCTGTCCTGGGCCCTGGCCGGCGCGCTGGCCGCGGTGGGCGGGATCCTGCTCGGCACCGCGCCGGGCGGGGTCGAGGCGGCGGCGGTGCTGATCGCCTTGAAAGCGTTGCCCGCCATCATCATCGGCGGCCTGGACTCGATCACCGGTGCGCTGGCCGGCGCGATGATCGTCGGGCTGGCCGAGGCGCTGACCAAGACCTACCAGCCCGATATCGCGCCGTGGCTGGGCGCCAATTTCGACGTGGTCATGCCCTATGTGCTCATGTTCGCGGTGCTGCTGATCCGGCCGCACGGGTTGTTCGGCGCGAAAGAGGTGCAACGCGTATGACAGCGACCATCCCGGCTCCGCCGGACAAGCGCACCCGCACCACCGTTCCCCGGGCCGTGCGCCGCGGCCGGCCGCGGCTCTACACCTCCTACGCGCACGCCGAGAGCGCGTGGAATACCGCCGCGAAGGCCTGGTGGATCGGTGGCCTGCTGGTATTGACGCTGCTCGCACCGTTTTTCGTGGCCAAGGACATCACCAATCTGCTGACCCTCGCCGCCATCTACGCGATCGGCGGGATCGGGCTGAACATGCTGACCGGGTACGCCGGACAGGTATCGCTCGGTCACGCCTTCTTCGTCGGGGTAGGCGCTTATACCGCAGCGGTTTTCGGCGGCGCCGGGACCAAAACCGTGTACGGCCTGGGTTTGGACATGGTGCTGTGGCTGCCGTTGACCGCGGTGATTCCGGCGATTCTCGGGCTGCTGGTGGCGCCCCTCGCGGCGCGGGTGCGCGGATTGTATTTGGCGACGCTGACGCTCGGCCTGGTGATGATCGGCGAGCACGTCTTCAAGGAGTGGCATTCGGTCACCGGCGGCGGCGGACTCGGGCGCGCGCCCGCCCCGCCGGTGCTGTTCGGCGCTGACCTGCGCAAGCCGGTACGGGTCGCCGGGGTGCTCATCAATGAGCAGCGCGCGCTCTATCTCATCGCCCTCGTGCTGCTGGTGGTGCTGGCGGTGCTGGCCCGGAACCTGATGTGTTCCAACGTCGGCCGGGCTTTCGCCGCCGTCCGGGACCGCGATGTCGCCGCCGAGATCATGGGCGTCCGGTTGCAGCGCACCAAGACGCTGGCGTTCGTGGTCTCCTCCGCCTACGCCGGGGTTGCGGGCGGCCTGCTGTCGGTGGTGATCGGCCGGATCAGTCCGGAACGCTGGAATCTGCTGCTGTCCGTGGACTTTCTGGCCATCGTGCTGATCGGCGGCGCCGCGACCATCACCGGGTCGATCATCGGCGCCTGCTTCGTGGTGCTGCTGCCGCGGGTGCTGGAGGAATTCACGCACGCGGTGCCGGCCATCACCTCCGAGGGCGGACAGATCCTCGGCTTCACGCTCGACGAGTTGAAAACGATCCTGTTCGGCCTGCTGATCGCCGGGGTGATCGTACTCGAACCGAGGGGCATGTTCGGGCTGTGGCTGCGCATCCGCAACTACTTCCGCACCTGGCCGTTCTCCCACTGATCAGCAGTAGTGAAAGTAGGAAAGATTATGGGAGTCAGCATCATTCGACGGCTCGCCGTCGTGCCCGCCGTCGCCGCGCTGGTCCTGGCCGGAGCCTGCTCCAGCGCCGAGGACGAAGCCGGCGGCGCGACCGGGCCCGGCGTCACCAGCGAGCCCTGCCCGAACGCCGTCGACAAAGCCAAGGGCTGCATCTATCTCGGCGTCCTCTCCGACCTCGAGGGCGGCCCGTTCGCCGCGCTCGGCCGCGATATCAACGACGGTCAGCTGGCGTTCTGGAAGAAGGTCAACGAGGCGGGCGGTATCGGCGGCAAGTACGAGGTCGACATCGCCACCCACACCAAGAACACCTCCTATGACCCGCAGAAGCACGCCGAGGCCTACCAGCAGGTGGAGCCGAACGTGCTGGCGCTGTCGATGAGCCTGGGCACCATCCACACCCAGGCCGTGCTGGACCGGATGGACGCCGCCAACTTGGTGTCGGTCGCCGGAACCCTTTGGTCCGGTTGGCAATTCAAGAGCATCGACAAGGGCCTGCTGCTGGAGACCGGCTACTCCTACTGTTCCGAGGCGATCATGGGCCTGGACTGGCTGGCGCAGAACAAGACCAAGCCCACCAAGCTCGTATCCGTCACCTACAAGGGTGATTACGGCGGCGACTACGCGACCGGCGCGAAGAAATGGGCCGAGGCGAACGGTGTGCAGGTCGCCAATCAGATCCAGACCGGACCCAACGCCGCCGTCGGCAACCAGGACGGCGCGGTCAGCCAGATCATCGCCGCGGCACCGGATGTCGTGATGCTCGCGACCGGACCCGCCGAAGCGGGCGAGATCATCGGCAAGGCGGCCGCCGCCGGATACAAGGGACGCTTCCTCGGTTCCGGGCCCACCTGGAACGGCGGCCTGCTGAAAAGCGCTGCCGCACCGGCCATCACGGCGCTGTACAACTCCACCTCGCCGGTCGACGGTTGGGACGGCACCAGCGAGGCCGCCAAAGCCGCCAAGGCCGCAGCCACCAAAGAGCCTGCCACTTGGGGCTTCAGTGCGGGCTGGGCCTTCTCGTACCCGATGAAAGCGCTACTGACCAAAGCCCAGGAGAACGGCAAGCTGAACCGTAAGGGCATGCGCGACACCGTCGACGGACTCGAGGTCGACTTCCAAGGCGGCGCTCCCAAATACACCTACGGCTCGGACAAGCCCGATCTCACCAAGCAGCGCGCGATCGTCGGCGCTCCCGACGCCGCCTCCCCGCTGGGCACGAAGACCCTGCTCACCGATTACCACGGACCCACCCAGGACAAGGTCACGCTGAGCGAACCCTGCGTGCAGCCGTAGCGGCGTCGCTACTCGGCAGGCCCATGCCTGCCGGGTAGCCTCCGCAGGCCGGAGCCCGGCGGATTCGGGTGCGCTGCAACGATTAAGCGCTCGGGGCGTCGACCCCGTGACTTGCGGCCTCGTGGCGGGTGAGGGCGCGGACACTGGGGACGAGGAGTGCGCCCGCGATCGCCAGCACGACGAGCCCGGCCAGGCCGGTGAGAGTGGTGGCCGTGCCGAATTCGGCGGAGAGGGGGCCGACGGCGATTTCGCCGAGCGGGATGGCAATGAAGGAGCCCAGGGCGTCGTAGGAGTAGACGCGGGCCAGACGGTCCGGGGGAACGTTCTCCTGGACCGAGACGTCCCAGGCGACGGTGAACTGTTCGATGGTGATCCCGGCGAGGAAGTAGGCCGCGAGCAGCGGGATGAGCATTGGTGCGTGGGCCAGCGTCAGCAGGGGGATGGCCTCGACCGTGACCAGGACGGTGCCGAAGAGCAGGGCCCGGCGCGGCTGCCAGCGGCTGGCGAGGATGCCGCCGAGTAAGGCCCCCGCCGTCTGCGCACCGAGCACGATGCCCCAGGCGAAGCGGCCGATGGTGGCGTCGGCGACGGCGGGGCCGAGGACATGGGTACCGCCCATCAGCGCCGCGTTCACCAGCATGAAGGCCAGCACGATTGCCCATACCCAAGTGCGCGAGGTGAATTCGGCCCATCCGGCGCGCAGTTCCGCCAGCGGCGCGGTGCGGACGGAGGGGGCGACGCGTGGAACCCGGACTCGGGTGTAGAAGAACGCCGCGACGGCGAAGATCACGGCGGTCACCGCGATCGCCCAGCCCGGCCCGGCCAGTGCGGCGAGCATGCCGCCCAGTGCGGCGCCGGTGATCATGGCGGCGTTGATGCCGATGCGGACGACCGCGTTGGCCTGGCGAAGCAGGGTGGGCGGCACGGTCTGCGGGGTGAGCGCCGCCGCGGCGGGCATCGACACGGCCGCGACCGCGCCGTTGACGACGCTGAGGACCAGCAGCAGCGGGATCGAGGCGAAGCCGAGCAGCACGGCCAGTGCTGTCGCGGCCTGCGAGAGGGCCGCGGCGAGGCTCGCGCCTTGCAGAATCACCCCGCGCGGCAGCCGGTCGGCGAGGACGCCGCCCATGAGGATCAGCACGACGTTGGCGATCGATCGGGCGCCGACCACCAGACCGAGGGCGGCCACGGACCCGGTGAGGTCCAGGACCGCGAACGCGAGCGCGACCGGTGCTATGGCATTGCCGATGTAGGTGGTGATGCGGCCGACTGCCAGGCGGCGGAACATCGGCTCGCGGAGCGGCGCGAGCATGCCGGGCTCGGGTGCGCGTATCGCCATCGCCACCGCCGTTCGATCTCGTCGAGGGCGACGCGGCCCCCGATCACCGGACCACCCTACCGATTCGGAGGACGAGTTCGACGGGCTCCGAAGAAGATTCATCCCCTGAATCTCGAATAGTTGAGCCGGGCTACATGATTGGTTGCCGGTTTGCCGCTTGTTGCATGGTAGCTGAAGGCTGAAGATTTATTGGAACACCCGAGCGTGCAATGACTCTGTCGCTGAACGCAATTCGGTTCGGACCCGCGTGTGGCGCACATCACAGGAATGGTCCGATCAATTCTGGATCGGGCGCTCGTCTACATGAAAGCAAGCATCGAATACCCCTGCCATGAAAGGTCATACCGATGGAAACCATTACCACGCGCACGGGCATCGAGCTCGCCTTCGATCGCGTTTCCGGTGGCGACTCCGGAACTGTGATTCTGATCGGTGGTGCGTTCAGCTACCGGCAGTTCCCGAAACTCGTCGCGCTGTCGGAGAAACTGGCGGACGAATACCAGTTGACGGTCATCAACTACGACCGGCGCGGGCGCGGTGACAGCACCGATTCGCCCGGGGTGTACGACGTCGACAATGAGATCGACGACCTCGCCGCGCTGGTCGAGGCGGCCGGCGGCCGGGCCGCGCTGTTCGGCTGGTCGTCGGGCGCGGGCCTGGCCTTGCGGGCCGCGGCCTCGGGCCGGGTGCCGGGGATCACCAAGGTCGTCGCCTTCGAACCGCCGTTCGTGGTGGACCACGAGAACTTCGTGCCGCCCGCGGGGCTGGCCGAGCGGCTGCACGCCCTGATCGCCGCGGACAAGCGCGCCGAGGTGGTGCGGTATTACATGACGAACGGCATGGGAATGCCGCGTGTCCTCGGCTGGCTCATGCCGCTGACGCCGATGTGGAAGAACCTGCTGGCGACCGCGCCGGCCGCCGCCCACGACTGGGCGATCATGGGTGAGTTCATGCGCGGCGAGCCGCTGCGGCCCACCGATTGGGCGGGCGTCGAGGTGCCGACGCTGGTCATCTCCGGCGCGAAGAGCAATGCGCTGTTGCGCACCGCCGCGCGAGCCATCACCGAGGTGCTGCCCGACGCCCGGCATCGGGAACTGGCAAAACTCAGCCATAACCCGGATATCGACATCCTCACGCCGGCCGCGGGCGAATTCCTCGCCGGTGTGGACCGGACCGTGGCCTGAATCAGAACCGGAACTGAGAAAGAAACCATGAGAACCCATTCCAAAGCGCTCGCATCCATTGCCGCGCTCGCCCTGTCCGCAGTACTTGTCACCGCGTGCGAATCATCGAGTGAATCCACCGGAAGTACCACGGCTTCGGAAATCCGGAAATCCGATGCGCCCAGTGCGGACGGTAAAGGCTTTTATGCCGAGATCGGCGGCGGTCGGCAGTACTATGAAATTCACGGCACCGGAAAGCCTTTGATTCTCCTGCATGGCGGACTGACCGACTCGAATTCCACCTTCGGCGCCCTCGTTCCCGAGTTGGCCAAGTCCCGCAAGGTGATCGCGGTAGATTTGCAGGCCCACGGCCACACGCCCGACCGCGACCGTCCCCTGCGCTATGAGACGCTGGCCGACGACGTCGCCGCGCTCATTACCCACCTGAATCTCGGGCAGGCGGACCTGCTCGGCTACTCCCTGGGCGGCGGTGTCGCCCTTCAGGTGGCGGCTCGCACGCCGGATCTGGTGAACCGGCTGGCCATCGTCTCGGCCCCGTACCGCTCCGACGGCTGGCTGCCCGAAACGCGCGCCGGAATGGCGGCCATGGATCCGGAGGCGCTGCGCCAAACCCCGATCTTCCAGCTCTACAGCAGTGTCGCCCCCGATCCCGGCGGTTGGACCGCCCTGGTCACCAAGACCAGGCAGCTCCTCACCGAGGACTATGACTGGACCGCCCAAGTGGCCGAGGTCCAGGCTCCGGCCTTACTGCTGACCGCCGAATCCGACGCCCTGTCCCGGAAACACGCGACCGACTTGGTCTCCCGGCTGTCGAAATCCGGCGCTCAGCTCGAAATCCTGCCCGGAACAACGCATTACGACGTCATGTACCGAGCCGACCTGCTGCTGCCGCTGCTCACCCGCTTCCTCGACACCCCCGCCACCCGGTAGGCGTGAGTGGCGCCTGGCCGAGCCGTCAGGCGCCACTCATCGGAAGGCCGCGGCGTTCTCCTGGGCCCAGCGGTGGAAGGTGCGGGCCGGGGACCCGGTGTGCCGGGCGACGGCGTCGCGGACCCGGAGGAGCTCGGGGTTGAGGTCGCCGCCGGTGACGTCGAGGACCGCGTCGACCGACGCTTCGCCGAAGAAGGGCAGCAGCTCCACGCGGGCCGCCGCGCGGCTGATCTCGGTGAACTCGATGTCCCGGTGCAGTGCCGCCGCGATAGCCGCCACCTGTTCGCGGGGTGTGATGCGTTCGGGGCCGGTCAAGGCATAGGTGCGGCCGCGATGGCCGGGCTCGGTCAGCGCCACGCGCGCCACCGCGGCGATATCCGCAGGATGGATGGTGGGGAGTCCGACGTCGGCGTAAGCCGCTCGGACCGTGCGGTCGGCCCGGATCGCCTCGGCCCACAGCAGGGCGTTCGACGCGAACTGAGTCGGGCGCAGGATGGTCCAGTCCATGCCGCTGGCCTGGAGTTCCTTTTCGACAGCGGACTTCTCGGCCGCGGGCGGCGGGTGCGGGTGGGTCTGCACGGTGATCGAGGACACCAGCACCACGTGCTCGACGCCGGCGCGGCGGGCGGTGTCGATGATCTCGGCGTCCGCGCCGAGGCCGGATACCAGGAACATCGAGCGCACGCCGGTGAGTGCCCGGCGCAGGGCGGCGAGGTCGGCCAGGTCCGCCGCCGCTGTCTCGACGCCGGCGGGGAACGAGCCGCCGGCGTCGCGGGTGAGCGCCCGCAGCGGCCCGGCGCCGGATGCCACCAGCTCCTGCAAAAGGGCGCGTCCGATATTGCCGGTGGCGCCTGTGACTAGCAGCATGAGCGTTCTCCCTGTCCACGATGATCAACTAGGAAGCAACGCTAAGACCTCAACATTACTTGAGATCAAGACATGTCGTGCCGATCACAGCCCCGGGGTGGAAATGTTTGCGGCACAGACCGTTCCGGTGCTGCTGATAAGGTCCGGATCGTGGACACGTTCAGTAATGCGTTGTTGTCCTTTGCACGGGGGAATCTGGGCGGGGCGATCGAGCAATATTCGGCTTTTCAAGAGCAGGTGCCGAACGGGCGGATGCGTATGGAGCATGCGACCGGGACGGCGTGGATCGGGGATCGGGAGCTGAACCGGTCCGGGGAATTGGGGACCTTCGCCGAAGACTCGACGTTCATGTGGGCGTGGGCGAAGCCCGATCTGGCCGGGCTACCGGGCGTCGAGCACGCCCTGAGACTGCGAGACATCGGTGTGCGACAAGGGATTCCGGAGTTCACCGAAGGGCTGCTCGACTTCGGGGGATTTCCGGATCCGAAGCTGGCCGCCGATCATCTGTCGTTGATCGCGCTCGGCGTGCTGCGGGCCCGCGGCTCGATGAAGTTCAACCACGGTGGGCGGGCGTACGCCTATCTCGTCACCGATGACGAGGAATTGACCTGTGCCACACCGGATCCGGCGCGGGTCGGGGAATACCTGCGGATCGCGGCGCTGCTGCTGCCCGGTGACGGCACCCAGGATGTGCTCACCGGATACGCGCGGTGGCACGGCCTGACCACCCGGCCTGCAGCCGACGGCATGGAACTCGTGCTGCCCGGCGGTCATCGGCTGGTCGCGCGAATCGATGCGCAGGACAACATCATCGACGCCGCCATGGTCGATCCGGCAGGCGAGCCCTACACGCCGGCGACGGCAGCGCGCCCGGAGTCGCGGCGGGTGCCCCCGTTCGTCCCGGACGACCTGCTCGCCGCACTCGCGCCGATGGTCCCGATCACCATGGGGCTCCAGGGTGGACTGCTCGATTTCGCGGCGGGGCTCCGGGACATCGAGCGCCCGACCGCGACCTGGGATCCCGCGCACGGCCGGTTCGGCTTCGCGGAATTGCCCGCGGTGTCGATCGCGGCCGTCGAGATCGGCCGGTACGACCGAGATCGTCGACGCTGGGCCTGGGCCGGAAACGAGTGGGCGGGAACCGCGGCCGTGCGTCGCCTGGCCCGCGAACACGGCGCGGGCCACCTCGCCGCGGCCGGGGTGGACCTGACCGTCATCGCGCCGCACGGAGAGAACGCCATCGACGTACTGTCGGCCGCCGCGGTGCAACTGGGCGACGCGGTGGGCTGGGCTTTCGTCCCGGATGACGAGGGATACCGCGTCCTCGCGCTCACCGACGAGCGCATCACCGAACCCGGAGCGGACCCGGACCTGGCCTGTTCCGTCTTCGACGCCGCCGCGAATCTCCTGCACCCCCTGACGGATTCGGAGAATCGCTACCGCACCATGCGGGAGATGGTGGCCGGATATTTCCGGCGCTACGACGTTCCGGCCATCGATGCCGGGGAGCCGCATCTGCTGCTGGGGCATTTCGGGCTGTACGAGGTGCGGGTCGAGTTCGGGGTCGACGGGGCGGTCAGCCGCACCGGCTTCGGCATGATCGGTGACGCGCTGACCGGGATTCCGTAGCCGCTAGTCCGGGCAGGCGGTGCCGTCGAACGGCAGGTCCAGCGCCTGATGGACCAGGTAGGAGACCGCGGGGGACTCGGGCAGGATCCCGTGGTGGAAGGTATCCGTGGGACAGACGTCCTGGACCCACCGATTGTCGACCGTGGCGCCGGGCCCGGCGTGCAGGAACGTGGCCTCCGGCGGCGTCACGACGCGGTCCACCCGGGTGGCGATGGCGGTGTACGCGATCCCCGGCTCGGTATCGCCCGCCGCGTTCAGCCGGCGCAGAAACTCGCTGCCCGCCAGCTGCTGCGCGGCGGCGGTGCCCAGCACCTTCGCGATCACCGTGTCCGCCTCGGCCGCCGCGCTGCCGCTGGGCAGCAGCGAGCCCAGCCCGTCCGCCGTGGTGCCGTGATGGGTGGCGGCGATCGTCACCAGCCGCCGGACCGCCGGCCCGAGCTGCGCCCCACCCTCGAACCGCAGATAGTGCCGCACCAGCGGCCCGCCCTGCGAATGTGCCACCACATCGACCCGTCCGGCCCCGGTCAGCTCCCGCACCTGCGCCACGAACGCGGCGATCTCCTTGGCGGAGGACCGGATATCGGCGGTGCCGTACACCCCCGGCTCGGAACCCCGCAGGCTGAACCGCTTCCGCCCGTAGTTGAGCGAAAACACGCACACCCCAGCCGCTTTCAATTGCGGCGCCAACTCCGCCCAGGAACTCTGATTCCCCCACGTCCCGTGCACCAGCACCACCGGCTCCGGATGCGCCGCCGTCGGCACGCAGCGCCAGTCGTTGGCCCCCGGCGGGGCGAAAACCCCGTCATCGAGCGTTTCCGCGTGCCCCGGCCCCACGCCTGCGATCCCCACGGCGGCGATCGCCGCCGCCGCGCTCACCCAGCGGCGTAGCTTCCCTCTGCCCATCCGGCCCAGCTCCCTTCGGTCGCACAGTGCAACGCGAATTCGGCCGCCAACCCATCAGGTGTCCCCGGCCCATGAAAGCATCGCCGCGAACAGCCGCCAAACACCTCGCCGGGGTGGCGCGGAATGGATCCGATGTGGCGTCAGGCGCCGATCCAGCGATAGCGGCGTTCGGGGCGGCCGGTGCCGCCATAGCGGAGGCGGACCTCGGCGCTGCCGGTTTCGGCGAAATGCTCGAGGTAGCGGCGGGCGCTGACGCGGGACAGGGCGGTGGCGTCGGCGCATTCCTGGGCGGAGAGGTCGGATTCGGTACCGCGGAGGACGGTTTCGACCAGGAGGGCGGTTTGCGCGGTCAGGCCTTTCGGGAGGGTGACGGCGGTGCGCGGGCGCCCGGCGAAGACCTGATCCACATCGGCTTGGGCGGCGTGCGAGAGTTCGCCGAGCTTGGCGTGCAGGGCGGCGAAATGCTGGAGCTGGTCGTAGAGGGCGCCGTAGCTGAAGGGCTTGATGAGGTAGTGCAGGACGCCGCCGCGCATGGCGGTGCGGATGGTGGTCACATCGTCGGCGGCGCTGATGACGATCACGTCGGTGGCCTCGGCGGTCTCGCGGATGCCGCGCAGCACGGTGAGGCCGTCCAGGTCGGGCAGGTAGATGTCGAGCAGGACCAGATCGGGGCGCAGGTCGCCGATCAGGCGCAGCGCCTCGGCGCCGGTGCGGGCGACGCCGGCGACGGTGAAACCCGGTGTCTTGCTGACATATCCGCTGTGCACCTTGGCGACCATGAAGTCGTCGTCGACGACCAGGACCCGGATCATGCGGGCACCGCCACGGGCAGGGTCGCGGTGAAAACGGCGCCGTCGGCGTTGTGCACCGAGACGGTGCCGCCGCGCCGGACACAAGCTTGCCGGGTGATGGCCAGCCCGAGCCCGCGCTGACCGCCCGCGGCCGCCTTGGTGGTGAAGCCGTGCCGGAAGACCTCGCGGGCGAGTTCGGGTGCGACGCCGGGCCCGGAATCCCGGACCACCACGTGCACAGCGGAATCCAGCACCCGCAGGTCCACTTCGATCCACCCGGGCCCGGAGAGCGCGTCGAGCGCGTTGTCGACCAGGTTCCCGACCACGGTGACGATGTCGCCGGACAACCCGGCATCCACCTCCGGCAACGCGCTGGTAACCGAAAGGCGCAGTCCCACACCCTGTTCCGCGGCCAGGCTCGACTTCGCGATGAGCAGCGCGGCCACCGCGGTGTCGGCGATCCGCGCGGTCACCTCCGCCTGCCACTGATCCCGGTTGGCGCTGACCCGCGTGATGTAGCGGGCGACCTCGTCGTATTCACCGAGCTCGATCAGCCCCGCGATGGTGTGCAGCCGGTTGCTGAACTCGTGCGCCTGCGCACGCAGCGTGTCGGCGGTATTGCGGTTCTCGGTGAGCTGATCCTGCAACCGCACCAGTTCGGTCCGATCCCGCAGCGTCACAACGGCTCCCAGGGTGCGCTGATCCCACTGGATCGGCGTCCGGTTCATCACCAGTACCTTGCCGCGGCGCAGGCCGATCAGGTCGGTGCCCTCGGCGGTCCCGGTGAACACGTCGAGCAGGCGTTCGTTCAGACCGAGGTCGTAGACGCTGTGTCCGACCACATCACCCAGGGTCAGCAGGGCTTTGGCTTGATCGTTGACCAGCGTGACCCGATGCTGCTGATCCAGCCCGACCACACCTTCGTGGACGCCGTGCAGCATGGCCTCGCGATGTTCGACCAGCGCCGAGATCTCGGCGGGTTCCAGCCCGAAGGTCTGCCGCTTGACCCACCAGGACAGCGACAGCGATCCGGCGACGCCGAGCGCGGTGGCGATCCCGAGCAGGCTGAGCAGCCCGGGAAACGATTCGGTGAGGATCTGCCAGATCGCGGGCTGCTCCTTCTTCGCCGCGACATAGCCGACGACCTGATGATCGCCCTGCCCGATCACTGGCACGTGCGCGACCACCGCGTCGTCGATCTCGCCGACCCAGGCGCGGCCCTCGCCGACCGTGGAGTCGGCCAGCCGCAGCGGCTTGTTGATCTCGGAGGGATCCTGCGACGTGAGCACCTTGCCATCGGCCCGGGCGATGACGACCTCGTCCGCGCCGGAGGCGACCTGCGCGCCGGTCGCGAACGGGGCCAGCAGCAGATGCTGTTTGGGATCGGCCAGCAACACCCGCAGACTCGGGTTGGCGGCGACGTCCTCGGCGATGCCGAGCATCCGCCGCGATTCGGTATTGCGGGACGTCTCGCTCACCTGCGCGACCACCACCGCGGCGACCGCGGCGAGCAGCACGAACACGATCAGCAACTGCAGGGCAAGCAATTGCCGTGCCAGTGAGCCTTTCTTGCCCACGCCTACCTCCTGTGAAACTTGCCCGCAGCCAGTGTCCCCGCTACCCCGCCGAAATACCGCGTGTTCGGCGTGAACACTATGACCACAACAAACGTTGCTGACGCAAAGCAGACAGGCCGACGTGCGCCAGCTCACAATTCCCCTCAGCTCAACGATGAGAGATGAGGATCTCCAGTGAAAACTCGGAAGTTGCTGACCGCCTTCGTCGGTGTCTTCGCGGCCGTCGCCCTGACCGCTTGCAACGGCGCGGGCGGCTCGGCCGACAAGCTGTCCGGCGTCCGGATCATGGTCCCGAACTCGCCCGGCGGCGGCTACGACATCACCGCCCGCACCTCGGCGAAAGTCCTGGAGGACGCCGGAATCGCCCGCTCGGTCGAGGTTTTCAACCTGCCCGGCGCCGGCGGCACGGTGGGCCTGGGCCGGCTGGTCGGGGAGAAGGGCAACGGCAAACTGATCATGCAGATGGGCCTGGGCGTCGTGGGCAGCGTCTACACCAACAAGTCGCCGTCCAAGCTGACCGACACCACACCGATCGCCCGGCTGATCGACGAGCCCGACATCATCGTGGTCTCCAAGAACTCCAAGTACACCTCGATCGACCAGCTGGTCACGGACTGGAAGGCGAACCCGGGCGCGGTCCCGGTCGGCGGCGGCTCCTCGCCCGGCGGACCGGATCACCTGGCGCCGATGCTGGTCGCCAAGGCCATCGGCATCGAACCGAAGGCGGTCAACTACGTCCCGTTCGACGGCGGCGGCGAACTGCTCGCCTCGGTGCTCGGCAACAAGATCGCGTTCGGCGTCTCCGGCGTCGGCGAATACCTGGACCAGATCCAGGCCGGGGAACTGCGCGTGCTCGCGGTGACCGGACCCAAGCGCATCGACGGCGTGAACGCGCCGACCTTGAAAGAGGCCGGTATCAATGTGGAATTCACCAACTGGCGCGGCGTGGTCGCGCCGCCCGGCATCAGCGACGAGCAGCGCCAGGCTCTGATCGACGCGTACACCAAGATGCACGATTCCGCGGAATGGAAAGAAGCGGTCCGCACCAACGGCTGGGGTGACGCGTTCCTCTCCGGCGCCGAGTTCGGCGCCTTCATCCAGCAGCAGACCGAGCAGTGCGGCGCCGTGCTGAAGGATCTGGGGCTGGCATGAGCGAGCGAACCAGAGGCACAGCCTCGGCTGCGGTCGCGCCGGGCGAGGCGGAGGCGTGAACTCGGCAGGGCCGGAGCCCGGTGCCTCGGAAACGGGTGCCGGCGGGCCGGAGCACGGTGTCCCGGAACCGCGCGCCGGTGTCGCCGGCTGGTTCCAGGACCGCTCCGAACTGGTGGTCTCGGTGTTGCTCGCCGGTGCGGGCGCGGTGGTGATCGTCGACGCGATGCGGATGTCGACCAGCTTCACGCAGCGCGGCCCGGTCGGGCCGAAGGCGATGCCGCTGGTAGTCGGCGCGTTGCTGGTCGTGGTCGCCGTCGCGCTGGCCTTCGACGTACTGCGCGGCGGCCGCGGTGAAGCCGAGGGCGGCGAGGACGTCGACCTGTCGACGCCGCCGGAATGGCGGACCGTCGCCCTGCTGGTCGGCGTGTTCGTCGCGAACATCGTGCTGATCGACATCGTCGGGTTCCCGATCGCGGGCACGCTCCTGTTCTGGGGTGCGGCGTTCGCGCTGGGCAGCAGGCATTGGGTGCGGGATCCGCTGATCGCGGTCGCGCTCGCCCTGGTGACCTACGTGGTGTTCGGCGAATTGCTGGGCGTCACGTTGCCCGGGGGTCCGTTGGAAGGAGTCCTCTGAGGTGGACGCGTTAAGTAACTTAGTTGCGGGTTTCGGTACTGCTCTGACCCCGATGCATCTGCTGCTCGCCGCGGTGGGTGTGCTGCTGGGCACCGCCATCGGCGTGCTGCCTGGCATCGGGCCCGCGATGGCGGTGGCGTTGCTGCTGCCCCTCACCTACAGCGTGGAGCCGACGGGCGCGTTCATCATGTTCGCGGGCATCTACTACGGCGGCATGTTCGGTGGGTCGACCACCTCGATCCTGTTGAACACCCCGGGTGAGACCGCCGCGGTGGTCACCGCGATCGAGGGCCACCCGATGGCGAAGCGGGGCCGGGGCGCGCAAGCCCTGGCGACCGCGGCGATCGGGCACTTCGTCGGCGGCATCGCGGGCACCACACTGCTGGTGCTGACCGCGCCGCTGGTGGCGAAGTTCGCGGTGGACATCGGCGCGCCGGACTACTTCGCGATCATGTTGCTGGCCTTCATCGCCGTCACCTCGGTGCTCGGCAGCTCGCGGATCCGCGGATTCGCTTCGCTCGGAATCGGTTTGACGCTCGGCCTGATCGGGCTGGACCCGATCACCGGCCAGCAGCGCCTGACCTTCGGGTCGCTGCAACTGGCCGACGGCATCGACGTGATCATCGTCGCCGTAGGACTTTTCGCGGTCGGCGAGGCGCTGTGGGTGGCCGCGCACCTGCGCCGCCGCCCGGGCACCGCGATTCCGGTCGGCCGCGCCTGGCTGAGCCGCACGGACTTCGACCGTTCCTGGAAGGCTTGGCTGAGGGGGCCTTTCATCGGATTCCCGTTCGGGGCGGTCCCGGCCGGTGGTGCGGAGATCCCGACGTTCCTGTCCTACGCGACCGAGAAGCGGCTGTCCAAGCACAAGGACGAGTGGGGCAAGGGCGCTATCGAAGGCGTCGCGGGCCCGGAGTCGACCGCGAGCGCGTCCGCGGCGGGCACGCTGACCACCATGCTGACCCTCGGCCTGCCGACCACGGCGACCGCGGCGGTCATGCTGGCGGCGTTCCAGCAGTACGGCATCCAGCCGGGACCGCTGCTCTTCCAACGCGAATCGGAACTGGTCTGGACGCTGATCGCGAGCCTGTTCATCGGCACCGTGCTGCTGCTGGTGCTGAACCTGCCGCTGGCTCCGGTGTGGGCGAAGCTGCTGCGGATCCCGCGGCCCTACCTCTACGCCGGGATCCTGTTCTTCGCCAGCGTCGGCGCGTACGCGGTGTCCGGCGATGTGGTGGACCTGGTGCTGCTGCTGGTGATCGGCGTAATCGGTTTCCTGATGCGCAGATTCGGTTTGCCGCTGCTGCCCGCGATCATCGGCGTCATCCTGGGGCCGAACGCGGAGATGCAGATGCGCCGGGCGTTGCAGATCAGTGACGGCGCGTTGAGCGGTTTGGTCGACACCTGGTTCGCCAGAATCGTTTACACGATCATCGCGGTCATCCTGCTGTGGCCGGTGATCGCGCTGACGATCCGGAAGCTGCGCGGCGGCGGGGAGTCCGATGGGTCGGGCAAGTCCGCGAAAGCCGAAGCGCCCGTCCAGGCCTGAGCAAAGCGTGCTGCCCGGCCGGGGCCCAGCGTTCGTTGTGAGCGTCTGGGCCCCGGCCGAAAGCATGCCGCGACAACGGGATCAGTCGATGGAGTAGCGATCGTCCGGGGCGTTCCAGCCGGACCACATCTCGACCCGGCCGGTGGGAACTCCGGCCCATTTCGGGAGCGGTTCGCAGCTGCGCAACCATTCCTCCGGGATCGCTTCGATCCCCAGCCGGGCTCCGAGGATGCCGCCGACGATGGCGCAGGTGGTGTCGACGTCGTCGGAGGCGAGCGCGGTGGCCCAGAGCGCTTCGGGGAAATCGTGCGGGTATTTGGCGACCGCCCAGAGGCAGAGGGGGACGGTGTCCTGGGCGGAGACCTCGCGGCCGGTGCCGAGAGTGGCTGCGGCGCTGCGGGAATCCTGGAGATGGAGGAGACCGGCCGCGGTGGCGATGCCGTCGCGGACCAGACCGGGCGGGGTGCGTTCGGCGACCGCCGCGAGGAGCTCCGGGCCGCGCAGGTCGAGCGCCGCGGCGACGGCTACCGCGATGGCGCCTGCGACGCCCTCGGGGTGGGTGTGGGTGACCTCGGCCGAGGCCGCCGCCTCGCGCACGACTCGGTCGAGATCGTCGGCGAAGAACGCGCCGAGCGGTGCGACCCGCATCGCGCCGCCGTTGCCCCACGACCCGCGCCCGTCGAACGCGGCGGCCGCCAATTCGCGCCAGTCGCCGCCTTCCTGACGAATCAGGCGCAGCATCCGGTTCACGCCCGCGCCGTAGCCGCGGTCGAAATCGTGGTGCTTGGCGAAGGAGGCGGCCAGCGCGTCCTGGTCGATCCGCCCGAGCCGGTCCACAACGGCGTAGACCGAGCAGGCCATCTCGGTGTCGTCGGTCCAGAACCACGGCGCGCGCGGCAGGGTTCGGGTGTGCAGGCCCCGGAAGTTGCCGGGAACGAAAAAGGAAGAGCCGAATCCGTCGCCGACGGCCAGGCCGTGCAGCGACGCGACGGCACGAGTACGGCGGTCAGCGATCATGCGACCGATCTTGCCGAATCACCGGCATGGCCGGCAAATGTGTTGTGCGTTCGAACCGACCGGAGTGTCCGTTAAATTGCACCTGAATTGCCTGCGGCGCAACATGTTCCGCTCATACACTGGGAACGTGAGATTCCGGAATCTAGGCCGGAATGCGACAATTTTCTTGCAGAATCGCAGGTATTCCCATGCGTGTAATCCTCTACGGCTGTGGCGATTTCTCCTATGTGATCGAGTATTTGCAGGAAGCGCTCAAAGCGCTGCAACTGCCGGCCTACGCGGCGTTCGACCCGCACAACTCGCAGGCACACGTGCCGGTGGATGTGATGGCCACCGAGCTGCGCACCATCGACCAGCTGAAGCGTCAATACGGCCAGCGCGTGGTCGACAACATCGCGGCCCTGAAAGCCAAGGGCGTCAACGTCGAACTGGGGGTCAACGCCGTCGGCCATCCCTCCTACGGCCCGTTCGACCTGGTGATCTTCCGCAACCCGCACACCGGAAACTATGGCAACAGCCAGGATCCGTCGATGACGTCGTATCTGGAGGCGATCGGGTCCAACAACGGCCTGTTCCAGGGCGTGCTGAAGCAGACCAATCACACTCGGGTGCCCTATGGTCTGGTCTTGATCACGGTGGTGGGCTGGCCGTATCTGGGCAAGAACCCGAAGTCTCAGCTCGGATTCCAGGGTCTGCAACTCGAAAACCCCACCTATGCCCGCGATTACGGTAACGAGGCGGGCTTGGAATTCTTGAAATACATCAACTTCGGTCCGCAATGGGTCGCCCGCAATACCGGCGGCAGCTTCCAGGCCGACGAAATCGGCCTGCTGTACCGCGATGCCACGCATTGGCTCGATATCCGGGAACTGGAGCACACCATGCGGGCCTACGAACCGGACCGCGTGCCGGCCTGGTGCAAGCTGCACCCCGACTACGAGAAGATGCGCCAGCACATCGGCAAATGAGCCCCGTCAGGCCAGGTGTTTGAGGTAGCGATGCGCGGGCACCGGGACCGGCCCGTCGGGTCCCGGTGCGGCGTGGGTGAACTCGCCGTCGTCGATCCAGCCGTTGCGCTCGTAGAACCGGCGCGCCCGGGCATTGCCCGCGACCACGGCCAGCCAGGCCCGGCGGTGGCCATGGTCCCGGACCACCTGTTCGGCGGCGGCGAGCAGGAGCGCGGCGACACCGCTGCCGCGGTACTTGTCGCCGACGTAGACCTGCTCCACCTCGTCGTCCTCGACCATCACGAATCCGGCCACCGCGCCGTCGACCGTCGCGACGGTGGTGTCCGGAACTCTTTGTGCGGCACGGGTATCGAACGACTCCCGGGGCCGCACCGCGACCAGGGCGTCGGGCACGTTGCCGACGTGCCCGTCCTGCCAGCCGTCGAACCAGATCCGCGCGACCTCGGGGGCGTCCGCCGCCCGCCCGGGCCGCAGCTCGACCGTCGCGTCAGTCATTCCGGAACTGTAGCAACGGAATCGGCGCCGGATCAGCGGTTGCCGAAGACGCCTTCCAGCCGATTGCGGGAACCCGGATGGATCAGCCGGGCGGCGCTCACCAGTCCGGTCGAGGACCAGGTGCGGCGGCGAATGAGCAAGCAGGGTTCGCCGCTCTCGATCCCGAGGAGCCGGCATTCCTCGGCCGAGCCCAGCACCGCCTCGACGATGTGCTCGCCGCGTTCCAGCGGGGCGACTTTGCTCAGATAGGTGTTCGGGGTGAGGGCGGTGAAGTCCTGGTCCAAGTAGTCCGGCGCCTCGGCCGGATTGACCAGCCGGTCCTCGACCTGGATCGGCACATCGTCCTCGTAGTGCACGAGGATCGAGTGAAAGACTCTGCGCGGCAGGAGTTCCCGCATGATCGAGCGCCGGTCGAGTTCCTCCTCGCAGACCGACACCACCTGGGTGCGGTGCCGGTGCCCGCGCTGCTGGATCTCGTCGGCGATGTTCTTGACCTCGAACAGTGACGAAGGGGCCTTGGTGCCCGCGACGAAGGTGCCCACCCCGGCATGCCGCACGATCATGCCCTCGGCGGTGAGCTCGCGCAGCGCGCGGTTGATCGTCATGCGGGACAGGCCGAGTGCGGCGACGAGCTGGTTCTCCGAGGGCAGCTGATCGCCCTCGGACCATCTGCCGGACTTGATCTGTGTGGTCACCAGGTTCTTGATGCGTTCGTAGGCGGGCGCGGACTGGCCCGAATCCCGGAACAACGCAGCAAGTTCCGCGTCGACCGCCGCGATCGCCATCTCCCACACCCATTCCTGAAGTCACACCGATATCTACCGGCGGCTGAAGTGTATCGAGCTTCGGGGCGCTCCATCCGGGCACTTGACAGCCGGTTGTCTATACAGGACTATACACCTCAGTCGCCGCGAGCGTGACGCGGCACACAGTGAATGAGGCAAGCCAGTGACCCATGACGATCAATCCGGAGCGGGGCTTACTCCGGAACGCCGGACCATCGACGTCGTACCCGACCACGAACGGCACGGTTCGCCGCGCAGCCAGTTCACCCTGTGGTTCGGCGCGAACATGCAGATCACCGCGATCGTCGACGGTGCGCTGGCCGTGGTCTTCGGCGCCGACGCCTGGTGGGCCATGCTCGGCCTGCTCATCGGCAACGTGGTCGGCGGCGCGGTGATGGCGCTGCACTCCGCCCAGGGCCCGCGCATGGGGTTGCCGCAGATGATCTCCAGCCGCGCGCAGTTCGGCGTGCAGGGCGCGGTGGTGCCGCTGGTCCTGGTCGTGCTGATGTATCTGGGCTTCGCGGCCACCGGCACGGTGCTCGCGGGCCAGGCCATCAACAAGATCCTGCACATCGACACCCCGGTGGCCGGGATTCTGATCTTCGGCGCGCTCACCGCGTTCGTGGCGGTGACCGGTTACAAGCTGATCCATGTGGTCGGGCGGATCGCCACCGTCGTCGGCATCCTCGGCTTCACCTACCTGTGCGTGCGGCTGTTCAGCACCTACGACGTCTCGAACTTCCTGGGTACCAAGCCGTTCCATGTCTCGACCTTCCTGCTCGCGATCTCCCTGGGCGCCGGTTGGCAGCTGACCTTCGGCCCGTACGTCGCCGACTACTCCCGCTATCTGCCGCGCTCCACCAGTGAGCGCACCACCTTCTGGTCAACCTTCGCGGGCACCGTGATCGGCTCGCAGTGGGCGATGATGCTCGGCGTGCTGATCGCCGCGTGCGCCGGCAAGTCCTTCCTCTCCGATCAGGTCGGATTCGTCGGCCAGCTGGCCGGGCCCGCGCTCGTCGCCATGCTGATCTACCTGGTGATCGTGGTGGGCAAGCTGACGGTGAACTGCCTGAACGCCTACGGCGGCTTCATGTCCATCCTGACCACGGTGACCGCGTTCAACGGGCAGTCCCGCATCTCGACCGCCGCGCGTACCGCCTACATCGTCGGCTTCACCGGCGTCTCGGTGCTCATCGCGATCGCGGCGAGCGCGGACTTCCTGAACAACTTCAAGAACTTCGTGCTCGTGCTGCTCATGGTGTTCACGCCGTGGAGCGCGATCAACCTGATCGACTACTACCTGATTTCCAAAGAGCGCGTGGACATTCCGGCGCTGTACGACGTGAACGGCCGCTACGGACGCTGGAACGTGGCCGCGCTGAGCTGCTACGTCATCGGCGTCGTCGCCCAGGTCCCGTTCCTGGCGCAGAAGATGTACACCGGCCCGATCACGAAAATGCTCGACGGCGCGGACATCTCGTGGATCGTCGGCATCGTGCTGACCGCCGCGATCTACTACCCGATCGCGCGCCGTACCAGTAATCCGCCGGACCGGATGATCTACCCGGCGCATACCGAAATGGCCGACACCCGAGCCTGATTCGCCCTACCCCCAGACCCATTCGATTTAAGGAGCACCTTAATGTCCGATCGCACTGACGGCGCCCGCCCCGTATCCGCGCCGCGCGGCAGCGAACTGACCACCCTCGGCTGGCAGCAGGAGGGGGCCCTGCGCATGCTGATGAACAACCTCGACCCCGAGGTGGCCGAGCACCCCGACAGCCTCGTCGTCTACGGCGGCACCGGGCGCGCCGCCCGCAGCTGGGCCGCGTTCGACGCCATGGTGCGCACGCTGAAGACGCTGAAGTCGGACGAGACCATGCTGGTGCAGTCCGGCAAGCCGGTCGGGGTGTTCCGCACCAGCGAGTGGGCGCCGCGGGTGCTCATCGCCAACTCCAATCTCGTTGGCGACTGGGCCAATTGGGAGGAGTTCCGGCGACTCGAGGAGCTCGGGCTCACCATGTACGGGCAGATGACCGCCGGGTCCTGGATCTACATCGGCACCCAGGGCATCCTCCAGGGCACCTACGAGACCTTCGGCGCGGTGGCCCGCAAGCTCGCGGCGGCGGGCCGGGGGAGCGGCACGCTCGCGGGCACCATCACGCTGACCGCCGGGCTCGGCGGCATGGGCGGCGCGCAGCCGCTGGCCGTCACCATGAACGAGGGCGTCGCGCTCTGCGTCGACTGCGATGTGACCCGGATCGATCGCCGGATCGCGCACAAGTACCTCGACACCAAGGCCGACGACCTGGAGCACGCGCTGCGGCTGGCCGTCGAGGCGCGAGACGCGAAGCGGCCCTTGTCGATCGGCGTGGAAGGCAACGCGGCGGAGATCTTCCCGCGGCTGCTCGCCATGGGCGCGCCCATCGACATCGTCACCGATCAGACCTCCGCGCACGACCCGCTGGCCTACCTGCCCGCCGGAATGCCGTTCGCGGACATGAAGTCCGCCGCCGAGCGGGACCCGGATCAGTTCACCAAGCAGGCCCGGGAATCGATGGCCCGCCACGTCGAGGCCATGGTCGGCTTCCAGGACGCGGGCGCCGAGGTGTTCGACTACGGCAACTCCATTCGCGACGAAGCCCGGAAAGGTGGTTACCCCCGGGCATTCGAGTTCCCTGGCTTCGTGCCCGCCTACATCCGGCCGCTGTTCGAAGAGGGGCTCGGGCCGTTCCGGTGGGCGGCGCTCTCGGGTGACCCGAAGGACATCGCGGCTACCGACAAGGCGATCCTGGAGCTGTTCCCGGAGAACGCACACCTGCGCCGCTGGATCGAAATGGCCGGGGAGAAGGTCGCTTTCGAAGGGCTGCCTGCCCGGATCTGCTGGCTCGGCTATGGCGAACGCCACCTGGCGGGCCTGAAGTTCAACGAGATGGTGGCCTCGGGCGAACTGTCCGCCCCCGTCGCCATCGGCCGCGACCACCTGGACTCCGGTTCCGTCGCCTCGCCGTACCGCGAAACCGAGTCGATGCTCGACGGCTCCGACGCGATCGCCGACTGGCCGCTGCTCAACGCCCTGGTCAACACCGCGTCCGGCGCGTCGTGGGTGTCGATCCACCACGGCGGCGGGGTCGGCATGGGACGCTCCATCCACGCCGGGCAGGTGTGCATCGCCGATGGCACCGCACTGGCCGCCGAGAAGATCGCCCGAGTGCTGACCAACGACCCCGGGATGGGCGTCATCCGGCATGTCGACGCGGGTTACGAGCACGCCGCCGACGTGGCCCGGGAGCGTGGCGTGCGCGTCCCCATGACGGAAGGCTGAGCCGTGTCGGTGCTGCTGACCAATATCGGCACGCTGGTTACCAACGACTCCGCGCTCGGCGCGGGCCCGCTGGGCGTGATCCACGATGCCGCGGTCGTTTTCGACGGGGAGGTGGTCGCCTGGGTAGGTCCGGCGGGACAGGCTCCGGACGCGGACGAGCGGCACGATCTGGGTGGCGCGGCGGTGCTGCCGGGGTTCGTCGAGAGCCACTCGCATCTGGTCTTCGCGGGTGATCGTGCCGAGGAATTCGGCGCGCGCATGGCGGGAAAGCCCTACGCCGCAGGCGGTATCCGCACCACCATCGCCGCGACCCGCGCCGCCACCGACGACCAGCTGCGCGCGAACGTGCGGCGGCTATTGGACGAATCCCTGCGGTCGGGCAGCACCACCGTCGAAATCAAGAGCGGTTACGGGCAATCGGTGGCGAGTGAGCTGCGCAGCGTGCGCATCGCCGCCGAGTTCACCGACGAGGTGACCCTGCTGGCGGCCCATGTGCCGCCACCGGAGTACGCGGGCCGGGCCGACGACTACGTCGAGATGGTCTGCTCGGAGATGATCGAAGCCTGTGCACCCCATGCGAAGTGGATCGATGTGTTCTGCGAGCAGGGTGCTTTCGATCGGGATCAGGCCGATGCCGTGCTCACCGCGGGCGCGGCGGCGGGGCTGATTCCGCGAGTGCACGGAAACCAGCTGCACCAGGGGCCCGGCGTGCAGGTCGCGGTGGCCCACAACGCCGCCTCGGTCGATCACGTGGCGCACGTCAGCAAGGCTGATATCGAGGCGCTCGCCAGTAGTTCGACCGTAGCAACGGTGCTGCCCGCCGCTGACTTCTGTACGCGCAATAGCTATCCCGACGCGCGTGCGTTGATCGATGCGGGCGTCACGGTAGCGCTCGGGGCGGACTGCAACCCCGGCACCTCGTACACGACAAGCATCCCGTTCTGCATCGCCCTCGCGGTTCGGGACCTGCGCATGACCCCCGAAGAAGCGGTCTGGGCTGCGACGGTGGGTGGTGCGAAAGCCTTGCGCCGCAATGATGTCGGCGTTCTGTCGCCGGGTATGCGGGCCGACGCGGTGGTCTTGGACGCACCTTCCTACCTGCACCTGGCCTACCGCCCCGGCGTGCCGCTGGTGCGGCAGATCTGGAAGGGCGGCGGCACGCCGCCCGCCTGGCCGGCGCACCGGGGCTCCGGGCATGGAGTACGAGATGGAAGTGGGGCAACAAGGTGAGTGATTCGCAGTGGGCCGGCCGGGTCGACGGGACGAGCCAGGAGCACTTGCGCTGGCATCAAGCTGTCGAATCCTATTCGCCCGCAGCGGATTCTGGTGCCTGCGTCTTCATCGGATTCGCCTGTGACGAGGGCGTCCGTCGCAACAAGGGCCGTCCGGGTGCCGCCGCAGGTCCCGCCGCTTTGCGGCGAGCGCTGTCCGCCATGGCATTACCCGCTCCCTTGCGCGCCTTCGACGCAGGCGACGTCGAGGTCACCGACGAGAACCTGGAGAAGGGTCAAGACGCGCTGGCCACGGTGGTTTCCGAGGTGCTCGACTCCGGCCATTTCCCGATCGTCCTCGGGGGCGGCCACGAGGTGGCGCTGGGCACCTACCTGGGTCTGGCGCGTTCGGGGCGGCGCACTGCCGCCACCCGCGTCGGAATCCTCAACCTGGACGCGCATTTCGACTTGCGTTCCGATCCGGTGCCGAGCTCGGGGACACCCTTCCGGCAGATCGCCGAGTGGGAGCAGGCGCAGGGTACGGACTGGCAGTACTCGGTGATCGGGATCAGTCAGCCCAGCAACACGGCGATGCTGTTCGACACCGCGGATCGCCTCGGGGTCCGGTATCTGCTCGACGATGACTGCGGCACCGGCAGTCTCGCGTCGGTGCTGGACTTCGTGGATGGCTTCCTGGCCTCGGTCGACCTGGTCTACCTCACCATCGACCTGGACGTGCTGCCCGCCGCCGTCGCCCCGGGTGTGAGCGCGCCGGCTGCCTACGGCGTCCCGCTGGAAACCATCCAAGCGGTCGCCGACCGTGTCGCCGCCAGCGGCAAACTCGCGGTGTGCGATGTCGCCGAACTGAATCCGGCTCTCGACATCGACAACCGCACCGCCCGTACGGCGGCGCGGTTGCTGCACCGCATCGCCCTCGGCCGGGCCTGAACGGAGCTCATCTGGCGGCGATGCGCGCGTGCAGCGCCGTCACCACTTCGCGCGCGGAGGTGAAGGCGCCGTGCTGCCAGGCGACCGCGTTCGAGAGATAGTCGCCCGCGAAGTAGATGCGGTCCACCGGCTCGTGCAGCTTGCGGTAGCCCGGCCATTCCACCCACGCGCCTTCGGAATGCCGGGTGCGCCGCCAGCTTCCGGAGAACGACGACACGATGTCGCGGCCGTACTTGTCGCCGTGGATGGCTGTCCCCGCCTCGATCGCTTTCGCCAGACGTTCACGGTGCGAGCGGGATTCGAAACTCTGCTGCCGCCTGCCGGTGTTGTAGTAGCCGACGATCACCCCGCGGGCCTCGTTGAAATGGTCGGAGGGATACATGATCTGGGTGATATCGAGGTCGGTGTAGGTGATGCCGCCGAAGATCCGATCGTCGAGCTCCCACCACCGGCGCGAGTACTCGATGCCGAGCTTGCCGGCGGGCACCGGGCGCGCCGCCCGGAGCGCGGCCAGGATGTCGGGGGGCAGGTTGTTCGCCAGCCGGACGACCAGATTCGGCGGCAGGGTGCAGACGCAGTAGTCGGCGGTGACGAATTGCTGCCTGCCCTCCTGGCCGAATTCGACCCGCACGCCGTCCGCGGTGTTCGTCATCGAGGTGATCTCGGCACCGAAACGTATTCGGCCGGTGCCGATCTCGCGCTGGAACGCGCAGTAGATCCGGTCCATGCCGCCGACCGGCGCCAGCATCGTCATGGCTTGGTCGTAGCCGAATTCGAAGCTGAAGTCGCGACCGAGCCCGCCGCGGATCACCTCCGACATGGCGAAGGGTGACGGTTCGTGCCCGCGGCGCGCCGACCCGACATAGCGGCCATCGCTGGACAGGTCGCCGAAGTCGCGCAGGAACGAGGACAGCGCTTCCTTGTCCGCGGCGGAGAGCACGTCATCCAGTGCGCCGCGTGCCGCGGCTTTCTGGAGCAGTTCGGAAAGATAGCCGTAGACATCGGCTTTGGCCGCTCGATACTGGATCGACCGCCGGGACAACGCGCTGTCGCTCGCGTAGTTGACGAGTGCGTTCGCGTTCTGGTTGCCGAATGCCTGTAGCGGCACGCCGAGTTCACGGCAGTAATCGATCGTGATGTGGCCCTGCGGAATCCGGCTGGCACCCAGGTCGAAGTACTGTCCCGGACCGAAGGCACACGTCTGAGTCTCCCCGTCCAAATCGGTTTCGACGGTCCCGTCGCGCACCGACCACACTCGTCCGCCCGGCCGCTGCCGCGCCTCCAGCACGGTGACCTCGTATCCGGCCTTGCCCAACTCGTAGGCGGAGCAGAGCCCGGCCGGTCCAGCGCCGAGAACCAGCACCGACGCCTTCCCCGCGGCCTTGCCGAGCAGATCGCTCATCGCGGGCGGCCGGTACCGGGCTGACCCGTCGGTGATCTCCGGTGCGAGTCCGAGCGTCGCCATCGCGCCGTAGGCCAATCCGGCGCCACCGGTGATCCCGAGACCCTGTACGAAAGTTCGCCTCGTGACCTTCATCGGAGCCCCATCCGTCGTGCCGGGAACCCACACCGGCTACCGAATGAGCTTGCCACCGCCGCATCCCCTAATCCAGGAGTACGACCTGCTTTCCGAGGCGACTAGGGCGCCTTTCCCGCCGGATAGACGGCGTCGACTTCGACCTCGACCAGCCAGCCCGCGACCGGCAGACTCGCCACCTCCAGCGTGAACCGGCTGGGCCGGGCCGGATTCCGGACCAGTGGTGCGGCCGGTGCCGCCGTGCCGAGCGGAACGAGTTCGGTGTCACCGGTGTTCAGGTTCGTGTTGGCGAAGAACTGGCGGTAGGCCCGATTCCAGCCCGCGTAGTCGGCGCGGTCGCTGCCGGGGGCGTTGTCGAGGAACACCCGCATGGTGGTGACGTCGTCCAGCGCCAAGCCCTGGGCCTCCAGGTTCTCCTTGATCTTGGTCAGCACGGCGATGCCCTGTGCCTCGGTGATGGTCACCCCGGGCGGCAGCACCGCCTTGGCGAATTGCTGGGTGTCGATGAAGGATTCGGGACTGCCCTCCGGTGCGGCCTTGTTGACGGCGGCCGGCCCGAGGCCGCTGGTCTTGTAGACGGTGGCGCCGGCGGCGATGAGCACGCCCTGGGCGATCATCGGATTCGCCTGCCCCGCTTCCAGAATCGGCTTGCTCGCCGGGCCCGCCGCGGCCGGTGATTCGGCCGAACCGGCGGAGCAGGCGGTGAGTGCGACCGCGGCCGCGAGGGTCGCGGTGGCGACGGTGATCGGTCGGTGCATGGTTCTCCTTCGAAAGTGGGTCAACTGGCGGCGACACGCGTGTGCAACGCGGTCACCACGTCGCGGGCCGAGGTGAAAGCTCCGTGCTGCCAGGCGATGGCGTTGGAGAGGTGGTCGCCGGCGAAGTAGATGCGCTCGACCGGGGCGAGCAGTTCGGAGTACTCCGGGGTGGCCTCGCCGCCGTGCGAGTCACTTCCGCTCCAGCCGACCCACGCTCCCTCGGAATACTTTGTGCGCCGCCAGCTTCCGGAGAAGGACGACAGAATGTCGCGACCGTACTTCTCGCCGTGGATGGCCGCGCCTTCGCCGACGGCTTTCGCCAGGCGCTGCCGGTGGGTCAGGGATTCGAAGGCCTGATGCCGCTTGCCGGTGTTGTAGTAGCCCACGACCACACCCCCGTCGCCGCTGAAATGGTCGTAGGGGAACATGATCTGGGCGATGTCCTTGTCGGTGTTGGTGGCGCCGCCGAAGATTCGGTCGTCGAGCTCCCACCAGCGGCGCGAATACTCGATGCCGAGCTTGCCGGAAGACACCGGGATCGCGGCCTTCAGCGCGGTCAGCACCGCGGCGGGCAGGTTGTTGCTCAGGCGGCCGACCAGATTGGGCGGCAGCGTGCAGATGCAGTAATCGGCAGTGCGAGCCTGCTTCTTGCCGTCCTGGGTGTATTCGACCTGAACCCCGCTCGGGGTGTTCTTCATCGAGGTGACCTCGGCGCCGAAGAGAATTCGGTCCGGTCCGATCTCGCGCTGAAAGGCGTAGTAGATGCGATCCATCCCGCCGACCGGGGTCATCATCATCATGGCCTGGTCGTAGCCGAACTCGAAGCTGATGTTGCGACCGAGCCCGCCGCGGATCACCTCCGACATCTGGAACGGCTTGCGCGGTGTGCCGAAGTTCAGTCCGGCGCCGGGCTCGGAGTCGTAACCGCGGCGGGAGGATCCGAGATAGCGGCCGTCGCTGGACAGATCGCCGAAGTCGCGCAGGAACGACGACAGTGCTTCCTTGTCCACCGGAGTGAGGACGTCGTCGAGGGCGCCGCGGCTGGTGGCCTTTTGCAGCAGTTCCGAAATGTAGCCGAACACATCGGCTTTGGCCGCTCGGTACGGGATCGACTGCCCGGAAAGCGAGGTGTCGCTCTTGTAGTTGACGAGTGTGTTCGCGTTCTGGTTGCCGAACGGCTGGATCTCTACGCCCAGTTCGCGGCAGTAGTCGAGGGTGATGTGGCCCTGCGGGATTCGGGTGGCGCCGAGGTTGAAGTAGTGCCCCTCGCCGAAAGTGCAGGTCTGGGTCTCGCCGTTCAGATCGGTCTCGGTGGTTCCGCCGCGGACCGACCACACTCGCCCGCCCGGTCGTTTCCGGGCCTCCAGCACGGTGACCTCGTAACCTGCCTTGCGCAGCTCGTAGGCCGCGCACAGCCCGGCCGGGCCGCCGCCGAGGATCAGCACCGTGGCCTTGCCCGCGGCCGGACCGAGCAGATCGCCCATCGCCGGCGACCGGAAACGTGCCGATCCGTCGGCCGCCGCGGGTGCGAGCCCGAGCGTCGACAATGCCCCGTAGGCGAGACCGGCTCCACCGGTGAGACCGAGGCCCTGCACGAAAGTTCGCCTCGTGAACGTCATTCCAGCTCCATCCGTCGCGATGTTCGTACGGCGACAAGTCTTGGAGCGGTGCGAGTCGATTCGGCTACGCCGGGGAAAAACCTCACCGGCCGCAGAGTGGGATCGGCCCGGCGGGATTCTCATTCGCCGCACAGCAGTGGACTCGCAAACGCAACGTGACCGAAACCCGGCCTGATTAGCCTCGCCCGCACCGGTTCGCGCGGGATGGAGGTGTGAGATGACGGCTCTGGCCGATGCTGTCGCGCGGTCGTTCGATGCGCGGGAACCCGAACGGCCTGCGGTGTCGCCACTGCGCGCGCTGGGCCGCAGGCAACTGACCGGCGTGGAACTGCTCGGCCAGTCGGTGGCCACCACCGCGCCGGCGGTGTCGATGGTGCTGCTGCCGGTCACCATGTTCACCCACGAGACCGAGCTGGCGGGCCTGATCACCATTGTCGTAGCGACCTTGGTGATCACCCTGATCGCGCACTGCGTCGCGCAATTCACCCGGCGGCTGGCGGCCTCCGGCGGGCTCTACACCTTCGTCTTCCAGGGGCTGGGCCCGCGGCTGGCGCTCACCTGCGGGGTGGGCTTGCTGGTGAAATATCTGGGCAGCGCGGCGATCACGATGTACCACGGCGGGCAGGCGGCGATCGCGGCCGCCGCGCAACTCGGAATCGTAGTGCGCGGCTGGGGAATCGGCGCCGTGTATCTGGCCGTCGCGGTGACTATCGGCTGCGCGCTGGTGCGTGGCGTGCGATTCGCGGCCGTGGTGATCCTCGCGGTGGAGGTGTGCTCTCTGGTTTTCATCGTGGGCCTGATGCTGGTGTCGCCGGCGACCGCCCCCGTGACACCGCCCGCGCCGCCCGGGCCGGGAGTGCTCTTCGTGGCCATGTCGGCTTTGTTCGCGCTCGCCGGATTCGAGAGCGCCGCGGTGTTCGCACCGGAAACCCGCAGGCCGCTGGCCACCGTGACGCGGGTCGTGCTGATCACGCCGGTGCTGTGCGGGTCGCTGTTCATCTTCGCGGCCTGGGCGGCGTGGACCGGCCGGGCGGGCGCGCTGGTCGGGGCCTATCTGCACGGCACCGCGGCCGGCGTGAGTCCCGCCGTGGTGGTGCTGCTCAACGCCGGGCTCACCTGCTCGTGGTTCGGTTCGGCGATGGCCTCGTCGAACGCGGCCTCGCGGCTGGTGTATTCGATGAGCTTGGAGGGTGTGCTGCCGCGCGCGCTCACCCGGGTGAACGCGCGTCTGCGGACACCGCACGTCGCACTGGCCGGCATCGTCAGCCTCGTGACGGTGGGCGCTTCGACCTTCGATCTGCTGGAGGGGGTGCCCGCCCCGGCGAAGACCGCCATCCGTACCGCCCTGGTCGCCGCCTACATCTTGCTCGCGGTGTCGGCCGTGCGTTTCCTGCGGCGCATCCACGAATCGAGCCGCGCCGACCGGTACGCCGGCTGGGCCGGCGCCGCCATCCTCTCGGCCACCCTCGCCTACCTCAGCCTCTCCGACGCACGCAACGGACTCTTCGCCGCACCGGTGATGCTGTGCGCGGTGATACTCGCCGGCGCGGGCTGGCACCGCTATCTGCGCCACCGGCATCCCCGAAGTGTCACCGCGATAGGGGTTTTCGACAGTCCCGAATCGGCCGACGTGCTGCCCGGGGCCGGGGTTTTCGCGGTGAACGCCCGCGGCAGCGTCGCCCTGGTCGGGTCGAATCGCACCGGCCCGCGCGCGCCGTGAGCGCGCCGGCCCGCCACGACGGTCCGACCGGCCACGAGCCCCGGGCCGTGCAGAAGGCGCTGGCACTGCTGGAGGCGGTGGCCCAGCTCGGACCGGGCGCGACCGCCAAAAGCATTGCCGCGCAGACGGGTATCGCTCCCGCCACCGCGTACCGCTTGCTGAACCTGCTCGTCGCCGACGGCTATCTGGTCCGGATCGAAGACCTCTCCGGTTTCGCCCTCGGCCGCCGCACCCGGGAACTCGCGGGCACACCCGAACCGCCCGCCGACCGCCACCGCGTCCTCGACGAGCTACGCACCCGACTCCGCTTCGGCATCCACCTCGCCGCCTTCACCGGCCACCGAATCCGCCTGATAGACAAGGACCCCGACCACGAACTCGGGGGTGAACACCTGCTGACCACCCACCCCCATGCCTCCGCGATCGGCAAGCTTCTGCTCGCCGGTCACCCCGAACTGACCACCCCGGCCCTCCGCCGCGTCACCGCCTTCACCATCACCTCGCCCAGTGCCCTCGCCGCCGAGCTGCACCGAGTAACCCGAGCCCGCTTCGCCACCGAGGTCGACGAATGCCGCGTCGGCCGCAGCGCCATCGCCGTGCCGGTGCAGACCCCGGACGGCACCGTCACCGGAGCCTTGGCCGCCATCGGCAAAACCGGCCGCCTCGCAGTCCACGACCCCGATCTCATCGATCTGCTCCGCACCTCGGCCGCCCGCCTCTAGGAGTCCGGCCCCAGTCGCTTTCGGCCGGTCCCGCCGTGCGGTTGGCAGAGTTGGCGCCACGCCGGAATCACCTGCGCGGAGGCGCGGTGCCGACCTCGGGTCAAGTGGCCGTAGTCGGCGCTAGGCGGTGCTCGAGGACGTGGTCCGGTGTGCCTTCCGCGAGCAGGCGGCCGTCGCGCAGGTGTAAGCAGTACTCGGCGCGCGCGGCCTCCGCGAGGTCGTGGGTGGCTTGAACGACGGTGACGCCCTCGGCGGTGAGCTCCGCGAGGCAGCGCGAAATTGCTTCTTGGGCTTCGGAATCCAAGCCGGCCGCGGGTTCGTCGAGAAGCAGTAACCGCGATTCCTGCGCCAGGGCCTGTGCCAGCAGTGTGCGCTGGCGTTGGCCGCCGGAGAGGCTGTCGAGGCGGCGGGTGGCGAGGTCGGCGATGTCGACTCGGGCCATGCAGGCCGCCACCAGGTCGCGGTCGGCGCGGGTGAGGCGGCGCCAGGGGCCGCGGTCACCCCAGCGGCCCATGGCCACGGTTTCCCGCACGGTCAGGGGGAGCGTGGCAGGGACCGCGGTGTGCTGGACGACGAAGGCCGGGCGGCCCGGGATCGTGCGGCGCACGGCTCCGCGCTGCGGCGCCAGCACCCCGGCGATGACGCCGAGCAGGGTGGACTTTCCGGATCCGTTCGGGCCGATCAGGGCGGTGACCTGGGCTCGGGGGATGGTGGCCGTCACCTCGTGCAGGACCAGGCTCCCGGCGTAGCCCGCGCTGACCGCGTCCAGGTGGATCGCGATGGGGTCCGGTTTGTGTTCCATGTCACCTCGCTTGTAACGATAATCATTTTCATCATAGTGTGTCGCGACATGGAGTGGCTGATGGACCCGTTCGAGGTGGCGTTCGTGCAACGGGCGTTATGGGGCGGGCTGCTCGTTTCCGGGATCTGCGCGGTGGCGGGGACGTGGGTTGTGGTGCGGGGCATGGCCTTTCTCGGGGACGCGATGGCGCATGGGATGCTGCCCGGCGTGGCGGTGGCGGCGCTACTCGGCGGAAATCTGCTGCTGGGAGCCGCGATCAGTTGCGGGGCAATGGCTTTCGGCGTTTCGGTGCTGAGCCGGAATCGGCGGTTCTCGGCGGACACGGGGATCGGTCTGTTGTTCGTAGGGATGCTGGCGCTCGGCGTGATCATCGTGTCGCGGTCGGACTCGTTCGCGGTGGACCTGACGGCGTTCCTCTTCGGTGACGTATTGGGCGTGCGCACAAGCGATCTCAGGTTCCTGGCCGCGGCCTTGCTGGGGGCGATCACGGTGGCGGTGCTCGGGCACCGCGCGTTCGTGGCCTTGGCTTTCGATCCGCGCAAGGCGCACACCCTCGGGTTGCGGCCCAGGGTGGCGCAGGTGGCGCTGGTCGGTTTGGTGACGCTGGCGATCGTCGCCTCGTTCCATGTGGTCGGCACCCTGCTGGTGTTCGGTCTGCTGATCGCGCCACCCGCGGCGGCCACCTTCTGGGCGAACCGGATTCCGCTGATCATGGTGCTGGCGGCCGGCTTCGGCGCGCTGTCGACCGGCGCGGGACTGCTGATCTCCTGGCACGCTCAGACGGCCGCTGGCGCCACGATCGCGATCGTCGCGGTGGGCTTGTTCTTCGCGTCCGCCCTCGCCTCGGCACTGCGGGAACGGTTGCGCCGCGCCGGGGCCGGTGCGGCGGCGCTGGCCGCTGTGGTGGCCGTGCCGTTGGCCGGCTGCGGAGCCGGGGAAGCGCCGCCGAGTACGCCCACCGAGACGCCGCACGGTTATGTCGAGGGCGCGGAGGAAACCGCCGACGCCCAGTCGCGGTTGATCCTGGCCGATCAGGGCACCGGAGCGATCCGCGTCCTCGACCTGCTCACCGAAAAGGTCACCGAGGCGGGCCGAGCCGAAGGCGCGCAGCGCCTGTTCGGGGACGGCCGGTACGGCTATGCGGGCGTGGGGGATTCGGTGCGGATCACCGACAGCGGCGCCTGGATGGTCGACCACGAGGACCACGTGCACTACTACCGCGCGCCGATTCGCGATGCGGGTTCGGTTGCGGGCGGACGGATTACGGCCGTGCACAGCGACAAGTCCGTAGTGGCGGTCGCTTTCGAGAACGGCGCCACGGCTCTGCTGGACCGTGCCGAACTCGACAAGGGCGTCGTCAAGGAGCTTCGCCGGATCGGCGACGGTGTAGCGGTTCCCTACGGCGAGAGCTTGGTGGTCGCGGGGCAGACGGGCCGGGTGGAGGTCCGTTCCCGGGAAGGCGCTCCGGTCGCCGCCGTCACCGAACCCTGTGTCAGCCCGCGCGGTCAGGCGGTCACCCGTCGTGGCGTCGTCTTCGGTTGTGCGGATGGCGCTTTGGTGGTGCGCAAGCAGGAGGACGGCTTCACGGGGGAGAAGATCCCCTACCCGACGCCGGTCGCCGAAGCCGACCGCGCGGTCGAGTTCACGCACCGGCCGGGCAGTACGGCGCTCACCGCCAAAGCCGGAAACCAGGGCCTGTGGTCCCTGGATATCCGCAAGAAGGCCTGGCGGCTGGTGCCGCTCGCCGACGTGGTCGCGGTCAATACCGCGGGCGAGGGCGCACCGCTGCTGGCCCTCACCCGGGACGGCGTGCTGCACGGCTTCGACCCCGAAACCGGTGCGCGCACAGCGCAAACCAAGGTCATGGCGGCGGCCGGTTCCGCGACGCTGGTCGTCGACACCGCGCGGGCCTACCTCAACGACGCCGCCGCTCGCGTCGTGCACGAAATCGACTACAACGACAACCTGCGCGTGGCAAGGACATTCACCCTCGACATCGCGCCGGCGCTGATGGTGGAGACCGGCCAATGAGAACAATGATCCGCGTAATCGCCTGCCTGGCAGTTCTTTTGCCCGCCCTGAGCGCTTGTTCCGGCGACGGCGGCGACCGCAAGGGCATCGTCGTCACCACGAACATCCTCGGCGATCTCACCCGCAACATCGTCGGCGACGCGGTCCCGGTGACCGTGCTGATGCCCGCCGGGGCCGACCCGCACTCGTTCGCGATCTCCGCGCGCCAGGCCGCCGAGATCGAACAGGCCGCGCTGGTCGTGCACAACGGCCTCGGCTTGGAAGAGGGTGTCGCGCGCAATGTCGCCGCCGCGGTCGAATCCGGTGTCCCGGCGCTGTCGGTCGCCGAGAAACTCGACCCGATCAACTACAGCGCCGACGAGGCCGGCGGCAAGCCCGATCCGCACTTCTGGACCGACCCCCAGCGAGTGCGCCGAGCGGTCGAACTGATCAGCGCCCGGGTGCTGGCGGATGTCGACGGCATCGACGCGGCTGCCGTCCGGGAGCGCACCACTGGTTACCTCGCCGAGCTCGATCGACTCGACCAGTGGATGACCCAGCAGTTCGCCGCCATCCCCGCCGAGAAACGCAAGCTGGTCACCAACCATCACGTATTCGGTTACTTCGCACAGCGTTTCGACTTCACCGTGGTCGGGGCGGTCATCCCCAGCGGCACCACCCTGGCCTCGCCGAGCGCCTCGGATCTGAGCAAGCTGGCCGACGCGATCCGCGCCGCGGGCGTCGGCGCGATTTTCGTCGACTCCTCGCAGCCCGACCGGCTCGCCCGCGTCCTGGCCGAACGCGTGGGCCTGCACGTGCGGGTCATCGGCCTCTACACCGAATCGCTCACCGAACCGGGCCAGGGTGCGGGCAGCTACCTGGAGATGGCGCGCGCCAACACCGAAGACATCGTCCGCGGTCTCACCGCACCTTAGAAAATGGAGTACCGAATGAATATCCGGTCACGTGCCACCAAGACGGTGGCCCTGTCCGCGCTCGTCGCCTCGGCTGTCGCCCTGGGTGCCTGCGGCGCCGACGACACCGCCGACAAGCACCCGCACGAGGCGGGCGCGGAGCCGATCGCCCTGACCTACGACGGCGGCATCCTCGTCCTCGACGGCGAGACCTTGGAACAGAAGGGCGACGTCAAGCTGGAGGGCTTCAATCGCCTCAATCCGGCCGGCGACGACCACCATCTGATGGTCACGCACAAGGACACCTTCAAGGTCTTCGACGCCTACGACGCGAAGTTCACCGACATCGAGTTCGCCGCGTCCAAGCCCGGCCACGTGGTGACGCACGCCGGCCGCACCGTGCTGTTCGCCGACGGCTCCGGCGAGGTGACCAGCTTCGCCTCGGACCAGCTGGAAGCGGGCAAGCCCGACACCAAGACCTACAAATCGGCCGCGCCGCACCACGGTGTCGCGATCGAACTGGCCAACGGTCAGCTCGTCACCACCCTGGGCACCGAGGACAAGCGTGTCGGCATCGTGGTGCTGGACCGGGACCGCAAGGAGATCGCCCGCAACGAGGACTGCCCTGGCGTGCACGGCGAGGCCACCGCGCTGGGCGAGGCCGTGGTCATCGGCTGCCAGACCGGCGTGCTCGTCTACCGCGACGGCAAGATCACGAAGGTGACCAGCCCGGACGCCTACGGCCGGATCGGTAACCAGTCCGGCACCGACGCCTCCGCGATCGTGCTCGGCGACTACAAGAAGGACAAGGACGCCGAACTCGAGCGCCCGACCCAGGTCTCGCTGATCGACACCGCGACCGGCACCCTGAAGCTGGTCGATCTCGGCACCAGCTACACCTTCCGTTCGCTGGGCCGCGGACCGGCCGGTGAGGCGCTGGTGCTCGGCACCGACGGGAAGATCCACGTGATCGATCCGGTCGCGGGCCGGGTCACCAAGACGATTCCGGTGCTCGACTCCTGGTCGGAGCCGCTGAAGTGGCAGCAGGCGCGACCGGCGCTGTTCGTGCGCGGGAACATCGCCTATGTGTCGGATCCGGCTACCAAGAAGGTGCACCGGATCGATCTGGCCGCGGGGGCGGTCACGGCCGCGGCCACGTTGCCGTCGGCTCCCAACGAGATCAGCGGTGTCGTTGCCCACTAGCCGGTGCCGGCCGAACCCCGCCATACCCGGCGGGGTTCGGCCTTCCGACCCCTATCGGTATAGTTGCCGCGGATGAATAGTTCCACCGCGCGTGATGCATCCAAGTCACCGGACCGCCGTTACGGGCCCGTCGTGTGGCTTGTCCCGGCGCTCCTTGCCGTGGTGGCCTATCTGTTCCTGACCGTGCCGATCTGGCCGGTGCAAGCGGCCAGCGGCGGCGTCCCGATCACCGGCGATTTCATCGACCTGCAGGTCTACCGGCTCGGCGTCGAGGCGTTGCGCGACGGCGGCAACATGTACGGTCAGCTGCCCGAAACGAACGCGGGCATCAGCCTGCCGTTCATCTACCCGCCGTTCGCCGCCCTGGTCCTCGGGCCGTTCGCGCTGCTGCCGTGGGATCCGGCGGCGTTCCTGTTCTTCGTCTCCTCGGTGGCCGCGCTGGCGGTGACGCTGTACCTGGTGGCCCGCCGCATCTGGCCCGCGCGGGACCAGCTGCGCACCGCGCTGTACGCGACGGCCTGCGCCGTGCCGCTGGCCATGGTGCTGGAACCGGTCTGGGCGACCCTGAACTTCGGTCAGGTCAACCTGCTGCTGATGGCGCTGGTCGCGGCCGACGTGCTGGCGCGCAAGCCGAAGTGGCGGCGCGGCATGCTGATCGGTCTCGCCGCCGCCATCAAACTGACCCCGGCCGCGTTCGTCCTCTACTTCCTGGTCAAGAAGGACTACAAATCGGCCCTCACGGCCGCCGTCACCGGCGCGGTCGCGACCCTGCTGAGCTTCGCGATCCTGCCCAAGGCGTCGGTCGAGTACTGGTTCCACGGCATGGGCAATGTGTCCGGGCTGAGCGGTTCGTCGTTCCACACCAACCAGTCGATCCAGGCGGTGCTGGCCCGTTTCGGCATCGAGAAGCCGCTGTTCACGATTCTGTGGCTGGCGATAAGCGCGCTGCTGCTGGTGCTCGTGGTGGTCGCGATGCGTCGCACGCTCGACTTCCCGCCGCTGGCGCTGGCGATCAACGCGGTGTTCACGCTGCTGGTGTCGCCGATCTCGTGGTCGCATCACTGGGTGATGATCGCGCCCGCGCTGTTCGCGATGTTCGGCTACGCGCTGCGGTTCCCGTGGCCGCGCCGCCTGCGCTGGTTCGCGGTCACCGCGATCACCGCGTGGATCTTCGTCTACGGTCCGCAGAACCGTTTGCCGGGCGACGACGATCGAGAACTGTCCTGGACGCCCTGGCAGCACTTCGAGGGCGACACCTATGTGTGGCTGAGCGTGCTACTGGTGGTGCTGTTCGTGTGGGCGACCCGGCGTTCGGCCCAACTGCCCGAGGCCGCCGAACCCGCGGAGCTGCAACCGATCCGCTAGGACGTGTCCGGTCAGTCATCGCTGCCCCGTCAGCAGCCCACCTTGATAAACAGCTGCCTTACCTCGCTGCCGGAGTCGTGAATAACCACCCACCTCGTCGGACTCTGGTTCAGTTCGACCAGATGCTCGTTGCCGGCGTCGCTCGCGAGCAGCTGCGCCTGGCCGATATCCTGCCAAGATTCACGCCAATACCGGGGTACTCCCGGCTCGAATTTTTCCAACCGGGACTGCTGCTTGAACTCTGCAACCTTGCTCGCGGCGATTTCGACCACCGCATCCAGAAGTTCATCTCCGAAGGTTGAGTGCTCTCGGTACCAGATCATCTTGGCGTCGTCTGGAAATACAAATTCTCCGCATGTTGCCAGATCTTTCAAGGTGTCGGAACCGTTGTTGGAGCAGCCGGCGAGCAGACCGGAAAGCAGACAGGAAAATGCGCCAAGGTAAACGCTTTTACGGACACCTCTAGTCACAGCGTGCCGCTCCAATGTTCCATAGCCGATTCGCCTCTGGACTTGAAAGATCGTGCCCACCCGGCCTCCTCCATCTGCCGCGCCTCGTTGTTGATGGTTTTCGCGGGATTGATGTTGATCAGATGATCGCCTTTGAGGTCGAAGTTGTAATAGTCGTATACGTATATCCGGTAGTCCATTTCTGCGCGAAGGCTGCCGTCGTCGGCCTTGTAAACGGTTGTGTCGGTTCCTACCGCGACATCGAAGTGCCCTAGGGCGTTGGCTAAGTCATCGTCGTCAGTGATTTCAACGTTGCCTATCCAACCCGCGGGGGTTATCTCCGTTGCAACACCAATTCTAGGTTCCGTCCGCGCCATACCTTTCACCTCATCCAGGCTGGCGGCTGCCGCTTTTTGTACGGCACTTGTCTTCACGATCTTCCGAATCTCGGCACTATCGAATCGATACTGATAGTTAGGCCCCTCGTCACGCAAATATGTCCGCAGCAGTTTTGGTGCGAGATCGTATCCGAACGAATCCCATGCCACCAAGACGGCAGTGAGGTCAACGCGAGCCAAGGTCGCTGCTGCTTTGCCGAGGACTCCGGTGTCGGAACCGTAGATCGCCCGATTCTTCGGCAATGCACGGTCTTCAGGTGGATGCAATGCTGGTCTCCCACCACACTTTGTTGTCGAGCCCGTATCTTATTGCACCCAAGTCCGCAGCCACCTTGTCCGGAATCTCGAATTCACTCGCATTCGGGCGCGCACGCTCTGGAAAATAATCCAGCGCCTGGGAAATTCGCCCGACAGCGGTTGTTATCGCGTCTCGTCGCGCGTTCGCCGATTTCTTCATCGCGTCGATTCCGGCGGTGATCTCCGTTCTGAACGACTCACGCATCGGCCCGTTGACAATCATGGCCCAATGCGACAGCGGGAGCGTGATGTCGATGAAAGTCATCGGCTGAGTGAGGGCGCTGCTGAGACCCATCGCCTGGTTGTACACCAGGCGCTCGAGGTAGGCGCCGCCGGTCTGGACAATCTTCGACACCGCGTCCAGGTCATCACTGCGCGCTGCGATCGCCTGCCCTAGACTGCTCGCGCTCGTTGCGAATGCCTCAGCCGCAGTTCCGGTCCAGCTGGTCTGCAGCCACTGGAGTCCGCCGGAGAGATTCTCCGACGCCACGAAGTCGTTGATGCCGAGTTGATAGATCCGCTTCCCCAGTGCCTGTAACGTCTCCCAGTCTGCGGCCAGCGGGGTCAGGTAGTCCGCGGCAGGCTTGACGCCGATTGCCGCACTGAGCTTTTCGTCGTATGGAGAGATCAGTTCGATGCTGCCGTCAACCACCTGCCGCACGGAGAACTGGTTCTCGTCGACCGCCGAGAGGGTCGGCGATTGCAGTCCGCCGAATCTGCTGATGGCTCCAGGGTCGCCCGAGATGTTCACCGTCTCACCGGGGGTGAGCGTCGAGATCGCCTTCGCGGAGGCGTCGTCAGATGCTTGGTACCGGGTGATGGCAGTAGCGAGATCGGTGTCGAATGTGCTGAGGCCGGCCAGATCTTGTCGATGGGATGACGACAGCGTGCTCTGCAACTTCTCGAACGAGGGCGTCAAGGTCGACAGCAGCCCGATCGACCCGCTCGGGATCGACATGTCTGACAGCATCCGCGATGCGTTCGACGAGAAATTGGTGCCGATGTCCTGTAGATCCAATCGGAACCCTGTGAGGTTGCCCAACTGGACCGTGAAGTTGTTCATTCCGTATCGATGCTGACGTCACGCCAGTGGTGTAGGCATCGGGCATCTTGAAAACAATGGTCCCCCTGCATGACTCATGCTATCACCGGTCCGTCGCCCAGGAATCAAGATCAGCCCGAGCTCCCGCGCGCCCGGGCCCGCCTGAAACCGTGACCCGGTGCCTAACCAACACCACGACGACTTACAGGACACTGCCTAGTCGCGCAGCGCCGCGCGTACCTCGTCGATACTCGGGTTGACCAGCGCTTTGCCGTTCACCAGGACGGTCGGGGTGATCTCGTCGCCGCCGGTGATCGCGCGCACCGCCGCCGCGGCCTCGGGATCGCGAATCGGCACTTTGCGGAACGGGATTCCCGCCGCGCGCAGCCGGACGGCCAGCCGCAGGCAGTAGGGGCATCCCCAGCGCCAGTACACGGTGATCGGCGTGCGAGTTGCGGTCATAGCGCGTCCCTGGAAGTTTGGCGCTGCCTGCCGCCCGAGAGGTGATCCGGGCGGGGCAGCCACCACGCATTCAACCGGCCGAGTCTGTGTTCGCGCAGGTGATTCGATGAAATTCTGCTGAGAATGCGCCGGGGGCGATCGGCGCTGTGCTGACCGCGGAATCGACCGCGCCCGAGCCCCGGACTGGGCATCATGGGTTAACGGGTGTCGCGCCGATGGTGATATCGCCTGCGGGGCTGACACTTTCATAGCAGGGAGACGCCGGATGCGGTGGTCCATGATGCGGGCGGCGCTGGTCGCTACCGCGGTTTCGGTAGTGCTGGCGGTGTCGCCAGCGACGGCTGTGCCGCCGCCGACCGAGCAGACGGCGACGTTGCAGGCCGAGCTCGACGAATTGGTGGCCACCGCCGGGGTGCCCGGTGCTCAGCTGGTGCACACAGTGGCCGGCCGGGTCGATCAATTCGATAGTGGCATCGGGGACTTCGGGACCGGCGGGCATTTCCCGGATGGGGCGCAGGTGCGGATCGCCAGTGTCACGAAGTCGTTCGTGGCGACGGTGGTGCTGCAACTGGTGGCCGAGGGGCGGGTCGAACTGGACAGTCCGGTGCAGCGCTACCTGCCCGGTGCGGTGCACGGTCCGGGTGGTGACGGCGCGGTCATCACGGTGCGAAATCTGTTGCAGCACACCAGCGGTATTCCGAACTACCTGTCCATGATCGATCAGGAATCGGTCGAGGGGCTGCGCGCCGCGCGTCCGGCCGCAGAGCTGATCCGGCTCGGTTTGGACAGCCCTGCCGAATTCACGCCGGGCGCGGAGGTCGGCTATTCGAATACCAACTATCTGCTGCTGGGGCAGCTGATTCAGCGGGTCACGGGACTTCCGGCGGCCGTGGAGGTCACCCGCCGGATCCTGGTGCCGCTCGGCATGCTGGGCACCTATTGGCCCTTGTATCCGGTCGAACAGGTGCTGCGCGGCCCGCACCCCCGCGGTTATCACGAATTCGGCGGTGTCCGGGTGGACGTCACCGATATCGACGCCGGGTGGGGGCTGGCCGACGGGGCAATGGTGTCCACCGGAGGCGACCTCAACCGGTTCTTCCTGGCTCTGCTCTCGGGCGAACTGCTGCCCCCGGACCTGCTGGCGCAGATGCGAACCGGCCTGCCCACCGGCCTGATCGGCTACGCCGAGGCCGCGGGGCTCGGGCTGTTCCGGTTCTCCACCTCCTGCGGTGTGCAGGCCTGGGGCCACACCGGCGCCATCCACGGCTTCAGCACCCTCAGCGTCGCCACCGAAACCCGCGCCGTCACCGTCGTGATGAACGAACTGCCCGGGGTCGCGGGCAATATCGGGATCACCGTCGGCTCGGACACCATCCTGGAAGCGGCGCTGTGCATGGACTGATTCCGGCGGTAAGCCGACCGGTCGGCACTCTCTGTGAGTTCCCCTGTCGCCCAATAGGTTCCGCGGGCACGGAGTAGGATTTGTCCGGCATATTCGTACCGGCCGAAGGGGAACCTACTGTGAGCATCATTCTCGCCGCGACACAGGACTTGGTCGGCTCCGCTGTGCTGGCCCAGGTCGGCAATCCGGAACCGCTGGCCCCGCCGATCGCCGACAAGTTCCAGCAGATGGTCAGCTATTTCACCTGGTTCGTGCTGCTCGCGGGCATCGTCGCCATCATCTTCGCGGGCGGCAGATTCGCCTGGGAGAAGTGGACCGGCGGCGGCCTGCAATCGCCGAAGATGGTGGCCGGAGCCATGATCGGCGGAGTGGTGGCCACCAGCGCCGGCACCATCATGAACGCCCTGGTCGGCAGCTGACGCCCTACCAGGAGCTCGGGTCGGTGTTCGCGCCGCAGAGCACAACACACACGCGCTCGCCCGGCGCGGGCCGGTAGCGCCCGGACGTGATGGCCGCCAGGGCCGCTGCCGCGCCGTGCTCCACCGCGATGCGGCGATCCGCCCAGAGTGTCCGCCGCGCCGCGACGATCTCCTCGTCGGTCACGAGTACCGACTCCGCGTCGAACCGCTGGGCGGCGGTGACGGCCAGCTGCGTGACCCGCCGCGCCCCGAGCGAGTCCGCCGCGATCGAGTTCACCACGACATCGACCGGCTCCCCGGCGGCCAGCGCGGCGTTGAGCGCGCAGCACCCGGCCGGCTCCACCGCGACCGTCCGCACCCCGTAATGCCCTGCGGCCGTCGCCACTCCGGCGAACAGGCCGCCCCCGCCCACGGCCACCACGAGGGTGTCCAGCTCGGGTAGCCGGTGGTGGATCTCCTCGGCCAGCGTGCCCGCCCCGGCGGCGATCAGCGGATGGTCGTAGGCCGCCGACTGCAAGGCTCCGCTGCTGGCCGCGAACTCCCGGCTGGCCTCCAGCGCCTCGGCGTACTCGGAGCCGACCAGCCGGACCTGTGCGCCGTAGCCGCGCAACCGCTCGACCTTCACCGCGGGCGCGGTCGCCGGCAGGAACACCGTCGCCGGAATGCCCTGGTCGCGCGCCGCCCACGCGCACGCCAGACCCGCGTTACCACCCGAGGCGATGGTCACCCCGGCGGCGGGCACGGTGCCCTCGTCCTTGTGCGCCTGCAAGAAGTTCAGTGCGCCACGGGCTTTGAATGTGCCGGTGTGCTGCATGTACTCCAGCGCGAACCACGCCTGGAACGGATTCGAGCCGCCGGGTGCGATGCCCTCGGCGGGCGCGACGGCGACCGGACGGATCCGGCCTTCGATGCGTGCGGCGGCGTCTTTGACATCCCCGTAGGACAGTTCCATCGTGCTCCTCGGTGCCCGCCGAGCCACTGCTCGCGGGTCGCTCGAAACGGTCGATCCGAGAACCATTCTGTCGGACGCGGGAGCCGCCTAGCGGTCGCGGTCCGTGTTGCGCCGCAGCAGGGCCAGCAGATCACTCAGGTGCCGCTGGTAGGCCCGCTCGTCGAACACCGGAGTGTCGCGCATCGTGAAGCCGTGCCGGGTCTTCGGGTAGACCACCGAGGTGTGCGCTACGCCGGCGGCGGTCAGCGCCTGCTCCAGGACCTGGATCTGTTCCGGGGGCATCGACTGGTCGTCGCTCGCGTGCGCGACGAACACCTCCGCCGTGACGTCGTCCAGGGAATGGTGCGGGCTGTCGGGCGCGTCGGCCTCGGCGAGGCGCCCGCCGTGAAAACTCGCGGCGGCGGCGATGCGCACCGGATAGGCGGCGGGGGTGCGCAACGCCATCCGCCCGCCCATGCAGTATCCGGCCACCGCGACCGTGCCCGGAGTGCAGAACTCCGATGCGGCAAGATAATTCAGATATACGGCCGCGTCCTGGAGCGATTTTTCCGGTGTGAGTGCGGCGCGTACCGGAGCGAGCTTTTTGAAGAATTCCGCATGGCCCGCCGGATCTCGCTGATCGGGCATCGGTAATACCGGCGAACGACCGGACCGAAACAGCACATTCGGCGCGAGCGCCGTGAAACCCTCGGCGGCAATGGTTTCCATGATCTCCCGGATGACCGGTCGCAGCCCGTACACGTCGGCGAACAGCAGTACCCCGGGGTGCGCGGCCCCGTCGCCGGGATGTGCCAGATAACAGTCCGCAGTTCCGTCCGGCAGCACGATATCGGGGGTGCTGAATGCGACGGACTTGCTCACCGATGCCCTCCAAGACAAATACCGGTCGATACAGCGACGCGCGCGGACCGCAGACGCCGCTCCGTGCGCGATCATAGCGGCGGATCAGCGACAACACGGCCGCCGCGGATTCCGGGGACGGGTCGGATTTAATTCCGAATTATTCCGGCCGGGTAGTCTGCATTCGCTGTTGAAGATTCATGCTCGGTTCGATCCATTGATCCCATCCTGTCGCCTGGTGCGCGGGCGTGACGAGAGGTTGATCTGTGAGGCTGATCTGGCTGACGATTCCGGCGCTGCTGGCGGTGACCGTGGCGGGGTGCGCCGACGACACGGTGAAGGACGCGGCGCCCGCCACCTCCACCACGACCGCCGCCCCGGTGACTCCGACGGTCGCGCCCGCGGCCGTCGAGGGTGTCCGAATTCCCCTGGGCGACACCGAGACGGTGGTCGTGCCCGCCGACGCGGTGATGGATATCAAGGTGCCCGCGGCCTGGGGCGACGCGGTCGCCACGCTGCGCTGCACGGTCACCGACAGCACCGGTCGCAACGAGGACCTGCGCTCCGGCGATCAGCGCAAACGCGAATCCGTCGAGGGCCGGGACTGGATCACGCTGTGGACCTTCTCGTCCTCACCGGCCACCGAGGTCACCGTCGGCTGCAAGGATCCGCAGGCCAAGATCAGCACCGGCGACGTCGACTACCTGCGTGTCGCGCCCCGCGGGCTGATGCCGGAGTAGGTGTCACAGGCTCGACGTAGCCTGGTTTCGTGGCTGATATCAGCGTCTCGGCGGGCTACCGGGAGCGGCCCTCGCGCTTCGAGGATGCCGTGGTGTGGGAACGCACCGTGGCCGCCGATGACGTGGCGGCGCCGGTGCTGCCCGACGGATGCATCGACCTGCTGTGGCGCGAGGGAAAACTCGTCGTCGCGGGCCCGGACACCGCCGCGTTCGCCCCGGCCATGCCGGCCGGTGCGCAGGTCGCGGGTATCCGGTTCTATCCGGGCACCGCGCCCGCGCTGCTGGGTGTGCCCGCGCACGAACTACGAGACCGCCGGGTCGAACTCGCCGATCTGTGGCCCGCCGCGACAGTGCGCCGGCTCGCCGGGCAGGTCGACGACGCACCCGACCGGCTCGCCGCGCTCGAAGCCATCGCGTTGGACCGCGCGTCCGCGGCCGGGCCCGCCGATCCGGTGTTGCGCCAAGTCGTGCGAGCGCTCGATTCCGGCCGATCGGTAGCGGCCACCGCGGCGGCGACGGGGCTCAACGCCCGTGTGCTACACCGCCGTTCGCTCGCGGCCTTCGGCTACGGACCGAAGACCCTGGCGCGGATTCTGCGGTTGCAACGAGCGATGGCTGTGGTGCGGTCGGGCACCCCGTTCGCCGACACCGCGGCCTTGACGGGTTTCGCGGATCAGGCGCACCTGTCCCGCGAAGTGCGCGAGCTGGCGGGAATGCCGTTGGGGGAGTTGCTCACTCGCGTCTAGCCGTTACGACAGCGGCGCGTACAGGTCCACCCCGGTGCCGTCCGGGTCCTTGACGACGGCATAGCGCTGCCCCCACGCGGCGTCGAACGGTTTGAGTTCGCCCTCGTAGCCCGCCTCCACCAGTTCGGCGAAGACGGAGTCGACCTCGGCCGCGGTCGCGCATCGGAACGCCATCCCGATCCGCCCGCCGGCGGCGCCCTGCCACTCGGGGTAGAAGGACTTGATCACTGCTTCGGTGTCCAAGGCGATCCGGATGCCGCCGGGAATCGTCGCCTCGGCGTGCGATTCGGTCTCGGCGCCCGCCGGGAAGGCCAGCCCGAGCCGTCGGTAGAACGCCACCGAGGCCGCCATGTCCGAGACCACGATGCTGAAGAAATCCAAATGCGGAGTCATGCTCGTCAGCCTAGGAGCCGCGGGCCGGCGGGGTCTTGAAGAAATCGGACTCAGTGCGGCGCGGGCACCAGTTCGGCGATGAGGTTCTCGACCAGGATCCGGATGTGGTCACGGATCGTGCGCACTACCTCGATGGACTGCCCGGACGGGTCGGGCAGCACCCAGTCTCTATAGCTGATGCCCGGGAAGTACGGGCAGGCGTCGCCGCAGCCCATGGTGATCACCACGTCGGATACTCCGACGGCCTCGTCGGTCAGTCGCTGCGGGGCGGCCTCAGAGATGTCGATGCCGATCTCGGTCATCGCGGCGACCGCGACGGGGTTCAGGGTCTCGCCGGGATCGCTGCCCGCCGAACGCACCTCGATACGGTCCCCGGCGAGCGATCTGAGGAATCCGGCCGCGATCTGGGAACGGCCGGCATTGTGCACACAGACGAACAGCACACTGGGTGTGTGGGCCATCGAGCGCCTTTCGGGGGTGAGGAGAGCTACCAGGGCTGTGCCGTCTGCCCAACGAACGCGACGTCGTGGGCCGAAACGCTGTCGTAGCGTAAGGGATACGGGTTCTCGCCTCATGCAGATGGGCCGGTTCCGGCGCGTTCGAGACACCTCGGTTCAGCTTGCCGAAAGATTGCTATGCAGCTCGGGCGGTACTACAGCAAACCGGGCCCGCATTCGGCGGGCCCGGCGCGGGCGTCTCAGAGCGGACGCAGGTCGATCATCTTGCGCAGGCGCACGCGGTCCCGTTCCAGGCGCCGGGCCTCGTAGGCGATCGGGAAGTAGCGCACCCGTTCCGGCAGCAGTGGCACCGTGCGCGCGATCAGCCAGCCCAATGCCCGGAGTTTGCGCTCGTCCGCCTCCGACCAGGTCAAGCCGAGTTTGCGGCGGGCGGGCTCGGGCGTGGTGCCGACGGTGACGAAGTACTGCAACTTGCCGACCGGGGCGACCGCGGCCCGCCAGACCGGCGCCAGCGCGCGCGGCAACTGCTTGGGCGGCGCGACGGACCGGATGACGCGCAGGTAGTCCCGCGCGGTGCCGGTGGACTCGAGCTGGTTGTCCACCATCTCGGCGAAGAACTTCTCGAAGGCGGCGAAGTCCTCCGGAATCTCCTTGGGCGCCACCGAGAAATTGCGCATCAGCTGCACCGTCTCCTGGTAGTACGCCTCCTTCTCGGCGTAGCTGAGCGGCCGGCGCGCGAAGTATTTCGCGTTCTCGGTGAAGGCGAAGGTGCCGGTGTGCAGTACCCAGGCCCACGGCCCGGAGGCCAGCGCCTTGTGCTTGACCCCGGCGGCGTCGGTGGTGTTGAGCGAGGCGTGCATGGCGCGCAGCCGGTCGGCCTCGGCGAGCGCTTCCTCGCCGCCGTACACCCACATCATCACCGAGGAGATGCTGCGCAGCGCCCGGCCCATCGGGTCGGTGCGGAAGGTGGAGTGCGCGTCGACCACCGCGGAGATGGTCGGTTCCATGGTCTGCAACAGGAACGCCGAGCCGGCGGTCAGCGAGAAGGTCACCAGTCCCGTTTCGTCCCACATCCGGGTGCCGGGTCCGATCGGGCCGGGGGTGGGCAGTTCCCGCGCGGTGGATTCGAGGGCGGCAGTCATCGCGATCTCCTTTGATCGTCCTTTTCAAGACAATGAGAAGATTAGACCAACATCCTCTCATTCTCTAGCCTGCCCGGAATCCCGTTCCGTCAAACCTGCGGGAATCCCTAGCCGACCGGCCCCAGAACCCGATCGAGATAGGGGTTGGCGAACAGCCCCTTCGGATCGAAGCGCCGGCGCACCTCGGCGAACTCGTCCCAGTGCGGGTAGCGCTCGCGCAGCGTGTCGGCGGTCTGGAAGTGCCGCTTACCCCAGTGCGGGCGGCCCTGGTAGCGATCGAACACGGCCTCGCAGGCCCGGAAGAACGACTCCCACTCCATGCCTTGGTACTGGTGCACCGCGATGTAGCAGGTGTCGCGCCCGTCGGCGGGGGACAGGAACGCGTCGTCGGGGGCGACCCAGCGCACCTCGATCGGCATCGGGGTCTGGTACTTCGTGGCGAGCTCCTTGATCTCGCGGATCGCGTCGGCCGAATGTTCGCGCGGGATCGCGTATTCCATCTCGGTGAAGCGGAACAGCCTGGGTGAGGCGAAGACCCGGTAGGAGCGGTCGACCTGGCGGCGGTAGCTGCCCGCGTAGGCCGCGCCGCGATGGATCCACGGGATCAGGCCCGGCTGCCGCTTGGTGAGGCGGCACAGCCCGTCGAACATGTAGTTCGACATCAGGATGTCGGCGAACCAGTCGATCGCCTTGGCACGCGGCTGCTCGGGCAGCTCGGTCTTGTTGTTGCGCTTGGTCATCGCCAGCGGGCTGTGCGCGAACATGTAGAACTCGAAGTGCTCGTTGCCGTCCACGTGGGAGTCGAGGTCGTCGAGGATCTCCTCCACCGGGACCGGGCGTTCGATGCCCTCCAGCACGAACGAGGGCACCAGTTGCAGCGTGACCGCGGAGACCACGCCGAGCGCGCCCACGCTGACCCGCGCCGCCCGCCAGCCCGCCGGATCGGCGGCCTCGTTCAGTTCCAGCACGCTGCCGTCGGCCAGCACCAGCTCCACCGAATGCAGTGCGGCCGAGATGTTCTGCAGGCCCGCGCCGGTGCCGTGGGTGCCGGTGGCGGTCGCGCCGGCGATGGTCTGCACGTCGATGTCGCCGAGGTTGGGGAAGGCGAGCCCGGACGCGTGCAGGGCGTTGCTGGCCGCGTTCAGGGTGAGGCCGCCCTCGACCCGGACCAGCCCGGAGGCGCTGTCGACCTCGAGGATGCGGTTCATGTTCGACAGGTTCAGCAGCGTGCCGTCGGTGAGCACGGCGTCGGTGAACGAATGTCCCGCGCCGGCGACGCGGACGTTCTGGCCCTGGCCGGCCGCGCGGGCGAGAATTTCGGCGATTTCGTCGCGATTGCGCGGTGCGGCGACATCGGCTGGAGCGCAGCGCTGATCGCCGGCCCAGTTCACCCACGAGTTGGTCATGTGACCAACTTTAAGGGAACTCTGTGACCCGCGCTACTGCTTCGTGGATTTTCGGCTAGCGGCGCTTGCCCGCGCAGCCCTTGGCCTGCTCGACCTCGTCGTCGGTCAGCGGCGGCACGGTCAGCGGGCGCCGCGGCACCGCGTCCGAGCGCATGCCGTTGAGAGTGATCGCCATATAACGCTGCCAGGTCTCGGAGTTGACCGGCCGGGCGAATTCGGCCACCGCGTCGACCATGTGGATCAGCGCGAAGAAGTCCGACGGGTCGATGCCGGGCGCCAGCGCGCCGGCCGCCTTGGCGCGGTCGATGAGGAAGCCGACCGTGGGCTTGATGCGGTCGCGGACCTGGGTGAATCGCTCCAGGTCGTCCTCGAGTTCCAGCAGGACATCGCTGAAGCCGCGATTGGTTGCCAGATGGGTGCACGCGTACTCGAAGAACTGCACCACCCCGAGCCACGGATCCTCGTGCCGCGCCGCGTCCTCGGCGGCTACCGCGAACTCGTCGATCTTCTGCGCGAAGACCTCCGCGATCAGTTCCTTCTTGTTGGCGAAGCGGCGGTACACCGTCCCGACCCCGACTCCGGCGCGCTCGGCGACGTCGTCGAGGGTGATCTCCAAGCCGTGCTCGGCGAACAGATCGGCCGCCGCGGCGAGGATCCGTTGCTGGTTGCGGGCGGCGTCGGCGCGCAAACGCCGTGGTGGAGCGGGAGTAGTGGCCTGATTCACAACTCGATGCTAGCAACGGATCGGATAAGTGGAGACTTAATCTCCGTTAGGGCACTGGGCAGGCGAACGGCCCCGCACCGATCGGTGCGGGGCCGTTCGGGTGGACGCGATTCAGCAGTTCGACGGCGCGGGGCGTCCGGCGAAACGATCCGACATGTACATGAACGCGTTCGGCAGGCCCTGGATGACGGCGGTGGCGTGGTCGGCGCCGGGCACCATCTCCAGCAACATCGGCGTGCCCGCATGGCAGTAGCGGCCGGCCAGTTCTCGCACCAGTTGCGGGCTCACCTGGTCGGCTTCGCCGTGCCACTCGTAGACCGGCGCGCGCGGGACGCCGGGGTAGGTCTCCAGGCTGTTCTCGTGCAGGATCCGGATCAGGGTCGGGTCCTGGTTGCTCAGGCCGGCCTGGGTCTCCCCGGGCAGGAACACGTCGTAGAAGCTGCGGTTCGCGCCCGCGGAGATGATCTCACCGGCGCAGGCGTTGGCCAGCTGGTTGCGCAGCCCGTGACCGGCGTCGTTGAGCTTGGGCCCCATGTTCACCTCGGCGGGGTACTCCCGCTCCAAGCCCATCGCGGCGGCGAAGCCGAGACCGAACAGCGCGTGCGGGGCTTGACCCATCTCCAGGGCGAGCTTGCCGATGTTCACCGGGACGCCGCCCTGCGCGACACCGACGATCGGCAGCTCCGGTGCGTACTCCGGGGCCAGTGCCGCCGCGAAACCGGTCGCCATGCCGCCGCCGGAGTAGCCGGTCAGGCCGACCTGGCTGTCGGCCAGATGCGCCGGTTCGAAACGCCGGACCGCGCGGATGCTGTCCAAGGTGATCTTGCCGCCGAGCTTCGCGGCGCCGTAGGCGCTGGTCGGGCCGAGGTGATCGGGGACGTTCACCGCCCAGCCGCGCCCCAGCGGAATGTTCAGCGCCATCGCCTCCTGCATCTCGCCGTTGAACAGGCTGTGCGACGGCGCGCACTGGGCGCCCAGCGAATTGACGAAGGGCTGATAGGACAGCAGCGGGCGGCCGCCGGCACTGCCGGTGTCGCTGCTGCCGGCGCCGCCCATGGGGATGAGCAGGGTGGTGGCGGCCGCGATCGGGTTGTCATGGGAATCGTTGGAGCGGAACAACAACTGCCAGCCCGTCGCTCCGGGAAAGCCCGCCGCCGGGACCGGCCGGCTGCGGATGACATCGCCCGGCTGGAAATTGGCCAGATCCGGGGGCGCCCAGTAGAAGGCGTCGGGATCCGGGATCGGGTAGATCGCCGCCGTCGCGGGCGGTGCGCCGAGCAGCCCGCTCGAAAGCGCGGTCGCCGCAACCACTGTCAGCGCGCGTACCGCGACCCGGCGCAGCGCTCGCACGCTGGAGGTTTGCGGCGGAGTGGTCGCCGGGTCATGACATGGTGCCGGAACTGCCTGTCGTGCCGCCATCTTCGCTCCCGGTATGAGGGTGTGGAGAATCGGTGGAACTTTCGGCGAAACCTTCGTGGGAATAAGTACGTGGTAGCGGCGCGCAAGTCAACGAACGACACTGTTCATCATGTGCGTGGCGTCCCCTGGGGACCGTACCGCGCGGTCCTACCGATACCATGCTGCGCGATGACATTCGGCGCGGCAGGAGGTCAGGACATGGGTTCGCGGACCCGTACTCCGGCCGTCGAGCCCATGGTGCTGGTGGCGATCGCCTTCGGCGGCGGACTCGGCGCGGTGGCGCGCTACGGCGTCGGCGAGCTCTGGCCGGTGCTGCCCGGACGCTTTCCGTGGTCCACGTTCATGATCAACGTCGGCGGCTGTTTCCTGATCGGGATACTGATGTTCCTGATTACCGAGGTTTTGGTTGCTCATCGGCTGCTAAGGCCGCTGCTCGGCGTCGGATTCCTGGGCGGCTTCACAACTTTTTCGACCTATAGCCTCGAAATTCGTAGACTGCTCGAATCTGGTGACACGGCCGTGGCATTCGGCTATCTCGGGGGAACGGTGGTGGCGGCGCTGGCCGCGGTGCTGCTCGGCATGGCGGCCGCGCAGATGATGACAGGACGTAGGCGGGGACAGCAGGGCCGACCGGGCCACCGACGAGACGCGAAGGGGGACAACCCATGAACGGGGTGCTGGTGGTGCTCGGCGGCATGCTCGGCGCACCGGCTCGATACCTCCTCGACCAGGCCGTCGCGGCCCGTTTCGGATCCCGGCTGCCATGGGGCACATTGACCGTTAACATTGTCGGTTCGGCGGTGCTCGGCGCTCTCATCGGCGCCGGGGTTGACGGATCCTGGCTGGCCGTCGCCGGTACCGGCTTCTGCGGTGCGCTCACCACGTACAGCACGTTCGGGTACGAAACCATCCAGTTGGTCACCGACGGTGCCTACGCGTCCGCGTGCGGCAACGTGGTGCTCAACGTGGCGGCCGGCCTGGCCGCGGTGTTCGCTGCCGCGTCTGTAACCCAAGGGTTGTGGACATGATCCTGATGACGAGCCGGGCGCAGCCGACACTGAAGGGAGACCCGAGCATGGCCCATGATCGAGCCGGGCGTCCCGCGCGCCCGACCGACCTGGAAGATATCGCGCACCTGGTGACGGCCTATTACAGCCGCATCCCGGATCCGAAGGACCCGGCGCAGCAGGTGGTTTTCGGTACCTCGGGCCATCGCGGATCCAGCCTCGACACCGCGTTCAACGAAGCGCACATCCTCGCCGTCACCCAGGCGATCGTGGAGTACCGCGCCACGCGCGGGATCACCGGCCCGGTGTATCTGGCGCGCGACACGCACGCGTTGTCCGAACCGGCCTGGACCACGGTGCTGGAGGTGCTGGCGGGCAACGGCGTCACCGCCGTGGTCGACGCCCGCGATCGCTACACCCCGACGCCGGCGCTGAGTCACGCGGTGCTGCGCCACAATCGGCGGCGCACCAAGCATCAGGCCGACGGCATCGTGGTCACCCCGTCGCACAATCCGCCACGCGACGGCGGCATCAAGTACAACCCGCCGCACGGCGGTCCCGCCGACACCGTCGCCACCGACGCCATCGCCGCGCGCGCCAACGAGCTCCTGCGTGCGGGTCTCACCGAGGTCAAGCGCACCACCCTGCGCAACGCCATGCGGACCCTGGTGGAGCGCTACGACTATCTCGACCACTACATCGCCGACCTGCCGAATGTGCTGAACCTGGACGCGATCCGCGGCGCCGGCATCCGGCTCGGCGCCGACCCGATGGGCGGCGCCAGCGTCGACTACTGGGAGGAGATCGGGCAGCGGTACGACCTCGAACTCGAGGTGGTCAACCCGTTCGTCGACCCGACCTGGCGGTTCATGACGCTGGACTCCGACGGCAAGATCCGGATGGACCCGTCCTCGCGCTACGCCATGGCGGCGCTGGTCGCGATCAAAGACGACTACGACATCTCCACCGGCAACGACGCCGACGCCGACCGGCACGGCATCGTCACGCCCGACGGCGGGCTGATGAACCCGAACCACTTCCTGGCCGTGGCCATCGAGTACCTGGTGGCGAACCGGATGGGCTGGGACGCGCTCACCAAGATCGGCAAGACGGTGGTCACCTCGTCCATGATCGACCGGGTGGTCAGCGTGCTCGGCCGCGACGTGCACGAGGTGCCGGTCGGTTTCAAATGGTTCGTGCCCGGACTGTTCAGCGGCAGCCTGGCATTCGGCGGCGAGGAGAGCGCGGGCGCGTCATTCCTGCGCCACGACGGCACGGTGTGGACCACCGACAAGGACGGCATCCTGATGGCGCTGCTCGCCGCCGAGATCGCCGCCGTCACCGGCCAGAGCCCGTCCGCCCGATACGTCGAATTGGAGCGCCGCTACGGCAGCCCCGCCTACGCCCGGATAGACGCACCCGCCAACGCGGAACAGAAAGAGCGCCTGGCGAAGTTGAACCCGGACATGATTGCCAGCACAGAGATCGCCGGCGAGCCGATCACCGCCGTCCTCACCCGGGCCCGCGGAAACGGCGCGCCACTGGGCGGTTTGAAGGTCACCACCGAAAACGCCTGGTTCGCCGCCCGCCCCTCCGGCACCGAGGACAAGTACAAAATCTACGCCGAATCGTTCCACGGCCCGGAGCACCTGACCCAGGTGCAGGCGGCCGCGGAGGAAATGGTCGGACAGGCGCTGTCCGGTGCCAAGTAAGGATGCGCCGGGTCCCGAAGCGGTAGGGGGTCCGGTGGCCGGTCGTGCGGGGGTGACCGGGGATTCGGTGCCGGATGGTGCTGTCGCGGCTGGTGGCCCGGCGACGGACAGGGCTGGCGCGGCTGGGGATCTGGTGACGACCGATGGGGCTGCCGCGGGCAGGGATCCGGCGATGGATGAGGCTGTTGCGGCTGGGGATCTGGTGACCAAAGGGGCTGTCGTGGGCGGGGATCCGGCGATGGATGAGGCCGCGGCTGAGGGTCCGGTGATGGATGGTGCTGCGGCGGCTGGGGATCTGGTGAAGGGCCAGGCTGTCGTAGGTGCGGGTCCGGCGACCGGTGCGGCTGTGACGACCGGGCGTTCGGTGCCGGATGGGGCTGTCGTGGCTGGGGACTCGGCGAGTGGTGCAGCTACCGCGGCTCGGGATTCGGTCACGGGCGCAGCTGTGGCGGCAGGGGATCCGGCGATCGATGGGACGGTGGCGCCTGCGGATTCGGTGACGGTGCGCGAACCGGTGCGGTCGGGGCGGAGTCGGGCCGAACCATTGCCTGTTGAGATTTGGGTGCTGGTCGGGGGCTCGTTCGTGATCGCCCTCGGGTTCGGTTTGGTGGCGCCGGTGCTGCCGCAGTTCGCGCGCAGCTTCGGGGTTGGTGTGGCGGCTGCGTCGGCGATCGTGAGTGCGTTCGCGTTGATGCGGTTGCTGTTCGCGCCGTTCAGCGGGCGGCTGGTGCAGCGGCTGGGTGAGCGCTGGGTGTATCTGAGCGGGTTGCTCATAGTCGCTGTGTCGACCGGTGCGAGTGCGTTGGCACAGACCTATTGGCAGTTGCTGGTTTTGCGGTCGGTTGGCGGTATCGGGTCGACCATGTTCACCGTGTCCGCGCTTGCTTTGGTGATCCGGATGTCCCCGCCGCAGCAACGCGGACGGGTGTCCGGGGTGTGGTCGACGAGCTTCCTGGTCGGGTCGATCAGCGGGCCGCTGGTCGGTGGCGCGCTGGCCGGGCTCGGTGTGCGCGCGCCGTTCGTCATCTACGCGCTGGCGCTGCTCGCGGTAACCGCCGCGGTCTACCTGGCGCTGCGCAATTCGACGCTGGCCGCGCCCGAGGTGAGCGGTGTGCTGCAGGTGATGTCGTTCCGGCAGGCGATGGAGCGGTCGGAGTACCGGGCGGTGCTGTGGTCGAACTTCGCCAACGGGGCCGCGATCTTCGGTGTGCGCATGGCGCTGGTGCCGTTGCTCGTCGTCGAGGTGCTGAAGCTGCCCAGCGGAATGGCCGGTGTCGCGTTGACGACGTTCGCGGCAGGCAACGTGGCGGTGCTGTTTCTGGCGGGTCGCGGTTCGGACCGGTTCGGGCGTAAGCCCTTCCTGATCGCCGGCGCGCTGATCTGCGCGCTCGGCACCGCCGGTCTCGGCTTCGCGCCGAACCTGCTGTGGTTGCTGATCACCTCGGTGATCGCCGGTATCGGATCCGGCATGCTCACCCCGAGTCAGCAGGCGGCGCTCGCCGACATCATCGGGCCGAAGGCGCGCGGCGGGCCGGTCCTCGCCGGATTCCAGATGGCCGGCGATCTCGGCACGGTGATCGGCGCGGTATCCGTCGGTGCGCTCGCCGAATTCACCTCCTACGAGGTGGCGCTCACCGCCACCGGTGCGCTGCTGGCGGCCGCCGCGGCGGCATGGGTGCTCGTTCCCGAGCCGATGCAGCGGAGCGCGGGCGTCTTCGATGAGCCCGATGTGGAGCGAACCAAAGTCGGATCCCGGTAACGAGAGCCGGCAGTCCGCGTGTCGGTGCCGCCCGGCGGCGGCTGTGGGCGGCCGATGCGGCAAAGTATCCGGCGTGAGCGATTCGCGTTCGAACTACACCCCGCGCCCGATGTCCAGCGCGACCACCTACGCGCTCGGCGCCCTCGCGCTGGTGGTCGTCGTCGCCATCGTGATCGTGGCGGTCCGCAACGGCCGCCACGACGAGCTGCCCGTCCGCAACGACGGCTACGGCACGGTCCACAACAGCGCCGTGGTCTCCGTGCTCGGCGCCGACGGCACCGTCCTGCTCGGCCGCCCGGACGCCCCGAAAACCATCGACGTCTTCGAAGACCCGCTGTGCCCGGCCTGCGCCATGGTCGAGCGCGCCTACGGCCAGGAACTCGCGCAGAAACTCGACGAAGGCAAACTCGCCATCCGCTACCACTACGTCAACTTCCTCGACAAGCAATCCGCGAGCGGCGACTACTCCACCCGCGCCATCGCCGCCGACGAATGCGTCGCCGCGTCCGGCTCCGGCCCCGTCTACTCCCAGTTCCAGCACACCCTCTTCACCAGCAAGCAGCCCAAGGAAGGCGGCGACAGCGACCTCACCAACCAGCAGCTCGCCGACATCGCCCGCGAATCCGGCGCCTCCGCCGACGCCGTCCAATGCATAGCCTCCGGCGCGAAAGTCGAAGCCGCCAAGGCGAATGCCAAGACCGCCACCGAAGCCCTGAGGGGCCTCAACGACGGAAAGGTCGCCACCCCATCCGTTTTCGACGGAACGAAGCGGCTGGACATGAACAACCAGAACTGGGTCGGTGAGGTCGCGCCTTAGGTCGCGCTGACCTGTTCAGCCGCCGGGGGTTCCTAACGGCGGTCCAGGGGCTGGGCGCCTGTGATCATCGAAAGTCGCTGAGGCCGAGCCTGATCCGCAGCCGTGCGCGATCAGGCCACGGCGCACGGCGCACTGGTTGTGCACAGGACAGGGCGATACGAGGTCCTTGATCCGCAGTTTGGCCCCGGGCATCGTCGTGATCGACCCACTATCACGGCGGGGGCCGAGCTCGCAGCGACGCAGGGCGGTCCTGACGAATGTTCAGGGCTTCAGGCCTCGTGTTGTTATGCGGAGTCGGGGATCTCGTCCTCAGGGGCGATCTGGCGGAGTTGGCGGTGCAGGGGACCGGCGACCGGGTACGCGAGGTCTTCTGGGGTTGGGGAGTCCGCGTGAAAGGGGGAGGGATGGCGCGGATCGGAGCCGGTGCGCGCGGGCACGGGTGGGGCGTCGATGTCGGTGTGCGGGAACAGGTATCGAGCGCCCTCGCGGATGCTGGTGTGGATGTCGCCGTTCGGGGTGGTCCATTGCAGGCGGTCGGTGTCGGCGCGCCAGACGCGCCAAGGCTGTTTCTTGTTGTCCGACAAGGATTTCAGGCGATGGTGACGGCTGCACAGCACCGCGAGGCCGGACCGGGGCGTGGCCCGCGCATCCACTTCGCACTCGGCGGCCGGTAGTACGCAGCCTGGGAAACGGCACATCCCGTCGATCGCGCGGACCTCGCGGACCAGTCGCGGCGAGGGGAGAGCTTCCGCGGCGGCGACAGGTTCCGGAGTGCGCTCTGGAATGACCTCGAATCGCGCGTGCTCGGACAGGATGCGCGCCAGCGCCGCATCGATCGGCCCGTAACCCGCGAGGAAGGCCGGCGCCTCTTGCATACCGAACAACGAATCCGCCGGAATCCCGATCTGAATCAGCGGACGCCGCGGCGACCCGGCCCGGATCTGCGCCGGACACCGGTCCCCACGCCCGCAACCGCACCGTAATCCACCGGAACCGTCCGCCAGCGCGATCAGGGCGTCGGCCCGGCGCTGCGGCATGGTCCGCGGATCCTGCGCGCACACCTGCAGGCTCATCTCCCGCAGCCGCATCGCCACCGTCTGCGCCCCCGGCGCCGGCAGCAGCCCGTCGAACACCGCCATACTGTCTTGTACAGCCCGAATCCGGACATCCCGCTCCTCCTGCCGCTCCTCCCGCCGCCGTTGCGCCCCACCAGGATCCAGCCGCGCCGCCCACCGCCGCGCCGCCTGCCGCAACCGCGCCGGATTAGTCCGCCCCGCCGCCTCGATCAACCGCGGCTCCAGCACCGCCACCATCTCCTTGGCCAGCGCCCGCGTGCTGTCCACGATCACCCGCACCTTCGCCAAATCAATCTGCCCCGCCCCGAACGCCTCCCGCGTCCGCGGCAACACCTCCTCCAACGCCAACCCGATATCGATCAACGCCGCCGCCGTCCCCTCATCGGCATGCAACGCCACCGCCGCCTCGGTCGCCGCGAACTCCCCGGCCCGCACCCCACCCGGCCCCGGCTCCACACTCCGCGCCCGATGCCGCCGATACAACTCCCGCACCGCCCCCACCTCAGCCGCCTGCGCCGCCGCGGCCACCCCATGCACCTCCCGCAGCGCCTCGATGAGTCCTTCGTCACTCATGGCCCCGAAGTCCAGGTCAGCCAGCCCTTTGAGTTCGAACATACGTTCGATTCTACGTCTCTAAACCCCCTCCCGCCAGCCCACATCTAGGCGATTTGGTTTCCACACACCCGGTCGTGTAACTTCATTCAAGCGCGAACGGGGAAGCCCGGGAGCGTCCACCAAGGGGCTATGGCGCAGCTGGTAGCGCACCACACTGGCAGTGTGGGGGTCAGGGGTTCGAGTCCCCTTAGCTCCACCTTGGAATGGCAGGTCAGGCCCGGTTTTCGAACCGGGCCTTTCTCGTTGGTACAGGTCAACTTGCCAAGAACTTGCCTAAGCATCGGAGCTCGAACAGGGCTGCCGCAGCCGCGGCAAGGCCTTCGTTGTAGACGCTGGTTGTCATCCGCACCTCATGCCCGGTCAGCTTGGTCGGGCGTTGTCGAAATGCTTCGACGTACTCGGCCGGATCGCGGGCAATGAGCCCTAGCCTGGCCGCGTACCGGGTTACCTGCTGAAGCATCACCAGTGCCAGCCGAACGGTGGCCGCCGCCAAGGGATTGCCCTTCGTTATGTCGCTCCGTTATTCAGCAGGCCCTCGGGCGGTCAGGACGATTCTGAGCACGTGCTCGACCGCGGACTCGAATAACGCCCCCCGTAGCTCATTTCGTGCAGCCAGATTGCGGGTGGCTAGGTCGAGTATTTGATCGGGGGTTAGACGGCGCACTACCAGTGCGGCAACGTCTTCCAGATCGAGGTCGCTGTTCGCGTCATCCAGTCTGGTCAGGGCGAACGAGACGACGATTTCCTCGTCGGTCATGTGGCGCCTCCGCCGTTCGTCTTCGCCGTGATAGTCAGGCCAATCGTACGGCGTTGGCAGATTGTCTCCCCCTTCCGATGGACGGTGGGGTCCGAATCGCACGGAAACGCCAAATAGGGGCATCGACCGAAATGTTGCGTGGTCAGGCTCGGCTAGGTCGGGACACGAAGGTCCCGAGAAATGGTTGCGGCCCGGTTCTCGATCGCGACGCCTGCTGCACTGCCGCGTTGCCACCGTGGCCGCGAGTTTGGTTGAGTAACTGTGTATTCGAAGCAGATCCACATTGATGCGGGGCTGGGATGATCGAGGATGAGTAGTGCGGCAATCATCGTGGCGTGCGGGCTCACAGTCGGCGGGTTCGTGAGTTCGAGCGAGTTCACCACGCACGCTGTGACCGAAGGCAATCGAGCGTTCCGAGCGATGATTGATACCGACGCAATCGGTTACGAGTTGCCCGATTACTCGACGCTGGACGACGCACAGACTTATGAGCCCCTGTCGTGCACCATTCGCGAGCGCGGAATCGATGGCGAGGAGTCGGTGGTCGACGCCGCACGAGACCTCCTCGGACTGGCAACACAGGCGCTCGAGCAGCGCGCCGAGGCCACGAATGACACCGTTCTGATGACATTCCTGGCCGAGATATTCAAGGAGTTGGGTGAGCTCAGCCGAGCCGAGGCATGGTTCGCCAAGGCAGGCGAGAACGGTGACAGGAACGCGATCATCGATCTCGTCGTCCTGTTCGAGGAAGGGCAGCGTATCGACGAGGCGGCCGCCTGGCTGGCGAAGGCGACCGAGCTGGGTGACAGCCCATCGATGCTCACGCTGGCCGACCTGCTGAAACGCCACGGCCGGGTGGCCGAAGCCGAAGAGTGGTATCAGCGCGCGATTGACGCCCGCGTGCCTGAGGCATTCCAGGCGGTGGTCGCGCTCCTGAAGGAACAAGGGAGGATGGCTGAAGTCGAGCAGTGGCACTGGCGGGTGATCGACACGCCTGATCCGTAGTCGATGGCCGATCGAGCAACGTCGGACACGCTGGATCAGGACATCTGCCTCCAGGCGTCGTACAGATCGCGCAGGTAGGACCGGTCCTCGAGTTCGATCATGTACACCAGGTTCAGGGCCGGGATGCAGGTGCCTTTGGTTGCGGGCTCGAACACGTAGCAGTAGCCGGCGTATGCGTTGCCCTCGCCGCGGACGCCGGGCCCGTGAACCCAGCGTGCGGAAACGGCCCGGCGCAGCAGCTCGCCCCAATACCACTGCGCGCCCGCAGCGAAGTCTGCGTTCTCGGCGGCCTCGAACGCCTCCTCGGTGGGCGTCACCCGGAACACGGCCGCCACCAGGTCCTCGATCGACGCGGGTGCGAAATCCCAGTCCCGGCCGGGGCCGAATCGGGCGATCCAGGCCGGGAATTCGCGTTCCCGCTCGGCCAGCCAGGAGTCCAGGAACGCCGACGGCGCCGGCGTGAATTCGTCCAGTCCGGGGGTGTACTCCTTGGCCGGGCGCCACTGCGGGCGCCCCGCCCACCCAGGCCCAGCGACCGCCGGACACCCGCAACAGCGCCTCACCGAGGAACGCGGCCGCGGCCTCGATCAGAGGCGGGGCCGTCGCCGCCTGGTCCGGGTCGGCGAACTGCTCCAGTAGCTCCGCCTCCAGCCGAGCCAGGGCGCCGCCTGGGGCTTCGAGCCCCTCGCCGACGGCGAAAAGGTCCTCGAGGGCCGCGACCCGTGGGTGTGCGCCGTTCACCCAGTCGTCGAGCTGCTGCTGTGCGTTCACGAGGCGGATCCTAGGCGCGATGCCGCCGATAAGCACGAGTTCCTAACTGCCGCTGCCGTTTCCGCGCTAGATGCGGTGCGGCCTTCGAGCCGGATCCGGGCAATTGTCAGGCAATTCCAGAGCGACGCAGCGAAAGGTCAATTGGTTCTAGGCTCGACCAGGACCTAATCCTCCGCTGTCGGCGAGTTCTCGGCCACCCGCATAGCCGCCTCGATCCGGTCGACGTCGAACCGTTCCGCTTCCGGCAGCGGCGCGCCCGCGCCGCGCCGCGCCGTGGCCGCCTCCGCCAGGAGTTCTCGCGCTCGCGCGGTGTGCCCGGCGAGGACGGCGGCCCCGGCGAGTCCCTCCAGCGCGAGTGCCACCGCGCGCGGGTCACCGGTGCTCTGGGCCGCTGCCATGCCTTCGTCGTGGTGAACTCGCGCCTGTTCGGCGTCCCCGCGCAGTTCGGCGAGGAAGCCGAGTTCGGCGAGGCCGTGGGCGATTCCGGGTGCGTAGCCGACGCCGCGATTCCAGTCCAGGGCCGCTCGGGTATACCTTTCGGCATCCTCGAACCGGCCCGCGCGCCTGGCGCCGAGGCCGAGGCCGACCTCGGCGAAGACCCGCCCGAGTTCGTGGCCCTGATCCACCGATAGGGCGAACGCGCGCTCGTGCAGCAGGTGCGCCTGGTCCAGATCGCCGGCCAGCAGCGCCAGCCGGCCCAGCCCGGAGAGCATGTCGGCTACCCGTGGCCAGAGTCCGAGTTCCTCGGCCAGGCCCAGGCCGTCCCGGCGCAGCCGGGTGGCTTCGGGGTAGTCGCCGACGATTTCGGCTCTGCGGGCCAGCAGTTCGGCGGCACGCAGTTGCCCCCACCGATCACCGAGCACCGCGAAAAGCCGGGCACTTTCGGTGGCGTCGCGAGCCATGGCCGCGAGGTCACCGCGCAGCATGGCGTGGTGGGCGGCGCTGCTCAGCGCCGCGGCCCGGCCCCAATCATCCTCGGCGGCACCGAATCCGGCCAGGGCACGCCCCGCCAGCTCGGCGCTGACCGACTGATCGCCGCCACCGAGCAGCACCTCGCCGAGCAGCCATTCGATGAACGCACGGGCCGCCGGGCCGGCGACCCGGTCGAAACCCGCCAGCCCGGCGCTGACCAGCGCCGACCGGTCCGCATCGCGGCGGCCGAGCAGGATCAGCGCCGACCGCCAGCCGTTGGCCCGGGCCCGTAACACCGGGTCGGACGCGCCCTCGGCACCGAGCGCCAGGTCCAGCAGCCGGATGCCCTCCCCGATCCGCCCGCGCAGAAACCAGTACCAGGTCAGGGCGTCGACCAGGCGCAGCGCGACGCCGGAAGCACCGCGTCGCACCGAGTCTTGCACCGCCGAGCGCAGATTCGCGTACTCGACGTCCAGCACCGCGAGCCACCGCCGCTGGTCCGCGCCGCGCAGTTGATCACGCGCCCGCTCGGCCAGCGCCGCGTAGTACTCGTTCCGTACCGCGTGCACGGCGTCGGCTGCACCGGCCTCGAGCAGACGTTCCGAGCAGTACAGCGCGACCGACTCCAGCAGTCGATAGCGCGGTCCGGCGCCGGTATCGGTCATCGCGACGAGGGAGCGATCCACCAGCCGGGCGACCAGATCGAGAACGCGCCCGGTCGACAGCTCCTCGGTCGCGCAGACGTGCTCGGCGGCGGCCAGCGCGAAACCGTCGGTGTGCACCGAAAGCCGGCTCAGCACAGTCTGTTCCGGTTCGGTCAGCTGCTCCCAGCTCCAGTCGATCATCGCGCGCAAGGTGCGCTGCCGATCGTGGCCGTTGCGGTGCCCGGCGACCAGCAGCTCGAATCTGTCGTCCATGCGGGCGGCGAGTTCGCGGACGCCCAGGGCCCGCACCCGGGCCGCGGCCAGTTCCAAGGCCAGGGGCAGACCGTCGAGCCTGCGGCAAATAGTGGCGACGGCCGCGGCGTTGTCCGCGTCCAGGGTGAACCCGGGTGCGGCGGCCGCCGCTCGTGCGGTGAACAAGCGGACGGCGCTGAACTTCGGTAGCGCCTCCGCGCCGATATCCGCCGGCGCGTGCGGAAGGTCGAGGGCGGCAACCGGATACACGACTTCACCCGGAACACCCAGTGGTTCCCGGCTGGTGGCCAGCACACGCAGCCCCCCGGCCGAACGCAGCAATCGCTCGCCGAGTCCCGAGACCACGGTCACCAGATGTTCGCAGTTGTCCAGGACCAGCAGCACGTTCTTGCCGTCCAGCACGGCGATCAGCTGGTCGACCGGATCGGCGGCGGGCCGAATGTCGTTGCGGATACCCAAGACCGCGTGCATGGTGTCGACGATCGTCGCGAAAGCGCCCGCACCGGAGTCGATTCCCGCCAGTTCGACCAACCACACGCCGGCCCGGTCGCCGACGAGGGTGCGGGCCGCCTCGATCGCCAGCCGCGTCTTTCCCACGCCGCCCGGCCCGACCAGCGTGACCAACCGGGACGCATCGAGCAGCGCCCGCACCTCGTGCGCGGCTTCGGCCCGGCCGATCAGTTCGGTCAGCTGCCCGGGCAGGTTCGTCGGCGCCGCGGCCGGACCCGGCCCCAGCAGCGGATCCTGGGCGAGGATCGCCTGATGCACGGCGACCAGCTCCGGGCTCGGATCGACGCCGAGCTCGGCACGCAACAGCCCGCGCAACTCGGCGAAACCGGCCAGCGCCTCACCCTGTCGTCCGGAGCGGTACAGCGCGCGCAGGTGCGCCGCCCGTAACCGTTCGCGCAGTGGATGTTCGGCGACCAGCGGCGCCAATTCGCCTGCCAGGTCCGCGTATTCACCGAGTTCGAGCAGGGCTTCGGCGCGCGCCTCCACCGCGGACAGTCGAAGTTCGGCCAACCGGGCGATTTCGACGGCCGCGAACTCCGCGTCGGTGTCATCGGCGAACGGGCCACCGCGCCACAGGCGCAGAGCGGCGGTGAGAGTGTCGGCCCGGGTCCGCGCATCCGTGGCGGCCAGCGCGAGCGCCGCCTCGAACCGGCCCGCGTCCACCGCGTCGGGCGCGACCTCGAGGGCGTAGCCGGCGGGCCGGGAGACCACCCAGGCGCGGGCGGCGGGCTCGGCGGCGGCCAGCGCACCGCGCAATTGCGAGACCTTGACCTGGAGCGCGGCCGCCGCGTCCCGGGGCGGCCGCTGTGGCCAGAGCACGTCGACGAGCCGGTCGGTCGACACCGCACGCCCCCGATGCACGAGAAGTACGGCGAGCACCGTGCGCACCTGCCCCGCGGGGATCGCGACGGGCTCGCCCCGATCCGTCCACACCAGCAGTGGGCCGAGCACACCGAACCTCATCTGGGTGACGATACGGACCTTTCGGTCGGTCTCGATCGCCGCGTAGGGCGGCTGTAGGCCGGGTGTAAGCCGGTCCGGCGAAGGTCGTTGCGGCACAAAGACCATCCAGAAAGGCAGATTCGATGCAGACCACCGAACCCTTGCGGGTAGCGATCATCATCGGCAGTACACGGGCGCAACGCTTCGGACCGACTGTGGCGCACTGGTTTCGGGACCGGGCGATCGAGCACGGCGGATTCGCCCTGGACCTGATCGACCTCGCGCACACCGCATTACCCGACATCCTCGACGACTCCAGCGCGGCGGTGCGGGCCCTGGCGCCGCGGCTGGCTCGGGCCGACGCCTTCGTGATCGTCTCGCCGGAATACAACCGCGGCTATCCCGCCTCGCTCAAGACCGCCATCGACTCCTACGTCGACGAGTGGAAGGCCAAGCCGGTCGCCTTCGTCTGCTACGGCGGCGTCTCCGGTGGTCTGCGGGCCGCCGAGCAACTGCGCCAGGTATTCGGCGAGCTGCACGCCATCGCCATCCGCGACAGCGTCAGCTTCCACTCCTGCTGGAGCAAATTCGACGACGACGGCCAGCCGCTGGACAGCGCGGGTGCGGGTGCTGCCGCGACAGCACTGCTGAACCAGCTCACCTGGTGGGCCCGCGCGCTGCACGACGCCCGCACCACTCGCCCCTACTCGTTCTGAGAGGCACCCCATGCGTAACAACTCGGCGGCCACCCTGGCGCTACTGGCCTTCTCCAGCCTGATCACCTCACTGGACTTCACGATCATCTACGTCGCCCTGCCCGACATCGCCCGCGAGGTCGGATTCTCCACGCACTCGATGCAGTGGGTGGTCAGCGCCTACGCCATCTTCTTCGGCGGGCTGCTACTGCTCGGCGGACGATCCGCGGACCTGCTCGGCAGGCGGCGGATGTTCGTCCTGGGCCTGGTCCTTTTCGGTGCCGCATCGCTGCTGGGCGGTTGGGCGGACACCACTACCGCATTGATCGCCGCCCGGGCGCTACAGGGTGTCGGCGCGGCATTGCTGTTCCCCGCGACCCTGTCGCTGGTCAACACCATGTTCGAGGAGGGTAGGCCCCGGATCCGAGCGCTCACGGTCTGGGCGGGGGCCGGTGCGGGCGGACTCAGCCTCGGCGCGCTCCTCGGCGGCGTGCTGACCGATGTATTCGGTTGGCAGGCAGTCTTTCTGGTCAACATTCCACTCGTCGTCGCCGGTGTGGTCGCGGCGTTCCCGCTGCTACGCGCGGACGGTCCGCGCGATCGAGGGCGCGGATTCGATGTACCCGGCGCGCTGACCGGCACCCTGGGCACCACGCTGCTGGTATTCACCGTGGCGCAGGGGCCGGAGTCCGGCTGGACCTCGACACCCGTGCTGGGCGGAGGCGTGCTCGCGGTTCTGCTGCTGGCCGCGTTCCTGTTCATCGAAACTCGCAGTCCCAGCCCGCTCATGCCCATGCGGCTGGCCCGTGCGCTGGCGCCGGTGCTCGCCGTCATCTTCGTCTTCGGCGCGACCATGCAGAACATCGTCTACTTCCTCACCCTGTTCCTGCAGAACGTGTGGCGCTACAGCGCGCTGGTCACCGGGCTCGTGTTCCTGAGCCTGTCGGTGGTCATCGCGGTCGCGAACATCGTCGCCGAGCGACTGATCGCGCGGATCGGCATCCGTACCGTCCTGATCGTCGGCCTATTGCTCGGGGCGGCGGGCGGCGGGCTACTCGCCGCGGGGATGGTTGCCGACGGCTCCTATTGGACGATCCTGGCCGGCATCCTGGTCTACGGCGCGGGGATGGGCACGGTCTTCCCGACGATGTTCGCCGCCGCGGGAACCGGTGTCGCCGAACAGGAACAAGGTAGCGCCGGCGGGATGGCCAACACCGCGATGCAGGTCGGAGTCGGGGCGGGGCTGGCGGTGCTCGTCGGCATCGCGAATACCGATGCGGTTGGGCTCGACGTCGAGGCCGTCCGGCTCGCAGCCGCGAGCGGGCTGCGCGAGACGGTCTTGCTCGCTGCCGCCCTCACCCTGCTCGGCGTGCTCGCCGCGGCCTCGCTGCCCGGCCGGCGCACGGCGGCCTCCGCCACACCAGCTGTACCGCAACAAGAGTTGAGTTCTTAGGGGTTGGCGGCAGGGGGTCCTGCGCGGAGACGGGCTGGTGAATCGTTCACCAGCCCGTCTCCGATGCCGTTATGACGCCCTGCTCTGCAGGGCTCGAGCACATGAGCGAGCGATGTTCGGGTGAGATCAGGGCATCAGCCCTCGTGGGACCACGCGCACGAAGCTGGTATTGCCGACACGGTCACTGGCGCCGTCGCATCCGACTGTGATCTCGCCGGCCGGTGCCGAGACCGTCCAGAGCGGCAACCAGGTGCCACCGTGAGCAGCCGATTCGGGCTGCGCGTCCGCCGGCGGTGCGAGCAGGTCGAGTTGCTGCCCCGACGCGGTGACCGCAGTGCATTTCAGGTCGGCCTGCGTCCAATCGGCATTGCCTTTGATGTCGACCACCGCGTCAGCGGGAACCTGTACCGTTCGCGTCTGTCCCAATGGAATCCGTACAGCGCCGTTCGTCTCGCCGGGGTCATCGCCGTCAAGGGCCGGGGTCGCCGGTCCGGTAGCGGTGGTGGTGGACGAAGAACTCACGTCCTTGCTATCTCCGCTCGAGCACGCGGCAACAGCAAGCACGGGTAACACAGCAGCAACCAAGAGTAGACGCGCATTGCCGATCATCGTTCCTCCTGAGGGTTGAGGGTCAAGCGCATGGTATTTCAGCTGCATATCGCCAAAAATGACACTTAATGTTACTCAAAGTTGCGTGTAATGCAATGCGCGTCACACTGTCGCCCGCGTCACGCTAGCAACCTTCTGGCGCGGCAGCTGCGTACATCGGGCAGTCCCGGTCGGTTGAGGACCCAAGCCGCGCGCGGTCCGGCCGACGACTGGCTGCCTTACGCTTCCGTCATGCTCAAACTCAGAGTGACCAACCCGTTCGACGACAAGATGATCACTGTCTGGATGGAACCTCTGGGTGAAGACTATTGGATGCGCCCAAGGGAAGCGTTCACTATCGAATTCGACGAAAGCCAGTACTCCGAGTCGATGTGCGGGGCACATTTCGACGTTTCCTGGCTCGACGGAGGAAGCATGGTCGTCTGGGCCGGCGCGCTGGCTTTGGTTCGCGACCATTCCGGCGCCGAGCTGGAATGCGGACATCAACGACCGCCCGGGGAGTAGTGGGTAGAAGTAGACCTCGATGTTGAGAGGTGTGTGGTGAGTCAGGTGCGCAAAGTGGTGGGTGGCCCCGCCACCCTCGTGTGGATGCTCGGCGTTGGCGCGGGGTGTGTCTTGTTCGTGCTGGCGGTGACTGGCCAGGGGATCCGGATCGGCCAGCAGGTCAATGCCGACATCGGCCCCTTCTTCGGGTTCATGGGCGGCATCATCATCGGACTTGTTTCGTGGTCGCTGCTGCTGCGAGTAGCGTGGCGCTGCCGGCGAGAGTATCTGCGGCGGAACGGAACTCACAGCATCGGCTCGGTAGTCGACTCGAACTACCGGCGCACGCTGGGTTCGAGTGTGGTATCCCAGCGGGAGGTGAGTCTCGACGTGTTGGTCAGCCAACCCGAGACAGGCGAGACCTTGCGGGTGCGCAAGAGATACAGCTTTGTCGAGTTCCGTGACCGCCGGGCCAGGGCACTGTACGCCGAGTTCCCCACGGGCACAACGATGCCCGTGTTCCTTCGCGGGAGGTACGCGGCGTTCGATATCCCGGACCGGCCGGGATGGCTGGATATTTGGTAACCGAGCTGACGCCGACCGACCACGAACGCTTCAGCCGACCCTCATGAGGAACCGTTCGTCCAGGCTACCGGGCGGCCCATTGCCCGAGGTTCCTTACCAGCCTGATAAGAAGCTCAGCCCATGCTTTGAGGTCATCGTCGGACATATGGAACTTGTCCGGATCGACACCCATTCCGTACGGTTGGATCGTAAGAACGCCCCGCCATCCATCGATATTTGTTGCGAATTGAGTCCAGGGGACGGACGTCAGATTCGCAACTGAGACCGGCTCAGGCAGGCCCTCTATCGACTTCAGGTCCCTGTGTGGCCGATCAGGCAAGTCGTAGGTCGGATTCATCTCCAGCTTGAAACCGAGTGCGGCCGTGGGGCTGTCTCCCAATTCTCCAGCGTGGAGGCTCTTCCCGTAAATTCCGCAGGAGTCGTCTTTTCCGACGACTACTTGGACACCCTGTCCGCGTGGCATCGCTTTTCTCAGGTATGACTCGTCAACCTGGGCGTCAGGTACACCCCGTTCAATCGCGCCCTGCAGGACTTGCGCACACAACTCGGCGGTAGTGTGCAACGACTCCACTGCGGTGGGTCGCGAAAGGGGTTCCGCGTCCTTCTCGCAACCGATGCAGACTGCTGCCAACGCAACGAGGGGCAAGCTCCAGACCGCACCCTGCAGCCGACGCCTCACTTCGCGGCCCCTGGAACCATGGCGCCGGCAAGGAAGGCGTCTATCTGCGCCTGTGATGTCCAGAGATCTCGCAACTGGCTAGCGTACGCATTTCCGAAATTATTGACGACAGGTGATAATCCACGGTCGACGAACAAGTTGGTCGCCGATGTTTCCAGACTGCTAGCGAGTTCAGGTGTCCAGCCGACCGGTCGGCCACTCTGATCGACGAGCCCGGGAGGTAGATTCCCCGTCGCCATCCACTCTGCGTTCAACATCCGCGACTTCAGGTTGTTGATCCCCGCGGTTTGCAACGCCTCCCAATCCTTGATCGGGATGGATTTCAGTTCGGGCTCCTTGATGTATTGATCGATCAGCGCTTCCGAGGCCTTGCCGATCACCATCTGACCGACCATTTCACCGATGGGTCCACCCCGTTTGATAGGAATAGCCTCGGCCAGGAGTTCCGAGGCTATCTCAGCGCCACCCTTCTTCATCTCATATGTAGATTGCAGGCGCTCATTCTCCGAAATGATCTTCTGACCTTCTTGAAAGAGAAGGGCGTTATTCATGCCTGTGTCGATACGGCCAGTGAGGTTGCCGAGGTGCTTTCCGACATTGGCGTTGTGGTCGGGGTCGCCACCCAGGGCCTTGGTGATCATCTCGGTCTGATGCAAGTTCAGCGCGGTCTGCAGGCCGAGCCGCCCTTCCTCGCTGGCATTGGCCAACATCAGCAGCCGGTCTGCATCCACAACGCCGAACCGAGCCCGATCAGGCATCCCCTCCTGAGGTTCGAGATGGGTTGAATAGAACCCATCAGCGTTGTTGGGATCACCAAAAGCGGTGAGATTCGGCTGAAGTGCTTTGCTCAAAGCCGAAGCCAGTTCGGGGTTCTTCACAAAGTTCTCGTTCATGTCGCCGAAACCGCTCGGCAGGTTGCTGTCGTCCAGCGGCACGAGAACGTTGGGCAGCGCCTTCAGTGCGGCCTGTGCGCGGTCGGCTTGCTGTTCGTCGGCACTCTGTGAATCGGGTCCGATCCAGTCAAGGAGCTGAGATGTACTGCGTCCCTTGTCAATATCACTCCAGTCGTTGCTGAGCAGCGGCCCGGCGACCTTCTGAGGGTCGTAGTCCTCGGGCATGCCGTCGCCGGTGAGGATCTGGTAGGCGGACTCCTCGTTGCGCCCGCCGATGTCGACGAGGCGGGCTGCGGTCGGCTCCATCGATGCCTTCACGTCCCCGATGTAGTTCGTGCCTTTCAGGTCGTCTTTGGCATCGCCCATCAGGTAGGAGGACTGTTGGATCAGCTCGGTACCCATCTTGGTGCCGGGCTGGTACCCGGGGCTGGCCTCTCCCAGAAGGCTGGACAGGGAAGCGATTTCACCGAGGCGAGCGCTCTCGTCGGTTCCTCGGTAGGCGCGGTAGTTGGGTTGCGAGGGATCGGCGTCATCGGGTAGAGGGAATCGTGTTTCGATCAATCCGCGGACCGATTTGGGAACGTTCTCATAGGTGCCAGCGGATTTGAGGGTGCCGTCGGGATTGCGCCCGGTACCGATCTTCTCGTTCGATACCACGAGCAAGCCATTGGCGAGTGCGTCGCGGCGCCCCGCCGCCAGAGGGTTGCCGGCCTCTTCCTGCTTGAGAAGGCGTTCGTTGAGCGCCAAGATCCCATCCTTGCCGGCGGATTTGTAGAACTCTTTGTAGTAGTCCTGCACCGATTGCGGAAGGGTCGAAACATCTCCACCGTCTGCCAGAGTCTTGAGGTCTTTCTCGCTCAGCATGCCTGTCGGCAGCTGGCTGGCGATGCGATCGAGGGCAGCTTCGTCGATCTCGCCGTTCGGTTTGATGGCCTCGGACAGTGCTTTGCCGTCCTCGGCGCCGAGCTGGGCGGAATCGCTGAAATCGTCTGCCGCGACATCGATTCCGCGAGCTAATTGGTCGCCTCGGACTCTGACTTCCTGCGACGCGGAGGTGATAGCCGCGGTGACCTCACTGACCGCGGCGGTGAGGGCGTAGTACGCGGTGTTGATGAGGCCTTGGTGGTGGGTAATACGAGCCTTGGCCTTGTTGACGTCATCAGTAGGCACTTTCCCGTTGGCGATGGCTGTTTTCGTCGAGATGGCCCAGTTGTCGCCTACGGCGAGTTGTAGTGGTGACTCGGTGTCCTTCTCCGCGTCTGTGACGCGGTTGAGAAGGGTCTGGCGTTCGATGGTCAGCCGCGTATCGGCTGCACGAAGCGCGTTCACGACATCGGTTATTTCCAGACCGAGTCGGCGGGCTTGATCACGTTCCTCGGTAAACCGATCTGCGGCAGCGTCTTTGGCCTTTCCCGACCACGCCACATCCGCGAACTGATTCGTGATGAGTCCGAGCTGGGAGTCGTAGTGCTGGGTGTCCTGCTCGATCTCGCCGGCCCACTCCGACAGCTTGCCGAGTTTCCAATCTTCGACCTGTTTGCGGGTCGGCATCAGCTCTCACCCTGGGTCTTGAAGTCCATCGTGTCCAGCCGGAGTTTGAACTCTTCGTCGGAGGCCTGGAACACCGTGGTACTCACGCCCACGATCGAGGAAAGCTGTTGCAGCCGTTGCGAGATCCGCAGCCACGCGCCCTCGATGAACTCGCCCGACTGAACACATGCCGGACCGACCGCGCAGCCCGGGAGTGCTTCGACGAGCTTGTTGCCGTTGGTCCGTACGTCGATCTTGTCGATCTCTGCTGCGACGGTGTTCACCGTGGTCGACAGCGTACGTAGTCGCCGGATGTCGGCTTCGAACATGTCTGGGCTGCTCCCCCTCCGGACCGGTGCACACCCCCGAATATGCGGGAGATCTGACCGATTCTGTCATAGCGGCGCAGCACTGGATGTTGCCCGGATTGATCCGCTCACGCGGCAATAGCCCCGTCTGCGACCTGCGCGTGGCCTCTAGCTCATTAACGTGCGGCTTGTGTGCCTACTCGCGGCCCGGCTGTCGCCGTGGGCAGACTGATAAGGTTTGGTCGGCGCATCGAGGGGGTTCCAATGGCCAACGATCTTCCGCTGATTCCGGGCTTGACGCTGCCGTCTACAACACCCGCAGAACAGCCTTCCACCGGTAACCAGTTGACCTCGCTCCTCGGCGTCGAGAGCTTGATCAAGAACTACGTGGATCACACCCGCAAAGTCGACTCCGAGATCGACGGCGACTCCGATCCGAACTACGTCAAGACCGAGGAAGCGTTCCGGTCGATGACCCACCAGGAAATCTACGACGCTGTCCAGAAGCTGGACGCATCGAAGATGTCGGGCCTGCAGGACATGTGGCTGAAGTTCTCCCAGCTGTCGGCGACCTTCACGATGCAAAGCATCTATCTGACGAAGGCGACCGACGGGCGGTGGGAAGGCTCGGCGGCAGATGCGGCCGCGGCGGCGAGCAAGGCATTGACCGCGGCAGGGGACAAACTCGGCAAGACCGGGCTATCGGTGGCCTCCCGTTTGGAATCGGTGTATTACAGCACCTTGGCGCTGCAGGCAGCAGTACCTGCGCCACCCGCTTCCACCACACCTGACCCCGACAACCCGGAACAGTCGGTGCTGCCGGGACTGACCAACGGTGAGCACTCGCGCAGCGAGACCGACGCTGCCGTCCAAGCCCGACTCGCCGCGATCGCCGCGATGGAAACCACCTACGTACCCAACATCCCGCCAGCGGGTAACCAAGTGCCGGCATTCCAAGCCGCACCTGAACTGACCGGCAACGGCAACCCAAACAACCTTCTCAACGGAAATCCCAACACCGGCCAGCCCAACAGCAACCCAGCGAACCAGAACCCGCAGTCCCCTGCCGAGAAGCCGGACGAGACCACTCCTGCCAACAACAAGGCGCCCACAACCAATCCCAGCAATTCGGGAGCTCCCGATTCCACGACCCCGGCCAGCACCAGCCCGGCATCGACAGCCGCACCGGCTTCGAACGCGCCCGGGCCCAACGCGCCAGCCACCAATGCGCCGACGCAAAACCCCGCGCCCGGATCGACGTCGCCCGGAATACCAGGCTCGCCCGGAACACCCGGCGCGGGCAAGCCCGCTACACCTGGGCTTGGTACCACTCGGCCGGTTGCTCCCGGCGCAGGGGCTCCGGGAGCAGGCGTAGGCAACACGAGCAGCGCGGCAGGAAAGGCGAGCCAACGCGCTGTGCCGATGGGCGGCCCCATGGCAGGGCGTCCTGCCGGTGGGAGGAAAGACGACGACGAAAACACTCGCGGTATTCCGGACTATCTCGTTCGGCAGCAGTCGGAGTGGACAGAGGGAATCGAGACACCCGTCGACGTCATCGGCAACGCACAGATGCTGCCAGCCGACCTCGTCGAAACCGCATGGAATCCAGCCCCGCCCAGCACTGGAACGCCCACCCCTCCCCTTGCCAATACGGACAACGCAGCGACCGCAGCAGCCCACGCTCCGGGCGAAGACGCCGTCGAATCCCTGTTCTCGCACGACGAAACGACCCCATCGGCGCCTGCTGAAACAAGTTCTGGCTCAGCGTCACCGGCTGCCACGTTGCCGGCGGCCTCGGATTCAACGCCGGAAAGTGAGTCCGAGTTCGAGGCCGACCAGTCAAGCGTCGACCACTCGGAGCTGTACGACCCTGATTTGGTCGTCGAGCACACAACGAGCGATGACCCCGACGCGAACGGCGAAATGACCATCTCAGGTATCGGTCCGATGATGGACGATGACGACACCCCCGATAGCCCGCGATGAGTGAAACGCAATCGGTATGGGACTTCACATCGGATGAATTCGCCTGGGTGTGGGATGAAACCGGCATCGAGAGCTACCCCTACCCCATCAGCATCCTCGAGACCCCGACCGACGGCGACGAGCGCGCGCTCCTACGCAGTGAAATCGCCACTCGCTTTCCCCGCTACGGCGACCCTCATCTTTCTGCCGCCCTCCGAGTCCTGGCGAAGCCGGATCTGCTTGTTACCTGTACCGGTCAGATCGCCGGAACTACCCACCGGGTCCGCTCGGTCGGCGCTGCCATCGGAGAGCACGCGGTCATACTGTTCCAAAAATTCGGAACCGCACCGGAGTTCGGCGGCAACCTCCGGTTGGTCGCGACTGCGCGCCAACACCTAGGCACACACATCGCCGCCACCATGCCCAAAGCTGCCGCAGGCGCTGTCCTGGAAATGGTCGGCTACACCCCGCGAATCCGCGGAGAAGAACCGCCGACAACCTGGATGGTGTCCAACAATGGTCCGCGTCCGGCCGAGGATCGCATCCGTGCCCTGCTTCGCGCCCCTCGGTCCGCCGATGGCCACCTGTGCATCGAACGCCACCCGCACAGCGAGCGGCCCTACCCGCGCGAATACCTCTATTGGCTCGACATACTGCCAGGCACCAAGGCCGAGGGCCGCTACCTGATCGACGTCGCCCATCACACCACGGTGACGCCCGCCTCCGCTCAAGACGTCGCGCATGCATTGACTCGACATATCCAGGTCCAGGACTGAACCAGGTTCGAACCATACCGACAGTGATAGCCTCAACCAGCAGCCGGAACGAGGGGAACCGTGGCCACCACCGATTACGGACAAGCCGAGATCGCAGCGTTCAGCTCGGCAATCACCAGCGCAGGCCATGTCAAGTTCGACGAAGCCGCAGTACGGGAAGTCGTCCGGCTCTACGACGTGATCATCGCGCAACTGACCACTCAACAGCGGGAAATTCTGAAAGCGACCCAGACAGAGGGATTCTTCGGCACACTCAGGTCTGGCCAGGAGCTTGCCAGCGGATTCTCAAACAAGGCGCAGGAAGCATACGACACCTGCAGCCAGTTCCTTCAAGGGATCATGCGTCTCCAAGAGACGTACCTGCGTGCAGCAGGGTTGTATGAAGATGCTGATCAGAAGAACGCCGCGGCCGTACGAATCGCGACCGAATCCATGAACAACGGGCAGTGAGCTGATGAAAAAGACCGCACTGACCGCGCTCCTGTTCACGACTGCCCTGACGATTGTGGCCTGCAACAGTAACGAGCCCGACGCCACGCCCACGAGCGCAACTCCGCCGCCGTCTAGCAGCATGCCGCGACCGCAGGTCGCGGTTTCGGTTCCGGCAGCACCGCCGCAAAAGAACAAGGGCCGCAACGCCGTCGCGTTTGATCCATGTGTTGACGTCGGTGATTCCACCATCACCGACGCCGGATTCAATCCCCGATCTCGTGAACGAGATGATTTCACATCAGACTTCTATAGCTTTCGAGGCTGTAAATTCACCAAGGGCAACGAACAGGGGATTGCTGTGCGCTATCTGACTGTTCAATCCACCAACATCACTATGGCCGAAGTGCGGGAACGCTACGGCAGCGACGTTCGCAACACCAGCATTGCCGGTCGGGACGCGGCGATCTACCGCATCCCGGGCATGGAACAAGGCGCCTGCCTACTATCGATGCAAACCCGAGATGGTTCACTACACGTCAATCTAGGTGTCGCCGTAGCCTTTAGCGTTGAAAACCCCTGCGACGCAATACCTGGCGTCGCTGAGAAACTGGCACCTGCCCTGATCAACCAGTAGTTCCTGACCTTATGGTTTGACGAATTCGAACGGTGCCAATAGGCGAGAATTCAGGCGACCAAAGATCCGAGCGAAATGCCGCCAAGCAAACCGAGAATGGCGAGCAAGAATCCGGCAAAGGCTCCGACGAAGCCGACACCGGCACGTCGGAGGACGGTGCTGAGCCCAAGCCCCGATGCGCTGACGGCGACTAGAAGCACCCCGACGATGAATGGTGCTGGTATCAACCATCCCGCACTGCGCGGAACCAGGCCCGTATAGGGCAACGCGATAGCGACCATGCCCACCATCGCGGCGCCGAACGATTCGGGGCCGAACCAATCCTGCCGGATGTATCTCGATCGGGCGTCGCTCATACTGGCGCCAGCCAGACGAAAACCACAAGCAACGCCACCGTCAAGATCCCCGTTGCTGCACCCAACGTCCGTGGTGTCCGCCGCAAGGCGAGCAGCGCCGCTACCGCGGCCATGACGCCGATCACTGTGGCGAACACCGTGTTGCCGGACAGCTCGATCGATCGGCTTGCCTGGTCGCTGACCGCTGCAACGAACCCGAAGACTCCCGTTGCCAGGGCGGCAGCGAGAGGAATCGCCACTGTGGCCATCTGCCAGTAGGCGGAGTCGATCTTCGGTCTGGGCTGATCCTTCTCGTACGGTTGTTTCATCAGCGGACTACGACCTTCGGTGGATTGTTGGTGTCTCCCAACGGGGTTGGCGCGTATCGCTCCCAATTCGGGTCATTGAAGTTGACTTTGAAGGGTTCGAACATGTTCTTGCCTCCTCCTACTTCATGGAAGGACGGCAGGTTCGCCATAGGCCCCCACTTGCTTCCCGAGTCCGCCGCATCGATCAGGACCGGGCGGCCGTTGCCTGCGGAGTTGTCCTGGTAGATCTCCATCGAAGGATAGTTGGTGATCTCCCCGCCGGCGGTCACCCTGGGAGTGCCGGGGTTTCCGCTGGTGGGTTCGACGACCAGCGTGCCGTTGACGGTGTGCCCGGAGAGATTCGCGCCGGGGGGTGCGAACGGGTTGGCCGCGTCGTATTGGAGCATGACTGCCCCGTTGGACAGCTGCGTGACTTTCACCTCGGGTTCACCGCATTTCACCTCGCCGTCGGTGGTCACCGACGGGTTCTGTCGGGTGATGATCAGCCCGTTCTCGTAGTCGATGTAGCTGACCACCCGTGCGTGTTCCGGGTCGAAGTTCGGATTGTTGCCGCGGTCGTCACCCAAGTCGTTGGCAGGGACGTTGAACACTTCCTCGGCGGGAATGTAGGCGGCGGCACGCACCACACCCTGCCCCGGGACCGGCTCGATCTTGGCCACCTTGATGTTCGGTGGGTGGCCCTGATATTTCGGGTCGTAGCTGTTCGGGTTCAAGGCCGCTGCGGTTTTCCAGTCGACGTCCGACACGGGTGGCCGCCCGAACATCTTCTCGAACGCCGCAGCAGATGCCGTTGTTCGAGGGTCGGTGCTGTCGGGCGCCGCTACCGGTGTGCCTGGAGACACCGGAGCATCTCGAGCATCGCCGAAGTTGTTGCCCGTGTCTCTGATCTGTTGCGCGGCAGTGCGAATTGCCTGATCGAACTGTTTTGCCGCGTCACGCAGGCTATAGAACGCGGTATTGATCAAGCCTTGCTGACCATTGACCCGTTCCACAATCTTGGTGCGCTGCTCATCGGTGACGTTCGCGGGGAGAGTGGTCTGCAATGCCCAGACATCGCTGACCTTGATGACCTCGCCAGCAACAGCCTTTGTGGGATCTTCGGCATCGGAGACCTTCCCGAGCAAGCTGTTCCGTTCCGACACCAGCCGGCTGCTTGCCTCACGCAGCAGCGTGACGAGATCGGTGACCTCGTCCTTGATCTTCAGCGACTGCTTGTTGTCCTCGCTGACACGACTGTAGGCAGCGTCATGCGCCATCCCCGACCACACGCCAGCCAGGTTGGCGAACTGCTGAGGTGCCCGATCGACCTGATGCTTGTAGTTGCCGTTCTGCGTTTCCACTGCGCCGGCGAGCTCCCCGAGCTTCTCCGCGTTCCAGCTGGTGACATTTGTCCTGGTGAGTGCCCATCCCGCCATCGCTGCGCCCTACGCGTGGAAGCCGAGCGCTTCGAGACTCTTCTTGAAGGTCTCATCGGTGGCCGCGAACTCGTTGGTGGAGTGGGTGATCGTGCTGGAGACCTTCCCGATGCGCTGGGACACCCGCAACCACGCGCCCTCGGTGTACTCGGTAGCCAAGTCGCAGGCCTCACCCAGCGGCGTACCGGGCAACGCGGCAACGATCGCTTTCGCGGCTGATCGGACATCGAGCGCGTCGACCTGGTTCGAGATGTCATCCAGGGTGGTCGATAGAGCTTTCAGCTGGTCGATATCGGCTTGCAACAGAGCCACGGATCCCCCTTGAATCGCCACTTTCACGTACTGCTCGGCATGCATATCCTTCCACCCCAGGCTGCGGCAGCTGAAACAACAGCCGCAGTTGCGCGCAGAATCACACCGGTAGCTCCACCTCCGGGCATCCGTATGTGACGTTCACCGCGATGTGGATCCCGCCGCATTGCGACGTGCGCACCGAAGTCAGGATCGCCTGGCACACATACACCACGGGCACATACCGGCTCCTCTCCGGACTCGCCGGCGGCTACGACACCGGCACCCACGACATCTCGGTGAAGAAGGCGAGGCAGTTGCTCACCGGCGAGGTCTGCTTCCCGCGCCGCTACGCCAACGCGGGCGCATCGCCGGCCGGTGGGCTTCGTGAGAGGATTCAGTCGTGATCAGGGGGGCGTCACGACTTGTGCGCGTTTGCGGGTTCGTTTGGTGCGCAGTCGTTCTCGGGGGCTGTGCGGGTCCCGAGCAGGTGGCAACCGGCGCGACGATCAGCCTTCCCGGCGATCCGATCGCGATCGCGATCGACTCCGGATCCCGGACCGCGTGGGTCGGGATCGCCTCGGGTCGCTCCGTTTCGGTCGTCGACACCTCGGACAATTCGATAGTGGCATCGGTTGCCCTGGATGGCATTCCAGCTGCGATCGCGATCGGACTCGGCCGGGTTTTCGTCACGCACGCTGATTCGGACACCGTTTCGATCCTCGACATTCAGGATCGATCCGTTCGCGCCAGGGTGGCCGTCGGGCGGGATCCGGGCGGTCTGGCGGTGGACCCGATTACGCGAACGGTCTGGGTCGCGAACACCGAGGCCGGGACCGTATCGATCGTCGACGTCGACAATGCATCCGTGGTCGCGACGGTTCCGGTGGGCAGTCGCCCGCGCACTGTGGGCATCGATCCCGGGACGCGGTTGGCGTACGTCGCGAACTACGGCGGGTCGCTGTCGGTCGCCAACGCCGACACACGCGCGGTGACGTCGAAGATTCCGGTCGACGATTCACCACTGACGCTCGTCGTCAGTGCCGAACGGCGTGCCGCGTGCTATTCCACGTACTCCGACCTGCCGCCCAACGACAACACCAAGGTGCGGTGTGTCGATGGCGCTACGAGCGCCCGGACCGCCGACATCGACGTCGGCCACCCGGTCGGCGCGCTCGCCGTGGACGGCCTCGGCAGGACGCTGTACGCGGCTGATCGAGGTGGCAACCGCGTCTCTGTCGTCGACCTCGCCGCCGGCACGGTGACCAGGCAACTCGGTGTCGGCGCGAAGCCGATCGGGATCGCGGTCGACTCCGTTTCCAGGGCCGCGTATGTCGTCGACAGCGGCGCCGGCACGGTCTCGGTGTTCGGTCCGCACTGAGCGGCCGCGCCACAAGCTGGAGATCGAGGGGACGAGTTGATCGCCAGTTCCACCGCCTACGCCGATCTCGATGCCGAGTACGGCCGGCCGATAGCCGAAATTTCCGAGGTGTTGTGATGTCCGTTGGTCACTGTGGCCAGCGTTCGCCTCAGCGTCCGATCCCCGGATCGCGGAGCTCGGCCCAGTATCCGGGCTCCAGGTGGGCTCGGGCCAGGCGGTCGCCGGCGCCTTCCGGCGCCATTACGTAGGTTTCGTATTCGGTGACCGGATGGATGTCGTGTTTGCATCGCATCGTGTATCTGTCGTACTGCTGGGTGGTTGGGTTGAGCAGTAGGACCAGGGGGTCGTAGACCACTTCTTGGGCGAGTTCGGTGCGCCACATGTCTTCGAATGCTTCGCGGTTGATCTCTCGGCATTGGGTTCTGATGTGTTGCAGCCGTTTTGGCTCCGCGATGCCCAGTCCCATTGTTTTCAACAGCCAGATCAGGCGTTGCAGGACGACTTCGAGGTTGCCGACGGTCTTGTCGCCGTCGGTCAGCATTCCCAGCATGTATGTGATCAGGTTGAGCGGCTGTGGGTCGGTGATGGGGGCCGGGAGCAGGGTTGGGAGCAGCTGGGCTGCTTTGGAATTGGCGGCGTAGACGTCGTACTGCGGCATGCCGTGCAGGTAGGCGGGGACGGCGATACTCTCGAGATGGTCGAAATCCCTTGGGGACAGTTTGGGTGGCCAGGTGCCTAGTCGCAGTCGGTGTGCTCGGGTGAAAACCAGCGACTGGATTTTGCGCATGGTCCAGAAGGGGAGCTCGAGGGCTTCGAAAACTTCTTGCAGGACATCGGGACTGGGGAAACGCACGCCACGTTCCCAGCTCGCGTAGGTTTCGGTGCTCACCCGTAAGCGGGTGGCCATCGCCGCCTGCGTGAGCCCGATATCGGTACGGCGGCGGGCCAGGTAACCGCCCATCACCTGCCGCCGCCTGCGCTCGGGCCACATCGACGGGTCGATCAAATCGAGACTGTTATCGAGCGTGCTGCCATGCTCATTCAATTGTGCTGCACTTCCCTACCGTACTGCCCATTCTCCTTGTCGCCGTATGTATTCGGCGTCGGGGTGAGCCCTGATCTTACCTCCCTCGAAGTCTGCCTACCCGTACTCCTTGTACGGGTACCGGGCCTGACCAGCGAGTTGATCGGCCGTACAAGGAGTACGGCCCGATTCCGTTGACGCTGAACGGAACTCCACTGGAAGGTGTTGTTCACCCCATCAATCCGTCAACGGCGCCGGAGGGGCTCTACGAAGAAGGCGCCTGGACGCCGTGTGGGTCGAAGGAAGTACGCCGTGCGAATTCATCATCTTGATTGTGGTCGGCTGAACATGCTGGGGGGAGCACTGATAGATGGCCGGTCGCGCGGAATTCGTGCACCGCTGACCTGCCATGTCCTGGCGATCGAAGATGACGCGGGCGACATCACCCTGATCGACACCGGGTTGGGGGAGCAGGCGCTGTCCCGGCCGAAGGACTGGTTCGGCCGCGGTTGGATGACGGTGTTCGGGCCGGAACCCGACCCGGCGTTGACCGTGCACGCGCAGCTCCTGGGGAAGGGGCTCGATCCCGCCCAGGTGCGCAATATCGTTCTGACGCACATGGATCTGGATCACGTCGGCGGATTGGCGGACTTTCCGCGAGCCACCGTCTACGTGAATCGGCGGGAGCTCGACGGGCAGCTCAATCCCCGCTCCGCGGGGGACCGCAACCGGTATCGATCGATCCAGTTCGCGCACGATCCGAACTGGCACGTCTTCGACTTGGTGCAGAGTGATAGAGAGAGGTGGTTCGGATTTCGCACGGCCGGTGAACTTCCAGGTCTGCCGAGTGGCCTACGCGTAGTCGACTTGGGCGGCCACTCCAATGGGCACGTCGGTGTCGCAATCGACCGCGGACAGGACAGGTGGCTCCTGCACGCCGGCGACGCGTACTACACCGCCGAGCAGATGGATCCCGAGCAACCCCGCCGCGCTGTCGGAATCGCCTGCTTCGAAGCGTTCGCCAGCGTCGACGCGGGCCTGCGGATCGAAACTCAGACCCAGCTACGCGAACTCAAGCGCGATCACGGTGACCGGCTGCAGATCTTCTGCGCTCATTCCGTGGCCGAGCTTCAGGCATTTGCCCAGCCGACTGTCCCCGCCACGCTGACCTGACCGGATCGCCTGAGCACTTATCGCGAGCTCCCGCAGGGGGGAGCTCGCGGTAGGCGGGACGCCCCGGAGATCCTGACCGCATAATTCGATGGCGGAGCGTGGCCGGCCGTTGCTACGGTGCCCCGGTGCGGACGAACCGCATCCGATTCGACTGGCGGAAGGACTGATTTATGCCCCGGCTCGCGCCGAGAGCGCCTCAGGGTGCGTCTTCGGCTTGCCTTTTCGCCAGCCGCACGCACTGACCGGCTTTCCGCGTCGTCGAGGCGCGCTCGGCCTACTCCTGCCGTTTGCACATCAGCTTTCTGCCAAGGAGTGATCCGGGTTGCCCAATCATGTTTCCGCTCAGAACGACCCCAGTCCGGCCTTATCGACCGGCACCTTCACCTGTATCCGCTGCGGGCTCACCGTTTCCGTGCTCGCGCCCGGCAACGGCCGGCGCAATCACTGTCCGAGTTGCCTGCACTCGTGCCACACCGTCGACCAGGTCGAGGGCGGCGTCTCCGAGTGCCACGGCCGCATGACTCCGCTGTCCATCGCGGTGCGCCGCGGCGGCGAGTGGGCCATCGTGCATCGGTGCGCGCGCTGCTACGAGTTGGCACTGCATGCGATCAGTGAGGATGACAACCAGCTGATTCTCATGCGGCTCGCGGTACGCCCGCTGGCGGAGCCGCCGTTCCCGCTCGAAGTCTTCGGCGACCTTTAGGCGGTCGTGATGCCTCGAAGGACCAAAACCGCCGCTGCCCGACCGCAACGCGCCAAGACCGTATTGCACGGTCCAGGTGGGGAATCCGGTGCGAGTTTCCGGTGTATCGGCTGTCGTCTTGATGTGCCGATCGCCGTACCGGGTAGCTCGCACCGCAATCACTGCCCGCATTGTCTGACCAGTCGTCATGTCGACGGTCGGATCCCCGGCGACCGCGCGAACACCTGCCGCGGCCGCATGCTCGCGGTCAGTTCGACCGTGCGCGACAATGGCGAATGGGCACTGGTCCACCAGTGCCTGGAATGCGGAGCATTGAAACTGAATCGCATTGCCGGAGACGACAATGCGCTCGCGTTGCTGCGAATCGCACTGCGGCCCTTGACCGATCCGCATATCGGCCGCAGGGCACTGTTCGCACTGTGACGTCCGGTCCCCACTACCGCGTGTGGTGGGGACCGGTGAGCAGTGGTGCGGTGGTGGGGTGGACGCGTCGCCATACCCGCGCGAGTTCGACGAGCTGATTCAACTCGGCCGCCAAGTCACGTCGCTGTGGGGTCTGCGGGTGTCGCTCGGTCGGCCGCGCCGGCGGCAGCTGCCCGCTCTGTTTCGCGGTGACCGCGGCAGAGATGCGACGCGCATAGTCGCAGAGCTCGTCACGAGGGGAACCGGCCGGCGCGTATTCCGGTGCTTCGGGTGCGTATCGGTGCAGGCGGGCGAGGCAATCCCGGATCTCCATCGTCATGCGGTGTAGCTGGCTGACCGAGTCTGCTCCCGGGCGTTCGAGGACCACCTCCGGGTAGATGTCGGTCAGATCGCGCCACAACGGCCGGAGCTTCCGGCAATACCGTCCCGGTCGATCCCATCCGCTGCGCAGCAGGATGGCCCCGACCAGCGGAACCGCGATAATCGCGGCTCCGACGATCAGCGCGACGAACGCGCTGATCGCCTTCGACTGCATCGTCGGATCCTTCGCGGGGGAATCAGTGAGCACAGCTGCCACCGTCTGGGCGGGCAGATAGATCGATTGCAGGGCGAGGATGCCGAAGTAGGCCAGTACCACGACGTAGATGATGTTTTCGCGAATGGTGTTGTCGCCGTCCCGCAGTTCCCCGACCATGATGTGGACAATCGAGAGCGAACTCGCCGCCAGCACCGAGTAATACGCGATCCACACAATGGCCGCGGGCCAGCCGTGATACTCGTCTATCAGCATGTCGTGCGCACGGGCGGGCGTCCCGGCAACGAGAATGACAGCGGTAGCGATGAGAGCGACTGCATCGTAGCGGTATTGGCGGTGCGAACCCACGGCGTCGTCTCCGTGCGCGGCGGCGATCCGCGCCATTCCGAAAAGACACATGATCGAAAGGAGCAGCGGACCGAATGACGCCTGCCGGGCGACGTTGATGACATACGCGTCATCGAACAGCCACAGAGTGTCGGCGATGGCTTGCTGGACATTGTTGTTGCGCAGCAGATCGCAGACGAGACCGAACGTCAGCGCCCGGGTGGCCAGACGGTCCAGGGACGTTTGGTCGACAAGGAGGTAGCGGCCGACGATCACCAAGGCAACGAATCCGAATGCCGGCCACTGGATTACACCCGGGATCGCCGAAGTCATCGGTGCCGCGCTCGAAAGAAGATGCGGCGCGTGACGGATGGCCGCCGTCGAGGCAGGGTGGCCTCGACCATCAGCATGTCCGCGAAGGTCTCCGCGGAAATCTCCCGTTCGGAGCTGTAATCGTTTCGGCCGAGGACGTTGTGGATCGCGTCCGCCGACAGGGCGGGCATCAGGCTGTACAGCGACAGTCGATCAGCGGGGATGCCGTCGGGCTCGTCGTGCCCCAGCAGCATGTGCCCGATCTCATGGGCGATCACATGATCCGCATGCCATTCGGTGTCGGCCGAATACATGACGATGTCGCTGTCGGTCGTCTTGATCCACAAGCCGCTGATGGTTGTCCCGCATCCGACGCCGGAGAGAGTCTCGGGGTCGTCGACCGGATGCAGAAGAATCGGCCGGCCTCGGTACTGCGCGACCGCATCGACGAAGATGTCGCGATCCCACGGATAAGGGATCTCGATGTGGCGCATCAACTTCGCGAACCGGCTTGCTATGTCGGACACCGGGATCGTCCCCTCTGAACACGTGCTGCGCGGATGATCTCACGCCAGGTGCGAGTCCCGGGAACGTAATCGCATTCTGAGTCCCGTCGGCTTCAGCGTGACGAGCTCATCGATTTCGAGCCGATAGGCCGAATCCGATTCCAGGTCGAACGCATTCAGCACATGGGCCAAGGCCAGGACGATTTCATGGATGGCGAACTGGCGCCCGATGCACGAACGGATTCCGATTCCGAACGGCTTGTACGCGCCGGCCGTGCGCTGCGGTGTCGCGTTCGGAGCGAACCGATCCGGCTCGAATCGATCCGCGTCGGGTCCCCACGCGGCCTTGTCGCGATGGATGGCAAGGAGATTCACATAGACGCATTCGCCCCGTTTGATGCGATAACCCCCCAAGTGGGTGTCCTGCTTGGGACGCCGGAAGTATCCGCCCGCGACCGGCCACAATCTGAGGGCCTCATCGACCACACGACGCAGGTATCGAAGCTTCGCCACCTGCTCATAGCTCAGCGTCGTCGGGTCGCCGTCGGCGATCGTGCCGATCTCTTGGCGTACCCGCGCGACGACATCGGGCCGGTCCGCCAGCAGATGCAGAGCGAAAGCCAATGTGCCCGCACTTGTTTCGTGGCCCGCGATCAGAAAGGTCACAATCTGGTCCCGCACGACGGTCCGTGACAGGGGCTGCCCCGTCTCCGGGTCCGGCGTTTCCATCATGCGCCGCAGCAGGTTGGGCGGCTCGGAGGCGTCGGACCGGTGGCCGTCGATCATGTCCTCCGCGATGCGGTGGAGTTCGGCGACCTTGTGCAGGTGGCGCTGCTGAGCGGCGCGGCCGATCGTCGAGTCCAGGAGCCCGATCGAGACCGGCCGGCTGGCGTAGCGCAGCGCGTCCAACATCAAGGTCACGACCGGAAGACTTTTCTCAACGGGATTGTCCAGGCTCGTGAAGCGGTGCCCGAATCCCGCACGGGCGATGACCTCGAGGGTCAAGGAGTTCATGTCTCCGGCGACATCGACGGCACCGTTGCCTCGTTGCCACTTGCGAACCAGCTCACCGACGACATCCATCATGACCGGGTGGTACAGGCCCATCGCCTCGCGGGTGAATCCCGGCATGAGGACGCGGTGCGCGGCTGCCCACTGCGGATCCTGGGTGGACGCGACAATCAGCCCGGTACGAGCGACGGCCCGCAATCGCCGGATCGGTGGCCCGAACTCCTTCTCCCACTCGGCATCCGATTGCACCGCATCGGCGAGTTCAGCGCTGTTGATGATCACCATCTTCGTGGGCCCGAAGCGCAGCTCGTAGATCGGTCCGGCGGACTCGGAGAGCTTGGCCATCGACTGCACCGGCTTACGCGGGTTGATCGAGAGCACGTCGCCGAGGACCGGAAGTCTGCCCGGAGGGGAGGGAAGCTTTGCCACATCGACGGCGCGAGATCTCCACACCACACGAATCCTAAGACCATGTCAGGTCCGTGGCAGGCCGGTGTCAGGACTGCCGTCGAGAGTTCTTCTCATGACGAACAACAGCACCTCCCCGACCAACTCGAGCTGGACCGGCATGGTCACCGTCGGCGACACCGCCCTGGCCGTCACCGACACCGGCGGCGACGGCATTCCCGTCATCTACTGCAACGGCCAGTTCGCTACTCAGGGTTACTGGAAGAAGGTCATCGCCGACCTCGGGCCGGGCTTTCGCCACATCACCTTCGATGAACGCGCCCGCGGCAAGTCCCAGAAGTCGGCCGACTATTCCTTCGCGACCTGTGTCGATGACGTCGACGCGGTGCTCGCCGCCCGCGGTGTGGACTATGCGATCGTGGCCGGCTGGTCCTACGGAGCGTTCGTGGCGGCGCACTGGGCCAGCCGCAACCCGGACCGTTGCCTGGGCGCGGTCATGGTCGAAGGCGCACAACCGTACGACTGGTTCGACGAGGCCATGGCGGCGCGGATCCGCACACTGTTCAAGCTGCTCAGCCCGATCACCGCGCTGCTGCGACCGACGGGGCTGACGCCGCGGATGAGCGCCGCGCAGCAGGCCGAATCCAATATCGAACTCGGAAAACTGGCCCGCGCGCGGGAACTGGGCCCGGTGCTCGACAACATCGCCGTCCCGGCGCGGTATGTGGTGGCCTCGGGGGCATCGTTCGGCAGCAAGGGTGACGAGCAGGAGAAGATCCGCGCCAGCCTGCCCGGGGTGTGTGAACGCAACCCGCACATCCGGATCAGCGCCAAGGTCGCCAGCAACCACGATCAGATCCTGCGCAAGGACTTCCACGCCGTCGCCGACGCGGTCCGCGAGGTGGCGCCCGCCGGCCGCTGAAGACAAACATTCGCTGCCCGAGGCTGTTCGCTCAGGTCGGTAATCTCGGTCTGGTGACCGACGCTGCCGACCTGAAGCGGATGTTTCTGGACGATCCAGACCAGCCCTTCCCCGCTGTCGAACTGGCGGATCCCGCCGGACTGGTCGCCCTCGGCGGGGACCTGTCGGTACCGCGACTGTTGGACGCCTATGCCGCGGGCATCTTCCCCTGGTACAACCCCGGCGAAATAATCCAGTGGTACTGCCCTGACCCGCGCAGCATCCTGGTCCCGACCGAGCTACGGGTAACCAAGTCCTACCGCCGATCGGTCAGCACCGCCGACTACGCGGTGACCATGGATCGCGCCTTCGCCGAGGTGATCTCGAATTGCGCCGGGCCACGCGCCAACGAAACCGGCACCTGGATCGGTTCCGACATGCTGTCCGCCTACCAGGAACTCCATCACCTCGGCCACGCCCACTCCGTCGAGATATGGCGCGACGGCGACCTTGTCGGCGGCCTCTACGGCGTCGCGTCCGGCCGCTCTTTCGCCGGCGAGTCCATGTTCTCCCACGCCCGCGACACCTCCAAGGTCGCGCTGTATTGGCTGTGCGCCCAACTCGCGGCCTGGGATTTCGCCCTCATCGACTGCCAGGTCACCTCCAGCCACCTCACCTCCCTCGGCGCCATCGACCTCCTTCGCGAGGACTACCTCCACCTACACACCCAAGCCGCTGCCCGCCCCGCCCTCCCGGGCCCCTGGCAATTCGCAATCCCAGTCCCGAACTCCGCCAACCACCTCCCTGCGTAAACGATCGCGTAGCAGGTCTGCGGGGCGAATCACCATGCCGACCGAAATGCGGGACTGGGGCGGGGTCCGGTCGGATGATGCAGGTCATGGCCATCCATATGGGACCACTCGAGACCCAGACGGACCCCGAGTTGCTTCAGCATCTCGCGTTCTGGCGGCGGAAGTTGCAGGAGTACATCCGGACCGGGGACCCGGGTTCTGTCACCGAGGGGCATGAGCAGGTGCGGAAGTTCCGGTCCGAGGCGATCAAGCGGGGGCTCATTCCGCCTACGAACCTCGATTTCTGACCGATGCCGGCTGCTCCGCTTGCCGCAGGAACCGAACGTTGACGTGTGCCGGCGGCGCGAATTAGGTTCAGCTGATGCCGGTCGAGGAGGACAGCAGCGGATACCGCTGGCGTGATGCGCCCGCTGACCAGCTGCGGAGCGAAGTGGCCGAAGGGTTGGGCAGGTTCTCGCGGCGCACCGCCGATCCCAGTGGCCGTAAGGCGGCGGCAGTGCTGATCGCGATTGCCGATCGCGCGGGGGAACAGGGTATTTGGCTGACCGAGCGGTCGCCGGGACTGCGCGCCCATGCGGGGCAGTTGGCCTTGCCGGGCGGCAAACTGGATCCGGGGGAGGACGCGGAAGCGGCGGCCTTGCGGGAACTGGAAGAGGAGCTGGGCATCACCGCGCCCCGCTCGACGGTGCTCGGGCTGCTCGACGACTACCCGACCCGCTCCGGCTATGTGATAACCCCGGTGGTGGCGTGGATCGGCGACGCGCCGGCGCCGACCCCGAACCCCGCTGAAGTGGCTGTGGTGCACTGGATTCCGATCCCCGACCTGGACGTCGACCCGCTTTTCGTCGCCGTGCCCGGGTCCGACCGCCTCGCCATTCAACTCCCGCTGCTGGGCGGCCACCTGCACGCCCCGACCGCCGCGATCCTGTACCAATTCCGTGAGGTGGCCCTCCGCGGCCGCCCCACCCGCGTCGACCACATGGACCAGCCCCGCTTCGCTTGGGAGTGAGCTAATCGCCGCTACGCGTCGAGAACCTGCGCCTCGCGGGTGACGACGGGCGGCAGCACCGACCAGGGGAAGTTGATCCAGCGGTCGGTGCGCTTCCACACGTATTCGCAGTCGACCTCGGAGTGCGGCTTCTGATAGATCACCGCGCAGCGCACCTCGGCGACCTTGTCGGCGCAGAAATCGCGCACCAGTTTCAGCGTCGCGCCGGTGTCGGCGACGTCATCGGCGACCAGCACCCGCGCTCCGGCGAGATCGACCGCCTGCGGGACGGGCGGCAGCATGACGGGCAGGTCGAGACGCTGGTCGACGCCGGTATAGAACTCCACATTCATGACGTGCAGGTTCTTGACGTCGAGCGCGTACCCGAGCGCCCCCGCGACGAACAGCCCACCTCGGGCGATGGACAGGATGAGGTCCGGCTCGAACCCGTCGTCGGCGATCTCCTCGGCAAGCGCCCGGCTCGCGGAGCCGAACAGCTCCCAGGTGAGTTCTTCCCGATCCGACATCTGCAACTCCTTCGGTGCTGGTGCAAAGAACCTAGACCACGCGCGGATCGCCCAGCCACTCATCCCGGCTGTAAGCTGACTTCGGCGGCAGTGCCTTCTGACAGGCTGGCTGCGTGTTGACGTCGGTCAGCCACGCTCCGTTCGCAATTTGTGCGACGAGCGGATCGAATTCCCCTTCTCCCGGTTTGCCGGGCACCGGACATTTCGTCCACCTTCCGAGATCGATCGCCGCCGCATCGTGAATGGAGTGAAAGCCTATGAGTAACAACCCGATTACCGAGGGCGCCGAGCGGGCGATCCTCGAGGACATGCTCGATCGCAACCGTGCGGCGCTGATCGAGACGGTGCGCGGTCTGTCCGAGGCCGACGCGCGCCGGCGTCTCGTCTCGTCGCTGACCTCGCCGATCAGCTTGCTCAAGCATGCCGCCGCGGCGGAACGTATCTGGTTCCAGCGGTTTTGGGCGGACCTCGAGGAATCCGAATGCGATGGGTACTCGGCTCGCGACGAGGGCACCTTCGCCGTCGGCGCCGACGAGTCCCTGGGCGAGGTCATCGCCGAGTTCGAGCGGGCGAGTCAGCGATCACGGGTGATCGCGTCCCGCTTCGACCTCGACGACACCAAGCACAATCCCCGCGAGGGGACCGTCAGCATGCGATGGACATTGCTCGCCATGATCCAGGAGTTCGCCAGGCACGCCGGTCACGGCGATATCCTGCGCGAGCAGATCGAGCGGCCGCTGCCCGGTCAGGTCACCGCTGCACCTTCGTGAGGTCGGTGAAACCGTCGACGCCCAGTTCCGCGCCGATCGCGGCGACGGCGTCGACGAGGGTCCGATCGCCCAGCTGCGGCCAGCCTTTCAGGGGGATCGGACCGCCGATCTGCTCGCGCAGATCGTTGACGTACTCGTCGATGTAGCGGATCGCGGTGCCGAGGGTGACGGTCTCGCCGCGGAAGTTGACGAAGGTTTCCTCGAGCGCGGGCATGGTCTTGCCTCCTGGGATGGGTTTGCCGTCGATGAGTGCTTGCACGTCGAGACGAAACGCGGCCATGTCGATGCCGAACGGGTCGATCTTGCCTTCGCTGCTGTACTCCCAGTGCGCGACGCAGTCGCCGGCGTCGCGCCCGAGGTGCCGCAGGATCGCGGCGCAGCCACGCTTGTAGGCGTCGAGTTGCGCCGCGGTCCAGTCGCTTCCGTCGCCGCGGGACACCGCCTCGATGCCGATCACATGGAAGTTGGCATTGTCGGTGGGCCAGCCGGGATGTGAGCCGCGTCCGGCATGCCAGCACACGCCGACGGCGATCACCCGATAAGTGCCGTCCCGTTCCAGCACCAGCTGCGCCAACGGTCCGTCGAGGTCGGGCCGCCCGTACTGGACGATGCGCCAGTCGTTCTCGCCGCCACCACCGGTGTGATGGCACAGCACGCCCCGGATATCACCGAAATCCCCGTGCCCGCGGTCGCGCCACCCGTCGTGCTCGACCACTCGCAGGCCTGCGGCGCGTAGTACGTCGGCCAACCAGTGCGGATCACTCACGCTTAACCTCCTTCACTGCGATCCCAGATTTTCTGGGGCGCACTGAATTCGATGCCGCAACGCGCCTGGCGTTCCCGGAGGCGAATTCTGGAGATCCCTGTACGATGTCTCCGCTAGCTACCTGCTAGCGAATCTCGACCAGTTCCAGCCCTGCCAGGAGTCCGATTCGAGGTCGGCGCGAATCGCGGCGGCGATCTGGCTGCGCCGGGGTTCGGGCATGCGCTCGAGGGCGGACAGTGCGTCGGGGGACAGGCTGCTCAGATAGTCGAGATCGAGGTCCGTTTTCACCTCGCGGCCACCGGTTGTCTCGACGGTCTTGCCGGACAGCCAGCGCTCGATATTCTGTTCGGCGATAAGGCCTTCCGGGTTTACGCACGCCAGAAGCAACAGGGTCGAGGCGGCCGCGCCGACCGCGGCGCGCGGCACCCAGTGGCGGCGCAACCGCACCAGGCTGGCCAGTACCAGCAGGTAGACGAATCCGACCCAGAGCTCGAAAACCTCTACCAGCAAACGCAATACGGTGAATCCGTACGCCTGTTGATAAGTCCACATGCGGTGCAGTGCGGAGGCGACGATCACCAGGGTGAGCACGCTGACCGCCGAGATCAGGATTCGCAGCCAGCGCCGTGCGGCCGCGGATTCCTGTGCGGCCCAAGTCTGTACGGCCGCGATGACGGCGAGAGTGAGCATGCTGACGATGGACAGCTGCCAGAACCCGCTGCGCGCGTATTCCGCGTAGGTCAACCCGGACGTGCGCTGCACATACCCGTTCCCGCCGAAGAGCACCGCCAGCTGAGTGGCTACGAAGACCGTGAACAACACCGTCAGCGCGCCGAGCGGCAACGCCCACTCCAGCCGCGACCAGCGCCGCCGAATGATCCGCGCGGCAACGGAATGCGATTCTCCGGCCGGGAGCGGCGGGGCGGCCAAGAGGTACAGCGCACCGGCGACAGCGAGCGCCGCGACGGTGCCGACGAACACCCAGCGCGCCCCCGTAGCGCCGTCGAACTGCGGTGTCACGCTGTCGATGAGTCGCGCGAACACCGCGTCCGCCCCGGCCAGCAACGGAATGAACACCGCCAGCAACACGACGGTCACCAGCGCCGACCATCCCACCCGCTGCGCCGCGGAGGACTTGCGCGCCGGCAGCCGCTGGATCCCGTGGTACAGCCACGGCATCGACTCGAACGCCGACACCGGGACCGCGATCAGGTCGTACATCAGCCCATTCGCGGACCGCCGCACCACAGCCAGCGATACGGTCACCGCCGCACCCAGCGCGCACAGCACGAACAACCACTCCGCCGCGCGCACCGCGCCGACGGCCAGGAGTCCCACCGTGATCGCTGTCCACCACGCCACACCTGGCCAGCGCCGCGGCGACTTCTCGCCCGGCGATGTGTCTTCCGCTGTCGCACTCGGGGATTCATCCGGTGCCTCGGCGGGCGCGCGACGGGCCATGCGGTCGACGGTGTACACCGCGCCGATGCCTGCCACACCGGCCAGAACCCAGCCGAGCCCCGGCCGATCGAGCGGGACGAGCACCGCGGCCGCGATGCCCGCGAGCACGATCGCCAGGAGCGCACCACGTGGCATGGGCACACGCACCGACTTCGGTGGGAGGCGCTGTGGCGGTCGTATTACCGGGTTAGTGCGCTTCGGCTGGAACGGGCCGCCGACGGGCGCTGCGGCGATGCCTACGATCGGCGACGGGACGCTCCAGGGCGAAGGCGGGGTCTCGGCGGATGTCGCTGCCCTGTCGCCGTCGGTGTTGGGTTCCGGCGTCTGCGCCACCTCCGAGCCGCCATCCGCTGCGGGCGCAGGCGAGCTTGGCGTAGCTGAACTCTCTGTATCCAGCTGGTCGAGCGGGCTCGGTTCTGGTTCTGCCGCAGCGGGATCCGCTGCCTCGAGGCTCTCGGCTGCCGCCGCCCGGGGTGCGAGGCGTTGAATCGGCAGGACCGGTGGGCGTTTGCGCTTGGGGCGAAGTGGCGGCGCCGAGGCCGAACTATCAGCGGAGTCGGGCGAAGAGTCGGACATCGGTGCTCTCTGTTTGATCATGGATCCGGGTGCGGACAATGCTTTTGATCTAAGTCGGCACCCGTGGAGAATTTGTGACGTTGCCGCGCGGACCTGGTGGCAATCGGGCTCATCGCATCCTCGTTGCCGGTGCGGCGGTTCGGCCGCTGTAGGGTCGGTACCCGGCGTAGGGAACACCGGTGCGAATCCGGGGCTGTCCCGCAACTGTCACCGGGGAGCAATCCGCCGATTCATGGTCACGACCTGCCCAGGTTGGAAGGCCGGCGGAGGTGTGTCGATCCGGGAGCCAGGATACCTGCGCCGGAGGTATCGGGATCCACCCACGAGGATGGCAATGAACAACTACACATCGGATCGGCCTGGTCTCGGCCGCCGGAAGTTCCTGCTGGGCAGTGCGGGAGCGTTCGGCGCTGTCGTGCTGGGCGGAATGATGACGGGCTGCGGCTCCGAAAGCGGACCGGCGGGTGCGCCGCTGGGTCCACCGCGGACGGGCGGGCGCTTGCGCTCGGTGATCGCCGGACGGTCGGCGAGCGCGGACGTCCTGGACCCGCATCAGGCCGGCAGTTCGGCCGGCGGCGCCGTGTCCAAGAACGTGTGGGACAAGCTGGTTGCCTACAACAACGACCTGACGTTGCGGTACCGGCTGGCCCGGTCGCTGGAGCCGAACGCCGACGGCAGCGAGTGGCGCATCAACCTGCGCCCGGGCGTGGTGTTCAGTGACGGCACCCCGCTGACCGCGCGCGATGTGCTGTGGAGCTTCCAGCGGATGCTCGATCCGGCCAAGAAGTCCTCCGGAGATCTCTCGGTGGTCGACATGTCGCGCACCCGCGCCGACGGCGACCTCGGCGTGGTGGTGTCGATGAAATCACCGCTGGCGGACTTCGGTTCGGTGCTGGCGGGCTGGTACTGCTACATCGTCAAGGACGGCACCGGCGTCATCGACGGCTCGGCGCTGCCGGTGGGCACCGGACCGTTCGCGCTGGCGCGCTGGTCACCCGGCGACCGAACCCTGTTGCGGCGCAACGAGCGGTACTGGGACGGGGCGGTGCTGCTGGATGAGGTCGAGATCATCCAGATCGCCGAGACCGAAGCCCGGATGAACGCCTTCCTGTCCGGGGAAGCCGATGTCGCGCACGAGATCTCGTACTTGCAGGCGCGCACGCTGTCGAGCGATCCGAACACCACCGTGGTGGTTCCGCCCGCCGGTTTGATGGGCGCGTTCCAGATGCGGGTGGACACCGCGCCTTTCGATGATCCGCGGGTGCGGCAGGCGATGCGGCTGGCGGTGGATCGGCAGGCCATGGTCGACTCGGTGTATTACGGCTACGCCGAGGTCGGCAACGACATCTACGGCAAGGGCGCGCCGTTCTATCACGACACCCTGCCGCAGCGGTCCTACGATCCGCAGCGGGCGCGGGAACTGTTGCGCGAGGCCGGCAAAGAGAACCTGACGGTGACGCTGCCCACGGCCGACGGTATGCCGGGCATGCTCGAGGCGGCCACCTTGTACGCCGAGCACGCCAAGGCCGCCGGTATCACCATCAAGCTGGAATCGGTCCCGGCCGACACCTACTTCTCTCAGGTCAGCGGCAAGGCGGCGCTGTCCCACATCGGCTGGTGGAACTACAGTCTCGACTACTTCTACGGCCAGACGATGACCAGCGCGTCACCCAGCAACGGCACCGGCTGGCGGCGGCCCGGCTGGGACGCCACCTTCGCTCAGGCCCGCGCCGCCATGGATCCGCGGCGCCGCACCGAGCTGTATCGGCAACTGCAGGAAGAACTCTGGAACGAGGGCGGCTACATCCTGCACAGCTTCGCCAAGCGACCCGATGCGGCGAAGAATCATGTGGGCGGCGTGCGCAACGGCGTGCCCGGCACCGACGACTGGGCGAATTACGCGACCACCTGGCTCGCCGAGCAGTGATCCGCCGGTCGTGATCGCCTATGTCGTGCGGCGCGTCGGCGGCGGCATCGGAGTGCTGTTCGCCGTCGCGCTGGTCGTTTTCGTGTTGTTCGAGGCGCTGGATTCCGATGCGGCGACGGTCATCCTGTCGCGCGCGGGCGGCGGCGATCCCACCCCGGAGCAGCTGGCGGCGCTGCGCACCGAACTGGGCCTGGACCGGCCCGCGCCGGTGCGTTTCGCGGACTGGCTGATCGCCTTCGGGCAGGGCGATTTCGGGAACTCGCTGATCTCGGGCCGCCCGGTCGCAGATGTGCTGCTCGGGCGCGCCACCAATAGCGTTGCGCTCGCGCTGATCACCGCCGCACTCTTGATCCCGGCGTCGCTCGTGCTCGGTCTGCTGGCGGGCGCACGCGCCGGCTCCCGGACCGACCGGGTCATCAGTGTGGGCGCGCTCGCCGCGGAATCGGTGCCCTCCTTCGTCTTCGGTGTACTGCTGGTTGCGACAGTGTCGCTGTCGCTGCATCTGCTGCCCGCGGTCTCACTGCTGCCGACCGGCGCGAGTGTGTGGGGCCGTCCGGAGATCCTGGTGCTGCCGGTGGCGTGCCTGCTGATCGGGCTGGCGCCGCATCCGGTGCGGATGGTGCGGGCGCAGACCGCCGAGGTCATGGCCAGTCCGTACATCAAGACGGTGCGGCTCAACGGGATCGGCGGCCCGCGACTGATGCTGCGCCATGTCGCCCCCAATGCGGTGTCGGCGTCGATTCACCCGCTCGCGGGCTCGGTGGTCGGATTGATCGGCGGGGTCGCGGTCGTGGAGACGCTGTTCTCCTATCCGGGCTTGTCGCAGGAGTTGTTGCGGGCCATCGAGGCTCGCGACTTTCCGTTCGTGCAGTCGGCCGCCGTGCTGCTGGCGGCGGTGGGGATCGTGGTCTATCTGCTCGCCGATCTGCTCACCCTGCTGGTGAGTCCGCGGGCGCGGCAGGTAGCGGTGGGGGACCGGATATGAGGGGCCGCGGCAAGATCCGATCCGTCTGGTTGATGATCACCGTCGCACTGCTGCTCCTGGTGGTCTCGGGCCCGATCCTCGCGCCCTATTCGCCGACCGCGGCGACGGCGCCGCCGTTCCAGCCGCCCTCGGCCCGGCATCTCCTCGGCACCGATGTGGTCGGACGGGATGTGGCGTCGCGGGTGCTGCACGGCGGGCTGCCGCTGCTGTCGATCGCCGGGGTGGCGCTGGTCGTCGCGTACGCGCTGGGGCTGGGGCTGGGCCTGATCGCCGGATTGCGCCGTGGGTGGGACCACTGGATCATGCGTCCGGTCGACGCGATCACGGTGGTGCCGTGGTTCCTGCTGCTCGCGGTGATCGCCACCGCGATGGGCGCGGGGCCCGCCGCGATCGTCGTGACCGCGGCACTGGCGTCGGTGCCCTGGATCATTCGCATCGTGCGCACCTGTGTGCTCGAACTCGCCTCGACCGGCTATGTCGAATCAGCCCGTGCCCGAGGCGAACCGCTGTGGCGGCTGGCGCTGGTCGAGGTGCTGCCGAACCTGCGGGGCGTGGTGCTCGCCGATGCGGGCGTGCGGATGTCCGCGACGATTTCGCTGGTCGCGGTGAGCGGATTCCTCGGGCTGGGGCTGCGCCCGCCCGCACCCGACTGGGCGTTGATGATCACCGAGAACCGGCCCGGATTCGGTCTGCAACCGTGGTCGGTGCTCGCCCCGGCGCTGTTGATCATGGTGCTGGTGGTCTCGGTCAATATGGTTACCGACCGGGCCTTCGGCGCCGATCACCGCGAGACGAAGCATCGGCCGGTGGACTTCTCCGATGCGGAGTCGGGGCTGTCCGTGGCGGGACTCACGGTCCGGGATCAGGCCGGAACCATTGTCCTGGAAGATATTTCGCTGCATCTGCCGCAAGGTGAGAGTGTCGCGGTAGTCGGCCCGTCCGGAGCAGGTAAGACGACCTTCGCGTTGGCGGTGCTGGGCGCGCTGCCGCACGGCCTGTCCGCCGCGGGTTCGGTGCGCATCGGCAAAGGCGTCAGCCGCCGCACCGTCGGCTATGTCCCGCAGGACCCCGCGACCGGACTCAACCCGGCGCTGCGCATCGGCACCGCCTTGCGCGAAATCGCCAGGCTCCACGGCACTGTCGACGACATCGCGGCGACCTTGCAGCGAGTTGACCTGCCCAGCGATGCCCAGTTCCAGCGCAGGTTTCCGCACGAGCTGTCCGGTGGCCAGCAACAGCGCGTCCTCCTGGCGCTGGCGCTACTCGGCGACCCGGCCCTGCTGGTGCTCGACGAGCCGACCACCGGATTGGATGCGCGCACCCGAGTTCACCTGGTGGCGACGCTCCGCCGGATCCGGCGTGACACCTCGACCACGCTGCTCGTGATCACCCACGACCTGGCGACGGTGGAATCGCTGGTCGACCATGTGCTCACCTTGGATCAAGGCAGGGTGTCAGCCCTGGGCACGCCCGAAACACCCGGTGCGGCAACCGAGTTCCGGGAACCACGCCCCGAAGTGGCCGAGCCGTCGATGCTTCAGACCGAGCCGCCGATACTCCGGACCGAGCCGTCAATAGTTCGGGCCGAGCGGCAACTGTTTCGGGTCGAGCGCCTCACGCTGGCACATGGGCGCAGAGGGCGGCCGGTCGTGGAGGGACTGTCGTTCACGTTGCGGCCCGGCGAATGTCTCGCCCTCACCGGCAGATCCGGCGCGGGCAAAACCACAGTGGCTCGCGCCCTGTCCGGTCTGCATGTCCCGGCGGCCGGAGTCGTCGAATTGGACGGCACGCCAATGCATTCCCGAGTCGATCGGCGGCCACTGGAGCATCGCCGTGCGGTGCAGCTGATTTTCCAGAACCCGGCGACCTCGCTCAACCCGTCCTATCGGATCGGTAGCCAGATCGCCCGGCCACTGCGCCTGCTGCACGGCATGACCAGCAAGGCTGTCGACCAACAGACCCGGGAGCTCCTGGCTGGGGTGGGCTTGGACCCCGAATTGGCGGCACGGCGTCCCGGCCGATTGTCCGGCGGCCAGCAACAGCGGGCTGCCATCGCCCGCGCCCTCGCCGCCGAACCCCGCATCCTGATCTGCGACGAGATCACCTCCGCCCTCGACCCGGCAACCCAGGACATGGTGCTGGACCTGCTCGACGGCCTCCGCCGAAAAGGTTTGGCGCTCATCGTGATCAGCCATCAGGACAGAGTGATCGACCGCCTCGCCGATACGGTCTTGCACCTCCCAGCGGAAGCGGCCGTATCGGTCTGAAGACATCGGCAATATCGGCGCAGCTGAGCGCTAGAGGCTGGCCACTTTGGCCTGGCCGGTGATGACGTTGTCCGCGCTGTCGACGAGCGCGATACGCACCTGCACCTGCTGTCCGGGCGAAAGCTGCGCCCCGTTCAGCAGCACCACAGTGTTGTGACGATTTCCATCGCAGGTGAGCCCGCCCTGGACGCCCGTGGCGGAGGGGCGTTCGGCGTCGGGCGCGCCGACCATCGCCTTGACGGCGGTCACGCCGGCCGCGGCGTCACAGCTGTAATCGACCGCGATATTGGCCTGGCCGAGGGCGGTGGCGTTGATGCTGTTATCGGCGAGAGCGGGGGCGGCGGTGGTGATGACGGCCGCCCCCGTCGCCGCGAAGAGGGTCAGGAATAGGGCCGGACGGCGGAAGCTCTGGATTGTTGCCATGGATCTTGTTCCTCCTGAGTTAGCGGAAGCAGATCGTGGAACACCGCCATCCATGGTGCCACTACTTACTTGAACCGCTTCGCGATCAGGTCCAGGGTCGCCATGGAGTGGCGGTAGTCGGGACGCTGACTGGTCGCAGGCAACTCGTAGACCTGGCCCGCCTTGAAGGCCGGGAGGGCGGCCAGAATCGTGTCGTCCTTCAGCTGGGTGACGGTGCGACCGCCCTCCAGCTGCACGACGAACAGCGCGGGAGCGTCGACGACGACGGAGATCAGTTCCGGGCTGAACGCGACCCAGTCCGCGGCCGCGGGCCGGGACGGGTTGCCGGCCTTGTTCTCGACCTTGTCGTCGATGGTGAAGCCGACCTCGGTCAGCAGCGCGGCCAGCGGGGTGCCGGGCGCGATCACCGAGGGCTTGTTGTCCTTGCGCGACTGGAAGACCGACACCGTGCCCTGCGGCACCTTGATCGCGGCCTTGACCTCGGCGACCTTGGCGTTGTAGGCGCTGATCAGGGCATCCACCTTGTCGGCCCGGTTCACGATGTTGGCGACGGCCTTCAGCTGGTCCTGCCAGCTGGTCAGGTTGGACGGCACCAGCACGGTCGGCGCGATCGCGCTCAACTTGTCGTAGGCGTTGATGGACTGCTGGCCCGGGTAGCCCTGGCCGCCGCCGATGATCAGGTCCGGCTGCTGGGCGGCGATGAACTCCAGGTTGATGTCGTCGCCGGAGGGTAGCTGGGTGGTGCCCTGCCGCTTGGCATCCTCGGCCCAGGCCGCGGGGAACTCGCCGGAGGCGACGCCGAGCAGGCGCGGGTCGGCGGTCTTCACCTTCGCGCCCAGGTCGAAGAGGTATCCGGCGAGCGAGCCGTTGACGACGGCGATGCGCTGAGGTTCGGCGGGCACGGTGATCGCGCCGCGGTCGGTCTGCACCTCGCGAGTGCCGGACGCCGCTGCCTCGTCCGAGCTGGAACTGCTGCACCCGGCGACCACGGCGACGAGCGCGAGGACGAACAGGGCGATGGCGGCGCGCACGCGGCCTGCCGTTTGGTTTAGGCTAACTCTCACGGCGGTAGGTTAGCCTAACTTTAGTTCGGTGGGAAACCCCCGGTGGGCAGCCGGAACGACGGTGCGGGGAGCGTGGCGGGCCGCCCGGCTCGGGCAATGTGCAGCACGCTGTCCGGGTCCGCGACGCCGACTAGGTCGCTCAGGGTAGCGCGGGTGGCGGGACAGTCGAGGAGCTGGCTCAGCGGATGGGTGGTGTGCCCGTGGCGCGACAGTTCCAGCCAGATCCGCAGCAGCGCCCGGCCGGCTTCGAGCGGGTCGGCCGGGTCGGCGACGAGGACGAAAAGCTCACCGCCGGTGTCGAATCGGGTTTGCGCGGCCAGCAGCCGGGGCAGGCCGAGCGGGCGCAGTGCTGGATAGCAGGCCAGGGCGACCCGCAAGCCCCGTGATTCGAACCGGGTGAGGCCCAGCGCCGCGGCGGTGAGGCCGTCCTGGCGGTAGCGCGGGTGCCGGGGCGTCAGGCGCAGCCAGTGCCGCAGTTCGCGGACCACGGGCGCAGTGCTGAACAAGTGCTGATCAGCTTGCCGTACCAGGGGATCGGCGCTGTCGCAGGACAGGAAGCGGAGTTCGGCGCCCGCGGCGTTCGCGATCCCGATGAGCCGGGCGCGCAGGGATTTGCTCAGTGGCCCAAGCCGATACGCTCCACGGTGTGTGGTCCGGCGGAGCAGATCGGCGCTGGTGTAAGGGGTTTCATACCGCAGCGGAGCCGCGACCAGGCGGCCGATCCGCTGATCCGCGGGATCTGGTTCGAAGGCGATCGCGAGACCGGCGTCCGCGCAGGCGATGAGGCAGCATTCCACGAAGGCCCCGAGCGACAGCATGAGATCGCGTGCGCCGGGGTCGCTTTCGGGCAGCGCGCGGTCGGCATCCCAGCCGATCTCGACCTGGTCGGCGTGGTAGGTCAGGGTCCATGGCTGGGTGTTGTGCGCGCTGGGCGCGCGGCGGAACGCCGGTTCGAGCGCGCGCACGGCGTCGATGTTCATCGCAGCTCCTTGTCATAGAAGGTGTAGCCGTGCAGCGGGCGGCCGCCCATCGCGCGATAGTGCGCCGCGGAAGCGGGATTCGCGTGTTCGACGTAGGTGCTGCGTAGCTGGTGGTAACCGCCCGCGCGCAGGTTGCGCAGCAGTTCGCGGGAGAGATAGCGCATGTAGCCGTGGCCCTGCTGATCCGGAACGGTGCCTTTGATGACGAGCACCGCCTCACGGCGATAACGAGACCTGGTGGCCAGCAAGCGAAGCTGGTTGCGGATACCCAGGTCGCCGCCGATCTTCGCGAGGAACTCGGAGATGTCGGGGACGCACAGCACGAACGCCACGGGCCGATCCGCCTTGGTGAGGTAGAGCAGCAACGACTCGTCGAGCAGGTAGGCAAGTCCGTCGGTCTGGGCGGCCAGCTGTTCGGCGGAAATGCTTGTGTAGTAACCGAGTTGCTCGAAGGAGGCATTGAGCATTTCGCGCAGCATCGGCAATTGGGTGGCGATGCGCCGCTTGTCGCCGCGGTGCAGGCGCAGGTGCTCGGCGGCCAGGCGGCGGTCGTCGAAACCGAACACGGTCTCCGGCTCCGACGTGGTCGGGCAGAGCCAGGTGTCGGCCTCGAAACGTCTTGTGAATCCGAAGGATTCGTACTCGATCGGATAATGCTCGGGATTCCAGGCGCTGTCGAGGAAGCCGCGCTCCCCGAATCCGGAGGTGATGACGCCGCCCGCCTGATTCGGCAGCAGCGACACCGGACCGAAGACCGCGTCACGGCCGTTCCGGCGGGCGGCGCAACAGATCTCGTCGAACAGTGCGCCACCGGCGCCGGGCCGGAATTCGGTGAGCCCGAACAACTGCGACCGGCGGCCCAGCTTCGCGTCGAACGCGTCGTCGGTGTGCACGGTGCTGCGCGCGATCGCCCGCCCGCTCCGGTCCCGCAGCAGATACAGCCCGACGCCGTCGCGATACCACCGCCGGATGGTCTGGTGCGGCGTGGGCACGTACCGGTGATCGTGCAGCTGCCCGGGCAGCGCCAGGAAGTCCCGCAGCGCACGGGAATCCGAGACCCGCTCGAAACTCATCGCCGCACCACCGGCGGGCCCGCCTGTTCCGTGGACAGCGGCGTGAAGGTCGGGATGTGCGCCATCCGATTGCCTTCCGCCCGCCAGATCCCGTTGCTGTAGCCGGCCGGATCGGCGTAGTACAGCCGGATGAAACCACCGGTGGCGTTGTTCGTCTCGTCGGTCACCCAGACCATCAGCTTGCGGTGCTGCTTACTGCGCGCGAAGGTCAGCAGGGCGTCGCGATCGTCGAAGAAGGCGATCGTGCCCAGGGTGAACGGGAACTCGTAATAGACCTTGTGCCAGCGGTATCCGCGCATGCGCCGCATGTCGCGCACCATCCGGACCCAGGTGCGGGTCAGGGTGAGGATCGAGCGCGGGCCACGGTAGCGCGTCGCGCCGATGAACATCGCCGTGGCCTGGCCCTGCGGCGGAGCCTTGCTGAAATCGGTGGTTCTCACGACGCCTCCACCAGATAGGAGTTCTTGAGTTTGGTCATGGCGGCGAACGGGCCCGTGCCCGGCTCGAACAGCCGGACCCGCAGGTCGGCGGCGCTCGGGTCCTCGCGCAGCGATTCGGCGAAGTCCCGGGAGACGTGCGCCAAGTGGTTCAGCACCCCGCTGCGGCAGGAATCGGCCAGCCGGAGCCGCTCGTCGGGCGCCAAGCCGGTGTCACGCAGCTCCAGGTTGACCACTGGGCGCGATTCCAGGTCGGCCAGCTCTTCGAGGGACAGGCAGAACCGGGCGATCCGGTCGGCATACGGATTTCCTTGGTAGAGGCCGTATTCGACGTCCTGCGGATACAGGTTCGCGCCCATGTAGGAGACGGTGCTGTCGGTGCGGCCGAACAGGAACAGCAGCGGCAGGTTCATCCGGTCCGCGCCGCGGTGGCGCTGGAATTCCGCCCAGCGCACCGGGTCCCGGCGCAGCGCCCGCAAGACCGCGGGCAGCGGGTGCACCCGGGCTTCGTCGCCGATGTTGTAGCGCAACTTGGGCTGTAGGCAATGCCGGGAGGTGAGGGTGCACAACAGTTCCGAGCGCGCGTTGACTTCCAGATACGTTTCCAGCGGGTTGTAGTGGAAGATCATCGGCAGCCGCTGCTCATGGGCGCCCAGCAGTTCCCGCCGCAGCGCGGGATCTTCGGCCAGCTGCTTGCGCAACCAGACCGTAAAGGTGGTCTCCGCGCCGATGCCGATCGACAGATCGCTGGCGCCGTATCCCGAGCGCACCCGGACGAACCGCTGCTCCAAGTAGTCGCGCAGCGCCTCGGTCAGCGCCTCGCCGCCCACCATGCCCTGCAATCGGTAGGCGCCCCAGTCGAATCCGAGCTCGTCGAGCCGGTCGCGCAGGTGCTTGAGGAACGGCGGGTAGGCGGCGACGATGTAGTCGTAGCCCGGCCCGAAGTGCCGCAGCGTGTCGACGATCTTGTCCAGATCCGGCCCGGTATTCTTCACCATCGCGATCCGCGCCAGCGCCGCGCCGGTGGTGGTGCCGGTCGCCCAAGCGCCCATCGAGTACGCGTTGATGACGAACAACCGGTCGCCGGGGAACGCCATCTGTACGTAGCCCGCCGCGTTGCGGTAGATCGTGCGCAGTTCTTTCGGACCGCGCGCCCAGTTGAACGGCGTGCCGGTCGAGCCCGAGGACTCGTCGACGATCACGCCCGGGCGATGCAGCCGGCCCTTGCGGCAGCGGCTCTCCTCGTCGTAGCGGCGGGCGTAGGTGGTCTTGTCGGTTTCGGGGAAGCTGGTGAGCCGTTTGGCGCGGCCGGCGCCGGAGCGATGCAGGAAGTCCCGGTAGGCGGGCACCTGCACGGCCGCGAGCCGGCAGGCCGCCTCGGCGTGCTCGGCCGCGACGCGGGCCAGGCTCGGATGGTAGGTCCGCGCCATCCGCCGCCACAGCGCCGGATGCGCCGACGCCGCATGGTAGGCCCCCGTCAGCAGTCCCGAAACAGCTTGCAGCCGAACGCTTCTCGCCCGCTCCCGCGCCGTCGCCCGCCGCGTTCCCCCGGTGAAAGTTCTGTTCATGGGTCCAGCCTGGTCGAATCGAGGCCACGCCGAACCTGTGCACCTACCCGAGTGGATTAGGTGTCACTACTCACTTTCCGGCTACCGCGGCACCCGGGTGTGCCGCCGCAGAAAAGGCACAAGGCGCCCGGCGACGGCTTCGGGATCGTCGGCGAAGGGCCAGTGCCCGAGACCGGGCAGCAGCTGGATGTCGGCCTCGGGCCAGATCTCGGATTGGGAGTGGGCGTAGTGGGCGGGCAGCCACGGGTCGGCGGCGCCCCAGAGGATCAGAACCGGGATGTGGCGGGGGAGGGCGAAGGCCGATTCGGCCAGCATGGCGGCCGGATCCCGGGCGGCGCGATAGAGCTCGAGCACGGTCCGGCGGGTGTGCCGGTCGTAGCTCGCGTACATGTGGTCGATGAACTCGCGCGGCAGCCGGGGGTTGGCGCGCCGGAGCAGCCAGCGCATCCCCGGGCGGTTGGTCATCGCCTGGGTGAGCTCGCCGAGGACCGGCGTCTGCCAGATCCGGGCGTAGGCGTGCCAGCGGTAGCCGGGCAGCGCGCCCGCGTCGATCAGGGTGAGCGAGGCCACGCGCTCGGGCCGGGCCGCTGCCCAGGCCAAGCCCCAGGGCACACCGAAATCGTGGCCGACCAGGTGCACGCGCTCGAGACCCAGTTCCTCGATGGCCGCGACGAGGAAGGCGCGATAGTCGCCTTCGACGCGGTGATCGAAGCCGGGATAGGTGCGGGCCGCGCCGAAACCCGGCAGGTCGAAAGCGATCGCGCGGGCGAATTCGCCTACCTGCGGGAGCAATTGGAGCCAATCCGCGGCATTGCCCGGGTTCCCGTGCAGGAAGACGACCGCCTCGGTGGCAGCGGTGTCCCCGGATTGCAGCAGGGTGCTGGTGACGCCCGCGGCGCGGAACTGTCCAGCGGAGATGTGTTGCATGAGTGCGGCTTTCCCTCGGTGCGGAGCTACCAATCTGCCCCGCCGCCGCGACCGGCGACACCTACCAGGGGACGAAGTTCGCTACTACCGCAGGAGGAGATCGGCCGCGCCGCGCGCGACCGGCTCGCGACATGCGACTCATGCGGAAGGTTGGCCCGCAACACGCGAACTACGCGGGAGGTCGGCCCGTGGACCCGAGCCAGCGGAGAAAATGCCGGATGGCCATTGATGGCGCGTTCCCTCGGCTCTGGTCGGTGCTGTGCTTCGCGCTGGCGATGGTGGCGTTGTCGAGCCCGTCAGCGCGGGCTGCGGCATTGCCCGTGCCGTACGAGGGTCCGGCCGGGCAGGTCGTCACCGTCCGTGCCGCGGACTCGTCCTCGACCACTGCGGTGCTGGAGGCGTGGGATCGCCAGGGCGGCAGCTGGATTCGTGTGCTGGGGCCCTTCCCTGCGTTCGTCGGTGCGGAGGGTGTGGGTGCGGCGCGCGAAGGGGTCGCGCGGACACCGGCCGGAGTCTGGGCGCTCGGTCACGCTTTCGGCAATCGTCCGAGCAACGGCACCCGCCTGCCGTATCGCCAAGTCACGCCCTGGGATTGGTGGGTCGGCGACTCCCGCTCCCTGCTCTACAACATGCCGTTTCTTTGCCCGCCGGGGTTGTGCCCGTTCGACGAGCGCGCCAGTGAGCGCCTCGGCGCGGTCGGTTCGGCCTACGACCGCGCCGTCGTCATCGACTACAACCGCTGGCCCGCGCTGCCCGGCAAAGGCTCGGCCTTCTTCCTGCATGTGGCCACCGGCGAACCCACCGCGGGCTGTGTCGCGATCGCCGCTCCCGACCTCGACGCCGTCATGCGCTGGCTGGATCCTGCCGAGCGTCCGGTGATCGCCATCGGCGCCTAGCCGACGGCGATCGGCTCGGCTAGGCTCTGTCTCGAAGTGTTGATGGCGGGCCGGTGGCCCGCCATCAACTGTGTCGTAGCCATTGATTGATCACCGCGATGTGGATCGTGGCCT